>NZ_RBKU01000001.1:0-1332146 GCF_003633615.1 Mucilaginibacter gracilis | reverse complement strand
TCCATAAACTGGTTAAGCACTACGTCCAGTTTGGCTATTTGTATCATCGCATCGTCGGGCGTGAGGCCTTTAGGCGCATAAGCATTTATCTTATTTAAGTGCGCCTGTACTTCGGGGTGTTCTGCCGTTAACTTGTCGGCTTTGCCTAAAATCTCACTCAGGTCGGCAGTGGTTACGGTAATGCCGTTACGCTGTAATATCTTCTCGCTGTAGCGAACGGTATTAAAAGCTCCCGGCCTGGCACCAATAGCGCCAATGCGAACACTGCGTAAACCTTTAACTACGCGGCAAATGGCCACAAAATCTTTTAGGTTGGCGATAAATTGGGGGTCGCTCGGATGAGTGACGTGATCATCGGTTAGGGTGTATTTGATGCCGTACTGGTAAAGGTTGTTGCAAACCGAAATTTTACCGCACCATGAATCGCGGCGGCGTGCTACATCCAGTTTATTCAGATCATCGGGGTAGGCCTGAATCAGCACCGGAACGTTTAATCCTGACAATTTAATGGTATCTGCAACACCTTTTTCATCGCCAAAATTTGGCAGGAATACCATGATACCTGTAATCTCTTCACGATGTTTTTTGAATAAATCGGCACATTTCTGGGCATCTTTAAAGGTTTCAACACCGCCAAGTTTTGATTCGGTATCGCCCAGCATAATGGCATTAATGTTCAGTTGGGTAAAAAGGGCAATAATATCGGCACGGGCTTCAGAAACCAACCTGTCCGGAAAAAAATCACGATTACCTATAATTACCCCTAATGTTGCTTTATTACTCATATTTTTAATATTTCTGATCGTTTTGTAAAAATCTGAACAACGCGGTTCAGTATAGTTCGGGTTGAATAGTTTTTTTGATGTTTATGCAACTTGTAAATACCATTATAATCATTTACAGGGCTAAAATAGAAAATAAAAGAAGAAATAGATAAATACTGACAAATTTAAATGGGACTAAGAGTTTCATATTTTGGAAGTTTTTAGCTATTTAAGTCTGCTTTTGTCTTTATTTTTTTCTTTTCTGATAAATTATCCACTCATTATTTATCATTTAAGCAGACAATTTCTTGATTTTTTTTATAATTCTAAAAAATACAATCGGTTGCATTTGTTGGGTTTACGATTACTTATGTTTGTAACAATAAAACTAAAGTTATTTCAAGTGAACCAAAATTAAACTTATGAGATCAATCAAAAACTTACTAACATGCATTTTACTTTCGCAAATGCTGCTGTTTGTTCTTCCCAAACAATCAGTGGCGCAAACATCCGCAAATGCTAAACAGTTGATTAGAATAGCCGGAATTGTGTTGGATGAAAAAGGGGCCCCCCTTCCCGGTGTATCTGTCAAGCTAAAGGGTACAAGCAATGGAGTTGCAACTGATGTAGGCGGAAACTTCTCCATCAACGTACCTGGAATGGGAGCTATATTAGTATACAGTTTTATTGGATATGAACCACTTGAACAAAGTATTGGTGGTAAAACAACACTCAAAATCACATTGACACCCTCTGTGAAATCTTTAGAACAAGTAATTATCGTTGGATATGGAACAGTTCGTAAAAGAGACCTTACCGGATCTGTCGTTTCCGTTAAAGGTGACGAAATTACAAAAGTTGCAGCATCCAACCCTATGGAGGCCTTACAGGGGAAGGTTGCTGGCGTGGATATTACCCGGACTAGCGGCGCAGCCGGAGCCGGAGTCGGTGTAACGGTTAGAGGAAACCGCTCATTAAATGCCAGTAACAGCCCTTTATACATCGTCGATGGAATCATTTATTCTAACTATGAAGATATAAACCAAAACGACATCGCATCCATGGAATTTTTGAAGGATGCATCTTCTACAGCGATTTACGGTTCACGTGGTGCAAACGGAGTTATTATTATCACCACTAAAAGAGGGGGTGAAGGTAAGCCGAAGGTAAGTGCAGGAAGCTATTACGGCGTCAGCGAGATTACCGGTTATCCTGTGCCGATGACAGGTCCTCAATACGCCAATTTGAAACGGGAGGGCTATCGCACTATAGGTACCTGGAATTCGACAGCCGACGACCCGAAAGTTTTTACAAGTTCCGGGGATCTTGCAGCAGTTCAAAACGGCGATTCTTATTATTGGCCGGGATATTTTTTGCATAAAGGCTCGCAACAGGACTATAATGCCAGTGTTTCAGGCGGCAATGATAAAACAAAAGCTTACTTTTCTTTTGACTATTTCAAAGAAAAAGGTTTGTATACCAATGATTATTCGAGCCGTTACAGCCTGCGTTTAAATGTTGATCATGAACTTTTTAAGGATTTTAAAGTTGGCTTACAAAGTCAGCTTGCTTATTACGATCAAAATTTAAGAAGTGATAACGTATTGTCTGTCGCTAACAAGATCATTCCATATTTTAATCCCTACAGTGCGGACGGCAGTCTGGCTAAGTTTCCGGGTAACGGAAATCAGGTTAACCCGCTTTATGATGAGGAGGCAGGGCAATATGTTAATAAAAATAATATAACACATTTGCTTTCCACTGCCTACGCGGAATGGAAACCGGCAGACGGCCTTACCATACGGTCGAATTTAGGTGTGACTTTGTCCAGTTCAAGAAATGGGCATTTCGAAGGTACCAATACATTAAACCGGGCGCTTTCATCGGGTTCTCTTTCTTCTGAAACCAATTCAACCGATAATAATTTAATATGGGAGAATATTATTACCTACCAGAGAAAAATAAACCATCATAACTTTACGTTAACGGGTGTAACCAGTTACCAATCAAGCGTTTCAGATCAGGCATCGGCGTCAGGTACGGGACAATTGTTATCAGACCAATCTTTCTATGCCTTACAAAACAATCCTGCCAATCTCAAGATATCAAGTAATTATGTTGGGCAAAATCTTGAATCGGGGGCATTGCGCTTAAATTATTCTTTCAAAGAAAGATATTTGTTGACCCTGACAGGGCGAGCTGATGGTTCATCGGTTTTAGCCAAAGGAAATAAATGGGCATTCTTTCCTTCTGCAGCAGCTGCCTGGAGAATTATTGACGAACCATTTATGAAAAGCCAAAGCGTAGTATCCGAGTTAAAGGCACGTTTAAGTTATGGCGTAGCTGGTAATGCAGCTGTTAAACCCTATCAAACCCAAAGTGGTCTGATCTTAGTGCCCTATTCTTATAATGATATCACCGCACTGGCCTATGAACTGGACCCCAACATCGGAAATCAAAAATTAAAGTGGGAGTTGACGGGAACATTAAATGCGGGGATAGATTTTGGTGTATTCCGGGATAGAATTTCTGGAAGTATCGATTATTATGACTCTCAAACCCGGGACTTGTTATTGAGTCAGAAGCTTCCGTCTTCGACAGGAGCCCTTACAACATTGGCTAATGTGGGCAGGAGCCGGAATACAGGTATTGAGCTTACCGTACGAACCAATAATATCAAAACAAATAAATTCTCCTGGTCGTCAAATATTACCTATACTCGTAATAAAGAACGTATTACCTATTTGCCTAACGGCGTAAACGACTTAGGCAATAACTGGTTTATAGGCTATCCTGTGGTTTCCTATTTCGATTACCAAAAGCTAGGCATCTGGCAGACATCGGAAGCTGCTCAGGCTGCCGTTTACGGCTATAAGCCCGGCGATATCAAAGTCGCCGATATTGACGGTAGCGGGACAATCACTGCCGCCGGAGACCGGGTTGTGCTCGGTTCAGCTGTCCCAAAATATAGTTTTGGATTCAGCAATGATTTTAAATACAAGAGCTTTGATTTGAACGTATTAGTTTATGGAAGAATTGGTCAGATGTTCGTTTCACAATACGCATTAAAATATGAACCGAATGCAATAGAAAACGGCGCTAATGTTGATTATTGGACTCCTGAAAATCCAACAAATGACTATCCTAGGCCGAATGCGAATATCTCTAAATCAGCTACTCCATTTGCTTCTACTCTAGGTTACAAAGATGGATCATTCGTGAAAATAAGAAGTGCAAGCCTGGGTTATAATTTCTCACCGGGGATAACCAAAGCCCTTCATGTTTCTAATTTAAGGTTATATATAAGCGCTAAAAATTTTCTAACCTTTTCTAAAATTAAAGACTACGATCCTGAAGGCGGTGGATCTTTCGACAGGCCGTTAACTAAATTATTTTTGGCAGGTCTTAATGTTTCATTATAAAAATTATTAATCAGAGCATCATGAAAAAAATTATTTATAGCGGGATTTTAATCCTTTTGGCTGGCATATTGATGTTTAGCTCATGCACAAAGAAACTTGACGAATATAATCCAAGTGGTTTTACGGCTTCTACATTTTATACCAAGGCAGTAGGCTTTGAAACATTGGTTAATGCAGCGTATACTTTTTCCAGGTTTTGGTATGGTAAGGAAGAAGGCTATCTTGCAGCAGAAATGGGAACAGATATCTGGACAAGTGGAGCAGGGGACCCATATCCTATGTTCACGCAATATTACAATTTACAAGGGACAGCTGACCCGCTGCCATTATTGTGGAACAATCTTTATGCAGGGGTAAATTTGTGTAATACCGGCATTGCCGGTATCGGTAACGTCACGGATTATACTGCAGCTCAAAAAACGACCAGGGAAGCAGAATTACGATTCCTAAGGGCATTTTATTATTGGCATATCGTAGAAACGTGGGGAGGTGTAAACTTTACGACCACACCTACCGACGGAGCAGTTACAACGGCTAACAGAACACCTGTTGAAACATTTTATACGCAGATATTTACTGACCTAAAATTTGCTGTGGCAAATTTACCTGTAAGTACGACAGATTACGGCCGTGCGACGATTCCGGTTGCCAAAGCGTTCTTAGCCCGCATGTACTTAACAAGAGGTATGAATGCTGAAGCTTTCGCCTTGGCGGATGATGTCATAAAAAACTACGGTTATGCGCTGCAACCCCGGTTTGTTGACCTATGGAACATGGGCAATCTCAAAAACAAAGAAGTCATATGGGCAATTGACTACTCTACCAATTTGGCTAATAACGATTTAAGTTCATCAACCTATCCCTATGGTCATTATCGCGGATCCAATAACGGGCACATGATGTATCTAATGGTTTACGATCAGGTCAACTCTGCTTTGCTTGCCCGCGATATTCCAAACGGCCGTCCCTTTAATCGATATATGCCGACACTGGCTTATCTGAATTTGTTCGATCAAGCGAACGATTCCCGTTACAGTGGTTCGTTCCAGAACGTATGGTATGCTAACAAAGCAGGAAACTATAACGGTAACGCTATTAAAGTTGGAGATACTATTTGTTATACTCCAAATGCTACTATTCCCTTAGCATCGCAAAGCAAAAAATATATCACTTATGATCTTCCAAAAGTTTACGATATGGCCACAAGCATACCGATTCAACGTAAGTTTGTCATTTCTTTATCAAAGTTCAAAGATTCAACGCGCGCTAGCGTTGCTGAAGCTCAAAGTGCAAGAGATGTCTTTGTAATAAGACTAGCAGAAATGTACCTTGTTGCAGCCGAAGCGAAGTTTAATCTTGGAGATCCGGGCACTGCTGCTACTTATATTAACGTAATCAGAACCCGTGCTGCTAAGCCCGGAAAAGTAGCACAAATGCAGATCACACCAGCTCAAGTTTCGATTGATTTCATTTTGGATGAAAGAGCTAGAGAGTTGGGCGGAGAACAGTTAAGATGGTTCGATCTGAAAAGGACGGGTAAGTTAGCCAGCAGAATCCAGACAATGAATCCCGATGCTGCGGCAAATTTTAAATCTTATCATCTGGTCAGGCCTATACCACAGGCCAGCCAGCTTGACCCGACTACGAATAAAGACGTCTTTACGCAAAACCCAGGATACAATTAAGGTAAAAGAAAGGGCTGGAGAAATCTAGCCCTTTCTTTTACTTCGTTTTTATGTTATTTTTGTCAGTATTTATAATTATTTAAAATGCTCGCATATCAACGTCGTGAAAAAATTCTGGAATTACTTCAGGAAGATGGCACCGCAAAAGTAATCAATCTGGCAAAAATCTTTAAAGTTACGGAAGTTACCATTCGGCAGGATTTAGAAAAGCTGGAGAAAGAAGGCTTGCTAGTTAAAGAGCATGGCGGAGCTTATTTGAAGAATATTCAGGACCAGGTTAGTTCATTTTCATTAGCTAACCATGAGAATCTGGATAAGAAAGAAATTATTGCGATCAAATGTCTTGAATTTATTCAAAATGGGGATACTATAATTCTGGATTCCGGTTCAACTACCACAGAAATTGCCCGGAAACTTAAAGGAAATCGGAAGGTAACTGTCATTACTAATGCTTTGAATATAGCGTTGATGTTAGGCGCAGAACCTGGCATTGAGGTGATCATGACCGGAGGTGAATTTAAACCCCCAACTTTATCGCTTACAGGCCAAAAAGCGGCAGATTTTTTTAAAGGCATTAATATCCAAAAGTTGTTTCTGGCTACAGCAGGACTTTCCTTAAAATCTGGTTTAACATATCCAAGTATCAGCGATATCGTCGTAAAAAAAGCAATGATAGATGCGGCTGAGACCACTTATCTTGTGGCAGATTCAACTAAGTTCGGGAAAAGCGCTTTTGCAAGCCTCGGTGCCCTATCACTCATCAGCTACATTATTACAGACAGCGGTATCGAGGAAAAGCATAAGGACATGTTCCGCAATCAAGAAATTGAAATCATAATTGCCGGTTAAGATATTTCGATTCATTGTCCTATATTACAACGGAAGGATTTACTCTTTAATTCGATCTCTTCATTATCTGCCGGGAATAACCATTTCATTAACCTATAGTTAGGCAGTGGATTAAGGTCGATGATTTGCTACTTTTATATGTTTAGGAACGGGGTTTAATAAAAAAAAGAAAATTATAGTAATTAAAAATCCCGGTAATGGACTAAAAATAGGTAACAAACGAAAATTTTACCCTAATTCTTTTATCAAGAATCTTATCGGACTGCCCCAAATCGTCCTTTATGTTTGATCAAATATTCAATATTGTTCCACTTAAATTATTAATTTTATATATTTATCAATTATTTTTTATAATACACGCAATTTGCAACCGATTTTTTAAAATTATTTGTATATATAGCGAATCTCTCGCTATATTAGTAAAGGGAATTTTTCAATATTATCCCATCCAAATAAAACCAAAAATACCGATCTGGTTATAATTCAGATTCGAAACAAGCAGTTATCTATACTTTTCGCCGGACTTAAAAAATCAAGGCGTGAATGCTTTCAATTGGAATTAAAACTGTCGGTATGTTTTATCATATGAAATGGCTAAAGCAAAGATCAATTATAATAATACTGTGCCACTGGTAGAGCAAATTGTGATGACTATAAGCCGGGATATTGAAAAGGGTGTGTATAAAAGGAATCAGCAACTGCTTTCCATCAATACTTACAGTAGACAATACGGCGTAGCGAGAGATACCATTGAAAAGGCCTATACCCGTTTGCGAACAGCTGGTTATATCAGCTCCGTTAAAGGCAAAGGTTACTTCGTTAATGTCAAGTCCAATAAAACGATCAATGTTCTTCTGATCTTTAATGAACTCAGTTCCCATAAAAAGATCGTTTTTGATTCAATCGTCTCATCGCTCGGGGCAAAGGTAAAAGTTGACCTTAGGATCCATCATGGTGATTTGGCTTTACTGGATGAAATCATTGACCAATCGCTCAGCTTATACCACTATTATGTTATCCTTCCCTTGTTCAGAGAGGGAATCAATGAAAGTGTTTGCATCAGCACATTACGTAAAGTGCCTGATAGCCAACTTATTTTATTGGACAAAACCATAACCGGTTTCAAGCCAGCTTATTCTGTTTGCCAAGATTATACCAACGACATTTTAAATGTGCTCAGAAAAAATTCGGCGCGTTTGGCCAAGTATGAAAAGCTGATTTTACTCATCCCCTCAACAGGCCACCAGCAGGGAATCATCGAGGGCTTAATGCGATTTGCGACTGAATCATCACTTGGCTTGGAAATCAGGAATATGGTGGAGAAAAATGGGCCGTATAAAGGCGAAGTTTACCTGACGCTGGACGAATCGGAACTCATCATTTTATTAAAGAAAATAAAAGAAAATGGTCTGCTGGCCGGCAACGAGATTGGACTGATATCTTACCATGATACACCCTTCAAAGAATTGCTCGGTATTACGGTACTTACTACTGATTTAGAAGCGATGGGGAAAATGACCGCGAAAATGATACTGGAAAACAAGCCCGCCCAAATCATAAACCCATTTAAGATCATTATCAGGCAATCCCTTTAAACGAAATGGGCTACAATTGTGCGAGTCATACCAGCTAATTCAGATCAGATAAAATAAATCTCAACATTGTCAATCTTATCACAAATAGGAGCCGAATTTTATGAAGACAGAGATGAAAGCAAATGTTTGCAGTATATTACATAGGGTCTCAACTGCTAAAAATAAACCTATCTTACCAAGGACTTAACTTTCCGGGATGCTTATAAAATTTAATTTATCCAGGATAAAATGTACTGCAATATTACATCTATTCTGCATTTTTGCCCCTTGCTTTTCGTTTGCCCAGTTGAAATGCCGGATCACCCATTATTCTACCCAGGATGGCCTGTCACATGACAAGGTGACCTCTATAATCAAAGACAGGGAAGGATTTATGTGGTTCGGTACCTGGGATGGCATCAACCGTTTCGATGGGCAGACTTTTACCACGTTTAAATCTTATGCTGGTGACAGTTCCAGCCTGAACAGCAACCGGATCAATGATATCGTCGAAGATGACAACGGGTATTTATGGGTTAAAACCGATGGCAATCAGGTTTATAGATTTGATAAAAGAACTGGAAAATTCCTTTATGTATTGAAAAGACTGAAAAAGGTCGCGGGAAAAAGATTTTCCTGTACGGGTATTCTGCCGTCAGGAAAAAACCTGGTCTGGCTTTTGAGTTCGGATCAAGGCCTTATCGCATTGTCTAAACCCGGATCGCCGGAACCTGTTATCACCAGATATGCACAGGATCAGGTTGGGCGCTTTAATCTTCCTTCTGATAAGATTAATTTCTTCCGGATAGACAACCAGGGAAAAATCTGGATAGGAACCGTAGGCGGTATATCAATACTCAGGCCCGACGCCTCTGGATATTATTCAAGCAAGCCCCTGGATCTTGATGTTTTAAACAAGTGCAATTTCAAATCCGTGGCAGAAGATAAAGTCAATATCGCTTTCACGACACAGGATGGTTATTTAATCATTCATAATAAGCAGAACGGGAGGTTCCTTAAAAAGAAAATCTTACCTGATATGCAATTAAATTCGGTATGTCTTGCCTCAAAACGCGATTTAGTATATTGCTCAACGGCTAAAGGCGAGCTAATAATACTAAACAAGGCCGATCTGAGCCTTCGCGCAACTGTCAGAATCGACCAGCACCCGATCTTATCTATCTTGGAAGACAAGTCGGGCTGCTTGTGGCTCGAACCTAGTGAGAACGGTGTATTCCGGTATGACCCCTGGCGGGGCAACCTCCGGCGTTTCACGCAGCCGGATTATTCTTTGATCAATACGGGTACACCATACGAGGTATTCGAAGATATAAATGGCAGAGTTTGGGTCAATATGAAAGGGCATGGTTTCGGTTATTATAACGAGGCCACAGGCACAATTGATCGCTTCTACAACGATCCACGATTTGACGACTATAGATTTAACAATAGGGTTGTTCATCACTTTTACGACAGTGAGGGAATCCTATGGTTGAATACGGACCAAAAGGGATTGGAAAAAGTAGTGATCCTAAATGATGACTTCCATCAGCATCTTTTAGTGGACCACACCTATGTACAATCGGAAAATGAGGTCCGAGCCTTATATTCTGATCATCAGCAGCGACTATGGATCGCAACTAAAAGAAAACTTTCGGTCTTCAAAGGGGGAAAAAAAATCCAAGGGATGTTCACCAATGAGCCCCCCGGCGGACTTGGCTGGGTTTATACGATATGCGAAGACCGGAAAGGAAATATCTGGCTCGGGACTAAGGGCAAAGGACTTTTTAAGGCAGAACCACTTGATCAGAATCATACCAGGTATCGCCTGGCCCAATATACAAACGACCCAAAGGACACGACCAGTATTAGTGGTAACGCTGTGTATTCCGTTGTGGAGGATGAGAAGGGACGGATCTGGACGGGTACAATAGGCGGCGGTTTAAATCAAGTGGTGAGCATCAAAGGAAAAACGAAGTTTTACAACATCAGAAATGGGTTTTCCAATCACCCAAGGGGCGCTTATAACGGAGTCCGGCACCTGGCGATCGGTCCAAAAGGAAACATATGGGTGGGGACCACGGACGGCTTACTCATCGTCGATGCTACCGATGAACAACCCCAAGACTACCGGTTTTTCGAATACAACAAAATACCAGGTGATCCGCAAAGTTTAGGAAATAATGATATTCAGTTCATATTAAAGGACAGGCAGCAACGTATGTGGCTATGCACAGCCGGGGGCGGATTTGACAGGGCGGTCGGGAAGGATTCTCAGAAAGGGTTAAAGTTCCGTAACTATACAATCGGGGACGGGTTGGCCAATGATTTTACACTAAGTTGCGTAGAAGATAATTTCGGTAAAATTTGGCTGGCCACCCAAAAGGGCCTTTCACAATTTGATCCCGAAATACAACATTTCAAAAATTATTACGCGATCGAGGGATTGCCAAAATTCGGTTTTTCGGAAAGTGCCTGCCTAAAACAGCCTTGTGGAAACATAGTCTTCGGAGAATTCCAGGGATACCTTTCCTTCAATCCCGCAATGATCAGTCACCACAAGACCAATGCGCATATAGCTATAACCGGCCTGCAGGTGAATGGCAGAGATATTGACATTTCGGACCATAAGCAATCTGTTTTGAAATCAGATATTAACTACTTGACCGAACTAGTATTAAAATATGACGAAGATGACCTGAGTTTTACCTTCAATGTCCTGGACTATCGCAATGGGGACAGGCAAAATTACGCGTATCGGTTATTGGGCATGGATTCAGTCTGGATACAAAGCGATCCTAATCAGCGGAAGGCAACCTACTCAAACCTACCTCCCGGCAGCTATATTTTCCAGGTTAAAACGGTGGGACAGGATCAATATCTTGAAGTACCGTTCAAACAACTTTCGGTTAAGATCCTACCACCGCCCTGGCGAACAGGATGGGCAAAAATAGCTTACATCTTATTCATCGCGGTCTTGCTGCGGATGACCTGGCGTATCATTTCGACCATGTTTAAACTTCGCCAGCGCATACAAGTTGAACAGGAGCTTACGGAACTAAAGCTGAATTTCTTTACCAATATTTCGCATGAATTACGCACCCCTTTAACTTTGATTATGAGCCCTGTTGAAGCACTCTTGTCCAAGGAAGACCTATCTGAAAGAGGAAGAAGGTATATTGAGATCATCAAGAGGAATACCGAGCGTATGGAAAGGTTCGTCAGCCAGTTACTGGATTTACGGAAAGTGCAAACAGGGAACGCGCAGTTAAATATTTCCCGCGTCAGCCTGGTTTCTCTGATCGATAAAGTCGCCGGCTATTTTACTGAGGCCTTTCGTGAGAAAAATATCCGGTTCAGCATAGTCCCGGATAACCTGGTCTTGGAGATTTGCGCTGATCCAGAAAAGATGGAAACAGTTTTTTATAATATTCTTGCCAACGCCCTGAAATACAGTCCTCAAGATGGAGTGATAGAGATCTCGGTCAATTTCAAAGAGAATGGATCTGTATGCGCAATCGCCATCCGTGACGAGGGACCCGGTGTCGATGAAACGCAACTTACTGATATATTCCGGCTTTATTACGAAGGTCAAATAGGCGGAGCAGGACAATTAAAAGGTACTGGGATCGGCCTTTCGGTTTCCAGTGAATTCGTACGACTTCACGGAGGTAAGATTTATGCCGAAAATAGTGCAGATACAAATGGGCTGATCGTTACGATTGAACTCGGAACAAGTTTAGAACTCTGCCAGTTCCAAAAAAAACCGGGCACGATGCGAACGCAAACAGCTATATCAGAGGTTAAATCGCCGGAGCAAGATACTACGGAAAAAGGAAGGGCACAGGAAACGGGCTATAAAGTTCTGAAAGCGCCATTACTGTTGTTAGTTGACGACAACTCCGACCTGCGTGTTTTTCTGTCAGGGGAACTTGGGGGGCATTATCGCATTGAGTTAGCGGAAAACGGGGAGGAAGGATTTTCCAAAGCCATGCATTTATATCCGGATCTGATCATATCTGATGTCATGATGCCAGTAATGGATGGTATTACCATGCTGGATAAATTAAAAAGTCATAACGAAACGAGCCATATCCCGGTTATTTTGCTAACGGCAAAAGCTTCTGTAGAAAACAAGATCGATGCTTTGAACTTTGGTGCCGATCAATATCTGACCAAGCCTTTCCGCACCGAGATGCTGCTTGCTGCTGTCAGCAATCTTCTGGAACAAAGAAACAGGATGTTCTGGCAACTTTTCAACCGCCCTAATTCAGCGCAAAAAGAAAGAGGCGATCTTCTCATAACCTCACATGATGAATTATTCCTTAACAAAATAATTCAATTTATCAGTGCAGAAATGTCAGACCCCTCCCTGAGCATTGAATCTATGGCAGCTAACGCGAATATGAGCCGCTCACCATTTTACCGGAAATTTAAGGGCCTGACCAATATGGCCCCAGTTGAATTCTTACGTGAAATGCGGCTTAGAAAAGCAAAAATACTTTTTGATTCAGGAGAGCAAAGTATTACCGAGGTCGCTTACCGGGTGGGATTCGAAAGTCAAGCGTACTTCAGCACCTGTTTCAAGCATTACTCCGGCCAAAACCCGTCTGAATATATAAAAAACCTGCAATAAAGGGTCTTAGACAGCGTGATAATACGAAAATGAATTCCGAACATCGAACTACCCTTTTTCTATGAGGCAAAAATAATCATCGCAGAGGCTTTAGCTCTTTATCAATAAACGTTTTCTTAAAAGTAAATAAAGTTGGCGATGTAGAATCACCGGGGAGTACTACGGTCGATGCCCCCAAATCTTTATTTCTCCTAATCTTTCCATCAAGAATACAAAAATATCGACTTGAACGGCTTCAGGGAATATGATCTTTTTTTTTCTAAATGAAACCCATTAAATAGCCTTTAAAACGCTCTAAAACTCATAAAGGTCAATTTTTGAATGCAATAGACTAATTTTTATTCACCCCATGCAGATCACTTCAAATAGATTTGTGTGACAATAACCAATTGTAAAGTGGCTTCCGGTCATGCTAATTTCCTGGAGCGAAATCTTTTTACTTAATAAAATTATGAAGAAATTATCCGCTCTTTCAAAACCCCTGTTATTAACGCTCCCGGAGGTCAGCAAAGGTTTATACCTATTCTGCAGGCATTGATCATTTATTTTTTGATCTCGGCTTTGTAGCCCGATCAAGGTATACAGCGAATCAAAAAGTGAGGCCGTCGTCAAAACAAATATTATTCACAATCCATAAGCTTAAAAATATGTAAAAACTTTACACTCCTATCTCCTGGTTGCCCCAGGTAAATCACGGTTAGAATTAACCGTCCCAATAATTTATTGAAAATTTATAAAATATTATGAATAAATACATTACCTCCATCGTATGTATACTGGCCATGACAAGCATTTTCAGCTCATGTCAGAAAAAAATGTTTGACGACTATTATGCCCGCCCTGATGGCTTGGCTCAACCTATCTACCAGGAACTGCAGAAAAAAGGGAACTTTACCACGGCCTTGGCCCTCATAGACAAAGCGGGTTACAAAACTATTTTGGGTACAGCGGGTTATTGGACCTTTTTTGTGCCAAATGACAACGCTTTCCAAGGTTACTTCCAGGAAAATGGTATCAGCGGCGTGGCGGCTCTGGATTCAGCAAAAGCAGCCGGAATTATAACCTATAGTCTTGTCGCCAATGCTTATCGAAAAGACCAATTGGGGATTTTACAGACCGCGAAAGGTGCTGTTGCCGACAATGCTTACAGAAGGAAAACTGCCTATTATGACTTCACTTTTGTTGACCCGAATCATTCCGGGGTTTCTGTGGCCAACAACCGTAATGCGACCTACGTGGCCAACGATAATAACAACAAATACATCCCTTATTTTTTGAGCGGCTATTTCGGGATAAATGCCCTTACTGCTTCTGACTATAATGCTTTTTATCCCACCTCCACCTTCACCGGCTTTAACGTCGCCGGCGCCAAGGTTATCACCGCTGATATTCCGGCTGAGAACGGCATTATGCATGAAATTGATAAAGTTATCCCGCCGATACCTAGCATAGATCAATACATCTCTCAGAATCCGGATTATAGTGAATTCATGCGGCTTCTGGATAAACTCGCTATCTACACAGCTAACATTGCACTGACGAGCCGGTATAAAGTGCTAACGGGGAAATCGGATATTGTTTATGTTAAAAGTTATCCGGCTACGCTCGCCTTCGCACCGAACAATGAGGGTTATCTCGCCCTTACGCAAACTGATGCCCAGGCAAACGGGTGGACAATGGTCGTGCCCAAGAACTCAGCGCTTCTGGCTTACGAAAAAGATATCCTGGCCAATTTCGGCACATTCGACGCAGCTCCGCCAAGCGTTTTAACCGACCTGATTAATGCACATATGTGGCTTTCTACCATCTGGCCGAGAGATATTCTGACCAGCAATAATAATCTTCAGGTGCAATCTGCAACCTTCGTGGCTTCGGACATCATCGATACTAAAATGTTGAGTAACGGAAACTTTTACGGTACAAAAGCGGTCCAGCAGGCCAATGTCTTTCGCACTGTGTATGGTAAAGCCTACCTCGACCCCAAATACAGCCTGATGACCAGGATATTTGGTCAGACAGATCTCAAAGTTGGCTCGACGAACACGAACTTCAAATATACCTTGTTTATGATGTCCGATCTCGAGGTCAAAAAAGCAGGGTATGATTATATTCCCGATCAATCTGTTTGGACGTATACTGACCCGAACGCGTCTGGGTCATCCCCCTCGACCAGCGCATTACAGGAAAGGCTGGCCAGAATAGCTGCAAATTCCCTACTTTATACCGCCTACGGGCAGTTCGATAATTTGTCCGGGGAAGGTATAGCTGAATCTTTTGGAGGGGAATACGTCAAATTTAAGAATAACAAAGTTTTTGCAGCAGGAAACGTTGTGAAGGGAACTGCTGTGACGATAGACAGCGTGAAAACCGCCTTCAATGGAAGGGTCTATTATACCAAGGGCTTGCTGCAATTTGCAGAAAATACGGAAACACTGGGTCAGAGCATCGAACGACTCGGCCTTTCCACAGACCCTGTAGTGGCTGCTAACTTCAACTACTTTTACCAATACCTGATTAATTGCGGAACACTTTGGATACCACTTACCAAAGACATCATCGGAGCTGCGGTAGGTGGGCAATATACAGCTTTTATCCCTACAAATGCCGCGATCATGCAGGCGGTCCGTAACAACCTTCTTCCCGGCAACTCTGTCACGGGGCAGCCAACCTTCAGCCCCACAACAACCCTCGACCAGGCAAAAGTAATAAATTTCCTGCTATACCACATTGTCGAAAGAAATACCATAGCCGCCGACGGTATAAAAAACGGGATTTTTCCTACGCTATTAAAAGACATCAATGGCAATGCTAAAACGTTGACAGTTTTCTATCCCGGTACAGATCCGACCCGGTATGTTCCCGCTCAAATGGATGGCCGGAAGCGATCATCCGGAATACTATACACAATGCATTAAAGCCTGTGATAAGATAATCAACTCCGGTAATTTTGGGCTGATCGATGGTAGTAAACAAGCAGATTGGTTCAATACGGTTTTTTTTACAGGAAACTCGAATGAGAGCATTTTTGAGATCCAGTTTGATGCCCAATTGCTGAACCCTTTTTATACGATGTTTATCAACCTGAGTGGAAAGCATTTTTTAGCTGCCCCGAGGGTGACCGACGTAGTCTACGGCAACGATCCCAATCCCCTGAATAAAGACATCAGGGGAGATGGGGGGGCTGTTCGAGCGACAGATTATGTCATCTGGAAGTTTGCTGGAACGCCAGGGAACAGTTCATTAAGAGCCCCCGGAGAATCCTACGCACATTGGTTTTTTTACCGGTACGCGGATATCCTGCTTCTGAAAGCAGAAGCCCTGACCTTTTCAAATAATACCACTGGTGCTTTGGCACTCGTTAAGACCGTCCGCGCCCGCGCCCGGGCCATAGCCGCCACAGAAGAAAACCCGGACCCTAACAATGTTCAGGATGTAGCCGATTATATACTGAGAGAACGGAGGCGCGAGTTTGCTTTCGAAGGAAAAAGATGGTTCGACGTACTCCGGAATGCTAAACGTGATAAATATACCCGTATAGACCTTATCCTTAATATGATAGGTGAAATTGCCCCCGGAGATAAGGTGCAATTGATCGTTGGAAAGTATTCAGACAGGCGGAGCCATTACCTACCTATAAATCTCGATGAGCTGCTGGCTGACAAAAATTTAGTTCAAAACCCTTTTTACCAATAACTATTATGAAAAAAACTCAAGGCCTTCAACTGGCGACAGTGATTACCGGTTTTTTTATTGCACTTTTTTTCGCGAAATGCAAACAAGAGCCTTTGGTGATCAACACCAGCAGTAATGTCAACATTACCTCTTATCTTGATAAATATCCGGAGCAGTTTTCACTATTCAGAAAAATGATTGAGCGGGCGGGAACCGACGGCTTTTTGCAGGCCTATGGAAAGTACACGCTTTTTCTTCCTACTAATGATGGGGTTAAGGCCTACTTGGCCAAAGCAGGCAAGAATTCCGTGGACGACATTGATTTAGGAGAACTAAAGGACGTTGTCAATTTTCATATCCTGAATGATACCATTTCTACCTCTAAATTCAGTGATGGTAAGATAAGTGCTCTAACTCTTCAGGGTCAATACCTTACCACAGGAGTAACTCTGGCTGCTGGGATCACCAAGCTAACAGTCAATAAGCAGGGAGATATACTTACCTCCAATGTACGTGTCGGCAACGGGATTATCCACGTGATCAGCCAGGTACTCTTACCCGCGAAAAATACTTTGGCAAAAATGATAGAGAGTGATCCCAATTATTCAGTTTTTACTCAGGCTCTTAAAGCAACTGGTTGGTATGATTCGCTTAACGTCATCCCGTCGAATAATCCTATTGCCACACGAAAATTCCTGACTGTTCTGGCGGAAAGCAATAGCGTACTGAATGCTGCAGGATTTCCGGATTTCATCAGCCTTAAAGCCCGCCTTTCCCCGGGTAGCGGAGATCCTAAGAATGTAATGGATAGCCTGCATACCTTTATTGGTTACCACATCATACCTGGTGCAAACTATCTGGCAGATTTTGCTACCCTGACCTCGCTAAACACACTGGCCCCGCCAGATATCCTGAATATTTCCAGGAGTGCAGGTAATATCCTCATTAATGATATTGTTTTTAACGGTATATATGAACCCGGGAGTTTAATCTCAAGGTCATCAAGCGATCTTTCTGCCTCTAACGGGGTACTGCACGCTATGGCACCTTATTCTTCTACAGCCGGAATAACTACGGGGCATTTCGCTATCAAGATCCGTAAACCGGTCCCTGTATACTGGGATGTTTGTGACTTCCCGGAAATCAGGGCTATCCCTAGCATTTTCAGACAGGCTGGGTCGGCTTCGACCTACTTTTCGAAATATTCCGCAACAGATCAGCCGATCAGTGGCTGGGACTGGGAAAGGAAGTCTTCAGGCACGCCAACTGCGCCTAATAACAAATATGATCAGCGATACCTGAACTATACGGGCGCTTGCTACAACGACGTGCTGAATCCATCCATTAGTATTCCAACAGCGGCCAACAGCGGAGCCGGGCTCAACTCTTGGATCTATATGAAGACCCCGGTCATTGTAAAAGGCAGGTATAAAGTTTGGATCTGTTACTCAAGGGATTCACAGGGCGGCGGCGATTACCCGTTGGGCAGACGTGTTCAATGCAGGGTGCTGGTCGACGGCGTTACAATGGCTAAACCTTTCGATTTTTCTGAGCCCCCGCCGATTGTTCCAACCATGTCGGAATTGGAATCCCAAGGCTGGAAATATTACATGTCCAATCCAGTCGTTGCCACGGCCCCCTCATCGAAGCCTTTTATTGGCAAACTGGTCGGCATTGTCGATATCGCCGTGACCAATGTGCATCAGGTACGCCTTGAAGTGATACAGGGCAACCAGTCGCTGGACAGAAACAAGTTGGATATGATACATTTTATCCCAACCGACTGGCCCTCGCAGGTATTGCCAAGATTCAGACCTGACGGCACTCAAGATTTTACACCAATACCATAACCCATTGATCTATAAATACCAGGCGGTGTTTATAGATCAAGTTTAAATTTTACGGCATGATATTAAAAATACGGCATTTTACATATTTACTAGTACTGATCACGCTTTCTTGTTCCTGTAACAAGAAATGGGATAATTATAACAACTTAAGAGACTCAGCACTGTCCCAAAGTCTTTTAGAGCGGATCAATAGAAACCCGGACCTCAGCCAGTTTTACAGTCTTCTTGTAAAAACGGGGTACGATAAAGTTATCGCTTCTTCCAAATCATTTACGGTATGGGCGCCGAATAACGTGGCCATCCAGAAAGTTGATTTGGCGATTATGCAGGATAGTGTACGGCTAAAACAATTTGTAGGGAACCATATCGCAAATCAGTCCTACCTGGCCTCAACGATCAGTGGGCAGCTTTATATCAAAACCTTGAACGGGAAAAATGTAACTTTTAAAAGGGCGTCGGTTGATGATTCGCCGATCATCGTGGCTGATCAATATACCGGCAACGGCGTGTTACATGTGATCGGGGATGCGATCATTCCTAAGCCGAGTATCTGGGAATACCTGATGTCGACCACGACATTGCAGAAACAGGAGCTCATTTCGCTGAATTATCTGGCCTTTGACCGGTCTTCAGCTATACAGACGGGTGTGAATCCCAATACAGGCGCACCGATCTATAAACCCGGGACAGGCTATACGACGCTCAATAGGTTCAATAATCTGGCCGATATTAGTAATGAAGATTCTCTCTATACCTATATTGTGCTCATCGATCCCCTGTTCGTTGCCCAACAAAGTTCACTATTTAAATACTTTGTTACGACAAATCTTTCCAAATCGGATAGCCTGACCAAATTCAATGTGATCAGCATGCTTGCTTTCAAAGGTGTCCTGAATTCAGAAGCATTTCCAGATACAGTGTATTCCGCTGTTGACAGTGTCAAATTCCATTTAAGAAAGAGTGACATCGTGGAGAGCCGCAAAGTTAGCAATGGTATAGTTTACGTGATGAACAACATTAGTTACAAGTTGTTGGGGGAAAGGAACGATAGCTATGCAAGGATCAAACCGATCACGCTCCAAGGAGAAAATATAGACAGTATGCTGGTCACGAAAACCTATAGTGTACGAACCCGGAGGAACCCGAATAACACCATATACCAGGACATGCTCTTGGAAAATCATGGTACAGCTTCAATGTGGGTTAATTATCGGACAAACGCCAACTCCGTTAAATACAGGGTTTATTGGCGGGTCGTGCGTGATAATGCATTAGCCCTGACGGGTTCAGCTACTGACCTGACCTATTTTCCTATGAGACTGGCTTTCAATACGCCGACCAATGTCTCCTTTACGCAGGCCAAGCCAGGCGTGGTCGACAATGGTGTCGACCCGGTGACCGGAAAACACACTTTTTCACCCAATTATAATGATGTATTATTGGGTGACTTTGTCAGTCCCTTCTATTTCTCGAAAGCTGCCGGTTTCGGCTCATTAAATTTATTTCTTCTTGGAAATACGGTAACAACCAATGGGGCAAATACATTGCTTTTAGATTATATCAAACTGGTCCCCATCCCCTAATTAAAATTCGAAATAATTTTATGAATTACGTATTGAATACATCACTAAAAAACATCATACTGATCCTACTGGTTATTGGATTTACACCCATGTGTATAAAGGCGCAGATCGGTTCCCTTAAGCCGGATTCCGCCAGTAAAAAAAGAAACGTGGCGGACAATTTTCTAACCGGTAGTGTAAGGGATGCCGGAACAGGGAAAACACTGCCGGGTATCAGCATTGCTTCCGGCACCGAACTTGCGACAATCACTGATGAGAAAGGTGAGTTCCGGATTGAGGTAAGCGATCATTATGCAGTGATTAATGTATCCGGTCAGGGCTACCAGCAAAAGGAAATCGTTTTAAAAGGCAGAAAAACGATCGTTATTGATCTTTACCCCGACACCTACAAATCATTTTACAGCGAGGTAAAACTTCCTTATTCTGTAAACTCAAAATTACATACTGCATATGCTGTAGAAACAGTGAGTAGTTATGATAATTGGCAGCGCACCGCGGAAAGTTCGGATACCTATTTACAGGGACGGGTCGCCGGCCTAAACGTTACCCGCCGGTCGGGTACACCCGGTGTAGGCGGAAACTTATTGCTTAATGGTTTCAGCTCATTGTACTCAACTAATCAACCCCTTATCGTTGTCGATGGAATGATCTATGATAATTTCAGCTATGGTACCTCAACCATCGCGGGACATATTTCTAATCCCTTATCCAATATCGATATCAAAGACGTGGATTCATACACCATTATTAAAGACGGAACGGCTTTTTATGGGACAAGAGGTGCTAACGGTGTTATTTTGATTACGACGAACCGGGCCAAAAGCCAGGTGACCAATATTGACTTTGCAGCCTATGGTGGTTATAATTATAAACCTGGAAATTTGCCGGTCATGAACGACCGGAATTACCGTATTTTCCTTTCTGACCTTTTGGTCACGGTTCCGGGTGAAACGCCTGCTAACATTCAACTTAAGCCATATATCAACGATTCTGCGAATCCATTATATTACCAGTACCACAATACGACGAACTGGCAGGACCAGGTAATGAAAAACAGCTATAACCAGAATTATTACATGAAGATCACTGGCGGTGACAATATCGCCACTTATGGCTTGTCAGTGGGGTACCTCGGGGAAAAAGGCATCACCAGGAACACGGATCATCAACGTAATCAAACCCGCTTTAACGCCGATCTGAACCTCACAAAAAAACTTTCTGCGCAAGCGAATCTTTCTTTTGTGAATAACCAGCAAAACTTGAAAAGCCAGGGAATAGCTCCCAAAACCAATGTATTATACCTCGGCCTGGTAAAAGCGCCAATCTTAGCGCCGCTCCAGAAAAGTTCAACCAACGAAACCGCTCCCATAGCGGCGGATGTCGATGCCTTCAATATTTCCAATCCTTACGCGCTAACGGAAGACATGGTGGGGATCAACAAAAATTACAGGTTTGTTGGGTCTGTTAGTTTTTTCATGAAACTTAATGAAAAATTGAAGCTCCAAACCCTGATCGGAGTGAACTATGATAAGGTCCGGGAGAATTTCTTTATACCGGGATTAGGTGTCGTTCCTGACACACTTGCAACAGGGATATCTACAAATAGTTCGGGCACCAGCACTAAAAGCCTGTATTCGGTCTACAATGATTCGAGGATTTCTTACGCCTCCAGGTTTAGAAACGATCAAAAACTTGCTGTTAACTTTGGTGCTAGGTACAGCTACAGCGAACGCGAAGCTGATGCTGGGTTAGGCTATAGTTCAGCGACCGATGATTATGTTAGTGTCGGCGCAGGTCTTCCTGCACTCAGGTCAAATACCGGCTATAACAGTAAATGGAACTGGATGGATGTTTATGGGAATGTGGACTATGAATTAAAGAACAAATATTTTGCTTCGTTGAATATCGCTGCTGACGCGTCTTCACGCTTTGGGAAAAACGCCAGCACATCTTTTGCTCTCAATGGCAATAAATTAGCCCTGATGCCCTCAATCGGGCTTGGTTGGCTTGTTTCGAGTGAGGGTTTTATGAAAAGTGTCAGGTTTATCGATATACTGAAGTTTCGTGCGGGTTACGGTATGACCGGAAATGATGATATTGGTGATTATACCACTGCCCAGTTTTATAGTTCTCAAAACCTGCTTGGTAGCCAGGGCTTGGTACGTGGCAATATCGCCAATCCTTCTTTGAAATGGGAAACCGTTAAAAAAGCTAATTTGGGTATGGATATTTCATTATTTAAGGAAAGGCTGAACCTGAGCGTGGATTACTTTAACCATCATACTACGGATATGATTACCTATGAACCGACAGGGACCATCTCGGGCTTTAGTTATGCCATCACTAATAATGGTGCGATGGAAACAAAGGGCCTTACTTTTGCAGCAAGCGGACGTTTGCTGAATACCAGGGTAAAATTCGACATCGGTGGAAACATTTCCTTTTACAAAAATAAGCTCACCATGATCCCTGACGATAAGCTACTGACGACATTCGCTGGCGGCACGATCATCAGCCAGGTCGGCCAGACAGCTAACTTGTTCTATGGCTTTAAAACCAATGGTGTTTTCGCTTCCGAAGCTGAGGCTGCTGCATCGGGATTAAAGAACCTGAGGGCGGACGGCACCATAACCAATTTCAGGGGCGGAGATATGCGCTACATCGACAACAATCATGACGGGATTATCGATGATAACGACAGGCAAGTTATTGGTGACCCTAATCCGGCCTTCACCGGCTCTTTTATAACATCGGGATCTTATAAGCGATGGTCAATGGATGCGGTCGTCACTTTTACCAGTGGAAATGATATTTATAATTATACCCGCAGGCAGCTTTCCTCCATGAGCGGGTACGAAAATCAGTTGGATTATGCCATCAATAGGTGGAAAATTCCTGGCCAGGTCACCAATGTGCCTCGGGCGGAATATGGAGATCCGGCGGGAAATTCCCGTTTTTCCGACAGGTGGATCGAGAGCGGGGCATACCTCCGGTTAAGAACTATTTCCGTTACCTATGCTATTCTGAAAACTGGTAGCACCATCAAATCAGCTAAATTATTTTTAACCGCGGATAACCTCTTCACTATTACAAATTACCTGGGTTATGACCCTGAATTTAGCGCCTCAGGGAACCTGTTCAGCCAGGGAACCGATATTGGCCTTGAGCCGCAATTCCGCACTATGCAGATCGGTATAAGACTCGGTTTATAAGAATCAGAATAAAAGAAAAATGAAAATGAATATAACAAAGTTAATTAAGCGGAATATTTTGCTTTTATTTTTTATGATAAGTGTTTTTTCCTGTAAAAAAATCTTTGATTACCAGCCCGAGAACGTACTTGATATCACGAAAAATTACCAGGACGTAAATGACGCCGATGCTGTTATCCTGGGTTTATATGGGAAATTCGCAAAGGTCATGGATAAATATATCGTATTGAATGAATTGCAGGGCGACCTGATGGATGTAACACCGAATGCGGATAAATATCTTAAGGAAATCAATGAGCATAGTGCGACAACCGATAACCCCTGGGCGGATCCGAAGCCCTTTTATGCTCTGGTCATTGACTGCAATGATATCATGTACAATTTCAAAGAGATGTTGAGAACCAGAAGAATGACTCAGGCAGAATTTGATATCAGGTATTCTGAGGTCACTACAGTTTGGGTATGGGTATACCTTCAACTTGGTATTCAATATGGATCAGTGCCGTTTGTGACCGACCCATTGGCAACGATCGATGCCGTAAAGGACCCATCAAAATCGCCCACCGTAAGTTTTGACGTGCTAATCGATAATCTGATTGCAATGATCAGAACGGTTCCGGTGCTGAACCCCATAGCCCTGACGGACGAAACACATACACCAATCATCGTGACGGCGGGTTCATCATTGATCCGTGTAATCGATGGCTACAGTACATCGAGAATGTTCCTAAACAGGTACTTTCTTTTTGGCGATGTCTTTTTATGGAAAGGAAGTTACGCAGAGGCGGCGCATTACTACCGGGCTGCGATGGATCTATCTGAATACGTAAAAATTTCTTCTGGGTCGGGGTCATATCCCGATTTTTTCAGGGTGACCGGCAGTAAAGGAGAGGCGACAGGTCCTACCTGGGACAGCGATTTTATATCCCCTTTCGATGGCGATATCAAAAGTGATATCATCAGCCAGGTGCCCTTTGATAAAAAATTCCAACCTGGCAATCCTTTCATCAGTCTTTTTTCGCACGCGGGAAAATACCTGCTGAAGCCATCTGCCAAATCCATTAACAACTGGGATATACAGTACCGATCTGATAATTCACCCATCGACATTTATAGGGGGCCTGACAAATCGTACTCTATGGGTCCGGAGCCGGAAGTAAAGAAGCTAATCGCGGGCTTTAATAAACTCAACCCTTTGGAAACAACAGGAAAATTTATTATTCAGCGATCAAGAGGACTTCACCTTCGTTTTTTGGAAGCGGCCAACAGGGACGGCCGTGACCAATTAGCCTACGCCTTGTTAAACAATGGCTTAAAAGCGGCCTATACCGGTCCTCCTCCTGTTCCCGCTAATGTGGTGAACATTATGCAAAGCTTTGATGCGAACCCGGATTATTATTTCGATGCCAGAGCTGGGCAGTTTCCTCCTTACGTAGGGATATGGAGCGGTAATATTGGTATTAGGGGAAATGCCAGCCTCGTACCCGTTAAAGTTGATTCTGTAAAGTACTTTGATATGTCGGTACCGGCACTATGGGATAAACCTGTCAAGGATGCCAAAGGTCTGGCGATCGCCCAGGAGGATCTCATTCTGAAGGAAAACGCACTTGAAATGGCTTTTGAAGGGGTACGATGGACTGACCTTGTCCGGGTCGGGCTAAGACGGGAAAAGGAAATACCGGGGTCTGGGCTGGCGTTCATGCAGGCAACTGTTGCTGCGAAGTTCATAGCCGCTGGGAAATCAGTGCCTCCGGGTGTGGCCCAACTCGGGTCTAGTGTAGCGAACTGGTACCTGCCCTTTAAAAGATAGTTTCTTTGGAGATCAAATTAGTGAAAGTCACCAAAATAAACTGTCGAGAAATTAAACCTGGTCCGGTAGCATATGTTACCGGTCGTTTTAAGAAATAAACATGAAAAAATGTCTAACATGCAAACACGTTTTTTTAAAAGCCTGCTGAGTTTGGCCGCGATATTTTTTGTCGCCCGTCTCTGCGCGCAAGATCTTCGGGCAGACAATATGCTTCGTTTTCAAAGGCCCTCAGGCGGATGGTTTAAACAGTTTCGGGGAAAGGCTTTTAGCTACAACCAGGAGTTCTCAGCAACAGATAAAACGGATATAGCCTTTGAGGTTCTAGAAGGTGCGGCGACCATCGACAATAACGCCACAAACATGGAGATTAGGTATCTTGTAAAAATATACAAATCCATACCAAACCCCCTTTACCTTGCCTCTGCTGAAAGGGGCATACGTTATCTGTTAAAAGCCCAATACCCGAACGGGGGGTTTCCTCAGTATTATCCGGATCATGGCCTTTACCGTAACGAGATAACTTACAATGACAATGCGATGATCAACGCACTTAATCTTCTCATGGACGTCGCACTTGGCCGGAATGGCCTGGATGTGATCGACCGGAAATTAATAGATTCCTGCAGGAATGGTGTGGACAGAGGGATTAGATGCATCTTAAACACCCAGATCATTCAAAGCGGAAGATTAACGGGGTGGTGCCAGCAATATGACGAACGTACTTTGCAGCCAGCAAAAGCCCGTGCCTACGAACTGCCTTCGGTAAGCGGATCGGAAAGCGTTGGCATAATCCGATTTTTAATGGATCAACCTTATCCTACACAGGAAATGAAAGCCTCTGTTAAGGCAGCCGTCCAATGGTTGAACGATGTAAAAATCGTCGGCTATAAGGTGGTGAGTGTTCCGGCTCCCGGGACGGAGAAAGGAACAGATAAAAAAATGGCAGTTGATCCTACCTCGATTATGTGGGCAAGATATTATGAAATAGGAACGGACAGGCCTTTTTTTTGTAACCGGGATGGTATAAAAGTTTATACCTTACAGGAACTTTCTTACGAACGGCGCAACGGCTATGCCTGGTATGGGAATTGGCCTGAGCAATTGTTGGCAAAAGATTATCCCGATTGGCTCAGGAAATGGAATTGATTAGTATTAAATGCTATTAATGCACCTAGGAATATGAATAAACATAAAATCTTATTATTAACCTTACTATTGTCGGTTACATCTGTAAGAGCTCAAAACGCATATCTTGACCCCTTTAACCCCACAGACGTACGCGTTCGAGACCTGATTTCCAAACTTACACTTGAAGAGAAAGTTCACCAAATGATGGATGTAAGCCCATCGGTGCCACGCTTAAATTTGCCGAAATATAATTGGTGGAACGAGGCCCTACACGGTGTAGCACGCTCCGGTGTCGCTACAATTTTTCCTCAGGCTATCGCCCTTGGGGCAACTTTTGATCAGGATCTGGCGAAACGTGAATCGACGGCGATATCCGACGAAGCTCGTGCTATGTACAACGCAGCTATGGTTAACGGGTATAATGAGAAGTATGGAGGTTTAACTTTCTGGACACCCAATATAAACATTTTTCGTGATCCGCGTTGGGGACGTGGACAGGAAACTTACGGCGAAGATCCATTTTTAACTTCACAAATAGGTGTAGCCTTTATCCAGGGCTTACAAGGTGACGACCCGGAGCATTTAAAAGTAGCGGCCTGCGCCAAGCATTTTGCCGTACATAGTGGGCCGGAACGGTTACGCCACTCTTTCAATGCCATAGCATCACCAAAAGACTTACGAGAAACCTATCTACCGGCTTTTAAAGCATTAGTTAATGCCAGGGTTGAAGCAGTGATGTGCGCTTATAACCGTACCAATAGCGAGGTTTGCTGTGGCAGTAATTTATTGCTGGATCAGATTTTACGGGATGAATGGCATTTTACAGGGCATGTAGTATCGGATTGTGGTGCTATAGTGGATTTTTATATGGGGCATAAGGTGGTCCCTGGACAGCCGGAAGCTGTAGCGCTTGCTGTTAAACATGGTGTAGACCTCAACTGTGGCGATGAATACCCCGCATTGATTGAGGCCGTAAAACGCGGTTTGATTACTGAAAAGGAAATTGATAAGGCTTTGGCGACATTGCTTAAAACCCGCTTTAAATTAGGTCTATTTGACCCTAAACAAAACAGCCCTTACAACAATATCCCCGTAAGTGTGATCAATAGTACAGATCACCGTGCATTGGCGAAAGAAGTAGCTTTAAAATCTATTGTACTATTAAAAAACGAAAAGTGCCTGCCGTTGAAAAACAACTTATCTAAATACTACATTACCGGTCCGAATGCTGCTAGTGTAGATGCCTTAATGGGTAATTATTACGGTGTTAACCCACATATGAGTACTATTTTAGAAGGTATAGCAGGTGCTATTCAACCAGGTAGTCAGATGCAATACAAACCTGGCATTTTACTGGACAGAGATAATAATAATCCAATAGACTGGACTACCGGCGATGCTAAAGCATCCGATGTGACTTTTGTAGTGATGGGTATTACTGGTTTGCTGGAAGGCGAAGAAGGCGAAGCCATAGCATCGCCAAATTACGGAGACAGACTGGATTACAATTTGCCAAAAAACCAGATTGATTTTCTGCGTAAGATTAGAAAAGGGAACAAAAACAAAGTAGTAGCCATTATTACAGGCGGTAGTCCGATGAATCTCTCGGAAGTACACGAACTGGCTGACGCCGTTTTATTAGCCTGGTATCCAGGTGAAGAAGGAGGCAACGCTGTAGCGGATATCTTATTCGGTAAAGTATCCCCATCGGGCAGATTACCGGTAACTTTTCCAAAATCATTTGCGCAATTACCGCCTTACGAAGATTATTCGATGAAAGGGCGCACTTACCGTTACATGACAGCCGAACCGATGTACACCTTTGGTTATGGCTTAAGTTATTCAACTTATACTTATTCGTCGTTAACTTTATCTGAAAAACAGATTAAAAAGAATATGACAATTATCGCTGAAACCATGGTAACCAATACAGGAAAAATGGAAGGTGAAGAAGTTGTTCAGTTATACATCACGGTTCCCCAAACCGAGAAGAACCCTCAATACTCGTTAAAAGGTTTCAAAAGGGTTAATCTCAAAGCAGGCGAATCGAGAAAGGTACAATTTCAAATTACACCCGATTTAATGAAAAGCGTTGATGCTAACGGAAGTGAGGTATTGTTATCCGGCAGCTATGTGGTCAGAATAGGGGGGGCGTCGCCTTCAAAACGAAGTTTGTCTTTAGGTGCTGCAATCCCAACTCAAGGAAAGTTTATTGTCAGATAGATTCTTAATAAGAGATTATATTAGTCTTATATTTTGTACGGGGAATGATTTTAACACTTCAGACATTACTGTATACACCCCCACGCATAACGCTTAGCAGATGAATGAGCATTGAGGTAAACAGCTGTTAGCGTTATCCGTTTGGTTTTAACATAGTTCTGTGATGCTAAAAAATCTCACGCACATTAAGGCAAAGACTTTTGTGATACACTTATACGTAAAAACCTTATTTCAAAAGCGCCCTGACATAAATTTTATAATTATATTAGGTCTTTATTGCAACAGATTCGGTAAGGCTGTCAAAAGAACCGTCATGTAAATGGAAGAATTGGTCATGATATTATGATTATTACCATAGTAAGGCCGCGATACTACGAGCAGGAACAATCCGGAGATTGCATTATTAATTTATACCAAGGATAGTCTCCCGGTAATTTTCCTCAAAACAGAAAAAAAACCGGAATTTCATAATCTTTTTTGGAAAATTTCGGAGTCACTTACGAGTAAAAGCAAAATCCTTCGTAGCCTTCCTATAGTAGCATTAATAACGGTGCGATTTCAACGGTTTGATCTTTAATAAGACCCAACGGATACTTGAATTGAAAGTCATTTTTTGAACTGTGGTATTTTGCTTAAAAAGGCTTATATAAGTTCGGAGATGGCAACATCTGTCGTCTACCTGTATTGACTCACCATTGTCGGTTAGGTACGTATATCCTGCTGATTAAAGTCCTGATAACGTGATCAGTTATTAGTATAACATTAAAAAGTTAGCGGGCCAGGAGCCACAGATGAGTCTGAAAAAAACTTCTCTATCTGAAATAAATTTTAGCAACAGGGAAAGAAGGTACTTCAAGAAAAAAACTCAAGACTTCCGCACCAATATCAGCGGATTATAGCTAACTTCGTAAAGTGAAGTATTTTGTCCTCTTATTATGCGTCTATATGACCATCCTTGCTCTGATGCCTTGCCGGGACAAAGAGGACAAAGAACCCCATTCTTCCATTACAAACTTGACTAAAGCCAAAACCTGCGGTAGCCATGCCAACCAGGAGTCTTGCCCGCCTTTTTGCACATGCAATTGCTGTTCTAGTGCAAGGTATCTCCGTTCAAATCCTTTGATAGTAGTTTTCGCCGAAGTATCGATCACTGATTATCCTGATTATGTCATACCCGCCATTCAGAATCAGCCGATCAAGATCTGGCAGCCTCCGCAGATCAGTTAATACGACATTCTTAGTTTTCGCCTGCATTTTTACCTTGCATGGCTTTTCCGTATCGTATTAATTTTTACATTTATGTTTGATCAAATTATCGCGTTCTCGATCAGGAACAAGGTAACTATCGGGATCATGACACTGGTGTTAGTGCTGGTGGGCATTTATTCTGCGTATAACCTACCGGTTGACGCGCAGCCCGATATTACCAATAACCAGGTACAGATCATTACACAGGCACCAAGCCTTGGTGCACAGGAAGTAGAGCAGTTTATTACTGCACCTATAGAACTATCCATGGCCAATATCGCCGGGATCATTGAAAAACGTTCCATATCCCGTTCGGGTATCTCTGTTATTACCATTGTTTTTAAAGACAACGTGGATATTTACTGGGCCAGGCAACAGGTCAATGCCCAGATAAAAGAAGCTGAAAATAGTATTCCAAAAGGATTAGGTGAACCCTCCCTGGCACCTATCACCACCGGACTTGGTGAAATATACCAGTATGTGATTCACGCTAAAAAGGGGTACGAAAATAAATATTCGGCTACCGACCTTCGGACGATCCAGGACTGGATCGTCCGAACCCAATTATCGGGAACAGTCGGGTTAGCCGAAGTCAGTGGCTGGGGCGGCTATGTCAAACAGTACGAGGTCGCTTTAGACAACGATAAGTTGAATTCCTTAGGCATTACCATACCACAGGTCTATGAAGCCCTCCAAAAAAACAATGAGAACACCGGCGGATCCTACATTGAGCAGCAACGCAATGCTTACTTTATTCGTGGTTTGGGGCAGGTGAAAAATCTGGACGACATCCGCCGGATCGTGGTGGCTAACACCAAAGGTTCACACATACTTGTCCGGGATATCGCAACCGTACAATTTGGCAGCGCGACCCGCTACGGTGCGGTTACCCGTAATGGCGAAGGCGAAGTAGTTGCCGGTGTAGCCCTGATGCTGAAGGGTGAGAACTTTGGCGATGTCATAAAGAACGTTAAGGCGCGTATGGTGCAGGTGCAAAAGTCATTGCCGGAGGGTGTGGTGATCGAGCCATTTATTGACCGTACAGAGTTGGTTGGCCGAGCAATAGGTACGGTTAAGCGAAATCTATTAGAAGGTGCTTTAATTGTGATATTTGTTTTGGTATTGCTATTAGGGAATTTAAGGGCCGGATTAGTAGTGGCCTCGGTTATTCCGCTGGCGATGCTATTCGCATTTTCCATGATGAAATTGTTCGGCGTCTCAGGTAACCTGATGAGTTTAGGTGCCATTGATTTCGGACTGATCGTGGATGGTGCCGTGATCATTGTCGAAAGTGTGGTCCATCATATCACTACAGGCAGGTATCGGCAAAAAGGTGTAGAGAAACTGACCTCCGAACAAATGGATGTCGAAGTGCGGGATAGCGCCAGCAAACTGATGAAGTCTGCCGCATTCGGACAGATCATTATTCTGATCGTTTATTTGCCTTTATTATCCTTAGTTGGCATTGAAGGCAAAATGTTCAGGCCAATGGCCGAAACCGTTGCCTTTGCGATTTTAGGTGCATTTATTCTTTCGTTGACCTATGTTCCCATGGCAAGTGCCTTATTTCTAAGTAAGCAAACTTCCCATAAACGCAATATATCAGACCGCATTATTGAATTTCTACAAAGGATATATCAGCGCGCATTGATAGCCGTGTTAAAAGTAAAGATCATTACAGTAACCATTGTCTTTATAGTATTTGGCCTGGCCATATGGGCATTCGGCCGCATGGGCGGTGAGTTCATTCCAACTTTGGAGGAAGGCGATCTGACGGTGGAAATATCTATGATACAGGGAACATCGCTTAGTGAAGTGGTCAAAACTTTTGGCAAAGCAGAAAAATTACTGAAAGACAAATTTCCGGAGATTAAACAGGCCGTTACCCGCATCGGTAGTTCCGAGATCCCGACCGACCCCATGCCCATGGAAAAGGGAGATATGATGCTGGCGATGAAGCCAAAAGATGACTGGAGATCAGCTGAAACCAAAGAGGAAATGATTGAAAAGATGGAAGAAACGCTGTCAGTTATCCCGGGTATTAACGTCGAGATATCCCAGCCAATGCAAATGCGTTTCAATGAGCTTATGACCGGTATCCGGCAAGACGTAGCTATCAAGATCTACGGTGATGACCTGGATGCTTTAGCCATTCAGGCTGAAAAGCTGGCCAAACTGATCGCACCGGTTAAAGGGGTAAGCGAACCCTACATCGAAAAAGTAAGCGGATTGCCGCAGATACGGGTAGCCTATAACCGGGATAAGATGGCACAGTATGGCCTGACTGTAAGCGATGTGAATATGATCCTAAAAACCGCGTTTGCCGGGAGTGTGACCGGAGTAGTGTTCGAGGGCGAGAAACGTTTTGATATGGTTGTTCGCCTGAACCGTGATCTGCGGGAGAATATATCAGGCGTAGAAAACCTGCTGGTGCCATTGACATCGGGTAATAAAGTACCATTAAGCCAGGTAGCAGATATTTCTTTTCAGGACGCGCCCGCGCAGGTATCCCGTGAAGATGGAAAAAGACGCATTTATGTCGGCTTCAACGTGCAGGGCCGTGACGTAGAGACCACGGTAAAAGAGATCCAGGCTAAACTGGCTACCACTCTGAAATTGCCTGCAGGTTATTACCTGACCTACGGCGGGCAGTTTCAAAACCTGCAAGCAGCAAAGGCGAGGTTAATGATCGCTGTACCGGCAGCGCTATTATTTATCCTGGTGCTGCTTTATGTGACCTTCCGTTCGGTGAAAGAAAGCCTGCTGATATTCACAGCTGTACCGCTGGCTTCCATGGGCGGGGTTGCCGCCTTATTACTACGCAGCATGCCGTTCAGCATTTCCGCGGGCGTTGGCTTTATTGCCTTGTTTGGCGTGGCCGTTTTAAATGGGATTGTTTGATCGGCTATTTCAACCAGTTGAAAGAAGAAGGAATGACTAATATCTACGACCGCGTTTTGGAAGGCACCAAGACAAGGTTGAGACCTGTCTTAATGACTGCTTCGGTCGCTTCTTTAGGTTTTCTGCCAATGGCTTTATCAGCCAGTGCAGGGGCAGAAGTTCAAAGGCCTTTAGCCACAGTTGTAATAGGCGGATTAATTAGCGCCACTTTTTTAACCCTATTTGTTTTACCATGCCTTTACCTGCTGTTCAATCGTCAAGAAGCTAAAAAGATCAAGGTGCCCAAAGCATTGGTCGCCCTTTTGGTTATTGCAGGGCTTAACGTTTTTCAGCCAAATACCGCGCGAGCACAGAACAACGAGCCATTAACTTTAGACAGCGCCATTAGTAAGGCTATAACAAACAACCTGAATATCCGCTCTGCGGGTTTGTCTGTAGCGCAGGCAAGGGCCTTACAAAGGTCGGGTACGGATATTCCCAAGACTGAAATCATGGTTACCCAAGACCCTACCAGTGGGGGGAACATGGATAATGCCATAGGCATTACGCAAACTATCGCCTGGCCCGGCTTATACAAGAATCAGCGCCGGCTGCTTAACCAGCAAACCTTGTTAGCTGAACGCTCAGATCATTTGATCCGTGCAGAGATCACTAGGCAGGTAAGAAGCGCCTGGTACGCCTATTTGCTGAACAGGGAAATGCTGCATGTTCTGAATTACCAGGACAGTGTTTATAAGGGTTTTGTAAAAAAGGCGGAGATCAGGTTTAAGACAGGTGAAACATCTAACCTCGAACTAATCAGCGCGAGGAATAAATACCAGGAAACGATCAACCTGAAAATAGGTGTTCAGGCGGATCTGGCGAGTAATGAATTGAGTTTACAGCAATTGCTCAATACATCAGGGCCAATTGTGATCGCAGAAAATAAGTTATCACTGATGCTTACTATACAAACCGATAGCATCAACGTTGCCAATAATCCGCAGGTGAATGTTGACCTGCAAAATATCGAGGTAGCGAACGCACGGATCGCGGTAGAAAGATCGAAAGGTTTACCGGACCTGACTTTAGGCTATAACCAACAATTTGTGATCGCCGCCTTTGATCCGGCGAATATCAACCGCGGGTATAGCCCCGGAACGCGTATTGCCGGGATTCAGGTGGGTGTCGCCCTGCCATTGTTCAATGGCGCTAACCGTGCAAGGGTAAAGGCTGAACGCTTGTCAGCTCAGGTCGCTCAAACCAATTATCAGCTAACGCAATCACAGATACTTTTGCAATACCAGCAGGAATGGCAGCAATATCTCAAGTTTAAACAGTCGGCCGACTATTATTTAGCGGGCGGACTTAAACAGGCGGATGAGCAACTTCGCATTGCGCAGGTGTCATTTAACCTGGGTGAGATCGGCTATGTTGAATACATCCAGAATATGTCAGCCGCCGTACAGGTCAAGGTGGCCTATATCGAAGCGTTAAGCCGCTTGAACCAGTCAGCTATCCAATTACAATTTATCAAAGGAGAATAACAGATGAACCATCATAAATACATCGCAATCGCCCTTTTTATAGGGGTCGCTTTTGCCTCTTGCTCGGGGGATGCAGGTACCGAAGCAAGTTCAGATACGGCAAAAGCCAAAACGGAAAAACCGGATGGCCTGGAACTTACACCGGAGCAGATGCAAACTGTTGGCATCGTGGTCGGCCCGGTCACGCAAAAGAATCTGGACTCGGTGATCAAAGCCAACGGGCAATTAGCTGTTCCGCCACAGAATAAAGCAGACGTCAGTATTCTTTCAGGCGGGATCATTGATCACATCAGCGTAATTGAAGGGCAGCAGGTCAAACGCGGACAGTTGCTGGCCACCATCAAGAACCAGGACCTGATCAGGATCCAACAGGATTATTTAGCGGCCAAAAATAATTTCACTTACGTCCAGGCTGAATATAGCCGGCAAAAGCAATTGCAGGAAGCAGGTGCCGGAACAGGAAAATCCTTTCAGTTATCAGAAGCTACTTACAATGCGGAACACTCCCGTCTTACCGCTTACGAAAGCCAGTTGAGTCAATTGGGCATATCACCTGGTAAAATTGCCAGCGGTCGTATCGTTTCTCAATTTCCGGTGCTGTCACCCATTGGTGGAACAGTGGGACAGATCACGGCCAATACCGGCGCGTTCGTCCAGCCTGGGACTTCCATTATGGAAGTGGTAGATAATTCTAAAATTCACTGCGATCTCACCGTATTTGAAAAAGACCTGATGCATGTTAAAGTAGGCCAGAAAGTAAGTTTCCAGCTGACCAACCAGGAAAATGAGCTCATTACCGGGACGATCAATGGGGTAAATAAATCTTTTGAGAATGAAAGCAAGGGGGTTACAGTACATGCGGTGATCAATAATAAGCAACAAAAGAACCTGATTCCCGGTATGTATGTTACCGCGCTGATCAGTACCGGCAGCAGGCTTATGCCAGCAGTGCCGGTGGACGCGGTAGTCAGGTCGGAAGGCAAACAGTTCATTTTTGCGGTCGTGCCGTCAGATGAGAAAAGCGGTACCGTGAAATTCAAAAAAGCTGAAGTCGCAACGGGTGTAACGGAACTGGGATTTGTGCAGATCAAACCGCTTCAAGATTTGCCTGCATCGGTAAAAGTGGCATTAAAAGGCGCATTTTATTTACAGTCTAAAGCTGCCGGTGGCGCAGAGGACAAATAATCATAATCACTATGAAAAAACAAACACCGGCTAAAGCGGCTGATAAAAAACAACCACGGGTTGATATCTCAACCGCCAGAGATAAAGAGGAAAAACATGATCTTCATGAGAATGAACCAGGTCATGACCATGAACACGGTGACCTATTCGGTAAAAATACGGAATTGATATTTGCCATTCTATCGGGAGTCTTTTTGGCTCTAGGTTTTGGACTTTCTTTTATCCATTCCCTGCCACCGCTAACCAGCACGATAGTATTCGGGATCGGCTACTTCTTTGGTGGATTCTTTACCACGAAGGAAGCTTATGAAGCCGTCAGTAAAGGACAGTTCGAGATCGACTTCCTAATGCTGGTTGCTGCTGTTGGCGCTGCATTCCTTGGCGAATGGGCAGAAGGCACATTACTGCTGTTCCTGTTCAGTTTCGGTCATTCCCTGGAGCATTATGCGATGGGAAAAGCGACCAGGTCCATCGCTGCCTTAGCAGACTTCGCACCTAAAACAGCGATCGTTCGCCGTGACGGAAAAGAAACAGAAGTGCCAATCGAAGAACTGGTGATCGGCGATATCATCATTATCAAACCGAACAGCAAGATCTCTGCGGATGGCGCAATAATTAAAGGGGAAAGCAGTGTGAACCAGGCACCGATAACCGGGGAAAGCGTACCGGTTGATAAGTCACCGGTAGCGGATCCAGACAAAGAACACGATGACAAAACCCTCAAAGCAGAAAATAAGGTATTCGCCGGAACGATCAACGGCAGCCAGGTATTGGAAGTGAAAGTAACCAAACTGGCGGCTGATTCTACCCTGTCGAGATTGGTTAAGCTGGTCAACGATACCGAGGCACAGAAATCGCCTACCCAATTATTTACGGATAAGCTTCAAATGATATATGTGCCGGTTGTACTGATCTTAGTGGTGCTTCTGCTATTTGCGTACCTGGTCATTGATGAACCTTTCAGCAAAAGTTTTTACAGGGCGATGGCGGTATTGGTGGCGGCAAGTCCCTGTGCCCTGGCTATTTCTACGCCTAGTGCGGTACTCAGTGCCATTGCGCGCGCCGCAAGAGGCGGCGTACTGATCAAAGGCGGCGGACCTTTGGAAGAACTCGGCGGATTAACAGCGATTGCTTTTGATAAGACAGGGACGCTAACCGAGGGCAAACCAGCTTTAACCGGTGTAGTCGCTTTAGCCAAATTTTCGGAAGATGAGGTTTTAGAGATCGCAATCGCCGTTGAAAAATTAAGCGATCACCCTTTGGCTGCCGCGATAGTTAAAGGCGGCCTGGAACGGTTGAAACAAAAAGATATTCCATCAGCAAAAAACCTTCAAGCAGTTACCGGGCATGGCGTTAAAGCCACGGTAGGCAGCAAAAAGGTTGTTATCGGTAATCGCAGCCTGTTTGACAAACTTTCTGAAGATATACACGCCCGGGTTGAAAAACTGGAGAAGGGAGGAAATACTACTATGCTGGTAGAACAGGAAGGCGAAATGATTGGCCTGATCTCTCTGATGGATGTTCCCCGCAAGGAAGCCAAAAGAACATTAAAGGAATTGAAAGACCTGGGTATCAAGCGCATGATCATGCTTACGGGTGATAACCAGCAGGTAGCGGAAGCTGTAGCCAAACAGATCGGGATAACTGATGCCATGGGTGGCTTATTACCCGAGCACAAAGTAAAAGCTGTGCAGGACCTGATCAAAAAAGAAAAGAAAGTAGCGATGATCGGTGACGGTGTAAATGACGCCCCCGCAATGGCTAAAAGTACCGTAGGCATAGCCATGGGTGCGGCAGGATCTGATGTGGCCCTGGAAACCGCGGATATAGCCTTAATGGCCGACAGGCTTGATCACCTGCCGTTTGCCATCGGGCTAAGCCGCCAGTCCCGCCGGATCATCAGGCAAAATCTGGTGATCAGTTTAGGGATGGTCGCTGTTCTTATACCTTTGACCATTTTGGGTATTTCCGGCATCGGCCCGGCGGTTATCGGCCATGAGGGGTCAACCCTGGTGGTTGTTTTTAATGGGTTACGTTTATTGATTTACCAGAATAATCGAAAATAGACATGAATCATAGATACGCGGATGGAATGCAAACGTTTTTAAGCCTGTAAATTATAGTCAAAAAGCTATTATTTCACTACAGGCAAAAATAGCTGAAACTTGCCGCTGCAGTGCAAAAGGCTCATCAGGTAGAGTAACCCGCCATAATATCGATCACCGATATTATGCGGTACCGGTAAATCCCAAAGTGCTTCTACGAATTCTTTGGATTTAGGGTGTTCGGAAGCCAAACTGGCGACAGCGTTCGTAGAGACCAACCCTGCAGGATGGCCCGCTCTGATCAGTTCGCCTTCTTTGGTGTAGACGCTTCCATAAGTTTGGATGCCCTGCCGGTAGAAAAATGCTTGTATCCTGTAACTTAGTTCTTTTTCACGAACATCCTTGTGCCACCAGTTCCAGTCAACGCTCCAATTCATAACTGTTCGCCAGGCATCATAAGCAAAGTGATCAGCATCTGGGTTATAACTGGTGTGAACAGGTTTACCGTCGAAGTCAGCATAATCACTTGACAAGCCGGTTGAAGGATTTGTTGTTTTTTGAAAATAAGCCCGGCTGGTATCAGCAGCAGCGGCCCAAAAGCTACGATCCGCTTTTGGGCCGCAAAGCGCCCATAACTCGTAGAAGGCAGGTAAATGATAAGAAGGGTCCGAAAATGCAGCGTTTTTAGTTTGGGGTACAAACAGGATCATTTTCTTTTCCTCATTGATCATGGTGTGTATTGGATGGTGCCGCATTTGGTTAAGGATCTTGTCAGCCCAAGCTTGGTAGTTGTAGATTCCCGTACCATTGCCCCAGCGCCCGGCGGCCATATATAAGGCCGTGACAATATATTCCTCACCATCGGGTGCCGGCCCTTCAGCGTTGCGGACACCGTTTTGTTGTACAGACCAGGCAAAATATCCTTCAGCGGGATGTCCCGGCTTTTCGATGTACATATGGGTCATCGAAAAGTTCCAAAGCGCATCGAATTCAGCCTTTTTGTTGAGCTGTAGTGTGATCATCAACCCATAAGACATACCTTCGCTCCGGACATCCTGATGCAGGACATCCAGTACATAAGCTAAGTTTCCAAGATGATTAACACCTGCTTCAAAGTAGATAGCCTGGCTTGAACGATCTCCATAAAAGAGCTGGTCAAATGCCTTGTTTATCTTAAAGCTTATTTCCCTGCCGGTATGCCCGTTAATTTTAAATAAATTGGTATAAACACCTTTAACAAAAGCCCCATTTCTTTTCAGGGAATGGGGCTTTTGTTGCGCCGTGGCTTGGCTACCTAAGACGAACAGTAAGAAGATGAGGCAATAAGCTTTGTGCTTCATGAAGGAATTTTAGCGTTAAATTAATCAATCCCAGAACATCGAAATAAACTTAAGCAAATCAGTTACCTAAACGAAAGTCCTTAACGCTTTGCTGGTCCAGGCTGATGTCTTCGAAGTGGCTAACCGTGCCGTTATCGATTGGGCATTGTGCGCTGAAGCCTACCCATATTTTTGCCGGATAGTTATTTTTGTATAATCGCACCAGGTGCCAGGTTTTTTTGTCTGTTGAGTAATAGCTGGCTACGGTGCGGGTATCAGATGAGATCTTCATGTAAACGGAAAGATCGGTTACGACATCATGATTATTATCATCGGAGGTTCCGATCGTGCGGACAGAGACGATCCGGTGATTGCCTCGCTCATCCTGCTCAAAGCATAGTTTTTGCCAGAAATTGTCATGAACATAAATATATAGTACCCCCGCATTGTATAAGCCCTTCTCAGTAAATCCGGGAGCTACTTTGGAGATGAAAGTAAATGCCTTCGTATTGTCCACTTCCGATAGTAGTATTGGGGCGGTGTTGTTAGAAAGCTTATCGTCATTCGGGTCGCAGAAGTAATCTTTTTTTGCGCCGACGCTGAAAGTGACCTTGCCGTTCGCGTCAACTTTGGTCAGGCTGTCGGCATTATTGACCGATTTGGTAAAGTGTACCCCGGAAATTGTTTTGTCGCAGGGGGTGCCTTTGACTTGCGCTGAATCCTTTTTAGCACTGGTTTCCGCCGTCGCTGTTTCGGTAGACGGTGACTTTTTTTGTTCGCAGCTGGAAATCGTTATCATAAGGCTCATTAAAATAATGGATGGCAAAAGAGATTTCATACAATACGCTTTAAGTAATATCAAAGAATAGGTTAATTTTGACAAGCAAATGTAACGGCTTTTCAAGCTTTTGCAATGGTTATAATTAGCCATTTTTTTGAGGTCATCTATGAACAACCTATCCTCTTATGCCGAGCTCTGTTCCCAAATGCTGGATCAAACATTTGCGGCTCCCCCGCAAGAGGGGGCTTTACTGGCGCAATACCAGCAAATGGTCAAAGCTTATGTACATGTAGAGAATAGCGTAGCTGTTCTTTCTGACCTGAAAGCAGACTGCAGCTATATTTATGCCGGAAACTTCGGCTTGTTTTGGGGGTTGCCATCAAACGACTTTGTGATCGATTCCGCTTTTGAAGAGCTGATCTTTAATAAGATCCATCCGGATGACTTAATGGAGCGGCATGTTTTCGAACTGCGTTATTTTCAGTTTCAAAAAGAACTGCCGATCGATGAACGTGTAAAATACAGCACGATCAGCCGACTCAGGGCAAAAGACCCGCAGGGCAAATATGTTTTTATTACGCACCGGACCATTTATCAGAAGAGTTTTTCGGATGGCAGTATCTGGCTGGCTACCTGTATTTACTCACCATCGGCAGATCAGCAACCACATCCGGGTATAGCAGGGAAAATTATCAATAACGAAACCGGTGACATCGTTAGCAGCGATATCTACCGGGACTACGACAAAAGCCTGCTTAGCAGGCGGGAACTTGAACTGCTTACACTTGTTGCACGGGGCCTGATCAGTAAAACAATTGCAGACAATCTGCATATCTCAATAAATACGGTCCATCGCCACCGGCAAAACATCATCAGGAAAATGAAAGTGGTGAATATCACGGAAGCGGTAAAAACGGCTTTCCTGATGGGGATAATCAGCTAAGCGGAAGGCATCAGACCTTATAGGCATAACGGCACATCTTGATTAATTAGCCATAAAAACGCCTAATTGACATTCTGTTCATCCGAAGGCAAATAGAAACTACCGCGTGCCGCGGCCTAATTCACTTTCTAATTCGATCTTTCCGCCATTGGCTTCCGAGAATTCCTTGCATAACATCAGGCCAATGCTATTCCCCTTTTCTTGGGCAGTGCCTTCCTGGCTTTGATTATTCCTTTCAAAAATAAGCTGCTGTGCGCCCTTTGCAATGCCCACGCCATTATCTTGCACATGGATCGCATTAAATCCGGCTGGCTGGTTCAAGCTGGCCGAGAACCTGATTTCGCCACCACGTTGAGTGTATTTGATCGCATTAGCCAGTAAATTCCGGATAATAAAATCTACCTGCGTACTGTCCCCAAAGATGCTTATCTCATTAGGCGTTTCATCAGTTACCTTGATCATCTTCTGCAAGGCAGGGTTCTTGTAAAGTTCGACATTTTTCAAGATCATTTCTTTGGCATTAAAAACAGAACGGTTGTATTTGGTTCCTTTTAACTGTGATTTTCCCCAGATCAGGAGTTTATCCAGGATCTCTAGGGTAGCTTTACTCTGATCTTTTAACTGGGGTATCAAAGCGATAAAGTCTTCAGCGGATAAATCGTTTTCCTCCGCTGCTTCCATCAAATTCACGATGGTCGCGATAGGTGACCGGAGGTCGTGGCCGATAATAGAAAAAAGCTTGTTCTTGAATTCATTCTGCTAATCGAGCGCTTCCTTTTGCTGCCTTAAAATGTCTTTACGTTTCAACAGTTGCCGGTTTAAATTACGCATCTTCAGGTAAAACATAATTAAGGTTAACGTAATGAATACCAAGGTCACTCCAGCGGCCAGTATAACATTTCGGTGATTGCGCATCTGCTGGTTGTTTATCTCAGACCGCTGCAACTTTATCGTTGCATTGGCCAGGTCATAGTAAGATTGCAAGCCTGCGATATCTTTGGCTTTTTTCAAGGTAAAGAGGCTATCCTGTAACTTGATCTTCCTTTCCAGCGTATATTCAGCTTCCTTATACTTTCCTTGTTGTTTATAGAGATCGACCATCCCTTGATAAACTTCCATCATCAGGTAACGTTGGTTGATCTCCCGGCTGATCCTAAGGACCTGGTTCAACAAAAGCCTGCTGCTGTCCGGCTTGTCCCTGCTTAATACCGAGGCCAGGCTGATCAGCGTGTTAATTTCGTACTCCTTCAAGTGACGTTCCCGGATCAGTACCAGTGCTTCGCTTTCCAGCCTGGCCGCGGCTTTAAAATTCCCTAACTTTTCATAAGCGGCCCCCGCATTGTCCCTGGCTGCCTCGAAAGTCTTTAAAGCCGTTAAAAATTGCTTTGTTGCCTCGGGGTAGTCTCCCTGTTTGATCGCCCAGGCCCCGAGTCCGTTATGGACCGAGGCGATATCCTTTTTTCGCCCGGTTTGCTCAAACAAGATCATGGCAGTACCGAATTTTTGCTTCGCTGCGTCCATCTTTCCCTCGTTGAGGTCCAGCTCCGCTAAAAAACGGCTGAATGCAGCTTTACCGTAAACAAAATTTAATTTTTCAGAAAGTTGCAATCCCTGGCGTGCGTAAATCCCTGCTGAATCCGGTTTAATATTCCTGTAATATTCCGTAATGGATTGGATAATTAGCGCTTTAATGGTGTCTGCCGGTGCTTTTTTCAGCTTTACCAATAATGAAGGAAGCTTGTTTTGCGCCATCATTTGAAAGCTGCCGAAAAGGCACAGTAGCAGAAGTATTTTTGTTTTCATATCACGTTTTGTATACGTGCGAAACTTTCCGAATATAACTAAACGAAACAATTATCATAACGCTTATTTTGGCAGCAGGGGGAACCTCCTCAATATAAGAATAATTAATTTGGAATGAATCTAAATAGCGATACTGCGGAAACTATTTGCAATTAGCTTTACCTTTGCGTCAATGTCCAAACGGTTTGCCGCCATGTTGCTCCTTGTAACGCTGATTAGTTCCAACTTCTCAGTGTTTATGGTATATGCCGGATTTCAAATGAACCAGAAGTACATTGCCGAAACGCTTTGTGTCAACCGATCCCGTCCCTGGATGCACTGTAATGGTAAGTGCTATTTCATGAAGAAGATCCACCAGGCCGAAGAAAGCGAAAAAAAGCAGGAAGCAAAAGACAACTTGAACCGCCTGGAAGTTTCCTTTTTTCAAGAGCCATTTCAGTTTTCATCTGTTGCTCCCACTATTTTAGAAACGGTAAAAAGTAGTTTTCCCGCTTATACTTATCAATACAGCAGCCGCGATATTGAAACCATCTTCAGACCGCCCAAGCAGCAGATCGCTTAACCTCCATCTATTTTAATGTATCGTTACGAACAGTTTTGAACTGTCTCTGCGATTCGACTATTTATTTGGCTTTCGGCAATGCCTGCATTTTATGCTGTGCATGTCCCTATGCTATTACAGTGATCTGATGAAATTTTTATATACTTTTTTAATCTTATTATTTACTTTACCCGCCATTGGGCAAACCATTAAAGGCAACATAATATCCTCTGATGGAGAGCCTTTAAGCAATATCAGCGTTAAACTGGAAGGAACCAGTAACGGCACCCGAACCGAAGAGAACGGAGATTTTGTATTGCGTAATATCAAACCGGGCACTTATACCCTAATTGCTTCAGGCATCGGCTACACCGCCAGCAAACAAAACCTGATCGTAATTTCCGGGAAGAATAATTTTCTAACCCTTGAACTGAACAAGGCCACGCAGCAGCTTTCGGAAGTTGTTATCGGTAGCCGCAAGAACCGCCAGCGGGATAAGGCCAGCAGCATTACTTCAAAGTTGCCCTTGAGCAATATTGAGAATCCGCAGGTCATCAATACCGTCTCAAATCAGGTCATCACCGAGCAGGCTGCTACCGACCTGAACAGCATCGTCAAAAACATTCCCGGTGTGGTGAAAGGCTGGTCATCGGTATCAGCATATTATACGAGCCGTGGGTTTAATACCCGTAATTATATCCGTAACGGGGTGGCAGGCTACGTAACCGCCGATATGGACATGGCCAACGTCGAGCAATTGGTTGCCGTAAAAGGCCCATCAGGGACTTTATTCGGTAGTACTTTGGTTTCTTTTGGTGGCTTACTCAACCGCATTACTAAAAAGCCTTTTGATACGACCCATGTGGAGATCGGCTACCAGGCAGGCAGCTATGACCTGAACCGTTTTACAGCCGATATCAATACGCCGCTGAACAAGGACAAAACGGTCTTATTACGCGTAAACGCTGCCCAGCATTACGAGGGTAGTTTCCAGGATGCAGGATTTATCCGCAGCACCTTTATCGCACCAAGCCTTTTTTATAAAGCCAGCGACCGCCTGAGCTTTTCGCTCGACGCGGAGTTTTATAACCGTGAGAGCACTTCTTTACCGCAGATCACACCAGTCGGCCCGATCCAGGCAGGTTCAACTAAAACATGGGCCAGTAACCCGTCACAATTGCCTTTGGAATACAAGCGTTCTTATGGCAATAACAGCGTAACGCTGAAAGATCCGAACCGCAGCATCTACGGACAGGTGAATTATAAAATCAGTGACCAGTGGACTTCTCAAACTAACCTGATCCGTACCAGCGCGGAGAACACAGACAACTACTTAACTTTTACGCTGCTGAAAGGTGACAGTTCCTTAGTGCGCAATGTGTCCAATTATCCGACCAGCTTGTTTACCATCAGCCAGGTTCAGCAAAACTTTATCGGCGATTTTAGTATCGGCAAGGTTCGTAACCGCCTGGTCGTTGGTTTAGAGTTCTATCAGAATGCATCCGCCTTTTCATCCAATGCCCTGAATGGCAGAGCTGGCCGGAAAGCGTTTGACACGTTAAGCATCAAGCATGCGATGCCGAATTATGAACTGATCAGCCCGGCAAGTATTGCTAATAAACTGAACGGCCTTGCCGCAACGTATTCCTCATCAAAACTGAATACCTACGCGGCCTATGCTTCGGATGTAGTAAATATTACTGACCGCTTATCGGCTATGCTTAGTCTAAGGGTTGACCGTTTCAATAATAGCGGAACAACCAATATAACGACTAACGTAACCACCGGCAATTATGACCAGATGGCTTTCGCGCCGAAGTTTGGCTTAGTTTACCAAGTCGTGAAAGACCGGGTATCCCTGTTTGGAAACTACAATAACGGATTTCAGAATGTGGCACCGACAACCCAGCCGGACGGAACCATTTCAACGTTCAAACCGCAGTATGCAAATCAGCTCGAAGGCGGTATCAAAGCGGAACTGGCGCATGACCTGTTAAGTGCTACCGTCAGCTATTACAGCATCAAGGTAGAAAACACGTTAAGGCCGGACGTAACCCGCCCGACCTTTACCGTACAGGAAGGTTCGCAATTCAGCAAAGGCGTGGAAATAGACCTGTATTCAAGGCCCATAACGGGCTTATTGATCAATGCAGGGTTTGCTTACAACGACAGCCAGTTAACTTCTGCCGATGGTACGGTGAATGGGTTACGTCCCGTTAATTCAGGGCCGGATAAAACGGTTAACTTTTACGCCAGTTACAGCCTACCGTTCTCAGACCTGCAAGGTTTGGGTGTTGGCTTTGGCGGTAACTATGCCAGCCGTAACCTGATCGTCAATAACACCACCAACGGGCAATTTTACCTGAACAGCTATACGCTGCTTAACAGCGCCGTGTTTTATAACCGTCCGCGCTACCGTTTTGGCCTTAATGTAGATAACCTGGCGAACAAGCAATTCTACAACGGCGGCTTCGGTACGATCACGCCGGGTATGCTGCGCAGGTATATCGCCACTTTAACCCTTAAATTTTAATTAACCCATGAAAAAGATATGCTTATTGAGCCTGTTCATCAGCCTCTCGCTGATCGTTAATGCACAGATGACTACTCCAACCTTTACCAAAAGATTGAATGTGGCGGTATTTGTTTACCCCGGCGTTGGGTTGGGCGACCTGCAAGGGCCGGTAGATATTTTTACCAAAGCCAATGGTATTACCAAAGGACAATACCATGTTTACACGGTTGCCCTTAAAGCAGGTGTGGTAACTACTCAGGGCGGCACACTGAAATTCACACCCGATTATACGGCAACTGATATGCCCAAACCGGATATTTTGGTGATCCCCGGCGGTACGGTCGGATTAGCGGATTCCATGCGGCACGATCAGCAGGTCATTGGATTTATTCAGCAATACCGCGATAAAGTAGATGTACTCATGTCTATCTGTACAGCGGCTTACTTTGTAGGGCAAACCGGCGCATTTGATGGTCACAAAGTGACTACCCATTTTTTCCAGGCCGATGACTTGCAGCTACAATTCCCTAAATCAACCGTTATCAGGGATGTGCGCTTTGTGGATGAAGGCAAATTGGTTACCGCATCTGGCGTAACCTCCGGAATTGATGCATCGCTGCACCTGGTCGCCCGCTTTAGCGGTGAACGTGTCGAAAAAATGGTCGAAGGCGCGATCCAATATACCATGCACGAACAGGATAAATGGCCCGAAGCATTGGGCGGAATGAAATTCGACCGCGCCAGGCGTGAAAAAATGGGATTGCTCAGGCCGGTAAACAACTAACCTTATTTCAAATCATGAAAACAACTTTAAAACTACTTACGATCATATTAAGCTTCTTTACTGTCACTTCATTTGCACAATCAGCAAAAGTACAGGGTGTTGTTACAACCACCAGCGGAGAAGCCATTGTTAAAACAACGGTTAAATTATTGAATACCAATTATGGCGATATAACAGACAACCAGGGTAGATATAGCATCAACAATTTAGCGGGTGGAAATTATACCATCAGTATTTCAGCAGTAGGGTATGCTTCGCAATTAAAATCCTTTGAACTGAAAAAAGGGCAAGTGCTGACCCTCGATTTTAGGCTGACTGAAAGCAGCAGTCAATTAAATGAGGTGACAGTATCCTCAGAAAAGCGCCAGGAGGCTATCCAGAAAATACCGGCCGCGATCACTTCTTTAGATGCCAAACAGATCAAGGAGTACCGTTTATGGGATATTACGAACCTGACGGCAATCGCACCGAATTTATTTGTGGTGGAGCACGGTAACAGCACCAGTTCCAATTTCTTCAACATTCGCGGAGTGATGGGCTTTTCCAATGAGCAGGCCGTCGCTACTTATGTGGATGGTGTTTACCAGTTTGATTATTTTTCTGCCCCGCCCTTGTTCAACGATGTACAAAGCATCGAGATCCTGCGCGGGCCGCAGGGAACCTTATATGGTCGTAACGCCTATGGGGGGGGTGGTGAACATCACCACTAAGCAACCTGGCAACACGCCGTCCGGTTATGCAGAAATGACTTTCGGTAATTACGGACAGCAGCGTTATACGGTCAGCCTTTCAGAACCTCTAATAAAAGATAAACTGTTTGCCAGCGGTTCATTTACCTATAACCACCGTGGCTCAATTTACTATAATGAATTCACCAAAAGCGGTTTCGACCGCAGAGAGGATTACTCCGGTAACTTTAATTTACGCTATCTGCCATCAGCCCAATGGTCGCTCGCGCTAAACGTGAAAACCGAGAATGACAATGACAAAGGTAGTTTTCCCTGGGTAGGATCAATTGATGATGTCTTTTCCAAACCTTACCAGGTGAACACCAACAATACTAATGTAGAACGCCGGAACAACTTCAACACCTCGCTGGCCGCCAATTACTATGGCAAGGATTTTAACTTTACTTCCGTATCATCCTATATCAACTGGCATGAATATTACGAAGGAAGAGGCGTAGATTATGATTTCAGTCCTTTAGACGCTTTGAGTACCGCCCCTGATCAGCGCCAACATATCTTCGCACAGGAGATCCGTCTTTCTTCACCGTCCGCAAGTGCAAGCAAGTTAAAATGGGTAGCCGGGGCTTATGGGTTTACGCAAAATCTGCACATGATCACGCCGACATTTTATGGACCGGATTACGTGCAATTTGACCCGACTTCCGGTGCGCCATTTACCACCATCGGCAACAGTCACGGCAACAATAAAGGCTATGCATTCTTCGGGCAGGCTACCTATTCGCTAACTAAACAATTAGACTTCACCGCAGGCATACGTTACGATCACGAAAACCGCGGGCTTAGCCAATATACCGATTACCAGAAAGATCCTGCCCCTGCAACCTTGTTAACCCCGAACGCAGATTACAGGGCTAGCTTTAACGCGGTCACCCCCAAATTCGTGTTGAGCTATAAGATACAGGATAACATGCTGCTTTACGGTTCGTATGCAAGGGGCTTCCGTGCAGGAGGATTAAATACCAATGCGACCGATCCTGCGCAAGTGCCTTACCAGCCGGAACATTCGGATAATTACGAGATCGGCTGGAAAAACATGCTGTTTAACAACAAGCTGAAATTCAATCTGACCGCATTTTATCTCGAACAGCATAACCAGCAGATCAGTACCGCCATGGACGGTATTAACGCCTTGATCCTGAATGTTGGTGAAATGCACAATAAAGGTTTGGAACTGGAAGTAACGGCCCTGCCCGTAAAAGGCCTGCAAATTGACTGGAACGCCAGCTATTCCCATGCACGTTATGCTTCGCTGTTGTTGTATAGCGCAGAGGCCAAGGCTGTAGTGAATTACAAAGGCGACCAGCCTATTAATACACCGCCAGTCAGTTCCATGCTGGCTGCCCAATACACGTATGATCTTGCGGGTAGCAAACAGAAATTAGCCGCATTCGTCCGGGGTGAATATCGTTATTTAGACAAGTACTACTTTGATTTTGTGAATGGCTTAAGCCAGCCAGCTTATAGTTTGTTCAACGCTAAAGCAGGTATCAGCAGTAAGAACTTTGAACTGAACTTCTGGGCGCGGAATATTACTGATAAAAAGTACGTCGCTTACGGCTCATTCGGTACTTTCCTTTTGGGAAGCCCGAAAACTTACGGAACGACTTTAATAGCGAAATTTTAAATAAAAGATCTGATGAAAAGACTATTTTTTGCAGCAACTCTCATTTTGATGGTGGCCGCGTGTAAAGACAAATCAAAAGACACAGCAACGGCCACGACAAAAAACCATGAGCAACAAATGGCAGATATACTTCCTGAACCTAAAGTGCAGATCAAGACAATAGGCATCCTCCTTTATGATAACTATGCGGTTTTGGATGCGATGGGGCCTTACCATGTATTGAGTGAACTCATGGGCGCTAAAGTGTTCTTTGTGGGTCGTCATAAAGGATTGATCACCACCGGTGGCGGTATGAAGGTGCAATGTGATACCTCCATTAACGAAGTCAAGCAATTGGATATCCTGGTTATACCCGGCGGCCTGAATGAAACCTTTACCGCCACGAAAGATACCGCTTTGCTGAACTGGATAAAGGCGATAGATGTCCACTCCAAATACACCACCAGCGTTTGTACAGGTGCCTGGATACTGGCCTCGACTGGTTTACTTAAAGGTCATGAAGCCACTACGCATTGGTTCGGTAAGCAGATTTTAAAAGATCAGTTCGGTATCACCGCAGAAGATAAACGTTATGTTCAAAGCGGTAAGTATTGGACAAGTGCAGGAGTTTCTGCGGGAATCGATATGAGCCTCGGATTGATCAATGAAATCATGGGTGAAAAGTACACCCAAACCGTGATGCTTGACCTGGAGTACGATCCTCAACCACCGGTCAAAGGCGGCAGTGAGCATAACACGGATAAAGCGATAGTTGAAAGTGTACGCACCATGTATAACAGTGCTTTACAACCTTTGCTGCACCCAGAAACCGTTTCCGCAAAAGCTAAAATTGACAATGATAAAGACCCGGTTTGTGGAATGGCCCTGGCCGGTTATGCCGATACGGTTCATTACAAAGGAAAGATCATCGGCTTTTGTTCAGCACGTTGCAAAGCAGGTTTCCAGAGAAATCCGACCGCTTACGAAATTCATACAATTAAATAATTAACGGGACTTAAATCATTAAACAATATGAAAAAATTAATCACCCTGCTAATGCTGGCAATCACCGGCTTAACGGTAAGTGCTAAACCAAACCCCGGTGACCCTAAAAAGGCTGCTAAAACTGGTACAGTTGCGGTTCATTTCAAAAACGTAATGGACGGCAAAGCCCTGAAATTGAATGACAGTTTATCGCTGTATCAAAACGCTAATGGTGATGATCTTAAGATCACCACGTTTAAATACTATATCAGCAACGTTAGCCTCATCGCAAAGAATGGCGATAAGATAGCGATACCTGATTCTTATTTTTTGGTGAACGCGGCGGATTCCACTACGCTAAACCAGCAGATCACCAATATTCCCGAAGGAAAATACACGGGCATCACGTTTACTATTGGCGTGGACAGCTTGCGTAATTTCGCTGGTGCGCAAACCGGTGTACTTGACCCGGCCAAAGGGATGTTCTGGAGCTGGAACAGCGGATACATCTTTGTAAAACTGGAGGGGGAATCTCCGAAATCTACGGCTAAGAAGAATCGCTTGACCTTTCATATCGGTGGTGCCAAAGCCCCCAACAATACGATCCGCACCTTTACACAAAAGCTTCCGAAGACCTTAAAGATCAATGACGGCAAACTACCGGAACTTGAACTGATCGCTAATGCAGGCGCTTTGTTCCAGGGTAAAACTACCGTAGATTTTGCCAAACTGAACTTCACGATGGGCGGGCCAAATTCAGTTGTCGTTGCGGATAATTACGCGGATGGGCTTTTTAAGATCACCAAAGTAAAGAACTGATATGAAAGCTAAGGGAATTGTCTTTTTCGTGCTGCTTACATTTATCACTGTCAATACGGCATTCAATTATGGGTTTAAGGGAATTAATTATGGCATCGCAGCCGATAGCGTTCGCTTCGCCGTGCCTGCCAATTTCCCTAGACCTGTATATGATTTTAAAGACAATTCCATAACCAGCAATGGATTTAAGTTGGGCAGAATATTATTCTACGATCCGATCATATCCAAAGACAAGTCCATTTCCTGCGCGAATTGCCACCAGTCTTTTGCCGCTTTTGCAAACCTCGACCATGCCGTTAGTCATGGTGTTGATGAATGCATGGGTACAAGAAATGCGCCGCCTTTATTTAACCTGGCCTGGCAAAAGGAATTTATGTGGGATGGCGGTGTACATCATATCGAAGTGTCGCCCATGAACGCGATGACCAACCCCTGCGAAATGGCGACCGACCTGAATACTATTGTCAGCAGATTACAGCAAACGACGGCTTACCCGGTTTTATTTAAAGCCGCCTTTGGAACAACGGAGATCAATTCACAGCGCACGTTCAGGGCATTGGCACAGTTCACCAGTATGCTTGTTTCCGCAAATTCAAAGTATGATAAGTATATCAGGAAAGAAAAAGGCGGCGATTTTACCGAGGACGAAACGGCGGGTTATGCATTATTCAAACAAAAATGCAGCACCTGTCACCAGGAACCGTTATTTACTGACTTGTCTTACCGCAGTAACGGCCTTGACCTGAAACCTGATGATATTGGCCGGGACAGCATCACTCACCTGGAAACAGACCGGGGTAAATTCCGTGTTCCGTCCCTGCGCAACATCGAACTGACCAGCCCTTACATGCACGACGGCAGGTTTGAGACATTAAAAGAAGTATTAGCCCATTATAATTCTGGGGTAAAGCCGGCTGCAAATCTTGACCCCGCTTTACATCAAAACAATGTTTACGGTATCAGTCTGACGACACTTGAACAACACCAGCTGATCGCCTTTCTTAAAACCTTAACCGACCGGGACTTTGTAAACGATAAGCGTTTCCAGGCACCGGAATAACAACATCAAAAATTAACCATTTAAAAACTAGAGACATGAAAACGTTAAAAACAACAGCTTTATTTTTAGCAATGGCAGTGCTATCCATCCTAACCGTTAAAGCACAAAACGCCCAAACAAAACCCATCAATACGGTGATTACCAATTACCTTTCGCTGAAAGATGCCTTAGTAAGTGGTGATGGCACGGTGGCCGAGGCTAAAGCTAAAACTTTGCTGGCATCAATTGGCGAAGTGCCTAAAACAGGTCTAAGCGCTGATGAAGCCGCCTTACTACCCAAACTGGAGTTTGACAGCAGGCATATCAGCGAAGTGAACAAGATCGATCATCAGCGCGAACACTTCGCCAGCCTTTCCAACAACCTGTACACTTTGGTTAAAAAACTGAAAGTTAATAATAGCGTGCTTTACCGCCAGTACTGCACCATGACCAAACGTTATTTCCTAAGTGATTCTGATAAAGGAAAAGATCCCTACATGGGTATGGCTAATTGCAGCAAGGTCACCGAAACTTTGCCTGCGGCTAAAAAATAGATTTGAAAACGCTTAAATTTATGTGGTGAAAAAAACGCTCCTTATCCTGTTAAGGCTACTTTATCAATGACCTGGTTCTGAATTACACGAAGCGTAAATACGAGATCAGCCTAACGATCAATAATTATTCAATATCAAATGGAAAGAAGCGCAATTTGAAACAGTTATCAGGTTAAAGGCCAGTCGGCGGTAGATGGTATCGCTTTTACGCCTGGCGCGAAGTTCACAGCTTTATTGCATGTAGCTTTTTTCTTTTAGTACCTTTACAATTAGGCTCAATACTACACCATGTATAGAATATTGGTAATAAAATTTATTCATATTTCCTGATAACTATTAATTTAACCTAAGTATTATGATTCGAAAAACATCCGGGCTCATAAAAATGTAGTTCATAGATAATCAAAGGAGGATATTTATGAAACAGCAAGTTATTGAAGATGTAAACATTATGCCTCAATTAGACAAAGCTTGTGGTCTTGACATGCACAAAGATAAGATCGTCGGCTTTATCTCCGGGAAAGATGGTAGCAATCAGGAGTTTATGGAGTTCGGCACTTATACCTGTGAACTCAAAAAGATCAGAGATTGGTTACAAGAGAATGATATTCACCACTGCCTGATGGAAAGCACGGGCATTTATTGGATGAGCTTACATGCCATACTTACAGAAGCAGGTATCGAAGTCATTGTTGCAAATCCTGTTCACATTAAGCAAATACCTAAGCGAAAAACTGATCGCAAGGATGCCAAATGGCTTTGTACATTATTACTACACGGTTTAATTAGACCAAGTTTTATGCCTGATAGTACCCAGCGCATAATCAGAGATTATTGCGGTAATCGCCTTTTTTATACATGGCAGCTCAACCAAATAAGGAACCGCCTACTGAAGATACTGGAAAGCAATAACATCAAACTTCGCTCTGTTATCAGTTCGATTCATACTTTATCAGCTATGGATATGATACGACTGTTGGCAAAAGGTGTCACAGATCAGGAACAATTGCTAAGTTGTGCCAGAGGCAAAGTAATTAAAAAGAAAGAACAGTTGATCAAAGCATTAGATGTTACGTTGCAAACCTATCATCATACTCAACTGCAAATGTTATTAGAAGATTATGATCATGTTCAAAAGCAAGTCGACTTTTTAGATAAGTCAATTACTGAAATTATCATTGAGCATTATGCACAAGCATTCGAATGCCTTGATAGCATCAGCGGCATTGGTGTTAAATCAGCCGAAATCATTATTAGCGAAACAGGAAAAGATATGAGCCGTTGTCCAACAGCTGATCATTTTACCGCCTGGTGCGGTATAGCTCCCGGTAACAACGAGAGTGCAGGTAAGCGAAAAAACACTGCAATAAAAAAAGGTAACAGTTATTTAAGAGTTGCAATTGTTGGTGCGGCTTGGGCCGCTGTTCGAATGAAAGAATCTTACTGGCATGCTTTGTTTGATAAATTACGGAAACGAATGAAAGCGCAGAAAGCTATAGTTGCCGTCGCAAGAAGGTTGCTTAAAGTTGTGTATAATACATTAGAAACGCTAACTATTTACAAAGAGAAGGGCATTGCTCACTTCGTAGACTTGCAGGCTAAAGCAGCTTTGTATAATAACGCGAAGCTGTCGTGGCCTCAAAGCAATATTGATTAACAAACTAAAAGGACGGAAAAGGTTATAGAATAAAGAGTCTGAAACCTAAGCTGCCAAAACTGTAGATAGCACCCAGGCTTGTTCCATGAGAACGCAGAGGAAACTTATTTTTCAAAGCCTGAGGTCAACGATTATGTCTGAATAGGTACTATTTAAGATCATCCATTTTTTTAATAAGTTCATTTTCAAGGTCCTTACTATAGCCTTCAAATGTCGCGGCTATCATACCGTTTTTGTCTATGAGATAAAAACTGGGGTATGCTGAAATCTGAAAGCTTTTGGCCACTTTACTTCCGTTTAGTAGTACCGTATAATTAATATCGTTTTTTTTAGTAAAAGCAATAACAGACTGTTTGGTGTCTGAAGTGTTTACAGTCATAATGTTAACATCGCTTCCTTTATACTTTTCATGCAGCTTTTTTAAGGTAGGTATTGAAAGCATACAGGCAGCGCAAGCGTTAAATGAAAAATCAATTAAGGTAACTTTTCCTTTTAGCTGAGCATTGGTCACAATATTTCCCTGTAAATCATGCAGTTCCCAATCGGGCGCACTATTGCCCGTTGTAATCATTGCGACCTTTTTCTCAGTATGAAAGTTTGTCGGGATGGTTAAGTTCTTAACATCAATAAAATTCTGAGCATTAACACTGTAATCGGTGTAGCTGCTTTCGTTAACCATTAATGCTATATCATTACTGGTCATATCTCCTTTTCCAAAATTCCCCTGCAAATATTGTTTTATATAAACAGGTAAATAGGTAGTCTTATTTAAACATAAATCATATATTTCCTTACTGGAAGCAGAATCAGTCATTACGACTTTTATATGAAAACAAGCTACATTATTAATAATAGTATCCGGCTTACTTTTAATTTTTTCAGGTGATGTGGCTAATTTCGTTTGTATAAATTGCGCCCAATAGTATGGTGTTTTATAAGGCTCATCCCCGGTTCCTTGCTTAAGCTCATAGGTTTTATTGTTTAAATCCAAATCTATTCTTGTAGAGCCATTGTATATATATTTATATCCTCTGCTTTCCAACATAACATAGAGTTCAGATTTGTCATTTTCGCTTATACGGCTTACTGATGATTTAACATTAAATGAGATCCAGTCACCGCTGAAAGGGTTCTTTTGACGTTCGACTTGTGAATAACTAACATTACGATATCGGTTAATTATTTCAACAGCTTTATTCAGAGTACTTATCTGAGCAATTGTCTGGTTACTGATTAATAAGCAAATAGCACAAAACCAAATAAGTTTGTTTGTCATGTAGCTAAGATAGGCATGATAATGAGAATCAAAAATTAATCTCCAAATATCGCGAAGTAAAATTATAAGGACACAGTTATTTTTAGAGGAACAAACTATTATTAACTTAAATAGACGATTACTCGATAAACTGGACTATTATTTGCGGACAACTTAACATGGCGAAAAGAATACTCTTAATTGACGACGATGAAGACATTTTGGAGATATTGAATGTTGTCTTCCAGGAGAACGGTTATGAAGCCGTATTATCCAACACCAGTGAAGCGGCTGAACATATAAGGATTATACAACCTGATATGGTTTTACTTGATGTTCGTATTGTCGGCTATGCTAAAAGCGGACCGGAAATATGTAAGGAGATCAAATCAAAATTAGAAACCAGGCAACTTCCTGTAATGCTCGTCTCGGGTGAAACTGATTTGGCCGTACTCGCTAAGGAATGCGGCGCTAATTCGTTTATTGCTAAGCCATTTGATATTTTCGACTTGTTATCTCACGTAAAAGAGTACTTATCTTAGCATTAAACAATTACCGATGTCAGAACTATCCGATAAATCATCTTCTCCGAAAAAAATAAAGTTAGGTTCTGAAAAATTAAAGATTTTTTTTGTTAACCACCTCAACCGTATCTATTATGCAAAGGCGCACTTGGTCAACTGGCTGCCGCAATTAAAGAACGAAGTTTATTTTAATGACTTGCAGTTAGCCATTACGGAAACCGTCAACGATGTTGAAAAGCAATTAGCAAGAATGGAGGTAATCTATGAATTGCTTGATGCACAAATATCGAAAGGGAGTATAAACGGTTTGACGGGACTAGTGGACGATGCTTATAATGCTATAAAGGAACAAACTGGCCAAGCAGAACTTCGTGATATGTCAATTATATTCTATCTTCAAAATATTGAAAGCGTAGAAATGGCTTCTTTCCAAGTGCTGCAAATGGCGGCTGTTAAACTTAAAAACAAACAGATTAAACAGCTTCTAAAAGAAAATTACGATGAAGCCAAGGCAGACCGAACTCTGCTACTTTTAATCGCTGCAAAATATATTACGAAGTGATATGATAGTCGATTCATACTACTGCGAGTGGACATGGTTGACTTTTAAAATTCGATTTGCGCGTGTTCATTGCTCTTTAATGCGAAAAAAACGTAATCCTTTTCAATTAAGAAACAAAACTATCAGTACGAAAATTCTACTTATTTAAATCATAAGCCGGGTAAGTTATCAGGTGTTTCATTATTAACCCATCCACGCATCCCCTCATCCATATACTGAGTCAGCAAATCAGCTGACGCTAGATCTGGCTCCGGGAAGCTTTAATAACAAACACATTCTTATTGGCCCAATTAGTCCTGGCTGAAAGAAAACCAAGCCAAATCAGCAAGCCAATTTGGCTATTTTCTTACCCAATATCTGCTTTATAACCGAAATCGTTGAAGAAGTTTTCAAAGACCTCCGGCATCCAGTACCAGCTCGGTCCCGTATCAAAAGTGTACCCACCGGCTTGCAGGCTCCTCGCGCGCCCCCCGATATGCTCATTTTTTTCATAAACACTTACATTGCATCCTGACTTCGCAAGGTATGCCGCGGCACTAAAGCCGACAAATCCGGATCCAATAACGGCAGCGGAAAACCTGTTAACTGATTTACACGGAGGCAAATTAATTGACATAGTCATAGAAATGGATTTTTTTCTAGCACAAATGTGATACAGTAATGTACTATAATTAAATAATTGTCTCAATTATCTACAATGATTATTTTATAACTTACATGGGATATGGGTTATTAATGTGTATCAAATGGAGCACCCATTCCGTTGATACGGGGAGATCAAAATAAAAAGTACAACCAAATTACAAAACCCGCTACATTTTTAATTTTTCATTAGAAATTATGTGCTACACTAAATGTAGGCGTTACATCAGCAGTTCCATGATGGATTCGGGCTCATATTTAACCAGCTGCTGGTAAAATAAAAGTGGCAGTAAGAGATGCGGATGCAAATGTTCCTCACCAAATAGCATCGCTGGTAATATAGATTTTACAGTGATTAAACTAAACGTTGATACCACAAGGAAGGAAACATCCCAATAATTTACCCCGGAATGGTTACCCGAAAAACTGATATCTGTTTCGCTTGAAGGTAAAGGCTGCAATGCCAGTATATTGCCATAGAACGTAATATTTTTAACGAGTATGTGCTGAATGTTAGTGCCGCCTGAAAGTAATTCCCAATCAAATTTTAACTGGATATTTCACAATGTAGCGTCCCCGCCGCTCGCTCCTTAAATGGTGGTGTTATTCCATGTAGTACTTGAAAACGTAAACGTTAAAGGTACGGAGCCGCCAAATATATTATAACTTATAATAATATGATGACTACCATTGTTAAGGCTGGTTGAAGCTGACTTAAAGTGGTAACAGTAACCACAACAAGTGAACCAGCACCTTTAGCCGTTGAATACCCGCCGCTATTTGTAGTTGCCAGGCGTTACCTTGATCAGCCAAATTTAAATCGGGGCAGGAGCTATCATCCACTTTTTTAAGCCATTAAGAAGAGATAGTGAACAAAATTAAAGTGCAAAATAAATTAACCTGCTCTGATTTTTTAAATACAAAAAGTTCTTTCCATAGAACTTACCATTAATGGTTGGTATATATTGATTTAAGTTTATCGATAGCAAAGTAGGTAATATGGGTTTATAATACTTCAAACTGCATTTGTTGCTGAAGCTGACAATTTGGCAAGAATCATACTTGGTATAGAGGAATTAACTTCCGCATACCTCAGATTATTGCTGCTTATAACTGCCAAAACAATAAACAGGCTCATTTTAATACAAAAGCTACGAATATATGAGTAAACACCAAGTTACCTTGCTGTTAATGCCAGGGCCGACGCATTAGGAATTTGTTTTAGCGATTAATTGTAATGAAAGAAGAAATTTATGGTTCCACCCGGCCATTTTTCTTTTTGCTTTCAGGCTGGCCTTACTGGTTTTGTCGGCTTTTAGGATATTTAGGGCTATCTTTCTGACTACGGCAAGGTTTTGGGCGGTCTGTTTGTTCCGTGTGGTATTGTAATCTTCGCCAAATCCGACATCCAACTGCCAGTGCAATTGGTTCTCAATGCCCCAATGTGCGCGGATGGCTTGGTTAAAATAGGCAGCATCAGCACGGAGGCTGGAGATATAGTAGCGGTCTTGTATGGAGTGGCTGTCACCTATTATCCTTTCCGAGGTTATTTTGATGATGGTCTTTATTCCCTTCCAATTTTCCTTTTCGTCAACCCAGTTAAGTTCATGAATGACTTTGCAGTCTCTGATCTCCGCCCGCCCGTGGCCCTTATCCAGGTGCTGGCTGTAACTGTCTTCTTTAAAGTTGAACTGATTGATTACCTGTTCATAAAGTGTTTCCTGGTTCTGTTTCAAAGCAAGGATATAATCGCCCTGGCTTTCGACAATCTGTTCAGCAATCGCTTTCTGTGTACCCATTGCGTCGATGCTTACTACCGCCCCTTTGATGTTCAATAGCGATAACAATGCTGGGATCGCCGTAATCTCATTGCTCTTGTCATCCACTTTTTGTTGCCCCAGTACCAACTGGTTACGACCCGACCAGGCGCTTACCAAATGCAAGGCCCCCAACCCCTGGTGTTTGCAGGCGCTGTTACAGATGCTCTTTCCATCGATAGCGATCAACTCCTTTTCGCCAGACAGGCCCGACTCCTCAAGACCCCGGCTAAGTTCCGCTGTCCAGGCACGAAAACACTGTTCAAAAAGCGCCGAATCGATCAGCATAAAAACCCGGTTGATCGTGTCATGACTGGGTATGCCGTTTTCAAGAGGCAGCAACTGCTTTAAAAAATCTTCTTTCTCCTTCCCGAATTCTTCCATCTCGTACCAGCTTTCTGCACCACATAGAACGGCCAATACCGACAAAATGATAACTTCCAGTAAATTGTGTTTCTTATTATTACCTGTACGAGGATCAGGTATCCATCTAAAATGATTGTGAAGTGAAGTCGTCATATGCTTTTACAAAGAAAAAACGCTAACCCGACTCTAATCCTCCCGAAACCACAAAAGTTATACCTACGTTTCCAACACTTTGTTCATAACCATATCAACTTTTAACTATTCTTATGCGTCAGCCCTGCTGTTAATGCAATGTACTCGTGTTAATTTATTATTTTTGATCAATTAGCCGTTTTAAATGAATTCCCCGACTGATAATTTAGACGAAGATTTAATATCAATGCTGAAAAACGGCAGCCGGGATGCTTTTACCGAACTTTATAACAGATACAAAGGAATTTTAATACTCCACGCTTACAAAAAGCTGGGCAATTTTGAAGAAGCGAAAGAAATTGTGCAGGAAGTGTTCTCGATGATGTGGCTTAACCATGCCAGTCTTCCTGAGGTTAAAAATACCGGCGCGTATTTATACACTCTTGTTCGTAACAAAGTACTTAATTTTATAGAGCACCGCGGTGTAGAAGCGCGTTATGCCGCCTCTTTCAAAGATTTTATCAGCGATCAGCATTATGTAACCGATCTGCAAATGCGCGAGAAGGAAATGCAGGCGATGATAGACCGCGAAATTGAAGCCCTCCCCCCCAAAATGCGTGAAGTTTTTCTGCTAAGCCGCAAGGAGCACCTCAGCCATAAACAAATTGCTGAAAAGCTTGAAATATCAGAGTTTACGGTAAAAAATCATATTAAAGCTGCCTTAAAAATACTCCGCATGAAGTTAGGTTTACTGGTGCTCATTATGACACATTACCTGTAGCCAACAATTATTTAACCCCTAACTCCGCATAATTACCCCGTCTATTTTGAAAAATATAGTGGAACAACGCTTGATTGTTCCTTTTTTTGTTTATTTTGGGCTACCTAATTAGGTTGTCTATGTCGTTACCTTCCTGGATTCAAAAATTTAAAGAGCCAAAAACAGAGATCAGGCTTATCAAGGGTACATTTTACAAGTACGCTGTTGAGTATCGTTATAATTCTGAAAAAAAGCGGACGGATAAAATAACCCTGGAACTTCTTGGTAAAATCACCGAGAAGGAGGGCTTTGTCCCGTCGGATAAAAAACTAATAAAAGATAAAGGCAACAGCCTGCCGGTAGTAGATATCAAAACATACGGATTGTATAATCTCTTTACGTCTTTGCTTGCTGAGGATCTTCCCAGTTTACTTACACTCTTCCCAGAGCCTGTTAGTCAAACATTATTGACAGTAGCAATGATGCGTTTTGCTTATCAGCACCCAATAAAGCGTATGCCGTTTCAACATGCACATGACTACTGTTCTCTGAACTGGGTCACAAAAGGTCTTGATGACAAAGCAATTACAGCTGCATTGAAATATGTAGGAGAAAACAGAGAACTATTGCTGGGCTGGATGAAAGGCAGATTAGGGGTAAGGGAAGCTATGCAGGATAAATTTGTAATGATTGATTCTACGCACATACCATCCCTTTCAGAACATCTTTCAGTCAACGCAATGGGTTATAATCCACAGCATAGCTATGATCCACAAATACGCCTGATGTACATTTTTTCTGCACAAATGCAACAACCGGTGTATTATAGACTTATCAATGGGAATATTACTGACGTTACATCGATGAAGATATGTGTAGACGAACTAAATATCAAAGATGTGGTTTTCATTGCCGACAAGGGATTTTACAGCAAGAAAAACGTCGCTGACCTCAAAACTGCCTCCATTCATTTCATTATCCCACTATACAGAAATAATAATCTCATAGATTATGAACCGCTACAGCAAGCCAATTTTAAAAAAGGTATAAAGAATTATTTCACCTATCAGAAGAGGGTGGTCTGGTATTATGAATATGAAAAAGAAGGACTGATGCTAACTACTTACCTTGACGAGCGCCTTAGAGTAGAAGAAGAAGCTGATTTCCTTACCCGTACTCAAACACATCCTGATAAGTATAAAGAAGTTGATTTCTTTGAACGGGTTGACCGTTTTGGAACACTTACACTCACGAATCACCTGCCTGAAGCGGTGTCCGCACAAATGTTATATGAAACCTACAAACAGCGCAATGAAATAGAAGTCATGTTTGACGCCTACAAGCACTTCCTGCTTGCAGACAAAACCTACATGCAGAACCGATATGTGCTGGAAGGATGGTTAATGGCAAATTTTATAGCCATGATCGCATACTACAGGTTGTATACACGACTAAAAACAGCAAACAAACTTTCAAAATATGCACCAAAGGACATAGTAGAAATATCAAAAAGCATCTACCAAACTAAAATCCGAAACACCTGGGTAAGATCCGAAATAACAAAAAAGACAAAAGACCTCTTTAAATCTATTGACATAGACTACCTAAATTAGCGGAGTTAGGGTTTAATTTTTTTTTAACATGCAATAGCCCTTGGGTATATGGTTACCTGCCATACAATAAATACCATCAAGGGGAGAAATGGATAATTCGTTTAAAGAGTTACTGCATAAATACAATTCGGGTACCTGTACGCCTCAGGAACAGGCCATAATTGAAGCCTGGTACCAGCAAATGGAAGCTGCCGACCTTGCGCCGGTTACCGAAGAACAGCTGAACAACATAGCCGGGCTTAAACTGGTAATACCGGGCAACGCAAAAGTGCGGCGCTTAAGCGCATGGTTATCTGCTGCGGCAGCTGTTATCCTGATGGCAGGCGCGGCTTCATATTTTTTATATAAGGCTGCTCCTCATGTGCAACAAACGGTAAAGCTGCATAACGATGCGCTTCCGGGTTCAAACAAAGCGGTACTTACGCTGGCTAACGGCCATAAGATATTTTTAGGGGGCGTGCAAAACGGACCGATAGCCCACCAGGGTGAAGCGGTGGTAGAAAAAAAGGCCGACGGCGAACTGAGCTATAAAACAGACGAACCTGCTCCGGCACGGGTCAATATGCCTACTGTTTTTAACAGCGTAAGTACGCCGCGCGGAGGTCAGCATCACCTGATACTCTCTGATGGTACCGGCGTATGGCTCAATGCTTCCTCATCCATCAAGTATCCAACTGTTTTTAACGGCCCTGAACGCAGGATTGAAATTACCGGGGAGGCGTACTTTGAAGTTGCCCACAACGCGGATAAACCTTTTAAGGTAACGTGCGGGGAACAAACGGTTGAGGTACTGGGTACGCATTTCAACATTAATGCCTATGCGGACGAACCATTAATCAATACCACACTGCTGCAAGGCTTGGTGCGCGTTAGCGCCGGTACAAATATGGCTTTACTTAAACCCGGTGAGCAGTCGCTGGTAAGTTCAGCAAACAACATCAAGGTTACACAGGCCGATGTAGAGGCTGCTGTGGATTGGAAGGAAGGAGATTTTGTATTTAAAAGCCAAACCCTGCCGGCCATCATGCGCAAACTTGCCCGCTGGTACGATGTGGATATCAATTACGGCAGCTACAGCAACAGCAAGCTTACTTTTAGCGGCGTAGTGTCCCGTTCGCGCAATTTATCTGCGGTGTTAAAAATGCTCGAATCAAGCGCTACAGTAAAGTTTACGGTGCATGATAAAGTTTTAACCATCGTTAACAAATAAAATTCAATTAAAGTTAAACACATTAACCCCAATCAAGTATGACAGAACTGTACAAACCACATTAACCCTGCTCTTTATAGCCGGGCAAAAAATAACCGGAAGTGGTGGAACACTACCGGTTAAAATGTAAGCCTGGCAGGTAAGCCAAACAAATTAATTAAGAATCATTCGCGCTGCGGGCTAATTGCTTGGAGGCAGGTCCGCAACGTGAATTAACCTCAACAAATGTATGAATTTTTGTCCTGAAAAATTAGGCAGGCCCCCGGCCTGCGCGCTAAAACTGTTGCGCGTTATGAAATTGATAATACTGATACTCACCGCGGCCATTATTCAGGTAAGTGCTGCAAGTTATGCCCAGCGCGTTACCCTTAACCTGGAAAAAGCACCGCTTGCACAGGTTTTTAAAGAGATCAGAAAGCAAACCGGCATCGACTTTTTTTATACTGACGACCTGCTATCGCAGTCGAAGCCTGTTAGCGTCCATATTAAAGATGCCGAACTTAAAGACGCGCTTGCCAGGTGCCTTAACAAGCAAGCCTTAAGCTTTACTATCGAAAACAATATTATTGTTATTCATTCCAGGCAGCCGCAGGATTTACCGGCAGAAAAAGCTCCGCCGCGGATAGTTACAGGTAAAGTTGTTGATGAACAGAACATGTTTTTACCGGGTGTAACCATTAAAGTAAAAGGCAATCCGCGTTATACAGTAATCACTAACGAAAAGGGAGAGTTTGTTATTACAGTGCCGGATGATAATGCAATATTACAGGTATCTTATATCGGTTTCACCAGCATTGAACTTCCTGTGAGTGCAATGAAAAAGTCGGCGGTTATTTCGATGAAACCCGACATCAACAACCTGGACCAGGTACAGGTAATTGCCTACGGAACCACCACCAAACGTCTTAATACCGGCGATGTAACTACCATAACAGGCGCTGAGATTGAAAAGAACCCGGTGAGTAACGTGCTGGAGGCTATGCAGGGCAAAGTACCCGGCTTGTTTATACAGCAAGCTACCGGCCAGCCCGGAGGCGCATTCTCTTTAAGGCTGCGCGATGCCGCTAACTTTAGCAGCGCCAATGGAGCTCCTGCTCCGCTGGTAGTAGTTGATGGTGTAACTTATCCAGGCGCAAAACTACCGATGGAAAACAACACGCTATATGGCACGGGCAATTTTATACAGGGTGGCAACGGTCTTAACTTTTTAAACCCTAATGATATAGAAAGCATCAGTGTACTGAAAGATGCGGACGCCACTTCGTTATACGGCGCCTCAGGTGCCTATGGCGTGGTGCTGATCACCACAAAAAAAGCCAAGCCCGGCCCTGCTACCTTAACGGTTAATATCTACAATGGGGTATCCTTGCTGGGTCAGACAGTGCAGCCGATGAACACAGATCAATACCTGATGCTGAGAAGGGAGGCGTTAAAGAATGACGGAACTCCGGTTGGCGCAAGCGACAAAGATTTAAACGGCACCTTCCCTACCAACCGTAACGTTGATTTTAAAAAGGAACTGCTGGGCGGCCTGGCACAAACCGGCAACCTTAACCTCACCTATGGTGGCGGTACGTTAAATAGCAGCTACCTGGTTGGCGGCAGTTTACGCAACAACGGGAATATTCAACGGCACAAGGGCTCAAATATTGACGGATCGTTAAGGTTTTCGATTAATACTAACAGTGCCGATAATAAGTTCAGCTATAACATTGCAGGTACCTACCTTTCTAACGTGAATACGATGGTTCCTTATGATTTCAGCAGGCTGATGTCGTTGACGCCGCCTAATGCGCCCGACCCGTTTTTACCTGACGGCAGCGTAAATTGGGATAGCAATATTGTAAACTTTACGGGCGATTTTAACCGCACCTACAGGGCGGTAACCAATAACCTCTTGGCCAATACCAGCCTGATATACCGGCCTGTTAAGGGCTTATCACTGCGCGCCAACGTGGGCTATAACAACATCAGCGGCGAGGAACTGATGGGTTATCCTACTACAACCATGCCGCCATCAACAGCCAACGCGGCCGCCTCAACACACAGCATTTTCCACCACTACCAGGTTCGTAATATCACCATAGAACCTTATGCCGAATATGCCAGCACTTTTTTTAACAAAGGCGATTTTAGTTTTAAACTGGGTGGCAAAATTGATAATAACCTGAATACCGTAGATGAAATATCAGGTACGGGCTTTGCTTCCGATGCTTTGCTCAGTAATCCTTCCGCGGGCACTAACATCACCACAACCTATGGCAGGACCCCTTATCGCGATCTGGGCGCATACGCCATCATGAAGCTGGTTTGGAATCAAAAGTACATCGTCAACTTAAACGGAAGGCGCGATGGGTCCACCCGCTTTGGCCCCAACAAGAAATTCGGGAATTTCGGTTCGGTAGCCGCCGCCTGGATATTTAGCGAGGAAGATCTTATTAAAAACAACCTCCGCTTTTTAAGTTATGGTAAGATACGCGCCAGCACAGGTATATTAGGTGGCGATGCCATAAACGATTTTGCCTATCTAAGCAAATATACGGCGTCCTCGGGTACTTACGCGGGTAAAACCATTTTAAACCCATCCGGGCTGGCCAATCCCGAATTGAGCTGGGAACATAACAAAAATAAGGAAATAGGCATTGAACTGGGCTTTCTGAAAGACAGAATTTATGTTGAGGGCAATTACTACCGTAATATTGCAAGCAATCAGCTCATCAACATTCCCCTGTCCGCCGTTACCGGGGTGGGCAGCTATCCCGTAAATACTGATGCGGTTATCCGCACCAGCGGCTGGGAGATGAGCTTAAGCACCAACAATATCAGGACCAAAAGCTTAAGCTGGACAACACGCTTCAATATGTCTATCCCAACAAGCAAACTGCTTAAACTGCCTACTTATTATTCGTTAGGGCCTAATTACATTATTGATAAACCCGTTACGGGCACTTTGCTATATAATTTTGCCGGCGTAAACCCGCAAACCGGTAATCCCTCCTATACCAATGCAAAAGGAATTACCGCAGATGATCCGAGCTTGGGTAGTGCAGATAAAACAGAATTCAGGGATCTTTCGCCCAAGTACTATGGTGGTTTTCAAAATACCGTCACTTACAAACAACTTTCGCTGGATTTCTCCTTTACTTTCACCAGTCGTTTGTCACTCAACGCGGTAGCCCAAAATGGCTTCCCGGTAGGTTACAACGGCGTTAACGGCGGTACGGTTTGGCTTAACCGCTGGCAAAACCCGGGCGATATAACCACTGTACCTAAAGTTAGCGCAACCATAACCAATCTGCTGAATTTTTCGCAGGTCTACACTAACAGCACGGCTGCTTACAGCAATGCTACTTACGCCAGGCTGCAAAATGCCAGCCTCAGGTATAACTTTGCAGGCAATATGCTTTCTAAAATGCATGTAAAGGCGTTGTCAGTTTATGCACAGGGCCAGAACCTGTTAACCATCTCCAACCTGGGCGGCCTTGATCCTGAAAATCTAAGTATCACCGTTATTCCACCTATGCGCGTAATTACCGCGGGGTTAAACGTCTCTTTTTAAATAATTAATCAGATTAAAAATGAAGATCAAAAATACACATATCAAGGCTGTGGCAATGGTGCTGACATCTTCGCTGCTGCTCACAGGCTGTCAAAAATATTTAAATAACAGCGAGTTGCCGGCAGGTACCATTGCCGGTACCGACGCCTATGTTTCGGATAACTCGGTGGCGTCTATAGTAACAGGCTCCTTAAACGCTCTGAACAGCAGCGGCCCGTCAAACTTTGCACAGTTTACCGGCTTTTATACTGATGAGCTGGCCGTAATGCCAAACTCAACATCCAATACCCCTGTTCAGCAAGCTTATGCCAACAGCATTTTAGCAGCGAATATTAATTATTGGTCGCCCACCTACTCAAAAATATACGCTTTGAATTTGGCTATAGAGGGTATAAACACTACACCTTCCAAACTCTATTTTAAAAACCAATGGCTGGGCGAATGCTATTTTTTACGTGCCTTTGATTATTATTATTTGACCAGCCTTTACGGCGATGCAGCCCTGGCTTTAACCTCCGATTTTAATGTAACCTCCAAACTATCGCGGGCACCGCAAAGCCAGGTTTACGGACAGATTATTTCAGATTTGCTTAAAGCCAAGTCATTATTGCCAACCGACTTTATGAACGGCTACGGCACTGCCACATCAGACCGGGCGCGGCCTAACCGTTATGCAGCAGAAGCCATGCTGGCCAAAATGTACCTGACCACCCGCGACTGGACGAACGCTGCGGCAATGGCCGATTCCGTGATCAGCAATACCACGTTGTTTAAAATGGTAGCTCCAGCAAGCGTATTTTTAACCAACAGTGCAGAAACTATATGGGCTATGGCCACCACCAACGACGTTCCGACCAACGAATATACCATATACAACAATGCCATGCCGGCGATAACGGCTACCGATCCCGTTAAGCTGAACGTATTCGGGCAGCTAACCAATTCATTGCGGCTGAGTTTTGAGGCTAATGATGCGCGCTATACCAATTGGGTAAGATCAACAACCTATACCGGCATCACACCTAACGCTACCTACTACTTCCCGAATAAGTACAAATCGAATGTGATAGGTAACGAACGCTCCGTGATATTAAGGCTGGCCGAGATGTACCTGATCCGTGCAGAGGCACGCGCTCAGCTGAAAAACATAACCGGAGCCCAGGCGGATATCAATGTAGTAAGAACCCGGGCCGGGCTGCCTAACACTACCGCAGGTATGCAAACGGATTTACTTACTGCCGTTGCGCAAGAGCGCCGCGTGGAGTTATTTACCGAAATGGGCAACCGCTTTTTTGACCTGCGCCGCACCGGCACGCTTGATGCCACTATGCTGGCGCTGAAGGGTAGCGGCGTGTGGGCAAGCTACAAGCAATTCTGGCCAATCCCTTTAACCGAAATGAGCTATAACCCTAACATGGTACAAACTCCGGGTTACTGATTAATACAGACCAGGTGTGCCCAACAGCACACCTGGATTAATAATTGAATAATGAAAAAATATATTGTTACCGGCCTGGTTATGATGTTATGCATCTGCAGCCTTGCACAAACCCGGCCCTGCCAAATAAACATCAAGTTGAATGGCTTAAAAGTGCCGGCCAAAGCTTACCTGATTACACAATATGGCTGGACCGACAGCCGGGTGATTGATTCGGCTGTATTTAAAAACGGCGACGTTAAATTTAAAAGCCAAACTGCCGAGCCGTTTAAGGCTCAGCTGCTTGTTGGTAATAGCCCTAAATGGAGTAAAACCAATGATGCCTTACTGCTATACGTTGATCAGGGTAATATTGCGGTGAATGGTACCGATTCTGTAAAAAATGCAGTTATCAGCGGTTCAGAAATAAACAAACAATACCTGCGCTACCGGGCAACCGTATTAGCCCCTGTAGAAAAAACATCAAAGGAAGTAAACGCAGCCTTTACAGCAGCAGGAGCGGAAAAGAAAAAGGGCAGTCAATTTATGGCTGAGATGACGGCTAAATTAAAGCAGGCCGTTAAGGTGTCCGACTCGCTTAAATACATTTATATCCGGCAAAACCCATCGTCATTTTTAAGTTTGGAAGCGTTAAGTGAACTTGCCGGTAAAAACCCGAACATTACGCTGATTGAGCCTTTATTTAAAAAACTGGATGTAAGCTTACGCAATATGCCGAAAGGAAAAAAACTCGCGGAGATATTGTACGACAACGGCTCTACAGGTATAGGCGCCCTTGCCCCGGTATTTACCGAGCCTGATGTAAATGGTAACAACGTAAGCCTGACCGATTTTAGAGGTAAATATGTATTACTTGATTTTTGGGCATCCTGGTGCGGCCCCTGCCGTGCGGAAAACCCTAACGTACTAAAGGTCTATAACAAATATAAGGATAAAAATTTCACCGTATTGGGCATATCACTTGACCAGCCGGGGAAAAAAAATGCCTGGCTTGCCGCGATAAAACAAGACGGATTGCCATGGACGCAGGTGTCTGACCTTAACTATTGGAACAACGCCGCTGCCAGGCTTTACGGCGTTCAGGCCATCCCTCAAAATTTTCTGATTGATCCATCCGGAAAAATAATCGCCAAAAACCTGCGCGGCGATGCACTGGAAATTACGCTGGCTAAATTTATCCGCTAATATGAAAATCGTTTTCAAAATTATTCCGGCTATATTTCTATTAACGGCAGCCATCCGCGTTAACGCGCAAAACAAACGCCAATGGCAGGATATTGATACCTCCGGCTTCCACACGCGCAGCCAGAACAGTAAGAACGGCTTTACATTGATCACGATCAATAAAGATTCACTGTTCTCAGCCGAAACCTTACAGCGTATAAAAAATGCATTTTGGCAGATCTACCCTCGGGAAGTTAAACGATACAATAAAAAAGCTTTGCGCACCGTAACAATCTTAATTGGTAACGACTATAAAGGTGTAGCGGCCACGCTGAACGGTGTGGTTAAAATTGATCAGGATTGGCTAACTAAAAATCCCGAAGATATTGACGTGTTCACGCATGAGTTGATGCATATTGTGCAGGGTTACACCTACAATGTACCTGATAACTGGCTTACCGATGGCATTGCCGATTACGCCCGTTATACATTTGGTGTAAACAATTCAAAATCCGGATGGGCTTTGCCGGCCTTCCAAAACGGACAAAGTTATAAAAACTCCTACAGGGTGGCGGCGCGCTTCCTGGTGTGGGTAGAGCAATACAAAAACAAGAACATCGTAAAAAAGCTGGATGAAGCATTGCGGCAAGGTAATTATCAACCCGCTATATGGCAGAAGCTCACCGGCAGCAAACTTGATGAACTCTGGACTGCTTACGCAGCCAACCCCATGCTTAAAACCCAGTAGTATCTAAATTAAGCAGCAGGTGTGCGGTAAACCAATTCACTTTACTTTAAACTATCACCCTGCTGCCTAATTTCACATTTATCAGGATTGATGCTGTAGAGATTACTCCTTTCTGCAGTACAAATGGTCCTATCCGTAAAAGGCGAAAGGCTGGCATCTGATTAAAAAGTATAAATCAACATTTAGTAAATATTTTAAAATCAACCAGATATAAAAATAGCAAAACAACGACACTTATCGACAAGCAGCTGAAAGTCATATGGTTATGAATGTTGGGCTATTCTTCGACGGTTTTGCACAGATAGTAAACTTTTTTGCCGCAAATACTTGGGTTTAATATGAATATTTTAGGAAACACGTCCCAATTGGTATCTTTATATCATAGCAATTGCAGCTAAAACGTAGTCAAAAGCAGTGAGCGACTCATGGAGTAAGGAAACTCGATGCTTGTAATGCGCTGAAAATATGATAGTTGCCGATTAGGCTCGATTCTCGTCGGAATCCCCGACGAACCACTATCATTGCTTTGTGCCATAACATTAGATGACAAGCTTAACGTAAATTACCAAATGATACCCCGAACGGTTAAAAGGCGGGCTGTTCCAGAACTATGTGCTTCGCAGGTCTCTCACTATAGAACTAGGCTGGAACGTAATTTAATCAATAGGTATATGCTTTTACATGCTGGATGTTATACTCATAAACAGGTATCCGGACATGCCTTCCCTGGTGATCCTGATCGCCATTCATTATTCTGCCCGGGATCCATTTGCTAAGTTTAAAATGCCCTTCATCTACACTTAATAACCCGGCTTTTTTACTATTACCCAACGGCTCATAAGTAACTACGATGCCTGTCCCGGCAACATAAAATTCATCCGGCGCAACGCAAATGATGATGCCCCCGGTTTGCGGCCAGGTATCGTCCTTAGACCCTGGCGACCAGCCCAGCGCATACTCATGCTTAATCGTCAGTAGATAGTTGCCCAGTTTAACCTTTTTTGTAACCGAATCTTTATCAAACAAGAAGCCTTTTACGGTGCCCATTGGGGCGTATTTTGCAATCAACGGGGTTAATTGTCCTAAGATGTGGTAGGCTTTGCCAATCGGCTCTTTTTGCGGCGTTTCGGTAGATTCAATAGAAAAAGGAGAAAATGAAAGGCAATTATAATTTCCAAACGCGAAAAACGCTTTTGCATCATCGCCTCTTTCAAATTTTATTTCGGGGATAAATAAAGGGTTGGCGGTACGGGTGTACAGGTCTGCCCAATGCTGGAAATTGGGAAAATAAAAGTCGGGCGCTAATATATCAATAGCCGGTGCGCCTGCTTTCCAGATATCCATGATATGCGGGAGGGGGCCGCCGCTTGGATACGCACCCGGGTCAACATTGGGTCGGTTAAGCGCGGCATTTAAGTACATAGGCAAATGATATTGAGCCTTACCCGCCGATGTAATCTCATTGACATAAACAGCAAAATACCATGCTGTAAATATTTCATCCGTAACCAGCCCTTTGCCAAATATATCTTCCCAATTGCCTGCCGTTTTATAGCCATTTCGTTGCCAGATAGCTTTAATTTCGGGCAGTAATATCTCCTTGTTTTTTTGAAGATAGTTCATAAACTGTGCAGGTACCGCTTGCTGAAAAGAACGGTTAGCGGCATCGTCATAACTGCGCGCATTCGGTAACATCCCTATTTCATTTTCGACCTGAACTGCGATAACGGTATGTTGTACATCCGTTTTTTTTAAATGCTGCATCAGTTTAACAAAAGCGCTTTTATCTGCTTTGAGATTGTCTTTGTTGAAAGGCGTCAGTATCTCCTGCGGTTTGCCTATTTTATCTTTTGTTCTTGGAAAACGGGCTTCGTTAGTTTTAACCCACCTGGGAGCATAACACGACATACTGTTTTTCCAGGAACCAAACCAGAGTAGTACCAGTTTCAAATGGTTTTCGCGGGCAGCTTTGATATGGTAATCAACCAGTGTGAAATTAAACTTTCCTTCCTCCGGCTCCATCAGTTCCCAATAAACCGGGACGATAACGGTGTTTAAATTCATCTTTTTCAGCTTAGCCCATATGGGTTTCATATAAGTTTTGCTCGATGCGCTTGAATTGCCCAACTCACCACCCAAAATAAGGTAGGGTTTATGATCAACCAACAGCTGAAAATAATTGCCCTTTTTTACCAGCCTCGGCATATCAGGTGTTTGCGCATTTGCATTAAACAGGCAGCAAACGGCAGCCACTACTATTAAAGATCTAATTCTAATCATAATGGAAGACGTAAATTCATTAGCGGGCAGTATTGGCTGCTACGGACGTGCGGTTCATGTTTTTATCTGCCCAAGCAATAAAATATTTCATATTGGCATGATCCTCATGCCCCTGGTCGTGCTGGCGCCAGGCTAACTGTCCGTCAAGCAAGCCTGTATTTACCGGCGGCATTTTTTCGGTATGGTAGTCGTTTGATACACCTATATCTTTTACGCCTAACAGCTTAAATACAGATCCCGCAGCGACCGTTGCCATATAGCTGCCCTGGTGGTCAAGCCAGTGCGCATCGCCTTTTCCAGGGATACCGTAACTGATAAAAGTAAGGCGAGGCGCACAAAGGGCGATCAATTCATGGGCGTCAACCGGTAGATCACCTGGATTCATACTGCCAAATTTAGATTCTGCCGCCGCATATTTCATAAAATTACCTGCCATCCAGTAATGCGCGCCACCGCTAAGGCTTTCTACCATTTCGCCCCAGTTGCGGCGGCTAAGTTTCGCGCCGCCCTCGCCGGATGAACCAACCAGTACCATATAAAAACGCTGGTCATAAGCCATGGTTACCAATGCGGCTTTACCATAACGCGAAACGCCCTCGATACCCACGTGCTTGGCATCGACCATAGGTTCGTTGGTTTCCAAATAATCCAGTCCACGGCCGGCACCCCATCCCCAGGCGCGCAATGCGCCCCAGTCATCGGGTTTTCGGGGCTGGCCTTTGTTAACTAATCCAATAATACCCCGGGTTGTCTCCGCGCCATTATCTGCCTGTATACTTTTTGGATTGATTTGCGCGTAACCCCATCCATCAGCGATCAGCTGATCAGTCGAAGGCTGGTCATAATTTTCCCCGGCCACACCTGGGATATTTGGGCTGATCTTAGGTGCCGGCTGCCGCGCAAAGGCGAAGGGGTTAGGAGGATCGGGCACGGTATACGGATTGTACAAAGGGTGTTCTTCAAACACCGCCTTTAAAGACGGGTCGGTTTTTAATAGTACTGCTTTTAAGGCTTCATTAATCTTTATCACCTGGTCGCGGTTGGGCTGTGATGGTGCCGGGAAACGGCCCGGACTGAACATCATTAAAAGCGGCACGGGGCCTTTAGCGTTGGCCGGCATGACCAATGTCATGGTAATATTGACGTTTATCAGGGGATATTCAGTATTGTCCACGTGCGCGACCAGTTCTTTGACAGTAACCGGCGCACGCCCCACCATTTCATGGTCTATGGTTTTAACCGTCCAGGTGACTTTGGGCGTGCTTTTAGGTACACGGCCATACATTTCGCGTTCAAAGTCTTCTACGATTTCAGGCCGGCGCTGGTTGAACCACATGGCAGGCGTAGTCACTTTTTTGCCGTTCTTTAGCACCAACGGGTCCGGAAGGTTAGGGTACGGGTTAGCCAATGCTTCATCTGTATTGGCATGATTAGGCGCTTTTTCGTCCCCGCTCGGTCCCGGACGCAAAGCCTTAATGCCGAGCTGATCCATCATGTTTTGTTTATCCTGCTCTTGCGTAAATATAACCGGCGGCGGATAATTTCCGGCAGGCACGATAACCTGCTGGGCTGATGCTTGAGCAACGGTCAGCAGGCATAAATAAAAATACATCTTCATATTACTACTTCGTATTTTGGTCAATAAATGCAATGAGTTGGTCGGCCATTTTTTTATGCTCGGCAACACTTGAGTGTTCAAAGGGGCTGGTGCTTGTATTGTAGGGAAAGATCAGCGAATATCCATCTTTGCTTTTTATCTTTTTCACCGTGTTTGCCACATAGCCTGGTCATAGAGATCCCTCTTTAGATGCATCCATGCTGCCTAAGCCTACAATCATTTTAGCCTTAGGATACCTGCTCCGGATAGTATTTATAAAACCAACATAACCGTTAACGATTACATCCACGGTAGCCCCGGTAGCGCCAAACCATGCTTGATACTGCTCGTTAGCGGGCTGCTTCACTATCCATAAATCATTTTGGCCGAGGTCAGTGATAACAATATCGAGCGCATATTTAGAAAAATCCCATTTACTATTTGGGTCCGTTTCATCCAGCCTGTCATATATATCAGCGATAATTCCCGCGAACCAGCTCACCACAATACTTATTCCGATACGTGCAATGCAAGAATACTTCTCGTCAAAATGCTTGGCTGTCAACCCACCATAAGAAAGATAGTTGTTTTCATCGCCGTTCCCTCCTTTCACCGTATCAGCTATCGCGAGGCCGCATGTAATGGAGTTGCCATACATTTCCATTCTACGTTTTTTTGTCAACGGGGCAGCCAGCAGTTTTGCACCCGTATTCAGCACAAACCTGTTAAAACAGGTCTTGCCATTTTCGGCTTCGGTACGTTTAAATAATTCAACCGAGTGGTTTCCTGCGGGAAGGTTTTCCGCTAAAACATATTGCCTCCCAGATTTATCCAGCAGGATGATCTTAGTTACCTTATCATCGACTATAACATTAAAAAAGTTGCCGCCTTTTTCATCGTTCAGCAAAACTTTGACGCTGGTGCTATTGAAATTAGATTTGGCCGATGTGCCTGAACATTGCAATTGGGCCTTACCGTCTTTAAGTTGTACACGGCCCATACAATGAATGTGAGGATCATCACCGTTAAGGATAGTCTGGGCATTACTTATGCCTGCAAGCAGTAGAAAGCAAATTAACTTAGCGCAAAATTTATACACCATGTTGGTTTATGACGGATTAACCGTATTATATAAATATCAGGCAAACAATCGGTGAATGCAAAAAATCATAAACTTTTAATTGTTTGATTAACATGAATTTAGAAGTTAGAAATGATTGGCGTAAAGGATAGCTGCGGATCGCCAGTTGGCACCAGCTCATCAGGTCTTTTTTATTTTAAATTTCCGCCATGTGAAATAGTAGTCTAAGAGTGTTTAGAACCGATAATCTAAAGTGAGTATACGATAACTGATCCACAGACTTATATCAAAAGCTTTCATTTTATAATGGAAGTTTTAACGAAGCCCTAATCAATCTTCTTAGGCTGGGATTGGTATTTAACTTTGTTAAAAGTTTTCATCACTGATTTCATCAACGCATTTCTCGATATCGGCATCTAATATATACTTAGGCTTACCTTTGATTGATAAAAGATCGCTTCAGTAGCATTATCGACTGATCCCCAGTCCCCTAACCCATAGCCATTGGGTTCAAACCTCTCTTCCCATTCGGGTTCAAGGGCTAATTTATCCAACGCCTGTGCAGCACGGTCTTTCATAACGGTATGCCCAAAGGGCGTATTTCATTACTGTTTCGGAATCCATATTCGGTGAGTTGGTTTTACCTTTACCTTCAATAAGTCTTTGTTGCTAAGTTTCATCCGTTGCGCCGGAGTTAGTTTTCTTGCACCATCAACCCCCGCTGTTTTCTTCCTTTGATCGTCCTGCGTTAGTTTCCTAACCGCCAATAGCTTGGCGGCATTAGATTTCGATAACAGTTTTTGTAATTTGCGCGTAGATATTATAGTTCCGCACATGCATTCCTGTAAATTCGTTTATGCAGCTTGAAAACATTACGCTGACTTCTCGTCCAGTTAATTGTGTTCCATTGATACATCGGTCGTATTGCCGCGTTGGCCGTCTTAAACGGCTACTTACTAAACTTATCATTAACGTCGCGGGTAAGTCTGCTTATCCTTTGGCTTTCCCAAAGGCATTTGCTTTTTTCCCAATCTTTTTTCGCTAAGGCATAAGGATGGCTTACCACGGCGATTTCATAGCCTTTATAACATTACCTTATTCCGATTACTTGTACGGTTTTAATTCAATAAGTTTTAACTTCCTACTATTCAACGTATTAATTTCTTTTGAACGATTGATGGGCGACATTACCACCAAGACTGTCACCATACCCTTTTGTGGCAAGCCTTACAACCGTAGTTGAATAATCTGAGTAGACTTGTTGATCGCGATGGTGATTCAAACATAGGTTCGTTACCTACGCATACCAAAATACTTAGAAAGGATTGAATGTTATATTCAATTCTTACTTGCTTTCTTCCCTGCTGTACTCATGCAGATGGCACCTGAATCAATTAGGAAGGTGTTTTCATCTGTTCAAATAGAGAGAATGGTGTATCCATTCATCAGATAATCAGTTATTACAAAAGAACATTTGTAATGTCCGCTTACTTAACTCAAGGACAACAAGTCACACATGCCGGTGCTATCCCTGATGGTCATGGCTACATGTTCAATTCAAGTCCGGCTGGTTTTGCGCTCACCTTTGTTGCCGTGTTTTTCTTGCCCGGGGATTGTTCTCTTCCACAAGCTGATCCACACGGTGATAAAATTCATGACTTCCGATTTCCATAACATGATCGGCTCAAGCGATGCCATAGCCGAATTTTTCAATAAGCAGGCTCGCGAGCTGCGGCGTTTCTCCTCCATCTATGATACGCTTTTTCCGTACTGCGGCATAATTTTCCAGTTACTGCTAAAATCTTCTTTGGTAACGCAATACGGTTGCTCTTGTCAGTTCAGGCATGGCGGATAGTTTATGATATTAAATTAAGAATCTTCCGCAAAAATTATGAGTGCTGAACAATTTCCAGCGACGTTATCCCGCCGCGCATCGAAAAAATATTAAAATTCTTCCTGCATTTTTTCAAGACGAGGGTTAAAAAGGACGCGAAGTTGGGCCTGATGCCTGAAGACCACACAGGCTGAAAAAGTGTTCGGCATAACTCCGCCTGGGGATCGTTCCTCAACCCGCTACGGCCTTTGGCACTTATTCCGCTTCCTTTTGCACCCTGAGATCCGCCCCACTTCCATTGGCTACCTTTTTAACCCATCGTCTTTCAAAAAAAATCCTTGGAAGAGTTTCGGTTGAGGAGGTACGAAATAATTTTTAACTCATTAATAAAGAAAAAGATGGAAATCACAAGCACAGGAGTTTTGACAGGCAAGGCCGAGGTCCGAGAAGTTAAGGGTGGCAAAACGGTAACCAATTTTACCATTGCCGTCAACCGTACCTACAAAAAGGACGGCGAGTTGAAAAGGGAAACCACGTTCGTAGATTGTGCGTGGTGGCTTAATGCCGGGGTGGCCGAATACCTGACCAAGGGAACAGTCGTGGAACTGTATGGCCGGATAGGTGCGAGGGCGTGGATCAACCGGGACGGTGACGCCATCGCTAACCTGACCTTAACCGTGCTGAACCTGAAATTATTGGGGCATGCCGGGAAACAGGGCACACAAAGAGCGGACACTGAACCCGTGCAGACCATGACCCTTGTGGTGGACGGCAAACCGGGAGAGGATGACGACCTGCCGTTTTAAACCACCTGCCTGAACCTTATCACTTTTTCAATGCAATTCATTTCAAATTAAAAAATTACAGTCATGGCACATAACCTCAATTTCAACGACCAAACCAATCAGCATAGTTTTTTCAGCGTAAAGGAAAAGGCATGGCACGGTTTAGGGCAAGTCGTGGAACAATACCCAACCTCCGCACAAGCCATTCAGTTTGCGGGTTTAGATTACTTCGTGGAGAAACGCCCGTTGTTCACCAATGGCATCAGCAATGATTTAGCGGAGTTAACCGCAGGGATAGAACCGGCGAAAATCAGTGTTCCGGCTTTTTTTGCGACCGTCCGAAATGATAACGATGCCGTTTTGGGCGTGGTAGGCAAGGACTACAAAGTCGTGCAGAATGCCGAGGCCTTTACTTTTTTTGATGCCATCGTGGGTGGTGGTGATGGTATTTTATACGAGACTGCCGGGGCGTTGGGTAATGGTGAACGCATTTTTATTACCGCTAAACTGCCGGGTTATATCAAAGTTGGCAAGCAGGATATGATAGAGCAGTACCTATTCCTGACCACTTCGCATGATGGTTTTGGAAGTATTACCGCAGCTTTTACGCCTATCCGCATCGTATGCAACAATACTTTGAACGCCGCTTTAAAGAACCACAGCGGGGCGATCAAGATACGACATACCGCCAGTGCCAACGACCGATTGAAACAGGCGCATACCTTAATGGGCATCACCAATTCGTTGGGTGCGGAACTGGAAGAACTATTCAACCATTGGGCGACCGTACGCATCACCGATAAGGAAGTTAAAAAATTGATACAGGTGGCGATGTCTCCCAACAAGGAAGTCCTTAAAAACTTAGCCGGGGGCAAAACGGACGATTTGTCAAGCACCTTTAAGAACATCGTGGAAAGCGTGGAGGCCTATGCTTTGGGCAACCCGACACAGCAGACCGAGACAACCGCAGGGACGGTATTTGGAGCCTATAACGCCGTGACAGGCTATTTTCAAAATGTCCGTGGCTTTAAGGACGAGGAGGCCAAATTCAAATCCATCATGGACGGAACGGCCAAACAAAGGGCGCAGGTGGCTTTTGACCTTTGCAAAAACTTCGCTAGTCACGGAGCGGATGCCCTGAAACTGAATTAATCATTGATAAGGGGGGAGCAATACCCCTCATTTTAAAGACAGCAACAAAATGAAACCATTGGAACTGATGGACAACGTGCAGAAAGCAAGGCTATTGCACGGTTTAATGGCAAATGAGGTACCCGGATTTTTAACCTATATGGCCGAAGTCGCCCAAACCATTTACGATGAACAGGAAGCGATGCGAAAAAACTGGAAAGACCAATTACTGGCCTTTGACTTTTGGTTTGACCTCGCCCGGGGAACAGGGGAACTGATCGAAAAGCACCGGGAGGAACTCACGAATGTCCGTAAGGTTTTCAGCGAAGTTTTATTCGGTGGCTATATGTGCGTGTTCGCTATTCATTGCCTGCATAACTATGTCGGTACAGGCAGGTACGCCGACCCCAAAATGGAACATGCGGTCAATCTCTTATTCACTTAATTACCCGGCTATGAAAACGATACAAGTTGAACTGTATGTATTCAGCGAACTGGAAAGCAAGATCAGGGATAAGGTGCTGATAGACCATTTATATATCAATGTAGAGGATAATTGGTGGGAAGCCGTTCAACAAAATAAAGGGGTTAATTGAGGCAAAATATTGAAAAAATTGCTTCGGAATTAGGTCAACGAAACAATACAGAAGACAAGGTTCCAACACTATCACAGCCGGTCTTTTCTGTAAGGCCCAAAGCAAACTTTATAAAGTTTGCTATCTTGCGGGCAGCAAATAATATTGCAAATATAATAAATCCGGCTAAAAAACATCAGCTACAATTATTGTAATGGTAAATTTTGTGTCAATTTATTTTAATATCGTTCCAATTTAAAATAGATATAAATAAGTCGTTTTTAAAAAGTCAGGTCAAATAATCGATCCCCATAATGGTTTTAAAACCCATTTTTCTAATTTTGGACCGATATGATTCTACAATACTGCTCCGACCTACATTTAGAGTTTCCCCAAAATGAAGCTTATATAAAAGCACACCCAATTCAACCCGTCGGAGAGATTTTGATATTAGCAGGTGACATTACTTTGTTTAATCGGATAGACTATCAAAAAGACTTCTTTAATTACGTTAGCGATCATTTCAGGGAAACCTATTGGATACCGGGTAATCACGAGTACTATCAAAGCGATATTTCAAACCGGTCAGGTTCATTTGAAGAAAAGATCAGAGACAATGTGTCCCTGGTCAATAATGTTGTTAAAAATTTTGGTACACATCAGCTACTATTTTCCACCTTGTGGTCGTCAATCAGTCTTTTAAATGGCTGGCGAATAGAAAGGGGCTTAAATGATTTCTATCAAATCAGTTACAACGGAAAGCGCTTTCAAATTCCTGATTATAATGACTTTCACGCAAAATGTGTCGATTTTCTGCGCGATGCTTTAGAAAAAGAAATAAATGGCAAAAAAGTTGTTATCACACATCACGTTCCTACTTTTAAACACTATCCGCCCGAATATAAAAGTGATTATTTAAACGAAGCTTTTGCAACCGTGCTGGATTATTTGATTTTGGATACCACGCCGGATTATTGGGTCTATGGGCATCATCACCGGAATATTCCAGAATTTAAAATAGGCCATACCAAAATGCTGACAAATCAACTTGGCTACGTTCAACACAATGAAAATCTAAACTATAGTAATGCTAAGTTTATCGAATTATAGCAAGAATTTGTTCCTGCCACTATCTTCAATAGCACAAAATAACTTAATGTGATTTTCTTTAGCAATAAAAAAACGTACTAAAACACACGCAAACTGTTAGACCTATGTTAGACCCAATAAAAAAGGACTCAGATTTTTCAATCATAAGTCCTTGATTTTCAAGTCGGGATGAGAAGATTCGAACTTCCGACCTCCAGCACCCCATGCTGGCGCGATACCGGGCTACGCTACATCCCGAATGGTGGTGTTGCTGTTACACAGCTTATTTATCTGTAGTATACCGTACTGATGCTCGGTTTAAATTAATCTGTTACTTTACTTTTTGTAATTAACCAATTTGTGTGGTAGTAAGCAAAGTGATAAAATAAATCAGGCCACAAATATAACGTATGCGCTAATAATCGCAAACCCAAATTTACAATGTTAGCAATTTCTATTACCCTAGCCTCCATACTTTATTGTGGCTTAAAATTGCGATATAGCAATTTTATTTCAGCTTGGTCTGTTGGTGATTAATTGATAAACACGCAGATAGAAAACAAGTACAACAAGCAGGCGCATTCGCGGATTTTTTGTGGGCTTTTCGATTGAGAGGATGGTTACCAATGTTTAATTTTCATGAGCACCTATTAAACTGCAATGTAAGCCTTCATTCAAGTCATAACAGAAAAATTTGCGTAGGAGGGTGGTTTTTATACAAGTGCAGTTACGTTTAAATAACACAAAGGTGGCTTTTTTTTATTCTTATCGCACCATTTAAGTTATTTGGTATTTTTGCATAACCTTAACTTTATTATGAACGAAAGAAACATTTACAAAGCATTGAAGCAGATACAAAAAGGCACTATGAAATTTAGCAGACTAAACCTGGTTTGTGAAAAACTTACTGAAATGGGCCTTGTCAGACCCATTCCTACCCAAGGCTCCATTGATTATGAATTGACTATCAACGGAAAGGTTTTTATTTGGGATTATGATAACTGGAAACTATAACAATGCGTTAAGTAAGCATTGTTTCTATTTATCGTCGTTTGTAGCCTGTAACTCATCTTCTTTTTTACCCTTGCCTAAGCGTATCTTAGGCTTATCTTGAGTGCCGGTTATGTTCATCGGTATGCCTATTATTCCTAGTGGTGGTAGGCCTAACCTAAATTGCAGGTCCATCTTTTTATCAAAACTCACCTGGCCCTCAAAACGGGCGCGGAAACCTGCTATGCGCATCTTTGTACGCTCAATAGTGATTATATTATTGGCGATTTTTGTTTTGATGTCAATTTGCGATACATCTGGGTTTTTTGATAAACTATCGCGCTTGGCTGAGTTACCTATAGCGTTCAATAACTTAAAACCATGCATTTTAATTTGCCTTGCCGATAGTACGCCTCCGCCCTTTAACGATGCGTAAACGGGTTGCATATCGCTGTTAAGCCTGCCGCTTAACTGGTAATCCAACGAAACTAAGCCCTCGGCATGCTCTGCCGCAGTGGCCATATCACGAAACAGCTTAATTTTGTTGTAGGCCTTTTTTATATCAAAATCCTTGGCGTTAATGTGGTAATCAAAATAGGCCCTCTGTGGGCTTACGCTAAGGTAATTGGCATCCATTGATACTGGTGTGCCTATTAAATTAAAGCCTGTTTGTTTAAGGTTAATATTGCCGTTATTAATGGTCATCTGGCTTTTGGCATCGTTTATAAGCAGGCCGTTGTAAGTAAGTTTCTTAACATTGGCAGTAATAACCAGGTTTAGGTTTTTGGGCACCATAATAACGCCCGTGGTGCTGCTGCTACCCTGTGGCGCGCCCGAATAGGCCATAAAATCGTTAGCAACAAGCAGGTTGCTGGTAAGGTTAAACTGGCCTTTAAGGATAGAGCCCGGCTTTACAGCATAGTCTATCACGTTGGTTAAATTGCCGTTCAATATCATTGTCGAATTACCGTAATGGCCTGTAAAACTATCAAACAGCATTTTATCCTGGTTAAAGCTAAAATCGCCTTTACTGATGGTAAACGGCTGCGGAAACATGTCCCACAAAAGAGTCATGTTTTTAACTTTTAAAGTACCCGAGTTTTGAAGCTTATCATAATGCCCTGCTACAGCATCGCTTTGTTTGCCTTTTAATGCCACGTTTGCTGCTATGCTACCATGTACATTGTAACCCTTTTGAGCAAACACCTGGTAAATTTTACCTATGTTGATGGTGCCTTTTGATTGAATATCATATTCCAGATTGGCAAAGTTGTGCAGTTCGGCCTTTAGCGAAAAGGGTTGGCCTTCAAACTGAAAGGATATAGGTTTGATAGAAACATTAGTGCCGTTTAATGTACCGGTATGGTTGGTTATGCGGGTATCGATGTTGATTTTTTGGATAGGATGCGGATAGTATTTGGTTTGGATAGAGCCATTTTTTAGCACAACATCGGCAACCGTTAACGGAAATTTGTGTTTGGTAGCAATGTATTTACCTTTTACTTTAACATTTGCATCAAGGTCGCCCTCAATTTGTATGCTATCGGCAGGTAAAAACTGTTTTAAATCGGCCAGATGAAATTTGGCTTGCAGGCCTGCATCAACCGGGAAGTCGTTAACGTTGGCCAGGTTAAAGTAACCTTTAATATAATTGTTTAATGCCGATGCATTTAAATTATCAATTGCCAGGCTAATGTGTTTGTAATTATTATCAGGGCAATTGGCCCGCATATTAAAGCCAATGTTGTTAATGGCTTGCGGCAATTTGGCGTATTTAAAATAGCCATTTTTAAATGACGATGTGAGCGTAAACTTAGGTATGCTGGTAATTACGGTATCCACCTTTTTTAGCTTGTTGCTCACCGTGCCCTTGGCGTACCGGCCTTCGGCCAGCAGGTGTAGCGAATAGCGGCCCCTTACCTGGAATGGCTTAATACCGAAGGCGGTGTTCCATTTTTCAAGATCGATCTCGGTATTAACTTTGGCGTAAATTTGTGGTTCTTTAATGCCTTTAACCCGTATTATCGAGCTAAAGTAATCTTTGCCGATGTTAAAATAGATAGAATCGACATTTACATACAAGCTATCGGGGTTTAAACCCGGCAACTTCGACTCCATGTTGAGAAATAGGTTACGTACCGGCGACGGCGATTTTTGATTGTTAACATACCCATTGCGTATCTTTAAGCTAATATCCAAATCGGGCATAATTTTGTCTTTAACAATGTATTTTCCCTTTAGCGATATTTGTAAGTTGCCCGATCCATCCACATCTGTTTTCTCCAGCATCTTTTGGTATTCTGCCGGGAGGGCCGTAAAAATATCGCTCAAGTCACTTTCGTGCGAGTCAATCTTGAAATCCATATCATAGCCATCTTTCAAAAAGCCAAACTTGCCGGTAAATTGCACAGGGAGCTGGTTAATCATCAGATCGTTTTTTTGGAAAACAAAATCTAACGATTTGGTATTAATTCGGGTTACCAGGTCGGCATTTACCTTTTTGGATAATATGTAGGGTTGCTTATTGTAATACAAATCAAGCGATTGTATTTGCGTGTGGGTATGCAGGGCAAAAACATCCTTACTCAAATCGCCGCTGCCGGTGTAGTTAAAATTACGGGCAATCACCATCATCGGTAACGACCGGTCGTTATATACCAGGCGGCTGTTCTCAATCAAAATCTGGTCTATCCCTAATGATGCACTGCTACTATCGGCCTGCGCGGCGCTTTTTTGTGCCGACGATTTGTAAACATAATAATTTGCCCTGCCCAGGCTATCGGCCTGTAAGTTAATAAAGGCATTGCTAAGGTATATCTTACCTATTTTTACTTTACTTTTAAATAGCGAACTAACATCTATACCAAAAGCAATTTCTTTAGCGGCAATTAGGGTGTCTTTTTCAAATGGGGCACTACCTTTAAGCGTAACATCGTAAAGGGTAAGTGTTAATGCCGGGAAATGTTTAAAAAACGAAAGGCTGGTACCCGAAAATACAACATGCCCGTTAATATTACTATTGGCCCATTGATTAATTTTTTTAGTAACCGCCGAAGGGAACAGCAATGGCACCAAAAGCATGAGCAACAATATGGTACCCAAAACAATGCTACCTGTTTTAATAATTTTAAGGCCTATTTTTTTTATACTAACTTTCACTGCGATAGGGGTTTGGTATACAAAAATAGCAAATTTATAATTTTAGAGCCTATTTGGTTTTAAAGTTAGTAGCATATTGGTGTTATAAACTGTAATTTTTAAATGGCCCACGCAATTATACCAGGCGGTATGGCGTTTTTAACACAATGTTTATTACATTAGCTTATTAAACATATGCAGGCAGTTAGTAATTACGATTTACTGATAAGTAAGATAGATACCTTTATACGCAGGTATTATTTAAACAAACTGCTGCGCGGCATTATTTTTTTAGGAGCCGTTTTGTTTTCGGGATTTGTTGTGGTTACCCTTAGCGAGTACCTGGGTAATTTTAACACACTGTTACGCAGTATTTTATTTTTTGGGTATATACTGCTTAACGTAACCATATTTTGCTGGTTGGTTTTACCGCCGCTAATGGCGTATTTTAGGTTAGGAAGTACAATTAGCCATGATGAAGCGGCGCAAATTATAGGTACACATTTTGCCGACGTTAAAGACAAGCTGCTTAATACCCTCCAGCTAAAACGCCTGTCGGACGATCAACCTGCTCACCGGGCATTGATCGAAGCCAGCATCAATCAAAAAATTGTGTCGCTTAAGCCGGTCAGTTTTCCGTCGGCCATCCGTATTAAAGAGAATGTTAAGTATTTAAAATGGGCTCTGGTGCCGCTTTGTATTATTGTGATACTGGCTTTTACCGCACCATCTATGCTGAAAGACAGTACCGAAAGGCTTATCAAACACAATCAATATTTTGCACCCAAATCGCCCTTCCGGTTTGTTATTACCAATCCGGTGCTCTCGGTGGTACAAGGCGAAGATTTTAAGCTTGAGCTGAAACTGGTAGGCGATAAATTCCCTAATGATGTTTACCTTGAAGCCGGTAACAATACCTTTAAGCTTGATAAAGATAATATAGGTAAGTTTCATTACCTGTTTTCAAACTTACAGCAAAACGTTAAATTTAAATTAACGGGAAACGATTTTTCGTCGGAAGAATACCAGATCAGCGTTAACCTGAAACCATCGCTCCTGCACTTTGATGTGGAGTTGCAATATCCTGCTTACATTCACAAAAAGAACGAGCAACTTAATAATGCCGGCGACCTTACCCTCCCCATAGGAACCACCGTGCGTTGGACAATGCATACCCAAAACGCCAATGCCATGCTTTTTGAAATGAACGGGCATACCAAACGTTTGCAAGCCGATGGTAATGCCTTTTTGAATACCGAGCGGATATTAAACACCGCTAATTACAGCCTGAAAGCACTCAACAATGCGGTTAAACACGGCGATTCGGCAAGTTATCATATCAACATTATTGCCGACCAGCCTCCCACTATCGAGGTTGACGAAAAGCCCGATTCGGCAAGTTCAAAAGCTATTTATTTTAACGGTAAAATACAGGATGATTATGGTTTCTCGTGGCTAACGTTTCACTATTCCATTACATCGCATACCAATGCAAAGCCGCGCACATTTACTAAAGCCGTAAAAGCAGACCTTAACCAAAACCAAACCGGTTTTTTCTATTATTGGAATTTAAAAGAACTGGATGCAAAGCCGGGCGAAGAAGTAAGTTATTATTTTGAAGTTGCCGATAATAATGGGGTTAATGGTCCGCAAACGGTGCGGTCGGCCGAGCATACTTTACATATACCCACCGAGCAGGAGCTAAATAAACAACTTGATGCAGGTACGGAATCGGTTAAACAAAAAATGGCCTCGGCCATAAAGCTTTCGGCAGAGGTAGAAAAAGATGCAAAAAAACTGAATGAACTACTTTTAAATAAAAACAACCTGTCGTTTGATGAAAAAAAGCAGGTACAAGATCTTTTGCAAAAGCGTAAGGAACTTGATGATATGGTTAAGGACATCCAGAAAGAAAACAAACAAAACCTGTTAAACCGTCAGGAAAACAAAAAAGAAGACCAGGAAATATTAGACAAGCAGAAGCAAATTGAAAATTTATTTAATAACGTGCTTGACGAGAAAACACGGGATTTGCTGAAACGCCTTGAAAAACTGCTTGAGCAAAACCAAAAAGACCCGGCGCAGGATGAGTTATCTAAAATGCAAATGGATAATAAATCGTTAAAAAAGGAACTCGACCGGATGTTGGAATTATACAAACAATTGGAGATTGAGCAGAAGCTAAAAGAAAACATTAACCAGCTAAATAAACTTGCTGATAAGGAAAAGAAGCTGGCAGACGAGACACGGAAAGACAATAGCGATCAAAAAGCAATACAACAAAAGCAAGACGAGTTAAAAAAAGATTTTAAGGATGTAGAAAAATCCTTAGATGAATTGAAAGACAAAAATGACCAGTTAGAGCAGAAAACCAATTTTGAAAACCCCAAGGCCGACGAGAAAAAAATTAACGACCAAATTGATAAGAGCCAGGATAATTTAAGCAAAAGTAACAAACAAAAAGCATCGCAATCTCAACAAGATGCTGGCGAACAAATGCAGCAACTTGCCGAAAAGTTACAAAAAATGCAGCAGGATGGCGAACAGCAGCAGGATACTATAAACATGCAGCAGTTGCGGGAGCTGATTAAAAACCTTGTTAATAACTCGTTTGAGCAAGAAAAAACAATGCAGAGTTTGCGCAACATGAACGCCGCCGACCCTGCCTATATTAACTGGGCCCAAAAACAAAAAGACATTAAAGATAACATGAAGAATGCCGAAGATAGCTTGTACTCACTAAGCAAGCGTGTTCCGCAAATTGAATCAACCGTTAATAAGGAAATAGGCATAATAAATAGTAATATTGAGCAGAGTTTAACAAACCTTGGGGACAGGCGCACGGCCGAAGCAAACCAAAACCAACAGTACGCCATGACATCGATGAACAATTTGGCACTAATGTTGGATGAAGCATTGAGCCAATTGCAAAATTCGATGAAAAACGCTAAGGGCGGTAAGGGCAAAAGCAAGCAACCATCAATGTCGCAACTCAATCAAATGCAGCAAAAGCTCAATGAAAACATGCAAAAAATGCGCAATCAAATGCAGCAGCAAGGCAACCAGGGCAAAAGCGGGAGCCAAGGGCAAATGAGCGAGCAATTTGCTAAAATGGCGCGCGAGCAACAAATGATAAGGCAAAGTTTGCAGCAAATTAACGAACAGCAAAATAAGGACGGAAAGAAACAGTTGGGCGATTTGGACAATATTTCGAAAGAAATGGAACAAACGGAGAAAGATCTCGTAAACAAGAAAATATCAGAGGAAACAGTGAAGCGACAACAGCAAATTAAAACACGCATGCTCGAAGCCGAAAAAGCAGATCAGCAGCGTGACCAGGATCAGCAGCGGGAAAGTAAGGCCGCTAAAGATGTTGCTCCCGGTTATGTAAAGGCCTTGCAAAACTATCAGCAGATGAAGAGTAAGCAAACCGAACAGATACGCACCGTTTCGCCAACGTTAAACTATTATTATAAGTCCAAAATAAAAATCTACTTTGATCAAATTAATGGTAAATAATATGGAAGCAGCCAAAATAGAGACAGGGGAATTATTTACTTTGCAATTACCATCGGTAATGGAAAGCCTCGCTGCACTTGAAAACCTAATTGAAGAAATAGCCGATAGGTATCAGATAAGCGAGGATACTTTTGCAAATATGATGACGTGCTTAAATGAGGCATTTATTAACGCTATAGTACATGGTAATAAACTTGATGCAGAAAAAAAAGTGATTATTAATGCCGAAGTTGACTCAAAACGCATTATATGGACGGTAACCGACCAAGGTACCGGCTTTGATTACAACACACTGCCCGACCCTACTGCGCCCGAAAACTTAGAAAATTTAACCGGCCGGGGTGTTTTTATTGTTAAACAACTTGCCGACCAGTGCGTTTTTAACGCCAAGGGCAACGAAGTTGAACTGCATTTTAAAATTTAAGCATGGCTATACCTGTTTTTTTTTTTGAAGAGGATACTGAGTTTAAACCTAAAAAAAAGGCCAAACTACGCGAGTGGCTTAAAGCTACCATAGTTGCCGAAGGTTATTCGTTAAGCGAACTTAATTATATTTTTTGCTCTGATACCTATTTGCTGGCCCTAAACCAGCAATATTTAGACCACGATACCTATACCGATATTATAACCTTTGATAATTCGGAAATAGAAAATGTAGTTGTGGGTGATATTTTTATCTCGATAGACCGCGTACGCGAGAATGCTAAAGAGTTTTCTAAAACGGAGGAAGATGAATTGCACCGCGTTATTATACACGGCGCACTACATTTGCTTGGTTATAAGGACAAAACAAAAGCCGACAAAAAGCTGATGACGGAGAAAGAAGATTTTTACCTCACTAAGCGGCTATTGTAAAATTTATATGTTATTTCAAACATATTCCATAAAATCTGCTTAAAATTGCCTAAATAAAAAATCAAGTAAATATGAAAGCATTAGCATTTGTAATAATAGCCTTGTTGTTTACAGCAAACAACCCCGCTTACGATTTTAAGCTGAAAACTATTGATGGGAAGGATTTTAAACTGTCAAAATATAAAGGGAAAAAAATATTGGTTGTAAACACCGCCTCTAAATGCGGGTATACCAAGCAATATGCCGAATTACAGCAGCTTGCCGATAAATACAAGGATAAGTTAGTTGTTGTAGGTTTCCCGGCTAATAACTTTGGCGGGCAAGAGCCTGGCACTAACCAGGATATTAAAACCTTTTGCCATGATAACTTTTCGGTAACTTTCCCAATGAGTGGCAAGGTGAGCGTTAAGGGCCTGGATATTGACCCCTTGTTTGCTTATTTAACCACAGCCCCAAACCCCGATTTTACAGGAGACATTAAATGGAATTTTGAGAAATTTCTGTTAGATGAAAACGGAAAATTAATTCACCGTTTCCGTTCGGCCACAACGCCCATGTCCGACGAGATCACTAAAGAGCTTTAATAAATTAAACCAAAGTATAATTAACCCCTTAATTAATTGAGGGGTTTTTTTATGTCTGCAAAAAAAATAATTGCCCGCATTATTCTCAATTTAAAAACAAATCTTTAAATTGTTAATTATCTACACCACAACCCATTTAATGCGATATGATTAAATTTAAACTATTGTTGTTGTTGCTTTTGTTGCACGTTACTCAAAGTTTTGCCCAGGCTATTTTACAACCGCCTTTAAACATTGTAAATAGTTATAACAAGGGTACACGGGCTTATAATGGCAAACCGGGTAGCAAATACTGGCAGAACACTGCCGATTACAACATTAAGGTAAATTTTGAACCCAATACGCGCATTTTAACAGGCACGGTAGATATTGATTACATCAACAACAGCCCGGATACGCTTAAAGAACTGGTATTTAAATTGTACCCCAACTTTTACAAAAAAGGCGTGATGCGTAATTATAAAATGGATGCTGCGGACCTTTCGGATGGAGTGCAAATATCCAAAATAAGCATCAATCAGCAAGATCAGGATTTATCGAGGATCAATATTGAAGGTACTAATATGATGATGGACATCAGTCCGTTACTATCAAAAGCGAAGTTGCACGTTACGGTTAATTATTCGTACACGCTAAACCGCACATCGCATGTGCGGATGGGGCAGATAGATTCGGGATCGTATTTTGTGGCCTACTTTTTCCCGAGAATAACCGTTTACGATGATGTTGACGGATGGAACAGATACCCCTATTTAGGCAGCGAAGAGTTTTACAACGATTTTTGCCATTTTAATGCCGAAATAACCGTACCAACCAATTACACCGTATGGGCCACCGGAGATTTAAAAAACCCCAACGAAGTATATGCCGATAAGTTTGTAAAACGGATAGAACAAGCTGGCCTGGCCGATAGCGTAACCAACATTATTACCGAGGCGGATTTGGCTTCGGGTAATATTACAGCGCAAAACATTACCAATACCTGGAAGTTTGAAGCTAACAACGTTACCGACCTTGTTTTTGCCACAAGCAACCACTATACGTGGCAAGCCAGTAGTTTGGTGGTTGATTCGGTTAGCGGCCGCCGTACACGGGTTGACGCTGTTTTTAACCCCATCCACAAAGATTACTACAACGTAATAGGTTATGCCCGTAAAACGGTGGAGGCTATGAGTTTTAAATTCCCTAAATGGCCATACCCATATGCGCACGAAACTGTTGTTGATGGCCTGGACCAGATGGAATACCCCATGATGGTTAACGATAACCCGCTGGAAAAATTTGAGGACGAGGTTGAGCTAACCGACCATGAGATATTTCATACCATGTTTCCGTTTTACATGGGCATTAACGAAACCAAATACGGTTGGATGGACGAAGGTTGGGCAACCATTGGCGAATGGGTTATAAGCCCTCTGGTAGATTCGCGCGTAACCGATGTTGACGGCATTGCCGCTTACGAGTTTAGTGCCGGAAAGGAAGAAGATCAGCCAATTGTTACGCTTACGCCACAATTATCGGGTATTAGCTTTTTAACCAACTCGTACCCTAAGCCGGGGCTTGGCTATTTATACGTGCGAGATATGCTTGGCGAGCAACTGTTTACCAAGGCTTTGCATTATTATATTGAGCAATGGCACGGCAAGCACCCCATGCCTTACGATTTTTTTAATTGTATGAACGCCGGTGCCGGTAAAAACCTAAACTGGTTTTGGAAAAATTGGTTTATGGATAACGGCTTCCCCGACCAGGCCATAGCCAAGGTAACCCACATTAATAAGGAATACAAGGTTATTATTGCCAATGTTGGTATAAAAGCCGTACCGGTAGATTTAACGGTGAGCTATAAAGATGGCACCACCAAACTGATACACAAAGATATTTCGTGCTGGGAAAACGGCAACCGTAACGTTGTAATTAATTTTATTGCCGAAAAGAGTATTGCCAAAATAGTATTAGGCGGTATTTACGATGTCGATATTAATAAAAAAGATAATGTGTGGGAGGCTAAGTAAAGCTATTACTAAGCCTTTAAACCAACCTTTTCGCCTATTTTAACCAGGGTTTCTATCCCTTTGATGGATTGCTCTATAATGTCGGCATCGGGCACAATGGCGTCTTTTTTAAATAGCTGTATAACGGTTGAGCCACCAAACTCAAACCAACCTTTTTCTTCGCCGCGCTTAAAGGTGTAGGCACTGTTATAGCGCTGCACTATTTTGCCAACAAACAAGGCTCCCACTTCAATATGTATTACTTTGCCAAAATTCTCGGTATGCAGTACGGTTAGCTCACGATAGTTTTTAGCCATTACGCTTTTGGTTTCGGCAAGGGCTATGCGGTTTACCGAGTGCAGGATGCCCTTTATTTTACGAACCTGCTCTTGTTTACCATTATCAATATAACCGTAACGGTGAAAATCCTGTGGGGCAAGGCGGTACATATAGCACCAGCCACCGGCGTATTCCTGCTCAAGGGCTTTATCTTTTACCAGGTCGTTTAGTTTGTACCAATATCCTTTTACAGGTAATTGCTCGGCTTTGCTCAGGTCCCATATCATTAACCTCGAATCGGCGGCAGATATCAGGTGTTCGGCAACCATGTCAATTGGCCTTGCTTCGGGTTTCAGTTCGCGAATAAAAAAATCGTTAAAGCTTTTGAATGAGCTAAGCGGTCGTTTTATTTCGTTAACATCTAACTTATAATGCTCAATAAATTTAGGTATCTGCTTTAAACTGCGCTTACCATCCATTACTCTGCCGTACGATTTGGAAATGAACCGCCTTTTAAGCACAAGGTTGGTTAACAATTTCCCGGTAAGGGTTTTATATAAAAACATTAAGCCACCCAATTTTATGGCGTGCTCTTCAATTGTTTTTTTCGACTGGCGGTCGTATACGTAAACTGGCATTATGTGTGGTGTCGGTTTATAAATAAATTATCAGGCCCTCAATTCGGCCAGCATGGTTTGTCCGCCTTTTACCTTGTCATCCGGGTCAACATTAAGTACTGCTCCGGCGGGTAAAAAAACTTCAAGCCTGGCACCTAAATTAGCAAAGCCCAATTGCGCACCCTGGCTAACCAAATCGCCTGTTTTAACATAAGTTATAACAGGTTGTGGCAGCAAGCCGGCTGTTTGCCTAAGTAAAACGGTAAGCCCGGCATTGTTTTGTACGGCAATTGTAGTTTGGTTTTTATTGCTATCGTAGTTAAAATAAGTTACTGCGCCGCTAACTGCATTGCGTGTTACATGTACATCGGTAGCAGATATTGCGATGGCAACCCTGGTGCAGCGGCTTTTTAAAAACTCGGTTTCTTCAACGTCGTCAATTGCGGTTATCATACCGTTGGCAGGGCAAAGTACGGTAGTGTCATCCGCAACAATATCAAGGGCCGGGCTACGAAAAAACAGTATCGTAACCACAAAAAACGCGAAAGACAGCAAGTAAACAATCCATTTTACAGCAGTGGCACTTGGCGAATAAAATTGTATAAGGGCATTCAATACAAAAATGAAAAGAATGCACAGGGCTATTGGGGTGTAACCTTCTTTATGAATGGTCATATGGTATTTTAATGGCAGATCAGGGTATTTAATTAATAACGTAAAAGTACTAATTTGAAATTAAGTACAAGTAAACAAAAACTGCAGGTGCTGCAAGTAATAAACCATCAAATCGATCAAGCAAACCGCCGTGGCCCGGCAATATGGTGCCCGAATCTTTGGTGTTAAAATTACGTTTCAGCATCGATTCTATCAAATCGCCCATCGTACCGAAACACGAAATCAATACCGCTACCGACATCCACTGTTTCCAGGTAATATCTGTAAAGTATAGCGATATTACCCATGATATAAACATAGTGAATAGCAAACCGCCAATAAAGCCTTCCCAGGTTTTTTTGGGCGAGTGGCGCTCAAATAGCTTGGTGCGCCCAAATTTGAGGCCCACAACATACGCGCCGGTATCATTACTCCAAAGCAACAATAAAAAGCCTAACGGAAAATGATGATCGAAATGCCCGGTTATAAATGCCAGCGCAAATAAAAAGCAAAAAGGCGATATAGAAAAAATGAAACCAAGGCAGGTATAGGCAATGTTATTAAAAGGTGTTTCAGATTTTTTGTAAAGTTCGGCAATAAAAATGCTCAACAATACGGGTATGCTGATGAGCAAAAATTTAGGATCGATATTTAAAATGTAGTGGAGTGTATTACCTGCGAAAATGCATAGCCCCCCTATTAAGCCGGCAACCCGGTTTGGTATAATTTGAGGTGTTTTTACTAAGTTATAAAACTCGTTAAGGCACAAAAAGCCTAACAAGCCTAAAAATGCGGTGAATATATACGGGCCATTGAGTAGCGAGGCCAGCATGATAATTACAAAAAGTATGCCTGTTATAGCCCGTGTTCTCATAGGTATCTAATTATGCTTTTAGTACTGGTTTCCGGCATTACAAGTTTGCTGTTTGGTTAAGTATAATCACCTCTATAGCTCTGCTAAAGTCTTCCTGATGAATATAAACTTCAATGTTGCCAAACGTGCGATGGGCCGAATCTTGTTTATTTATCAATACGCTGGCTATGTGGTGTTCGATAAGCATTTGTTTAACGATCTCCGATTGGTAGTAATTGGTAGATGTAAATATCCGAACCCAATTTTTTTCCATTATAGCGTAGCTTGTTGTGTTTTTGTTACTGTTAATTTTCTGTAAACGAAAAACAAAAGTAAGGTAATTATCAAACTGAACGTATAATGCCCATAATTAAAAATGTGCTGATCGTCTGGGTTAACGGCAATTGTTTTTTGTTTATAAAGGTAAGTAACCACTACAGCGGTTCCGTTGTTTATAAAATGCCCCCAAACAGATGTCCATGTACTGCCGCTCCACAACACAAAATAGCCAAAAAATACACCGAGCATTAAACGCGGCAAAAAGCCAAAAAATTGCATGTGTATGGCACTAAATAATATAGCCGCCAGCCAAATACCCAAATGCGGGTTTTTGGTTAAACGTGTAAAAATGGTTTGTATGCACCCCCTGAATAAAAACTCCTCGGCCACGGCTGTTAAAAAGCCTACTACCAATAGCGCCCATAACATTTGCCAAACCGATTTTAATGCAAGCAATATAGATGTTTCTTTGGCGGCTTCGGTTTCGCTATCGCGCATCCATTGTTCTACACCCTTTAAAAATTTCGGGAATACCATTTTTTGGTTTATGTTAATTAACAACTCCATTAAAGGTGTCGAAAAAATCATTACCGCAAACACCATTACCAATAGTAGCGGATTAAATTTAACAGTTGCCTTTAGGTATGCACCGGGTTTTTTAACCACAAATTTGGCAAATACAAAAGGGCCGGCAAACAGCGGTATGGTAGTGCTGGTAACTTGCAGCACCCACAATTCATTTACAACTTGCGGCGTTACGCCGGCTTTTATGAGAGATAATAAAGGGTCTAAACCGTAAAACATCCAGATAATACCGGCACCGACAACGCCGCCCGCAATCATCATTCCGAAAGTGATAACCACCAAAATAAAAAACTGCCCTGCCGGGTGAATACGGTCGTTATAGCTATCTGTCATATAAGTTAATATTTTTGTATTTTTGCAGCGTTTAAAGATACTGCATGTCTGTTCAAATCGGAAATATTGATCTGGGTAAATTCCCGCTGTTACTGGCGCCTATGGAAGATGTGAGCGATCCGCCGTTTCGTTACGTATGTAAGCAGAATGGTGCCGATATGATGTATACCGAATTTATATCCAGCGAGGGCTTAATACGCGATGCTGCAAAAAGCCGAAAAAAGCTTGATATTTTTGAATACGAGCGGCCTATTGGCATACAAATATTTGGCAGCGATATAGAAAGTATGCGCGAAGCCACCCGGATTGCTACGCTTGCCGGTCCGGATTTGATGGATATTAACTACGGTTGCCCTGTAAAACAAGTGGCTTGCCGCGGCGCCGGTGCCAGCCTGTTGCAGGATATTGATAAAATGGTAGCCATGACGCGCGCCGTTGTAGAGGCAACACATTTGCCCGTAACCGTAAAAACACGCTTGGGCTGGGATGATAATACCAAAAATGTTTACGAGGTTGCCGAGCGCCTGCAGGAAGTAGGCATTAAGGCCCTTACCATACATGGCCGCACACGCGCGCAAATGTACAAGGGCGAAGCCGATTGGAGGTTGATAAGAGAAATAAAAAAGAACCCCAATATTGAGATCCCTATTTTTGGGAACGGGGATATTGATTCGCCGGAAAAGGCTGCCAACTGGCGTTTGGAATATGGCGTTGATGGGATGATGATTGGCAGGGCAGCTATTGGCTACCCCTGGATTTTCCGCGAAATAAAACACTTTTTTGAAACAGGCCAACATCGCGAGAAGCCAACAATTGCCGAAAGGGTTGATGTTTGCAAAACGCATTTAGAAAAATCGATTGAGTGGAAAGGACTGCGTACCGGTATTTTTGAAATGCGCCGCCATTACTCCAATTACTTTAAAGGATTAGACCACTTTAAAGAATACCGGATGCAGTTAGTAGGCACCGAGGATGTACAGGAGATATATGACCTTTTACAAACAATTACCGAAAAGTATAGTGTTGAAATGGCCTGATTATTGATTGTAATGATTTGACTATGAATATAATAAAATATTTTACACTCGGGCTTTGAAATTATGCGAAAAAATTATTTAAGTTTGAGTTGAAAGGCTTTTGATATGATCAATACAATTACAGAGGGAGTTAAGGTTTCGGTAGAGACCCTATATCAGCCGGAATATTCCAATCCGGCAAATGATCATTTTATGTTTGCTTACAAAATCAATATCGAAAATGTAGGCAATCATTCGGTGCAATTAATGCGCCGTCATTGGCATATTTTTGACTCTAACGGCACACAGCGCGAAGTGGAGGGCGAAGGTGTAGTAGGCCTGCAACCTGTAATTGAACCCGGCCAATCGCACGAATATGTATCGGGCTGTAACCTTAAAACCGATATGGGCAGCATGAAAGGCGAGTACCAGATGCTTCGCCTTTTTGACGATCTGCTTTTTGATGTTGCCATTCCCGAATTTTATTTGATAGCACCATACAAGTTCAATTAATAGTTTGATATAACGCAAAAAAGATCTGCCCCACGGCAGATCTTTTTTGCGTTATAGGTATTTGCGCGAGGCTTCCCGGCCAAAAAACAAAAAGCCCCCAAATATTGCTATCTGGGGGCTCACTATTTAATTTGTACTTAGTTAGTCAATCACGGTAACTTTAAGCATATTGGTTTTGCCTTGTTTAGCAATTGGGATAGCGGCAGTATTGATAACAATGTCGCCATTTTCTATCAGGCTTTCTGATTTTAAGATGCCGTTTACATCGCTAATGGTTTTATCGGTGCTTTCTAATTTATCATAATAAAACGCCTTTACGCCCCAAACCAAGCTTAACGCATTAAGCAAATTGCGGTTTGATGTAAAAATATAAGTAGCAGCTTTTGGCCTGTGGCTTGATATTTCGAAAGCGGTATAACCCGAAACCGTCATGGATACAATACCAACGGCGTTGGTTTGCTCGGATAAAAATACTGCTGAGTTACAAACCGCATCGCCAATTACATTGGCCGGCGTTGTTGCCGAATCTTTTGGCGAGTTAAACGGATAACCCAATTCTTCAACATTGTGAACAATTTTAGCCATAGTTTCGATAACGATGAGCGGGAATTCGCCTACCGATGTTTCGCCGCTTAGCATCACAGCATCAGCACCATCTAAAACTGAGTTAGCAACGTCGTTAACCTCAGCGCGTGTAGGGCGCGGTGTTGTAATCATTGATTCGAGCATCTGGGTTGCAATAATAACCGGTTTTGATGCTGCACGACATTTACGGGCTATCATTTTTTGCAACAAAGGCACTTCCTCTAAAGGCATTTCAACTCCTAAATCGCCACGGGCAACCATAACACCATCGGTAGCGGCAATAATTGCGTCGATGTTTAATATCGCTTCGGGCTTTTCAATTTTAGCAATAACTCTCGACGATTTACCACTACGGTTAATAATGCGCTTTAATTCAACAATATCTTCGGCAGTACGCACAAACGATAAACCTATCCATTCTACATCGTTTTGCAGGGCGAAATTTAAGTTAACCAAATCCTCTTCGGTTAAGCTTGGGATAGATACTTTGGTGTTTGGCAGGTTAACGCCTTTACGGGATGTTAGTATACCTCCGTGTACAATTTCGCAAACAACGGTGTCTTTACGGTTAGTGGTAATAACCTTCATTTGTATCTTTCCGTCGTCCAGCAAAATAATTTCGCCTGCGTGAACGTCTTGCGGAAAGGTGTCATAAGTAATGTAAATCTGGTTATCGTCGCCAATGCATTCCTTAGTTGTCATGTTAATGCGGGTGCCATTAACCAGGTGTATGCCACCATCTTTAACCAGCCCGATACGGATTTTTGGGCCCTGTAAATCGGCAAGGATACCTACATTTATCTTGTATTTGTCATTAATTTCACGAATAGTATCAATCGCTTTTTGATGGTCTTCGGTTTTGCCATGCGAAAAATTAAGTCGGCAAACATTAACGCCGGCCTTAATCAGCGATAGTAAAACATCCTTTTTTACTGAGGCAGGGCCCAGGGTTGCTACAATTTTAGTACGGTTATTTGAAACTTTCATATAAATTTTTTAGGTTATCGGTCATCTGTTAAACTAATATAGTGTACTTATTACACCATGCAAATATGCCGCTAAAATAATAGATTTTCGCGTGATTTTATTTTTTTTGGATCAACCTTTGTTGCGGCAACAATTTCGGGTATCCGGTTAAGCCTCAAAACAATATCGTCAAGGTCGTTTTCGTCAATATAATTTTTTATCATCAGCAGGTAATCAGTGCGGTTCATTTCCGGGATCAGATACCCATCAGATCCCCGGTTTGATATCAGGTAGAAGTGGGTATTGCTGCTTTCCCAGCTACAGTTAAAAAATGAAAAGTAGCTTTCGGCCATGCCATTTAAGGCATCCAGGTGCAGGTCATCGGCACGTACAAAGTTAAAATTTAGGCCTTTATTAACCATATAACAAAGGCGGTAATCTTTTAACGGCGAAGTAATGGCGATAAGCACAAAGTCAAGATCAATCTCAAATTTAAGCACCTTTTTATTCAAAACTTTGATAATTAAGCGTTGTAAAAGTACGAATGTATGTGCCAACTACAACAATATAATGGCATAAACCAGTTAAAAAAATTAATGTAGCGGCACTCAACGGGCTGCCTGCAAGGGGCATACCATGTTTTAACTAACATTGTGGAAAAATAACCAGCCAAATAGCCGCGCAAAGCCGTGCCGATGAGTACCTTTATAAAAAAATAAAGAGCAAAATATCTCGTCGGAACGAAACTGTTAACACTAATTTGTGTTATTATGTGGCTAAAAGATTTTAGATTTGATTATTGACAGAATTTATTTTTCTTTGCACAGAATTTATTAATCATTAAATCATAAAGACTATGTCTGATATCGCTTCAAGAGTAAAAGCTATTATCGTAGAAAAATTAGGTGTTGACGAAAGTGAAGTTACGCCAGAGGCAAGTTTCACAAACGACCTTGGTGCCGACTCATTAGATACCGTGGAATTAATTATGGAGTTTGAAAAGGAATTTAACGTTGCTATTCCTGACGATCAGGCAGAAACAATTGGCACAGTAGGTCAAGCGATAGCTTACCTTGAAAAAAACGTTAAATAAACTCCGCCCTTACAATTTAGTATGGAGTTTAAAAGAGTTGTTGTAACCGGGCTCGGCGCACTTACACCTATTGGCAATAACGTTCCGGATTACTGGAGCGCATTGGTAAAAGGCGTAAGCGGTGCTGACATCATCAAAAGTTTTGATATCTCGAAGTTCAAAACAAAATTTGCATGCGAGGTAAAAAGCTTTGATGCCGATGGTTATTTAGGAAGAAAAGAGGCACGAAAGCTTGACCCTTTTGTGCAGTATGCGCTGTTTGCCACTGAAGAGGCCGTTATTGACGCGGGACTCAACTTTGACATGCTTGATACCAACCGCATTGGTGTAATATGGGGCTCGGGTATTGGTGGCCTTAAAACGTTTATGGACGAAGTGATAAACTTTGCCAAGGGCGATGGTACACCCCGGTTTAATCCGTTTTTTATACCTAAAATGATTGCCGATATTGCTCCAGGGCATATATCTATCAAATACGGTTTGCGCGGCCCTAACTTTTCAACCGTTTCAGCCTGTGCGTCGTCAACCAATGCGTTGATAGATGCCTTTAATTATTTACGCCTGGGTATTAGTGATATCATTATATCGGGCGGCTCAGAAGCAATTATTAATGAGGCAGGTATGGGTGGTTTTAACGCCATGCACGCCCTGTCTACCCGTAACGACGATCCGGCAACAGCCTCTCGCCCTTTTGATAAGGACAGGGATGGTTTTGTAGCTGGCGAAGGTGCCGGTACCATTATACTTGAAGAGCTTGAACACGCCAAAGCACGTGGCGCTAAAATTTATGCGGAAATAATTGGCGGCGGCATGAGTGCCGATGCTAATCATATTACCGCTCCTCACCCCGAGGGTTTAGGCGCGCGTTTGGTAATGACAGGTGCTTTGAGAGATGCAAACCTTAAAACAAGCGACATTGATTACATCAATGTACACGGAACATCAACCCCGCTAGGCGATTTGAGCGAAACCAAGGCTATTGTTAACCTTTTTGGCGAAGATGCCTACAAGCTCAATATAAGCTCAACCAAATCAATGACGGGGCACCTTTTAGGGGCTGCCGGTGCAATTGAGGCCATTGCTGCCATATTAGCCGTTAAAAATAATATTATACCACCAACCATTAACCACTTTACCGACGACCCGGAGTTTGACCCTAAATTGAATTTCACGTTCAATAAGGCACAGGAGCGTCTGGTTAATACCGCACAAAGTAACACCTTTGGCTTTGGTGGGCATAATGCATCGGTTATTTTCACCAAATACAAGGACTAATTGTTTTGAATGTCAATTTTAAGGGTTTATAAACTATATTTTTCTCCAAACAGAAAGTATGTAAAAGCATTAAAAAATTTGCTCGGCTTTGTGCCGGGCAATTTGTCTTTATACAGGCTGGCTTTCAGGCATAAATCTGTTGCGCAAAATGTAAAAAAAGGGGTAAAAAACAGTAACGAACGCCTTGAATTTTTAGGCGATGCTGTACTAGGCAGCATTGTTGCCGAAGTGCTTTTTAAACTTTACCCTTACGAGGATGAGGGCTTTTTAACCGAGCTACGATCAAAAATTGTGAGCCGAGTTAACCTCAACCAGCTTGCGCGTAAATTAGGCTTTGATAAACTTATAGAGTATGATAGCCGTATGGTTGGTTCAACACGGCAGGGATCTTTGCTAGGCGATGCATTTGAGGCTTTGGTAGGTGCCGTTTACCTGGATAAGGGTTATGATTTTACGCGGAACTTTTTGGTGAACCACATTATCAAATCGCACATTGATATTCACCAGCTCGAAAAAACTGAAACCAATTTTAAAAGTAAATTGATTGAATGGTGCCAGCGGCACGGTAAGGATATTACTTTTGAATTAACCGAAAACCAGGAAGGCGAAAGCAATAAACTGTTTACCGTTCGCGCCCTTGTTGATGGTGAGGTTTTAGGTACCGGAAAAGAATTTAACAAAAAGAACGCCGAGAAGCTGGCTGCCGAAAAAACCTGCGAAGCATTAGGGATTTAATAAAACACTAATCTAAGGCCCTGAAAAATTAATACCATTTATTTTGCCAGGTTAAAACTTAGGCCAGGGCCCGGTATTCCATATTTATTTCGAGTTTGTTTAGCTTGCTTTTAAGTATGGCGCGTGCCCTGTGCAAACTAGTGCGCGACATGATTTCGGTCATGCCCAATGTTGCGCCTATCTCCTGGTGCGAGTAACCTTCTATAGCATACATGTTAAATACGCTACGATAATTATCGGGCAAGCTATTGATAAGTTTAAGCAAATCTGCTGCTTCAAGCGAATCATTACGATAAGCGTGGTCAATGGTATGCTCTGCTATATCATCAGTTAAAACAACCGGCGCATTTTTACGGTGATGGGATAAGGCTGTATGCACCATAATACGCCGTATCCATCCTTCAAGGCTACCTTCACCACGAAACATAAAGCGGTTTTTAAATGCTTTTATAAAGCCTTCCTGTAAAATATCCTGGGCTTCATCACGGTCGCGGGCGTATCTCATACAAACGGCCATCATGCGCGGCGCAAGTAATTTATAAAACAATTCTTCTTGTTTTCCTTCATTTTTTAAGCAACCGTTCCAAATTTTTAACAATGCGTCGTTGGCTATCATGGTATACGTGTTTTAATTTGATACACCCATGCCAAAATTGTAGCCAATTATGTAAGTAATTTATAATCAATTATTTAATTACTATTGATAGTTTTAAAACTGTTCGTAAACGTACAGTAGGCGTTCGGTAGCACGGCAATGTTAACCGCATAAAAAAAACAATAAAAATAAATGGTGGTTATTGCTGCGAAGCTATTTTTTGCTTTGCCGTTTGTTTATAACCCAGATAAGAATGCCGATGATGATGAATACCGAATAAATACCCATGCGAAAACCGAGCCGGAAAACCGAGCCAATCATGTAGCAGCTATTGAGGGTAACGGCCATTAAGGTTAATGTGAGGTAGTGTAGTTTTTTCATTGAGAGGCCGAAATTAAAAAAAAATGAATAATATTATGCGATGCTTAGGCTACACGGTGCAAACATGCTAACCTTAAACTGCGTTTGTATAACTATTATGTATAAAATAGTTTAAATTAGGTAAATTGCTGTTGTATGCTTAATATGTTTGTGAGCCATTTTTTATGTTGTTAACAGGTATGCGGACGGTAGTTACAGCTTTTTTATTTTTTTCTTGCAGCTTATGTTTTGCACAAGGCTATTTGCTTGACGGTAAAATAAGCGATATACACGGTAACCCGCTGGCCTTTGTACCCGTTTACATTAAGGGCACAACCAACGGTACAATTGCAAACGAACAGGGTGTTTATCAGCTAAAGCTGCAGCCGGGCACTTATACCGTTGTTTTTAGGTTTATTGGCTATGAGCAGCAAACGGAGCCCCTGGTTATTATTGATCAAAATGTTAAGCTTAACATTAAGCTTGAACCCGAAAGTTATACGTTGGAATCGTACTTGCCGCAAGATACAGAGGTAGACAGCTCATATGTTATTATGCGGCAGGTTATTGCCAGGCGCAAGTTTTATTTGAACCAGGTAAAAGAATACAATTGCCGCATTTATTTAAAGGCCGATCAAAAATTATTGAGCGCACCGCATACTTTTTTAAAAGCCGATGTAGCTAAAATACTTAACCTGGACCCGGAGCGCCGTGGTATTATTAGTTTATTTGAGTCGATATCGCAATTTAATCACCGTAGGCCAGGCAAGGTTAAAGAAATTATGCTCGGCCTAAAATCTGCCGGTGGCGAAAATCCCTTTGGCTTTAACCGCGCAACCGATTTGCAGGTTAACCTTTACGAAAACCTGCTATCGTGGGGAGGCATGAGTAACCGTGCCTACATATCGCCAATAGCCGACAATGCCCTCCGCTTTTACAAGTACAGGTTATTACAACGTTTTACCGATGACGACAAAACTATTGATGTAATTGAGGTTACGCCTAAGCATGAGAATGAGCACGTATTTCATGGTGTTATTTATGTGATAGAAAACGATTGGAGGCTTTACAGTGCCGATTTGCACTTGTATAAAAGGGCCCATATTGATTTTGTTGACACACTAAATATACGCGAACAGTATATACCGGTAACAGATAGCGTTTGGGTGCCATTGTCATTAAATTTTAGCTTTACGGGCACTATACTTGGTTTTAAATATGCCGGCTATTTTTTAGGGATAGCTAACAATTATGATATTAACCCACATTTTAAAAAAGACTTTTTTAATGGTGAAGTTTTTGAAGTAGGTAAAAATATTAACAAAAAGGATTCGGTATTTTGGAGCAATAACAGGCAGGTGCCGCTTTTGGACGACGAGAAGCGTTATTACCATTTATTTGAGCTGGCCGAGAAAAAGCAAAACGAAAACCACGCCAAAGATTCGGTAAAAAGCGAAAACAATAAGTTTAGGCTAATACCCTACGTTTTAAAAAGTTACACCTATCGCGATCCATTTAAAAAAATAACCATCAACGTTCCGTCGCCGGCAAAAATGGTGTTTTATAATACTGTTGAAGGTGTGAGCGCTGATGTAAAGCCACAATTTTTAAAAGAATACGATCGGCATAAAACGCTTACTGTAGAGCCCGAAGCAAGGTACGGTAACTCGAACAAAATTTTCACCTTTAATACCAACGTTAATTACCGCTACAACCCTTTAAAACAGGCCGCGGTCTATGGTAGTTTTGGGTCCGATTTTCTTGATTTAAATAATTCGGGTACGTTAAGTTTGTTTTTAAACTCGTTAAGTACCTTATTTACAGGTAATAACTATTTAAAGCTTTATAAAGCTAAGTTTGCATCTGCCGGTACACAGGGCGAAATAATGAACGGTGTGTTGCTCAATGGCCAGATAGAATACGCGCACCGCGAAACGGTAATCAACACATCGTTATTTGCCATTGGTAAAGATAGTACACAACTTACCTCTAACGACCCTGTTCACCCGCATTCGGCTTTGGATATTAACAGCAATGTGCCTCTGTTCCCCAATCACAACGCGCTATCTATACGTACATCGGCCACCATAACATTTAACCAGCAATACACCATTAATCCCGATGGTAAATTTATTGAGCCTACCAAGTATCCGCGAATGCGTATCAATTACCGCAAGGGTTTCCCCATATGGGGATCAATAGTTGACTATGATTTTTTATCGGTCGATTTTTTTCAGGATCAGCTTAAATGCGGAATATATGGCTTTGCATCGTACTTTGTATCGGTGGGTAAGTTTTTTAATGCCAAAAGTTTGTTTTATCCTGATTACAAGCAATTTCGCGGTGGCCAGAGTTTCTTTTTCGATTCAAGCCTGGGTAGCTTTCACTTTTTGGATTACTATACTTACAGTACCGATAAAAAATATTTTGAGGCGCATTACGAACATAATTTTGCCGGATACTTTTTGGGCCGGGTACCTTACATCAGGAGCCTTAATATTGAAGAAGTAATAGGTGGCTCGTACTTAACACAAGAATTGCTGCGGAGCTATAAGGAGTATTACGTAGGTTTAAAGCGGAGCGTGGTACGCCTGGATTACGGCTTTTCGTATGGCGAAAACCTGCCCGTATTGCAGGGATTCAGGTTTACCTATAACTTTTAAAGTTTATAAACTCTTATTTTTTGTCGTCTTTAGGAAATTGATCTTTGTTTTTATCTTCGCTGCCTTCCTTAAAATGGCGTATGCTTTGGCCAAGCCCTTTGGCAAACTCGGGTATGCGTTTGCCGCCGAATAAAAACAAGGCTAAAATGATAACCACTATCAAATCCGGACCACTCAAAAACAATAGCGTTGTGTTTATCATAACTTGCACGGTTAAAACAATTAATTGGTAAAGGTATAAATTATATTGATGGGAGGTAAATTAATTGTTTGAATAGAAGGTGTTTAAACACAAAGAGCCGGATAAATTACCCGGCCCTTGCTATTTTATATTACCAAACTTTAGTTGTTGTTGTTATTATTATCGGTATCGTTTTGCGGTGCATCGCCATTGTTTTGGTCGGTGTTTAACTCACCATCTTTACCTACAATTTTATAGGCTGTTGTACCATCTTCGTTAGTAACGGGTTGATAATATATACCGTTTAGTTCATAATAGTCAATACCATCTATAGTTATGGTTTTAGCGTTTTGTGGTACGTTTGGTATTATAGCACCCATTGGCGGTGCAACAACTTCGTATTGTGTATTATCATATTGTTGATAAAACAAGCCGTTGTCGTAGTAAAACTGGTCGTCGCCCCAAAAAAACGGATAATATCCGTAAGGTAATACATTAATACGGAAGCCTAACCTTGGTGCATAAAACCTGCTGTAATAACCACCGTTATAGTGGTAGCCGCCACGAAAATATCCGCCTCTGTAACCACCGCGGTTATATGCACCTACCGAACCCGAGTAGCCTCGCGGACCTCTGGATGCATAGCCCTGGCCGGATACCCTAGGAGAACTTCCGTATGAGCGTTGTTGTGTTGAACTATAACCTTGGCCGCTTACCCTTTGTTGAGATTGTATATTGGCCGGGGCTTGCCTTTGGCCACCCTGGAACGACCCACGGCTACCATTGAATGAACCACCGCCATGAAAGCCGCCACCGCCACCATGAAAGCCACCACCACCGTGAAAGCCGCCTCCTCCACCACCACGACCGCCCCGCTGTGCAAAGCTGGTTGAGCTTATAGAGAATGATAGTAAAGCTGTTACTATAACAGCTGCTAAATATTTTATTTGAGTTTTCATTTTATCTTAGTTTAAAACTATTTGCGTTTTGTATATATAGACTAATTTTATTTTGCGGGTTTAATGTGAAACAAGTTAGTTACGCTAAACTTACAAATGGTTTACAATACTAAATTTGTTTCGATAGGTTGATATATTACCGGTATTTACCAGGTTTTATGCATGTTGAATTTACTTAACTTTCCTTTTAGTTTATATGTGTTAACTTGTACAATACACGTGCCAGTCCGTAAATTGTCGGTAATCTGTATGTCATCCCTGATGGATAGACAACGAGTAACGGGATTGGTTTGAAGGCGTATTGGTAAATTTTTGGCACCATTTAATCTAATCCCAGAGTATTTTAGGGTTGAATACTTCATCGCGATGCTTTAATACGGTATCTAAATTATCGCGTTGCTCTCTGTTAAGGGTATCATGGGCAATAACGGAGCCATATTTAAAATATATTTTCATTATTTGTTTACCAATAGTCGTATCGGGTTTTTTGTCGTAGGCTTTGCATAAACAGAGCCCTAATTGATTTTGAGCTACATAGTAGGCGTCTTCGGTTGTGTCAATGCTATAACGGTAATAGAAACTAATGGTACAATCTTTAAAAGATATAGTATGAGCCTTTTTTAAATTGATATAAGGCGCTACAACGAAAAAATATATGCCTATTAGAGCTACAATTGATAATACGATAACTGCCGTTTTTCTTTCTTCCATAATTTTAATACTGCTTTAGGCGGAAAGTAACCCAATAGTATTGCACAGCAAAAAGCCCGCCTTGTTGCCAAAGCGGGCTTCCAAATAATGACTGAGTTATTTTAAAAGATATACTTGGTACTCAAAAAGTTTGAATCGTGATTGTTTACTATCTCGTTAATAATGGCTTTGTTGGCATCGTTAAGTTTGGTTGCTACCAACGACCGGATAGAGAAACTGCGTAAGGCATCAACAACCGATAATGTGCCTTCGGCACTGTCTTTACGGCCGGTGAACGGAAACACATCAGGGCCGCGCTGGCACTGGGCGTTAATGTTAACACGACTAACCAGGTTAACAAAGGGATCAATCAGGGCCGAAATTTCTTCTGCATCGTTACTAAATATACTTACCTGCTGCCCGTGTACCGAATCTAATTGGTACTGGATAGGCTCTTCTATGCTTTCGTAAGGTACAATTGGTATAATAGGGCCAAACTGCTCTTCGCGGTAAAGTTTCATTGACGAGTTAACCGGGTAAACAATAGCCGGGAATACAATAGAAGCTGCCGTTGCGCCACCATTTTCGTTTATCACCTTGCCACCATGTGCGGCAGCATCGTCAATGCACTGTTTTAAGTACTCTGGTTTTTGAGGTTCGGCTAACGGGGTGATGGCTACACCTTTTTCCCAGGGCATACCTAATTTTAACTTGGCAACCTCGGCACTAAGCAAGGTATTAAACTGGTCTACAACATCTTTGTGAACAAAGAAGATTTTTAAGGCCGTGCAACGTTGCCCGTTGAATGATAAAGAGCCTAAAACTGCTTCGCTTACGGCAATTTTAAGGTCGGCACTTTTGGTTACAATGGCTACGTTTTTAGCATCTAAGCTTAAAATGGCACGCAGGCGGTTAACCTTGGGGTGCATTTTTTTCAGCTCGTTAGCCACCTTGCTGGATCCTATCAGTGTAAGTACATTTACCTTGCCCGATTGCATTAAACCAGGTACCGTATTGGCACCACGGCCATAAACAGTATTTACAACTCCCTTAGGAAAGCAATCGCGGAAAGCCTCCAATAGCGGGTAGTGAACCAAAGTACCATGCTTTGGTGGTTTAAACAGAATGGTATTGCCCATTATAAGGGCCGGTATAAGCGTAGTAAAGGTTTCGTTTAAAGGGTAGTTAAATGGCCCCATACAAAGTACCACACCAAGTGGCGAGCGGCGTGTTTGCGCCACAATGCCCTGCTCAATAATAAACCGCGACGATTCGCGATCAATATCTTTTAGCGCATCAATTGTAAGGTTAATGTATTCAACAGTACGGTCAAACTCCTTGGTTGAATCGGCAATTGATTTGCCAATTTCCCACATAATTAGTTTAATAACCTTATCGCGTTGCTCAAGCATTTTAAAGGTAAATTGCTCAACGCATTTAATACGGTCGGCAACGGTCATGGTTGGCCATTCGCCGCGGCCGTTGTTATAGGCTGCTGTAGCGGCATCTAACGCTTCCATCGCTTCGGTTTCGGTACCTAAAGGGTAGCTGCCTATTAACTTTCTTTTTAAGCCATCGGCGCTTGGGAAACACACCGGCGAGTACACATCGCTAACCGGGCCATTCCATTTTTTCATTTCGCCATTGCTCAAATATTCGCGCTGGTGAACTTCTTCACCCAACTGATATTCAGCCGGAATTTGGCTCTCCTCAATAAATAAGGATTTCAATTGATCTTCAAAACTCATTATAAATTTTTAGTTTTTATATTTCGATAAGCTTGTACTTTGGCACTAATGCTTTCATCACTACCCAGGCAATAAGGTATGCCGTGGCGCATATGGCAAACATAATGGTATAACCTGTTTCAATATGGCCCAAAGCTTTGTAATAGTCAAATAGCGCACCCCCAAGTTTAGTAATTAAAACGCCGCCAAGGCCACCGGCCATGCCGCCGATACCTATTACAGAACCAACTGTTTTTTTAGGAAACATGTCTGACACGGTAGTGAATATATTTGCCGACCATGCCTGGTGAGCCGATGCTCCAATACCTATTAATATTACAGGCATCCAGTATGAGGTATGCCCTAAAGGCTGTGCCAATAATACAACCAGCGGTATAAAGGCTATCAATAACATGGCACGCATACGGCCATCATAAGGTGTATATCCTTTTTTAATAAAGTACGCCGGGAAGTAGCCACCGCCAATACTGCCAAACATCGTCATGCTATAAAGTACAGCCAAAGGTATTTGTGTGGCCAAGCCTTGAATGTGGTATTGATCTTTCAAAAAAGCAGGTAGCCAAAATAAAAAAAACCACCATACGCCATCAGTCATAAACTTACCAAACGTAAAGGCCCAGGTTTGTCGGTAACCTAACAGTCTAACCCATGATACCTTTTCGGTTCCACCTGCTGCAACTTCGGCTTTATGGTCTTCCTGGTCGCTGTTAATGTAGTCAAATTCTTCTTTCGATAATCTTTTTTGCTGATCCGGGCGTTCATAGCAAATTAGCCAAAAGGCCAGCCAAATAAAACCAATAGCTCCTATAATTAAAAATGCCGATTCCCAACCCCAATGTAAAGCAATCCACGGAACGGATAGCGGAGCCAAAATAGCCCCCACGTTTGAGCCGGAGTTGAAAATTCCTGTTGCAAACGAACGTTCTTTTTTAGGAAAATACTCTGCAGTGGCCTTAATAGCCGCCGGAAAGTTTCCCGATTCGCCCAAGCCAAGCACCGCTCTCGAAAACATAAAGCCCAGTATAGATACGGGTACCGTAGCAATGCCTATCCATCCTAGTAAAAAGCTTATTTTTTCGCCTATCGGGATAGCAAGCGCATGTATAATAGCACCAACAGACCATAGTATGATTGCCAATGCATAACCCTTTTTGGTGCCCAACTTATCAATAATACGGCCGGCAAAAAGCATAGATATGGCATATACAAACTGAAACATTGCCGCTATATCCGCATAGTCACTATTGGTCCAGTGAAACTGCTCTTCGAGTGTCGGCTTTAAAAGGCTTAATACCTGCCTGTCTAAATAGTTTACTGTTGTTGCAAAAAACAGCAGCGCGCAAATAGTCCAGCGGTAGTTACCTACTTTTTTGATCTCCATTTTTTAATTTAGTTTATTGGTTGGTTTTTTAGCGGCAGGCTTTTACTATCTCTATAGCTTGTTTGGTAGCCTCGGTTAATTCGGCATATTTTTCGTTTTCCATTACATCTTTGCTTACCAGTTTGCTTCCCATCCCAACTGCGCAAACACCTGCTTTAAACCAACCCGAAATGCTCTCTTTGGTCATGTCAACACCACCGGTAGGCATAAATAACAGGTTAGGGAATAATTCTTTAATTCCCGAAAGGAAGGCAGGGCCTAATATATTGCCAGGGAATAATTTGATAACCTTGGCACCTAACTTTTCGGCACGTATAATTTCGCTGGGCGTCATACAGCCCGGAAACCATAAAATGTCGTTTTTATCAGCAACCGGCACAACATCTTCAACAAGGCCGGGGCTAATAATGTAATCTGCACCGGCATCAATAAATTTTTGGGCTGTTTCGCCGTCTTTTATAGTGCCAATACCCAGGTACATTCCTTTAAGTTCGGTATCGCAAACTTTGCGTAATACTTTAAAGTTTTCGTAAGCTGCCTCGCCCCGGTTAGTGTACTCAATTGTTTTAATGCCGGCTTCGTAAAGTGCGTGTAAAAGCTTCACGCTTACTTCGGGGCTCTTGTTAAAAAATAATGGTAAAATACCTTGCTCTGGTATTAATTTTAAAAGAGTTGATTTTTTGTCCATAGTAGTAGTTTTATATACCTTAATACATTTGGGGCTAAAAGTAGAAAGAATTACTATAAAGATAATAGTGTATTTGGCATTTAATGCAATTATTTACGCAATCGTTCCCGTAAATTTTTATTATAAAAACTTAATAATTAGTAAGGTTTAATGTAATTTTGACACGCTCGGTTATTATTGAGCATTATGCCCATAACTTATTTATCAAATTTAATCATATAAAAACGATGTCTAAAAAAGTCGTAACTCTTGGAGAGATAATGTTGAGATTATCAACTCCTGATTTCAAAAGGTTTGTTCAATCCGATACCTTTGATGTTACTTATGGTGGTGGCGAAGCAAACGTAGCAGCCGCATTATGCAACTATGGTTTAAATGGTACCTTCGTGTCAAAAGTACCCGCTAACCCAATTGGCCAGGCAGCTATTAACCACCTGCGCCGTTATGGCGTAGATACCCAATTTGTAGCCCGTGGTGGTAAACGTTTAGGGATATACTTTTTGGAGACAGGTGCTTCAATGCGTGCTTCGCAAGTAGTTTATGACCGTGCCGATGCATCAATATCAGAAGTTGAAGCCAGTGAGTTTGATTTTGATAAGATTTTTGAAGGTGCCGATTGGTTTCACACTACCGGTATTACCCCTGCATTGAGCGACAAAGCTGCCGCTTTAACTTTAGCTGCTTTAAAAGCTGCAAAAGCTAAAGGCATTACAACTTCTATCGATTTAAATTACCGCAAAAAACTTTGGAGCAAAGAAAAAGCACGCGAAGTGATGACCGAGCTTTGTAAATATGTTGACGTATGTATTGGTAACGAAGAAGATGCCGACACTACTTTGGGTTTCAAAAGTGCTGGTACCGATGTAACTAAAGGCGAATTAAACCTTGATGGTTATAAAGATGTATTTAAACAAATGAAAGAAAAATTCGGTTTTAAATACATAGCATCTACATTGCGCGAAAGCCACTCAGCATCTGATAATGGATGGAGTGCTTTGGTATACGATGGTGCCGAGTTTTACCATACTAAAGAATACAATGTACGTATTGTTGACCGGGTGGGTAGCGGCGATTCGTTTGCCAGCGGTTTTATTTATGGTTTGGTAACAGGCCTGCCATTGGCTGACGCTGCCGAATTTGGTGTTGCTGCTTCGGCTATTAAACACACCATTCCTGGTGATTTGAACCACGCTACATTAACCGAAGTGCAGGAACTGGTTAAAGGTGATGGTTCTGGCCGTGTACAGAGATAACATTTAGTTCATAGTTGATGGTTCATAGATAATAGTAAGAAGTTAATTCGGCTTGCCTTTCTATGAACTATCAACCATGATCCATGAACCCCAAAACAAAAACAATGATTATAGATAAGTTAGCAGAAGCAGACAAATACTACAGTCTGCATAAAAATTATCAAGTTGCATTTGAATATCTTAAAGCGCAAGACTTGCTTAACATGGAAGTTGGCAAATACGAAGTTGCCGACGGTGTTTTGGCCATAGTATCTGATAAACCAGGTGTTACTACTGATGTTGCTTACGGTAAATTTGAATGCCATAACAAAAACATCGATATCCAACTATGCATACGTGGTAACGAAACTATTGCATGGAAGCCCCGCGCAGACTGTGTAGACCCAAGAGGCGAGTACAGCGACGAAAAAGACGTGCTTTTTTACAATGATGCTCCGGATATGAGCTTCCAGTTAAAAGGTGGCCAGTTTGCCATTTTTTATCCTGAAGATGTTCACGCGCCAATGATAGGTGATGATTTAATTAAGAAATTAGTAGTGAAGGTTAGAATAGCATAACCTCTACCACCAATAAGTAAAGCCGGTGCATCAACGTGCCGGCTTTTTTGTGTTTAAGGCAATTGCTATTAATTTGGTTAAAATAAACTTTCAATAATATTTGAAAGTAAGAAAACTTGTTTATATTTGTACGCGATATCGGCATCACAAGCTGATATATTTTTTAAATGTATATTTCAATTTTTACTGAAAATTCAATAATTAAAAACAATAAAACAAATCATCATGAATTACTTTATTTTAACCTACGCATTTTACTTAGCAATAAGCATTGCATTAACTATTTGGGTGGCCGGGGTGCTGTTTAAAAACGGGCGCATCTTTTTAGTGGATATTTTTCATGGTAATACCCTACTGGCCGATTCTGTTAACAAGTTGTTGGTAGTAGGTTTTTACCTTATCAATGTTGGATACATGAGTTTGGCCTTAAAAGAAAGCGGAAACATACCTGGCGCTCAAGTTGTGGTTGAAGTATTAAGCTACAAACTTGGGTGGATTATACTCATATTAGGTGCAATGCATTTTTTAAATCTGATCGTTTTTTTCAAGCTGCGAAGCCGCGCCCAGCAACAGTTAAAAAACAACACCGGGGAATAGATTATCAGCCATACTCAAACAACCCGGCATGGTATGTGTATATAATACAATTTTATTTAAAGCTTTTTTATTTTAAACAAAGTAATTCAAATTATAGGCGGATATTTTGCGCTAAAGTAGCTTTGTTTTGTTTTTAACGCAATTTGTATTATGAATACCATACTTGAAACCGAAATAACAATAGGCGATGTTGTTGAACTCTCGCCCAATAAAATGTCTACCCTGGATGATTTTGATCTGGAAAAGTGTACTGTATTGGAAATAGACAAAGCAGGCCAACGTATTAAGGTGGCTTTTAATAACCACAACACAAGGGACGAAGATTTTTTTAGCAATAGTAGTATTGTGAACTGGTATACGCTAAAACACGTAATCAATATTGAACGCGATTACAAGGTGGTTGATATAACGGATAATCAAGATACCACAAATAACCAGCCGGTTACTTTTTTAGCAATGGCAAGGGTACATAAAACTATAAAACAATCGGCACGCGGGTATGAAATTACAAAGGTAATTAACGCCAATGATACCGAGACTTTTATTTTTGTAGGTGTACCTTATGCCGACTTAAAGCAATACTTGGGTAACATCAAGCGTATCAGTTTTTCTAAATTTAAAGCTGATGAGGTTTCAATAAACGGCAGCATTGCAAAAGCCTGGCTTTTTAAAGATAAGATTTTAGACGTAGAGGATATATTTGTATTGCAATAAGGTTACAAGGTAGTAGGTTAGCCTAATCTACCGCCTTAACATTCTTAACCGTTAACACATCTTGCCCGGTTGCGTCGCCTTGCTCTTGTAGCTTTCCAAAAGCGGCAGCGGTGGCATAGTTTAGCAGTTCTTGTGCCTCATGGTTATTGTAAAGGCCGTATATAAGGCCGGCCATAAAACAATCGCCACTGCCCGATCTGTCAACAACGCCTGCACAGCTAAATTCGTGCGAGTGGTAAAAATTGCCACCCGTATGTAGCGCGGTGTAGTATTTTAAGTTATCGCCTTCGCTATCAAACCTAAATGTGTTAGCTACGGTTTTACATTTCGGAAACATTTTCATGATCTCTGCCGATGTCGTTTCGGCATGGCTAAGGTAAGCTTGCTTACTTCGGCGGTCGTGAATGTGCTCGTCTATTTTGGTGCCCAGTAATGTGTTGGCACTCCAAATGTTGCCCATTATAACATCGCAATGTTTTACCAATTGGGGCATAATTTCAATGGGGCTTTTGCCATATTTCCAAAGGCGCGACCGATAATTCAGGTCTACCGAAATGGTGATCCCCTTACGGGATGCAGCCTCTAAGGCTTCCAGGCAAACGTCGGCAACGTTTTGGTTAATTGCCGGACTAATAGCTGTAAAGTTAAACCATGATACATCGCGTAAAACTTTGTCCCAATCAATCATTCCAGGTTTAAGTTCTGAGAAGGAAGAGTGTGCACGGTCGTACACCATGCTGCCCTTTAAATCGGCTCCACGTTCTAAGTAATAAACGCCTATACGGTTGCCTGCAAATAAAATGGACGAAGTAAAAATGCCTTTATATTCAAGATAATCTATCAAATGGTGGCTCATAAAATTGTCCGGTAAAACAGTACAATATTTTACCGGAACATTCCATCCTGCCAAGGCGGTTGCGGCGTTGGCTTCCGCACCGCCCATATACAATAAAAAAGGGTGTTTTTCGGCATTACTATCCTGTGGCGCGGGTGAAACGCGCAACAACAGTTCGCCAAAACATAAAACCTTACTTATCACCAGTTAAAATATTTTTGTGCGTTGTTATAGCTAATATCCTGTATCACTTTACCTAGCCATTCAATATCGTTAGGTAGCTCGCCATTTTCTACATCATCGCCAAACAGGTTACAAAGTATCCTGCGGAAATACTCGTGACGCGGAAACGATAAAAAGCTGCGCGAATCAGTCAACATGCCAACCATTTGGCTTACCAGGCCCATGTTGGATAGGGCATTTAATTGCTTGGTCATGCCGTCCTTCTGGTCTAAAAACCACCAGCCCGAACCAAACTGAATTTTACCGGCAACCGAGCCATCGTTAAAGTTACCAATCATGGTAGCCATTAACTCGTTATCGCGCGGGTTTAGGTTGTAAAGTATGGTTTTGGTTAGTTGGTTTGTGGTATCTAAACGGTTTAAAAATTTAGATAGTGCTACGCCCTGACTAAAATCGCCGATGGAGTCCCAACCCGTATCCGGACCTAAATTTGATAAGGCACGGGCATTGTTGTTGCGCAACGCGCCTAAATGATATTGCTGAACCCATCCCTTTTCGTGATCCCAAACGGCGAATTGGTATAGCATTGCCGATTTAAACTTCAGTACTTCGGTAGGCGTTAGTGCCTGGTTTGCGCGTATCTTTTCGAAAATGATGCTAATCTCGGCATCGGTATAATCTTCGGCATATATTTGCTCCAGGCCGTGGTCGCTTACTTTACAGCCGTTGGCCGCAAAATAATCATGGCGTTGTTTTAACGCCGATAGGTAGCTATCAAAGCTGTTAATGCTTACATTGCTAACCGCTTCAACCTTATCAATATAGGCGTTTAAACCGGCAACATCATCGGCATTCATTGCCTTGTCAGGACGGAAAGCGGGTGCAATTTTTGCTACCGCGCCATCTTTAGCAATTTTTTGGTGAAACTCAAGGTTGTCAATAGGATCATCTGTTGTACAGATCACCTTTACATTCATCTTTTTAATAAGGCCCTGTATCGAAAATTCTTTTGTTTGCAGTTTGGCCGATGTTTCTTTGTAAATTTCGTTGGCGTTAGCGCCGCTTAAAATGGTATCTATATCAAAGTAGCGCTGTAACTCCAAGTGTGTCCAATGGTAAAGTGGGTTACGCAGAGTATAAGGCACAGTTTCGGCCCATTTTTGAAACTTTTCTTCGTCAGTTGAATCGCCGGTAATATAGCGCTCATTAATGCCATTGGCGCGCATAGCACGCCATTTGTAATGGTCGCCATAAAGCCAGGCATGGGTAATGTTGTTGAAATTGATGTCGGCGGCTATTTGGTCGGGCGGCAAATGGCAGTGATAATCAATAATAGGCATTTCCTTGGCATACTCATGATAAAGCTCTTGTGCCGTTGGGGTTTGCAATAAAAAATTTTCGTCTAAGAACTTCTTCATTATATTTTGTGATTGCACCGATGTGGTTGCTATTACACCGATTTTTATTTATTTAACTATGGCATTGTAAGGAACGAAGCAACAGCAAATTTTATAGGGCGATTATGCCCCGTGCGATTGCTTCGTTCCTCAATGACAATTTATTATAAAGATATACCGCGTTTCCAGGGAATAAAATCGTCCTGACCGTGGCGTACTGCACTTACCTCAATTTCGCCGCTGGCTACTTTAATTACGTAATCTAAAATACGTTCGCCTGCCTGTTCAATAGTTTCGTCGCCATCGATTATCGAACCGGTATCGATATCAATAATGTCGCTCATTTTGTTGAACAACTTGGTGTTGGTTGATATTTTAATAACCGGAACAACCGGGTTACCGGTAGGCGTGCCCAAACCGGTGGTAAATAAAACCACGTTTGCTCCCGAAGCAACTTCGGCAGTGGTTGATTCTACATCATTACCCGGGGTACATAATAAATTTAAGCCAGGTTTAGTTACCTTTTCGGGATAATCCAATACATCAACCACAGGCGACGTACCACCTTTTTTAGCCGCTCCGGCAGATTTGATGGCATCGGTAATTAAGCCATCTTTAATATTACCCGGTGAAGGGTTCATGTCAAAACCCGAACCAACTTCTTCTGCGCGTTTGGCGTAGGTATTAACTAAATAGCTAAACCTATCGGCTTTTTCTTTATCCACACAACGGTCTATCAGGTTTTGCTCAACACCACAAAGCTCAGGGAACTCGGCCAGTATAACCGCGCCGCCCAAACTAACCAACAGATCGGAAGTGTAACCGATAGCGGGATTGGCCGATATGCCCGAAAACCCATCCGAACCACCACACTCTAAACCAATAATTATTTTGCTTAAAGGCGCCGGCTGCCTAACATTATTATTTGCTTCAATTAAACCAGCCATGGTTTGGCGGATAGCTAATTCTAACAAATCCGACTCCTTACCCACCTTTTGCTGATCCAGCACATACAAAGGCTTGCTAAAGTTTGGCGAGCGTTTTTTAATTTCTTCTTCCAGTATCGAAACCTGAGCATTTTGGCAACCTAAGCTCATTACAGTTGCACCCGCTACGTTAGGGTGAGTAATGTAGCCTGCAAGCAAGCCGCAAAGTGCAGTAGCATCCTGGCGGGTGCCGCCGCAGCCACCGTTGTGGGTTAAAAACTTTATACCATCAACGTTAGGGAAAATGCGGTTTGCTTTATCAATGGCAGTACCGTCTTTAACTTCGGTATACAAAACCTGCTCAACGCTACCGCCTTCTTTTACAAGGTTTATTAATTGCTGGGCCTTGGTGTGGTAGCTGTTGTGGCGGCCATAGCCAAGTGGTTTTACAAGGGCATCCTGTAATACCTCAAGGTTGCGGTTTTCGCAAAATACCATGGGTATAACCAACCAATAATTGCCAGTACCCACGCTGCCATCTTCACGGTGAAAACCGTTAAATGTTTTGCCAGCCCATTTACTGGTATCTGGCTTTTGCCACTCGTCATGATGTTGGGCGGTTAAAAAGCCGCTTGCCGCATGTTTTACATTAGCAGTGCTTAATAAACCACCGGCTTGTATATCGTTTTGTGCCTTGCCAACCAGTACGCCATACATCATTATTTGCTCGTCCTGTTTAATCAAATCCTCGGCAAATTTATGTTTAGCCGCAATAAACTCTTTTACAGTATAAGTTCTGCCCGCATATGTTGCGGTATCGCCCGGTTGCAAGTCTGTAAGTGCTACAACCACATTATCGGCAGGGTGTACTTTTAATATTGTTTGTTTCATTGTAATTAGCTTTCTAATTCTTTTTTGCTGGTAAGTTTTAATACGCCATGTTCCATTATTGCAGTCAGGTTTTTCAATACAGCCTCTTTAAAATCAGGCAAAATGGTTAGGTTAGGCCCGTCCCAAAGGTTTTCGTTTGCTAATATGCTTTCTACAACCTCTTCTAAATTTGCCAATTTCCAGGCTTCATAAAAAATTGGGGCGTTATCATCGGTAACTTTATATTCAACACCATTGTTGCTGCCAATGTATTCGCCTTTTGCGTTTTTCTCAACCTTCATAAAACGGAGGAACGCTGCAAAGCCAAAAGCAATATACTGGGGCACGGTGCTGCCCAGCCTGTAATGCTGTAGTAAAACAGGCACCACACGCATTTTTATTTTTGATGAGTATTGTGCCGATATACTGATCCACATGTGCTCAATATGCGGGTTGCGGAACCTATCTAATACCTTGCCTGCAAAATCGTGTTTTAATTCGGTAGAAACATTGTATGGAATGGCAGGTGCAATATCATTGACCATTAACTCATAAATAAATTCTGAAAAGGCTTTATCGTCCATTGCAACTTTTACCGTTGGGAAGCCCGAAAGGAATGCTACCGCGCAGGTTAAAGTATGCGTGCCGTTAAGCAACCGCAGTTTTAACTCGCGGAATATTTCAATATCAGGCGCAATAACTACGCCTTTATCTGCCTGTGCAAACGTTAGTGCCGATTTTATATGCTCATCGCCCTCAATGGCCCAAAGGCTATAAACCTCGGATACGATGCGAAGATCGTCTTTGTAACCGCCTGCCGACTCCAGTAAGTCGAGTGTTTTTGCATCCGGTTTACCCGGAACAATTCTATCAACCAGCGAATTGCAAAAATGATTTGCCGAGTTTAACCAGGTAATAAATTCCCCGTCTAAATTGTTGTTTTCGGCTAACTGTAAAACAATGGCCTTTAATTTTTTGCCATTATCAACAATCAGTTCGGTAGGTACAATAACCAAACCGCTTTCGGGAGTGCCTCCAAGGGCTTTATACCGTTCGTGCAATACGGCAAGCAATTTACCGGGGAACGATACCGGGGGGGTATTGTTAATGTCGTCTTCAACCAGTTGAATGCCAACCTCTGTTGTGTTTGATATTACCACTTGCAGCCCGGGGTTGCGGGCAAATTCCATAATGGCTTCCCAATCTTTTCCGGCAGTTAATACGCGGCTTATAGCCGAGCATATTACGCTTTCGTCAATCCTTTCGCCGTTTTCAATCCCTTTTATCGAAAGGGTATATAAACTATCCTGCTGATCGAACTCGGTAGCCGAACCCGTATCGGTTGATTTAACTACCACCACACGGCCATTAAAAATGCCCTGGCGGTTAGCTTTATCAATAAAATAATCGGGCAGGCCCCTTAATAAAACGCCTGTACCAAATTGCAGTACCTTTTCGGGAAGGCTAAATAGATTTTCGCCAGGCACTATCAGCCCTGGTACCGTTATGGATTTTAAATTATTTTGCGAGAGTATCATATCAGTTTTTGTTATTCCGTTAGTCCGTTTTGTTTGGCCCATTGCGGATAGGCTTTGTCAATTAATTTTTGCGGCCCGTTACCATGCCAGGTTAAACCTGCTATGGTAACTGAATGGATATGTTTAAATATCTCTTTCATGCCACACATTTTTCATGCTTATTTTTGTATTTGTTTAAGCGCCCACTTTACCAAATCGTTTGCGGCTTTATAATTGTCATAGTCGGCAGGTAATTTTCTGCCATCGGTATATTCGTTGTAAAACCAGGGGTCGCCAACGGCAAAAACAGTACCCTTGCCATACTTTGCTGTGGCGATGATAACGTCCTTTCCGTCAACTAACGATGCTACTGCCGGAGCACTTACCGCAAAGGTTGAAATCTCTTTAATGTAAATCTTTTTAGCAGTTTTAAATATCGGATCGGTTGTTGGGATGTTTATTGCTCCCGTTTCAAAGTGCGGTGTAGTTACGTGGTTGCGGCTGTCCTCGTTAAACTGAATGCCAAATTTGGCCATTAGTTTATTGAGGTGTTTAAATTCGGCGTTGCCTGTATCGTTATTCAATACAATAAGCATACCGCCCGCCTTAACCCAATCGCTTATGGCTTTAACATGCGCCTCTTCAATATATTTGGTGTTGGGGTTTTCTTTAGGAATATCAGGATCAACAATGATGTAGATGTCGCCTTTTTTTAGGTTGCTTGCAGTAGGGGCCTCAAAAAGCGTTGTGGTTTTTACACCATAGTTTTGAAAAACATTGTTAAAAAAGTTGAAACCATTGTTATCCTCCTCGCCCCATTTGTAATGGTATGATATGGTTGCGCCGGTTACGTCCTTTTTATGTTCATCGTTAAAATACGAATCGAGTATAACTGTTTTGCCTTTACCCAGGTTGCGGTTGGTTAACCGTTCCATTTCAACTGCCGCCTGTAAAAAAGCACCAATGCCTTTGGGGTCGTTAGTTACCACTTTCTCGCTCAGGTAATAAGCATAGCTACCATCGCGATAAGGGTTGCCGCCCAAGCCCGATACACTTACAGTGCCATTTAAATTGGTTAAGCCGTTGGCATCTGTTTCAATAAATTGTTTAATAATACCCGCATATCCTTTATTGGCTACGGCCAAAAAGCTTTCGGGTAAATTACCTTGCCGCACGCCTTTTGCCAAAGCGTAAACAAACATACTTGATGCCGAAGATTCAAGGTAATTACCCTTTTCTCCGGCCTTGTCTAATATATCATACCACACGCTCGATTTTGGGTCCTGATATTTTTGGATTGCTGTTGCCAGCCTGTTTAGTATCGCAACAATCTCTGGTCTTTTAGGGTGATTAGCAGGCAAATAATCCAGCACATCAACCAAAGCCATAGCATACCAGCCATCGGCCCTGGCCCAAAAATTTGGCGATAATCCGGTTTTAGGATCGGCCCATTTTTGCTTCTTGCTGTAATCCCAACCGTGATAAAGCAAACCTGTTTTAGGGTCGCGGGCATGTTGCTCCATCAGGATGTATTGTTTGGCTATATCGTCAAAGTCTTCTTCGTGATGAAATTCGGCGGCATATTCTGCGTAAAACGATTGGGCCATGTAAAGGCCATCAAGCCACATTTGGTCTTCATACACCTTTTTGTGCCAAAAACCACCTTCGGGCGTACGGGGTTGTTTTTTTAATTGGTCATACAAGGTAGTGGCAGCCTTTAAATATTTAGGCATACCGGTAACGTTGTACAGCGTGAGCAGGTTACGGCCGCATAATACGTTATCTAATGTGTAAGCATCGCTTTTGTAACCGGTGATGGTGCTTCCGTCGGCACTTATCAGGTTATCCATGCTTTGCTGAATGTACTTAAAATAGCTTTTATCGGCGGTTTGCAGCCAAACGCCCTCAAAACCTTTTAGTATTACGCCTTCATCATAGTTCCACCGTTTAAAGGGCTTGCCACCTGCTGCTGCCGACGTATCCGAAGGCATGTTCTTCATGATAGTAGCCGCAATTTTTTGCGACAGGGGTTTATCCTGCGCCTGGGTAAGAGATGCCGCCGCAAGCGTCGAAATCAATATTGTGCCTAATTTAATGATCTTCTTCATCGGGGCCTATTTTATAGTGATTGATTTTGCGGTAGCACCATCTTTAAACTCTACCTTGTTTTTAACTGCTGCAGTACTGGTGTTGCTTACCGCTACGTTTTCAGTTTTACTTCCGGATACCCTGAAAAGCAAATTGCTGTTGGCGTTGTAAGTAATGTTGTCCAGGTTAATGCTCTGGCTATTATCAATGCTGATAACCGGATTGGTTTCCTCTGTTATCAGTTGCAGGTTTTTAATATAAACGCCGGTTGCTTCGGTACAAACAACACCTTTTTTGGCTTTAATAACCAAATTGTTAAGGTATATGCCCGATATATTCATTTCGGGCAGGCCGCGTATAAATAGGGCGGTGGCCGCTCCGTTACAAACAATATTGCTTACGTGGAAATCGGTAAATTTAGGGGTAGCTTCGGTAACGGGTAATGCTTCAACTTTGGGAGCTTCACGTTTTTCGCCGGCAAGTACAACGGGGTCCTTAGCCATATAATACATGTCAAACAAAATAGCTTCGGCGCCAATATCTTTCATGTTAATATTGGTAACATAAATATTTTCTACCACACCACCGCGGCCGCGTGCTGTTTTAAAACGCAGGCCCACATCGGTACCTAAAAACGAGCAATTGTAAACAAAGATGTTTTTTGCCCCGCCGCTCATTTCGCTGCCGATAACAAAGCCGCCATGTGCATGGTAAACTACGCAGTTACGTACTATCACGTTCTCGGTTGGCTTGCCCAGTTTACGGCCAGCCTCGTCTCTGCCCGATTTAATGCAGATACCATCGTCGCCCACATCAAAAGTGCTGTTCTCGATCAATGCATTTGTGCTCGATTCCAGATCAATACCATCGCCATTTTGTGCATACCATGGGTTTTTAACAGTTACAGCGCGCAAGGTAACATCGGCACACAAAAATGGATGCAAGTTCCAGGCTGGGGAGTTTTGAAAGGTAACGCCTTCAAGCAGCACTTTTTTGCAATTGTTGAGTACAACCAAATTGGGACGCAAAAAATCTTTATAAACCTCAAAATCTTTAATGGTACGGCCATCTTTTAAAACACCAGGATCGGTAGCTTGCGAGCCATTGAATGATTTTTGGGTAGGATACCAGGTTTTTTTATCGGCACTTAATACACCACCCGAATTTACTTTGTCCTGCCATTGGTTTTCGCTCAGTTTATCTTTTTTCACCATTCGCCAGGCATCGCCATTACCATCAATTATGCCGCTACCCGTAATTGCAATGTTTTGCAAATCTTTACCGCTTATCGGCGATTTACATCTGCCGGCAGGTAAACCTTCGTAAGTGCCTTCAACAATGGGGTATTGGTCAAAGTCTTTGGTAAAAAGCAAAACGGCATCGCGGTCAAGGTGTAGGTTTACATTGCTTTTAAGGTCAATAGGCCCTGTGAGCCACACGCCGCCCTGTACTAAAACTACACCACCCCCTTTAGTACTGCAAGCCGTAATGGCATCGTTTATACTTTTGGTATTTAAGGTAATACCGTCTCCTTTGGCGTTGTATTGCTTAATATTAAAGGTATCGGTTTTAAAACCTACCTGCTTAACCTTAGGCAGGTTAATGCCGGGGAATTGCGCCAAAGCACAGTTCCCGATAGCCAGCAGGCCAAAACTTAACTTTAATATTTTGTTCATTTTTGCTTATTTCAATTCGTCAATGGCAACGGGGTCCATATCGCTGTAAACCTGGTTCTCGCCGGCCATACCCCAGATAAACGAGTAGTTAGCCGTGCCGCAACCAGAGTGGATTGACCATGGCGGCGAAATAACAGCTTCGTTATTTTTCATTACCAAATGCTTGGTTTGTTGCGGTTCGCCCATCAGGTGTAAAACTACCTGGCCTGGTGTTACATCAAAATAGAAGTACATTTCCATCCTGCGGTCGTGCGTGTGCGATGGCATGGTGTTCCAAACGCTGCCCGTACTTAAAACAGTTAAACCCATTACCAGTTGACAGCTACGAATACCATCTAAATGGATGTATTTATAAATGGTACGTGCATTTGATGTTTCGGCCGAGCCGATACTTACCGGTGTGGCATCTTCTTTTTTCAATAAAGCAGCAGGGTATTCTTTATGCGCTGGTGCCGATAACAGATAGTACATGGCCGGGTTGGCAGCATCAAGGCTTTTAAATATCACTTCTTTTGAGCCCTTACCCGCAAAAACGCAATCCAGTTTATTGATGGCGAATGTTTGGCCGTCAACAATAATTTCGCCGGCACCGCCAATGTTAATGATACCCAATTCGCGACGCTCTAAAAAATACTCGGCGCGCAATTCGGCATAATTTGGCAAAGTAATGGGGCCCTTTGCCGGAACCGCACTACCAACAATTACCCTATCGTAATGGCTGTAAACAAACTCAATTTCATCGGCCTTCATCAGGCTGTCTACTAAAAAGTTACCGCGCAGTTCGGCAGTTGTCATGGTACTTACCTCTTTTGCGCTGTTATGATATCGTTGTTCCATATTGTTATTTTGATTCCACCGATTGGAGTATGATTCCGCCGATGCTTTCATTCATTTATTCATTCAAAACTCAATCACTCAATCACTGGTTAGCGTCCCAGCCAGCCGCCGTCAACAGGTAGTATAACGCCGTTGATATAGTCGGATGCGGATGATGCTAAAAATATAGTTGCACCGCCCAGGTCACTTGCCTGGCCCCAGCGTGCTGCAGGTATGCGGTCTAAAATAGATTTACTTCTGTCGGGGTCTGCCCTTAAAGCTTCGGTATTGTCGGTAGCAATATAGCCCGGTGCAATAGCATTCACATTAACACCCTTTGATGCCCATTCGTTAGCAAACGCTTTTGTTAAGCTGCCAATTGCGCCTTTACTTGCCGCATAACCCGGTACGTTAATACCCCCTTGAAACGTTAATAGCGATGCAGTGAATATTACCTTGCCATAGCCCTGCTCAATCATGCGTTTACCAACTTCGCGCGTTAAAATAAAAGGGGCGTCGAGGTTAATGTTTAAAACCGTGTCCCAGTAATCATTAGGATGTTCGGCGGCAGGTTTGCGCATAATGGTACCGGCATTATTTACCAGTATATCAATGGTTGCGTTTTCGGCTAATACCTGTTTGGCAAATGCCTCGAGCGCTACGCGGTTACCAAAATCGCATTGGTAGGCTTTAAATTTACGGCCCAGTGCTGTAACTTCCTGTTCAACTTCGCTTCCGCTTAGTGCGATGGAAGCCGAAACGCCAATAATATCGGCCCCGGCTGCGGCAAGCGACAATGCCATTGCCTTACCTATACCACGATTACAACCAGTTACTACAGCCGTTTTGCCGGACAGATCAAATAATTTTTGCATTTGCATATTTGGTTTATAAACAAGATTAGGTTTTCGGTTTCCGAATGTAATTTCCCCAAGCAATTTTAAGGAGTTTATGTTAAAAACTACCATCTATACACAAAAAAAACTGTGCAATCGTTCCCGAAGATTGGTTTTTTAAGGTTAAATAATTTTATTAGCACTGCTAATTTGTTAAATATTTAAACATAAACAGCAAGGGGGTTAAAATAGCTTATGCTTATGTTAATATAATTTAATTTTAAGCCCTGTAGATATCAAATAAGCGTTACTTACACCAAAATTGGTGCCTTTAGTAACCAATTTTTACATTGCCAATTAAGTTAACCAGTAAAATTTAGGAGGAAGGGAAATTACAAAAGCATTGGCAGATTAAAGTAATAATGCCTGAGTAAAGTGAACCAGTTAATTTGCTGTTCGAGAGGCAAGCGATTAATAAAAAGTTACAATATTTTAAAGCCAATGCTAAAACTCCAAAGGTTGGGGCGTTCGCCGTATTTTTGGTTAATGCTGGTAAGCCCACCTTCGTAGCGGGCATCAAGGGCAATATTACCCAGATCGATACCTAAACCGGCTTGGTAACCCAGCGTGCTGTGGTTATAATCGCCCAGATCGCGGTAGGCCGCGCCAAGGTTATCAGAGAAGGTGGTGTTCCTATCCAAAACATACGAGTAAACCGGGCCAACCATTGCCCTGATGTTAAAACTGCTTGCACCGAACGATTGGCCAATTAAAACCGGAACATCCAGCGTGGTAAACCTTACTTTGGCATTGCCGCCAGCGGTGGTGCCGTTAGCATCGTAATTAAATTGCCCGCCTTTGCTGCTTGCATAAATTTCGGGTTCTAAGTATAATCCTTTACCAATACGTGCAAATGCCCCAAACAAGTAACCTGCCATGCTTGATTGGGTAAAGTTATCGGTATTTATTTTTGAAACGTTAACGCCGCCTTTTAAACCTAATACAAATTGAGCTTTAGTGCCTGTACTGATAACCACGAGGGTAACAAGTGTTAATAAAATCCTTTTCATGATGCTGAGATATTGGGGTTTACAAACAAAGTTTTTTTGATAATTGATGCATCAAATTTAATAAAACCATATATAGAATGGTTTTTTTTTATTTTTGTTCAAAAATCAACACACCATGGCCGAGATTAGCATCAGTAACAAAGATTGGGATAGAGTAAAAATTAAAGTTCAGCGTAAATATAACCATATAACCAACGAGCAATTAACCTACACCGAAGGCCAGGAAGATGACCTGATAACCCGCTTGATGAATTTGGTTAACCGCGATCGTAAATATGTTGTTTTTACCCTAAAAAAAGCATTGGTAAATATAGATAACAACCGTTTGTAAAATTTCACCTACATTTAAAACACAAAGCCTTTTTTACTACTTTTATATTTTAAAGTATAGTATTATGGAGAAGAGGCGCGTTGTGATTACTAAAAAGTACAAAAAGATAGGGATAGGTGCAGCAATTATATCACTTCCTTTAATTTTATGGAGCTTTAACGACGATCTTTTCCAGATATCAAAAAACCTGGAGGTTTTTACTGGTGTTTACCGCGAAATAAACATTAACTACGTTGACGAAGTAAATCCATCAAAACTGGTTAAAACCGGGGTTGATGCGATGCTTGACGGCCTGGACCCTTACACCGAATTTGTACCCGAATCGGAAATTGAAGATTATAAGCTTAGATACGTAAGCACACAATATGGCGGTATAGGTGCCAGTATCTTCTCCAAAGATAAAAAGGTCATCATATCTGAAGTTGCCGAAGGCTTTCCGGCACAGAAAGCAGATATACGCGCCGGCGACGAATTGCTTAAAATAAACGACATTGATTTATCTACCAAAAGCGGCGACGAGGTTAGTAGTTTGCTTAAAGGCAGCAAAGGGGCACCCGTTAAATTATTAATTAAACGCGATGGCGTGGCCGAACCAATAACCAAGGATCTTATCCGCGATGAAATTAAACAGCCCAATGTATCATACTTTGGTATGGTTGAGGGTAATATGGGTTACATAAAGCTGGATAAGTTTCTGGAGAACTCGGGCGATGAGGTTACCAATGCCCTGGTGAATTTGAAAAAAAATAACCCAAACGGTATTATACTTGATCTGCGCTCTAACGGTGGCGGTATTTTGCAGGAAGCCGTAAAAATTGTGAACCTGTTTGTGGCCAAAGACGTTGAAGTGGTATCGCAAAAAGGAAAAGTTCGCGAAAAAAACTACACTTACCGTACTTACAATAATCCTATCGAACCCAATTTGCCGTTGGTGGTTTTGGTAAACAGCCATTCAGCCTCGGCTTCCGAAATTGTTGCAGGCTCGCTGCAGGATTTGGACCGTGCGGTTGTTATAGGGCAGCGTAGTTATGGCAAGGGCCTGGTTCAGCAAACTTTTAATACCCCTTATAACAGTTTGGTTAAAATTACCATAGCTAAATATTACACGCCGTCGGGCCGTTGCATCCAGTCTCTCGACTATACACACCGTAAAGACGACGGCACGGTTGACCGCGTTGCCGATTCGGTAATGCATGAATTTAAAACCAAAGACGGACGCTCTGTTTACGATGGCAGTGCCATATACCCCGATGTTGTGGTTAAGCAAGAGCGTTTTGCCAATATTACCCAAAGCCTGGTGGGTAAATTGCTAATTTTTGATTACGCCACTCAATACCGCAAAACACACCCGCAATTGCCCAGTGCTAAAACTTATGCTTTGACCGATGCCGATTTTGGCGATTTTACGAGGTTTTTAACTAAAAAGGATTACTCGTATAGTAACCCATCAGAAAAGGTATTAAAGGAGCTTAAAAACGCTACCACCAAAGACGGCGAGTTTGCACAGATAAAAACCGAATACGAGGCTCTGCAAGCTAAACTGACCGCTGCCAAAACCAATGACTTAACCCAGCACAAAACTGAAATTAAACAGGTTTTGGAAAACGAAATCGTATCTCGTTACTATTATGACAAGGGGCGCTACGAATGCAACTTTAAATATGACAAGGAACTTGCACAGGCGGTAAAAACCATGCAAGATAAAAACCTGATGGCCGCAATACTGAAAGGCGAGGGCCAGTATAAAGTTATAGGCAAACCGCAAATTACAATGGCAGCCGCCAAACCCGAAAGCAAAACCGAAGAGAATTGATTTAAGACTGCTTTTTAACGGCGTTTCTTTTTTATTGTAAATCCTTATTTTAATTGGGGCTTTGGGTATCGTGTATTTTTCAATTTAAAATTGTTATAAAACAGCAAAGCCTCCTGATGGGCAGGAGGCCTTTACTAACCAATTATAAACCTAAATTATGAGAAGAGCTGTAGGAGAAGGAGTCGAACCTTCACGAAGTGGTTATTCTTATTGCTAAGAGTTTCCCAATATCTTCGCCACCGCGACAAGGAGGTGTGTCTGCCAAAAATTTCACCATCCTACAGGATATAACTTCAATTGCTGAAGTTGCTGTTGGGGAAGGATTCGAACCTTCAAAGAGTGGTTAGCCCGCTTCGGGTTTTCCATATTCTCCGCCACCGGGACAAGGAGGTGTGTCTGCCAAAAATTTCACCACCCAACAATATATTTTTAAAGAACGCTTGAGCTTTTAGGTTGATTGCTTGCTACAAATTTAATATGCTTCACCATTCTTTGCAAATATTTCAACAAAATATTTGCATTTTTATTCATTTTTTAATTAAACTTGTATTTAGGTAAATATTTAAAAATTTATGTCTCACAAAAAAGCCCAAAATTTAGAAATTGATAATTTGGATATACAAATTTTATCAATATTGATGAAAAATGCGACCACCCCATACACCGAGATCGCTAAGGATCTGATCGTATCGGGCGGAACCATCCATGTGCGTATGAAAAAGCTTGAAGAAATGGGCGTAATTAAGGGCGCCAATCTCGAAGTTGATCCTCAAAAGTTAGGATATGACATTACAGCTTTTTTAGGTATCTACCTGGAAAAAGGTTCGCAGTACAACGAAGCCGTTAAACAACTCAAAGAGATTAAGGAGATTGTTGAACTGCATTATACCACCGGCGAATGGAGCATTTTTGCTAAAATTGTATGCCACGATACTAACCACCTGCGCGAGGTATTGAACGAGAACATACAAAGTGTAAAAGGCATCCAGCGTACAGAAACCTTTATATCGCTTGAAGAAAGCATTAAAAGGCAAATTACACTGGACTAAAACTTTACCTGAATTTACTTTTTAATGCGGCTAATTTGGCCAGCATGTCTGTTTCTTCGTTGCGGTGTTTTTCTGGGCTTCTCCGCTCTGCTTGTTCGGGCTTAGGTTTCGATATAAATTTACCTCCGGGATGTTTTACGGCATCCCGTTGTTCGTTAGCTTTCATTGATAAAGCTATTCTTTTCCGGTTCACATCTATCTCGGTAACGGTAACCTTTACCTTTTGGTGTACCTTTAATACTTCGTTAGGGTCTTTAATATAGCGGTTGGTTATCTGGCTAAGGTGTACCAAACCATCCTGGTGTACACCTATATCAACAAAGGCACCAAAGGCGGTAATGTTGGTAACAATACCGGGCAGTTCCATGCCAATTTTAAGGTCGCCAATGGCGTTTACGCCTTCGGTAAAGCTAAACGCTTCAAACTGCTCGCGTGGGTCGCGGCCGGGTTTGGCCAGCTCGGCCATAATATCATTAAGGGTTGGCAAGCCAACCTGCTCGGTAACATACTTTTTTAATGGTATACTTTTGCGTAGCTGTTCGTTCTGCATCAGGTCTTTCACTTTGCAGTTTATATCCTGAGCCATTTGTTCAACCAAAGCGTATCTTTCCGGGTGCACGCCGCTCGCATCAAGTGGGTTATCGGCATTCCGGATGCGTAAAAACCCGGCGGCCTGTTCAAACGCCTTATCGCCAAGGCGGGTAACCTTGCGTAATTCGCTGCGTTTTTTAAATGCTCCGTTTAAATTGCGGTACTCAATAATGTTTTGGGCAAGCTGCGGCCCCAGGCCCGATACATAAGCCAATATTTGTTTTGATGCAGTATTTAGCTCAACACCAACGGCATTTACCGAACTAATAACGGTATCATCAAGGGCAATTTGTAATTTATTTTGATCCACATCGTGCTGGTATTGGCCTACTCCGATGGATTTAGGATCTATTTTCACCAGTTCGGCCAAAGGGTCCATCAGCCTGCGGCCAATAGACACTGCGCCACGCACGGTAACATCCTTATCCGGAAATTCTTCCCGTGCCACATCCGATGCCGAATATACCGATGCACCGGCCTCGTTCACCATAACAATTACCACATCCGGCAGGTTTAAGGCCCTAACAAAAGTTTCAGTTTCGCGGCCCGCCGTGCCGTTACCTATGGCTATAGCCTCAATATTAAACTGAGCGCAAAGGTGTGTTACTGTTTTCTCGGCATCTTTTAAGTTGCCGGCTCCGGTATGGGGGTAAATGTTGGTGTTTTCTAACAGTTTGCCTTGCTCATCCAAACAAACCACTTTGCAACCTGTACGGAAGCCTGGGTCTATAGCCATAACACGCTTTTGCCCAAGCGGGGCTCCCAATAACAACTGGCGCATGTTCTCGGCAAAAACCCTGATGGCTTCTTCGTCGGCTTTCTTTTTGGTATGCAACCTAACCTCGGTTTCCATCGACGGCTTAAGCAGGCGTTTATAACCATCGGCAATGGCCAACTTAACCTGGCCGGTGCAGGCGTTGTTGCCTTTTATAAATTGGTTTTCTATAATATCAATAGCTTCTTCTTCCTGCGGTAGTACATCAAGGTATAATATCTCTTCTTTTTCGGCACGGCGCATAGCCAGTATGCGGTGAGATGGGGCACTTTTAACCGGCTCTTTCCAGTCAAAATAATCCTTGTATTTTATACCCTCTTCTTCCTTACCGGGAATAACTTTCGATTGAAAATCACCTTTTTCTAAAAACAAGGTACGTACATGGGTACGCAGTTCGGCATTCTCGGCTATGTGTTCGGCAATAATATCGCGCGCACCTGCTAAGGCTTCATCTAAGGTGTTTACTCCTTTTTCGGTATCAATATATTTTGCTGCTTCGCTATCAAGGTCTATGCGGCCTTGTTCTAATACGATGTCGGCCAATGGCTGCAAACCCTTTTCGCGGGCTGCTGTTGCCCTGGTTTTACGTTTAGGGCGGTATGGTAAGTAAATATCCTCTAAAATAGCCATGCTTTCGGCAGCGTTAACAGCTTGCTCCAGTTGAGGTGTTAACTTACCCAGTTCTGTCAACGATTTTAAAATAGCTTCGCGCCGTTTATCAAGCTCGCGTAGTTGCTGCATACGGTCGCGTATGGCGGCAACCTGTACCTCGTCAAGGCTGCTGGTCATTTCTTTGCGGTAGCGCGATATAAAAGGCACAGTGGAACCTTCGTCAAGTAAATCGATAGTGGCGCTAACTTGTTTTTCGGTAATGGAAAGTTCGGAGGCTATTTTTTTAAAATGCGATATCATGGTTGATATTAAAATTCAAGGCTGCGAATTTGCAGGTATTTTGGTAAAAATCAAAAAAAGGATTTTGTTAAAATAGCGTGATGATTATGCTTCGGGAGGTTTGCTGCCGGCACCGTTTACGGCCCTGCGTATAACCACAATAAGTAGCATTAAAACAATAACGGTTGATCCTGATGCAATTACCGTGCGTGTAGTATCGTGCGCTTTAACGGCATTTATAATGGTGTTTGTATTAATGGCTAATACACCCAAAAACACTAAAACAGGTATAATGAGTTTCTTTTTGGCTTCCGTATCCATAACCGAAGGTAATAATTATTTAAGTGTGTGCAGATAAATTTGTGGGTAGTTTATGTTAATTATTAAGCAGCGGCTTTAAATTGACGGTGTTGAAAATTGGTTTAAATGATCCCGATAATAGTCCGTTACAACCAGCCCGAAGCCACAAAAGTATTTCGTAATTTTATAAACCAATTAATATACCCATGCAAAAGATAAGCACATTTTTATGGTTTGATAATAACCTTGAAGAAGCCGTTGAATTTTACGCCTCGGTTTTTAAAAACTCAAAAATTGTTAGTATTAGTAAAGCTCCTGGGGATGGTGGAAAGGCATTTGCAGCTACTTTTGAAATTGAAGGACAGGAGTTTTTGGCTCTTAATGGCGGCCCCGGCCATCCGTTTACTGATGCCATATCCCTGTTTGTAAAATGCGAAACGCAAGAGGAAATTGATTACTATTGGGATAAACTGACTGCCGACGGAGGTAAAGCAGTGGCCTGCGGCTGGCTTAAAGACAAATATGGCCTGTCGTGGCAGATAGTACCTAACCTGGTTATGTCAAAACTATTAGGTGCCCCCGACCGTGTAAAGGCACAACGCGTAATGCACGCCCTGGTGAAAATGGTAAAGCTGGATATTGCAGGTTTGCAAGCGGCTTATGATGAGGAGTAATGAAAGGCTGCTATACGTTTAATGTTTCTTTGCCTATATGTTCTCCTTTTAGGATATTAAAACCTGATAACTAAACAAAAACGGCCCCAATTTCCCAGGGCCGACGCATTAGGAATTTGTTTTAGCGATTAATGAAAGAAGAAATTTATGGTTCCACCCGGCCATTTTTCTTTTTGCTTTCAGGCTGGCCTTACTGGTTTTGTCGGCTTTTAGGATATTTAGGGCTATCTTTCTGACTACGGCAAGGTTTTGGGCGGTCTGTTTGTTCCGTGTGGTATTGTAATCTTCGCCAAATCCGACATCCAACTGCCAGTGCAATTGGTTCTCAATGCCCCAATGTGCGCGGATGGCTTGGTTAAAATAGGCAGCATCAGCACGGAGGCTGGAGATATAGTAGCGGTCTTGTATGGAGTGGCTGTCACCTATTATCCTTTCCGAGGTTATTTTGATGATGGTCTTTATTCCCTTCCAATTTTCCTTTTCGTCAACCCAGTTAAGTTCATGAATGACTTTGCAGTCTCTGATCTCCGCCCGCCCGTGGCCCTTATCCAGGTGCTGGCTGTAACTGTCTTCTTTAAAGTTGAACTGATTGATTACCTGTTCATAAAGTGTTTCCTGGTTCTGTTTCAAAGCAAGGATATAATCGCCCTGGCTTTCGACAATCTGTTCAGCAATCGCTTTCTGTGTACCCATTGCGTCGATGCTTACTACCGCCCCTTTGATGTTCAATAGCGATAACAATGCTGGGATCGCCGTAATCTCATTGCTCTTGTCATCCACTTTTTGTTGCCCCAGTACCAACTGGTTACGACCCGACCAGGCGCTTACCAAATGCAAGGCCCCCAACCCCTGGTGTTTGCAGGCGCTGTTACAGATGCTCTTTCCATCGATAGCGATCAACTCCTTTTCGCCAGACAGGCCCGACTCCTCAAGACCCCGGCTAAGTTCCGCTGTCCAGGCACGAAAACACTGTTCAAAAAGCGCCGAATCGATCAGCATAAAAACCCGGTTGATCGTGTCATGACTGGGTATGCCGTTTTCAAGAGGCAGCAACTGCTTTAAAAAATCTTCTTTCTCCTTCCCGAATTCTTCCATCTCGTACCAGCTTTCTGCACCACATAGAACGGCCAATACCGACAAAATGATAACTTCCAGTAAATTGTGTTTCTTATTATTACCTGTACGAGGATCAGGTATCCATCTAAAATGATTGTGAAGTGAAGTCGTCATATGCTTTTACAAAGAAAAAACGCTAACCCGACTCTAATCCTCCCGAAACCACAAAAGTTATACCTACGTTTCCAACACTTTGTTCATAACCATATCAACTTTTAACTATTCTTATGCGTCAGCCCTGCCCAATTTCCTGGAGCCGTTTGTAAATATTTTGAAGTACGTATTACTTATTCACGTACATCACTTCTTTAACCGCCTTAACCACTTTTTCTGGGTTTGGCAGATATTCTTGTATCAGGGTTGGAGCGTAAGGCAATGGTACGTCGCCACCCATAATGCGCAAAATTGGTGCATCTAAATAATCAAAAGCATCTTTTTGTACTTTAAAAGCAACTTCGGTAGCTATTGAGCCTAATGGCCAGCTTTCTTCAACAATAACTAAGCGGTTGGTTTTTTTAACCGAGTTGATAACGGTAGCATAATCAATAGGGCGAACGGTGCGTAAGTCGATCACTTCGGCGCTTATGCCTTCTTTAGCTAACTCTGCTGCAGCTAAAATAACAACCTTCATTATTTTACCAAAGCCAACTAAAGTAACGTCGGTGCCTTCGCTAACTACTTTGGCTTTACCTATTTCAATATAATAAGTTTCTTCCGGAACTTCGCCTTTATCGCCATACATTAATTCCGACTCCATGAAGATAACCGGATCCGGATCTAATATAGCCGATTTTAAAAGTCCTTTAGCGTCGTATGGGTTTGATGGAACAACTACTTTTAAACCGGGGCAGTTTGCATACCAGTTTTCAAAGCATTGGCTATGTTGTGAGCTTAACATACCCGCGTTACCGGTTGGGCCGCGGAACACGATAGGTACAGAGAACTGGCCACCGCTCATTGACATGATTTTGGCAGCACCGTTAATTACCTGGTCGATGGCTACTAATGAGAAGTTAAACGTCATAAACTCAACAATAGGTTTTAAGCCGTTCATGGCCGAACCAATTGCTATACCTGCAAAACCCAATTCAGAAATTGGCGTATCAATAACACGTTTTGCGCCAAATTCATCTAACATACCCTGGCTAACTTTATAAGCACCGTTATATTCGGCAACTTCTTCACCCATCAGATAAATTGTTTCGTCCTTGCGCATCTCTTCGTTCATTGCTTCACGAAGTGCTTCTCTGAATTGTATTTCTCTCATTACTATTGTTAGATCAAGTGTTTTTGTGCGACTGCAAATATAATGAGTAAACTTTATAATGCAACTGCTGTAAAGCTTGCAAAGCTTAAATTATTATAAATTTCAAGGTTTTGGCGCACCTTCGCGTGCGGTAACATTACCGGTGCGTTTTAATACTCCCCAGCCGCTTAACTCGCCCTTTACTGCCCTGCGGATGGATTTAAACAGTACATAGTACATTAACTGGCGCCATACAAAACGCTGCGGTATAATGTAAACCAGTTTTTTGTAGTTTTCGCGTTCAAGCTTAAAGGCTATTACACCCACTAGGAGGTCAACCAATACAAAGGCTACGTAGTAAATTATAATTTTTTCTTTATGATCGCCAAACAAACCAAATATCATCATCAAATCGGCCAGTGGCGAAAACAGTGGCAGTATAATTTGGAATATCAAAATGTTAGGCATGCCCACCATTCCAAAAAACTTATATTTTTTATTAAACAGGGCATCGCGGTTTTTCCAGAAACTTTGCATTACGCCAAAGCTCCATCTAAAACGCTGTTTTAATAACATACTTATAGATTCGGGCGCTTCGGTATAAGCTATGGCTTCGGCACAATTTTTTACAATATAGCCTTGTTTTAATATGCGCATGGTTAAATCGCAATCTTCGGCAAGGGTATCATAAGTAAAACCACCGGCATCGTTAATAGCCTGTTTACGGAAAGCTCCAATGGCACCCGGTACTACGGTAATGCTGTTTAATAAATCAAACGCACGGCGGTCCATATTTTGAGCGGTAATATACTCTATCGACTGCCATTTGGTTATCAAATTGTTTTCGTTACCAACTTTTACGGTACCGGCAACAGCACCTATTTCGTCGTCGGTAAAGTAAACCATCAGGTTGTAAACTGCATCATCTTTTAGTTGAGTATCGGCATCAATACAAATCACAAAATCGTGAGTGGCCTGTGCTATACCCCAATTTAATGCCGATGCTTTACCACCGTTAGGTTTAGTTAATATTTTGATGCGCGGGTTGCCCTCAAACGCTGCCTTTACTATTTCGAAGGTTTTATCTTTAGATCCGTCGTCAACAAAAATAATTTCAAAATCTTTGTATTTGGTTTCCAGCAAGCTTTGTATAGTACGCGTGGCGGTAATCTCTTCATTATAAGCGGGTACTATAATACTAACCGGCGGCAGGTTGATATTTGCCATCCGTTCGGGAACATCTTTTTTATCTTCCGAAAACTGCCTTAATGCTAAAATACCTATGAGTATTATGCGGCCCATAGCCAGGAATATGGCCGATAAAAACAGATATAGCAAAAACCAGTTGCCATAAAATATGCTTAAAATGAAAAGGTTATACATCCTGCCAATAATACCGCTATCAGCATCGTCGGTAATAGGTGGCATTAAATCGTTACGGGTTTTGCCCAAAACATCGGCAATGGTTGTAAACTGGTAACCTTTGCTTTTAAAGAAATGGATAATACGTGGTAGTGCCTTTACGGTTTCTTCGCGGGTGTCGCCGCCGGCATCGTGCAGCAATAGCATCGATCCGTTTTTTTCCTGCGCAATAACCCTTGCCACAATACTATCGGCGGTAACGCCGGGTTCCCAATCATGCGGGTCGATAGATTCGCCAATGTTAATATAGCTTTGCTCGCGGCTTAACGCAACCGGTATAACCTCGGCAATGGTAGTAGGCTCGGCATCGGCATTAAAAGGCGGGCGGAATAAAATGGTGCTGCGCCCGGTTATAGATTCTATTAATTTACGGGTAGCATTCAGTTCCAGCTTTACACGATCAAGGCTGATTGCTGATACATCGGGGTGGAAAAACGTATGGTTCCCTATCTCATAACCGGCTTCAAACTCCTGCCGCAGCAGCGGGATATTTTTTTCGACCATTGAACCAACCACAAAAAAGGATGCAGGTACCTTTTCTTGCTTCAATATCTCCAGTATTTGCGGCGTGTAATCCGGGTCGGGGCCATCATCAAAGGTTAAAACAATTTTACCCGGCGAGTACCCGTATTTCCTGATTTGATATTTGGTGGGGAGCTTTACGTAAGTTTGGTTGGTAATGTTAAATGTTTTAGGATCAAGCTTGATGTCAATTAATCCTGGCGATGGGGTTGATACCAGATCGAGAACCTCGCCATTGCCCGAATAGTCAATACGATCATTTAAGCCAACGGTTGTTAATTTGCTTTTATCAACACCTGTTTTTTTCAGGGAATCAAGCGATAAATTTTTATCAAAGAAACTCCACAAACGCGGATCTTCCGACCCAAGTCGCCAAAGTGCTACACCCGCGGTTGACCAATCGTCGGCCATGCGGATAATGTTAAAATTGGTTATCGCATCGGTAAAGTAAACCGAATGCGGCACGCCATTTAGCTCGGTGTATTTAAAGTGTAGGTTTGCCGATTCGGGATTGAAAACAATTTGACTCTTGTTTCTAAACGCTGTACTAATGGCTTGCTGGTAGGTAACCGGTGTGCCAATACTGTTTTCGGGCCAATCGTAACCGTAGGCACCCACAACCAATATTACTTTTTCACTGGGTATTTGGCTGCAAATATCGTCCAACTGCGATTCAACCCAGCGCTGGTGCGAAATATCACCATCATTGCTCGATTCGGTATGTTGGTCATAAGCCATAATGAAGAGATAGTCATTATACTTTACCAATTCTTCAACATCATAATCATCATTTTGAGGCACAACATCCTGCGTAACCAAAAACTTGCGTGCATGAAGCGCCGTGTACAGTTCTTTTTGAAACTTGATAAAGTTATCGTTGTTCCGGTCTTTAAGATCCTCAAAATCAAGATTTACGCCTTGTAAATTATATTTGGTAAGCTTATCTAACACACTGGCAATAAAAACGGCCCGCAGCTTTTTGCTTTTAATAATGCGTTCAACATCCTTAGTATCCCAGCCGCCGCTAATGTTGTCTTTGTTAACGTAATTAGATATTTGCGCGATGATTGGCTTTTTGTATTTTTTGTTGAGGTGCATCAAAGCCGTATCAACCTTTGATGTAACCGTATCTTTGCCCGGTGCAATAAAAAACCACTCGCTCACTATCATATCTAATTTACCGATATGATCTTCGAGCGAGAAAAACGATTGGCTATCCCAGTTTACGTAAAATGCGGCATTTATACGATCTTTATTACTGGGGTGCTTTAATTGGTGCAAGCGTAAATTATGCCTTAAAGCCTGCAACTCGTCTTTTTGGAGTTTGAAATCTTTGTATTTTGTAGAGTGCTTTAGCGCCTCTAACTGTTCTTTAGAGATCTTTTTTGGGCTCTCGGTTAAATTGGGAAGGCTGGGATATTCCTTAGATGTAATAGTGATTACTGCACCAACCACGCCGCATAACAGCAAAATAATTAGTAACCGGCTTAGCCACTTAAAACGCGTCCACCTTCCCGGGGTATCCGCCTGAAAAACCTGCTTGTTAGACATCAATAGTGTTAATTTTTAGAAAAAAAATTAATTGGTTTATAAATATTGCCTGATGTGTTTAAATATAGGATTATTTAGCAGATTTAGTTTGCTCAATATTTGAAAAATCTACTCCGCATTTACAGTTTGAGCCACAGCTTTTTTTTGCGGATATGCTATTATATATCATGCGGCCTACATAAAACAGGGCTGCCGCAAAAATTAGTAACACTATAATAATCTGAAAATTCATACCACAAACTTAGTTAAAATTATTGCCTTTAAAACCAGTGTAAAGCCATATAGCTTTTTACAACATTTATTATCAATTAAAACGGCTGTTATTCTTAAATTTTAATACTATTTTAATATAAAAACGCAAACCATGTGGTTTTATTTTTGCAAAAACGCCACAGTGCCGCCAACCCAGGTAAAATTTTTATTATAACGTACCCCTATCATTTGCCCCCGGCTTAGCCGGGCAAGGTTAATAGCTAAAGTAGGTTTTTGGTCGCCATCGGGCCAAAGGTACAGTAATCTTATTTCGGCTTTAACGCCGCCGTCTGGTGCTTGTATGGAAGGTTCGTAATTTACCTTTTGTTGCAATATCCAATTATGTTTATCGGTTATACGCTCAATATCGGCGGGTTTAACATCAATTATAACGCCCTGCCCTGCAAAAGAGAACAAGGGCTTTAAAACATAATTTTCCAAATCGGCCGGTATGTTATCTAATTGATTTAAAAAGTAAGTTTGAGGCACATATTCTCCCTTTAAAAATGGCATTGTGTATTTGCTGATGCGGTAAAACCAATTGGGGTGGGTTATCCATTCCACATCAAGCGGTTGCCGCAAATCAATAACGTTTTTTAAAAGTTCGTCGTTGTGTTCTATCTCGTCGAATATTAAGCGGTTATAAAGGCGTTTTATTTGTTTTAGTTCGCCATTCAACTCGTAAAATAACTGGTTGCCCAGCTGCTTTAAATCCTGAAGGGACACAATGGGTATGCCAAGGTAATTTTGTGTTACAAAAAAATCCACAGCCGTTTTTTGGTCATAAGCGCTAACATCCATCAGCACAACCTCATCCGGCTGATATGGCCCCAGGATGGTTTTCTTCATCAGCTCAATATAGCTATCGCTATCCAAGCCACTAAAATATATACTCCAATCGCCACCGGGCAACCCAAAGGCTTGTTGATAATGATAACCCTGATGCGCCTGGAAACCAAATAACGAAGGGAAGCCCTGCATTTCTATTAGTTTGGGTACCAATGTGCCATGTTCGTCTTTACATACCCCAAAATCTAAAGCTATAAAATGCGGGTGATCGTTCTCGTTAGGTATGTTCCACCTTTCGGGGATGGCATTTTGGGTGAGTTGCTTAAAATTGGGCTGTAATATGGTTTGGATAATGGCATCGCCGGCAGTTATCAACTTGTCTCTAAAATCGGCCCCTATAAATATGGGCGTTTCGGCAAGGCGGAATTCAATAGGTTTTAACAGGCCGCTTTGTGTGTTTTTTAAAAGCAGTTGGTATTTCTCGTCGGTAAAACTGGCGTTAAATGCCGCCCTTGCCTGTGGAACCATATTAAACCTCCTGTAAGCTTTGCAAAGCCTGTTGTATAAATTTAGGTATAATAGTTTTATGAGTAAGCACAATTTTTTCCGGATGGGCTAAACCTTGCAGCATATCGTCATATCTGGCTTGCCCGTATTCGGCTATAATCAGTTGCTTTTTCTCCTCGTCGGCAAAGTGTATCTTCATGCCTTCTGGGTCGGCCTCGGGGTGAAACTGTGTGCCAAAAAAGTAATCGTTAAAACGGATGGCCATCATGGCGCGTGGGCGCGGCACATGCGGGCGCTCTTTCTCTAAAGCCAGTAGTTGTGAACCTGTTTCGGCAAAGCGCTGTTCATCGGGATTGATTACCTGCCACTCGCGCGAATCCACAATAAAAAACGGATCGGCAAGGCCCTCAAGTAAAGGGTCGTTTAAACCGGCTTCGGTTTGGTGCGTTGGGAATATGCCAAATGATTCGGAATGACGCATATTTACATCGCCCAGTTTTAACCTGCGGCACATCAGTTGAAACGAGTGACAAACAAAAAGCACATGTTTTTTATTTGTTGCGTTTGATTGGTTGTGCCCATCGATAGCATCAATTAAATTCCAATATAAACGTTCCCATTCAGAGCCTTCGGAATCCAACGGACTACCGGGGCCGCCGCTTGATATGTAAAGATCGAAACTTAAATCGGGTACTTCGTTTTTGCCACGGAGGTCAAATATCTGGTAAGTTAAGTTTACGTTATGTTGCGTTCTATACTGTTTCAACAAATCCTGAAAACTGCGCATACCCTGGTTGGGGTAATCCTGGTATAAATCAATTATAGCCGCTTTTATTTCTGTTTTATCTGTCTGCATTAAAATCCTTTTCGTTAATAGGGCAAAAGTACGTATTAATCATAAATGAGCTGTAATTATCAAGATGGCAACCAATTTTAAGCCATATCTATTCAATCCTTCGGTCAATCAATCCATCAATCATTGACTTCTACGTTCCTAATAAAGTTTGAGAGGTGATATAATCAACAACATCAATAAAGCTTCCCTTTTGTTTGTAAATTTCCAGTTGCCTGTCGGCCCCGGTGCCGTGTTCTAAAATTTTATGTACATAGGCTAAATCCTGGCGGCAGCCCAGTTCGTCAACCACATCGTCAACAAAATCTAATAGTTCTAAAACCAGGGCACGGGTGTTTACTTCTAGTTGTTTGCCAAAATCAATCATTTTGCCATCAATGCCGTAGCGTGCTGCGCGCCATTTGTTTTCGTTAATGAGCGCACGGCTGTAGGTAATAAAGTTCATGTTTTGCAAGCGCAGTTTATATAGCTTGGCGCAGAGGCATTGAAACAGTGCTGTAAAGGCCATGGTTTCATCAATAAGCATCGGGCAATCGCAAATGCGAAACTCTATGGTTTCAAAAAAGGGATGCACACGAATGTCCCACCATATTTTTTTAGCGTTATCAATGCAGTTGGTTTTAACCAGTAGTTTTATATAACTATCGTATTCTTCAATGCTGCTAAAATAATCGGGGATGCCGGTTCGCGGAAATTTATCAAACACTTTTGTACGATACGATTTAAAGCCGGTATTGCGCCCTTCCCAAAAAGGCGAATTGGTTGATAGCGCATAAACGTGTGGTAAAAAGTAACGCACCTGGTTAGCAATATGGATAGCCATCTCGCGCGATTGGATGCCGACATGCACATGTAAACCAAAAATAAGGTTTGAGCGGGCGGCATCCTGCATTTCGTCAACAATTTCAAAATAACGCGGATGATCTGTTATCAACTGATGTTGCCAGTGCGAAAAAGGATGTGTGCCAGCAGCACCAATACGTAAACCCATATCACCGGCCAAGCCGGCAACAGTGCGGCGCAGTTTGGTTACCTCGGCGCGTGCTTCATCGGTGTTACGGCAAATGTGTGTGCCTACTTCAACAACGGCCTGGTGCATTTCGGCCTTTACCTGGTCTTCCAGTATTTTTTGCGCGGCATCCACAATTTTTTGCTCGTGCGATTTTAGTTCCCGGCTAACGGGATCTATCACCATAAATTCTTCTTCAACACCTAAGGTAAATTCGTTCATTGCATTCGTTATTTAGTTTGCCCAATGGATTTTTGATTTCACCCGACAAATATCTTATTTATTGATAACGCAAGATATGGTGTAAATCAAAAGCGCAGTTCCAACTAACAAGCAAGCAGAACCACATATATTTAGATTTAATTTATACCAGCTTTTCTCACTTATTCTTTTAAATCTCTCAGATGGATCCCTTGATATGTAAAAATCAATAAATCTTTGTTTCTTGAAAACTGCAAAATATCCTATGAACAACAATAATGAGGCGGTTAATATACCTGTTAGATAACCCCAAAAAGAACTTGAATTATCATGCATTAGCTATTATTTGTTGTTGGTGGTCTTCTTAGGCTTAACTTCCTTTTCCGCTTTTGGCGCAACTACCTTTTTAACCGTTTTGGTTTCCTTTATTGGCTCACCAATAGTAACATCAGCTTTAACTGCTTTTTTAGGCGTTGCCGCAATTAACGGTAAACCTGCTGCACCGCTTTTTACATATTGGCCCCAGGTTAAATTATCAACGCCGTCTTTTTGTGCCTTCGCGCGTTCAATGGCGTAATTGGCGGCAGTTTCAACAACCCATTCAAAATTTTCTTCGCCTACGCTTTTTATATCGGCATCTGGGGCGGGGTTACAAAAATCAATGGCATAAGGTACACCATCGCGTATGGCAAATTCAACGGTGTTAAAATCGTAACCTAAATATTGGTTCAGCTTTAATACGTACCCTTCAACCAAATCCAGTATTTTTTTAGAGGCAGGTGCTTTGCCGTGTTGGTAACGCAAGTGGTGCGGGTTGCGCGGCTCGTATTGCATAATGCGCACATGTTTGCCGCCAATGCAATAACAACGGAAGTAATCGTCAAAAACAACTTCTTCCTGTAGCATCATTACATATTGTTTTGTTCCGTTATATTTTTCAAAAAAGTCTTGTTCGTTTTCAATGCGGTAAACCTCTTTCCAGCCGCCACCGTCAAACGGTTTCATGTATGCGGGGAAACCTACGTATTCAAAAATGCCTTTCCAATCAAGCGGGTACGCCAGGTTTCGGAAAGATTGTGAGGTGGTATCGTCAGGTAATTCTTTTGATGGCAAAATAACCGTTTTGGGCACAGGCACACCTATTTTAACCGCGAGGGCATTGTTAAAAAATTTTTCGTCGGCACTCCACCAAAAGGGGTTGTTAATAACTGCTGTACCACAAATGGCTGCGTTTTTTAGTGTTGCGCGATAAAAGGGCACATCCTGCGAAATTCTGTCGATAATAACAGCATAATCAAGCGGCTCGGCTTGCATTACCTTGTTAATGTTAACAAACTCGGCGGTAATGCCTTTTACAGCTTTTTGATTAACCCTGTCAATAAACGCCTGTGGAAACGTGTTTTCTTGCCCAAATAGAATTCCTATTTTCTTCATATATAAATTTATGTAGTGTTTAGCTTATAAATAAGCTAAACACTAATTTGTTTTGGAAAAATGCGTAGTTAAGCCGCCGCTTCTTCTTTGGTTTCAAATACACCGCGCCATAACAATGCCGCCAAAATGCCGCCAACAACAGGGGCCACCATAAATAGCCATAATTGTTGTAAGGCTTTACCGCCAGCCAATATAGCCGGACCAAAGCTACGTGCCGGATTTACAGAAGTGCCTGTTATAGGTATAGCCAGTAAATGGATAAGCACCAAAGTAAGCCCTATTGCTAAACCAGCCATGTTTGAGTTGCCTAGTTTAGAAGTGGTTGCAAAAATTACGAATAAAAACAAAAAGGTAAGCAATGTTTCGGCAATAAAGGCCGCCGTTGTGGTATAGCCGCCTAAGTAACCCGGCCCCCATCCGTTTGCGCCCAGGGCCCATTCGCCCATGCTGAAGCCGGGAGCACCTTTCTGAATTTCTAATAAAGCAAAGGCCGCTAAAGTTGCACCTGCTAACTGGGCTATAACGTAGCCTATTGCATCCTTTAAACCTATTTTTTTAGCTACCAGCATAGCAATGGTAATAGCCGGATTGATGTGGCAACCTGATATTGGGCCAATGGCGTAGGCCATTACAACAACCGCGAAACCAAAGGCTAACGATATACCTAAAAGGCCAATGCCGGTAGGTGCATCGGCAACTGTAATGGGGATTGTTTTACCGGCGACAACAGCAGCGCCACAACCGAATAGGACCAGGGAAAATGTCCCGATAAATTCTGCTAAATACTTTTTCATGATACGGTATTGATTTGATTTAGAGAACAATATAGGGTTTTTATTTCGTTTTTTGTGTTGTGGTAAATTATTTAATGGTAGATAAATAGTGAGGAAACATTTGGCGCCAAACCGGCCAGTCGTGTGTGCCGTTGCGAATATCTAACCAATGGTTAATATGTTTTTGTTTTAAAATATTCGACAGGCGGATATTTTCGCCTTTGCAAAAATCATCGTGGGCCGTGCCTAAAATAATGTTCATTTGCCACAGGTTGGCCTGGTTGCTTCCGGGCAAAAAATCGGGCGGGTTGTTATAAAAAATATCGTCGTTGTAAAACCCGTTGGTAAACTGTTTAATATCGAACGCGCCACCCATCGAAAATAAATGCGCCACCTTATCGGGATGTTTAAATGCAAAGTTAGCCGCATGGTAACCGCCAAAGCTACAGCCAGCTACGGCTATTTTACTCGCTCCGGTTTCGTACATGGCCCATGGAGCCAGTTCCTGGTCAAGCATTTTATCGTAAGCAACATGAGTTCGCGCGCGGTCGGCCGGGTGGATGGCTTTATTGTACCAGCTTTGCTCGTCGATAGAATCTATACAATATATTTTCACAAGGCCCTGCTCAATAAACCAGCGTACACTCTCAATCAAGCCAAAATCTTTATTTTGATAATACCGCCCCATTGAGGTTGGGAACAGGATAACCGGGTAGCCGCGGTCGCCAAAAATCAACATATCAAGGTGCCGGCTCAGGTTGCGCGAGTACCAACGTTTGTATTCTTCTTTCAATGCCTTTAATTTAGTGTAATATAAGGCTATTGTTTTTAATGTGCAAATGAGTAAATGTGCAGGTGTGTGGATGTGCAAATGTGTGTACTATTAGAAATGGCCTGTTGTATGAAAATATTAAGCATGTAAAATGCTTATCTAACATATTTGCGATGCTTGCTGCTTGTTTTACAAAGATGGCTTACCTTTGCAGCCCTGTTTAATTATTAGCGAGAGAGATGTATCCGAATTTGTTTGTTACCGAAATGGCCATTACCGAAGAAATATTAACATTATCATCCAAAGTGCTGGGGCGCGATGTTACCTGCACCCTGCTAGTGCCTTCGGAATATAATAAAGCCGAAGCCATTAATTTATTGCTGTTAAACGATGGGCAGGAAATTGAAAACCTGCAAGTAAAACTAACCCTGCTTAATTTATATAACGCCCATAAAATTAAGCCTGTTTTAGTTGCTGCCATACACGCCGGAGATGAGCGCCTGCAAGAATACGGTACCGCCGGCCAACCCGATTATAAAAAGCGCGGTAGTAAGGCCGGCCAATACACTCAATTTATAATACAGGAGCTTTTACCTTTTTTAAAGCAAAACACCGGGATTAATGCCTTTGCGTCCACAGTTTTTGCAGGGTTTTCGTTAGGGGGCTTATCCGCATTTGATATTGCCTGGAATAACGCTGATGTATTTGACAAGGCTGGTGCTTTTTCGGGTTCGTTTTGGTGGAGAAGCAAGGGTTTGGACGACGGCTACCATGATGGCGACCGGATTATGCATCATATTATTAGTAATACTCAGGCTAAACCGGAACTGAAATTCTGGATACAAACCGGCACTGCCGACGAAACTGCCGACAGGAATAACAATGGCATCATAGATTCGATAGATGATGCCATTGATTTGATAGGTGAGCTTGAATTAAAAGGCTACACCCGCCCCGCCGATATACAATATCTGGAAGTGGTTGGCGGCAAACACGATATGCCCACATGGGCGCAGGCTATGCCTAAATTTTTAAGCTGGGCGTTTAAGGCCTAAAACTTTAACGACACGCCAACCGAAAAGTAAAATATACTCGACTTATAAGGCGAGCCCGATTCTATACTTTTTGTAATTGCTTTTTCGGCAGCCGTGCTTTGTGGTAAGTTATTTTGTGCAAAAGTATAAGTGGGCGTAAACGAAAACCTGAAGTGCCCGTTTTTATAAACTATGGGTGCCGTTATTTCATAATCTAATAGCTTAAATTGCCCCAGGGCATCGTAATAAGAATTATAGGCGGCATTTACCGCATTGGCTACCTTTTTGCTGATCCGGTTTTTCTTTTCAAGATAACCTGCATAATAGTTTTGCGAACCGGCATTTAACCCCGCCTGCGGACTGATGACTAAAAAGTCATTATCGCTAAAAATGCCTTCAATATCAAAATCGTGGGATAGGTTTGGACTAAATATAAAATCGCTCCCGGTGCTGCTTTTATCAATATTGTAACTTAACAGTACTGCCGGGGTAATTATATCGGCAATATCATAATCAGCGTAAGCTGTAATAACGCTGCTTAGTGACGATGATACTTGTGTACTGTTTGAGTTATAAAACAATTTGGTTAATGATAGGCCACCCTCAAAGTCGTCGGTAAAGCTATGGTCGTAGCCAATTTCTAAATTGCCGCCGTCCAGCGTGTTCTTTTTTCGGTTGGTTACAAAATCCATCGCTCCCGAAAAGTATAGCCCCGATTTTAAGGTATAACTAATAGTTGGCGTTATGCCCGGTGTTGTAATGGTATCGGTACGGCCCAAATAAACGCTGTTGTTAACATAGCTAACGCCGATTTTTAAATGCGATTTTTCTGTACCCGAAGTGTCTGCCGTAGTGGTTGTATCTGTTTGAGCGTAAGCTAAAGATACAGAGGAGCTGAACAAAAAAAGTAATGGTAATTTGTAAAAAAGGTTCATGCAATAGGGTTTAAATTATACAGGTGATGCGTTTGACTATTGGCGTACAAAAAAGTTTAACGTTAAATATTTTTTTATTTTTATTAAACTCTTAAAATAATTATCAGTCATAACATCATAATTAATAAAATACTAATAATTAAACCTCTTTTAAAAAGGAAGCCCAGTAAATATGAAAACCTTAAACCTTATAGTGATTGCCTTAATTTGTTCGGCGGCCACATTTGCACAAACTACACCAGCTACCGGAATGCAAGACCTTCGTAAAGATATTCGCCAAACACGCGATGACAAGACTGCTGCAATTAAGGATGCAAAAGCAGGCGATAAAGTTGACGCCAAGGCTGACTTAAAAGCTGTAAAAGCCGATAAAGCCGCAGTAAAAGCAGATGTCAAAGCACTAAAAGCCGAAGGCGTAACCAAACCAATTGCCAAAGCAAACGCTCAAATTAAAGTTGCCGACGAAAAGAAACTTAACACTGATTTAAAAGCCGCTGCTGCGGATAAAAAAGCTGCCGCTGCCGATATTAAAGCAGGCGACAAGGCCCGCGCCAAAGCCGAATTGAAAGATTTAAAGGCTGAGAAAAAAGATATTAAAAAGGATGTAAGGGAAGCCCGTAAAGATGGTGTTAAGCACCCTGTACGCAAGGCTATATAAATACTATAGTGTTGTAGGATAAGTGTTGTTGTTTTTTAGTTAGAGGCTGTCCCCAATTTATATTTAGGGGGCAGCCTTTTTTGTAGAAACAAGTTTTTGATGCAATTTACTTAAAGCCGTCCCATTCGGCATAAAACTGCTCTAAATAATGCAGCATAAATTGGTGGCGCTGCGCTGCTATTTGTTTGCCCGATGTTGTATTCATTTTATCGGTTAGCAGCAACAGTTTTTCGTAAAAGTGATTAATTGTTGGAGCAGCCGAGTTTTTGTACTCATCTTTACTCATGTTAAGGTTGGGCGCAATATTAGGGTTGTACATTTCGCGGTTTTTAAAACCGCCGTATGTAAATGCGCGGGCTATGCCAATTGCGCCAATGGCATCAAGCCTATCGGCATCCTGCACAACCTGTAGCTCGGGAGATGTAAAAACAATTTCGCCAAAGCTGGCTTTGAACGACATATTGCGGATAATTTGTTGTACATGCTCAACAACCCCGGCATCAACCGCTATGCTTTGTAAAAAGCTTATGGCTAATTGAGGGCCAATCTCTTCGTCGCCATTGTTAAATTTACTATCGGCAATGTCATGCAGTAATGCTGCAAGTTCTACTACCAGCATATCAACAGGCTCTTGTTGGCCTATCAATTGTGCGTTTTTCCAAACGCGTTGTATGTGCCACCAATCGTGCCCGGCTTCGGCACCTTGCAAGGTTTGCTCAACGTATTGTGCTGTTTTATTTATTGCATCATTATTAACCATACTTGCTTATTCGTAATTTACAACAATGGTAGGCAGCATGGTTGCATAATTTAGCGGTACCTGATTTGTAGAAATAATAGGTTTATGCTGCTGTTGATAATCTAAAATAGCCTTTAGTGCAGCGGGTTTAATATCGCCCCCGGTAGGTTTGTAGTTGTAGGTAAATTGGATAACAAAATCATAAAGCTGCACTTCTTTAGGTATTATCCATTTCCCGTTAGAGCGGCGCAAAACATCGGTTGCGGGTTGGGTAAGCATATAATCATCGGCATAGTAAATTACTATGCTGGTTAAAAAACCCTTTCCTTCGGATGTAAACTTAATGATTGCCGTACCCGAAGCCTTGGCCTTAATAATTTGGGGCGAAACTACCAGGTTGTCTTTAAAAAACTGTAACAGGCTATCAATACCGCCCTTAAAAGGAGCGGGCAATTCTTTTTTTACGGTATCAGCAGCGGCTTTTTCTTTTTTTTGTGCAAATGCTGTGCCGCACATTAAAACTACTAATGCTAAAATTAATGTTTTTTTCATTGCTATTCGGGTTTGGGTTCTCTTTTGCTGCCGTCGTACAGTTCGTATTCTAACAAGCGGCAATCTAATTTACCATTGTAAAACTCAATTTTTCGTGCGGCTTTTAAGCCTATTTTTTTTGCCAAATCGGGGTTGCCGGTAAAAATATAGCCTTTGTAGCCCTTGCATTGCTGCTTCATAAAATCGCCAATGCGTTTATATGTCAGTTCCAGCTTAGTATGTACGCCTAAACGTTCGCCATATTCGGGATTAAAAAAAACAACGCCTGGTGTTTCGGGTACTTCTGTGTCGGCAAAATCGCAAACGGCAAAATCAATTAAATGGTCAACACCGGCAGTTTTGGCATTTTTGCGTGCGATATCAACGGCATCGTCGGATATATCGGTGGCAACAATTTTAAAATCTATCTGCTTTACAGCCTTATCTTTTAATATGCGGCGTTCGTTAAAAAAGGCCGTCTCGTCATAACCTAAAATATGCATAAATGCATAATTCATCCTAAAAAAGCCGGGCGGTTTGTCGGTAGCAAGTAAAGCCGCTTCAATAGCCAGCGTACCCGAACCACACATAGGGTTAATAAAAGGCGATTTTTTATCCCAACCCGTAGCCATAATGGTTGATGCCGCCAAAGCCTCAAGCATAGGCGCCTTGCCCGGTATTTTACGGTAGCTGTGTTTGGCCAGCGTTTCGCCGGATGTATCTATAAAAATTTCGGCCTGATCTTCTTGCCAGTACAGGTGGATAACGGCCTTGTTTAATTCCGGGCCCGAATTTGGCCTGATGCCTTTAACACTTTTGATCCTATCAACAATGGCATCTTTAACCTTTACGTTGGCAAATAACGGGGTTAAAATGTGCTCGTTATTAACGTTGGATGTTACCGAAAAATAGCCCGTAAAATCTATCAGTTTTTCCCATTCAATGGTAACTAAATGTTCATACAGTTCGTTGGGGTTTTCGGCCTTAAAGCTGCCTAACGAGTACAGTATCTGGCTAACACAACGCAGGTTAATGTTAAGCGGAATACAATCGGTAACGGTACCTTCAAGCTCAACGCCTGTTTGGAATACCCGTTTAATATCAAAGCCCAGTGCTTCTACTTCGTCCTTTAAATAGGGCGATAACCTTTTGTTACAGGTTAGGATGATTTTGCTTGGAGTGTGGAAAACTTGCATAGTAAAGTTTGCGAATTTACGGATTAAATACTCCCGATTTTATTTCATATCGCTTAACTTTACATTTTTAATTAAACAATTATGGAGATCAAAGGTAAAGTACACGAAGTATCTGTAACCGCACAGGTTACAGAATCGCTTAAAAAGAGAGAACTGATACTTGAATATATAGAAAACCCTCAATACCCTGAGTACCTTAAATTTGAGGCCATACAGGATAGATGCGCATTATTAGACAATGTAAAGATTGGTGAGGATGTGGAAGTTTTCTTTAATTTAAAAGGCCGCCCCTGGACAGACAAGACCGGCAAAAAAACTTATTTTAACTCGCTGCAATTATGGAAAATTAACGTTTTAGGTAGCACTGCTCCTGCTTCGCCAGAGTATGCCGCGCCTGTTAACCTGAGCGCCGCGCCAGGCGAAGACGACGATTTGCCGTTTTAGGCCCCACCCAAACCCTCCCCGTAGGGAGGGCTTTAAATAGTATGCTCTTAAAGTCTCCCCTACCGGGGGAGATTTAGAGGGGGCTGAGTTTATTAAAAAACTATCTTCCCAAACGAGGTTACCAGTGATGCAATCCTTACCGCATCAAAAATACGCTCTTCGGTAGTTCCTAATTTAATAAGCGAGTCTTCGTGCGAATTAACGCACATTTCGCAGCCGTTAATTGCCGATACGGCTAGGCTCATCAACTCAAAAAACTCTTTCCCGGTTACCGGCTTCATCATAATTTGCATACGGATGCGTGCAGGTATTTGGGTGTATTTTTCTTTTTGAGTAAAATGGCGGAAACGGTAAAATATATTGTTTGAGGCAAGTAACGATGCGCATGCAGCAGCTTCGGCAATATCGGCTGCGGCTGCACCCTGCTCTTCGGCATACTTGGTAAAGTAATCGGTAAGTGGTTTATTGTTGTTGTTTACGGCGGTGCTAAGGCCCAGCAAAGCACATTCTTTGGTGCTTAAATGCTCGGAAGTTAGGGTGCTGGTAAAGTTTAATTTCAAATCGCGCAGGTAGCGCGATTCGCCGGCTTCTAATAAGCTTAAGCTACTGGTGCGGTAATCGGCGTTTAAGCCAACGCTTTGTAGTATTTCGGTTATAATATCTGTAGTATCGCTCATGATGGAGTTAAAAGTTATTTGTTATTGGGTTATTAATTATAGCAAAGAGCATCTCGCTTTACTATATTGTCCTAAAAAAAATCCCCAATACTATATAGTAAAGGGGATAGTATATAAGGTGTGTTAATTAGGGGCAATTAAGCGTTTAACGTTTCTTGTCCTTTTTCCCAGTTGCAAGGGCAAAGTTCGTCGGTTTGTAAACCATCAAGTACACGTAAAACTTCTTTAACGTTACGGCCAACGCTCAAATCGTTAACACATACCCAACGGATGATGCCTGTTGGATCAACGATAAAGGTAGCGCGGTAAGCAATTTTTTCGGTAGGCTCTAATATACCTAATTCTTCGGCTAATGATTTTGAAGTATCAGCCAGCATCGGGAATTTTAAATCGCGCAAATCATCGTGGTCTCTTCTCCATGCTGCGTGTACAAATTCCGAATCGGTAGAAGCACCAATTAAACGTGAATCACGGTCGCGGAATTCGCCATAAGCTCTGTTAAATTCGGCAATTTCGGTAGGGCAAACAAAAGTAAAATCTTTTGGCCACCAAAACATTACTGTCCAAACGTTATCGTCATTCACCAGGTAATCAGAAGTTAATGTTTCAAACTCTTTACCTTTTTCAATGCTTACTACAGCGGTTTTAGAAAATGAAGGGAATTTTTGTCCTATGGTTAACATAATTGTAAGTTTTTTTAATTTTTGTTGATACAAATATAGGCAAAATAGCCTCCCGGTATAAATTCTATTATTCTATGGCATATAGCTTTTGTCTATATTAACTATTGGTTATTATAGGTTTTGTAGATAATGGCTTTGTTTATTGTTTTAAATATTTTTAATACATTGCATTACCATGAAAAAAAAACCTATCATCATTATTACAAGTGTTTTAGTGCTGGCGTTATGCTGTTTTTTGTTTATACGAAGCAAGTATTTGCCTAAGCCCGAAAAGAAAGAAGTAATTGTTTTTTTAGATATGTTTAACGCCGACCTGAAGCAAGGCTCGCAGGATACCCTGTTAACTTATTTTGAAGGCAAACAAAATAATAAGCAATTATTAAAACTGCTAAGTGTACTGTCGAACAAAAAGAGTTTGAATGGTCGTGATGCTGCATTGTTTGATGTGAATTTAATAAGTGGTGATAGCGAAATAAAAATACTGAATACCGAGTTTATTGAGGCGCAGGTGCCTGTTGAGTTTAAAGAAAACGGCTCAAACTTAAAGAAAACCGTTATTACAATTAAAATTCGCAAAATATCTGCCGAGAATTTTAAAATCACCCAAATAGATGCGAGGCGGTTTATGAGTGATTATATAGCTTATGGTAAGGATATAAAACATATCATACATAAAGGCACCCCGGCAGATTCGGGTTACCGGCCAATAACCATAGCAGCCTTTAAGGCGGCAGAAATTCTACGCTCAAAATACGACAGCGTAATATGGTTTAACTATGTAAACGAACGTACCTTTTTCTATGTAATAAACGGCAAATGGGATATAAACCATGAATGGTATGAAAAAGATGGCCACACAGAATATGAATTTAAAATGGGTTTGGTAAGCCCGGATATGAAAGAAATAATACCGCTTGAATATGACCTGATACATAACATCAGTGGTACAATAGCTGGCCTGATAGAGGTGGAAAAAAAACATAAAAAGGGATTATACAACATAACAGGCAAAGTAATAGCCCCTGCCGATTACGACCAGATAATACCTTTAACCGGTAACGAAAACCTGGCTGTATTAAAAATGGCATCGGATTATTTTTATTTAAAAAGGGATTTTACCATTAGCCCTAAACTTGAAGACTTTAAAATTACCGATGTATTGCCCCAAATAAAACTCTACAATGCATCGTACACCTTATCCGATTCTACTTTGGATAAAAACAACATAATGGAACTTAACTCGCATGATGAGGACGCTGCTGTGGTAATTCCGCCATCTTACTTGGTAGATTGGAAAATACTTCCTTCTCATTTTTCATTTAATAATCCATTTAGGCCTGGTAAAGAGGGCGATGATGAGGGTTTAACGGCATCATACCAAATAACCTTCGAGAGCAAACACGATGAAGGCAGTTGGCTCCAAACAGCATATTCATCAATAGTTGATAATTACCTGGGTGCGCGATCGGGCTTTTATGAAGAAAAAAAGGTATTGTTAGTTGATAAAAAGCATAACGCCGTATACGGTTACAGTGCTAAAAAAGATTACTCCGACTACGATGATAACTCACATCCACTAAGTGGGAAGTGTGATATCAATAATTTGAGGCCAATTAATGATACCATGTATGAGTTTAAATTCAGTTCATTTTTAGGTTTGCATTTATACAGCGATAACGTATTGCAGGAGGCGCCCACATACCATTATTTAGTTGTAAAAAACAATGTGCTGGACGAGCTGCCTAACCAAAGGCTATTTGGTTTTACCAAATTCATTAAAATGGACGATTCGTATTTAAATGCCTGCTATGTTTATCAGGACAAAAAAACCGCACAATTAACCTCGGATGTTTTACAATACATGAAAAATGAAATATTCGCAGAGTACCATTACCAATTTAAAAACCCTAAATGGACGGAGTTATTTCAAAATACCTTTAATAGGTATAACCGGCAGCTACGCGCAAATGTAGACGACTCCCTAACCGCAATTGATAAATACAACATTAACTGGATAGCCAACAAACTTAAGCAAACTAAACAGCCTCAAACCCTGGCTTCAAAATGAGTGTTACCGGTAAAGTACTGCGTTACCTGGCTTTAGTTTGGATATTGATATTAAGCTTAGGTACTTTTTACCTGTACGGTAATTTTAAAACCGACGAAGGCTTTTTGCTACTTAAACAACTGGCTATAAAAACGGGTTTGTACCTACCCGCATTTTATGCACATATTTTCGGCAGCAGCTTAATATTGCTCATAGGTTTTGCGCAGTTTTCTAAACGTGTGTACAGCAATAAAAAACTGCACCGGTTTTTGGGGAGGTGTTATGTTTTTGGGGTATTGTTGTTTTCGGCGCCGGGTGCCTATGTGATGACTTTTTTTATACACCGGGGTACAGGCGTATTTATTTCGTTTTTGCTGCAAAATACGCTGTGGGTATTGAGCACCATAACCGCCTGGCGCTTTGCCGTAAATGGGCAAATAGCAAAACATGCTTGTATGATGCGCCGCAGCTACGCCCTTGCTTTTGCCGCCGTTACTTTACGGCTGTACATATATCTGTTTACCGTATTTGGAAACGGCGTTAATTTTCAATACAACTATCTCATTATTGCTTTTTTAAGTTGGGTGCCCAATTTACTATTGGTTGAGCTTATTAATTATTATGATAAGGGCAAAGTACCAACGATTGCTGTAAAAGCTTAGTTTTTTAATCCTTTTACAGTTACCACTATTTTACTGGCATGCGCAATGCCGAGGGTTGTGCCGGGTTTAACATTAAGATAGTGTTTTAGATAACCATTGGTGATGGCCGTCATGACACGGTTTTCCGATTCGGCAAACTCGGGCATTTGCATGTTGTGCGATTTACTAAAGTGTAGTACGCCTTTCGAGTCTACCAGTATCACAATAGGGTAATTAAAGTTTTCATATGCTTTGTGGATGGTAACCCTAAAATCGGGAGTTAAGTAGTCATCCGCAGTAGTAATGTTCTCGAGCTCGCTTTTGGTAACGCTTGTTTTAATTACCGATACCAGCGGACTGTTGCTGGTTAACGATGCCGGAATACGTGCGCCGAAGGCATATTTAGGATCAGCGTCGGCCATCTCGGCCTTGTGTTTGATATACAGGGTATCCTGACGGCTCGGCCTCACCAGTGTGGCCGAATCGGTATGTAAAACGTTTTTGATATAATTGTCGGAATATAAGGTCATGTAAATAAACGAGCGATCGTATTGAATCTTCTTGTTCTCCACCTCAAGCACCTGGAATTTGATACTATCCTTTGTGATCTTTTTTACACGCATCCAGGCCCATGCTATGTTAAAAATAGAATCGTGATCGAAAATAACGGGGCAGTTAAAAAACTTCTTCTTTTCGGGACTGTAAATATTAATTGAATCGTCCGACAGGAAAGTAAACTTCCAGTCGGGCTCCAACTGGAAGCCCTGATCGCTAAATGAAACACCCGACTTAAAAGTGCGCCGCACCTCGGTAAAACTAATACCATGCACCAATTTAAATGATGGCTGCGGTTTAACAGGCGCAGGCTTTTGTTTACATGCTGTATAAACTATAGCCATAAGGGCTATTTGCAGTATGAGGTAAAATTGTTTTGTTGGAGTGGTACGGCAGATCATGCTTCAAAAGTAATGTTCGTTTGCGGTTGCTGGAAAATGTTTATGCATTAAAAAGTACAAGGTGTTATTACTTATTTAATGTTTCGTCAAATAATTTATAAATGCGGCTATACTCGTCGGTCCAGCTACTGGGTTCAACAAAGCCATGATCTTCCACCGGGAATACGGCCAGCTCCCAGTTTTTTTTGTGCAACTCAATTAAGCGTTGTGATAAACGCACAATATCCTGAAAGTTAACATTTTGATCTACCATGCCATGGCACATCAGCAAACGCCCTTTAAGGCCATCGGCAAAGTATATTGGCGAACTTAGCTTGTAGGCCTTCTCGTCGTTAAAAGGTTCATTTAAAATATTGGAGGTGTAACCGTGGTTATAATGCGCCCAATCGGTAACGCTGCGCAGTGCTGCACCGGCGGCAAAAACATCGGGCTGGGTAAACATGGCCATCAATGTTATAAACCCACCATACGAGCCACCGTACAGGCCAACATTTTTAGGGTTAACACCGTATTTTTCAACAAGAAGTTTCACGGCATCAACATGGTCGGTTAAATCTTTACCACCCATGTGGCGGTAAATACCCGTGCGGATGTCGCGGCCATAACCCGCGCTGCCGGTATAATCTATCTCCAATACAGTATATCCGTTATCGGCAAGCATGTTGTTAAACATGTACTCGCGAAAGTACGACGAACTCCACTTGTAAAACACATCCTGCAAGTAGCCCGCGCCATGTACAAAAATTACAGCCGGGTGCGATGGCAAGGCATGCGCCGGGGTATAAACACGGGCATAAATATCGGCACCGTAGCGGTTCTTAAACGTAAATATCTCGGGAGAGCGCCACGCGTACGATTTAAATTCGGCACTTACCGAGTTGGTTACCTGTACAGCTTTAGCACCCGGTTTATTGGCCTGGATGAACAGTTCCCAGGGTTTATTAGGGTAGGAGTAGCGGATGGCCAGCCATTTTTCGTCGGGAGATAGTTCAACCTCATTACCGCCTACCATAGCTGTTAGTTTAACCGGGCTGCCGCCAATCACCGGAACGCGGTAAAAAGCTGTTACTCCCGGATGGTCTATATTGGCGGTAAAATAAAAGTCCTTTTTATCGTTTGATAGCTTGAGGCCTTGTACTTCCCATTTACCACTGGTTATTTGTTTCTTTTCGGCGGTAGCCACATCAACAACATAAATGTGCGAATAGCCCGAAGCTTCACTCTGGAAATAAATATGTTGTTCGTCTACCCAACCCAGGTTCCCACTATCATAGCTGTTTATACCCGGGCCGCCAATCCAGGCTTCGTCGCGCTGGCGGTCAAGCAAGCTTAGTTTGCCGGTTTCGGGATCGAGCTTCATGAGCCACCTGTCTTTGTTATCTTCTGCCCATACGGTAACTATTGCGTTTTTGCCGCTTTCGCTCCAATAAGGGCCGGTTATGGTAACCTTACGGTCTTCGTTTTGGGTTTTACGTTCCTCCAATTGTTTGGGATAATCCTTCACATAGTCGGGCAGGTCTTTAATGCCCGGAATATTCTTGGTTACGATGCTATAAACCGTATCACGCTGTAAATCATAAATAAAGCTTTCCGAAGCGGACTGCGGTGTGCCAACCTTGGTTCGGTTAGGTATGTCTTCAGTATACCCCGAAGCAGTTACGTAGTTAGGCACAATAACGTTATGGCTGCCTTCGGCAGGCTTGGTTAGGGTATAAGTAATGTATCGGGTATTTGGGCTAAGTTTTAAATCACTTATTTGCTTGCTATCAATAGCAATTTCCTTTATGGGTTTCACCTGCATGGCTTTGCGCTCGGCAGCAGTTAACTTTTCGTTCTTGGCCTTAGTTTTAATGATGTCGAATATATCAAGCTGCTGATCCTTTAGCCAGGCATCTTGTTTACCTGCAGCCGTTTGGGCTGCTACGGCTCCCCTTGCTCCGCCACCTCCCCCTCTGCGACCGCTACCTGCTGGTGCCGGGGTACTTGCACCTGCCGCGCTTGGACGCGTAAAGTTGGTTAACTGTGTCAACTGCGAACCGTTGAGTTTTAAAGAGAATAGGTTATCGCCCTGGGTGAATATTATCTTCGTTTCGTCGCCGCTGAATGTCGGGTTGCTTTCGCGCTCGGTGGTGCTGGTTAGCTGTTCGGTTTTACCGGATTTTAGATCGAAAACAAAAATGTCGCCATTTTTTTCGTATAATTTAATGGTGTGTTTTTTATTCCAATCGCCGTTTGTGGGGCGCATGGCCCTTCTTTCGTCCAAACTAAGCTTTTGAGGTTTAAGGTTATTGGGCGTGATAGAAAATAGCTCGGCCCTTTCGGCACTATCGGGGTTCCAGGTAAAATAAATATTCCTGCTATCATCGCCCCAGTAAACGTTGGTTGGCGATGTGCCTATCCATTTGGGATTGCGCATGATTTTTTCGACAGTCAATTTATCTAATTTCTGCGCAAACGAACCGGTAGATACAACAAGCAGCAAGCACGTAAAAAATTTCTTCATATCAATAATAAAATCAGTTATTAAATTGCAATTTAGCATTTATACGTTAATTATCAGGGTTCATTTTAGCAGCACTTACAATTGTTACAAAATGGTTGAGTTAAAAGCAGAAGGGTTTTGTTTACGCCAGTGGAAACCCGGCGATGAAAAATTGCTGGTTAAATATGCCAATAACCCCAGTGTATCGCGCTATTTGTCCGACAGGTTTTGTTATCCTTATACTCACGAATACGCACAGGAATGGGTATCCTTTCAGTTACAAAAAACAAGTGTTGATAACCTGGTTATTGATATTGACGGCGAGATTGCCGGAGGCATAGGCATTGAATTTAAGCAGGATATTTTCCGGAAAACGGCCTTAATTGGTTATTGGCTCGGCGAGCCCTTTTGGGGTAAGGGCATTATGACGGAAGCCTTGAAACTAATGGTTAACTATTGCTTTGAAACGTTTGATTTGGTGCGGATACAAGCCGGGGTATTTGAGGGCAACCCGGCATCGATGCAGGTTTTGCAAAAGGCCGGTTTTATTAAAGAGGGTATTTCAAAAAAAGCATTGTTCAAACACGGGCAACTTTACAACGAGCATATTTTCGCCCGGTGTAAATAATTTCTATGGCTATTAATCATTAGTCTTCCTATTCAACAAAAAATACCACGTCAACCTAATTGCAATAATACCGTGGTTAAATACGGTTGGCACAGTGCCATAATGCTTGCGCATGATGTGGAAACGCTCTATTAAGCTTTGCTTATGTTTCTTTTTCGACATACCCCCAAACAGGTATTTGGCTGCGCAAATGCGGGTGTTAACTATCTTGTCTGCCTTTTTGGCGATGCGGATAATCCAATCAATATCGGCGCTTAGTTGGTACTGTTCGTTATATGGCTCAACCAGGCTGCGCTTAATGTAAATGGCCTGGTGACTAATGCTCATGCCTAGGTTAAAACCGCGCCATGTAAAAGTTTCGGGAGTTTTATGGCGGCGCATACCCATGCTTTCGCGTTTGCTGTTTATTATTTCGGTTTCGCCATAGTAAATATCTGCATCGGCTTCGGTAGCAAAAACACGTTCAACGGTATCGTATGCAAAAAGCTCATCGCCCGAATTCATAAAAAGCACATAATCTCCGGTAGCCAAATTTAGGCCTTTGTTCATTGCGTTGTAAATGCCATTATCCTTTTCGCTAACCAGTGTGCTTATCCGGCTGCGATATTTTTCTATAACATCAAGCGTGCCGTCGGTTGATGCACCATCAATCACAATATACTCAATATTGGTGTAGGTTTGCCCAAGCACGCTTAATATGGTGCGCTCAATATCGTTAACGTTATTGTAAACTATGGTAATTATACTAAGCCGCGGGTTAAACATGCTTTAACTTTTAATGATCTGCTGATAAACTTCAAGATGCTTTTTCGCGATCACGGTTTCAGAGAATTGCTCCATTACCGTTTGCCGGGCCTGCGCACGTAAAATTTGGAGTGTATTATGGCTTAATATCCATTCCATTCCATCCGCAAAACTTTCAGCCGAACGGTAAGTGGCTAGGTAACCATTATGTTGGTGCTGTACCATATCTGGTATGCCTCCGGTTGTAAAGGCAATAACGGGTGTACCGCAAGCCAGGCTTTCCATTACGGTATATGGCAGGTTGTCTTCCAGCGATGGTATCAAAAAAGCATCTGCCGAGGCATAGCATAGGGCCAGTTTTTCGTCGTTATTTATAGTGCCTAAAAAGGTGGTTTTAAATGGGAACACAGGCACATCTTCCAGATTGCGGTTGCCAAAAACTACCAGTTCAATCTGTTCTTTGTTGATGCCCTGTCTTTCGGCCAATAGATCAAGGCTTTGCATAAGGTAACCGGTGCCCTTGTGCATATCCTTACGGGAAGGCATAAACCCGGTTAAAAAAATAAATTTATCTGTTGGCAGCCCTAATTTTTGGCGCGCCAGGGTTTTATCAATTGGCGTAAAAACATCAGTTTCGAGGGTGTTGGGTATATTTACAATGCTTTTACCCTCCATCAAACTGCTTGCCTGTACAGACGATTGCATCCACCTGCTTGGTGCAACAATGCTGAAATTAAGTTTATTATAGGCGGCGTGTTTTGCTTGCCAAATACTATTCGATATATCATCCGGCTGTGGCTCTTTTAGCAACGGGCAATTGCCGCATTGCTGATGAAAATGATTGCACTCGTATCGTACATGGCAACCGCCTGTAAATGCGTTGCTATCATGAAACGTCCAAACAACGGGTTTATTGAGTTGGGCAATTTCGGCTAAATGCTTCGGGTCTAAAAAACCGTGATTAACCCAGTGCAGGTGAATAATATCGGCATTTTTAACGTCGGGATGATGAATAACCGAGCGGCCAAACCAGGCAAATGAAAATGGCGTTTTAACAGGTTTTAAATAGCGTTTGGCCAAAAGCCGCTCCATAATAATGGTTGCCGCTGTATATGCCTTTTGAATTATGGAGCTGTTAAAAGTTTTTATTTGGGGATTGTTCCCAAATTTATAGTGGACTATTATTTTAGAATCAACACCTTGCGAAAGTAAGGCGCGGTTAAGCCTGATACAGGCCCGCCCGGCACCGCCATTGCCATCGTAAGTATTTAAGTGAACCACTTTTAACATAGCCAAAAATACATTAATATTTAATGAGCATACAATGGCCACAGGTTTATCATTTGGTTAGAGAGAAAGTACCTGTCCCGGTTCTTGATTCTCGCTTCCTGACTCTTCTTCCCTTATTTATAATTTGGCCAGTGCGGTTTTAATACGCGGTATCATGGCCTCAATTTCCTCTAAAGTACTTGCACCTACTGATGCTCGGAACCAGTTTTCACTTTCATCTGTTCCAAAGGCCGAGAATGGCACTAAGGCGCATCCGGCTTCTTTAATAAGGTAAAAGTTAACATCTGCCGAGTTTTTTATCAGCGTGCCATCGGGTGTAGTTTTACCACTGTAGTCTATTTTTACAGTTAGGTATATGGCGCCCATTGGTTCAATGGCGTCAACCGCAAAACCTTCTGCCTTCAATTCCATAAAGCCGTTGTACAGCGCTTGCAAACTGGCTTGTATGCGTGCCTTAAAGCCATTTAAAAAGCTGGTAACGCTTGCGGCATCTTTTAAATAGGCCGCCATAGCAACCTGCTCGGCCTTGGGCGACCATGCGCCCATGTGGCCAACAATGGCTTTCATGTTGTTAATAATATCTGCCGGGCCAAAGCCCCAGCCTACGCGTACACCTGTTGCAGCAAAACATTTAGACGAGCCATCAACAAAAACCACATAATCCTTTAATTCGGGGCGCAGGGTAACCGGGTCGTAATGTTTGTGTACACCAAAGGTTAACTGCGAATAAATTTGATCGTATAAAATATATAATGGTTTTTCGGCAGGTGTGCGGCTTGCGTTCTCTTCAATTACAAGGTCGCAAATTTCTTCGAGGTCCTTTTTGGTGAACATGGTGCCGGTTGGGTTAAGCGGCGAGCACAAAGCCAGTAAAGTTGCTCCCTTTACATGCGGACGTAATTCTGCTGCCGTAGGCATAAAATTATTTTCGGGAAGGGTTTGCACAATAACGGGCTTGGCGGTAAGTAAATCGCAATAGTGGTTATTGTTCCACGATGGTGCAGGGAAAACCACTTTATCGCCGGGGTCAACCAGGGCAAGGTAGGTTGCATAAATTAACGGCCTCGAACCGCCCGATATTAATATCTGGTTAGGCTTATAATCTAATTTATACTCTTTAGTTATAAAGTCTGATACACTTTCGCGCAAGCTTAAAACACCATCCGCAGGCGGATAATTAGTTTGGTTTGCGTTGTAGGCGTCAATAATACCAGCCTTTAAATCTGCCGGGATAGGATATATATTTGAGTCAAAATCGCCAATGGTTAAGTTGGCAATGTTTTGTCCTTGTCGTTTCAGTTCATTGATCTCACCGGCAATCTTGATAATTTCGGATCCGCGCAGGTTTTGAGCCAATTTTGATGGTATCATGGTTTTGATATTTTTGAGGTGCAAATATAGCCGTTTATAAACAATACGATAATTAAACCCAGCACCTTTTATTTGAATTACAAAAGTTTGGTTGATAAAAAGCGGCCCGTTTAATAATGTGGGTAATAACTTGTAATTTAGCGTTACCATATATAAACTAAAGCAAACGGCAGTTTTGCTTTTTTAGGCAGAGCAGTTAAATGAAAGCACAATTACTAAAGGTTTTTCCCGGTCATTCAAACTCGTTCACAGCCCGGGAGGACGTTGGCTTTGATGCTAACAAACGTTGGCATTACCACCCGGAGATTGAGTTTATTTACATTAAAACCGGCGAGGGTACACACTTTATTGGCGATAGTGTACAAAAGTTTAAAGCTGGCGATATTTTTATGATAGGCTCGCAATTGCCGCACTTTTTTAAGTTTGATGATGTTTTTTTGAAGAGTAAAGGCGATGCTGCTGCACACGTTTCGGTAACCCAATTTGCCGAAAATTTTTGGGGTGATAAGTTTTTGCAATTGCCCGAAAATACAAACGTGCGTTTATTACTTGAAAAAGCACGACGAGGCTATACCGTACCCGTAGATATTACTGATAAAATTGCTGCTACTTTAGACGAGCTACAACATAGCGTTGGCCTGGAAAGAATTATACTGTTACTTCATGTTTTGAACAAGTTGGCTCATGCCAAAAACATGAAACAGCTATCGTCGGTAGCGTTTAATCACGGCGCTTCTGATTTGGAGGACGAGCGGATTAACGCTATTTATGAGTATTCGTTTGCTAATTATAAGCGAAAAATTGACCTCAACGAAATAGCCGAAGTTGCCCGGATAAGCCCCAACTCGTTTTGCAGATATTTTAAGCTAAAAACCAAAAAAACTTACTCGCAATTTATAACCGAGATAAGGGTAGGCCATGCTTGCAAATTGCTTATCGAAAACAAATACTTTATTAAACACATTTGCTACGAAAGCGGCTTTAACAACTTTGCCAGCTTTAATAAGTACTTTAAACTCACTACTGGCAAAAGCCCTTTAAATTACCAAAAAGAGTTTATGAGCGCATAGTTTATGGCACCAGCAAGGTTTGCAGCTGCCCAACCAGTGCAAATTGGCTGGCGTTTAGTTTGTTTGACGCTTCTGTAACGTTAAACCAACCGGCGCGTTCTACCTCGGGGAAGGCCATCATTTTGCCCGACCGGGGCGGCCATTCAATCTCGAAGGTATTGCTAACTATGCCTTGTGCATCAATATCGCCCTTTAGGGCCCAGGCATAAATAATTTTACCGCTTTTTAATTTTTCGGGTTCAAGTTTGATAAAGGAACCATCAATAGCCAACCCTGTTTCTTCTTCAAACTCGCGTTTTGCGGCAGTTAATGCGTCTTCATCATCTAAAAATTCGCCTTTGGGAATGCTCCAGCTTCCGTCATCCTTATTTTTAAAGAACGGACCACCGGGGTGTACCAAAAAAACTTCCAATAAATCTTTTGTTCGGTATAGCAATATCCCAGCGCTTTGTTTTGGCATTAGTTTAAAGGTTTTGGCGGGCTGAGCTTTGCTTTTATCTCTTCAAACTGCTTTTCGTAGCTGCGCATGCGTGCGTGCAAAAGTTCAATCTCGGTGCGCAATATTTGTATTTCGGTAACCAGTTTGGTGCTGTCTTTTTTACCATCGGCTTGTTTTTCACCCTTGCCCGTAATAATCCACTCGGGCGAGTAGCCCAGATCATGACAAACGGCGCGTATAATGGTAAAATTAATATCGCGCTCACCCGATAGCATCAGGCTTATTAATGATTGTGATACACCACAGGCTTTGGCAAACTTGCTTTGGCCACCGCTTGCCTTAATAACTATACGCAGGCGTTTAAGTAATTGATTATCTGTGGTCATCTAAATTTCAATATGATTACTAAAGTTTGCTAAATAGCCAACCCTTAAACAGGGCTTGTAAGGCAAAAAGATAATATATAGCCTTAACGTGGCCTTTTTTGTTACATGTCGTTCAGCATGTCTGCAACTTCCGAGTCATGCGGTGCCCATGCCCTAGCAAAATCCATCCATTCTAAATAGTTTTGTTTGTCGTTTTTGCTGCGGTAGGTAATTGCCATATTCATAGCCATTTCGGCTTTTTCTTCGGCTTGAGTTCGGTCGCAAAGTTTTATACCGGCATTAAAAGTATCAAGTGCTTCGTTAAGCCGGCCTTTACTTAACTGTGCAAAGCCTAACTCTTTATATAATAAAGGTTCGCCGTAGTTGTATAATAATGCGGCTTCGGCAACTTTAATGGCATCGTCAAAGCGTTTTACGCCATTGTAAGCACGCGCCAGTTCAAGCTCAAGGCCGGGTGCATGTGGTGTTATTTTGTATGGGGCCTTTAAAATTGCCACAGCCATTTCGCCATCTTTTATATCATTGTATGCTTTTGCCCAATCAATACAATGCACAAGTGTATCCGTATAAGTGTTATAATTATCAAACCAGGCCGGGCGTGGGTAAATATCAAGCTCTTCGTTATGGTCGGAATTAATGATGGCAACCAGCGTTTTTTGTGCGCCGCGTTTTAGCATATAACGCTGGTGTGTTGCCTCGTTAATTTTTTGCTTTATGCGGATAAACCTGCCTCGGCCATCAGTTTTAAAAAAGCCTTCCAAATTAAACACAAAGCCCGAACTGGGGTCGATATATAAATACCCAAATGGATAAGCGTCAATATCAGCCTGTTTTGGAAAAACTATCCAATTATTAACCGAGCGCGAAATACGGTGCGTAAACCTGAAAGCCGTATCGGCCGCCAAACCTTGTGCCCGTAGTTTGGGTACTATGCAGGCTATTAATAATAAAAACAGCAGCCCTTTTTTTTTCATCGGTGGTAGCGATTAGTTGCCACTAATATATTCATTTTATGTAAAATACAGCAAGCTAACGCCGGGCCTTGTGTAACAATGGCGTTAAAGCGCATGTTGCATGCTTACAATATATCATTTAAGTTAAACTATTTAACTGGTTTGCTGTTCAACTTATAATTAACATTTGTAACTATGAAAAGATCGATTTTTAAATTGTTAACACTTTTGTTTTTTGCCAGTGTTGCATTGCAAAGCTGCTCTATGCAAGCCCGGGAAAGCAGGAGGAAACAGCATAATGAACAAAGGAGGCACGATCATGATAACGATAACGACCATCATTACCGCAACTATTAACAGGTAATCAATTAACAATACTCATCCGGGCTTAACAAAATGCCGGTTGTAGTTTATTAAACAACAAACAATTTAAAATCATGAAAATTTTAAGAATAGTAGCTTTTGCCATTGTGGCCATTTGCTTTTTTGCTACGGCAGATGCAAATGCACAAGTAGTAGTTAGGGCCCGTGTTGGCCAGCCCGTTCATCGCCGTGTTGTTGTTAGGCACCGGCCTGTTTATCGCCATGGTAACTACCGCCATCATTATTATGCGCGCCACCGCGTGCATCATCGCAGGTATTAGAATACAGGAGCCACTCATTTTTGAGCGGCTTTTTTTTTGAACTGTAAATTAAACACATCGTTAATTAAGCTCTTAGGAGTTGATAAAATTAGCGCGGATAAATTTACATTTACATGTTGCAACATATATTGTTTTGTTTGTATGTTTGCCTCTCAAAGGGGGAGATATAAATTATCCCGGTAATTAAATAGTAAAATATATATTAGTCATTCATAAAAAAATCAAAAAACAAAAAAAGATCATGAAAAAAGTAACAATGGTGGCAGTAGCCATGTCGGCAATTTTATTCTCGTTTACGTCAAACGCACAATCAACTTGGGGAATTGACAAAGCTCACTCAAAATTAGGCTTTACTATTACCCACATGGGCGTATCTGATGTTGAAGGATCATTTAAAGTTACAGATGCAACAATCACTTCGGCAACCGACGATTTTAACGGTGCTACCGTTGAACTTACTGCAGATGCTACAAGCGTTAATACCGACCAGGAAGCACGCGACAAACACGTAAAAAGCGATGCTTTTTTAGATGTGGCCAAATTCCCGGCTATTACTTTTAAAAGCACTTCGTTTAAAAAGGTATCTGCTAATGCCTATGTTGTAACCGGCAATTTAACTTTACACGGTGTTACTAAACCGGTAACTTTAAACGCTACTTTGCGCCAAGGTGTGGGTATGAACAAAAAACCAGTTGCCGGCTTTAAAATTAGCGGAACATTTAACCGTAAAGATTTTGGTGTAGGTACAGGTTTTGGTTCGGCAATGTTGAGCGACGAAATTACGCTTGCTGCTAATACCGAATTTGATAAAATGTAAGCTTAAAACGCTGTAAGGCATATAGCCTTAAAAAAAAGCCCTTGATCCAACCACGTTGGCAAGGGCTTTTTTGTTTTATTGAGATTGACTGATTTTATTTGATCTTGGTTTTTAAAAAAGCCAGCGTGCGTGCATTGGCTTCGGTAGCGGCATCGTTTTTAAAATTAGGGCCGCTTGGGTTTGCAAAAGCATGGTCGGCGTCGTATTCGTAAGCGGTTAACTTTTTGCCTGCTGTTTTCATGTTTTCTTCAAAAGTTGCAACAACTTTAGGGTTTATCCATTGGTCTTTATTTCCAAAGTTACCCAGTACATCGCAGTTTATGGTTTTTAGCTTATTTACGTTTTGCTCGGGCATTCCGTAATACATAACGCATGCAACAGCTTGTTTACCGGCAAGCAATGCACTTTGCAAGCTCCAGCCACCACCAAAGCACCAGCCAATGGTTGCAATACGTGCCTTTGGCCCTGCATAAGCAAGGGCACCTTTTATAATAGCTTGTGCCCTATCTTCTTTAACGGCTTGCATTAGTTTTGCGGCCTCGGCTCTGTCGGCGGTTGATTGGCCATCGTATAAATCAAGATCTATAACATTTACATCTCCTAATTCGGTATACAATCTTTCCGATTCTTTTTTCACATAATCGTTCAAACCAAAATACTCATGTATTACAAACAGGTAAGTTCGGGTTGCCTTTTTAGCTTTAAACTCATAAGCACTGGCGCTTTTGCCGTCGGCAGTTTTGTAAGTTATGGCCTTACCAATACTGCTTTGAAAATGAATAACCTTTGGATTGGGATGCGCCATTACAAACTTTTTATCGGATGCCAGCATAGCAAATTGTTGTGTGGCACTGGGGTGGCAACTGGCTACCGGGCCCCTGGTTTGGCTATAAACCATTGTGCAAGTTAAAACTGTAGAAATGGTGAGCAATAATTTTTTCATGAAGTTGGTTTTATATTGAATTTGTAACCAAATTACGCAATTATTGTTTATTTGGTTACGGTAGATTTTTGGGGATTTGCTTACTACAAGCGTATGTGTTAAAAAGCTTAGTTGGATTAAATAAAAAAGAGGCCTTCTGGTTTTTAAATCAAAAGGCCTCTGCAATGCTAGTATAAGCTATTTTAGTTTTTTACAACCTGCTTAGCCTGATCTTTCATTTGATCGTTAGCTACAATTACAATTTCAACGCGGCGGTTTTGTGTACGCCCGTCAACAGTTGTGTTATCGGCGATAGGTTCGGTATCGCCTTTGCCCTGGGTAGTTAAGCGAGACGGATCAACCCCGGCTGCTGCTGCGTATGCTTTTACAGCCTCGGCACGGCGTATTGATAAATCCATGTTATGGGCTGGTGTACCTGTGTTATCGGTATGGCCAACAATTAAAATATTAGTTTGCGGGTTACTTTTCAGCGAAGCCGATAACTGCTCAATATCTGTTTTTGCTACAGGCTTTAAAGCTGTTTTATCAATATCGAACAATATACCCGAATCAAACTTTACAATAATACCTTCGCCAGCTCTTTCAACAGTTGCACCAGGTACGGTGTTTTTTATTTCGGCAGCCTGCCTATCCATATTGCGGCCAATAAAGGCACCAGCTGTACCACCTAATGCACCACCAATAATGGCACCCAAAGCGGTATTGCCTGCTCTTTTACCTATTAAAGCACCAATGGTGCCACCTGCACCCGCGCCTATGGCTGTGCCTTTTTGCGTTTTTGTTAACGAGTTACAGCTTGTACCCAACATGGTAACTGTTGCCAATGCAATGCTAAATGTTGTAAATTTTAATTTGAACGATCTCATAATCAATTATAATGAATTACACTGTGTTTTCGGTAAATATACAAATGAAATGCCAAAATTATTTTATGATACATTTGCCTTTTAAAATACCTGTTTTGGAAAAAAATATAAGCATTTTAGGGTGCGGATGGCTGGGCCTACCCTTAGCTATTAGCCTCATTGCCAACGGCTGGAAGGTAAAGGGCTCAACTACCCGTGCCGATAAGGTTAATTTACTATCGGATAACGAAATAGAAGCTTTTTTAGTACAATTATCTAACATCGGCTTGTTAAAAGGTAGTAAATTTTGGGATTCGGAAGTATTGCTTATTAATGTACCGCCGGGGTTGAAACGGCAAACTGCCAACCAATATTTGGAGCAGATGCGCAACCTCGCTGAGGTAGTTGCAGCATCGGGTATTAAAAAAGTTATTTTTATTAGCTCAACATCTGTATATCCCGAACTCAATAATATTGTAACCGGGGTTGATGCGGTTGACGAAAGTTCGCCCTTATTACAGTCCGAAAGGATATTTACGCTAAATTCAAATTTTAAAACCACGGTTATCCGCTTTGGCGGACTAATAGGCCCCGCCCGCGACCCATCGCGCTGGTTTGCCGGCAAAAAGGACATCCCTAATGGCCGGGCCCCCGTTAATTTAATACATCTGGACGATTGTTTAGGGATTATTAAATTAATTTTGGAACGAGATGTTTATGGGGAAACCTACCACGCCGCCGCGCCACAGCACCCCACTAAAGCTGAGTTTTATACCGAAGCTGCAAAAAATGCCGGGCTGGCCGAACCGCAGTTTGTTGATGAGTTGCTGGAATGGAAGGTTATTGATGCAGAAAAGTTAATGCAGCAATTAGGTTATACGTTTAAGCCATTATAGGTAACCATTGCAATAAAATGATAAAAATAAGAGTTTCGTCATTTATGTAACGGCACTGTTTAAGGGCACTGTTTTTGGCTTTTCGTCTTGATTTACTACTCTTATTTCTTGCCGGGATAATTTAGTATATTCCCTTTGGTAGCTTAACGGGCTTTTGCCGGTAATGAGTTTAAAGTATTTGTGAAACCCAACCAGGTTATTAAAGCCACACTCAAAACAAATTTGCTTAATGCTCAACCTATCCTCAATTAGCAGTTTGCAGGCGTCGCCAACGCGTATCTCAATTAAAAACTGTGAGTAGGTTTTACGTGTACGCGATTTAAAATAGCGGCAAAACGAGTTTTCGCTGATGCGGGCCACATCGGCAATTTGTTTAAGCTGTATTTTGTTGCGGAAATTTGCAAGCGAATATTCATAAATGGCGTTGATACGTTCGTTCTCCACGTCGTTAAAATCATGACGGAAACCTATCGATGATAAAAAAACAAGCTGGTTGCAAGCCGCTATCTCCGAAAGTAATTCTATCAAAATGGTAATGCGCTGCACACCATCGGCATTAACCATTTTTTTTATTAATGCAGCCACGGCTTTAGCGGTATTGCCGGTAACATGGATGCCGCGTTTGGCTTTTTCGAGTAACATTTTAATAGGCTTGTTTTCGGGGAGGCTCAAAAACTGGTCGCCCCAAAAGTTTTCAAGGAAGTGTATAACGGCGGCATCGGCATAAACTTCGGCGTTTTGCTGAAAATACAAGTCATCATATCGCCAGTAATGCGGCAGGTATGATCCCACTAAAACTACATCGCCCTCGCTAAAGCGTTTAATGTTATCGCCAATAAATTGCGTGCCTGTACCCTTACGGATGTGTATCAGCTCAACTTCGGGGTGATAGTGCCAATGGTTATTAACATACGGGTAGATATCCTGCCGTATGCTGAACGAGTGGGCCGGGCCATTGGTAACTTTAAGCAGTTGTGGTTTCATTAAACTAAAAACTCGCAAATATGAATAAAAGTGTTATTTATATGCCAAAATAAGTTATTATTTAAATAAATCAAAAGAATTGATATCCGGTAAAACATTCTTTCTTTGTATAACCAATTTAAATTTTAACCGTGAGAACCTATGCAGCCAATTGCAACTCCACCTGTAAAACAAACAGGTAACAATAAAGGGCAAACGTTTGCCTTCATCCTTATTACTTCGTTGTTTTTTTTATGGGGCTTTGCCCATAACCTCGACCCAATATTAATACCACATTTAAAAAAATCGTTTACCTTATCCACCGTTCAGGCCACGCTGGTTGATTCGGCTGTTTTTGCCGCTTACTTTATTATGGCCATCCCGGCAGGTGTCCTCATGAAAAAGTTTGGATATAAAACCGGCATTATTACCGGGCTTTTAACTTTTGCACTGGGTTCCTTTTTATTTGTTCCGGCTGCAAATACGCAATCATACACTTTCTTTCTGATAGCACTATTTATAATTGCCTGCGGATTGGCTACTCTCGAAACCGCAGCCAACCCTTACGCCACCGCTTTGGGCGATCCCGAAACAGGAACATTTAGGTTAAACCTTGCACAATCATTTAACGGACTGGCTGCCGCACTTGCTCCTATTGCTGGGGCACGAATAATTTTAACAAAAGGTTATACTGACGGCCAGCTAAATGCCATGACAGAAGGAGCCCGCAAACTGGCTTTAGCTGCAGAGGCTTCATCGGTAAAGATGCCGTATATAATTTTAGGCACTATATTGGTTATTATCGCTTTAGCTTTTTCGTTTACAAAACTTCCCAAAATTCAACAAACAGAAGAGCATCCAACCAGCCAAAGCATTTTTCATGCATTTAAGCACAAGCATTTGTCATGGGGGGTTGTTGCACAGTTTTTTTATGTTGGTGCGCAGGTGTCGGTATTTAGTTTGTTTATCTTATATGCTACAAAGTCTGCAAGTATAACAGAAGTTAAAGCAGCCGATTATTTAGGTGTTTGCGGAGCCGCATTCTTAATTGGCAGAATTTCAGGAACAGTTTTAATGAAATTTATAAAGCCTAATGTTTTACTGGCAATTTATGCCATTATTAATGTGGCTCTTTGTGCTGTTGCCATTACCGGGCATGGTATGATAACCGTTTACAATGCCATAGGTATATGCTTTTTTATGTCCATCATGTTTCCAACAATTTTTGCCTTGGGTATTAAAGGCTTGGGTGGCGATACCGAGTTTGGCAGCAGTTTAATTATTATGTCTATTGTTGGTGGTGCAATTATTCCCAGATTTTTTGGGATGATTAGCGACGCGACTGGCAATATTCAGAATGGCTATATTGTGCCTTTAGTTTGTTTTGTTGTAATTGCAGTTTTTGGATTATCGGGATATAAAATTATCAGTAAAACCGATGTAGAAACCGCTATTGACCCTGGCAACTTAGGATAAATAGTTTACACCTATGAATAAATACTGTTTGGCCTGCGACCTTATTGACGACCCAGTGCTGATAGCCGAATATGATGAACAACACCGCCAGGTTTGGCCCGAGATATTGGATAGTATTAATGGTTCGGGTATTACCAATATGGAAATATATCGCTTCGGTACGCGTTTGTTCATGATAATGGAAACCGACGATAGTTTTACGTTTGAGCGCAAGGCGGCAATGGACGCCGCTAACGCCAAGGTGCAGCAGTGGGAGCAATTGATGTGGAAGTTTCAGCAAGCAATCCCCGGTTCTAAACCCGGCGAGAAATGGGTTTTTATGAATAAAATTTTTCAACTTTAATTAGAATAATGGGAATTTTAAATTTAACAGGTAAAATAGCAGTTGTTACAGGTGGTGGCAGCGGTATAGGTAAAGCCGTTGCCAAAGTGTTTGCAAAACAGGGTGCTATAGTCCATATTTTAGATTTGAGCCTGCCGGGAGGCGAGGCCGTAGTTGATGAGATAAAAGCAGAAGGCGGCATTGCCTATGCCCACGCCTGCGATGTGAGCAACCAACAACAGGTGAGTGCTATTTTCAATCATATTGGTATGGTTAACCTGCTGGTAAACAATGCTGGCATAGCCCACGTTGGCCGCGCTGATAACACTACCGAAGAGGATTTTACGCGGGTATTTAACATTAACGTAAAAGGCGTTTACAATTGCCTGCACGCCGCACTGCCCATTATGAAAGCAAACGGTGGCGGTGCTATACTAAACCTGTCGTCAATAGGTGCGGTAGTTGGTATTGCCGATAGGTTTGCATACAGCATGAGTAAAGGAGCCGTTCACGGGATGACACTATCAACCGCACGCGATTACCTGGCCGAGGGTATTCGTTGTAATTCAATATCCCCGGCAAGGGTACATACACCATTTGTAGATGGTTTTATTGCGAAAAACTATCCCGGCAAAGAGGACGAAATGTTTGATAAACTTTCCAAATCTCAACCTATTGGCCGTATGGGTAACCCCGAAGAAATTGCCAACTTAATACTGTACCTATGCTCGGACGAAGCATCATTCATCACCGGCTGCGATTATCATATTGATGGCGGCTTTATAAAATTAAATAATTAAAAAGCCTCATCCGGCCTCTCCAAAGGAGAGGCGTGGAATGCGGTAAAATCACAAATAAATTTTTAATCCCTCCCTTTAGGGAGGTTAGAGGGGGCTTTATGAAACTTATACGATACGGAGAAATTAACAAAGAAAAAACAGGTGTTGTGCTTGATGGTGAATATTTTGATACTTCGGCATTTGGCGAAGATTATAACGAGCAATTTTTTGAAACCGACGGATTAACCCGCCTGGCAGCTTTTGTTGATGCCAACAAGGCATCGCTTAAACCAATTGCAGCAGGCTCACGTTTGGGCAGCCCGGTGGCAAGGCCATCTAAAATTGTTTGTATAGGGTTAAACTATGCCGATCATGCCAAAGAGACAGGAGCGGCCATACCTGCGGAGCCCATTATTTTTATGAAAAGCACCACAGCATTGGCTGGTCCGTTTGATGATATTATTATCCCTAAAAACTCCGTTAAAACCGATTGGGAAGTAGAACTGGCGGTTATAATTGGTAAAAAAGCAAGTTATGTTAACGAGGCAGATGCACATCAATATATTGCAGGCTACGCATTGCATAACGATGTATCCGAACGTGAATTCCAGATAGAGCGCGGTGGCACCTGGGACAAAGGCAAAGGCTGCGATACATTTGCGCCAATTGGTCCATTTTTGGCTACAGCCGATGAAATGACCGACGTTGACAATTTACGTGTATGGTTAACCGTAAACGGCACAAGCATGCAAAACGGCACAACGGCCAATTTGATATTTAAAGTGCCGTTCTTGATATCGTACCTAAGCCAGTTTATGACTTTGCTGCCCGGCGACGTCATATCAACAGGTACACCGGCAGGTGTTGGCCTGGGCTTTAAACCGCCAATTTACTTACAACCCGGCGATGTGGTTGAGTTGGGTATTGATGGACTTGGAACCTCTAAACAAACCGTTAAGGCCTATGCCGCGTATTGATTCGCATCAGCATTTTTGGGTGTTTGACCCGGTTAGAGATAGCTGGATCAATGATGAAATGCGTGTAATTCAGCGTGATTTTTTACCTGCCGATTTGCAACCTGTATTGGCCGATAACGGTATAGACGGCTGTATTGCGGTACAGGCCGATCAATCGGAAATCCAAAACGACTTTTTGTTGGGCCTGGCCAATGGTAACGATTTTATTAAAGGCATTGTGGGCTGGGTTGACCTGCGGGCAGATAATATTGCCGAAAGGTTGGAGTACTATAGTGAGGTTAACCTGATGAAAGGTTTTAGACATGTATTGCAGGGCGAACAAGACCGCGCGTTAATGCTAAAACCGGCTTTTAAAAACGGCATTGGCCAATTAAAAAAGCATGGCTTCACTTACGATATTTTGATATTTCCAGATCAACTGCAATATGTAAGCGAGTTTGCAGCAGCTTTCCCAGATCAAAAATTTGTAATAGACCATTTGGCCAAGCCTTATATTAAAGATGGCAAGATTGACGATTGGGGGCGCGATATGCGCAACCTGGCCAAACACAATAACTTATACTGCAAAGTATCGGGCATGGTAACCGAGGCCGACTGGAAAAACTGGAAAGCCGAAGATTTTTTCCCGTATATGGATGTAGCTTTTGAGGCCTTTGGCGCAGAAAGATTAATGTTTGGGTCGGATTGGCCTGTTTGCCAGGTTGCCGCCAGCTATGCCAGCATGAAAGGCATTGTTGAGCAATACACAACCAGGCTATCAGCCACCGAACAGGCTGCATTTTGGGGTGGTAACGCATCCGAATTTTATAGTTTAAAACAATAAAACCCTTTAGGGAAACAGATATGGATTTATTACTTAAAAACAAAGTTATCATAGTAACCGGTGGTGCTAAGGGTATTGGCGAGGGTATAAGCAAGGTTTTAGCCGGCGAAGGTGCTATACCGGTAATAGTTGGCCGTAAAAAGGAGGATAACGAAGCCGTAGTTTCTCAAATCCAGGCAAATGGCGGTCAGGCGTTCCAGGTAGAGGCCGAGTTGTCTGATCCTGAAGACTGTAAAAAAGCAGTTGAGGCTGTTATAGCGCACTTTGGCCGTATTGATGGCCTTGTAAACAATGCAGGTGTTAACGATGGCGTTGGGTTGGAAAACGGCACTTACGAAGCCTTTATGGCATCGTTACATAAAAACGTGGTTCATTATTATTTAATGGCCCATTATGCGCTGCCCGAATTAAAAAAATCAAAGGGTTCGATATTAAATATTACCTCTAAAACTGCCGAAACCGGCCAGGGAAATACATCGGCCTATGCTGCTGCAAACGGTGGCCGTAATGCATTAACCCGCGAGTGGGCGGTTGAATTGTTAAAATACGGCATCCGTGTAAACGCAATTGTTGTTGCCGAGTGCTGGACACCCGCTTACGATACCTGGATAAACGGACTGGACAACCCCGAAGAAAAATTAAAAGAAATAACCAACAAAATACCTTTTGAAAACCGGATGACAACCGCCGAGGAACTGGGGAACGCTACCGCATTTTTACTTTCGGAACGCTCAAGCCACACTACCGGCCAAATAGTACATGTAGACGGTGGTTATGTTCATTTGGACAGGGCGCTGGCAAACGCGTAAACAGCCCCACCCACCCTTCCCGGTAGGGAGGGTTTTTTGATATCTTAATTTATAAATAACGACACAAAATTAAAATCTCTCCTAACGGGGAAGATATAGAGGGGTTATATCATGAAAACATTAGTATGCACAACTCCCGGCGAGTTTGAATATCAAGAAGGCGTAATGCCGGAGTTAACACCCGGCCAGGCCATCATCAAAATAAACCGGATAGGCATTTGCGGTACCGATTTGCATGCTTTTGAAGGTACACAGCCTTTTTTTAGCTATCCGCGCATTTTGGGCCACGAGTTAGGCGGGGAGTTAGTTGATTTTGACGATGCTCCCGGTTTTACTAAAGGCGAAGCAGTTACATTTATACCATACTTTAACGATGGTACCTGCATAGCCTGCCGAAGCGGAAAACCTAATTGCTGTACCAATATTAAAGTTTTTGGCGTACATATTGATGGCGGAATGGCGCAATATGTATCGGTGCCAAGCTATTCACTAATACACGGCGAGGGTTTAAGTGCCGATGAACTGGCATTGGTTGAGCCTCTTGCTATTGGTGCCCACGGAGTGCGCCGCGCGGGTGTACAACCCGGCGAATTTGTATTGGTTGTTGGTGCCGGCCCTATAGGTTTGGGTATTATGGAATTTGCCCGCATAGCCGGTGCGCAAGTTATTGCAATGGATATTAACCAAAACCGGTTAGACTTTTGTAAAGACAAACTAAAGGTACACCACACCATTAACGCCGCCACCCACGATGCCGATGCCATGCTGCGCCAGATAACTAACAATGATTACCCAACGGTAGTTATTGATGCCACAGGTAGTTTAAAAGCTATTACCAACGCCTTTCAATATATGGCTCATGGCGCACGGTATGTTTTAGTGGGCCTGCAAAAAGGCGAAATAAGCTTTAGCCATCCCGAGTTTCATAAACGCGAGGCCACGTTAATGAGCAGCCGCAATGCCACCCGTGCCGATTTTGAGCACGTTATAGCCAGCATGAAAAAGGGATTGGTTGACCCTACCAATTACATTACCCACCGCGTAAAATTTGATGAGGTGAAAGATAATTTCGCCAGCTGGCTTGACCCCAAAAACGGAGTTATTAAGGCAATGGTTGAGTTGTAGGTTATTGGGGTGGTGTTTTAAAGCATAGTAATAAACAACTGCCACAAAATATATAATGATGATAGCGTGCGGATAATGGTGCCATTTAATGGCCTGCTGTTATCCGCATTTGTTTAATAAGGGCCCATACTCAGCGGGTTAAGATAAATATAATTTACGGTTAACAATTAAATATAGTTGAACTAATATCAATAAAAGTGTATTTTTAGAGCATCTTATCTACAATATGCACTTTAAAAAAACGTTATTTGCCATCGCTTTTATTTTATTACTTGTTAAGGCAGCTTCTGCGGATACATTTGTTGTAACGGAGAAGGCAGATGCTGGCCCGGGAACACTACGCGAGGCTTTAGGCAAGGCGCAGGCCAATGGCACAACCGTTCAGGATATTATTACCTTTAATTTAGCGGGTTCGTTAACTTCCGATCGTACAATCAGGCTAAAATCGCAATTGCCCTTAGTTACCGCCAATGTAATAATTGACGGAACAACACAGCCCAGTATAGCGTTTGGCGTATCGGGCGCACGTGTAATTATAGAGCCCGAAACCTCTCCGGCTTATTTTAGCGGCCTGGTAATAGCCGGCGATTATTCATCCAGCGTGGTTACCCAGGGTGTTGAGATATACGGCTTATACATTCGTAATTTTGCACAAATAAACAACCTTATCACTTATAATACTTCGCAAGGCTCGGGCATTACTTTTCAAGGTAATGCATCTGGTGTAAAAATAGGTGCTCCCGGTAAAGGCAACATTATTTGCGGTACCGTAAATGCTATTTATAGCGGATATTATTACTACTCCAGCGCAATATCAGCCGATATTACCATTCAGGGTAACATCATCGGCCTTGCCGAAGATGGTAAAACGCTGGTAAGTAATATAAATGGTATTAATGTTAACAACTTTAGCACCATTACCATTGGGGGCGACGATGCTAAAATGGGTAATGTTATAGCCAGCGGCGTTACCAATATAAATGTAAACCGGTCTAATTATTATTACACGGCAACGCTTCAAACCATAACCATTAAAAACAATAAAATTGGTACCGATTACTCGGGCACTATTGATTATAAGCAAGACCCTCTGTTTTTGGCGGCAGCATTTGTAAAAACCTATGGTGTTAACATCGTTTCGGGCTATACAAACAGCCTCACCTCTGTTGATATAGCCGGTAATGTTATTTCGGGGCAAATTGGGTACGGTGTATTTATCAGCAACGCAACCTACAGCATCAAGAACAATAAAATTGGTACCGATGTTACAGGTACGGCCGATCTGGGTAACTACGAAGGTATTCGGTCGGACGCCAGTGCTATCGGCACCATTGGCGGCACCGGCACCGATGCTAATTACATTGGCCATAACACCTATGGTGTTGAGGTTGTAAATAGCAGCCAGGTATTAATTACCCAAAACAGCATATTTTGTAATAGCGGTTTAGGCATAGCGGTAACATCAAGCTATTACCAGGTACCTTATGTTAAGGTGCTTACTTACCGTAGCGATATGGTTGCGGGCGTGGCCACGCCAAATTCGGCTATCGAATTATTTTACTCGGATGATTGCGCGGGAAGCCTTTGCCAGGGTAAAGAATACATTACTACTGTACAATCGGATGGTTCGGGCAAATGGTCGTATTCTGCTGCTATAAGCCGTTCGGTAATTGCAACGGCAACTACTGCGCAAAAAAACACATCGCCGTTTTCGTCGCTTGCCATAGCCGCTACAGATTATGTTAAAAAAGAATACACTTGTGCATACAACGGCAGCTTAACAATAATACAACCGCGCGACGGTATTTTGTTCCATTGGGATAGAAAGGAAGAAGATGGTAGTTTTAAACCTGTTGGCGATACACAAAATATTGACCAATTATTGCCGGGGGTATATCAATTAACCGTCCAATATCCGGGTGGTTGCCAAAAGGCCACGCAACTGTTTGAAATATTTGACCAGAGAATCACAATACAGCAACTCATTACTCCAACACCGGCTTGTAGACAAATAACTTTTCCGGTTAGCGCTATTTACTCCGGCGGTACAGGGACTAAGGTATTAAGATGGGTGAACGATGCGGGAGTGACGGTAGCCTATGGTAGCGAGCCAAATGCCGCTGCCAATGTGCCAGCGGGTAAATATACATTGCAAATTACGGATGCCCTAAATTGTGCCCCCGTAATTTCTAAAGATACGATAACGATAAAAGCTTTGCCCGGCCCTGATTTTGACCTCTCACACATTGATATTCATGCTGCAGAATGTGGGTTTAATAATGGGCATATTTTTGGTATTAAAACGAAGCCCGGGTTAGGTCTTACAAAGACAACATGGAGAGATAACAAACAGAATATTTTCAGTTACAAACTCGACGTAGATAGTCTACCACCGGGTATCTATACTCTAACATTATCCGATGACGGAACATGCCCATACTCAATGTCGTTCACTGTTGGAGAAACACAATCTGTATTTGTAAATACCAATATTTACACCACACGCGCATACACATGTAACGGCGCAAATGGCGCAAATGGTTTACTCAATGTCCCCCTCTCCAGTATTACAAACGCATCCGAATTTACCTGGACTGGGCCAAATGGCGCAGCACTTCCTCAATTTAAAAATAAACTGATTTTAACCGGACTTTTACCAGGGTCCTACAACCTGCACGCCGTTAATCCTACATCAGGGTGCTTTGGTGACGGAACATTTAACGTTCCGAATTTGCCGCCCGACGTATTCACAGTTATACCCCATGTAAAAGATGTAACATGTGGCCAAGGCAATAATGGCAGCATTACCACAACATTTGGCGTTGTCACTCCTGCAACTTATGCTTGGACAGATCAAAACGGCATTTTGGTAAGTTCCCGACAAGATTACCTTAATGCCAAACCCGGGAAATACACGCTCACCGTTACCGACAAAGGAGCCGGATGTACATCGGTGTTATTGAGAGATATCGTTGTTGTCGATATACCGTTAATGAGTGCCACCAACACGCCAACAACTACAAATGACCAATGCGGGCAGATGTTCGGCGCAATATCGGCTATAAACATGACCGGTGGCATACCGCCATATACTTACCATTGGACAGACGCCAATGGAAAACCTTTTGGCGGCAGTACCACCAGTTTAAGTAATTTAGGCAAAGGGGATTATTCGTTACGGGTTACCGACCAAACCTCATGCGATTTTAAAATAGGGCCTTTCCATATAGATGATATACCATTTACGCCGCCCGCACCCGAATTAAGTAATCAACGTATTTGCGACCCGCAACAGTTAGTATTATTTGTAAAAAACCCGCAGTCGGGGACAAATAATCTTTACAAGCTATATCAAAATTATGATGATGCTGTGCCTGCCCAAACAAGCACCAACGGCCAGTTTACTTTAAATGTGAAAAGAACCAGCGATTATTATGTTAGCTTTAATGTAGGCACTTGCGAAAGCGCACGCACCAAAGTACATGTTGAAGTGATATTGGTTGATGTTAGCATGGGCAATACCATAACACCGAATGGCGACGGTTATAACGACACCTGGAAAATAACAGGCCTCGAAAAATTCCCCGGCACTACGGTACAAATTTACAACCGATCGGGCCAACTGATATTCGAATCAACCGATTATCCAAAAGCCTTCGATGGAACATTTAAAGGCAACCCGCTGCCAACAGGTAGTTATTATTATGTAATTAACCTGCATGTGCCATGTACACTAATATCGGGTAACTTAACTATTGTCCGCTAAGTAAATTGAAATTATAAACACGGGTTAAAACAACCGTAAATAGCTAAACAATATAAAAAAGGGTCGCAGGAGCTAAAACTCTTGCGACCCTTTTTTATATAAACTGTGCATATAAACGCTCTGATCTCGCTTCTTGATTTTCGCTTCTCGGCTCTTTCTCGCCTATGCTACCTTAGCTATATACTTGGCCAGGCACTTCTTCACCACAGGCAACAAGGTTTGCTCAAGCGGAAAGGTAACCGAACTTTCAACATAGTAAACAGCCGGGTTGGGCATGTGTTTATATCGGTAAATGAGGTCGCTTTTTATCAATTCGGGTGTGTTAACAAGGTTTTGTTCGTAAATATCAACAAAGCGGGTGTTTATACTGCGGTATTCATCGTCTTTAGCTTCAAAAAGCGTTATCTGGTACTCGTAAACCCAATTACCTTTTTCGTTGCCATTACGCAGCGAAAAATAGCCATAATTGGGCATTAGTGGTATAACGCCTACAGGGTCAATAAAAAGGTTGCTTTCAACAAAATTATAAATCTCTTTACCGGTTTTAATGGCAGGGTCCATTTTGTATATCGCATAAGCAATAATTTGCTCAATCTCCCGCATCGAGCTATCGTCTTCAACTATTTTTTGGTAGGTAAGTTTAACAGCATCAATATTGGCCTGAGTTAACCGCTGCGGAAAGGCCTGCTGAAGGTTGGTTTTGTTTTGCTTAAAACTTAGCAAATTGTTGTAATGATATATCAAATCGCTAAGGTTGGGGTACAAGTGCTTGCGGTTAAAATGCTGGTTAATTTCCTGCAAATAATCAAGCAGTACATATTTTTTGTGCTCAAAGTCAACATAGCCCTCTATAAACCAATTAATTCCTAACGATTTCATTTTTGAAGTCCCTTTCGGGAGATCAAATTACAAAAAAAAAGCCACTTTTGTAAATGCCCAAAGGAACGCTCTATTTAATTCCGGTTCCGCTTGCCGAAAACGCAGCGGCAAAATCATTTACTCCCTACCTGGTTGACACTATTAATGCTATTACCGAATACATTGTGGAGAATGAAAAAACGGCCCGCAAATTTTTAAAGGAAGCCGGACTAAAAACACCGCAAAGCGCACTGCTTATACATGATTATGGCAAACACAACCGCAGCAATGGCCTGGCCTATTTTTTTGCAGGTTTAGAAGGCGGTAAAGATGTTGGCTTAATGAGCGAGGCCGGCTGCCCCGGCGTTGCCGACCCAGGATCGGAAATTGTGGCCGAGGCACACAAACGCGGCATAAAAGTAGTGCCGCTTGTTGGTCCAAGTTCTATTTTGCTTGCGCTGATGGCATCGGGCTTTAACGGGCAAAGCTTTACCTTTAACGGTTATTTACCTATTGATAAGGTGGAACGCAGTAAACGTGTAAAGGCTTTAGAACTATTGGCCGAACGTAACGACCAAACACAGATATTTATTGAAACGCCTTTCCGTAATAACTCCATGCTCGAAGAGGTTTTAAAAAGCTGTAACCCTAAAACTAAACTTTGTATAGCGTGTGATGTTACAGCCGAGAGCGAGTTTATTAAAACAATGAGCGTTGAAGGCTGGCGCAAACAAGTGCCCGATTTGCATAAACGGCCAACTATATTTTTAATATTTCATCCCTGATTTTGATGAAAATACCTGCCGAACATACTTCTGTTTTAATTATTGGTGCGGGCCCGTCGGGTTTAATGATGGCCGCTCAGTTGTTGCGTAACGGCATTCAGCCTGTAATTATCGATAGTAAAAAAGGGCCTACCGAGCAGTCAAAGGCCTTGGCAGTACAAGCTCGCTCGCTCGAAATTTACAGGCAATTGGGTGTTGTTGACCGTGTTTTACACGACGGAAAAAAAGCCGGTGGTGTATTGCTAAATCAGGATGGCCAAAGGGTAGCTTCGCTTTTGTTGGATGATATGGGCGAGCCGCAAACTTTGTATCCTTATATCCTGATGTATGAGCAAAGTAAAAACGAACGTTTGCTTTTAGATTACCTAACCCAAAATTGTTGCCCTGTTTATTGGGATACAGCGTTAATATCATTTAGGCAAAAAGAAAGCCGCTTTGAGGTTTTGTTAAAAACAGGAGCTGACCAATTATACATCACCTGCGACTGGCTAATTGGCGCCGACGGCGCACATAGCACCGTACGCAAAGAGCTGGAAATTAGTTTTAAAGGCGATACTTACGCAAACGAGTTTTATTTGGCCGATGTAACACTGGCCAATTTAAACGATAGCAACCTGCATTTACATTTATCAAAGCAAGGCTTCGCCGCTTTTTTCCCGATGCCGGAAGAGAATAGGTACAGGATTGTAGGCAGTTTATCGCCACAGTTATTGGCCAAACAAAATTTAACCATTGATGATGTAAGGCCGCATTTAAGTGGCGTTGTTAGAAAACCGGTTAACATAACAGAAGCGCATTGGTTTACTACCTACCGCTTGCACCACCGTATGGCCCAAAGGTTTAGGGCGCAACGTGCCTTTTTAATTGGCGATGCGGCACATATTCATTCGCCGGTGGGTGGGCAGGGCATGAATACCGGCTTGCAGGATGCTTATAACTTAGCATGGAAATTAGCCGGTGTTATTAACCTGCAATATAACGCTGTAATATTAGATAGTTATGCTGCCGAGCGGATGCCCGTTGCAAAAGGTTTGTTAAAAACTACCGATAGGGCATTTACTTTTATTGTATCGGATGGGTTTTTGAACCAAATTATAAAAAAATGGGTATTGCCGGGCATTATCAGGAAACTTTGGAGCAGCCCTAAATTAAGGCAGGCGTTTTTTAAGCGCATATCGCAAACTCACATTAGCTATGCCGAAAGCAAAATAAACCTGCACCTAAGCCAGGGAACTAAAATTATAGCCGGCGACAGGCTGCCCTGCCTTAAAGTTTACGACGAGAAAAAGCAAATTGATACCGACCTGCACGAATGGTGTGCTAAACCTGGCTTTACCTTTATTGCCATAGGCAAGCAAACCGAAGATGAGCTTTTTAGGCTGGCTAAATGGATAACACAAAACTACCCAAACATTCTTAATTTTTTTTATTTGCCACCAACCCAAAAAAACCGGCACGTGTTTGATGCTTTTGAAATGGGTGCCAGCCAACAAAAAACCCTTATTGTACGCCCTGATATGTATATCGGCTTCATTAACGATTCGGTTGATGTGGCTAAGATTGATAATTATTTAATAACTGTGGCAGGAGTGGTGAAGGTAGTTTAGTTACATCCCGAATGTGGCTTAAATTACCGCGATTTAACAATATCGAAATTTCGGGTATAGGCATCATGTATCCCATATAAAATCCCCGCCGAGGCAAAATATGTTTTAAATATGCTTATTTTATCGTCACAAAAATCACCTATCTTCATTTTTTCGGGACGGATTTTGATCTGTTTGCATTCAAAACAAATCTCAATGTAAGCAAATATTTTGCCTTCCGCATTAATAAAAACAATGGCATTGCGCGGTTCATAACATTTATAACCAGCGTAAGGATATTTATTGGCTTTGCGTTCGCCAATATTATAAAGTATGTCGGTTAATTTGTTTATCTGTACTTTATCTAATAGCTTACTTTCAATAAATTGAGAAGTATCTGCTTTGTAGTCATCAAAAGGGTATTTCCAATATTTTATTTTTTTTAGAGGTTCCTGTTCAGCGCTATCAACGTCGTATACGTATACCAGCACGTTACGTGCGCTCATGCCAATAAAAGAAACCAATTCAACTTTCGTGGCCTTATTAAACGGATAAAATTTCAACCGCTGCACTGCCGAATAAGTATTGCGATGAACACACCCTGCCTTGTATTGCTCCACTTTAGTTTCAGCTTCGGTCAGAATATGATAGCGCAGGCGCGATGTTTTAGTTTGACCTAAAGCCGAGAATAACGACAGTAAGAAAGCTAAGAGTAGTATTGGCCTTTTGCGCATAATTATTGGTTTGGTCCATATAAATCTACACAAAAAATAGCATGATCTATGAACCATCAACTATGAACAAAATACTTACCCGTGTATCGTTTCCTTCTTCCCGTAATTTTTTACCACATCGGCTTCGTAAGCTAAAAAATCTTTCCATCGGGCATCTACATCAATATCGCCACAGTGTTTTTTGGCGAGGTTAATAAACATGGCATAATGGCCGGCTTCGCTAACCATTAATTCGTGGTAAAAGTTCTTCGTCGTTAATGTTTTCGGATAATACCTTAAAGCGTTCGCAGCTCCGGGCCTCTATCATGGCCGAAAAGAGTAGCCTGTCAACCATTTGGCTTTGGCGCGTGCCGCCATGCTTTAAAAACCTAAATAGTTGCCCAACATAATCGTCTTTTCGCTCCTTGCCTAATTGGTATCCACGGGCAATGATGATGTCGTGTACGCGTTTAAAGTGGTCCATTTCTTCCTGCACAAGCATGGCCATTTCCTGCACCAGGTCGGGATAGTTAGGGTTTTGTATGATGAGCGTAATAGCATTGCTGGCTGCTTTTTGCTCACAGTAAGCATGGTCTGTTAATATTTCTTCAATATTGCTTTCTACCACATTTTTTACCCAAAGTGGGTCGGTAGGTAACTGTAGTTTAAGGATAGTTTTCTCGCTCACAATGGCAAAGATAGGAGTTAGATGGGAAGTGCGGAAGATTATGCCTGAGTTAGATTCGACAACTTTTTAAAAGTTGTCGAATCTTTAGTACAGCCACCAATGTTTAATACGTTTACCTGTACAAACCTTTGCCCTCAATAAATTTTAAAACCGGGTCGGGAACAAAAAACTGCACGTTTTTTTTAGCAGCTATTGATTTACGGATAAATGTGGCCGATAGCTCCATTAAAGGTGTCATGGTGATGTGTACGGAGGGGTGCGAGGCCAGGTCGGTATTTTCGTACCCTGGGCGCGGGTAAACATAAATCTGGTAATCGCGCAAAATAAGTTTATAGTTTTTCCATTTATGGAGAGATACCAAATTGTCCGATCCCATAATAATGGCAAACTCATGCTGCGGGTATTTCTCCTTGAGCAGGGTTAGTGTGTCAATGGTGTAGGATGGCTGTGGCAGCTTTAATTCGATGTCGCTAACGCTAAGGTTGTCGCTGTTATCGGTAGCAAGGCGGGCCATTTCAAGCCTGTCGTAAGTGTTAATCAGGTCGCCGTATTTTTTTAATGGGTTTTGTGGCGATACTACCAGCCAAACTTTATCAAGGTCGGTGTGGTTGGCCATATAGTTGGCAATAATTAAATGGCCTATATGTATGGGGTTAAATGAACCAAATAATAAACCGATTTTCATTTTTAATTATTGGTGCGCTATGTTTTTAAAAAATCAGTTACTAATTGTTTTGCTTCGTTACAAGCCGTTTCAAGATCGTAATTTTTAAGGATTATATCAAATTGCGGAGCGTAATTGAGTTCTTTTTCGGCTTTAACAAACCTTTCGGCCAATTTTTCGGCGGTATCGGTGCCTCTTCCGGTTAAACGTTCCTTCAAAACTTCAAGCGAAGGGGGTTGTACAAAAATAGCCAGGGCGTGCTCCTCATATTTGCGTTTAAGGTGCAGGCCGCCTTCTACATCAATATCAAATATTACGTGTTTGCCTTTATCCCAAATGCGTTGTATCTCCGAGCGTAGCGTTCCGTAAAATGTGCCCGAATAAACTTCCTCAAATTCAACAAATTGTTTTTTGGCTATGCGGTGCAAAAACTCCTCGTTGCTTATAAAATAGTAGTCAATTCCCTGGCGCTCATCGCCCCTTGGCTTGCGCGTAGTTGCCGAAATGGAAAACTCAAGCTCGGGAACAACACCCAGCAAATGATGTACAATGGTTGTTTTACCGGCCCCTGATGGTGCAGAAAATATGATGAGTTTACCTTGGGTCATTAGTCAGTTATGGGGGTTATTTGTTATTAAGTTACTGAGTTATTATCGAAAAACGCCTGATAATTCAATAACGAATAACTTATTAACTATAAAACATTCAATAGTTGTTCTTTAATTTTTTCGAGCTCTTCTTTCATGCCAACTACCAGTTTTTGTATGTTGGCATCGTTGGCTTTTGAGCCCAGGGTATTAATTTCTCGCCCAATCTCTTGCGAAATAAACCCTAATTTTTTACCATTGGCATCGGCATTTTTTAAGGTTTCGATAAAATAATCGCAATGTGCTGTGAGGCGTACTTTTTCTTCTGTAATATCCAGCTTATCAATAAAATAAATAAGCTCCTGTTCAAAACGGTTTTGATCCAGGTTTTCGCGGCCAACGCTTTCGGTTAAAAAGGTGTTTAGCCTTTCGCGGATAACGGGTACACGCTTTGGCTCTTCTACCTCAACCTTTTTAAGGTTGCCCATTATGGTGTTTATGCGTTCTTTAATGTCTTGCTCAAGCACGTTGCCTTCGTCGGCCCTAAATTGCTGAAACGCGGCGATAGCTTTTTGGAAAGTTTGCTCTACAATTTTCCATTCCTCGTCAGATACCGTTTCCTCGCCATATTTAACCACTTCGGGTAAGCCCAGAGCCAGTTGTAAAAGGTTTGAGGTAGGTTCGCCTAAGTCGTTACTTACGGCTTTTAATTGTTCGTAATAATGCTTTAGTAAAACGGTATCAATACCGGCAGCCTTAACCTGCTGGCTAACCTGCTCAATGTTGATGGATAAGCTAACCTTGCCGCGCTCTATCTGTTTGCTGCAATCGTTACGTAACTGAAATTCTTTGTCGGAAAACGAACGTGGAATTCTGAGCGTTAATTCAAGAAATTTGCTGTTCAGGGATTTAATTTCAACAGTATATTTTGTACTTCCCGAATCGTAAGTGGCCAGTCCATACCCTGTCATGGATTTTATCATGTGCAAAGATAGAAATTTATTCAGGATAGCTAAATACTCAGCAATGTGATATTTAACAAGCTTTTAACAATTTTTGAGTGTAAAATACTTAATTTTGCTTGCTTGAATAATTATAATTATAAAAATCGCTCAAAATTTTACGCATATTTTATTGCGGCAATACTGTGTTGCAGTAGTCTGTTAGCTCATGCGCAACGGCAGGAGTTTGTGCTAAAAGGAGTTGCTTTTAAAGATGGAACCACACAACGCTTGGCCAGAGTGCTGGTTGCTAACCTTACCGATGGCGGCATAACTACTACCGACGAACTGGGTACTTTTCAATTGAAATGCGCTTTGGGCGATAGCCTGTTATTTCGCCAAAAAGATTTCTCGGATAAAAAGATAGCCGTTAACACGCAAAATACTGTTATGGTTTATATGCAAGCCAATATTAGCCTCAGCGAGGTTAATATTAAAGGGCTTAATAAAAGGCAGGAACTACAGCAGGTAATGAATGAGTATAATAGCCAGGGCATTTATAATAAAGGAAAGCCATCGGTTGCGTCGGCAATTTTAAACCCGCTAAATGGTCTTTACGATTTGTTTGGATCGGGCCCAAAGCAAGCCAGACATTTTAAGCAGTTTGCCGAGCACGATTTGCAACAAACCGAAGTTAACCGCCGCTTTACCAAAAACCTGGTGCAGCGCATAACCGGCTTGCAGGATAGCGCCAAAGTGCAAACGTTTATATTGGCCTACAAGCCATCGTACGAGGATATTAAGGCCTGGAACGATTATGATTTAATCAATTACGTTAAAAGGTCGTTTACTGATTTTGAGAAAAATGGCGAGCAGCCACCACCTGCTTTACCAAGCCTTACTGCACCACAAGCAAAACCCGTTAAAAAAGAAAACTAATGATGCTTGCTTAATTTAAACTTTACGGTTGTTTTAAGTTAATGATGAGTTTGCTTGCTTGTGTCCCACTTTTTTAAGCCCGAAAACAAATACCGGTATATCAGCAGGCTTAAAGCCACTATTATTAAAATTGATTTTTAAAGTAACCAAGGCTATTCAACCAAAAGTACATTGGCCACTTTGCGCGCTCCTTGGCGATCCCATTTTTTGTTGTCGCATGGGTAATTTACAATACCATTATCGGTTTGTTTATTTATCCACATCGTGGTTGATCCGCCTCCATCAAGGTTAATACCATCGGTGGTTTTTAACCATTTCAATAGTTTTGCTAGTTCGTATAAATTTACGCCGCCGGCATTTGTGTTGCGCCCGTCGATGGTAATCAGTAATATGTGTTTTTTGGTTATAGCAACTGCGGTACGCGGATGGCGCATTTTTATAAGCGATGTAGTGTCCAATACCTGTATGTTATTATCGTATACCAGTAAGGGGCCGGTGTCCATTATGTCGCCGTTAAGGTGGCTTTCCCAATCGTTTGTGCCGTCCCATTTGGCTATGCTAACTGTACCATTGTTAAACAATAAAGCCGACTTTTGATGCACAGCCCTAACACCCGCTTTATTAAACTTATTCGGACTTATAATTTCTCCGTTAACCCTTATCAAATCAACAGCACCGCCGTTTTTAACATCAAAAAAGCTTCCGTTAATAGCCGCAACAGCGTTTGCCAGTGTAGCAAAGTCGCTCACTAATTTTAACTCTTGCTTTTGGTATCCCAGTGCCAGTTTTACTTTTTTATGCCTGTCTATCTCCAGGATATTAATATTTTGGTTGGTATCAAACAGGTTTTTATTAAACCAATAGTGTTTCCATTTTACGCCGGGTGCTATTTTATGTGTTTCCCATTTAGCTTTAACAAAAGTTATTGAATCCGTTTGCGCTTGGGCAGAAAACGCCATTAATAATACTACTAAAAAAGCTGTGCTGTTTTTAAACATATTTTTAATGTTTAACGTAAAAATAGCCTAATAAATTTATTACAAAAGTGTGGCCATGTGTTTTTTTGTTGAGCCCCTTGTGTGCTATATTATTTGTTTAAGACAAATTGCGGTACCATTAAAAAGCATTGTTAGTGCAATGGTTTACCTTAAAAACAAATTAAATATTAAATTTGGAAAACATATAAGTTTAACCGGTTGGTAATTCAACAATGGCTGTGATAAATAGTATATGTTTGTTAATGCTTTTAAGTGCTTTTTAATCCTGATATAATTTAAAAAATTGCTATGCCTTTGGTACAAAAAGCACTCGCCTTGTTTAAAAATGTGCACTTTCAATCGTTGTTAGGTAACGGGGTTATGGCCGGGCTTGGGATGGTGACAATAGGGATGCTATACAGGGCACTATCAATAAACGATATTGGGGTTTATGTGTTTTTTATGACTATTAACAACCTGATTGATACCTTAAAATCGGGCTTTTTAACAATGCCTTTTGTTAAATTTTATGCAGGTACTAATGAGGAGCGCCAAAACGAAGTAGCCGGTTCAACCTGGACCTTGGCCATATTAGTTACCGCAGTATTGCTTTTACTTAATATCCCAACCTTTTTTATTGCCCGGCATGTTGACGACGCCGCTATAGAGCTTTTATTAAAATGCTTTTCGTTGGTTTTTTTATCCACGCTGCCATCGTTTATGGCCAATGTTGTTGTACAGGCCGAAAGCCGGTTTGACAGGCTGTTGTGGTTGCGTTTAATAAACCAGCTATTGTTTATTGCAACTATTGTTGTTTTAATGGTTTTACATAGGGCCACAGTGTCATCGGCAATTATAGCTTTTATTGCCACCAATGCTTTAACCAGTGTAATTATAATGCTAACCGGGTGGACAAAGGCATACTCCATAAAGTACACAACAAAAAAAACCATTGCCGAAATATTTCATTTTGGTAAATACAGCATGGGCACCAGTTTAAGCTCTAACCTGTTTGGCGTTACCGATACCATTTTTATTAAGATTTTTTTAGGTGCGCCGGCACTGGCAATATACAACCTTGGCGGTAGGCTAAACCAAATTGTTGAAATACCGATGTTGAGTTTTGCAGCATCCGGAATGCCTGCTTTATCGGCCTATTATAACCAAAACCAAAAGGACAATTTAATGTATACCATGAAAAAGTTAATTGGTATGCTATCCATCGCAATTTTTGCTATTGCAATTGTGGCTATTATTTTTGCCGACCCTATAATTTTGTTACTTGGAGGCCATAAGTACATAGGCTCGCAGGCGCCAAACATTTTTAGGTTATTTATAAGCATTGCCATTTTATATCCATCCGACAGGTTTTTTGCTTTAACGCTTGATGTTATTCACAAACCCAAAATAAATTTTTATAAAATATTGGTGATGCTGGCCGTAAATTTAATTGCCGATTATATTGCTATAAGCATTTGCAAATCTACCTATTCTATTATAATGGCTAATATTTTCCCAGTGCTGGCAGCCATTATCATAGCTTATATTCCGCTAAATAAGTATTCCAAATTTAATTTTTGGTCTATTTATAGTGTTGGATACAAAGAGATTGTTATATTTATAAAGCAAACCTATGGCACTTTTGTTACTAAAAAGGCGGCTGCTAAAGGTTGATAGTTATACAATTAAGCAAGTATAATAACACTGTGCCGGCAGGGGCTATTGTTAACCCGGTATGCAAGCCTTAAATGGTATTACTGGCAGCTAAAAAGCTTAACAAGCATTCAATAAAAATATAATATATAGTAAAATGTTCAACACAGTTACTTTGCTAATTACCCATTACAACAGAAGTAAATCGTTGCAGCGTTTGTTGCAAGCTTTTGTTGACCAGAAAATAGAGTTTGCAGGCATCGTAGTGTCTGACGATTGTAGCTCTGCAGCTCACTTAGATTATTTAAATGAGTTGAAGGACCTGTTTAATTTCACCTTGGTAACCACACCTAAAAATGGTGGGTTGGGTAACAATATTAATAAAGGGCTTGACGTGATTACAACGCCCTATATATTATACGTACAAGAAGACTTTGATCCGTTACCGGGATACGCAACACACCTGCAGGATGCCATCGACATTATGGAAGAGAGGCCCGAAATGGATATAACCCGTTTTTACGCTTATTTTAAATATCCGTATTTAAAACCTTTTAGAAAGGGTTTTTCGGAAATGATTTTTAAAATATGGTATCCGGGTTACCGTAAATTCCATGCATACAGCGATCATCCGCATTTGCGACGCAGCACCTTTACCCAAAAATTTGGGCGTTATGCCGAAGGGCTCAATGTTGAACGTACCGAGTTTTTAATGGTAATATCGTTTTTGAAAAACAAAGGAAAAGGAATGTTTTACGAGGACCATAAAGGCTTGTTTGAACAGATAAACACATCGGTTGAACCAAGCACTATGGAACGTAAGGGTTTAAAACACCTTGATAACCCAATAATGTGGGCCGCAAAAGCGCTTTACCGTAATGTTGTGCACACTATAAAGGTTTTAAGTTAAAGAGTACGCTGTAGCATTATAATGTGGCTATCGTGAGCAAAACTATAGCCACATTATAAATATTATAGCTTTTGCGATAACTGTTTTAAATAGCGTATACCGCGTTGCCACAAACTGCCTTTGCGGTACTTTAAAAAATATTTGATGGCTTGGTATGCTGCCGGGTCCTCAATTACTTCTGCGGGGAACCGGGTTACGGGTTGTTTAGATATTTGTACCTTATAAATGTCTTCGTTATTGGAGTGTATTCCACTACCATCGTTACCAATGTTTTCGATGAGTGACTTTGCCGGATTGAGCGTTAAGCCATCCCGCAGAAATACGGATGCGTACCAGCGTATTGCCCACGAATTGTTTTTGCCTTTTTTAAATTCCTGTATTTGTTTCCAAAAATTCATGTTGCCCTCAATAGAGAACTTTAATATTTTGGCTGTATCAAACTGAGCGATTAGTTTGTTTACATCGGGCTCAAAATACTTCCATGCCCTATCCCAGGTGGCCCATCCCCAGCTTGAGGCGGCGCGGTAAAAAAAAGTTTCGGGAAGAATGGCAGCTTCTTTAAGCGGATACATGTAAGCGCCAATATGCATCACCTTATCATTCTGCATATATTTGTCTAACGCCTCGTTAAAATAATTTAAGGTATATGGCGATGTAAGCAAATCGTCTTCAAAAACTATTACCTTACCATATTCGTTTACAAGCTGGGTAACACCGGCAATTACCGAATTGGCAAGCCCCAGGTTATCCTTCCGCTTAATAATTTTTATCGACTTAAAACCATCTGCCTGTTTAATTATATCCCTAACCTCTTCAACTTTTGCAGCATCGGTTGCCGTTTTAGCAGCGTCCGAAAAGATATATAACCGCGATTCATCGGCAAGTTGATTGTTTTTTAAGTAAACCAACGTGCGGCGTGTGTGCTCGGGCCGGTTATATACAAACAAGGCAATGGGCGCTAAATGCTGCATCCTGATTTATGCTATGTAAAACTCTTATTTTTTACCGTTTAAGTTAATCGAAATTGCCATTGCGGAACGGCAGCCTGAAGTAACTTAACCAGCGATTGCATTTATATTTAATTTTTCTAAAAAAATCGGGATGGTCGTTCCTTGTAAAAGCAATTTTTGTAGTCCCGGTTTCGCTGCTGATGGGTTTAGGCGTAGGTCGTTTTTCGATAACCAATACACTATCGTAATAATGAAGTGAGTTTACCGATTTGGTGAACGAGTTAACCTGAAACGATTTCTGCCTTGAATGATAGGCATGCAAATAATCAATAAAGTTTTTTGAGTATTCTATAAAAGTTCCGTGCCTTTTATAACCTCCGCCCCAATCCATCCAGTACGATGTGTGCAAATCTTCGCATAAGTAAATTCCGTCGGATTTTACATGATCGAAGAGCTCTTCAAACGTTACAATTTGCTGTAGCATAGTATGTCCTCCGTCGTCGATTAAAATATCAATAGGCGGAATTTCGCTTTTTACCTTTTTTAAAAAATCACGATCTGATTGCGAGCCGATCATAATCTTGATATTCTCTTCTTCAACTTCTTTGCAGTTAGGGTTAATATCTATCCCATATATTTTAGCCTTTGGACCGAAATAATCTTTCCACATCTGTAAACTTCCGCCATGAAAGGTTCCTATTTCCAATATTACAATATCCTTGCCCCGGTATTTGCTAAAATGCCTGTCGTACACGTCAAAATATTGACTCCATTTGTTTATTACTCTACCCGTATTGTTATTGAAGTAGTTTTGCAGATCATTCATTTGCTGGTTGATATATTAGTTTACCTATGTTTTCTAATTCGTTGAGTTTTCAATACTATTACTTATAATTTTATTTAAAGTATTGATGTTGTTTACGATGTTATAATTTTTAGTGATGTGTTGTCTGCCCGCGTTTCCTAATTTTACCGCGGTTTCCACAGACGATGCCAAAATTATCATTTTTTCGGCCATATTCTCTATATCAAATTCGTTCACCAAATATCCGGTTACATTATTAATTACTGCTTCCTTTATTCCGGCGTGTAATGTGCTCACAACCGGCAATCCTGATGAACTCGCTTCCAAAATTGCCAGCGGTGTACCTTCCATGTCCCCGCTTGGTGGTGTTACAGAGTGTTGCACAAAACAACGGGTATTTTGCATTAACTCTCTAATTTGTATAGCATTTAAAACGCCCGCAAGTGTTACCTTATCGTTAAGGTTCAATTGGGTTATCAAGTTTTTTGCATCTTCAAATAATGGGCCATCGCCTACCATTACCAGCTTGGCCTCGGAGATCTTTTTTGAAACTAAATTAAAAGCTTTTACGAGAGATAGAGGCGATTTTTTTTCGACAAACCGACCAACCGATAAAAAAACCGATTCCGTTTTGGCGATGTTTACTTGTGAAAATGCAGTAGTGTCAATTCCGTAAGGGCATAAAATTACTTTATGCGGTGATGCGCCTAATTTTATTAAAGCGTTGGCCATATCCTGCGATACGGCGATAAGCGCGCTGGCGTAATTGAAAGCTCTTTTGTAGGATTGAAGGTATTTCGCTACTGTTTCCCGGTGGTGAACATCGGCTCCGTGAAAATGGACTACCAACGGGATTTTAGCGGCTTCGCATGATTCGGCCACCATAGCACCTACCATGCCATATTCGGCCAGTACTACATCAATGTTGTTGCTTTTTAAATAAGCAGTTAATGCTTTGTTGCGCACTTGGATACGTTGCCTTTTTAATATTCTTTTTTGAATGAGGTAGCTTAAAATACCGAGTTTTGATTTAATCAAAAATTTACCCTCATCGTCATAAACCGGAAAAGCACCACCATATAATACCTTTTTATTTCCCGCCAAATAATCAATATGCTTTTGAATGAACGTTTCAGAAAAAGCGCTTTTATTGGGTTTTATAATACAAAGGTTGTAATTATCCATTTTCTCTCCGGCTGCAAATATGTTGAAGTAATTTAGAACTTGTCGGCATCTGCTTTCCCTAAGTTCCCGTTTAGGCCGTCCTGTACGGCGGCAGCCAGTTTCTTATATTCGTTTTGTTTTGAACCTACTATACTTAAAAATTTTAGCCAACTCATGAATAGAAATTTATTGATACTAAATACCCATGGCCGTTTGGTAGCATTCAGTTGGTAAAAGTATGTTCCGTTACGGGTAAAATAGTAGGTTCTGTAATTCCATAAGTCGAGATGAATAGAATGCAAAAATCTTCTTTTATAATTAACCTGGAATGAATGGTCGATATCGGTAATTACACTGCCCGATATGAGCCATATTTTACCACCGCCTGCGGTAACACGATAGGTGTATTCGGCATCATCAAAATAGAGGTAAAATTTTTCATCGGGATAACCAATTTTATCAATCATATCCTTATGCAAAAAAAAGCCACCGTATGAGGCTAGTGGTATTTCAACCCGCTTTTTAAATTTTTGATACTTTTTAAATTTATCGGCCAATTTTCTAAACTTGATATACGGCCTCAAAAAGGTAAAATTTAGAAAATTATCGGGCACTAAATAATACCGGTACGGGCTTGCGCCCTTGGCCATGTGAATGTGGTGTATCCTATCGGTACGTAGGCTGAACAGGGCTGTTTTATCCGGTTCTGCACCCAGCTCATCCCAATTATTTAACAAGGCATCAAGCCCGACTTCCGATGGCAGGTTATCATCGTCTAGCAGCCAAATAAAGTCGGTATTAAGCGTGTGCGCAAATTCGAGGCCTTTTTTATATCCGCCGGTTGAGCCTAAGTTTTCGGCACAGTCAAGCACAATAACCCGGTCATCGCCTAATTCAAGGGCTTTGTTTTTAACATTGTAGGGCGATGCATTGTTTACAACAACTACATGGCTTGTGTTATCAAAACTTAATAAACGTAGTATAACCTGCTTTAATAAGTGCCATCTATTTTCGTAGGTAACAGTAACTGCACAAACTTTATGTTGTATTTTTGGCCTATACATTTCGCGAAAATAAAACATATTTTACAAACCCCTGCATTTAACTTCCCCGATGGGTATTATACAACAACAAACAATAAAAGGTACTATATATTCATATTTAGGCGTTTTAATAGGCGTTATTTCTATCAATGTGCTGCAGCCACACGCTTTGACCACCGAACAGGTGGGCCTTACCGGGATGCTGCTTACCTCATCGGCTTTGTTTGCCAAATTTGCAACATTAGGATTTAGCGGCACCTCAAGGTATTTCCCGTATTTTAGAGATAACGAAGCGAAACATAACGGGTACCTGTTTTTGTATAGTGCTGTATCTTTTGTTGGTATATTGATCTTTATCGGGATAGCGTACTATTTTAAGGATGACATCATCAGTGCAAAATCGCAAAAGGGAACTTTATTCAACCAATATTACTGGTATTTAATACCACTCATAATTTTCTCGGTGTATTTTGATGTGTTTGATTTATACGCGCGGGTATTATACAATGCAATTTCGGGAAGGATATTGAGGGAATTTACCAAGCGATTGTTTATCCTGATGGCTATATTACTGGTTTATTTTAAGTTTATCAGTTTTGGCGTATTTATGGTATTGTGGTTATTGGCCAACATAGTGCCAACAGTTATATTAGCAGGGAGGCTCGTTATTAATAAGGAGTTTTTCTTTAGCCCGAATTTGAAATTCCTGGATAAAGACATGCGCCGGAAGCTTACCAGTATCAGCTTATTGGGAATATTAACGGGTTCTTCGCCATTGATTGTAGATAATATTGATAAATACGTGATCAATCAAAAATTTGGATTGGGTGAAACCGGCGTATACACCATAGCCGTTTACTTCGCAACGGTTATTGCACTACCTGCACGTTCGCTTTATAGTATTGCCACAACCGTGATTTCAGAGTCGTTTAAATCGGGCGACTTTAAGAATATAAAAATGGTGTACGAGAAAAGCTGTATTAACCAATTAATCGCATCGCTTTTTTTGCTAGTGGCGATATGGGCCAATGTCAATAATATATTCTCGTTCCTTCCGGCGAGTTATTTAACCGGCAAGTACGTTGTGTTGTATATTGGCATCGGCTATTTAATAGATTCGGCTACCGGAATAAACGGTGTGATACTAAACGCTTCAAAATACTATAAATACGATGGCTATTTTTACCTGCTCCTGATAGGTGTTACCGTAGGCGGAAACCTATTATTGATACCGCTACTTGGGATAGCCGGAGCAGCGGTTGCGGCAGGTATTTCGCTATTGTCGTTCAATCTGTTTAGGTACATATTCATTTACAAGGTGTTTAAAATGCAGCCTTTCACCATCAAAAACCTTTATGCTTTATTTGTTGGAATAGCTGTATACTTTTTATCAGTATACCTTATCCCACAAGGGAAAAATTACATTATCGATAGCATTATACGTACATCGTTTATTACCCTGTTGTACTGGACAATAATCTATTATTTAAAAGTATCAGACGATATTAACCTGTTGTTAAGGGGGTATATCATCAAGCTAAAAAATAAGGCATAAAAAAAGCCATTTTAAAAATGGCCTAAGTTTTTGATATAGAGATTATTTGTTAAATGGCTACGGCGAATAATTTCTGCACTTCTTTAGCTGTAAGAATTCTATTATAAATACGTACGTCGTCAAGCGCACCTCTAAAAAAATGCCCGCCTGCAGGTATACTTATCTCATCGCGCCCAATATACATTGATGCACTTATTGCAGCATTTGGTGATGGGAAATTAGAGGTAACGTTGTCTAAAACACCATCTACATATATTGTGAGTTGTTTATTGGTATTATTAAAAACACTGGTTATCATGTGCCATTGGTTGCTTACAACAGTACGGCCACCTACAGCCATTACACTTGTTGAGCCGGGGCCGAAGGTTACTAAACCGGTTGTTCCACCTATACCGCAGGTCCATCCATTATCATTCCCGGTAATATGTTTGCTTAATATGTTATAGCCCGAAGCATTATAATCTACTTTAACCCATGCGCTTACTGTAAAATCGGTATTATTTAACCGTAAAGAGGCATTATCATTTACCGCCATATAACTGCTTAACCCATCAAAATAAAAAGCCGAGTTTGCTTTTCCAAACCTGTTTGCGGCAGGTGTCATGTTTGAATAGTAAGCTACATCGTTCCCTTTTCCGGATGAATCGGCGCCGCTGTTATTGAGTGGGTAATAGGCTATTAAGCCTATTCGTAGGCTATCAACAACTGTGGTAGGAGTTGGCGTGGGAGTAGGATCGTCGCCATGGTTTTTACAGGATGTTAGCGAGCTTAGGCCACACATCACTAATAATACGCAGGACAGCGAATGAGTTATATTTTTCATGAGATAGGGTTTTATTATTTCAAAGATATAATATTATCACAATTGGGCAAAAAAATAGAGGCAAACTTGTGCTTGCCTCTATCCTATTTATAAATAAATATATTTTTTATTGCGAAGTGAACTTTTTGGCGTTAATGCGGCGTTCACCTTCGTTTAAGTAAATTTTACGTAAACGCATTGCAACCGGTGTTATCTCGATGTACTCATCGGCCTGGATGTACTCCATAGCTTCTTCTAACGAGAACTTGATTGCAGGTGCTATACGCACGTTGGTATCGCTACCTGATGCACGCATGTTGGTTAATTGCTTGCCTTTGGTTAAGTTAATAACCAAATCGTTATCGCGGATGTGTTCGCCTAATATCTGGCCTTCGTAAATATCTGCTCCCGGATCGATGTGGAAACGGCCACGGTCTTGCAGTTTATCTATCGCAAAAGCTGTAGTTTTACCGCTATCCATTGATACCAATACACCATTTAAACGGCCAGGGATTGGGCCTTTCCAGGGCTCGTAAGCTTTAAAGCGGTGGGCCATAATAGCTTCGCCACCTGTAGCGGTTAATACGTTGTTACGTAAACCGATGATGCCACGTGCAGGGATATCAAACTCCAGGTGTTGTAAGTCGCCTTTAGGCTCCATTATCAACAAATCGCCTTTACGTTGTGTAACCAATTCAATTACCTTACCGGCAACTTCGCCCGGTACATCAACTATAAGGGTTTCAACCGGCTCACATTTAACACCGTCAATTTCTTTAACAATAACCTGTGGCTGGCCAACCTGTAATTCGTAACCTTCCCGACGCATGGTTTCGATCAATACCGATAAATGGAGAATACCACGGCCATAAACCAGGTATGAATCCGGCGATTCGGTTTCAACAACCTTTAATGCCAAATTCTTTTCCATCTCTTTGTACAAACGATCGCGCAGGTGGCGTGATGTAACAAATTTACCTTCTTTACCAAAAAACGGAGAGTTGTTAATGGTGAACAACATGTTCATGGTAGGTTCGTCAATTTTGATAACCGCTAGTTGTTCTGGTTTTTCAAAATCGGCAATGGTATCGCCAATATCAAAGCCATCAATACCAACAACGGCGCAAATATCACCGCTGCTAACTTCGGTAGCTTTAACCTTACCTAAGCCCTCAAAAGTGTAAAGCTCTTTAATGCGGGTTTTCATGATGGTGCCATCGCGTTTTACTAACGATACCGGCATGTTTTCTTTAATGGTGCCACGGGCTACACGGCCAATTGCTATACGGCCTACGAAAGATGAATAATCTAACGAAGTGATTTGCATTTGCAATGTACCTTCTTGTATAGGTGCAGGCGGAATATTTTCCAGAATGCAATCCATCAAAGGGAAAATATTATCGGTAGGTACTTTCCAATCTGTACTCATCCAACCTTGTTTTGACGAACCGTAGATAACCGGGAAATCCAGTTGGTCTTCGGTAGCTTCAAGGTTGAAAAATAATTCAAAAATTTGTTCGTAAACTTCTTCGGGGCGGCAATTCTCTTTATCAACCTTGTTTACAACAACAATTGGTTTTAAACCTAAAGCCAAAGCCTTTTGTGTTACAAAACGGGTTTGAGGCATGGCGCCTTCAAAGGCATCGCAAAGTAGCAAAACACCATCGGCCATTTTTAATACACGCTCAACCTCGCCACCAAAATCGGCGTGACCAGGGGTATCAATAATGTTGATTTTAACGTCTTTATATCTAACCGAAACGTTTTTTGATACGATGGTTATACCTCGCTCGCGTTCCAGGTCATTATTGTCCAATATCAACTCGCCTGTTTCCTGGTTGTCGCGGAAAATTGAGCAGGCGTGTAAAATTTTATCAACCAAGGTAGTTTTACCGTGGTCAACGTGTGCTATAATAGCAATGTTTCTTATTTTTTGCATTGAAATGCGTCCTTAATTTTGGCGCAAAGGTAGCAATAATATATCGCATTTTTACTATTGCGCAATAATGTTAATGCTTGATTCAATTGAATTTAACCTTGTTTGGTGTAAGCGAATTGTAAAAAACATAGAAGTGTTAGATGAACAGCCAAGCCCTAAGCAAAAAAAATCGCCTGCAATAAAGCACACGATATAATTATAAACGGACTAAAAAATGCAGGTAGCTTTTAACACCTGAGCATTGTGTTTATACAGTAACGCTTTCGCTATTTATAATGCGCTCAATTTCAGCCTTATTATAAACAGGGTTGGCGCCGCGGCAACTAGCTACGTAGCCGCCTATACCGCAGGCTTGTTCTAATATTTGAGCCATTGGGTTTTTGTTAAGCAGGCCGGCAATAAAGGTTGCTAAAAAGGCATCACCGGCTCCAACTGTATCTTCTACCTCTATTTTAAACCCGGGGTGTTCATAAAACTTTTCCTGGTGCCATACCATCGCGCCTTGTTCGCCGCGGGTTACAATAATAGTTTGGCAATGGTATTTTTTTTGAAACTCTACTATTTTGTCTTTTAAAGGTTCGTTGTAGGTTCCGGTAAGCAGGTTTGCTTCTTCCTCGTTCATTTTAATCACGTCGGCCATAGCTGCCAGTGTTTCAATGGTTGATAGTTCGTAATGCGGTGCCCGCAAGTTAACATCAAACACTTTGAGCATTTTGTTTTCAAATAAATTAAGCAGCGTATTGCGGCTTGTGCTGGTGCGGCAGGCTAAACTGCCAAAAACAATAACCCGGGCACTCTTTATTTTAGTACGCAATGGCTCCTCTTCGCGTATGTTATCCCACGATACAGGTTTAGGAATAGTATAGGTGGCCTGTTGTTTTTCGTCCAACTTAACGGTAACCTGGCATGTGGGCAATTTTTCATCCCGTTGTATCAGGTCGCTGTAAAGCTTGTTTTTCTTTAAAAAATCAACAAGCTCATTGCCTAACGCATCATTGCCAACCCTACTAATTAGGTTAGCGTTAACCCCTTGCTGCACAAGGTGCATGGCCACGTTCATAGGCGCGCCGCCAGCCTTTTTCTCTTCGCCGAAAACATCCCACAGGACTTCGCCGAAACACAGAACTTCTTTTTTCATAGCGTTATTTGATAGTATGAGCAGATTTTTACAAAGCTAAAAGCTTTAAACCACCATTTGTTTATGCTTTGTAAGTTTAAAGCAAAAAGTTATATACAATTGTTTATTCTATTTATGAGCTTTTATTTGCGCCTGTACCTAATTGTTAATATAGATTATAGGCGATACCCAAAAAAACGTCCCGAAAATTGTGATTGCAATGCTTTTAAAGGTTGTTGGTAAATGTTATTTTTATTGAATGAAAAAACTATTTTGCTTTTTACTGCTGGCGGTTTGTTACCTAACCACCTTTGCACAAACAGATGCACTGGAAATTAGAAAAGTACTGGAAGAACAGCGCACCGCCTGGAACAATGGCGATATTCCGCAGTTTATGCAGGGGTACTGGCAGTCGGACTCGTTAATGTTTGTGGGCAAAAGCGGGGTGAACTACGGTTGGCAAACTACGTTAAACCACTACAAAAAAGGTTATCCCGATAAGGCAGCAATGGGCCAGCTTACTTTTAATATAATTAAAATAGAATTGTTAGATAAAACCAATGCATTTGTATTAGGTGGCTGGAATTTAAAGCGCGAAAATGATGCTCCAGGCGGCTATTTTACCTTGTGGTTTAGAAAGATAAAAGGACAGTGGAAAATAGTTTGCGACCATACGAGTTAACCCGGTGGTGTGCTTTTATTTTTGAAGAAAACCCGCACTTAATTTTAGTACGGTTTTCCCGCCCTTAGTTCTTTTTCGGCCCATTTAACGGCCAGCTTTTCGCGATAGTTAGCATAGCCGGCTTTTAATGTCATTTTCAACACGCTATCAACTCCGCCTTTAATGGCCAGGTTATATAAACTGGCGGCTTTGCGGCTGATTGATGCATCCCATGCGCGCAGGCTTAACGAATACGACCCATCTAAATATTTCATCCAGTGCCAGTATCCGGTAGGCATAAATAAGGTATCGCCATGCTCTAAAAACACCTGCTGACCTTCAACACCATCCAGCGCCGGAAATTTTTGAACATCGGGGTTTAGTACGTCATAATCTTCCAGAGCGTAGGTTGCATTGGGTATGCAGTATAAGCGCCGTTTCCACTTATTTTCAAACAAAACAACATGTTTGCGCCCACCAAAATGGGTGTGGAAAATATGGGGGAGATCAATATCGTAATGCAAAAACGTAACTGAATTTGAGCCGCCAAAAAACATAGCAGGCATACTTTCTAAAAAGCCGCCCATCAAATCTTTAGGCATCACAATATCGTTTAGCAGTTCGGGCGCTTGTTTAAAAATGTTAAAGAAAAAAATGCGCAGTTCGGTAGGTGTAGAGCGTATCAAATCGATATACTCGTTAAAAGGCATATGTGTAGTTGCCGAGTTTATTGGTTTTGCAGGGTCGGCCTTTGAGTTATCGTATAAAGGCACCACCTTATCGCCAACAACCTGTTTTAAATACTCGGGTGTCCATTTATCGCGCGCGGGCCATGTTTTGGTTAGTCCCTTTATTACCAGCGGGCGGCGCGGATTGAGATAGTTTTTTGTGAAATCGGCCTGGGTAATGGTATCAACAGTATCTATTTCCGAAAGTATAAAGCCCATAATTTTAATATAAAGGCGCAATTTAATGCAATTATTAGTAACCTTAATATTAACGTTGTGTTAACTGCGTTTATTGCAAACAAAAAACCCGGTGCTTAATGCTACCGGGCTTTGTACTAATTAATGGTGTTTACCTTTAATTTGGTTTAATTAGGCATTAATACGGTGTTCACTACGTGTATTACTCCGTTTTTTTGGTTCACGTTGGCGATGGTTATCCACGATTTTCCGCCTTTTTCGTCAACCAGGTAAAGTTTTTTGCCGGTCATCATGGCGGTTAATGTGCCACCGCTAACCGTTTTAAATTCGGCTTTACCCATACCTGCTTTAATTTTGGCGGCAATATCTGCCGAGCTAAATTTACCTGCAACAACATGGTAAGTTAAAATTTTGGTTAAAGTAGCCTTGTTTTCTGGTTTTAACAAGGTGGTAACAGTACCTGCTGGTAACTTATCAAAAGCCTCGTTGGTTGGGGCAAAAACGGTAAACGGGCCATCGCCTTTTAAAGTTTCAACCAAACCGGCTGCTTTAACAGCGGCAACAAGGGTGGTATGATCTTTTGAATTAACTGCATTGTCAATAATATCCTTAGTTGGATACATGGCTGCTCCGCCAACCATTTTAGTTTGAGCATAAGTTTTTGGCGCTACTGCAAGAGCTACTAATGCAAAGGCCGCGATAAATAATTTTTTCATGAGATGTTATAATTTTAATTTGATTGAATTACGACAGCTTATGTAACTTGGATTTATGCGCAGATGATTATATTGTAAATATCTATATATCAGCTAACTGAAATTTATAAAAATATACTATTTAAAAAAAGTGCAGGTAGCTGCTTGCCGGCGCAAATGGTTTTTTCATTGCAATAAAAAAGCCATTTGCTTAAAATTTATAAGTTAAACCGGCGCCAAAAATTTGTTTTACCTGTAAGGCCGAGTGATAGTCAGGGTAATTGTTTTTGTCAAAAAGAATTTGGGCGTTTGGATCGGATATTAACTCCACGCCTGCGTTAACGGTTATAAATTTGTTAACCTTCATAAATAGGTTTGCGGTATAATCTGCATAAATATTTGTCGGTTTGTTAAGGTAATTGGAGTACATTTTCAAAATGTTTTCTAACGAAACATTTTCAACAAGGTTAACCTTGTAATAAGCATCAAGCGATGCTCCAAATTCGTAAAGGCTTTTGTTGCCTGGTTTTACGCCAAACGAACCAATATTTGCCAACGAATCGTTCTGCACCAGGGTAATACGGGATGCCAGCGGCGAAATATTTACCCGCAAATTATCAGATTTTTTGTAAGCAAAACCCGGGCCCAATGTAACAATTGCCGGGGCAAATAAAGCCGATATTAAGGTGCGGTGGTTGCTGGCATCGTACGAATATCCTTTTGAAAACTGTGTTTGAAAATTTGTATAAAACGTATAGAGCCAGTATTTTGCAGCCTGGTATCCTAATAAGCTGTTCAAAATTAAGCGGTCGTCGTTTTTACGCCAGCCAAGGCCGGCTTGTTTGCTTAAGCCATAGCCAATTATAGCTTTGTTATCCCAGCTTAGTTTGCCTTTTTTATAATCAAAATCATAATTTAAAACAATGTTGCCTGCAAGTGAGTTTACCCCACCTGCGGCCCAGTTTACAAACGAACTTTGGTTAATTAAAAAAGTATTTTGGCCATGAATTGTCCAATAATGATGTGTAGTGTCTTTGGGTGTTGTTGTTTGCGCATGGCTTGCTATAACAGCAAACAAAAACCCCAGGAGGAGTAAGTTTTTTTTCATAAGGTGTGCGATAAGATTGTAAAGCTAATTTACAAAATAGCCTCAAAAACGCTAAAAAAAAGTTTCAACACCTTGTATAAAAGAAAATTGTGCTAAAAAAACAATTCGGCAGCTATTTTATCAGCATATAGCTTGCCTTCGGTGCTCAGGGTAAGCACATTGTTGGCTTTGTTTATCCAGCCTTTATAAAAAAATTCTTCGGCGGCCTTTAACAACTCCTGGCCCGAATGCTTGCTTATACTTTCGAGTTTGTTAATGTCTAAACCCCAGCTTGTGCGTAACGACGTCATAATGTATTCGTTAAGCCGGTCTTGTTCGCTCAGGTTTTCGCGTTCGGCGGGTATGGTGTTTCCATTTAAGGCTTGTGTGTATCTAGCATTATTAGCTACGTTCCATTGCCGCGCTTCGCCATTAAATGAGTGTGCTGATGGGCCAATGCCCAAATACTTTATGCCTTTCCAGTAGTTTGAATTATGGCGCGAGTATTGCCCCGGCAGGCAAAAGTTTGATATTTCGTACTGCTCGTAACCTTGGTTTTGCATCTCTTGCAGCAGCACCATAAACTGGTCGGCACTTTGGGCCTCGTTCATAGGGGCATAAACTTTTTTTTCTATAAAGGATGCTAATGCGGTTTTTGGTTCTACAGTCATGCTGTAAGCTGATATATGAGGGATGCTCAGCTCAAAAATTTGCTCCAGGTTATGCTTCCATTTATGGTCGGTAAGTAAGGGGTATCCGTATATCAAATCGGCAGTAATGTTGGTAAAGCCGGCATCTTGTACCCTTTTTACCGATGCCTGGGCTTCCTGCCCGCGGTGGACGCGGTTCATCCAAAACAAATCTTCGTTGTAAAACGATTGTATGCCTATGCTGAAACGATTAATAGTGGTTTGTTTAAATGCCTTTACCTGTTGTTCGTTTAAATCGTCGGGATTGGCCTCAATAGTTACTTCTGCATCTGACGATACGGTATGATACTTGGTGATTGTATCAAAAAGCATATTAACCTCATCGCCAGATAGTAACGATGGCGTGCCGCCGCCGAGGTAAATAGTTTCTATGGTTTGGCCCGATAGATAATTTTGTTGCAGGCGTATCTCGTTTTGCAAGGCATTAAGCATTTCGCTTTTGTATTGCAGCGATGTGCTGAAATGAAAATCGCAATAATAACAAGCTTGCTTGCAAAAAGGGATGTGAATGTATATGCCGGCCATTAGAGGTAAAGGTAACAAAAGCAGATGGCCTTATATCTACAGAACAATCATTTCTCGTTTTTTCATATCAAAAGTAACTTGCTTTCCAATCCAGTTTAATGAAACTATGCCGTCATAAATCAACCCATCAATAAAAGAAGCTTTTACATCCTGGCATTGGATAGCTGGCGTTTGCTTAGCAGTTATAGATTTAACGTTGGCTTGATAAATAATGGTGTTAACCTTAGGGTTAAATTCACTTGGGATGGCTATTTTACTGGCGTTTGCAGTATCAACACCCAATGCCGTGATGTACCTTGAGTTTATACGATATATATTACTCCCTGCCCCACTATCAATTAAAAATTGTAACGTTAGCTTATTGTTTACAATAAAATAAGCAGCCATGGTTAGTGCTTTGTCTCTTGATTCCTCCAGCTGCAAGGGGATTGTATGGCCCGCTTTTCGAATTGCGGGCATGCTTTTATTGGTTTCAAAAATTATCCTTTTATTGGTGTAATTGATAGTAAAAGGTTGTTCCTTAAAACTCATGAGAGAAATCAGGCCATCGATAGGGCCAAGGTTTACATCAAAAATTGTTAGTACCGGGTTATGTTCTATAAAGTTTCCTAATGCTACAGTTTTTGCATCATACAGGTCAACTGTTAGTTTCTCACCTGTGGCACGAAAAGCAGTATAGCTACCGTCTTGCTTATGCAGCTTGCCTATCTTATCCGAAAAGGTTTTGGTAATTAGCGTTAGGCCAGCACCGGTATCAAATATAAAATTTCCCTCAACCCCGTTAATTTTCGCCTTAACTACTATATGGCCCTGTGGCGTTAGTTCAAACGGTATGAAAGACTGTGCATGGCTTATGTTGGTTGTTATTATTGCAAATAGGAAAAGAAAAAGGAATTTTGACCGGAAAAGAATAGGATTACTCATGGTAGAAGTATATTTATTTGAGTTGCAAATTAATTAGAAAATTGGTAAAATGGTAAATTTTCTATTGGCAAAATGCCCCGGCCCCTTTTTACATTGATAGCTGGCCGAAGGGTTTTCACTAAGCTACGTTGCGCATTTGTTACGTTATAAATGCAAATTATTGTAAATCAAATATAACGTCGAGCCCTGCTATTTGGGCAAAGTTGGTAAACATATTCACACCAACCGGCGCAAAAATTCAAGCGCATTTATAAAAGCGTAGCCGCTATAGTTATAAAATGATTTATTCGCATAAATTTGCAAATAACATTAATGCTGCTGCTTAACATGCGTTTAATTATCCTGGTTTTATTTGCATTTTTATTTACCAGCCTATGTGCAAACGCCCAAACGGATTCTATCCAAAATAAAACCGAAGAGGTAAAACCTGCTGCCGACACATTAGCTGCGGTAAAACTGCATGTAGATACACTGCCAATGGGCATCCGCATGCCCGATTCTTTGCGCCACAACCAGTTTATTGATACCCTGCTTAAACAATATGCCATAAACCCGTTTCAGTTTAATGGTATTAAACTTAGGTACAGCTACCAGCATGTGGGCCACGAACGCCCTTCGCGCGATGTGTGGGTTATTTTTGTAATACTATTGTTACTTATTTATGCTGGTTTGCTAAACAGGATATTGAGTAAAGACATTTACAACATGGTGCAGGCCTTTTATTTTAAAACATCGTTTGCTAAATTGAGTAAAGAAGATAGTTTGTTTAGCTCGTGGGCATTTATATGTTTGTTTTTATTGTTTGGCCTTACTGTGGGTATGTATGTTTACCAGCTTTCAATTTATAACAACCTTATTTATTCGGTTAGCGGCTTTCAGCTTTATATTAGCTGTGCTGTTTTAATTATTGTATTTTCTATACTTAAAATATTGGCTTTGAGGGTTTTGGGTTTTGTATTTGATATAGGCGGCCTTGTTAGGGAGTATATTTCAATTTTGTATCTAACCTACTTTAATATTGCCTTTATATTTTTGCCTGTTATTATTTGTTTTAGCTTGCTGCCCCCGGTTGTAACTCCTTACTTATTAAAGGTTTCGGTAGCTTTAATCATCATTGTAGTGTTATTTCAATACTTACGAAGTGTTTTAAGTATCATTTCTAACTTCACCTTTCATAAAATCTATTTATTTATCTATCTTTGTGCCCTCGAAATTTGCCCCGTGCTGATTATAATTAAGGCATTGGATTTGTAAGATATAAGTGAGTAAAACTGTATAAATTGGAAGATAGAAAGAAAAAGGTAAAGAGCATATTGGTTACTTTACCGAAACCGGATACAGATAAGAACCCTTACGCTGAACTGGCTAAAAAAAGCAATCTGAAAATTGATTTCAGGTCGTTTATCCATGTTGAAGGTGTGCCAGCTAAAGAGTTTCGTAAAGAGCGGATAAACCTTGCCGATTTTACCGCCATTATTTTTACAAGCCGCAACTCGGCCGACCATTTTTTTAGGATATGCGAAGAGATGCGCTTTGAAGTACCGGCTGATATGAAATACTTTTGCCTGTCAGAAACTATTGCACTGTACTTGCAAAAATACATTCAGTACCGCAAGCGTAAAATATTTTTTGGCAAACAAACTGCTGCCGACCTGGCCGAAGTTTTAAAAAAGCACTCGGGCGAAAAGTTTTTATATCCCTGCTCGGATGTTGCGGCTGAAGAAACCCAAAAGTTTTTGCTTGATAATGGCTATAAATTTACTCCAGCCGTATTGTTTCGTACAGTTTGCAGTGACCTCTCTGACCTGGCCGAAGTGTTTTACGATATTATTGTTTTCTTTAGTCCATCAAGCATACAATCGTTATACAAAAACTTTCCCGACTTTAAACAAAATAATACCCGCATTGCTGCCTTTGGAGCTACAACTCACAAAGCCGTTTTAGATGCCGGGTTAATATTAGATATTTCGGCGCCCACCCCAACGGCCCCTTCCATGACTATGGCTCTCGACCAATACATTAAATTGGTGAATAAATAAAAAGCGTTTTATTAATCTTAATTTAATAAACACGTGCAACCCTTTCCCTTTTTGCTGCGTAAAAGTTAACAAATAACTTTTACGCACACTTTTCAACTTTAAATACAACTTTTAAAAAAAAATGCCGTTATTCAACCAATCAAAATACATCGCTCAGTAAAAAAGTTTTGGTTCTGATTGAAAGTTTTTGGTATATTCGAAACGTCATGGTACGTGATAATTTTAACGGAGATGTATTATAGGATGAAATTATACTATTTCATAGTTTTTTTAGTGGCCGGAGTTGTGATGGTAGGTTGTAATACCAACCATCGTGGGGAAGTGGTTGGCGTTTATCAACGTACTTTTAGAGCCGAAGTGCCAAACGGAATGGCATATATACCTGCCGGTAGCTTTTTAATGGGCCCGGTAGATCAGGATATTACGTTTTCGCAAATAGGCGATAATAAGCAGGTGAGCATCCCGGCTTTTTATATGGACGAGATGGAGCTATCAAACTCAAAATACAAGCAATTTGTAAATTGGGTGCGCGACTCGATAGCCATTACCAGCTATTTAAACGACGATAAATATTACATACATCCTAAAGGAACAACAAAATCTGCTGCAAACAGCCGCAAGTATATTGATTGGGATTACGTTGCTAAAAACCCACCTTTTAAAAATAAAAAAGGCCAAAACACAACAAGCAAGCTGGAAAACATGTACTACCAGGGCGACGACAGGGTTTTTGACCGTAATGAGATAGACGTTAGCCGATTGAAATATAGCTACGCCATATATATGCTGAGGGATGCCGCCAATCATCAAAATGATAAAAAGATGAAACGCTCGGACTTTATACTCCGCGATTCGCTTGCCATATATCCCGATACATTGGTTTGGTTGCGTAATTTTACCTATTCGGCAAATGAGCCTTATGCTCAGGGCTATTTTTCGCACCCGGCTTATCAAAATTATCCGGTTGTTGGCGTAACCTGGAGGCAAGCGCGTGCATTTACGGTTTGGCGCACCAAACTGCAAGATGCAGCCGCTCAAGACGGCAGACATTTAACACAATCGCGTTTACCATACGATTTGCCATCTGATGCGCAATTTGAATACGCAGCCCGCGGCGGCAGGATAGGTACAAATTACCCTTGGGGTGGCCCTTACATTAAAAATGCAAAAGGCTGTTTACTGGCCAATTTTAAACCCGGACGTGGTAATTATACTGATGATGGCGGATTAATGACTGTAAAGGTAAATGCTTATTTACCTAACGACTACGGGTTGTATAACATGGCAGGCAACGTTGCCGAGTGGACCTCATCTGCTTATGACGAAGCTTCATCCAGCGTTGTGAGCGATTTAAACCCATCGTTCACCTATAATGCTAAAGCAACAGACCCCGAAGTTAAAAAACGTAAGGTTGTTAGAGGCGGATCTTTTAAAGATGTGGGTTATTTTTTGCAAAACTCTACCCGCACTTATGAGTATCAAGATACAGCAAAAGCTTATATCGGCTTCCGTTGCGTAACTTCGTTTATCGGTCGCGATATTAAAGATAGAAACTAAATCAAAAAACGATAATTCATTTTAACTAAAAAAAACAATTTAATTAATTAAAAGTATGGCTGGCGTAGAAAAATCAAAGATCGGGATAGGTAATATCGTATCCTGGGGTGCAACAATAGTAATTATTGGCTTGTTGTTTAAAATACAACACTGGCGTTATTCAGAGTACTTCATTACGCTTGGGTTAGGCGCCGAAGCAGTATTATTCTTTTTAATTGGATTTCAACAAGAACCAGTTGATCCGGATTGGACTTTAGTATACCCAGAGTTAAAGGGCGATGCACCTGCAAAGGTTGTTGCTCCAAAACCGGTTGCAGGTACAGCCGCATCATTAGATAAATTAATGGCTGATGCTAAAATAGGCCCCGAATTGATAAGCAGCTTAGGCGAAGGCTTAAAATCATTTGGCGATAAAGTAAGCACAATAACTAAAGTTGCCGATGCCGGTACAGCTACACAAGAGTTTACTACTAAAATAAAGGCAGCAACCATTAGTTACGATAACCTTAACACTGCTTTTACTAAGGCATCTGCCGGTTTAATTGAATTGGGTAATACCAATATCGATTCTAAAGCGTATCATGACGAGATAACCAAGCTTGCTAAAAACTTGTCATCGTTAAATGCAGTTTATGAGCTTGAGTTACAGGATTCGAACAAACACCTTAAATCAATGAGTGCTTTTTACGAAAATTTAGGCACCACCATGAAAGGCTTTACCGAAGCTGTTGATGATTCTAAGAGATTTAAAGACGAAGTTAGCCGTTTAGCAAAAAATGTAGCTTCATTAAACTCTGTATATGGCAATATGCTATCTGCAATGAATGCGCCGATAGGTAAATAATATTGTCCAATAATCAACCTTATAATAATTAACAGATAAGATATGGCTGCAGGTAAACAGACCCCCAGACAGCGAATGATCAACATTTTGTATCTGGTGTTGTTGGGCTTAATTGCGCTTAACGTACCAGAGAATTTGTTGGATGCATTCAAGAAAATAGGTGATAGCCTTTCAACGTCAACCAAAAACGTTCAAAGTAGCATCGACCAAAACTATACGGCCTTCGAGAAACATTTAAAGGATGAGCCTGAAAAAGCTAAACCAATTTATGCGAAGGCACAAACGGCCACAGCATTGGCTAAAAAACTTTACGACGAAGTAGAAGAGTTAAAAACTGAGCTGGTGAAAAACAGCGGAGGTATGGACGAGGCAACTGGTGATTACAAAGGACGCGACGACATGGAAGCATCGGAACGTTTGATGATTAAAAACGAGAAGGGTGCCCAGCTACGTAAAGATATTTTGGAAACCCGCTCTAAGTTGCTTGATTTGGTTGATCCTAAAGATCGTGCTGCAATGAGTTTATCATTAGACGCTCAAGCTCCTCCTCATGCAAACGGAGTTCCGGAAAAATCGTGGGAAGAAGCTTATTTTGGTCCTAATATACCAGTTGCTGCTGTGATGACCACTTTGATCAAAATACAATCAGACGCTAAGAACGACGAATCGGCAGTTACTAAGAAATTGTTAAGCAAGTTTGACCAGGCTGTTGTAAACCTTGATAAGTTTGAAGCAGTAGCCGTGGCGCCTACAAGTTATGTAATAGTTGGTGGCCAGCCCTACACTGCACAAGTGTTTTTAACAGCTTCAGATTCGCACTCTGTACCCTACGTAACCGTAGGCGGCAGCAAGTTACCTATTGTTGATGGCAAAGGTGTATACACCGGCAGCACCAGCAGCGAAGGTATTAAAACCTGGACCGGTACCATTACTGTTAAACAAACCGATGGTACGGTAAAAACCTATACCACTGCACCCCAAACTTACCAGGTAGCTAAACCATCTGCGGTTGTATCTCCTGATAAAATGAATGTTTTATACACAGGTGTATCAAACCCTTTATCTGTTTCGGCACCAGGTATACCTGTAGAAAAACTGCATGTTACTATTTCTGGCGGCGGTGGCTCTTTAAGTGGCTCTAATGGCCATTACGAGGCTAAGGTTACCTCTATTGGCGAGGCAACGGTTAATATTTCTGCCGAGTTGGTGAAAGGTAAAGTGTTATCTCTGGGTTCTACAAAATTCAGGGTTAAACGTATTCCCGATCCTAAGGCTCAATTTGGAGGCAAAAGCGGTGGTTCGTCACCTGCTGTAAATTTAAGGGCTCAAGAAAAACTATTTGCCAAGCTTGAAAACTTTGAGTTTGATGCCAAATTTGTTGTTAAAAGCTTTAAATTGTTTGTGGCAAAACCGCACCAGGATGCTGTTGTATCTACAAGTAACAGTGCCGAGCTTTCGCCCGCACAAAAACTTGCTTTATCGAGCATCACACCCGGTTCAACAGTATATTTTGATGATATTGTAGCCGTAGGTCCGGATGGCTCACAACGTGCTTTGGATCCTATTATATTTAAGGCGCAGTAATTATTACTTAGTAAAAGGTTTAGGATAGGGTTTATGAAAAAGGGGATATTAGTTTTACTGTTTTTAAGTTTGGTTGGTGGTACTTTTGCGCAAAAAAAAGGTACTAAGGCAAAAAATAAAAAAGCGGTTTCAAAAACAAAGACTGCGGTGCCAACTAATGTTTCCTTGCCTGTTCCTGTTAGTAATACCCAGGTGAGTGCTGTAACCCAGACTGCTTTGGTTGATACAACGAAAAAAGTAATTGCGGCTATACCGGTTGACAGGCCTATTGACGGCGTTTATAAAAAAACCGATATTGTAAGTGCCCAGCCTGTTGCATATGCAACTATACGCGAAGCCGATGTTGTATATCAAAAACGTGTTTGGCGCGAAATTGATTTGCGCGAAAAAATGAACCAATATATGGCTGCACCGCAGGCCAGGTTGATTGATGTTTTGATGGATGCCATTAAGAACGACGAATTGCGCGCTTTTGATGCTTCGCCAACAAAGGAATGCCCCGGTGGTGACAATTTTGCAATACCGTTAACCAGCAAGGAAACGCTTTTGAAGCTATCGGATAGTGTATTAGTTTCTAAAATAGACCCAAACACGGGCGAAGTAACCGGAACCGAAAGGCGCATGTCGGAGTTTAACCCCGATAGTGTGGTAAAGTTCCGCATTAAGGAGGATTGGATATTTGATAAGCAACGCGGCGAATTTAAACCTCATATTATCGGCATTGCCCCGCTTATTCAGCTCAAGGTAGCCGGTAGCAAGTTGGAAGATTATCAGCCAGCGTTTTGGATATACTTCCCAGAGGCCCGGCCAATTTTGGCCGCTAAAGAAGCATTTACAAAATACAACGATGCTTCAAACTTAAATTACGATCAAATTTTTGCTAAGCGTATTTTTAGCAGTTACATTGTTAAAGTATCAAACGATAAAGACGAGCGTATAAAAGATTACAAGCAAGGAATTGATAGGCTTTACGAAGCAGAGCGCATTAAAAAATCGCTTATGGATTACGAGCTTAATTTATGGCAATACTAAACCATTAATAATATTACTTTTAAAGCCACAGCGTTTACTCGTTTGTGGCTTTATTGTTTGTGAAATAGGCCGTAATAGCTTTTGCCTGTTTAGTATTTACAACTTCGAGTAATTCATCTTCGGTGGCCAACTGTATTTTTTTCACCGATTTAAAGTACTTTAAAAGCTTATCGGCCGACGTTTTTCCTATACCATCTATCAGTTCAAGCTCGGTAGCCAGGGTGCCTTTATCTCGTTTTTTACGGTGAAAAGTTATCCCAAAACGGTGAGCCTCATCACGCAGGTACTGTATAACCTTGAGCGTTTCCGATTTTTTATCCAGGTACATCGGGTATTGGTCGCCGGGGTAAAATAACTCTTCTAAGCGTTTGGCTATACCAATAACGGTTATCTGTTTTTCAATACCCAGCAATTTTAAACTTTTTAATGCTGATGATAACTGGCCCTTGCCACCATCAATAACGATGAGTTGCGGTAATTCGGTGCCTTCATCCAGCATGCGCCGGTAGCGGCGGTGAACAGCCTCTTCCATGGTTGCAAAATCGTTGGGGCCTTCAACAGTTTTTACGTTAAAGTGGCGATAATCTTTTTTTGATGGCTTACCATCCCTAAATACCACAATTGCCGATACCGGATATTTACCCTGAAAGTTTGAGTTATCAAAACACTCAATATGTCGGGGCAGTTGGTTCATCCGCAAATCCTTCATCATTTGAGTGAGAAGCCGTTCGGACCGTACTTCGGGATTAAGTTTTTCGTATTGTTCTATTTTATCGCGTTTAAAAAAAGTAACGTTTTTTTGCGATAGATCAAGCAGTTTTTTCTTTTCACCAAGCTTAGGTACAGTGAATTTGATGTTGGCGTCGTCAAGGTCGATATCAAATGGAACAATGATTTCCTTAGATTGGCTACTGTAGCGGTTTCTAAATTCGGTGATGGCAAAAGTTAGCAGATCTTCATCGTCCTCGTCAAGCCGTTTTTTGAGTTCGATGGTTTGCGTTTGGATGATGGTGCCATTCATTACTTTTAAAAAGTTAACAAAAGCATATTTTTCTTCGGATGCGATGCTAAATACATCAATATCAGTAATTGACGAATTAACCACTGTTGATTTGCTTTGGTAGTTCTCCAATAAATCAAACTTGCGCTTTAAGCGGTGCGCCAGTTCAAAATTCATGTTAGTGGCAGCGTTTTCAATATCGGCTTTTAAGGTTCTTATTACTGCACTAATTTTGCCGTTTAGTATATCTTTAATTTCCTCAATATTGTGGGCATAGTCGTCTTCGGTTTGGTAATTTTGGCAAGGGCCTTTACAATTACCCAGCTGGTATTCAAGGCAAACTTTAAACTTGCCGGCATCAATGTTTTTTGGCGTTAAAGGCAGGCTGCAGGTGCGCAAGGGGTAAGTTTCGCGTATCAGGCTTAAAATAGCATGCATCATACTTACCGAGGCATATGGCCCAAGGTATTTTGATCCGTCTCTAACAATAGTTCGCGTCCAATAAATACGTGGGTAGTTTTCGTTCTTGATGATAATCCAGGGATAGGTTTTATCATCTTTTAACAAAACATTATAACGGGGTTGGTGCTTCTTAATCAAACTGTTTTCTAACAGCCAGGCATCAACTTCGGTATCAACAATGGTAAAGGTTATGTTGCGTATTTTGGTTACCAGTACTTTGGTTTTGGCGTTAATATTATGATCTTTATTAAAGTAAGATCCTACGCGGTTGCGTAAATCTTTAGCTTTGCCAATATATATCAGTTCGTTATCGGCATTCCAGTATTGGTATACCCCCGGTTTATGCGGAATATTTTTTAATGCGGCCTTGTAGTCAAAAATTTCCATCGTTTACAGCCGCAAAATTAAATTTTTATTTAGGTATTGGGCCATCCTTTTATAAAACGTGATGTTAATAAAGCAATTAGGCCCAACAATTGTTGTAGCAATATTCCGCAAAATAGCTTATATTCATGCTCGCTGTAATAATTTTTTTACCATTTACTTATATATGAAACCAACCGCCTTACCCTATTACGCCAAATTTGCATTTGTGTTAATTATACTGCTGTGTATAGGCTACATGGCTATTTTGGGGAAAGATTTGTTGGCCCCGCTGGTTTTTTCGTTTTTGTTTGCTATGCTTTTGTTGCCATTAGCAAGGTTTTTGCAATATAAATGCCGTTTGCCGCGGGCGGCTGCCTGCATGCTTTCGGTAATTTTATTTACCGCTTTTGTGGTGCTGATAGGTTACCTTATTGGCCGCCAAATAAGCAATTTGGCTGATGATTGGCCAAAAATTCAGGCTGAGCTTACACAAATTGGCGACCAATTACACCGCTGGCTTGTAAACGAGTTTCACATGAATGTGAATCAGCAAATAAACAGTGCTAAAAAAGAAGCCAATGCCGTTGGTGCGTCCGTAATAGGTTCTACGTTTTTGTCGGTTTCGTCGATAGTGCTGTTCCTGGTTTTTATTTTTATCTACACCTTTTTTGTGCTGTTTTACCGCAAAATATTAATAAGCTTTTTACTAAAAGCTTTTGGTGATGATAGCGAGGTTTTGGTTTTTGATGTAGCCGAGCAAATTCAATATATCATGAAAAAGTATATATCGGGTTTGTTTTTAGAGATGATTACCGTTTGTGTAATTGTTTTTGGGTTGCTTACGTTTTTAGGCGTAAAATACGCCTTTTTGCTGGCCCTTATTACTTGTATTTTTAACCTTATACCCTATGTTGGTATATTTACAGCTATGGCCATCAGCGCTTTTTTAACGCTGGGTACATTGGGCTCTACCAAAGCCATTGAAGTTGCGGCCAGTATAGTAGGCGTACACTTGATAGATAGCAACATTATTATGCCCCGTATAGTGGGCTCAAAAGTTAGATTGAATGCCCTGGTGGTAGTATTAGGCGTAGTGGTGGGCGAAATGATATGGGGTATATCGGGCATGTTTTTGGCTATCCCGGTTATGGCAATAATAAAAATTGTTTTCGACCGTATTGACGGACTGAAACCCTGGGGATTGTTATTTGGGGATGAAACCGAATACGAAACTGTATTGGTAAACACAGTTGCCGATAAAAGTGATTTGCAGGAGGAAACGGGCACAAAGAAAGAGGAAGATATTTTAGTTAAGCCTGTTGATGATGACGGTGCCGTGGGCACAGAGGATATAAAACCAAATAAAAATGATGAAATATAAAACTTTAGGACGATCGGGCCTTAAGGTATCCGAGTTGTGCCTGGGTACTATGGGTTTTGGTACCGAGAATGGCTGGGGTGCCGATAAACAAGTAAGTAAGCAGGTATTTGATACCTATGTTAATGCCGGAGGCAACTTTTTAGATACGGCTAACATTTATACCCAGGGTACAAGCGAAGTTTTTTTAAGCGAATTTATTGCTTCCGAACGCGATAACTACGTGGTGGCCACAAAGTATAGCCTTTACGAAAACACAAAGCATCCAAACGCAAGCGGCAATAGCCGCAAAAACATGATGAACAGCGTTGAAGCCAGTTTAAAGCGGTTAAAAACCGAATACATAGACTTGATGTATTTGCATATATGGGATAATTTGACCCCGGTTGACGAGGTGCTACGCGGCCTTGACGATTTGGTGAAGCAGGGCAAAATTATGTACATCGGCATATCAGACACGCCAGCCTGGGTGGTATCAAAAGCTAATACAATGGCTGATTTAATGGGCTGGAGCCAGTTTATTGGCTTGCAGGTTGAATACAGCTTGGTACAACGTACTGTAGAACGAGAGCTGATACCCATGGCGCAACATTATAACATGACGGTATTACCCTGGGCGCCCTTAGCCGGCGGGGCCTTATCGGGCAAGTATTTACGCGGTGAAAAGGGAAGAATTAAAGAAACTAGTAACCGCTTAAATGAACGCAGTACCAATATAGCCCGCGAAGTTGTTAGCATTGCTGATGAGCTTGGTGTAGCACCATCAAGCGTGGCCTTAAAGTGGCTTATGCAGCAAGCGGTTTCGTGTATACCTATTGTTGGTGCAACTAAGCCATTGCAGGTGGAAGAGAATTTAAAATGTGTTGATGTAACCCTAAGCAGCCAGCAAATGGATCGACTTAATAAAGTTAGCGCTTACGACCTGGGTTTCCCGGCAGCGTTTTTTGAGGAGGATGCGGTTAAGAAAAACTTATTTGGTGGCTTCTATAACCAGGTTGAACAGCGGGCCTTTGTTAAATAAAACCCATGCGAACAAAAAGAGAGCGGTACATTTAAATGTTGCCGCTCTCTTTTTGTTTTATATCAGGTTAATACTTTATTTAGGTATATAAACAGGTGCTTTTTTCACCGGGAAATGCGGTTTGCCTTCCGGATGAATTTCTGCCTGGTCTTCCATGGTCATGGCGCAACGGAAACCAACATCGGCACTGGCCGCTGCCTGATCCATAAAACGGCGGGTTGCGGGGTTTAACCAATAAGCCATATCGTTCCACGAGCCACCTTTATAAACCTTCGATCGGTCGTTCACCAGTGTGGTTCTACCATACAAAAGGTTATTAACAGTATCGTTATAACCGCGTTGATCCGGGTTATAAGGTTTACCATCAATTGATGAAGGATATTTAGTACCCGGTCCGGTTTGATCGGCAGTTTTAGTTTGGTTTTGTTCTGTAAGTGTTAAAGCATATGGTGTTTTACTGCCACTTTTGGCCGGATCGTGTATGGGGTGGCCATTTTTATCAACAATTATTGTTCCGGTTTTAGGGTCGGTACGGGTGTTTACAAACTCATTACCACGTATCGGGTTCATATCGTCGTCCTCGCCGCGTAGTTGTCTGTAAGTATCTGCGGTCCATTCGTTTACGTTGCCTGCCATGTTATACAAGCCAAAATCGTTTGGCAGGTATGAGCGTACCGGGGCGGTAATATCGGCCTTATCGTTTAACGATCCGGCAACGCCGCTATAATCGCCCATGCCGCGTTTAAAGTTGGCTAAAATTAAACCCTGGGTTTGGCGTTTTGGCGATCTTAATCCCATGCCGCTCCACGGATACATTTTACCTTCAACTATATTTTCGTCTTTAGCAACTACGCCTAGAGCAGCATATTCCCACTCGGCCTCGCTTGGCAGGCGGTAGTGCCCTTTTAAAATACCATCTTCGGCACGTACAGGGCGCCTTGCTTTACCGTCTTCGCCGGCTTTTGCGCCTACGCTTAAATCTAAAGGCATTCGTTTGCCGTCAACATCTTTACCGCGAATTTGGTTGTTTAAGTAAAGCTCGGTATTAAATGCCGGAACTACTTTTGCGCCATCATTTGATGCAGTTTTAAAATCGGCAATGCGGCCGGTTTCGCGCAAAATGCCTTCGTTTACCGCATCGGTGCGCCAATCGCAATAATCGTTGGCTTGCTCCCAGGTTACCCCAACCACAGGATAATCCTGAAAGGCGGTATGCCTGAAATAGCTATTTACATAAGGCTCGTTAGCCGATAACGGCCTGCGCCAAACCAAAGTATCTGGCAAGGCATTGTAATAAGCTTCCCTATCTTCGGGGTAATGCGTTTTTATCCAATGTAAATACTCCAGCCAGTTAGAGTTAGACACCTCGGTTTCGTCCATGTAAAAAGATGCAATGGAGCGTCGTTGTTTATCAACCAAATCATATTGCACGTCCTGATCTGCCGATCCGCCTTCTACAAAGGTGCCGCCCTCAATAGGTATAAGGCCCGGGCCGGGTGCAGGGTGTTTCTTTTTAAAAACCTGAAACCCGCCATTGGTTTTGTCGTTATATTTCCAGCCGGTTTTCTCAGATCTTTGTACATGCTTACAGCTGCAAAAAATCAAACAAATGCCAACAAATGTTAAAGCTCTTCCTCTCAAAATTATTTTCATTAATACAAAAAAACCTTGTTAACAAACAAGTACATTTAATTTAATTAGTACTGCTAATATACAGCAATCAATTTAATATTTGGGTATTTTAACAAATACACTTCAATTAACGCAAAAACTAAAACTTAGTATTAAGGTTTTAAATTTTATTGCGTTGCTGTACAATAAAATGCCCGGCAATTATGTTTGCAGTAATTGTGATTACAATTGAAAAATAAGTTATAAATTACGGCGATGAATTTTACTTTGTGGCATTTTAAACGGATAACAACCTTTTTGGTTACACTGGGGGTTTATAGCAACACCTTTGGGCAGGTGGTAGGTGCGGGTGCAACCTCAACCAATGGAAGTTCGTCAAACGCGATACCTACAGCCGTTCCGTTTTTAAGTGTATCGCCCGATTCCCGCTCGGGTGGTATGGGCGATAACGGAGTAGCCCTTTCGCCAGATGTTAATGCAAATTACTGGAACCCCTCAAAACTGGCGTTTATTGAAGATAATACAAGCATGGCGCTATCATACAGCCCCTGGCTGCGCCATTTATTGCCCGATGTTAGCCTTACCTATTTAAGTTTTGCTAAAAAACTTGACGACCGCAACGCCTTTGGCGCATCATTACGCTATTTCAATTTGGGTACAATTGAATTGTTTGACCAATATCAAAGCCCACAGGGTACATACAGGCCCAACGAGTTCTCTATAGATGGTTCTTATGCCCGTAAGTTTGGTACCAACTTTTCTTTGGGCTTAACTATGCGCTACATTCACTCAAGCCTTAGTAACGGTGCCTTTGTTGAAGGGCAAACCATTAATGCCGCAAATGCCGTGGCGGCAGATGTATCCATGTATTATAAAAGCGCGGGGCAGCAATTTGGTAAAGATGCCTTGTTTGCCTTTGGTGTAAACGTATCAAACATAGGCTCTAAAATAGGCTATACCGACGGTGGCGCCACTTATTTTTTACCCACTAATTTAAAAATAGGTGCATCAAACACCTGGAACCTTGATGAGTATAACCAGTTTACAGTGGCCCTTGATCTTAATAAGTTGCTGGTGCCTACACCGCCTATCCGCGACCCATCAACCGGTGCCATTATTAAAGGTAAGGACGATAACCGGTCGGTAGTGTCGGGTATTTTTGGGTCATTTAGTGACGCTCCCGGTGGTTTTAGCGAGGAGCTGAAAGAGATTAGTTTTTCGCCGGGTGTTGAATATTGGTACAATAAACAATTTGCACTGCGTGCCGGTTATTTTTACGAAAACCCTACAAAAGGAAACCGGCAATATGTTACACTTGGCGCAGGTTTAAAATACGATAGTTTTGATTTTGATTTCTCATATTTGATGGCCAGCCAAGACCAAAGCCCGTTGGCAAATACCTTACGTTTTACGTTAGCGTATAAGTTTGGTGGCGGCAAATAATAAACATGAAAATAAAAGTAGGTTTTGGGTTTGATGTGCATCAACTGCGCAGCAATCACACGTTTGTTTTAGGAGGAGTTAAGCTGGATCACCACTCGGGTGCCTATGGCCACTCGGATGCTGATGTTTTGTTGCATGCTATATGCGATGCCTTGCTTGGCGCAGCCAATTTGCGCGATATTGGCTACCATTTTTCAAACACCGATGATAGGTGGAAAGGCATTAGCAGCCTTATTTTATTGCAGGAAGTGGTAAAATTACTAGCCGATAAAGGCTGGGGCATAGGCAATATTGATGCTATGGTTTGCCTTGAGGCCCCCAAAATAAACCCTCATATCCCCGCCATGAAAAAACATATTGCCGAAGCCATCAGCATTAGCGAAGAGGATATCTCCATTAAAGCCACTACCAACGAGCAAATGGGTTTTATTGGCCGGGAAGAAGGCGTAGTTGCCTATGCGGTTTGCTTAATTGAGAAGGTGTAATTACTGTGTTACCTTACGTTTAATACATCAACACTGAACGCCAGTACCGAATTACCCGGTATAGAACCATAGCCCGACGGGCCATAAGCAAGTGCCGAAGGTATAAGCAGCAGTATGCGGCCACCGGCCTTTACCAGCGGTATGCCAATTACCCAACCTTGTATTACCTGCGCAACCCCATTGGTTACCAGTTGTGTACTAAACGAGGTGCGGCCCGGAGAACTGGTTGAGTCAAATTGAGTTCCGTCTAAAAATTTGCCGGTGTAGTTTACCGTTACTGTTGAGGATGCGGATGCATTTACACCCGTGCCTTGTGTAACTATTTGGTAATATAAACCAGATGCATCTTTAGTGGCGGTAATATTATTGGCCTTAATATAGGCTTGTATGGCGGCATCGTCCGCAGCGGCTTGTTTAACCGGATCAAAAGTATCTTCCTTTTTGCCGCAAGAAACAAACAGCGTACAGATGACGCTGAGTAAATATCCTAATTTTTTCATAATTTGTTTTTTATCCTATGCCGTGAACATCAACAGTAAATACCAATACCGAATTTGGAGGTATCTTTTCGCTAGGCGAATCAGCCCCGTAACCCAGGCCGGATGGTATTATCAGTAAAATTTTACCACCTGCCTTTACCAATGGTATCCCAATTTGCCAGCCGCTTATCATTCGTGAAAGCGGTAATGCCATAATACCTGTTGATTTATCAAACTCGGTTCCGTTAAGTAATTTACCAGCATACTCAACATTTACTGTTGAAGCCAGGGTGGCATTAGCGCCTGTACCCTGCGTTATGATTTGATAATATATACCAGATGCCGAATCCTTTTTTGCATCTATTTTATTCGTGGTAAGGTAAGCCTTAATCAATTTATCATCAGCTAAAGCCTGCACACTTGGTGCAGGTTTGGTTGTAACCGTAGCTGTTGTGCTTTGCACGTTGTTGCCCGTGGTTGATGAGCCATTGCTATTGCATGCAGCAATGGCTACCACTGCAAACAGTGCAAATGTAAGTTTACGCATAATATAGTTACACCGTCGTCCTGATCTTCAATTCGTTTAATTGCTTGTCATCAATGGTTGATGGCGAATCGATCATTACATCGCGGCCCGAGTTGTTTTTTGGGAAAGCAATAACATCGCGGATAGAATCCAGCCCGGCAAAAATTGAGCATAACCTATCAAAACCGAATGCAATACCACCATGCGGAGGTGCGCCAAATTCAAAGGCATCCATTAAAAAGCCAAATTGTTTTTGGGCCTCTTCGGGCGAGAAGCCAAGGTGTTTAAACATTAACGATTGCAGGTCGCGGTCGTGAATACGGATAGAACCGCCGCCAACTTCAATACCGTTGATTACCATATCATAGGCATTGGCGCGCACTGCTCCCGGGTCTGTTTCCAACAAGGCAATATCTTCGGGCTTAGGCGAAGTAAAGGGGTGGTGCATAGCGTGGTAACGCTCTGTTTCCTCGTCCCATTCCAATAACGGAAAATCAAGCACCCATAACGGGGCAAAGGTGTTTTTATCGCGCAGGCCTAAGCGTGTGCCCATTTCAAGGCGCAGCTCATTCAGTTGTTTGCGTACTTTATCGGTTAAGCCGGCCAGTATTAAAACCAGATCACCAGGTTGGGTGTTAAATGCAGCCGACCATTTTTTCAACTCGTCTTCGTTATAAAACTTATCAACCGACGATTTTAAGCTACCATCGGCATTGTGGCGAAGGTATATTAACCCTGTGGCGCCAATTTGCGGGCGTTTTAACCATTCGGTTAATTCGTCTAATTGTTTACGGGTATATTCGGCTGCGCCGCTGGCGTTTATACCAACAACCAGTTCGGCGTTATCAAAAACACCAAAGCCTTTGCCTTTAACCAGTTCATTCAATTCAACAAACTCCATCCCGAAGCGCACATCTGGCTTGTCCGATCCATATAAACGCATGGCATCGGCATATTGCATGCGGGGGAAATCAATCAGGTCTATCCCTTTTACATTTTTGAATAAGGTACGGGCCAGGCCTTCAAAGGTGTTTAATATATCTTCCTGCGTAATGAAACTCATTTCGCAATCTATCTGTGTAAACTCCGGCTGACGGTCGGCACGTAAATCCTCGTCCCTAAAGCATTTTACAATTTGGAAATACCTGTCGAAACCGCTTACCATTAACAATTGTTTAAACGTTTGCGGCGATTGTGGCAAGGCGTAAAACTCGCCGGGGTTCATGCGGCTTGGCACCACAAAATCGCGCGCACCTTCCGGGGTCGATTTTATAAGTACAGGGGTTTCAACTTCAATAAAGTTAAGCGCGTCTAAATATTTGCGCACTTCTTGCGCCATTTTGTGGCGCAGTACCATGTTGTTGCGTATAGGTGCGCGGCGCAAATCAAGGTAACGATATTTGGCGCGTAGTTCTTCGCCGCCGTCGGTATCGTCCTCAATCATAAACGGCGGAATTTTGGCTGCGTTTAAAACCTCAATGGCGGTAACCAAAAGTTCAATTTCGCCGGTTGCCATTTTTAGGTTTTTGTTGGTGCGCTCAATAACCTGGCCGGTAACCTTAATTACAAACTCACGGCCCAAACCACGGCTAACTTCGCGTAAAGCAGCGTCGGTATCGGTATTAAACACCAGTTGCGTTAATCCGTAACGGTCGCGCACGTCAATAAAAGTGGTGCCGCCCAAATCGCGCGATTTTTGCACCCATCCGCATAATACAACAGTTTGGCCTAAGTGACTGATATTTAAATCGCCACAAGTATGAGTTCTAAGCATAGTAGTTTAGTAAAGTTTGCAAAAGTATAAAATAGATATGAGTATTGAGATATGAGTATTGAGATAACGATTAGTTTTGGTTTTTAACCCCGCTTTAGGCGTTAGCTACCGAACAAGGGCTGGTTTGTAGTTACTTAGAGGCTTTACTCCACATTAAAAATCGAAAACCACGTAGAATTAGTAAAAATACTATACTTAGAATTGTTTTCTTTCATTCAAACACATCTCACATCTTACCTTTTACATCAGCCATAAGCGTAATCTCAAATCTAATTTATCAATACTCATATCTATTCTATATCTTTGCGCTATAATTCTCAAGGGGTGCCTTGCTTTGGAACGATAACACAAGTCGCGAATTGTGTTAACCAAACTGAAAGACAGGCTGAGATCAAACCCATGTCCCCCGACCACCTGAAAGGTGAGTATTCATTTACTCACCCCCTTCAGGGGGCCGGGGGGCTGCACCTGATCCGGGTAATGCCGGCGTAGGGAGAGGTAAAAATAGTTAAGTGTACTGCTTGTTCACCCTGACTGGCAGATGGTTTAACTCAATTTAATTTACAAACATTGAAAAAATTATTATTAGCCATTAGTGGCCTTGTGCTGCCTTTTTTGGCCGCGGCCCAGTTTTCCGTATCCGGAAAAATTACAGACGCACAAACCGGCGAAACTTTGCCGGGCGCAACAATTACCATCCAAAACCAAAGCCAGGCTGCCGATTCGCAGGGCATTTACATTATTAAAAGCTTAAAAAAGGGTGTTTACACCGTTAAGGTAAAATATGTGGGTTACGAGGTGGAGCAAACCCTGATTGAAGTAGCAGCCAATGTTACCAAAGATTTTTACCTGAGCAAAAGTACTACCCTTGCCGGCGAGGTAAACGTTAACGCTACCCGGGCATCAAAAACAGCAGCAACAACCTTTACCAATTTAAGTAAAAAGGATTTGGAGAAAAACAATCTCGGTCAGGATTTGCCTTTTTTGCTTAACCAAACCCCGTCTGCCGTTGTCACATCTGATGCAGGTACCGGCGTGGGTTATACAGGAATCCATATTCGTGGCACCGATGCAACACGCACCAACTTAACCCTAAACGGCATCCCGTTAAACGACGCCGAAGACCAGGGCGCGTACTTTGTTGATCTGCCCGATTTGGCCTCTTCTGTTGATAACATACAGATACAGCGCGGCGTAGGTACCTCAACCAACGGCGCAGGTGCCTTTGGTGCCAGTATCAATATGCAAACCAACGTTCGCCGCGATACCGGTTATGCCGAACTCAACAACTCTTTCGGCTCGTATGGTACATTAAAAAATACGGTTAGCTTAGGTTCGGGCCTGGTAGGCAATCACTTTCAATTTGATGGCCGCTTATCGCGGATCAAATCCGACGGTTATATTGATCGTGCCTCGTCTGATTTAAAATCGTACTTCCTGAGCGGTGCCTACTATGGTAAAAATACAACCGTACAAGCCAATGTGTTTTCGGGTTACGAAAAAACCTACCAGGCCTGGGACGGTGTGCCCGAAGCCCTGATGGGTACTCACCGTACCTATAACGAATTGGGCTTAAAGCCGAATGGCACCTTTTATAACAACCAAACCGACAACTATACCCAAAACTATGCGCAGGTACTGGTTGGGCAAAAAATATCGGATGTACTATCATTTAACGGTGCATTGCATTATACCAAAGGCTATGGTTATTACGAAGAATACAAGCGAGACCAGGATTTAACCAGTTATGGTATAAAGCCGATAGTTGCCGGCAGTACAACCGACCTGGTTAGGCGTTTATGGTTAGATAACGATTTTTACGGTTTAACCTACGCCTTCGATTTTCATCCCGATCAGGATTTTAAGGGTATTTTGGGTGGAGCTTATAATGAGTATAAAGGCCGCCATTATGATAACATAGAGTGGACGCAGCAAGGTGCCAATGTACCGCCCGATTACGAATACTCGCGCAACAACGCCAAAAAAACCGATTTCAATATCTTTGGTAAAGCCGAACAAACGGTGGGCGATTTTAAGTTTTCTGTCGATTTGCAATATCGCCATATCAATTATTCTTTCTTAGGTTTCGATCGAAACTTAAATAATGTTCAACAAGATGTTCAGCTTGATTTTTTTAACCCTAAAGCTGGTATAACTTATTTATTTAGCGATAACAGCAATGTTTATGCATCCATCGCGGTAGCCAACCACGAGCCTAACCGGTCGGACTTTGTTAACTCAACACCCGACAGTCGCCCAAAGTCAGAAAATTTGAAAGATCTGGAAATAGGCTATCGCACCAAAGGCGACAATTATAGCTTTGGGGCTAATGGTTTTTACATGCTGTATAAAAACCAGCTGGTACTAACCGGTCAGTTAAATGATGTTGGCGAAGCTATCCGCAGCAATGTTGATAAAAGCTACCGCGCGGGTATTGAGCTTGAGGGCCGCGTAAAAATAACAAGCTGGTTAAACTGGGCCGGTAATGCTGCCTTTAGCGCAAACAAGGTGCAAAACTTTAACCAGTATTTAATAAACTATTACGATGTGAGCGATTACACCAAGTACAAAATAACCGGCAAGCAGTACGGCACAACCGATCTGGCTTATTCGCCGGGCGTAGTAGCCTACAGCGAGTTTGGTTTTGTACCCGTTAAAGGCGGTGAAGTGGCTTTGATAAGCAAGTTTGTTGGCAAACAATATTTGGATAACACATCAAATATTAACCCCGATGGTTACCCAACTGCTACTGTTAATGGTTATCCCTCAAACCGCTACCTCGATTCGTACTTTGTAAGTAATTTACGGTTGAGGTACAACTTCAGCACAAAGTCAATCAAAAATATTGGTTTAACACTTTTGGTGAATAACGTTTTCAATAAGCTTTATTCGGCCAACGGAGCCACTTATCCCGATATTGAAGGTGGTTCGGTTTATAACTATAATTACTACTATCCGCAGGCCACACGTAATTTTTTGGCTTCGCTTAGTTTGGTATTTTAAATGGACATGCACCAGTTAATGCAATTGCTCATGGAGCAAATTAAAGCAACCACACCTATTGAGTGGATAGCCGTTGCCATGAGCGTTGCCGAAGTTTTGCTGGCGCGCATTAATAACGTATGGTTATACCCAACCGGTATTATTGGTACCGTGTTGGGTATCTACCTGCTACTAAATGTGCATTTATATGGCGAATCGTTATTGAATGTATATTATTTGGTAATGAGCTTTTACGGCTGGTATTATTGGCTTAAAAAGAAAGGTGAGCCGCCCGTAAAAATTACCTGGAGTAGCCGCACCGAATGGGTAGTTACATTAAGTATTACTTTTATTGGCTGGGCAATTTTGTATGCTATATTAAACCACGGTTTTGTGTTTTGGCGGTTTAACTTTCCGCCGTCAAACGTGCCCATTTGGGATGCCTTTGTATCATCAAGCGCGTGGGCGGGTATGTGGTTGCTTGCCCGCCGTAAAATTGAAAACTGGCTGCTGCTTAATTTGAGTAATGTTTTTGCAGTGCCGCTATTGTTTTATAAGCATTTACCCTTGTTTGGTTTTTTAACCATCTTTTTATTTGTAATAGGCGTATGGGGCTTTATTGATTGGATTAAGATATACAATAAAGAAAAATCGTCAGTTTTACTTGCCGCTTAATGGATATAAGTTACCACCCATCAACTCAATTACAGGCAGACTGCATCGGCATTATTAGGCGCACAGCACCTTTAGCCGAGCAAGCCCGCCAGCTTTTACCCCAACAGTTAGAGCTTATATACCAACAACAATGGTTTAAAATGCTTGTGCCTAAACAATACGGCGGTTTGGAAATGGATTTAAACCAGGAAGTACGCCTGATTGAAGCCTTAGCCTGGGCCGATGGTAGCTTGGGTTGGGTAATTACATTGTGTACAGGTGCGGGTTGGTTCGGTGGGTTTTTGGATGAACAATTTGCCCAGCAAATATTTGCCGACCGTTCGGTTTGCCTTGCCGGAAGTGGTGCGCCAACAGGAACGGCAACTGTAACCAGCAACGGCTATGTAATTAACGGCACCTGGAAATATGCCAGTGGGGCATTAAACACCACGCACTTTACTGCCAACTGCAAAATTTTAGAGGATGGCCAACCGGTATTAAACCAACACGGCGAACCACTTATACAACCCTTTGTATTTAAAAAAAGCGAAGTGAACGTAATACCTGCCTGGGCCTATATAGGCATGGTATCAACAGGTAGCCACAGTTTTGAGGTAAAAAATGTGGTAGTACCGCCATGCCGTGCCTTTAAAATTGATGCTGCTTTTACAAAGGTAAGCCGGCCTTTATATATTTATCCCTTTCATCAACTGGCGGAGGCTACACTGGCGGCTAACCTATCGGGCATGGCTATCCATTTTATTGATTTGTGCAGGGATGCTTTTGCAGAAAAAAATGTAAGTAAAAATTTAAAGCCTGAGCAGCAAGCCGAATTAAGCAGCGTTTTGCTATCATCAATATCTGAGCTTAATTTGGTAAGGGAATCGTTTTACATGTGTCTCGATCAATCATGGTCGGATTTTACAATAGCTAACCGAGCCAGCCAAACTCAAAACCTGCAAAATGTGAGTTTGGCAAGCCGGGCATTGGCAAAAAAAGCCAGGCAAATTGTAGATGAACTGTACCCTTACTGTGGCCTTGATGCGGCCCGCAGCCATTCGGAACTTAACCGTGTTTGGCGCGATATGCATACGGCGAGCCAACATAGCTTGTTCACTTTTTCGGTTTAAGTACACTAACATAGTGCTAGCATGTTAATTCTTAACATAAATATCACATTCGGTTGAGTTGTATTGCTGATATTTGAGTTTTTATAGTGATTATCAACATGAAACTAAAATGCCTCTCCATTGCCTTATTGGCCTTAACAACATTAGCCGCATCGGCTCAAACTAAAAAAACTGCAATTGCTGCTACCACTGCTGTTCCGCGCCCTAAACTGGTTGTGGGTATTGTGGTAGATCAAATGCGTTGGGATTATCTGTATCGCTATTACAGCCGCTACCAAAGCAATGGCTTTAAACGTTTACTAAACGAAGGCTTTAGCTGCGATAATACTAATCTGGATTATATCCCTACCGTTACTGCAGCCGGGCATACGTGTATTTACACAGGCACCGTTCCGGCTATACATGGCATCGCCGGTAACGATTTTATTATTCAGGCAACAGGGCAATCAATGTATTGCACCGAAGATGCTACCGTAAAAACGGTGGGCAGTACGTCGGTAGCTGGCCAAATGTCGCCACGTAATTTACTAACCACCACCGTAACAGACGAGTTGCGCCTGGCAACAAACTTTAAAGCCAAAGTAATAGGCATATCACTTAAAGACCGTGGCGGTATTTTACCTGCAGGCCACAGTGCTAATGCCGCTTATTGGTTTGACGACGCAACCGGTAACTGGATAACCAGCACCTATTACATGAATAGCCTGCCGGCATGGGTAAATAATTTTAACCAGCAAAAAAATGCTGAAAAGTATTTGAAGCAAGATTGGAACACCTTATACCCGGTTAACACTTACGACCAAAGTACCGAAGACAACAGCCCTCGTTACGAAGGCAAGCCCAAAGGTGCCGATGCGCCAACCATGCCCGTAAAAACTTCGGCAATGTATGCTAAAGATTACGGCGCTATACGTACTACGCCCTATGGCAACTCCATCACGTTAGATTTAGCTAAGGAAGCCATTGAAAATGAAAAATTAGGAAAAAATACCGTTACCGACTTTTTAGCCCTAAGCTTATCATCAACAGATTATATTGGCCACCAATATGGTATTAACGCCGTTGAAACCGAAGATACCTATTTGCGCCTGGACCGCGATTTAGCCAGCTTTTTTACATACCTGGATAATACAGTTGGTAAAGGAAACTATACCGTGTTTTTAACCGCCGACCACGGCGCGGCACACAATCCAACTTTTTTAACCGACCATAATATCCCTGCCGGGATGTGGAACGAGGCAGCCGCAAAAAACGAATTGAATAAACAATTGTTAGGCAAATACAAGGCCGATTCGTTAGTGCTAAGTTTAATGAATTACCAGGTTAATTTTAACTATAGCGCAATCAATCGCTTACATCTGGATGAAACCGAATTAAAAAACGACTGTATAAAATACCTGGAAAAACAGCCTGCTATTGCTTTTGCTGTCGACATGAAAAAGGCTGCCGATGCATCTATACCGGTTGCCCTGCGCACCCGGATTGTTAACGGCTACAATGCCGACAGAAGCGGGTCGGTTCAAATTGTTTTAAAACCCGGATGGTTCTCGGGCCATGGCAGCACCGGCACAACGCACGGCACCTGGAACCCCTATGATACCCACATCCCCCTGGTTTTTATGGGCTGGGGAATTCCGCATGGCCATACCAATGCATCAATCCACATGACGGATATAGCACCTACGGTAGCCGCCTTACTACATATTCAAACACCTAACGGCACCATTGGCTTGCCTATAGTTGAGATAGTAAGATAATTGGTTTAATATAATAAAGTCCGGAAAATGTTGGAACCCATTTTTCCGGACTTTATTATTTACATTTGATAAACCCAATTGCCATGTCGCCCAGTATAACCTTAACCTTGTGGACTTTATTTAACCTGTTGCTTTTAACAGCACTCATAATAGTAATCTATCGCTTTTTGAGTAACCGGGTGAAGGGCAAAAACATTAAAGGTTAATTTGTTGTTACAGGCATAGCATGAAAAAATACGTTTCTCGCTTTCACTATTTAACTCAGGATTTACCTGGCCGCAGCCATGCCGAGCAAACCCAAATGGCTTGCCAGGCCGGGGTTAACTGGATACAGTACCGCTGCCTGAGTAAAACAGACGAGGAAATGATACCCGAAATACACCAGGTAGCCAGCATTTGCGACGATTGGGGTGCTACCCTCATACTAACCAACCATTACCATTTACTGGATAAGGTTGATGCCCAAGGCGTACATATCGAAGATATGGATGCCGATTTAGCGGTTATCCGCGAAATTATTACCGACGAAAAAACATTGGGCGCATCAGCCACAACAATTGATAACCTACTACAATTGCAAAAGCAAGGCTTTGCCGATTACGTGGGCTACGGCCCCTTTGCCCACACCGAAACCAAGCCTAATAATTACCCGCTGTTGGGCTACAACGGCTACCGCGAATTAGAAAAATATCCTGTAAATATCCCCATCATAGCAGTTGGTGGCATCCAGTTAAACGGTGTTGAACATTTAATGCAAACCGGAATAACAGGCATTGCCGTATCAGGCGCAGTCAATAACGCCACGGACCCGCAAGCGATGTTAAAAGCTTTTTATCAAAAAACTCATTGATAATAGCTACTCACTCACTCACTCAATCAATCACTCACTCACTCACTCAATCAATCAATCAATCAATCAATCAATCAATCAATCAATCAATCAATCAATCAATCAATCAATCAATCAATCAATCAATCAATCAATCAATCAATCAATCAATCAATCAATCCCCTGCCAAAATACTATGCGTGCATTGTATTTGTGAAAAATTAATACGACCTTGGCTTTATAAACCTCTTGCTTAATGAACACTATACAGGTAACTATTAAAGACCGGCTGGCCGTTATTGCACTTAACCGTGGCAAATCAAACCCCATGAATGCCGAAATGGTAAAGGAGTTGCACACCCTGGTGCATAGTATTGATAATGACGATAATATTGGTGGCCTCATTATAACCGGGAAAGAAAACTTTTTTTCGGCAGGGTTGGATTTGATAGAACTTTACGATTATAACGAAGAACAGATTACTGCTTTTTGGACGGACTTTTTGGCCCTGCAAGCCAAACTGGTTTCGTTTAAAAAACCTATGGTTGCGGCAATTAGCGGCCACAGCCCGGCAGGCGGTTGCGTAATAGCCATTTGCTGCGATTACCGCGTAATGGCGCAAGGCAAATATATTATTGGCCTAAACGAGATACCCGTAGGCATTATTGTACCCGATAGTATTTTCCATTTGTATTCGTTTTGGCTGGGGCAGCGCAAGGCTTATCAGTTGTTGATGGAAGGCAAGTTGCTAAGTGTTGATGAGGCCTTACAGGCCGGTTTAATTGACGAGATAAGTAACCCCGAGAGCGTAATAAGTACTGCCGAAAAGCAAATACGCAAGTATATGCAGCTAAACCCCGTTACCTGGAGCCAAAGCAAGCTTAACCTGCGCAAGCACCTGATAGCTGCCACCAATGCCGACCAAACCGAAACCCTTAACCAAATGATAAAACAATGGTGGGCTCCCGAAACACGCAAGGCCTTGGATATGATAATTCAGAATTTGAAAACTCCGAGGAGCCCGCTTTAAAGCCCCCTCTAAATCTCCCCCCGGTAGGGGAGACTTTTGGGGAATGGTGTGATATGAGATTTACAATAATATTTATATAACGGTAAAATTAAAAAACAAAAAGTTTCCCCTACCGGGGGGAGATTTAGAGGGGGCTTTTTTTATGTTAAAAGACGATGCATTACAAGGGAAAACAATTATAGTAACCGGTGGCGGCACCGGGTTAGGTAAAGCTATGGCAACCTACTTTTTAAAGCTTGGCGCCAACCTGGTTATCACCAGCCGAAAGCTGGAGGTACTGCAAAAAACCGCCACCGAAATGGAAGCCGAAACAGGGGGCAAGGTGTTAGCCATAGCCTGCGATGTGCGCAATTACGACGAAGTGGAGGCCATGCTCAAACAATCGATAGAAAAATTTGGGCGGGTTAATGTATTACTTAATAACGCGGCAGGTAACTTCATATCCCCTACCGAAAGGTTATCGGCAAATGCGTTTTCAACAGTTATTGATATTGTGCTTAAAGGCTCGGCCAATTGCTCGCTGGCATTGGGTAAATATTGGATAAAAGAAAAAATTGCCGGTACTACATTAAATATAGTTACTACTTACGCATTTACCGGCTCGGCCTATGTGGTGCCATCGGCTTGCGCCAAAGGAGGTGTACTGGCCATGACGCGGTCTTTAGCTGTGGAATGGGGAAGGCACGGCATTCGCACCAATGCCATTGCACCCGGGCCTTTCCCTACAAAGGGAGCCTGGGAGCGTTTACTACCCGGCGATATGGCGGCTAAGTTTGATTTTAAAAACCGTGTGCCATTAAAGCGCGTAGGCGAACACCAGGAGCTGGCAAACCTTGCTGCATTTTTAGTTTCGGATTTTTCGGGATATATCAATGGCGAAGTGATTACTATTGACGGAGGTGAGTGGCTGCAAGGTGCTGGTCAGTTTAGTGCCCTTGAGATGGTGAGCAACGAAATGTGGGACGGCATTGAAAAACTAACCCGCGGCGCTAAGGGAAGTTAAAACAACGTTTTACATTAATGTGTTGATTGTTTTGGTTAAATTTGTGCTAACTATGTCAACCCAGGTAGAAGAGCAAACGCTAACTTTAGAAGAAGTTTTAGCCGGATTAAAAGAATTGCACCGGCTTATTTTGTGGAACGATGACGTTAACAGTTTTGACCATGTAATTTATTGCATGATGAAATACCTTGACTATACCGAATCGCAGGCGGAAAAAATCGCCTGGAAGGTTCATAACGAAGGTAAATGCGCCGTTTTAGAAGGCTCTTTTACCGAAATGGAGATTTACCGTAAAATACTTCAGCAAGAAGGTTTAACCGTTTCGGTAGATTAAGCGCTTATTCTCCGGTTGACGTTTTTCACAGTTGTACCTATAGCTATAGGCTGTGGTGCTAAAATTAATGCTATCTTTTTTATCAATAACTACATTTTTTTTGCATTGACCAAGGTTTTACTTGAGCGTAGGGAAATTTATGCCGATATTAAATATCGGTAACTCAACTTATGGGTTATGAAAAAAATTGCTGATTGGATAGAGAGAAAGTCTCCCGAAAGGGCTCAAAGAAACATCCACGATGTGTGCACAATCATGCAATGTTATTAAACTACCGGCAATACTAAATAGTACTGCCGGTAGAGTTTATATGTGTTTACGGTAGTAACCGTGAAAAAGAATTGGAATAAAAGAAAAAAGTATGTTTGAAAAAGGTAAAAATGCCTAAGGCTAATTACATTAAAAACACTAAACTATCTTTTATAGCCACCGCCGCCGCTACCGCCACGGTTGTAGCCACCACCACCGCCACCGCTATTGCCGCCACGGTTGTAACCACCACCGCCGCCGCTACCGCCACGGTATCCGCCACCACCTGATGGACGCTCTTTTTTCTCTTCAGCCTGGTTTACAACAATTGTTCTGCCATAAAGTTCAGCACCATTTACTTCCGAAATAGCTTTTTGAGCTGCCTCATCATCAGGCATTTCAATAAAGCCAAAACCTTTGCTTCTGCCTGTTTCTCTGTCAGTGATAATCTTTACCGATGTAACTTCACCAAATTCTTCAAAAACTTCTTTCAATTCACTTTCTTCAACTTTAAACGGAAGACTACCTACAAAAATGTTCATGTTTTTTTATCAATTAATTTTTAATGTTTTAGCAAAAGTATATTAAATAAAATAAGTTGCACAATTAGCGCAAAGAAAATGCGAATAATTACCTTAAAAAATCTTTATTTATAAAATACGCCTGCACAATTTTAAAGTTTATGCTTGTTTAAACTATAAGCAAAGGGTATGTTTAATAATTTTTTGGTTAAAGCGCATCATCAATCTTAAGCTACTAAAGCAATAATGTTTTAAATTGTTTTAGCGTAATTAAAAAAAAAGGCGACAATTTAATTAGCTATCGACCCGCAAATTGATCACCAAACCCCAAATTAGTTTTATATTTAAACTGAAAACCTAAATTATTTATAACCATGAACTGGAAACTCATTTTTCAACTCTCCATGTTTGGCCTCATTATGGCCTTTGGAACAATCTCTCTTATCCCCGAAAAGGTAGAATTTATATTTTGGCTTTTTATATCTATTGCAGTGGCTTATGTTATAGCAAAAGTTTGTACCGGCAAATACTTTGCACACGGCTTTTTTGTAAGCGGACTTAACAGTGTGTACCTTACCACAACACACACCTTTTTTTATACAAGCTACAGCACCCACCACCCCGATATGAGTAAAATGATGCCTGCGGGTGGCTATCTCATTGGCTATATGATAGGTATCGGCCTAATTTCGGCAATAGTTTTTGGCTTGTTTCAGGGGTTATTTGCCCTTATAGCATCAAAGCTGGTTAAGCAAAAAACACCCTTACAGTGATATTGCTAAGCAGGTGTGTTTTGCGTTTTGGTTAATGGTATTATTAAATAATATCATTAACTCCAGATTTCTAATTATAAAATACATGCTTTAGTAAGCGGAGCCGCTACGGCAAGCTTGAGCCAAACCAATGCTATCCTCTTTTATCAAAATATTCTTCGCCCAGTTGTAGCGTTTTGTTAGTAGGTGTTATTAAACGGTTGACTTATTAATGTGCTGGGGTTAACTTGTAAACAGGTTACCTGCTTTAAAAATAATTTAGAGTAATTTAAAAGGCTGGCCGTTATCCTAATAAAAGAGCACATCATTTAAATGACAAATAATCCGGCACAAAACATTGTAGAAGCTGTAAAAGACTATGGCAAAGGTCTGTTCAGCTTTATACGTGGCCGGGTAAAAACCGAAGAAGATGCTGAAGACGTTTTGCAGGATGTTTGGTACCAGCTAAGTAATGTTGTTGATATTGATGAGATAGAACAAATGAGCGGCTGGCTATACCGCGTGGCCCGCAATAAAATTATTGACCGCTATAGAAAAAAAACTCCCGAAGCGCTTGACGATATGGGTTTTGAAGACGAAGAAGGCGAGTTTAATTTTAACGAGATATTAATAGCCGACGATGACGACCCCGAAACTATTTACATTAAGGAACTTTTTTGGCAGGAATTATTTACAACCCTTGACGAATTGCCCGAAAACCAGCGCCAGGTTTTTGTTTGGAACGAACTGGAAGATAAAACACTGCAACAAATTGCCGATGAAACCGGCGAAAAACTAAAAACCATCATATCACGTAAGGGTTACGCCGTAAAATTTTTACGCAGCCGCCTACAGGCATTATATAACGAATTTTTAAATTATTAATACAAAAAACTATGTTTAATCCATCAGAACATTCTGGGCACCGCAAAAAGAAATTGTTTTTTGTGCCTGTTATCATCTTACTGCTGTTTGCTTTGGGCACTGCGGTTCAGTTTTTATGGAACGCCATATTGCCGGCAGTAATTCACGCTGCCCCGGTAACCTACTGGCAGGCCTTAGGCTTATTAGTGCTTTGCCGCATATTGTTTGGCCGTTTGCATTTTGGGCCGCGTGGTGCAAAAACAGGCTGGGGCGGTGCGCCACAACATTTGCGCGAGAAGTGGATGAATATGAATGATGAGGAACGCGAAAAGTTTAGGGCCGAATTTAAGGAACGGTGCAGGTATAAGCGCCAGCGGTAATTGTTTAGCGATGGATGTAAGCCCATCGCTTTTTTTTGCTCATAAATACTGCCCCGGCTGTGTTTTTTGTGTTCGGCAAAATAATAAATCATCACTTTGTTATTATATTTACAATTAACTGTAACCCGGTAAAAGGTTTATGCGTCACAGTCGGTAATTGATGCAATCAAAGCTTACAGATATCGAACTGATAGACCTTGCCCTGGCAGGTAACCAGGCAGCCTATGCCGACCTGGTTAAACGGCACCAGCGTTTTGTGTTTACCCTGGCATTGCGTTTTGCCAAAGGCCGCGAAGATGCCGAAGAAATTACGCAAGATTGTTTTATAAAGGCATACCGGTCGTTAGCCCAGTTTCAGGGTCAGTCAAAATTCAGTACCTGGCTGTATAGTATTGTATATACAACCGCCATGACGTTTTTGCGTAAGAAACGGGTAAGCACCACATCAATTGATAACGAGGATGCCGGCATCCAACTAGAAAACCGCCCGTCGGCATTTGAGGCCAATACAGCCGAGAGCAAGTCGCGGTCGTTTTATGTAAACCAGGCCATTGAGCAATTATTGCCCGATGATGCCATGATAATAACCTTGTTTTACAAGGCAGAACAATCGTTAGAAGAAATTGCACAGGCCATGAATATGGAGGCCAATACCGTTAAAGTTAAACTATTTAGAGCGCGCCAGCGTTTGAAAGAAAAGCTGGAGCATAACCTGAAACACGAAGCGAGGGAATTGATATGAATGATATAGAAGAAAAACTTTGGAACTATATTGATGGCCACTGTACTGCCGAAGAGGAACAGCTTATTAGCCATTTAATAGATACTAACGAGATGTACAAACAAATGTACACCGAGCTGTTGCGGCTTAATACCGAATTTAAAGCAATTGATTTGGACGAGCCATCTATGGCCTTTACCTACAATGTTATGGAGGCCATCCGTACCGAGGCCGCTTTAAAGCCATTAAAATCTGCAGTAAACAAACATATTATATGGGCTATAGGTGCCTTTTTTGCAGTAAGTATTTGCGCATTGTTAGTTTTAATGTTAGCCAGTATTAACTGGCAGCAAACGGGCCACGTAGCCATTAATTTACCCCAGTTTAAAATGCCGCCAATACAGCAATACATGAGCAATAATATAATGCGTGGCTTTTTATTGTTTGATATGGTATTGGGCCTGTATGTTTTGGATACATATTTGCGCAAAAAACTGAACAGTAAACAGCAGTAATAACAATAGAGTGTATAACAAAAAGAACAAAGTAAAACGGTGATGAAATAATTAAAAAGCCTTGTATTATTGATTAAACGTCATTTATGTTTACGCGGGGTATATTTTATATCATTAAGCCAACTTTGGTACAAAAATTGTTTAGGTATATATGAATCGGTAAAATTACCGGTTTAATTGTGATAAGGTTTAGGTTGAAAGTCTCCCGACGCAAGGTTGGGAGGCTTTTTATTTTTAAAGCAGTTTTACGCGAATCGTTCAACCTTAAACAGGCGAGTGTATATTTTGAAATTGGTATCGTTGTATAAGCGTTAGTAGTTATAACTGTCAAAGCCACTAAACACAAATAGCATAGCTAAAACTTGAGCGTTGATACCGGTAAGTTACTACGGCTAAATTATAGGCAAAACCAATTTATGGGAATAAGCGGATAAGATTTGGTATAACAACTACGCCTTCAAATTGTATTTTTGCATCATAACGCGCTATCTCATGACATACAAACAAAAACTCGCTGCCATACGCCAGCAAATGAAGGATAAAGGTATTTCTGCCTATATCATCCCCTCTGCCGATCCACATATCAGTGAATATTTGCCCGATTTTTATAAATGCCTCCATTTTGCTTCCGGGTTTACGGGCTCGGCAGGTACATTGGTTATCACGCTTGAATTTGCCGGCTTGTGGACGGATTTCAGATACTTTGTACAGGCTGGAGAACAGCTACAGGATACCGGTTATGAGCTGGTAAAGTTGAAGGTACAGCATGCGCCTGAGTACATAGCCTGGTTGGCCGAAGTACTGGATGACCAGGCCGTTGTTGCTTTTAATGATCGTTTATTATCTGTTTTATTAGGCGAATTGTTGGAGAAAGAATTGGCCGATAAACAGATTGTTTTTAAAAGCGACGATCTTTTAGACCCGATATGGGATCACCGGCCTGCCCTGCCTAAAGTACCTGCCTTTTGTATCGACGCGAAGTTTACCGGCGAAACTGTTGAAGATAAACTGGCGCGCCTGAGGGCTGCCATGAAGGCTGCAAAAACCAACCATCACCTAATCTCATCATTAGACGATATTGCCTGGCTGTTTAACATCCGCGGCGGCGATGTAAGCTATAACCCGGTGGTTTTAAGCTTTGCAATCATCAGCGATAGCAACGCAACGCTTTTTATTGATCTGGAAAAGGTAACAGAGGCAGATAAGGCATTGCTAAACCTGGCCGGAGTACAAATTTTGCCTTACGGGGATATTGACAACGCACTTACTGCCTTACCGGAAGGTTGCAATATACTGATTGACCCTAAACGCAATTGTTTTGGTTTATACAGGCTGATTCCGAAATCTGCGGTGGTTGTACAAGACATTAATCCAACTACGCATTTTAAAGCACTGAAAAACGAAACCGAGATTGAACAGGTGCGTTTAGCCATGATTAAGGATGGGGTAGCCATTACCCGCTTTTTGATCTGGATGGAACAAAATATCGGCAAAATTAAAATCACCGAACTTTCCGCCTCCGAAAAGCTACAGCAATTTAGGGAACAGCAGGATGGCCTTGCCGGGATAAGCTTTAACACCATTGGTGGCTACCAGGCTCACGGGGCTTTACCACATTATATGGCAACAGCCGAAAGTGATTCGGAAATTTTGGAGAAGGGCTTGTTCCTTGTTGATTCGGGAGGGCAGTACTTTTACGGAACTACCGATATTACCCGCATGATACCGCTTGGCGAACCTACCGAGGAAGAAAGAACAGATTATACCCTGGTTTTAAAAGCCATGATAGAAGGATCTAAAACCCTTTATCCGCAAGGTACCTGCGGTTACCAAATTGATGCCATTTGCCGGCGGCCTTTATGGGAACATGCCATTAATTACGGGCATGGCACCGGGCACGGCATAGGTTTTTATTTAAATGTACACGAAGGGCCGCAGGTGTTAAACCCTACCAACGTAGCCATACCGCTACAAATTGGCATGATAACTTCTATAGAGCCAGGAATATACCGCCCCGGAAAACATGGCGTGAGGATTGAAAATTTGGTGCTAACCGTTAGCCATACCGTTAATGAGTTTGCGCAATTTTACGCCTTTGAAACCTTAACGCTGGCACTTATAGATACCGCTTTAGTTAAAAAAGATTTACTGGAGAGCGGCAATGTGCACTGGCTTAATAACTATAACCAAATGGTTTATGATAAATTAAGCCCGCATTTAAGTGAAGAGGAACAATTATGGTTAAGCCAAAAAGCTAAAGCCATATAAAGCAAAAACACAGGGCCAATAGCATCTCAAAATATTGGCCCTGGTAATTAACTGGCTATTTTAGTTGCGTTATTACGTTATTAAGGTAATTGTCCAGGTACTCGCGCGGTGATGTACCTATTACACATTTAAAAACCCGGTTAAAGTTGGTGATGCTTTTAAAACCACATTTATAAGCCACTGTTGATATACTTTCAAATTTATGTGCCGTTAGTTTTTTACAGGCCTCGTTTATCCTTACCTCGTTTAAAAAGGATATAAATGTGTGGCCGGTATGCTTTTTAAAATACCGGCAAAATGATTCGGAAGTCATGCAGGCGCCTTTGGCTACATCTTCTAAGGTTATAGGCTCGCTGTAGTTCTGCATAATGTAATTGTAAATATTACCTATCCGGATGCCTTCGTTCTCGGTTATTGCAGGTATATCGCCGTATGATGATAGCGGCTCTAATTTAGTATTGATGGCTAACATGCCTTTAAGCAAATTTAAAAATTCCATTAGCTGGTCTGGTCCGGTTGTGTTTTTAACAGCATTCATAAACTGTGTTATGGGTTGATATTGCTGATCGGGGATTTTAAAACCTTGTTGATGCTGCTGCAAAAAAATCTTAAAAGCTTTCATCTCCGGTAAATTAAACAAAGGAGCCAAAGTGCCATCCGGATTAAAAAAAAGCGTGAGTGCCTTAATACCCCTCGTATCGTTGTGCTTAAAATATTCGGGGTTGCTTTTAAATAAATGCGGCAGGTTGGCCCCAATTAAAAAAATATCGCCAGCCTTGTAATCTTGCATATGGTTACCGGCAATTAAAGTGCCTTCTCCCTGCTGTATCCAGGTGATTTGCGCCTCTTTATGCCGGTGCAAATACGGATAATGATAAGGCAGTTCTACCTCATCAACTATTACGCTTTTGTCATGAGCTACAGGGATAGTAAATTGTAATACTTTCATGGCGGGCTAATTAATTGTTGTTGTAATTTACAGCAAATTAACCTTAAAATAAAAACATCAAGCAATTTAAGGTAAAATATGAGAAGAGGAGGGTAAAATGTACACTGATTGAGGCGTAAAAGCGAGAACTAAGCAACCATAAATTAAAATATGGTTACCGTTGATGGCATTTATTTTAAACAAAAAAGAAGGACAACTTTTATTAAGATGCCCTTCTTTTTTGTTTTATCGGCTTTAATAGATAAAGCATACTGGTATTTCATTTATCTAATTGCCGGCGGCAACTATTAAGCAAAACGATTGGCAGAGAATGCTTCGATACCAATACTGGTTTTAACACCACTAATAATTTGGCTTACCAATAAACCGGTAGCAGGGCCCAGGCTTAGGCCCATCATACCGTGGCCGGTCGCCATAATTAAATTAGTGTACTTATCGCTCCGGCCAATGTAGGGCAAACCATCGGGCGACGACGGCCTGAAACCGAACCAAATCTCTTTTTCGGCCTGAACTTCAGGTTTCAGATCCGGAAAGTACTCGGGTATCGATTGTACTATCCCTTTTACCCGGTTCATATTGATCCGGGTATTAATTTTGTCTAATTCCATAGTACCACCATATCTTAAACTACCGTTCATTGGGGTAATGGCAACCCTGGCTTCGGCAAGCAAGGCGGGTATCTGCATCCGCTGTTGTGGCTCGTTCACCATAAACGAATATCCCTTGCCCGGCATTAAAGGCACCTTTAAATTAACCAGTTTGGCAACAGCCGGCGAAAACGAGCCTCCGGCAATAATATACTGGTCGGCGGTCCATTCTTTATCTGCTGTAAAAACACGGGTAATTGCGTTTCCTGTTGTATCAATGCGCGTTACTTCGTGATTGCGAATAATTTTTACCCCATTTTCGGTGAGGTGTTGCAGTAAAATCGCTATTAGCTTATTGGGATACAAGTGAGCATCGCAACGGTAATGCACGGCGCCTAAAACGTTTAATTGAAGTTCGGGTTGCAAAGCAAGGCATTCCTCTACGTTAAGCACCTGCATATCCAAACCAAGTTCCCTTCCCTTATGTGCCAAATGCGCTTCTTCTTCGGCAGCCTTTTCGGTTTTATAAAACATCAGGATGCCTTTTTCCGAAAGGCCAAAATCAAAGCCGGGCTCTTTTGCAAGTTCCTGGTAAAGGCTCTTACTAAGCAGTGATAACTCGGTTAAAGGCCGGGCCGATGCCTCTACGTGTTTTGTGTTAGCATTTTTGAGGAATTTGATTCCCCAGGAAATCAAATCAGCGTTAAGCGAAGGGCGTACATAAAACGGACTTTTGCTGTTAAACATCCATCTTATTCCCTGGCTTATCATTCCCGGGGCGGCCAGGGGTACAAAGTGGCTTGGCACAATCATGCCTGCATTGCCAAATGAACAATTATCACTCAGATCGCTTTTTTCAAGAATCGTTACCTCGTGTCCCGCTTTTTGAAGATAATAAGCGGAACTAAGCCCCATAATACCCGCACCTATAATCAATACTTTAGCCATCACTATTCGGAATATACCTAAGCCAAAAAACCTAAGTCAATAAAAAATCAATTATCAAATTACCTGGAACCCATGCGCATATGGGTCATCATCATCTATTTTGATGGTGTTATAGCCATATACTTTTGCCCAGCCTTCAATACCTGGAATAATAGCATCCATATCGCCAACCTTTACCACATCCTCTACTGTGCCGGTAAATTTGCTGCCGATAATGCTTTCGTGGATAAACGAATCGCCTTTTTTTAATTTACCCTTGGCGTGCCACTGAGCCATCCTTGCAGATGTACCTGTGCCGCAGGGAGAACGGTCAATAGCTTTATCGCCATAAAAAACAGCATTACGCGCAGTAGCATCGGCAGATAGCGTAGCACCTGCCCACAAAATATGTGTACAGGTGTTAATGGTAGGGTTTTGCGGGTGCACAAAGGTATATAGTTCATTAATGCGCTGGCGCAAAATACGGCTCCAACCTATAAGCTGCCCTGCGGTATAGTTTTCCAAACCGGCAAAATTGGGTTGAGGGTCAACAATGGCGTAGTAATTACCACCGTAGGCTACATCAATGGTTAAGGTGCCCAGGTCGGGGCATTCTACCTGTAGGTTTTCTGCGGCCAAAAAAGAGGGCACGTTGGTTAATTTAACAGATGTAACCTTGCCCCCCTCTTGCTTGTAAGCAATGGTAACTAAACCCGCGGGAGCTTCCATGCGAATAACTCCGGGAACTTTGGGCTGGATGAGCCCTTCTTCAATAGCTATGGTTATGGTACCAATGGTACCATGGCCGCACATGGGTAAACAGCCGCTGGTTTCGATAAACAGCACGGCTACATCGTTTTCAGGATCATGAGGTGGGTACAAAATACTGCCCGACATCATGTCATGGCCGCGTGGCTCAAACATGAGCCCGGTGCGTATCCAGTCAAACTCTTTTAAAAAATGCTGACGCTTTTCACTCATGTTTGCTCCTTTGAGCGTAGGCCCGCCACCTGCAACCAGCCTAACAGGGTTACCGCAGGTATGCGCGTCGATACAAAAAAAAGTTTTACTGCTCATGTTATTCTTTAGTCCAGTTATTATTGATCTGCCGCCAGATATTTAGCGGGTTAGATACCTGCAATTCGGGCGGAAGCAAGCTATCTTCCCAATCCTGCCAGGCTACGGGCCTTACAAAGCGGTAAATGGCTCCGGTACCTACCGAGGTAAAACGGCTATCACTTGTAGCCGGAAACGGCCCACCATGTTGCATGGCGGCGCAAACCTCAACACCAGTAGGCACACCGTTTAGTATAACCCGGCCTGTTATGGCAGTTAAAGTATCCAGTAATGTGGCGTATTGCGGTAATTCTTCACGCTCGGCCATTACGGTAGCGGTAAGCTGCCCTTCCAGCGATTGTACAGCCTGCTCCAGTTGCGCCACATCATCGGCAACTACGATTAATGACCAGGGACCAAATATTTCTTCCCGTAATTTTTTATTGCTGATAAACTCCAGCGCAGATACTTTAGCTATTGCGGCTACTGATTGATTTACTTTTTCCGCATTAATTACATTGGATTTGGCTATCAGTTCCAACCCGTTTTCCGAAAGAATTTCTTGTGATAGGGTTTGATAGTTTTGCCAGATACCAGGCGTAAGCATGGCTGCCGATGGAGCGGCTTCGATAGCACGGCCTAAATCGGATATAAAGCGGTTTAAACTTTCTGATTGTACAGCTAATATCAAACCCGGATTGGTACAAAACTGCCCCGCACCTAAGGTAATAGAATCGGCAAATTTAACAGCCAGCCGTGCATAATCGGCATTTAATTTGGCAGGTAACAAAATAACAGGATTAATGCTGCCCATTTCGGTAAATACAGGGATAACGCTTTCGCGATCCTGCGCCAGTTTTAACAGAGCCATACCGCCCTTAAACGAGCCTGTGAAAGCTACCGCCTTGGTTTGCTCATGTTTTACCAGTTGAGCGCCTACGGTATAACCATTATCATACAGTAGCGAAAAAACACCTTTGGGCATACCTGTTGCCTCGGCGGCTTTGCTAATTGCCGAACCAACCAAGGCACTTGTACCGGGATGCGCCGGATGAACCTTAACAATAACCGGGCAGCCCGAAGCTAAAGCCGAAGCTGTATCGCCACCGGCTACAGAAAAAGCAAGCGGAAAGTTGCTGGCGCCAAATACCACAACAGGCCCTATAGGTACCAACATCCGGCGGATATCCGACCTTGGGATGGGTAAACGATTGGGCTGCGCTTCGTCAATTACGGCATCAACCCATGATCCCTCTTCAACCATATCGGCAAACATGCGGAGTTGCCCGGTGGTACGCCCCATTTCGCCGGTAATGCGTCCCACAGGTAAGCCACTCTCGGCAACGGCCCTGCTAATTAGTGTTTCGCCTATTAAATTAATTTCGCCGGTAATGGCGCGTAAAAAAGCAGCCTTGCGTTTAGCACCAATGGTACGGTAAATTTTAAACGCTTCGGTAGCTTGCTTTAAAGCCTGGTTAACCGCGGTGCTATCGGCTCCGGTGAAGCTGCCCTCCAGCAGTTCGCCTGTTGCGGGGTTAATGGCATTAAATTCGGTACCATTAACCGTGGTATAAGTACAGGCTATTATATTATTGCTGTTTATCATAAGCTTAATTAAGCAGTTACCTCGGCCAGTTTGCCCCAGCTACCTTCGGGCAATTCCGGGCGGGTGCTCAACGCTAAGTTAATAGTGTTTAAAACAGCCTCGCGTTCAAGGCCGCTCAAAGGCAAACGTGGAGCCCTTACATTTTCGGTGCCAATTTTTGTACCTACCTCGGCAAGCTTAATGTATTGCACCAATTTTGGATGAATATCCAGTTCTAAAACCGGCAAAAACCAACGGTGAATAGCAATGGCTTCTTGATAGCGCCCTGCTTTAACTAAACGATAAATAGCAACGGTTTCTTTAGGGAAAGCATCAACCAAACCGGCAACCCAGCCAATGGCACCCATAATCAGGCTTTCGGCAGCAAGCGGATCAACTCCTGTAAATATTTTGTACCTGTCGCCAAAACGGTTAATCAGTCTGGTAATATTAATCACATCGCGGGTTGATTCTTTAATAGCCTGGATGTTATCATATGCAGCCAGTTTTTCAAACATATCCAGCGTTATCTCAATTTTATAGTCAACCGGGTTGTTATAAATCATGATCGGAAGCGGCGTACTCTCTGCTATAGCGGCAAAATAAGCTAAGGTTTCGTCGTCATCGGCTTTATACCTCATCGGTGGCAACAGCATTAATCCATCGGCACCTAATTCAAAAGCTTTTTTGGCTATACTTACGGCACTGCGTGTTGTTTGCTCGGCAATATTTAATACAACCGGAACTTTTCCGGCAACCAACTCCAAGGTGTGCGTTAACAAAGTAAATTTTTCGTCCTCTGTTAATGAGCTAGCTTCACCTAACGATCCGCCTAAAATAATCCCATCAATACCGGCTTCCAATTGCGCGTGTATGTTGATATCAAAAGCATCAAGGTCAAGTTCGTCATTATCGGTAAACTTTGTAGTTACCGCCGGGAAAACCCCTTTCCATTCAAATTTAATCATTGTGTTATTATCTAGTTTATTATTAGCAAAGTTAGGCTGAAAACAATAGCACTATAAGTTGCAAATTAACCTATACTTATTTCATATTATCCTTATTGTGTTCGAGGCGGTTTAAATTGCCAATGAGTGTTTATTGTTGTATAATGTAAATTGCAAAGTACCGTTAAATATAAGTTAAAATCCGGGTAGGAGCGGCAAGTTTTCATACTTTATTAGTGCCCGCTCTTTAGTAATTTTATTTTTTTAAATACTATTATCCCAACATCCAAACAATTGTGTTAAATGATCAATAAAAGAACCTTAGTAATGGCTTTTTGTGTGGTTTATGGGGCTTTTAATACCTCTCGTACTACTGCCCAATCCTACGTGCCTGAGATTAAAGACAGCCGGATGAACATAAAGCCGAAGGTTGAATTAAAAGCCTACTCTTTTGACCTGCAGGATGTACAACTGCTCGAAAGCCCCTTTAAACAGGCCATGGAAAAAGATGCGGCTTACCTGCTAACGATAGACCCCGATCGTTTATTATCCGGCTTTCGCTCGCATTCCGGCTTAACACCTAAAGGTAAATTGTACGATGGCTGGGAATCATCGGGTTTGGCGGGCCACACGCTTGGCCACTACCTTTCGGCTATATCTATGCAGTATGCATCAACCCGTAACCCGCAATTTTTAGAGCGCGTAAATTATATTGTTAAAGAGCTTAAAGAATGCCAGTTGGCACGCAAAACAGGTTACGTAGGTGCTATACCTAAAGAAGATACCATTTGGGCCGAAGTTAAAAAAGGCGATATCCGGTCGCATGGGTTTGATTTGAACGGAGGTTGGTCGCCCTGGTATACTGTACACAAGGTAATGGCCGGCCTTTTAGATGCCTATTTGTATTGCAATAACGCCGAAGCACTTCACGTTTGTGAAGGAATGGGCAACTGGACCGGCGAATTGCTCAAAAACCTGACGGATGATCAAATACAATCCATGCTGCTTTGCGAATATGGTGGTATGGCCGAAACGCTGGTTAACCTGTACGCTATTACCGGTGATAAAGCATATTTGGCTACATCCTATAAATTTTATGATAAACGTATACTTGATCCGCTTTCTGAAAATAAAGACATCCTGCCGGGCAAGCACTCTAATACACAAATCCCTAAGATAATTGCCAGTGCCAGGCGATACGAGCTTACAGGCGACAAAAAAGACGAGCAGATCTCGGTTAACTTTTGGAATATCATTACCAAAAACCACTCATACGCCACAGGCGGCAACAGTAATTATGAATACCTGGGCGAGCCTGACAAATTAAACGACAAGCTGACCGAAAACACTACGGAGACTTGCAACACCTATAACATGCTCAAGCTTACCCGCCACCTTTTTTCGGTTAACCCGTCGGCAGGACTAATGGATTATTATGAAAAGGCTTTGTATAATCATATCCTGGCCTCGCAAAACCATGGTGATGGCATGGTGTGTTATTTTGTGCCTTTACGTATGGGTGGTAAAAAAGAGTACAGCACGCCATTTTCTACATTTACCTGCTGCGTTGGCTCGGGTATGGAAAACCATGTAAAATACAACGAGAGCATTTATTACCGCGGTAGCGATGGCAGCCTATACGTAAACCTATTCATCCCATCTGTACTTAACTGGAAAGAGAAAGGCATCACAATCACCCAACAAAATACGTTTCCGGCAACTGATGTTACAACTTTGGTAATCAATACCGTTAAGCCTGTTGCTTTTGCTTTGAGGTTGCGCAAGCCTAAATGGGCAGTTAGTTGCGTTGTTAAAATTAATGGAAAAGCCGGGGTAACTACAACTAACGAGCAAGGCTACGTAGTGCTAAACCGCTTATGGAAAAACTATGATAAAATAGAATTTGTAACTCCCGAAAGCCTTTACACAGAAGCAATACCCGATAATGTGAACCGTAAAGCTTTATTTTACGGCCCCGTTTTATTGGCAGGCGTATTAGGCGATACCGAGCCCGACCCGATGCACGGCGTTCCGGTATTTGTAACCAGCGAAACCGATCCGGCCAAATGGCTTAAAATGGTTGATGAAAAAAGCCTGGTGTTTACAACCGCTGCAAACTCGCAGCCAGCCGCTGTTAAGCTTATCCCTTTTAACCAAACTAAAAATGAATATTACTCGGTTTACTGGGATGTATTTACACCGGCAACCTGGGCCGTAGCGCAAAAGGCTTACGATGCCGAGAAAAAGAAACAGCAGGAATTGGAAATGCATACCACAGACATGGTTCGTTTAGGCGAGATGCAACCAGAAAGGGATCACAACTTTACCGGGCAACATGAATCGACAGGTGAGGAGCATCAAAAAAAGTGGCGAATGGCCGAAGATGGTGGTTACATCAGTTATGAAATGAAAACAGAGCCCAACGCGCATCATACACTCATTAATATCTATTGGGGAATGGATAATCGCGGACGGGTATTCGATATACTGGTTGATGGTGTTAAAATAGCCACCGAAGACTTAAATAAATACAAAGAGAGCCGTTTTTACACCGTAAATTATGATATACCGGTTGAGTTAACCAAAGGCAAAGCAAAGGTTACGGTTAAATTACAGGCCAGGCCCAATAACAGTGCAGGCCCGGTTTACGGCAGCCGGATGATAAAGGATTGACAAATTTCGCCAAACTACCTATCAGATAAAAAACATTAATAACTATGACAATCAGTTTTAAAAATACCTTCATTTTACTTTCCCTTGCAACTACGGCATTGTGCACAAACGTGTTGGCGCAGGTTATAGATTACCCAATTAAACCCGTGGCTTTTACCTCTGTACATGTGCACGACCATTTTTGGGAGCCTAAAATGAAGATAAACGCCGAAGTTACTATACCTTACATTTTAGAGCAATGTAAAAAGCATGGACGGATAGATAATTTTTTACGCGCCGCCAAATTAAAGGATGGCGACCAAATGACGGAATACCCCTTTGACGATACCGATTTGTACAAGGTTATTGAAGGTGCATCGTATGCCATGCAGGAGCAGGCAAACCCTAAACTGGATCGCTATCTTGATACCCTGATATCCATCATCGGCGCGGCGCAGGAAAAGGATGGGTACTTGTACACCTTCCGCACGGTAAACGCCCGTAAACCTCATCCCTGGATAGGCGAAAAACGCTGGCAAAACGAAGAGGTTTTGAGTCATGAATTGTATAACAGCGGCCACTTGTACGAAGCCGCCGTTGCCCACTATCAATCAACAGGTAAAAAAACACTTTTAAATATCGCCATTAAAAATGCCGACCTGCTGGTGAAGGTTTTTGGACCAGGCAAGATTGAAGAATACCCGGGCCACCAAATAGTAGAAATGGGCCTGGTGAAACTATACCGCGTAACAGGCAATAAACAATACCTTAATTTGGCTAAGTTTTTTTTAGATGTACGCGGGCCTAAGGGCGATGCTTATAACCAGGCCGATAAAAAAGTTACCGCCCAGGACGAAGCCGAAGGCCACGCAGTAAGGGCCGCCTATATGTATACCGGCATGGCCGATGTTGCGGCGCTTACCGGAGATGTTAAATATTTTGCCGCCATAGATAAGATATGGGATAATGTAGTTACTAAAAAATTGTACATAACCGGTGGTATTGGTGCAACCGGTGCCGGCGAAGCCTTCGGAAGCGACTATCAATTGCCTAACATGTCGGCTTACGCGGAAACCTGTGCTGCCATAGGTAATGTTTATTGGAACAACCGCATGTTTTTGCTGCACGGCGAGTCGAAATATATTGATGTATTGGAGCGAACTTTATACAATGGCTTGCTATCGGGTATATCATTAAGTGGCAACCGTTTTTTTTACCCTAATCCGCTGGCGTCCATTTTTCAAAACCAACGGGGTGCGTGGTTTAGTTGTGCCTGCTGCATTACCAACATGACACGCTTTTTACCATCGGTGCCCGGTTATGTGTATGCACAAAACCTCAACAACCTGTACGTTAACCTCTACATGAGCAATACCAGCGATATCAAGCTATCCGGTGGTAAGGTAAACCTCGTTCAAACAACAGATTATCCCTGGAATGGCAAGATAGACATTGCCGTGAACCCCGAAAAGGCATTTAACTTTACCCTGAGGGTACGCATACCAGGATGGGCGCAGGAGCAGCCTGTTCCGGGCGATCTGTATTCGTTTATGGAGAAGTTTAAAAATCCGGTAGTTATTTACATTAATAATAAGCCCCAATCATTTGTTACCGAAAAAGGATACGCCGTTTTAAAACGCCAATGGAAAAAAGGCGACCACGTTACCCTGCAATTACCCATGGAAACAGAAAAAGTAATTGCCAATACCAAAGTGAAGGATGATGTAAACCGCTTCGCATTTGAACGGGGGCCTATTGTTTATTGCCTTGAAGGGCCCGATAATAAAGATAGCCTGGTACAAAACATCATGGTAAACAAAGGGGCAATAGCATCTCCAAAATACGAGGCCGGTTTACTTAAAGGTGTGGAAGTAATTAACGTACAAGGTATAGGTGCTAAACGTCAGCTTAATTCGGAAACGTTAATTCAAACCGGCCAATCTGTGCGTGCAATTCCTTACTATGCATGGGCCAACAGGGGGCCAAGCGAAATGACTGTATGGATACCTTATGAAACTTCGGCAGCGACCCCTAAACCTGCCCCCACCATAGCCAGCCTGAGTAAAGTAAGCTCATCTTTAAAAAACACACGGATGTATAATGCTATTAAAGATCAGTACGAACCGGCCGACTCCAAAGATACCAATTATCCATACCTGCATTGGTGGCCCAAAAACAACAGCTTAGAATTTGTTCAATACGATTTTGATAAGGAATATACGGTATCAGAATCTAAGGTATACTGGTTTGACGACGGACCATGGGGTGGCTGTAGGATACCAGACAATTATAAATTATATTATAAAAAGGATGGAAATTGGGTGCCTGTAAAAAACACGGTTCCTTATAATGTTGAAAAAGATAAATACAATGTAGTTACTTTTGAACCCGTTACCACTACAGCACTTAAGCTGGAAATACAACTATCTAAAGAAAACTCAACCGGTATTCACGAATGGGCGGTGAAGTAACACCAATAGAGGTTTAACCTGACATTAATTTACAACATTTAATCCGTTTTACGTTGGCTGCTGCCCTTGTAAAACGGATTTTTTTTTGAAGGGTTTGGGTTAAAAAGGAGGCTTTTACTTTTTAACCCGTAATAAGGAAAACGCACTTTATAAAAGCCCGGAAGAATTTTACATCGATGATAGTACCCATTCGGGCATCTTGAAGGATGAATATGTAGATATTTCTGAAATTCAAATATTTAAATACAAATATTTGTCATTAACTTGAGTTAATAAATGTGCTTAAACGGTTAGTTTCGGCATTTATTAAAAACTCTTATAGAGATCCGCCGTCAACAACAATGGAGTCTATTTTTAGTTCCTGTACATATGAGCTGCCCGCTAAACATGCCAGCATTCTTGCAAAGGCCATTTTGGCAAGTTTAAAGCCGCTGGTTTCAACGTAAGTAATTTCGGGATAATACAACTGAGGTATAATGCCTTCGCTTATTGCTATAATCCCGATGTCTGTAGGTATACGTAAGCCCAGTTTCTGAACGGCCTTCATAGCACCTATCAGTATCTCATCGTTCATGCAAAAAATCGCATCTATTTGTTTGTTAAGCAATAGTTGCGTAGTGGTAATTTCGAGTGCTTCAAGAGACGAATGGGTGTTAAAAATCAATAAGTTTGAATCTGCCCCATACTTGATGAAAGCCTGCTTGAAGGACTCGAACCTACGCTGCGTTATTGATAGCTGCGCGTTTCCAAAAAGAGAAAGAATGTTTTTTTTTCGTTTTAAAACCAATGCTTCGGCAGCCATTGTAGCCGCCTTTGAATCGGCCACGCAAACTTTATTGCAAGCTTCAAAAGCCGGAACCTTATCAAAAAATATAACGGGGATATGTTGTTCGTCGAGTTTTAAAAAATTATGAATATCAACCGTTTTAGATGTGATGGATACAAATAAACCAGCCATCCGGTTTTGCTTGCATCGTTTAACGTTCTCAAGTTCAATTAGCGGGTCGTCTCCGGATTGCATAATAATCAGCGAGAATCCGTATTGCCGGGCATCTTCCTCTAGCGAACTAATAAATGCCTGATAAAAATCATTGGCAATGCCTGGCACAATTACCCCAAACTCTTTACTATGGTTAGTGCGCAGGTTAATTGCATAAGTATTTGGTTCATAATCTAATACGGCAGCCAGCTCTTTTACTTTTATTTTGGTATCGGTGGATATATCGGGGTGGTCCTTAAGGGCTCTGGAGACGGTAGATATACTTAGATTAAGCATATCAGCAAGCTTTTTTAGGGTTACTTCAGTAGACATAAAAAGGTCAGTTAATTGGGCCTTAAATGTAACGAATTTTATACAAACAGATGTCGGTAAAAAAAACGGAATGTTTTTTACTTATTCGTGAGCATAAAATGCTTGGTAGTATTACATATTATTTGTTATACCCGTAGTGCATTATCAGACTAAATTTATTTTAATGTGATTCATGTTCCTTTTAAAGATAAATTTGTTGAGGTATTGAATGGTGGTCAGGGCAGTTATTTTACTTAACGTCCTTGTCTTAAACCCCTCAAAAGTTTTGGCATAATTTCTTCTGATCATAAACTGATCGCACAGTTGCGAAAATAGCGTTTCAATCCTTTTCCTTGATTTTTTGAATAGGTATGGATACGGTTTGAATTTCTTTTGATTGTTTCTCATCGGGGTTTCCAATCTAATGTTTACAGATTCAAAAAGATTGACCTGTACCTCTGCGGACAAATAGCCTTTGTCTCCAAGTAGCACGCAATCAGTCATTTGTTGTTGTATATCTTTCAGGTAATGTATGTCATGTACGGAAGCAGGGCTTAGGTCAAAGTTCTCAAAAACACCATCTACTGAACAAACTGCATGCAGTTTGTATCCATAATACCTCGAACTTTGCGCAGCACAAAAACCATGGTTTGGAAAAGCGTATTCCTGTTCTTTGCAGATTTTACTTCTTGCTGCACGGGCATTTTTACATACCTCTAAAGGCATTGAATCGACAATGAAACAGTCCTGGACAGCGTTCAGTTTCTGAACAAGCTTTTTTCTCACCTCATTTATGTGCGGGAACAATTTTCTTTTTCTCTTATTGTAAACACTTCGTTCGATCAAGATATCAAGCGGGGTACCTTTCAGGTTTCTAAATAACTGATATTCAGAATCTATTCCACAATATTCAGCGGTCAAATTTAACGTAATTAACTCTAAATCAGACAGTCTTGGCCTTACTGGTTTGTAATAAAAGTCCTCTTTTATTGACAGTTTCCTAAACTCTTCTAAAATAAAAGTGTAATTTTGAATCAAGTTGTTCATATTTGTAATTGATTGTCAGTCAATACAATATACCATTTATTGGCGAAATGAACAACTTTCTTTATAATGCACTACGGGTTTGTTATCCTAAATTATATATCTCTATAAAAGGGCACTTATTTTTTTATCAACAGCAATCATTTTCGCAAAGCTTTGCGGAAAGCTTTGCGCCGCAACCGGGCCGTTTTTCGATAAAAACATGTGTTAGAACGAATACTTTTATCAAACCAATTATACCGCACCGGTACTTTTTTTTTACAAACAGTAAAACACTTGGCATTTTTTGATGCCTTGATGCAATATGTTACCAGGTATGGCTATTGGGTAGAATTATGACCCTAGCAGCAGAAGATTTAAACATTGAGCAAAGAGCAATAAAGGTGCTAAAGTGGGCCTCCTCAACTCACGGTATTAAAGCATCGTCAAATGGGACCGATAATTACGGCTATATATGGGCCCGTGATTCGGCTATTGCCGGTTTGGCCATTTTAAGTAACGAGTTAACCGATCTTTACCAACCTCTAAAAAGTTCTTTGGTTAGGCTGCAATCAGCCTCAACAAAGCACGGGCAAATACCATCTAATATATTGGTAACACAGCAAGGCGAAATACAAAAAGTAAGCTTTGGTGGCCCTGTTGGCCGGGTTGATGCCAGTTTTTGGTGGATCATCTCGTCGGTTTTATACCTGCAAAAATTAAACGATAATATATTTAAAGAAACCGTTTGCCGCCAGTGTGATGCTTTTTTTGAGCTGGCTAACTGCTGGGAATTTAACGGCAAAGGGTTAATGTATGTGCCCATGAGTAGTAATTGGGCCGATGAATATGTTACCAGCGGTTATGTATTATACGATCAGTTGCTGAGATACTGGGCGCTAACCCTTGCGGGCAACTTTTTTAATCGAGACGATTGGGAGCAAAAGGCACTCGAAATAAAAATACGTATTAAGCAGCATTACCTGCTTGAGGCCGAGTTGACCGATAGCTTATACACCCAGGCACAACAAGCTAAACTTAAAAGTTTTGAAATAGGTGAAAATTTTATTGCTTCTTTTTCGCCAGGCAGTATCATTGATCGTTTCGACGGATGGTCAATGGCATTACTTTTATTATTGGATATACCATCAAAACAAACCAAAGATAAGATAGATAAAGCGCTTAAAACTGTTTTAAATCAAACCAATAATAAGGGCATACCTGCATTTTGGCCACCAATAACCCCGGACGACGAACTTTATAAAGCCCTGCTTTTAAACTACGGGTACAACTTTAAAAACAAACCCGGCCACTTTCATAATGGGGGTATTTGGCCGGTAGTTAACGGTTTTTTAGTGACGGGTTTAACAATGTCGGGTTTTAAAAGCACGGCTAACTTGTTAACCGATGCATTAAACAACGAGATAACAAATTGTATAACAGAAAAGCCGTTTACCGAGTATTTTGATTTTTACACAGGTGAGGCCGGTGGTGTAACCAATTTATGTTTCAGTGCGGCGGGCTATCTGCTTTCGGCATTGGCACAAAAAGATGCTGCCCAACTTAAAAGCTTTCTTTTACCCGGTTATGCCGAAACCGGGAGCATTATTGCCAAAGTAAAGCCTAATGTGCAAAAAGTAGTGGGGCAGATTGCTTTTAGCGATAACAAGGTTGTAGCTATTAGCATAGCCGGCGAATCTGGCTCGGGGAAGACTACTCTGAGCAAAATAGTAAGAGATATACTTTTAGAAAAAGGCTTAAAGGTAATTGTTTTACACCAGGACGACTACTTTAAACTACCTCCCAAGCAAAATCACGAAGCCCGTTTAAAAGATTTTGACCATATAGGTCCCCACGAAGTAAGGCTGGCCTTGCTTGATGAGCATATTAAAAAAATTAAACAGCTCACCTCGGCAACGCTGGCAGTGCCCTATATGGATTGGGTAACTGATACCGAAGAAGTACACCATATTGATATTGAGGGTACAAAGGTAGTATTGGTGGACGGTACTTATACATCGCTGCTAAATGGGGTTGACCATCGTATTTATATTAATACAACCTACCAGCACACCCGCAAAAACCGGATAAACCGCAACCGCGAAACGGTAACATCATTTATAGAAAAAGTACTGGAGAAAGAGAGCAGTCTCATTATAGCGCAGCAAAGTGCAGTTGATATAGTAGTAGACGACAAATTTATGCCGCTAAATAACCCAAACAAATTAAAAACCAATTAGAGCTGGTACCATGCTAATAGAGCCTGTAATAGAAGCCGGAAACAAGATATACGCCGGAATAAAGGCCAGAAAGGCAAAACTTTCTTTTTGGCAGATACTGAATATGAATTTTGGCTTTTTTGGCTTGCAATCTAGTGTTATGTTAATCGTGTAATGACGGATAAAGTCTTTTCAGTTTTATTCGCGCATCTTTATTTTCGAACTGCCAGTTAATTTTGCTGTTCTTATTATTTCTGTTGTGTTGCCATGCCGCTACCTCTTCATTGATCTTCAGCATTGTTGAAATATGCCTGTTTAGGCATTGCCCATTCAATACATGCAATTCTATCTCGGCCATATTGAGCCAGCTTCCATGCTTGGGCGTATAAACAAACTCAAACCTATCCCATAGCCTTTTGGCTTCGGCTGGTTCAAATGTCTCGTAAAATGCAGAGGCCGAATGGGTTTTAAAATTGTCCATTACTAAAGTTATTTTTTTCGCTGTCGGGTACCATTCATCTGCTATTCTTTTTACGAATAAAGCCCAGTCCTTTTTGGTTTTAAACGCCGTAATTTCTACAAAGCGCTTGCCCCTCAAAGGCTCGTTGGCCATAAATATATTGACTACCCCATGCCTTATGTACTCGTAATCTACTCTTGCCTCCTGGCCAGGCTTCATGGCTTGAGAGGGCTGCCCTTCTTCTATCAATTGTTTTGGCGACTCATCCATACATACAACCGGAAATTCCTCATCATAAGGTTTTTTGTATACATCCAATACGCGTTCCATATTGGCTACAAATTCGCTGCTTTTTTCCGGTGGTATTACCCAGCCCTTTACTTTCCAAGGCTTAAGTTCGTTTTTTTAAGCACACTTCTTACTGTTACATGCGAAATACTTTCTACATATTCCAACTCTACCATTTTATCGGCGAGTAGCCTTAATGACCATTTAGCAAACCCCTCAGGCGGCTCGCTGCAACACAAGGCAACCAGCTTCGCTTCTACATCGCCATCTGATTTTGTTTCATAAACACGGCTGGTGGGGCGACGATCTAAAACACCTTCAAAACCCTCTTCAATAAACTTTTTCTTCACCCGGTCTATCGTTCGCATCCCTACTTTCAGGACTTTGCTGATCTGTTCATTTGTTATTTTCTCCGCATATTCCCCTTCATCACAATTCAATAGTATATAGGCTGTCCGGAATGTTTGAGAACTATGGGAGCCCTTGTTGATTATCGAGTATAACTCTCCAACCTCCTCTTTTGTAAGTTTTATCGTATAACGTACCATCTGTAATTTGTTTTACAAATATACGCTTTTATACGTCATATTATATTTAACTTAACAATAGTTTTGGTTTGCAGCAAGCCAACATGAGTCCCATTTACTCGTATTTGGGCGCTCAGGAGAGTAAGCTACCTTATTTGTGGCTGGCCGGGCCTATTACCGGTTTGCTTATACAGCCCATTGTGGGCGCATTTAGCGATAAAACTATCAGTAAATACGGCAGGCGTTCGCCCTATTTTTTGGTAGGAGCCATTATATGCAGTTTAGCACTTTTTGTAATGCCACACAGCAGCTCGGTGTGGATGGCCGCAAGTGTTTTGTGGATATTGGATGCAGCTAATAACATAACCCAGGAGCCCTATCGCGCTTTTGTTAGCGATAAGCTTGACGAGAGCCAGCACCCAATGGGGTTTTTAACTCAAAGTGCCTTTACCGGGCTTGGCCAAACGCTATCATACTTAACGCCAACCTTACTTATATTTTTTGGTGTGAGTAAAATGGCAACCAACCAAAACCACATTCCGGTAACTACTATTATAGCTTTTGTTATAGGCTCGGTAATGTCTATCAGCTCTATTTTATATAGCCTTAGCACCACCAAAGAAATACCGCTAACCGAAGCCGAGAAACAAAAGATACGTAGTGCAGCCAAAGGTTTTAAAGCAACCTTAATAGAAATTACTACGGCAATTACCCAAATGCCAGCCGTAATGAAGCAAATGATACCCATGATGCTTTTTAGCTGGTATGCCATGTTTATTTATTGGATATACATAGCCAAGTGCTTATCGTCATCAGTTTTTGGATCGGTTACGGGGGCTGTGTCCGGCTTTCGCGAGGCCGATCTGCTATCGGGGCAAATAGGAGCTTTTTACAATTTTATTGCTTTTGCATCGGCATTTGGCCTGGCTTGGCTGGCTAAAAAACATGGAGCAAAAATAGTTCATGCGGCATGTTTAACCTGCGCTGGTGCTGGCTTATTTGCTTTGCCATTTATACACAATCCGGTTTTGGTATTTATCCCTATGGTGGGCATGGGGCTATCATGGGCCAGTATGATGGGCAATCCATACATCATTATAGCCGGCAATATCCCTCCGGAAAGAACCGGTATTTACATGGGCATATTTAACATGTTTATTGTAATACCCATGTTAATACAAAATGTAACCATGCCTATGTACTATGCAAGCTGGCTGGGTAACAACCCGCAAAATGCCATAAAACTTGCCGGTGTATTGCTGTTGCTGGCAGCATTATCTGTGCTTTTTATAAAAACAAAACCAATACCTAGTAAAGCCTAATTATAAACTTTTATAAACCAATAACCAACAAAAAACCAATCAATTAACCAAAATCATGAACATGAAACACTTTTCCAAACTATGTTTCCTCCTTTTGTTCAGTTTTGCTACGCTCCAGGTAATGGCGCAATCCAAAACAATAAAAGGAAAAGTTACCGACAAAAAAGACGGTTCTCCTTTGATCGGGGCCTCAATTGTATCTGATGCCGGCGGTAACGGAACCGCGACAGATATTAATGGGCAATTTACCTTAGCAGTACCCAATGCTGCAAAAAGTTTAACCGTTAGCAACATTGGTTTTATCAAATTAACCGTTTTAATTAATGGCAAAACCACCGTTAACATTGCGTTAGAAGCTAACTCAAGCAACTTGAGCGAAGTTGTGGTGGTTGGTTACGGTACCCAGCGTATAAAAGATGCTACAGGTTCGGTAGCTTCTATCGGTACAAAAGATTTTAATAAGGGTATTATTTCTACACCAGAGCAATTGTTGCAGGGCCGCATTGCAGGTGTGCAGGTTACGCCTTCAAGCGGCGAGCCGGGTGGTGGTTCTACTATCAACATCCGTGGTTCATCGTCTATTCGCTCCGGTAACGATCCCTTGTACGTTATTGACGGCGTGCCAATTGATAACGGAGGTACTTCGGCCTCGGGTGCAACAACGGGTTCGTTAGGTTCATCAACAGCCCGCAATCCGCTGGAGTTTATCAACCCAAATGATATCGAAAACATTAGTGTTTTAAAAGATGCTTCGGCCGCTGCAATTTATGGCTCGCGTGGTGCCAACGGTGTAATTATTATCACCACAAAAAAAGGTGCTAAAGGGCAGGGCATCCAATTATCTTCAAACACAACAGTTGCCAACGTAGCCAAGCAGTATGATTTGCTTGATGCCAGTTCGTTTTTAACGGCAGTAAAAGCAACCGGTGCCGATCCGAGTGCTATTAACAAGGGTGCTAATACCAACTGGCAAAATCAAATTTTCCAGACTGGCGTATCACAAAATTATAACCTTGGTTTTGGCGGTGCTAATCAAGGATTTACTTACCGCGCTTCTGCAGGTTATGACGAAGAAAACGGTACCGTAAAAAAATCGGGCTTAAAAAGGTTAACAGGCCGTGTTAACGCTTCACAAAAAGTTTGGGGAGATCGTTTAAGATTTGATCTTACCTTTTTGGCATCTAATGTTAAAAATACTTATGCGCCCATTGCCGATAACTCTGGCTATCAGGGTAGCTTAATTGGTGCAACAATAAGTGCCAACCCTACCTATCCGGTTTATAATGCCGATGGTAGCTATTACTTTGATGGTAGTAACCGTAACCCGGTGGCTATGTTAAACTTAATTGACGATAGGGATAACATTAACCGTTACCTGGCTAATTTAGGTGCAACGTTAAAGCTTACCAAAAACTTATCATACAAGGCTACTTTTGGTAACGATTATTCAATGGGAGTACGGTCAACCTATTACGATCCATCATTAGCTGGTTATACTGATGCTGATAACGTACGCGGCCAATCTATATCGCAAATATCGGGCAACGGACGCGGCCAGGTGCAAAACATTGAAAAAACCTCGCAAATTACCGAGCATACTTTAACTTATGATGTAAAATTACATAATAACAGTGCCTTAACTGTTTTGGCCGGATACTCTTATCAGGTTTCAAAATATAACAACTGGAATGATGTAGGATGGAATACGCTGATACCAAATAATTTAGTTAAAGATATCAGCCAATTTAAAAACCACTTGCCACAATACGGCGATTCTACCAGATCACAGTTACAATCGTACTATGCCAGGGTAAACTATTCGTTTCAGGATAAATACCTTATCACGGCAACTGTACGTAGCGATGGTTCGTCAAAATTTGGTTCCAACAACCGGTACGCTACTTTCCCGGCTTTAGCTGCAAAGTGGAAAATAATGAACGAAAGCTTTGCGCCTAAAAAAGTGTTTGATGATTTGAGTCTGAGGTTAAATTACGGCCAAACCGGTAATCAGGAATTACCTCCATACTCATCATTAGCCATTAAACAGTATAATTTTGATGGTAGTACAAATAGCATTACCAATGCAAACGCTAATTTAAAGTGGGAAACTACTACACAATTTGGCGGCGGTATTGATTTTGCCATTTTGCATAACCGTTTAACCGGTACAATTGATTATTTTGATAAAAGCACCAAAGACCTGTTGTTTTTGCAAGATTATGCTCAACCCGCTGCAAATAGCCACCGTTGGGTAAATTTACCTGGCAACATTGTAAACAAAGGTGTTGAAATAGGCTTAAATTTTGTTGCAGTTGAGAAAAAGATATTTAGTTGGAACATTGCATACAACATGACATTCTTGAGCAACAAGGTTACTAATTTTGGTAACTCAAATGTTAACACCGGCGCAATTAACGGCCAGGGCTTATCTGGTGCTTATGGCCAGGTTATTACCAATAACTATCCCCTTTATACCTATAAAGTTCCGGTATTTGCTGGTTTTGATGCTAATGGTTTTGGCATCTATCCAAACGGAATTGATGTGTCTACTTTGCAGGGTAGTGCTATACCAACATTTACTGCCAGTTTAACCAATAATTTCACTTACAAAAAATTTAACGCAAGCTTTTTTATTAACGGAGCTACTGGTTTCCAGGTTTATAACAATACTGCCAATGCATACTTTTTCGTGGTAACCTGGTTACAGGCCACAACGTAACCCCTGCTGTTGCAGCAAGTAACGAAAACGTGCTTAACTCTGGTCAGTTATCAACCCGTTTCCTTGAAAGTGGTAACTTTATGCGCTTATCAAACGCCAGTATTGGTTATACTTTTGATTTGAAAGAAGATAAAGCATTTAAATCGTTACGCGTTAGCTTGGGTGGCCAAAACCTGATTTTGATAACAAACTATTCTGGCCTTGATCCCGAAATCAATACCAACAAGGCTCTAAACAATGTTCCTTCAAGGGGTATCGACTATGCTTCGTATCCTAAAGCAAGAACATTTACTTTGAGTATAAACGCAGGTTTTTAATTATTAAAAAATTTAGACAATGAAAAATATTAAAATAAATATATCAGTACTCTTTATAGCTGGTTCGGTACTGTTAAGTACCAGTTGTGCCAAGCTTGATGAGAAACTATACGGTTCCAAAGTTGTTGATAATTCAACCGGAGGGGCCGCTTCGGATTTGTTGGGCGTTTATAGCCAATTAAATGGTTTAGCTACACAATCAAACACTTACGCGTTACAGGAGCATTCTACAGACGAGATGATGGGCCCAACCCGCGGCACCGATTGGGGCGATTTTGGAACATGGCGTAAATTACACACCCATACCTGGGATGCATCGTACCAGCAAATAAGTGATACCTGGGACTTTTTAAACACTGGCGTTTACCGTGCCACCCAGGTTATAAAAACTACAACCAGTAACCAAACTAAAGCCGAAGCAAGCTTTTTAAGGGCTTACTTTATGTTTCAGATAGTTGATTTGTTTGGACAAGCACCAATGCGCGATCCGGCATCATCGCCAGACGCTAACCCAACGGTTTTGAGCCGTAGCGCCGCTACCGACTTTATTATTGCAGACTTGGTATTTGCCGACACTAATTTAGGAGCCGCTGCAACAGTTGGCGTGGCCAGCAAGGCTGCTGCCGAAGCTTTGTTAGCTAAAGTTTATTTAAATAAAGCGGTTTACAAAGCAACAAGCGTAGGCGGTCCGTTTACTTTTGATCCGGCCGATATGACAAAGGTTATCACCTACTGTAATACCGTTATAGCATCTAATACTTACCAGCTTACTGCTCCCGGTAAATATTTTGACAACTTTGCCTGGAACAATACCACTGTTAGTAAAGAAATTATTTTTGGTTTATTAAACAGTTCGTCAAACGCACCGGCAAACACTCACTTTATGTGGAGGATGGGTATGCACTACAACCAATCGCCAAGCAGTTGGAACGGTTTTACTACCCTGGCCGATTTTTACAATAGTTTTGATTCGAGAGATGAACGCAGAGGTGGCAGTTATGCAGGCATGACTAACCTTAACGGTTTGAATACCGGTTTCCTAATCGGTCAGCAATACGGTCCCGGTCACGTTGCTTTAACAACACGTGGCGGAGCGCCCCTTGTATTTACACCCAATGTTGATTTAAACTACTCTACCGAAGCACAAGGGATACGCGTAATTAAGTACCTGCCACAGCCCGCAGCCGATGGTAGTGTAAACGATGATAACGCAACCAACACCTTTATTTTGTTGCGTTACTCGGATGTATTGCTAATGAAAGCCGAAGCCATACTGCGTGGTGGAACCGACCCTAATGCGCAAACAGCTTTAAATATTGTTAACACAATAAGGGCGCAACGTAGCCTTGCCGCTTTAACCACTATTGATTTGCCAACTATGCTGGCAGAAAGAGGCCACGAATTGTATTACGAAGGCTGGAGAAGAAACGATCAAATCAGGTTTGGCACATTCAACAATCCGGTTGATCAGCGTCCTGCAAAATCCGATCCAAGCCGTACTGTTTACGCAATACCGCAACGGGCTATTGATACCAATCCTAACCTTACGCAAAACGCTGGTTATTAAATTGTTTTATTGATTGTTTACTTGTTTGATTTTTTTGAACGTAGCGAATTTATTTCGCTACGTTTGATTTTTACACGCATGGCAAAAAAAGTACTTATACCAATTATAATCCTCACGGTAATCAGTTTTTGGAGTTGCAATTCCAGGAGTGGTAAAACATTGTTCACGCTACAAAACAACAGCGATATAGGTGTGGATTTTGTAAACAACGTTACCGAAACCAATAAAACAAACGTATTTGCCTTCCGTAATTTTTATAATGGTGGCGGAGTAGCTATTGGCGATTTGAATAATGATGGCCTTAACGATGTTTTTTTAACATCAAACCAGGGCGGCAACCAGCTCTATATTAATAAAGGCAACTTTAAATTTGAAAACACAACCCAAAAGGCGGGAGTAAAAGGCACTAAATACTGGAGCACCGGAGCAACTTTTGTAGATATTAACGGCGATGGCTGGCTGGATATTTATGTTTGCCATAGCGGCAACGGCCCGGCAGCAACCCGTGGCAACGAACTGTTTATTAACCAGCACGATGGTACATTTAAAGAAGAAGCCAAAAAGTATGGCCTGGAGGATAATGGATTATCTACCCAGGCCATTTTTTTTGACTACGATAATGATGGCGACCTGGACTGCTTTGTTTTAAACAATTCCTTTCGTCCCATAGAAAGCTTTGATTTTAGTAAAAACCTGCGCGATATTTATGATAACCTGGGCGGCGCACGCCTGTACCGTAACGATAACGGGCATTTTACCAATGTAACCAAACAAGCCGGTATATACTCGAGCGATATTGGCTTTGGGCTGGGCGTTTCGGTAGTTGATATTAACCAGGATGGTTACCCAGATATTTATGTATCGAACGACTTTTTTGAACGCGATTACCTGTACATTAACCAAAAGAACGGCACTTTTAAGGAAGACATTCAAAACCGAACCGGCCATTTGAGCCTGGCATCAATGGGATCGGACATTGCTGATATCAACAACGATATGCAGTATGATATTTTTACCACCGAAATGCTGCCCGAAGGAGACAAACGTTTGAAAAAGATGACCTCTTTTGAATCATACGACGTAAATAAATTGAAACAGCGCGACGGCTATTTTAATCAGTACAGTCAAAATTGTTTGCAGTTAAACAATGGAGATAATACGTTTTCGGAAATAGCCTTTTATAGCGGCGTTGGTGCCACCGATTGGAGTTGGGGCGCCCTGATGTTTGATATGAATAACGATGGTTGGAAAGACATTTTTGTTTCAAACGGTATCTACAAAGACCTTACCGACCAGGATTATATTGAGTTTTTAGGTAACCGCGATAACATGGAAAAACTAACCCAGAAAGAAAAGTTTGACTATCGCGATTTTACGAAAAAGATGAAATCTACACCCATTTCAAACTATGGGTTTATCAACAACAAAAATTTCACTTTTAGTAATAAGGCCGAAGAACTGGGTTTATCAAAACCATCGTTTAGCAACGGCGCGGCTTATGCCGATTTAGACAATGATGGCGATAACGACCTGGTGGTAAATAACGTGAATATGCCGCCCTTTTTTTACAAAAACAACACCAACGCATCGCAAAACCATTTTATACAAATTAAATTACAAGGTGACGGCTTAAACAGGTTTGGGGTTGGCACAACCATTAAGGTGTTCAATAAAAACACATCGCAAATTTATTATAACCAGCCAACACGCGGGTTTCAAAGCTGTACATCGCCAAACCTCATCACTATTGGTATGGGTAAAAATCAACTGGCCGATTCGGTGCAGATTATTTGGCCGGGTGGCAAATATCAAACTGTAAAAAAGGTGGCGGCAAATAAGGTTTACACCTTTAAAAACGCGAATGCTGCCGGGCAATACAATTTTGAAAAGAAAGCTCCTAAACCTTTATTTAAAGAAATTGCAAAAAGCCTGTTTGACAGCATTCCACACCATGCCGAGGATGATTTTATTGATTTTGATAACGAAAAGTTGATGATACAAAAGTTATCAAACGAAAACCCTTATATGGCTTCGGGCGACCTGAACGATGACGGCCTTGCCGATTTTTACTTTGGTAGCTCGAAAGGCAACCCGGGAAGTATTTATATGCAGCAAAAAAGCGGTAAGTTTAAATTATACACACCCGATGAATTTAAGAACGAAACCTACCTTGAAAACGGGCCCGCTGTTTTTGGCAATTTTAGAAGCAATGGTCACCAGGATTTAATAGTAACCGTTGCCGGTAATGCCGACGAAGCCGGTACTCCGGTTTATTTTCCGCGTTTTTTCACCAACGATGGCAAAGGGCACCTCACCCGCGACCGAACAAAAACCATACATGCTGCCGTAAATGCATCGGTTATTACCGCCTGCGATTACGACAAAGATGGCAGTCTTGATATTTTTATAGGTGGCCGTAGTGTACCGGGCTTATACGGTTCTTCGCCGAGGTCGTATGTTTTCCATAACGACGGGAAAGGTAATTTTACCGATGTATCTGCAAAGGTTTTAGGTGCCAATACACGCCTGGGAATGATTACCGCAGCCAAATGGGTTGATTTGGATGGCAATGGCTATCCCGACCTGGTTGTAACCGGCAATTGGATGGGCATTAAAATATTTATGAACAACCACGGCAAATTTACCGAAGACAAACAACTGGAAGGGTACAAAGGCTGGTGGGGCAGCTTAGAAGTGGCCGACGTAGACGGCGACGGTAAGCCCGATATTATTGCCGGAAACCTGGGCCTTAACTCTAAATTTCAGGCATCGGCCACCGAGCCAATGAAAATTTATGTGAAGGATTTTGACCATAATGGCACCAAAGAATGCATTACATCAATGTATAAAAGCGACCATGTTGAGTATGCATTTAATATGCGGCCCGACTTGGTGAGCCAGATGCCGCTGTTTAAAAAGCGTTTTTTAAAATATGAGGATTATGCCGGTAAACCATTTGCCGAAATATTTACCCCGGATATATTGGATAGTGCCGAGGTACACGAGATTAACTTTTTGCAGTCGGCCATTTTTATTAATAACGGGAAAAATAAGTATGTGTGCAAACCCATGCCCACGCGCGCTCAACTGGCACCAATTAATACCATATTGTGCGATGATATTGATAACAGCGGCACTAAAACCATAATTATGGCTGGCAATAGCTTTGGCTTTAAGCCAGAAGTTGGCCGCCTTGATGCCAGTTACGGTTTGTGTTACAAATTTACCGGTGGTAACTACCAATACCTTGAGCCAGCAAAAAGCGGAATTAAGCTGGTGGGGCAGGTACGGTCGTCGCTGATTATTAAAAACTCAACGGGTGTTAAATACTACCTGTTTGGTATTAACGATGAGGCACTCAAAGTATTTGGTTTACAGTAAACATTACCATCATGAATAAAAGTTTACGTGTAATAGGGTTATTAGTTTTTATACTCAACCTGGCTTGTAACCGGCAAAAAAATGGCGATGCTATTTTTAAGCTGTTACCGGCTTCGCAAACTAATCTCAATTTTGTAAATAAAAACACGGCCACCAATTCGGTAAATATTTTAGACTACCTGTATTTTTATAATGGTGCCGGTGTAGCCACCGCCGATTTTAATAACGATGGCCTGCCCGACTTGTACTTTATATCAAACCAGGGGCCCAATAAACTTTACCTTAACAAAGGCAATCTCCGTTTTGAGGATATTACCGCCAATGCCGGGGTAGCGGGTACCGGCGATTGGAAAACAGGCGTTACCATTGTTGATATTAATGGCGACGGGCTTAAAGATATTTATGTAACCGTGGTATCTGGCTATAATGGGTTTAAGGGTAAAAATCAATTATACATTAATAACGGCGACCTTACCTTTACCGAAAGTGCTGCAAAATATGGTTTAGATTTTGAAGGTTTTTCTACCCAGGCTTGCTTTACCGATTATGATAAAGACGGAGACCTGGATATGTTTTTGCTTACTTCATCGGTGCATAGTAATGATACTTACGGCGATTCTACCCAGCGCTTTAAATACAGCCACAATGCCGGCGATCATCTGTTTCGCAACGATGGCGGGCATTTTACCGATGTAACTCAAAAATCGGGCATTTACGCTTCGCCGATAGGCTATGGTTTGGGTGTGAGTGTTGGCGACCTTAATAACGACGGCTGGGACGATGTTTATGTAAGCAACGATTTTTTTGAACAGGATTACTACTACATCAATCAGCACGATGGTACGTTTAAGGAACAGTTAAAATCGGCCTTTGGGCACACCAGCCTTTTCTCGATGGGCAATACTGTAAGCGATATTAATAAGGATGGGCAACTGGATGTTTTAACTACCGATATGTTGCCCGAGGACATGAAAGTGCTCAAATCGACAATAAACGATGAACCTTTGGATATTTATAACCAGGAAGTTAACAGCGGATTTTATTACCAGTATTCAAAAAACTGCCTACAAATAAATGTGGCCGACGGAAAAAAATTTATTGATGTATCGCTCTACTCTGGTGTTTCGGCTACTGATTGGACGTGGTCGCCCCTTGCTCAGGATTTTGATATGGACGGCCATAAAGACCTCTTTTTTTCTAACGGCATCAAGCACCGGCTTAACGATATGGACTACCTTAAATACCTTGGCGATCCATCGGTTATAAGCCAGTTCCGTTCGAGTAAACATTTTGATAAGGAAAAAATCAACATGATGCCCAACGGAGCCACTCATAATTTTTTGTACACCGGGCATAACGAATTGAAATTTAAGGATGTTTCGTTTGATAACGATATGCGCGACCCCGGTATATCGGCAGGGGCCATAGCCGTTGACCTGGATAACGATGGCGACCTGGAGATAGTGACTAATAACATGGACGAACCGGCATCGCTATACAAAAACATGACGATGGAAAGCCATTTGCAAAGTAAACCGTCATTTTTAAAATATGGGGTAAAATACAAGGCCGGCAACGTAGATGGAATAGGCGCAAAGCTGTACCTAAAATCAACCAAACAGTTAGACCATCAGGAAATACAAACCAGTAACGCATACGAGAGCGGCCAAAGCAGCGATTTGCTTTTTACCTTTTTACCCAACGATAAGGCAACCCAGCTATTGGTGGTATGGCCCGATAACTCATACCAGCTTATTAATAATTTCAATTACAATAAAAAAACCATCATCACCTATCAACCCAATGCGGTAAGCCAAACAGCGGATATTGCCGCCCTGGTACACGGCTTTTTGGAGGATAGAAAAAAATTTGACAGCAAGCAAATAGCATCCACAACCTTAGCCACCATAAAACCTTTTGATACTCCCGATTTTAACTATTATTACCTTTTGCCTCATTGCTATTTGCCCCATACTCCGGCAATAGCAATAGCCGATATAAATGGCGATGGGTTTGATGATATTTATGTTGGTGGCACAGCGGGAGAAGAAAAGTACCTGCTGCTTGCAAAAAAAGATGGTACATACACAAAAACAGAGGTTGCTGCCTTTAAACAGTTTATTAACACAGGCGACGAGGATGCCCGCTGGATAGATGTAAATAACGATGGCAAACCAGACCTGGTAGTTTTGAGCGCCAACCATCCGTTTTTAGATGCCGATAAACTTGCTCAACCGCGTGTATTTATTAATGAGGGTAATAACCAATTTACTTATCAGGCACTGCCGCAACTGCCGGGCCGGTATTCAAAAATATATACCTACGATTTTAATGGCGATGGATTGCCCGATATTTTGTTAACCGGCAGTGTTTCTTTCCGCAACTATACGGCAGCTACGCCATCTGTGGTTTTGATAAATAAGGGAAAGGGCGTGTTCTCTACAGCCCCAAAAGATGCTTACGCTGAATTAACCAATATTAAATACATAACCGGTGTAACGTTTGGCGATGTTGACGGTGATGACAAGCCCGACCTAGTAGTTACGGCCGAGTGGCAACCCGTGCAGATATTTTTAAACCATAACAATAAACTTATAAAATTTAGCTCGCCTTTGTTGGAGGGGATGAAAGGCTGGTGGCAATGCGCCGCCATTACCGACTTGGACAACGACGGTAAGGCCGACCTTGTACTGGGCAACTGGGGCCTCAATAACAAATACAACGTTACACCACAAACACCTTTGTTTGCTTATAACAATGATGTAGATAACGATGGCAAAAACGACCTGATATTATCTTACTGCTTTAAAGGCAGCTACTACCCTTTTAGGCCCAAAAATGATTTGGACCAGGAAATACCCTATATTAAAAAGGAGTGGCTTAGTTATCAAAAAATGGCCGATAAAACCACGCAGGAGATATTTAAAAACAAACTGACTGAAGATAATAAACTAACGGCCAACACTTTTGCAAGTATGTTTATAAGTGATGTTTTGCACGCCAAAACGGCTAAAAGTTTGCCTTACCAGTTTCAGCAGGCACCAATACGTAGTATTTTGGCCGATAAAAATGGCAAGCTTTTAGTAAACGGCAATTTTTGGGGTGTTGTACCCTACGAAGGTAAATATGATGCGCTGGGCCTTACCCAACTACAATATGATGCTAAAAAAGATGCCTTTGGGCTACCCGATTATTGGGTAAACCCCTTATTTAATTTTGAGGAAATAACCTGGTTGCAAAACATCAAAACCAATAAACCCAATAGCGTATTAATGGTGACTTATGATGGTAAATTGATGTTGGTGAACCGCTGATATCAATAAATTGGGTAATACAATTTGGTAATCCATTTAGAAGTATCGGGCTGCGAAAGGCGGTTTGTTACCAGTGTTTGATATGGAATAGCGGGCGATATTAAGCCATAATCTTTACGGTAATTTTCTAACGCAATGCGGGCCGCATTTACAGTATTGGGTCCGCCCTTCACTTCGGCTTCCAGTATATTGCCCAATACCATCTTGTTCATCAAAAAACCGGCTGATGCTTTAAATTCGGATGAAACAGGCATACCCACCATGGTTTCAAACGTGGTGCCGCTTTGGTGTACATTGAGCATAGGGGCACCTTGCACCTTAATGTTTTTTAGTTTCGCTTGTTGCTGCAACTTACCAACAAGCTCATAAACCTGCGTTGTTGTTGGGTATTTTGCAAAAACCTGGGTGGTAGCTAAAATTACCGAGTCTTTAACTTTGGCGAGTTTTACATCAATGCCATAAACGTTGCGGTCGTCTTCTAAAAAGGTTTTTAGCCCGGTCAAAATGTTTTTTATATCGCGGTTAAGCTGCTTTTCAACAAAATATTGCTGTAGCCGGGCTATTGGGTTTGGGCTTGCAACCTGTACGGTGTTCCAGGTAATTTTAACGCTTTCTTTGTTAGCTGCTATAAAAACAATTTGCGAGGGTACATTGTAATCATTGCGTTTTATATTTAGGGTAGCGCCGCTATTGGTAAACTTTTGTATATCATAAGTGCCGTTGTTAAAATTATAAATGCTATCGGCCACGCGCCTGCCGGGCCACCATTTGGCCCAATGCGTTTTGTTTGTTAAAAATTGAAAGGCGTGTATCTCCGATGTTTTGATAATAACCACCTGTGATTGGGAAAGCGATACCGGTATCAAAAAATAAATAGAAAGTATTAATGCAACCAAAACAACTGCCGCTAATCTCCAAAAAAAACTCATTTAGTTTAAGTATAATAATAGGTTATTGGTATAATATAAACGGCAGGCTTATTGGGTTTAATTACCACTTGCTGCAACAGCCGTTATTAATGCCAAAGCTATTAAGCAAGCAAATATTATTTAAGTATCATGCTTTTTTATTTATACACAACAAACCTTTGCGAAAAGGTTTGCGAGAAGGTTTGTTGTAAACCAGGGCCGTTTACTGCAAAATGGAAGATGCCGCTTATCTATATTAGCGGTACCAATTATAAACTTAAAGTCGGTCTGTTAGCAGTTGTTGAGCTTTTCAATACCCGGCAGATGATATTGATTACAACGCATGAGAAGAAAGTTTACCCAACTTATTGTATTGGCATATGCTATAACAAGCTGTTGCTTTGCCCAATCGGTTAATCCCTGGGTAATAAAGGCCGACCGCATAGACCCGGCAAACTACTATGGCGTTACGGTTGCCAATGGTATGTTGGGTATTATATCGGCCCCCGAGCCTTTTAAAGTGAAAAATGTAGTGCTTGCCGGTACTTATGATTTGTATGGCCGGGGCAGGGTAAGTAACTTTTTAAACAGCTTTAACCTGCTTAACATGTATCTCGAAATAAACGGGGTGCGTATTAGCGCGCAAAATATTTCAAACTTTAAGCAGGAGCTTAACATGCAGCAGGCCTGTTTTACCACTACTTTTGATTACAAAGACGAAGCCTCAATAAGCTACACCTATTATGCCCTAAGGCAATTGCCGTTTACCGCGCTGCAAAATATAAGCATCGCCGCAAAAAAGGATATATCTATAACGGCTGCCAGTGTAATGGAAGCCCCCGATGCATTAAAAGACGTTCAAAATTACTATAACGCCATTGATAGGCCGCATACTACTATACAACTGCTCACATCAAGTGCTAAAAGCCCTACCGGTAAAGTGCAGCTTTGTGCATCAACTACCTTTTTGTTTACCGAAGCCCATACCGAAGAACCTCCCGTTATTCACGAAATGTGGGATAATAATATGCACCTGGCCAAATTTGCCAAAGCCATAAAAGCAGGCAGCACCTATAGTTATGCTGTGGCCGGTACATCCATATCTTCGGCACAGCACCCCGATCCGCTAAATGAGGCCGAGCGTTTAACTATTTTTGCAAAGTTAGAAGGTACCAATCGCTTAATTAAGTTTCATCAAAATGCCTGGGCCGATCTTTGGAAGAGTGATATAACTATCCAGGGCGATGCGCAATCGCAACAGGATGTGCACAGTATGCTATATCACTTATATTCTTTTTCGCGCAGCGGAACCGGGTTGTCGTTATCACCTATGGGGCTTTCGGGCCTGGGTTATAACGGCCATGTGTTTTGGGATGCCGACCTGTGGATGTTTCCGGCACTGTTGGTTTTGCATCCCGAAATAGCTTCGTCGATGATAGACTATCGCTTTAACCGGCTGGCCGAGGCCCGGCGCAATGCTTTTTCGCACGGGTACCGCGGTGCCATGTTTCCGTGGGAAAGCGCCGATGCCGGAGTAGAAGAAACACCGGTTTGGGCTCTTAGTGGTCCGTTTGAACATCACATAACGGCTTGCGTTGCTTTGGCCGCCTGGAATTATTACTGCGTAACGCAAGATAAGCAATGGCTAAAGGATAAAGGCTGGCCCATCCTATCGGCAACGGCCGATTTTTGGGCAAGCAGGGTAGAACGTAATGGCCCCGGGCATTATGATATTAAAAATGTGGTAGGCGCAGATGAATGGGCCGAAAATGTAGACAATGACGCTTTTACAAATGCAGCAGCCCAGGCAAACCTGCAATATGCTATACAGGCCGCCAAAATTTTAGGCCTGATCCCCGATGCCGACTGGCAAGCTGTAGCTACTAACATACCGGTGCTACGGTTTGCCGATGGCGTTACCCGCGAACATGCCACCTATACTGGCGAAGGTATTAAACAGGGCGATGTTAACTTGCTGGCCTACCCACTTAAAACTATTACTGATAACGCGCAGATAAAAAAAGACCTTGCTTACTACGAAAAGCGCGTACCCAACGAAGGCACCCCCGCCATGACGCAAGCTATTTTTGCATTACAGTATGCCCGTTTGGGTGATGCGCCAAAAGCCTGGCATTTTTTTAAAGATGCTTACGAACCTAATTTGCTTGCGCCATTTAGGGTAATTGCCGAAACTAAAGGTGGCACAAACCCCTATTTTGCTACGGGCGCCGGCGGTGTATTGCAAAGTGTATTAATGGGTTTTGCTGGGCTTGATATTACCGCCGCTGGCATTGTGCAAAACAAAGGATTGCTGCCTGCGGGCTGGCAAGCGTTAACCATAACAGGTGTAGGAGTTAACAAACAAACTTATAGCGTAAAATAGTTTGAAAAAATACCTTGCCATATTGTCCCTCGTGGTTTTCCTGTTTAATACAATAGGTTATAAAGCCGTATTTTATGCGATGGAGCAACAGGCAGCTACCCATCTGGAAGCAGAAATGGACCAGATGGCGGAAACAGGCAAAACTTTACTTACAGTAAAAATACCAATTAACCTGCCTTATCAAACCAATTGGAAAGACTATGAGCGCGTTGATGGCGAAATGACCTATAAGGGAATTACCTATAAATACTTTAAACGGAAAATATACAATGATTCGTTGATTTTGGTTTGTGTTGCTTTTAATGAGAAAAACACCATTAGGCGCAAAAGCGACGACTATTATAAAAAGGTAAACGATTTAACTACCGAATCGAACAAAAAGCAAAGCATCAAGCAGTTAAAACAGGACGATTATTATACCGTAGTAGTCAACTCCCCGCAAGCCTGCATCCATATCAACAGGCTCCAGGTAAATTATATAGCCAATCCGGATTGTAATGCTGGATACCCTGATACCATACTAATGCCGCCCCGGCAAACTTTTATATGACGATTGTGCTGCTTTACTGCAAAGCAGTAATTAGTTAAACTTTTACAATGAATCATATAAATGAAACGCATTTTTGGAATAATGTGTGCAACTATTTTATTGGCTGCATGCAAACAACACGACTATCAACAAATACTGCATAGCCCCAATTTATACTGTAAAACCGTACACGAATTAAACCAGGTGGTAATGGGTAACAACTTTACACCCGTGGTGGCATCGCGCAATTACGCTTATGCAAATATTGCCGGTTACGAAGCTATAGCGGCTGGCTATCCGCAAAAATTTACTTCGTTAGCCGGGCAGCTTAACCAGTTTAAAATTGTGGCAAAGCCACTGCCAGCCGAAAAGATAGATTTTGAATACGCCTCCTTACTGGCTTTTTGCAAAGTTGGCCAGGCAGTAACCTTCCCCGAAGGGAGCATGAAGTATTATATAGATAGTTTGCACACGCTGGCTATTGAACATGGTATGCCTGCCGATGTGATAACAGGCACAGAAAATTATGCCGGCCGCCTGGCAGCATCGGTAATTAAATGGAGCAAAGGCGATAATTATTTAAAAACCCGCAGTGCATCTAAGTTTTCGGTAAAAAACATACCGGGCCGCTGGGTGCCTACGCCACCGTCATACGCGGCCGCAGTTGAGCCGCATTGGAGCGAAATACGGCCTATGGTGATGGATAGTGCCGCCCAGTTTAAGGTGCCGCCGCCCCCGGTATTTAATATTGCTGATAAAAGCAGTGCTTACTACCACGAGGTAAACTATATAATTACCGCCACAGCAAACCTAACGCCCGACCAGCAACACATAGCCGACTTTTGGGACGATAACCCGGGCAAACTTAATGTAATGGGGCATGTGCAATTTATCACTAAAAAGTTTTCGCCGCCGGGCCATTGGATGAGTATTACCGGCATTGCAGCGCAACAGGCAAAAGCAAATTTTGGCACCACCGTATGCGCTTTTGCAAAAACTGCTATTGCATTGTTTGACGGTTTTATACAGTGCTGGAATGCCAAATACAGCTACAACACAGCCCGGCCCGAAACTGTGATAAATAAATACTTTAATGCCGATTGGCGCCCCCGTTTGCAAACACCTCCCTTTCCGGAATATACTTGCGGGCACTCCACTATTTCATCGGCTGCAGCCGAAGCCTTAACCAGCGTTTTTGGCGATAAGCTGGCTTTTAAAGACACCAGCGAACTGGAGTTTGGCATCAAAAGCCGCTCATTCGCATCGTTCCGTAAAGCCGCCGAAGAAAATAACTGGGCCCGTTTTTACGGAGGCCTACATTTTCATAATTCGTGCATTGTAGCTAATCAATCGGGCAAACAAGTTGGCAGCCTTATTGCAAATAAATTACAAATGCAAAAATAACCGCGTACAAAAGTAAGCGGCAGTTCAATTTCACTCAAAAATAAACCTAACATGAAATCACCTCTATATATTACCATTATACTTTTAATACTAAGTTCAAAAATATTTGCTCAAGGCTGCGTGGCCATTCGCAGTACGGGCGGCGTGTGTACCATGCTCGATCATCCTGATAGTACCGATGCTCATGGCGGTTGGGTGTTTAATTCCAATAATCGTTATTTTAAATCGTACAAACACTTTATCGGCAGAGACGAGCAAACCCAGCGCATTGCTTTGGGTACCAATGTTATTAATCATGCCTACACGCAGGATCTGGCTTTAACCAGGGTATTCAACAGCCGGTGGTCGGTAGCTATTGATGTGCCTGTAATTTCTAATTCGCGCTCATCATTGTATGAGCACGGGGGCAAAGAGCGCCACAGCACCTACTCGTTCGGTTTGGGCGATATTAGGTTTGCAACTTATGCCTGGCTGCTTAATCCGGCCAAAACAAAACGATTTAATGTGCAGGTGGGTTTGGGCTTAAAGCTGGCTACCGGAGTAGACAATTACCAGGACTACTTTTATAACACCGGCCCAAATGGCACTAAATTATTGGGCCCTGTCGATCAGTCGATACAGTTGGGAGATGGCGGAACAGGTATCACATTGGAGGTTAACACGTTTTACCACTTAACGCCTCACACAAATTTATATGGCAATTTTTACTATCTGGCCAACCCGCGCAATGTTAATGGAGTGTCAACAGCAAGAGGTGGTACACCGAGTGCAACAGCGGTAGCCAATGGCAGTGATGTAATGAGTGTTCCAGATCAGTTTATGATACGTGGCGGTGCCAGCATTATGCTAAAACAATGGACATTTTCGGCAGGCTTACGCGACGAATGTTTGCCTGTATACGATTTGATAGGAGGCAGCGATGGCTTTAGAAGGCCGGGTTACATTATCTCTGCCGAGCCCGGCATTACCTACGCCTTCCATAAAATTACCATTTATGCTTTTATGCCCTGGGCACTGATAAGAAACCGGACACAAAGTGTAGCCGATAAAATTACAACCGACCTGACCGGTGTTTATGCACACGGTGATGCCGCCTTTGCCGACTATGTAATTAACACCGGCATTAGTGTAAAATTTTAAAGTTAACGGCCCCGAATAGCCGAATGGCCAATTCTTTGCATAGCGTTTTAAACTCATATCAATTATAAAGTAAATTGTAAACCCAAAACCACCGCTGCCTGTAAGGGCGGCGGTATTAAACTTTTAAAATGAAAAATTTAAAATCGTGCAGTGCAATTGGCCGGTATGCCGGCGGCTTTTATTTAATAGCTCAGGTGTTTTTAACAACAGGAGGTGCCTTTGCACAAACCGGCAAGCCCTTGCCGCAATTAGGCAAAAGCCCTATAAAAGAAGTATTGGCGGCCCTTACGCTCCAGGAGAAAGCCAAACTTGTGGTTGGCATGGGCTTTAAAATGCCTGGCACAACGGCACCGCCGCCCAGTACCGGTGCAACGCTTGATATTGGCGGCTTTAAAATGCCGCCGTCTGATCCGGATGCTTACCGCATTCCCGAAAAGGTATCCGGTGCTGCTGGTCGTTTGCATGGTGTACCACGATTGGGCATCCCGTCTATCACGGTTTGCGACGGGCCCGCGGGTGTGCGTATAGATCCTATACGCAATAACGATAATTCTAAAACTTACTACGCAACAGCTTTCCCGGTGGCTACGCTGCTGGCATCAAGCTGGGATACCGAGCTGGTAAAAAATGTAGGAGTAGCCTTTGGCAGCGAAGTGCGCGATTATGGTGTTGATATTTTACTTGCGCCTGCGCTAAATATTCACCGCAACCCCTTGGGAGGCCGTAATTTTGAATACTACTCGGAAGACCCTTTGCTTGCAGGTAAAATAACTGCCGCTATGGTTAAAGGCATCCAGAGTAACGGCGTGGGTACATCAATTAAACATTACGCTGCCAATAACCAGGAAAGTAACCGCACAGGTGTAGATGTGGTGGTGAGCGAACGCGCCATGCGCGAAATTTATTTGAAGGGTTTTGAAATTGCTGTTAAAGAAGCTAAACCATGGACGGTGATGTCATCTTACAATAAATTGAATGGTACCTATACTTCACAGCGCGCCGACCTGATAACCAATATCCTGCGTAATGAATGGGGTTATAAAGGTTTTGTGATGACGGATTGGTTTGGCGGCGAAGACCCGGTTGCCCAAATGGCCGCCGGTAACGATTTGATTATGCCCGGCAGCCCCACCCAATCCGACTTGATTATTGCGGCGGTTAAAAGTGGTAAGTTAAGCCTTGCCCAGCTCAACAAAAATGTAAGCCATATTTTGAATGTTATTTTACAATCGCCAAGCTTTCGTAAATATCCATACAACAATGCACCAAATTTAAAACACGATGCACAGGTATCCAGGCTTGCAGCCGAACAAGGTATGATACTCCTCAAAAATGAGGATAAGGCCTTACCTATTAGCGGTGCAAAACGTGTTGCGCTTTTTGGCAATACATCATACGATATTATTGCCGGCGGCACAGGTAGCGGCGATGTTAATAAAGCTTATACTATATCGCTTTTGCAAGGTTTAACAAACGCAGGCTATACCGCAGATGCCGGCCTGATAAGCAGCTATACCGATCATATTAAAGCCGGAAAAGTTAACAGGCCCAAACCTGCAAACATTTTTGCGCTACCTGCACCAATACCCGAGATGGCCGTAGCCGATAAACTGGAGGCCGCAACCAACAATAACGATGTTGCTATAATTACCATTGGCCGCAATGCCGGTGAGGGTAACGACCGTGGCCTGGAAAATGATTATTACCTGTCGCAAAGCGAAAAGGATATGATAAGTGGGGTTGCAACAAGTTTTCATGCCCGGCATAAAAAAGTAATTGTAGTGCTTAACATTGGCGGCGTTATTGAGATAGCCAGTTGGCGCAACCATGTTGATGGTATTTTATTGGCCTGGCAACCCGGCCTTGAAGCGGGTAATGCTATTGCCGATATATTATCGGGCAAGGTAAATCCGTCGGGCAAATTGGCTACAACCTTCCCGGTTGATTACCGGGACGTGCCATCGGCCAAAAACTTCCCGGGTACACCGGCACAAAAGCCAACTACCGTTAGCTATGAAGAGGGCATTTATGTTGGCTACCGTTACTACGATACATTTGGTGTAAAACCAGCTTATGCATTTGGCTACGGCTTATCGTACACCGGGTTTACCTACAGTAAGTTAAAACTGAGCACTCAGCAGTTTGCAGGCAAACTTACAGCCTCGGTAACTATAACCAACTCTGGTAAAATAGCGGGCAGGGAGGTTGTTGAACTGTACCTTGCCGCACCCGGTAAAACAATGGATAAGCCAGTGAAAGAATTAAAAGCATTTGCTAAAACAAGCTTACTACAACCAGGCCAATCACAAACATTAAGTTTTGATATTACAACAGCTCAACTGGCATCTTACGATACAGCAAAAAGCAGTTGGGTAGCCGAGACCGGAACCTATAAGTTGATGCTTGCATCTTCGTCCGACGATGTAAAGCAGAGTGCTACATTCAAGCTTGCCAAACAATTGATAGCCGAAAAAGACGGCAAAGCGCTTAGTCCGGTTGCAGCCCTTAACGAGCTCAAAAAATAAAACTTGTATTTTCATAAAAAAAGCGCCCCGAATACTATTTGGAGCGCTTTTTTTATGAAGTTTTGTAGGGTTAATTTACGTGGTAGCGGTTCATTAAGGTTAATAGTACACCGTTTGTCCAACCAAAGCCATCCTGAAGGGGGTATTCGCCTCCGCCGGCTTTTATATGCAGGTCTTCCACGTTGTATTTCTCCATCAGTTTACCGGTTTGTTTAAATACGTCCTTATTGAGGTTTATCCATCGCAAGGCAATATCTTTTGCAAGGCCGTTAAATTTGTATTTTTCTAAACCATCAATAGCAATATATTGCAGGGGTGCCCAGCCATTTGGTGCGTCCCACTGCTGGCCGGTATGGTTAAGTGTGGTTACCAGCCCGCCGGGTTTTAAAAAGTCGGCTTTTAATCCGGCAGCAATTTTTTTAGCCTGATAAGGGCTTGCTATGCCAAACTCAAGCGGATAGGCAGCAGCCAGCGTGCGTATGGCTGCGTGTTGGTTAAGTTGCCAGTAATAATCATTAAACCAGGCACTTTTCTCGTCCCAGCAATATTTTAAAATAGCGGCTTTGCGCCGGTTTGCCTTTTGTTTAAATAAGGCAGCCTGGGCGGTATTTCCTTTTATGTTATACGCTTGCGCAATGGTTAGCTCAAGGTGATACATTAAACAATTCAAATCTACCGGAACAATGTTGGTAGTTTGGATAGATGCAAGTTGCTGATCTGGGCCAAACCATCGGCTGCTAAAATCCCAACCCGATGCTGCTGCCGACCGCACGTTTTTATAAAAAGCAAGTAAATCCTGGTGGGCTAACGCCCCCGAAGTTACATCCTGAATGTACGACTCTTCTCTCGGCTCGTTACCGGCATCCCAATAGCGGTTAAGCACCTCGCCGCCCGCCATGCGTACAACCATACGGCTTGCATGCCCTTTTTTAAGCCCTTTTTCGCCACCCATCCAAAATTGATATTCTTTTAGTAACTGAGGTTGATACTTACTTAAAACTGCCGGGCCATTTTGTTTACTCAGTAACTTTACCATTAACGAAAAGAAGGGCGGCTGCGAGCGTGTTAAATAATAACTGCGGTTACCGTTTGGTATAAAACCATAAGTATCTATCAAAAATGCAAAATTACTTATCATGTTATCAATCACCCTGGTTTGGTGGCTTTGCTGCAGGCCCAGCATGGTAAAGTACGAATCCCAGTAATAAACTTCTCTAAAACGTCCGCCGGGCACAATGTACGGGTGTGGCAATGGCAACAACGAGGTGTTAATTGAGGTGTCGGGCTCTCGTTGCAGCACTTTCCAAAGGGTATCAATATGTTTGCGCACGCCGGCGTTAATATCGCTAACAAAGCCCTTGTTATTTGTAGCGGGTAACTTAAAATTTGCTGCTACAAAAGCCTTTAAATTAAAATCGGGCCCGGCTTTTTGTTCGCGGTATTTCTGCATAATTATCTCGGGGGTGTACCTGGGCGTAACATCTACAAAGGTTTTATTATCCGGAAAAACGTTGGATGATTGTATAGCCTCAAACAAGCCGGGGTACAGTTGTCGCGGGGTGGGCGTTTGGGCCTGGCAAATTAATATAAACCAAAAAAATAAAAATGATAAAACAGATTTCTTCATAAAATGGTATTTATACAAGCTATAGTTAGCCTGCTTATAGTTTAATAAATAGTTAAAAAAAAATTGGGACTTAGGTTTGCGGTACTTTAAATTATGGCAGCAATTTAACCACAAAAAGTAATTTAATAATTTGAATTGCGCTAATAAGATATAAACAACAAAGCTTTCCGCAAAGCTTTTCGCAAACGGTTGAGGCTAATTTGCAGGCTTGCAGTAGCAAAATATGCATCCTAACTATTACCTTGTACACCAAATTATAACACCAGATCGGTTACCGGTCCAATTTTTTGCAAGTAAAAATATCATCGGTTAGGCGTAGCTGTGTTTTGCATCCTGTTAAGCCAAACTGCTCTATAAACCAATAGTGATAACCATAATGAAAAATCTCAATCAAAACTTTTGCAAGGCTTTTATGGGCCTGGCTCTGCTGCTATGCGGTACAAGTGTTTTAGCTCAAACTAAAAATACTGCAAACACGGTTATACCGGGCCGCCGATGGTGGAAAGAAGCCGTAGTTTACCAAATATATCCGCGCAGTTTTAAAGATAGCAATGGCGATGGTGTGGGCGATTTAAAGGGTATTATATCTAAACTGGATTACATCAAAAGTTTAGGAATTGATGTGATTTGGCTTAACCCCGTTTTTGCCTCGCCAAATGCAGACAATGGTTACGATATAAGTGATTACCGGAAAATTATGAAGGAGTTTGGTACCATGGCTGATTTTGACGCGCTGCTTAAAGGAATGCACAAGCGTAAACTAAAGCTGGTGTTAGACCTTGTGGTGAACCACAGCAGCGACGAGCACCAATGGTTTAAACAATCGCGCAGTTCGCGCAACAACCCATACCGCAATTATTACCATTGGTGGCCTGCCGAAAAGGGTAAACCACCGTTTCGCCCCGGCGCTTTTGAAGTTGATGGCAGCGGCTGGCGTTATGATGCCCTTACCAATGCTTACTACCTGCACTATTTTAGCTTTAAACAGCCCGACCTTAATTGGGAAAACCCCAAACTAAGGAACGAGATATTTAGTATGATGAATTTTTGGTTTGATAAAGGTGTTGATGGTTTTAGAATGGATGTAATACCTTTTATTGCCAAAGACACTACCTTCCCGGTTATTACCCCAAAAATGCTACAACAAAAGTATCATGGCGATTGGAGCCAGTATTTAGCCAGCGGGCCAAAATTGCATAGTTATTTAAAAGAAATGTATGCAAAAACTTTAAGCAAGCACAACGTTATGAGTGTTGCCGAAGGTGCCGGTGTTACCGCCGAAACAGCTCATGGTTTTGTAGATGAAGATCGTAAAGAGCTTAATATGCTGTATCATTTTGAAGGCGTAAGTTACGGTTACGAACCTAACAAGTTTAAAACACCCATACCCGGAGGTTATAAACTGCCCGGCTTTAAAGCAATTTACAGTAAGTGGGACAGCATATTTGCCCTTAAAGGGTGGGGCACCATTTACCTGGGCAATCACGATCAGCCACGGATGCTTACCCGTTGGGGTAACGATTTGCCCCAGTTTAGAGAGGCATCATCTAAAATGCTAACTACTTTTATTTTATCTATGCGGGCTACGCCTTACTATTTCTCGGGAGACGAGCTGGGTATGAGTAATATAAAGTTTGATAAAATTGAGGATTACCGCGACATCGAATCTATCAACATGTACAAACAAATAAAAGAAAGAGGCGGTAACCTTAAAGAGTTTTTAGAAGCACAAAAAATTTCGGCGCGCGACAATGGCCGCACACCCTTTCAATGGAACGGTAGTGCCAACGCAGGTTTTACAAGCGGCCAGCCCTGGTTAAAAGTAAACCCAAACTATACCACAGTTAATGCCGCTGCCGAAGAAAAAGATCAAAAATCGGTTTTAAATTATTTCCGTAAAATGATTGCCCTACGCAAAGCCCTGCCCGAATTGGTGTACGGAAAATATACACTCATTGATCGTGGTAACGAAAAGGTATACGCTTACACACGTGTATTGGGCGATAAAAAACTGTTGGTTTTACTTAATTTCTCGGCCACCCAGGCCGGCATTGCATTGCCTTTGGCAGCGGGACACCCGGGTGCCGTGCTTATTAACAATTTGAGCGATTTAAAAATTGACGCCAACAAAACCCAAAACAATTATAGCCTTAAGCCTTACCAGGCCGCAATTGTGAGATTAAACTAATTAATTTTTTAACGCAACAAAGTACCATGATATCGCTAAAATCAACATTGCTCATCAAGGTCTATAACCTTCTTTTTTTCTGCATGATACTGCTTCCTGTACTTTCTTCGGCCCAAACCAATAACAGCCGCCAGTGGTGGAAAGAGGCCATTATTTATCAAATATACCCGCGTAGTTTTAAAGATAGCAACGGCGATGGCGTGGGCGATTTAAAGGGCATCATCTCTAAACTGGATTATATTCAAAGTTTAGGAGTTACCGCTATATGGTTAAACCCAATATATAGCTCGCCAAATGATGATAACGGCTATGATATTAGCGACTATCGCAATATTATGAAGGATTTTGGCACCATGCAGGATTTTGACCTGATGCTGAAAGAAATGCACAAGCGCAACATCAAACTTATTATGGACCTTGTAGTTAACCATAGCAGCGACGAGCATGAATGGTTTAAACAGTCGCGCTCATCGCGCAATAACCCATACCGCGATTACTATCACTGGTGGCCAGCCGAAAATGGCAAACCAACGCCGCGTTGGAGTTTTTTTGATGTTAACAGCGATGCCTGGATGTATGATGCTACAACTAATGCTTATTACCTGCACTACTTTTCGCGCAAGCAGCCCGACCTGAACTGGGAAAACCCAAAGGTGCGCCAGGAGGTTTATGATATTATGAAGTTTTGGATAAATAAAGGCATCGACGGTTTTAGGATGGATGCCTTTCAGTTTGTATCTAAAGATATTACATGGCCGGCCTTCCCGAAAGGATACGAAAAAAATATAGTTAAATACTACGGCATGGGGCCGCAACTGCACACCTATTTAAAGGAAATGAACCGCGAGGTAATGAGCAAATATAAGGTGATGACCGTTGCCGAAGGAGCGGGCAGCACTTTAAAAGATGCACACGACCTGGTTGACCATGACCGCCACGAACTGAATATGGCCTTCCATTTTGAGGTTATGGACCTTAATAATAATGGCAAAGGTTACAGTTTACTAAAAATGAAGAAAATATTTACCAAATGGGATAGTGCTTTTGCCCGTAAAGGCTGGGTATCAATATTTTTAGCTAACCATGATAACCCACGTATGGTTAGCAAGTTTGGTAATGATAGCCCGCAGTTTAGGGCCGTATCTTCAAAAATGCTCACCACACTCATCATGACAATGCGCGGTACACCTTACTATTATAATGGCGATGAACTGGGCATGGCAAATATTAAATTTGATAAGATAGAAGACTACCGCGACCTGGCAACTTTAAACGCCTACAAAAATTTAGTAAACAAACATGGCGATTTGGCTGGTTATTTAAAGGGACAAGCGGCCACATCGCGCGATAACGGACGTACACCTTTTCAATGGAATGGTAGTGCTAACGCAGGCTTCAGCACCGCTACGCCATGGCTAAAGGTTAACCCCGATTACAAAACCATTAATGCCGAGGCCGAACTGAAGGACCCTAATTCGATATTAAATTATTTTAAACAGGTAGTTGCCTTACGTAAAAGTACTCTTGCATTAGTATACGGCCGGTATAAACTGCTGGATGCTGCAAACCCCGATGTTTTTAGCTATACCCGCGAGTTTAATGGCGAGAAATACCTTATTTTGCTTAATTTTAAAACAACAAACGCTGTTGCAGCACCGGGGTTAAGTTTAACCCACAACCAATTGATGATTAACAATTATACCGCCCCGCCAAAAATGGGTAATAACAATAATACTATTGTTTTACAACCTTACCAGGCGGTGGTTTACAAACTATAATTATAAGCTATAAAAACTACCAAAATCCAGTTAAAATATGAAAAAAAATAAATGTGTGTTGCTATCCGCCCTTTGCTTAGGCACTTTGTTGTATAGCAAAACTAATGCACAAAGCCTGGTTAACCCGGCAACCGAAGCAAAAATAACTACGCTCATCAAAAAAATGACGTTGCAGGAAAAGGTTAACATGATACATGCTAATTCTTCGTTCACTTCGGCGGGTGTTGCCCGTTTGGGAATACCGGAGTTAACCACGTCCGACGGGCCGCACGGCGTGCGTGTTGAGCATGGCCGGGGCTGGGATGTTGTGCCTAATGTAAACGATGCCGGAACTTACCTGCCTACCGGTAATTGCCTGGCCGCTACCTGGAACCCCGCGCTGGGTTATGCCTTTGGTTCGGTATTAGGTAGCGAAGCCAAATACCGCGGTAAAGATGTGATATTAGGCCCCGGCATAAATATTATACGTTCGCCTTTAAACGGGCGAAACTTTGAATACCAGAGCGAAGACCCTTTCCTGGTATCAAAAATGGTAGTTGGATATATTAAGGGAGTGCAAGATCAAGGCATATCGGCCTGTGTAAAGCATTTTGCGGCTAACAACGAGGAGGTTGACCGTTTTACCGTAAATGTTGAAATGAGCGAGCGTGCCCTGCGCGAAATTTACCTGCCGGGCTTTAAAGCTGCCGTAACACTGGGTGGTGCAAACACGGTAATGGGTGCCTATAATAAATTTAGGGGCCAATATGCTACTGAAAATAAATACCTGGTGAATAAGGTGTTAAAAGGCGAATGGGGTTTTAAAGGCGTATTAATTAGCGACTGGGGAGCGGTACACAACACCATGGAGGCACTACAAAATGGAACCGACCTTGAAATGGGCTCGGATATAGGTACGCCGCCATTAAAATATAATAAATTTTATATGGGTGATACTGTTGTTACATTGGTGAATAGCGGCAAGGTACCTGTAGCACTTATTGATGATAAGGTGCGCCGCATTTTGCGTGTGATGTTTAAAACCCATATGATAAATGGCGGGCGTACACCCGGTGCCTACAATACCCAAGCACATCAAAACACTGCTTTAAAAGTAGCCGAAGAAGGTATTGTGCTGTTAAAAAACGAAGGTAAATTGCTTCCTCTGCAAAAAAATAATATTAAAAGCATTGCCGTTATTGGCCAAAATGCCGAGAGGCCAAATGCATACGGTGGTGGTAGTTCGCAAATAAAAGCCAAATACGAGATAACTCCCTTACAAGGGTTAAAAAACCTTTTGGGCAGTAATGTAAAAATTAGCTACGCCCAAGGTTATAAAATTGCGAGGGGCCAGCAGGCCGACGCGCAAATGATACAGGAAGCTGTTGACGCCGCATCAAAAGCCGATGTTGCTATTGTGTATTGCGGGTGGACACATGGTTATGACTACAATGTTTGGGATGATAATGCTTACGATGCCGAAGGCGCAGACAAGCCCGATATGCATATGCCCTTTGGGCAAGACGAACTATTAAAGGCCGTACTTAAAGCCAACCCTAAAACAGTTGTGGTTTTAATGGGTGGCGGCCCTATTGATATTAGCCAATGGGTAAATGATAGTAAAGCCATTTTAGAAGGCTGGTACGCCGGTATGGAAGGCGGCAATGCTTTGGCTAAAATAGTATTTGGTGAAGTAAATCCTTCGGGAAAATTGCCAATGACTTTCCCTAAAAAGCTTGACGACTCGCCGGCCCATAAGTTAGGCCAGTTTCCGGGTGTTAACGGCACTGTGCATTATAATGAGGGTATTTTTGTTGGCTACCGGTATTTTGATACTTACCATGTAGAACCTCAGTTTGCTTTTGGGCATGGTTTATCATACACAACATTTGGCTATAAAGGTTTACAGGTACAAAAAACGGGTTCCCGGCAAGCATCAGTAAAAGTAACCATAACCAATACTGGTAACACCGCAGGTGCCGAAGTGGTGCAGCTTTATGTAAGGCAGCAGAAGCCTTCGGTAGAGCGGCCTGATAAGGAGTTAAAAGCCTTTGATAAAGTTTTTTTAAAGGCGGGCGAAAGTAAAGTAATAACACTTAAACTAAATAGTGATGCTTTTGCTTACTATGATGATAAAAAACATAGCTGGGTGGCCGATAGTGGCAAGTATGATGTGTTATTGGGCAGTTCATCGCGCGATATCCGCGGGCAAAAATCCCTGGTGCTATAATTATTGCTCTTAATGTAATATAAATGCAGGGTGTACCTGGGCTGGCGTAACCTCCAGGCCCTGTAGGTTATAATGATTAATGCTAAAAAGAATACTTAAAGGGGTTTAAATAACCGGATAATTAATACAATGAATAAAAACAACGCGGTTATAGAACCCAAAAGTCATTACCAAATTTTAGATGGCCTGCGTGGCGTAGCCGCGTTGTTTGTGGTAGCTTTTCATATTATGGAAGCCTTTGCCGATGGTAACCGTTTTAAGCAGATTATAAACCACGGCTATCTGGCAGTAGATTTCTTTTTTCTGCTCTCGGGCTTTGTGGTTGCTTATGCGTATGATGACAGATGGGCCAAAATGACTCAGTGGGGTTTTTATAAACGGCGCATCATTCGCTTACAGCCCATGCTTATCATCGGCACTATTATTGGAGCCATACTGTTTTATTTTCAAGGCTGTGCAATGTTTGGCTTAATTTCGCAAACACCGGTATGGCAAATGTTACTTGTAATGCTGGTTGGCTTTACGTTGATACCCCTGCCTGTATCAATGGATATACGTGGCTGGCAGGAAATGCACCCGTTGAACGGGCCCGCGTGGTCGCTTTTTTTTGAGTATATAGCCAATATACTTTACGCCGTGGTTGTACGCAGGTTTTCAAAAAAAGTATTAGGGGTGTTTGTGTTTCTTGCCGCTTGTTTGTTGGTACATTACACTGTAATGGGCCCGCGGGGCGATGTAATTGGAGGTTGGTCGTTAGATGATGTACAACTCAATATAGGCTTTACACGCATGCTTTATCCATTTTTTGCAGGTGTATTATTATCGCGTATGGGCAAGCTAATAACAATAAGAGGTGCATTTGGAATTTGTAGCCTTATGATTGCCGTTACCTTGTGTATGCCGCGTATAGGCGATGAGCATCATTTATGGATGAATGGGCTTTATGAATCGTTGGTTATTATTATTGTTTTCCCTGTTATTATCGCTATTGGTGCAGGCGGCAGCATAATGGGTGCTAAAGCAACTAAGGCGTGTGGTTTCTTAGGCGATATTTCTTACCCAATTTACATCACTCACTATCCTTTAATTTACCTGTATACCGCCTGGGTGGTTACCAACAAAGTGCCAATGGGTCGCGGGCTTGCCGTTGGCTTTTTGCTATGGATAGGTGCCATAGCTATAGCCTATATTTGCTTAAAATGGTATGACGAGCCGGTACGCAATTGGCTAAAAAAGAAATGGTTAAAGCAACCTGTTTCCGTAGATGCACGGCAATGATAAAAATCAAATGTGGAGGGTGCTTTAACCGAGGAAAGGTTGATTTTTTTTCGTATTGCAGGTTATAATACCTTTTATCGGTAAAATACAGATATGTATTTTGCCGGACACCTTATAGCATAGTTACCACCAGGCGCTGACCATCCGGAACGTCAAGGTCCCAGAGTTCGGCAATATTTTCAAGTTCCACGCCTATCGTTTCTATCTTAAGTTTTCCATCGGCAGCTAACCGGAACATTTCAGGAAGGATATCGGTAAACAATTGGCCAACCTGCTGTTTGGACCAGGCGCCAAGGCCCGATCCGCTAAGTTGCAAATTTACACTTCTGAGTGTCGCTGCGGATAATTGGATCAGGTCACCAGTCATGCTGCCGACAGATACATACCTGCTTTTGTGGCTGAATGAACCGTCTCCTTTCAAGCAATCTAAAATCATTTCCGCGCTATGTCCCCAAAGATAGTCGATGATAACGTCCAATGGTGTTTCTGCGTGTACCGCTTTGAGTTGCGCTTTAAAATACCCATCGTCCTGAACCAGTGAAATGGTCTCATCGGCACCGAGGGCCAACAGGTTTTGCAGCGATTGCGCGTTGCGGCCAGTAACAATCACTTTCTTTGCACCATAATATTTGGCAATTTGCACCGCCACCCGCCCGGTAAAACCGGTAGCTCCATTAATCAGCACAACATCGCCCGGTTGTATATCGGCTTTGAACCGCAGGCCCATGGCAGAGCCGATGACAGCGTTGGGCAAGGCAGCGGCAGTAGCATTATCTAACCCTTCCGGAATTTTCACTATGCGGTTGCTATCGATAGTTGCCCGCTCAGCCAGCATGCCGCTTACGCCCATGCCATAAACCCTGGTACCATCGGCCAAAAGGCAAACGCCGTCGCCGCCCACTACTTTGCCGCCTTCTCTGGGTGCATTGCTGGAGTAGTGTTTGCCGGTTGCACGCCCTTTATCAAAGTGTTTAATGGCAACTGCCTTTACGGTTACCACAAGTTCACCATCGTTTTGAGCTATCGGTTCCGGGAAATCTGTATATTGAGGTAACTCTCCTTTTTCGTACATTACTGCTGCTTTCATTTTCTTTCTTTTTTTGATTAGGTCAAAATTAAACAGGGAGCAGCCCCCTGAACGATAACATATGTTATCAAGTTCAGAAATGCGATTTGCCTTTAGCCAACTTGCTTTTAATGCGGCTTAAATGCACCTGGCTTACACCCAGGTAAGAAGCTATGTAGTGCTGTGGCACGCGTTGTACAATATGCGGCCTTTCTTTCAGTAATTTTTGATATCGTTCTTCGGGCTTATCCCGGATAAAGGAAACAAATTCATTAATGTAATGAACTTGCCTTTGCGAAGATACCTGTAGCAACAGTTGCAAAAAACCGGGTTCATGGCTTAACTCGTCCATCAATTGGAGAACATATTTTTTAGGAAGTAAATAAACCACCGAAGGTTCCAGTGTTTCGATGGTGAACAGGCTCGGGGTGTTGTTCATGAAACTTTCGAACGAGGTGAGCCCTTCATTTTCAAAAAAGAATTGCACCGTTTTATCGTCGCCGTTATTGTTAAATAATGCGCGCACACAACCTTGCTCAATAAAGATGTATTGACCGGATACTTTTCCTTCTTCCAGCAAAATAGTTTTAGCCGGTATTTCCATCCGCTGCTGGTATGCTAAATATTTATCCCAAAACGAATTTAATTGTGGAAATATATTTTTAAAGTGGAAAAGCATGGCTTATTTAGGTAACGAGAAAACACGCTATTACTAATTAATAAATTACTGCCCAAAGGTATGAAATTAAATATTTTTGTTGCTGGCCAACAAAATAGCCCATGGCTAACCAATTTTAAGCTTAAAATTTAAGTTAACCTGCAACTCCTTTTATAAAAAGCAAAACGCTCTTAAACAGGTTTAACGTAGATTGTGTGTTGAACCTGGAAAGTATCGATACAAATCGTGTTAGTATCGACACTCGGTTTTTTTACGGGTTTAATATTATTCCTTTGCCCTTAAAGAAGCATCATAGCACATGACCAAAAGGGTATTTTCTTTATTTTTTAGCTGCCTGATAAGCGCGATGACAGCGTTTGCCCAGGACAGCCTGAACGTTGTTAAATGGGACCTGCAAACCTGCCTGGACTACGCCAAAAAAAACAATATTCAGGTAGGCAGTGCCCGGCTCAGCCAGCAAACCAGCCAGCAGGAACTGATACTGTCCAAAGGTTCCGCTTTACCAAATTTATATGGTTCAGCTACCCAATATCTGTCCAACTCGAAGCCCACGGGCGTTTATGGTTCGGGGTCTTATGGCCTTAACTCATCATGGACCCTTTACCAGGGTGGTTATATCAAAAGCGATATCCAGCAAAAAAACGTGGAGGTTGAACGGGCCAACCTGAGCACCATGCAGCAGGTTAATGACCTTACCCTGCAGATTACGCAATATTACCTGAATGTTTTACTGGATAAAGAAACCATTATTTACCAGCAAAATGTGGTAACTACTTCAAAAGCACAGGTAGAGCAGGCAAAAAAACGCCTTGACGCCGGTAGCATTGCACAAAAAGATGTTGCTCAGCTTTTTGCCCAGCTTGCTAACGACAAATATACATTGGTTACCGCTGAGAACGCCCAACGGCAGGATTTGATTAGCCTGAAACAACTCCTTCAGTTGCCTGCAACCACGTTTGACGTGATCACGCCGGATACCATCATTTCAAAAAAAGCGGTGGATAACCTTTTAAATGTGCAACAAACTGCGTTGAAAGACCGGCCAGAAGTGAAAAATGGCGAATTGTATGTTCGGTCGGCCGAATTTGGGCTGCAAAAGGCCAATTCGGGCTACCTGCCAACTCTTAGCGCTTCGGGCTTTGCGGGCACCAGCTACCAGGGCGCGGGGAGTGGTTATTTTAACCAGTTGAACAATGGCTTCAACCAGCAGGTTGGCCTTACCCTGTCTGTTCCCATTTTTACCCGCAAGGTTAACCAGGTGAACCGGGCTGAAGCTAAGATCAACATCGACCAGGCTAAACTTTCATTAAAAGATACCAAAACCACCCTTTCTCTCAATATTGAAAAAGCATACATCAATGTGCTCAATTCTCAAAACCAGTACGACGCGGCTGCCGAGGCCTTTAAATACAACCAGGAAACTTACCGGGTGGCTAATGAGCAATTAAAGGTTGGTATTGTAAACATGGTTGACTTTCTGCAGCAAAAAAGCCTTTACACGCAAGCACTGCAGCAATATATCCAGGCGAAATACAATGCCGCCCTCACCATAGAGATCTACGAATTCTATAAAGGCACTCCTGTTAAACTTTAACCGCGCACAATCATTATGAAAAAAAATACAAAAAGAACGCTCGTTATCGCAGCCATTGTTATAGTGGTTGGCGGTATTTGGTTCGTTACTACTAAAAAGAAAGAAAAACCTGTGGTGCTGCCTACCGAAGTGCCAACCTATGGTTATATAGCCCAAACAGTTACGGCAACGGGTACCATTCAACCTGTGGATACCGTAGCGGTAGGTACCCAGGTATCGGGAATCGTTAAAGTGATTAACGCCGACTTTAATTCCAAAGTAAAAAAAGGCCAGCTATTGGCGCAGTTGGATAAATCGCTTTTGCAGGCAACGGTCGATCAGGCCAGTGCTACCTTGCGCACACAGCAAAGCCAACTGGTTTACAACCAGAATTTTTATAACCGGCAAAAGTTGTTGTACAGCAGCGGCTCAATTAGTAAGCAAGATTATGAGTCGGCTTTAAACAATTTTAATTCATCAAAAGCGGCGGTGGATAATGCTGCCGCTGCATTGCGCTCGGCTGAAAAAAACCTGTCGTATACCGATATTTATTCGCCCGTAGACGGTGTGGTGCTTTCGCGAAGTGTAAGCCTCGGCCAAACGGTTGCAGCGGCATTTAGTACGCCCACGCTTTTTGTGATTGCTAAAGATATTTCAAAAATGCAGGTACAGGCAGATGTGGACGAGGCCGATATAGGCAATGTAAAAAAGGGCAACCGCGTTAGTTTTACAGTGGATGCTTATATAGATGACGTATTTAAAGGGACGGTGTCTGACATTCGCCTGCACCCGAAAAGTACATCAAATGTGGTGACCTATACAACCGTCATCTATGCCCCTAATGACAGCCTGATGCTTAAGCCAGGGATGACGGCCAACATCAACGTTTATACCAAGGAGACGAATAACGCCTTGTTGGTAAGTTCTAAGTCGCTGAATTTTGCTCCGGATTCGTCGCTAAAGAAACAATTTACATTAAAACCAATGCCGCAGGCTAATAGCAGTAATGCTGTTAAAGGGCCTGGGAAACCAGGAAGCGTGTGGCTAAAAAAAGGAAAAGAACTCATACAAACGCCGGTGCGCTACGGCCTTGATGACAATACACACGCCGAAATCCTGTCGGGATTGACTTTAAAAGACACTGTAGTATCCTCGCTGCCTGTTCCTGTACAGGCTGAAACAGGTACATCTATTTTACCAAGCCCGGGCGGTGCCGATAAAAACAAAAAGCCGTAATGAAAAAGATCTTAGAATTGCATGACATTAAACGGGAGTTTCAGATGGGATCGGAAATTGTGCGGGCACTTAAAGGGGTAACATTTGATGTATTTGCCGGCGAATTTGTAACCATTATGGGTAGTAGCGGATCGGGCAAAACCACCTTGCTGAATACCCTGGGCTGCCTGGATAAACCCAGTAGCGGAAGTTACTTCCTTGACGGAGTATCTGTGCGCGAACAAAACCGAGACCAACTCGCCAAACTTCGTAATGAGAAGATCGGCTTTGTATTTCAGTCCTACAACCTGCTGCCAAGGACCACGGCTTTAGAGAATGTGGAACTGCCGCTGTTTTATAATCCAAAAGTAACGGCTGCCGAACGCCGGGAACGGGCAACAATAGCCCTGCAAGCTGTAAAACTTGCCGACCGGATGAATCACCTGCCCAATGAAATGTCGGGCGGGCAACAGCAGCGTGTAGCCATTGCCCGTGCCCTGGTGAACGAGCCGGTGATGATACTGGCCGACGAAGCAACCGGTAACCTGGATACCCGTACATCATACGAGATCATGGCTTTGATGCAGGACCTGAACCAAAGCCAGGGCAAAACCATTGTTTTTGTGACGCACGAACCAGACATTGCCGCATTTAGCAGCCGTACTATTGTGCTGAAGGATGGGCGTGTGGTAAAAGACCAGGCTAATCAGCAGGTCCGTTCAGCTAAAGACATGCTGGCCGCGTTGCCCATAACCGAAGATTATCACTTATGAAAATTTTGAATTTGATCAGGCTGGCGCTACTGGCCCTGCAACGCAATAAGTTAAGGGCTGTGCTAACCATGTTGGGTATTATTATTGGGGTGGCCGCCGTTATTACTATCGGCGCTATTGGCGCGGGCTCAACCGCGAGCATACATAATTCGCTGTCAAGCATGGGGTCTAACCTCGTTATGGTGATGCCCAATAGCAATGCACCGGGCGGCGCGCGTTTGCAGGGGGCTAATGTAGAAACGCTGACCGAAAAGGATTTTGTTGCCTTACAAAAGGAATCCACTTATATAAGTGCCATATCGCCTTCATCACAATCTAAAGGGCAGGCTATAAACGGTTCGCTCAACTGGCCCACCACCATTGAGGGCGTTAGCGGGGATTACCTCGCCATCAAAAACATATCGCTCAAAGACGGTAAAATGTTTGCCGACCGTGATGTACACACTTATGCTAAAGTTTGCCTGCTGGGGCAAACTGTGGTAGATAATTTATTTGCAAAAGGTGTAGATCCGATTGGCAAGGTCATCCGCTTTAACAAGATTCCTTTCCAGGTTATCGGCATACTGAACAAAAAGGGGCAGAATACTTTCGGACAGGACCAGGACGATATTATCCTGGCACCTTATACTACCGTTCAGAAAAGAATTATTGCATCTATCTATTTCGGCAGCTTTAATGCGTCTGCAAAGGCCGAAAATCTTTCGCAGGCTGCAGCCGATGAAATGGCGAAGATACTCCGAAAAACACATCGCCTGCGTGCAACCGAAGACAATGATTTTACGGTACGTACCCAAGCCGAGCTGATACAAACCCTAAGCTCAATAACTACGTTGCTAACTGCGTTATTAACCGCTATAGCAGCTATATCGCTAATTATTGGTGGCATAGGTATTATGAATATCATGTATGTTTCGGTAACCGAACGTACAAAAGAGATTGGCTTGCGCATGGCGGTAGGCGCGCGTGGCAGGGATATCCTTAATCAGTTTTTAACCGAGGCCATCATCATTAGCGTTACCGGCGGTCTTATCGGTATTTTGATTGGCGAAACCCTGGCCTTTGTTATTTCTAACGCATTGCACTGGGAACCGATCATCGACAAGGGCTCGATTATTGAAGCATTTGGCTTTTGTACGGTAATAGGCGTTTTCTTTGGTTATTATCCGGCACTAAAAGCTTCGAGGCTCGACCCTATAGAGGCTTTGCGATATGAATAAATTTAATATCACCAATAAATCCTTAAAAGCTATGAAAATTAAAAAACTAATTCCCACACTGATGGCGATGGCCATTGTAACTTTTGTTTGTGCGGCCACTGATATAGGCGGCCATTGGAAAGGTTCTATCAATGATCAAATTGAGGTTGCCTACGATTTTAAAGTAGATGGGCAAAAGCTAAGCGGCAGCACTAAAGGCCCCGACGGCAACACCGTTCAATTAACTGATGGCTGGTTTAAGGACGACAGCCTGGCGTTTACTTTACCCATTATGGACCAGCAGTTTAAAATGACCGGGAAGGTAAAAAGCCCTGAAGAGATTGTGCTATACATGAAGGGCGGACCGATGGGTGATATGAGTTATGTGATCAAAAAAACAAAATAATTTAGGAACCGGGCTGACGCCAGCTCTTCATGAAATTGCCGAATGCCTGCCGGTAAGGATCTGATACCGGTATGGCAGCCCGGCCAACCTGTACTGATGTTTTGGTTACGGCGGTAACTTTATCTATGGCTACGATGAAGGAACGGTGCAGGCGCACAAAATGGCTGCCCGGCAGTTTCTGCTCCACTACTTTTAAGGTCATCAGCGTCTTTACCGGGTTGGGTTGGTCTTGCAAAAAGATTCTGATATAGTCAGCCATGCTTTCCACGTAGAGAATCTGCGCTATATCTATCCGTACCAGTTGATAATTGGCATATACATGAAGGTATTGCGGCTCGTTATCCTGCTCCAGTAAGTTAAAATATTCGAGGGCCCTATTGGCCGCACGCGTAAAATCAGCAAAACTGAAGGGTTTTAGCAAATAATCCAGCGCGGCAAGCTTGTGCCCGTCCAGCGCGTACTGGTCAAAAGCGGTTGTAAAAACAATGCGCACCGATCGCCGGTTATCCCCCTGGTCAACTATACCGGCAAACTCCAGGCCGTTCAGGTCGGCCATCCTGATGTCTAAAAAAACGAGCCGTACTTCCGGATGCTCTTTTAAAACGGTCAGGGCTGTTACGGCGCTTGCGCATTTATCAACCAGTTTCAGGAAGGGGGTCTTAGTTACATAGGCGGCAATCATCTCTAGGGCCACCGGCTCATCATCAACGGCTATACAGTGAATGGTCATGTCAAAGTTATTTGAAGTTCTATCCTGAATTCCTCAAGCTCATGGTCTTCTTTAACATTGAGCTTGTATTTGCCCGGATAAATCAGCTCCAGGCGGCGGCGCGTATTGGCTAGTCCTATTCCGCTACCCTCGTCTGTTTCCTTTGCCGGTTCTGCAAATAAAGTATTTCGTACCTCAAACCGAAAACTTTCCTGGCATAACTGTGCAGATATGTAAATATAGCTCGGTTGTACCGTACTGATGCCATGTTTAAAGGCGTTTTCTACAAAAGGAAGCAACAGCATTGGCGAAAGCGGAATGTTAAGCGGGCCTGCGGGCTGGTTAAAAACAACGGTTACGTGTGGGGGCAGGCGCAATTGCATTAATTGGCGATAGCTATCTATCAGGCGTAACTCTTTTTCCAGGGTGGTTACCTGATGCCGGGTTTCGTATAACACATAGCGCATCATATGCGATAGGGTGTAAATTGCTTCGCGGGCCCGGTCTGTATCAATCTCGGTGAGCCCGTAAATGGTATGCAATACATTGAAAAAGAAATGCGGGTTAATTTGTGAGCGTAAAACCGCCAGTTCGCCGGCTATGCGGTCGTTCTCTAACGATTTTTCCTTTAACAGGTCAGCCTGCACTTTCCCGGTAACGGATATAATAATAGCTATCCCTATAACGATCATGGTGATGATCATAATACTGAGGTCGCCCACGGGCGTATAACGAACGTCAACAGGGCGTTTCGGCGCAAACCTGTGGAGCAAGCCCGGCAGGTCCATCAGTTTATCGGCCTGGTGATTTAATACCGGAACGGCGATACAGATGAGAAAAACAAGCAGTGCAAAAATTCCCCCGCGGTTGTTATAAAGCAGCCTGGGGACGAGTACCCGGAGATGGAGGTAAAATATGCCCACCAGGGTAGCATATAAAACTAATTGCTTGGTCCAGATTTGTATGGGCAACGAAGCAGTGATGGTAAGCGGTACACAGGTAAAAACCAGCAAGCCCAATAGCACCGCAAAGTGTACCGAAAAGATAATGGACCGCAAACGGGTTATTTTTGAAAGAGATAACACGGTACAAATTACCGGCTTTTAATTTCAAAACCAAAGTAACCCTGTTCATCCTAGTGGCGTTTCTATAGTAACATATCGCCTTTCTGTCGACACTTGACTGCAAGAATCGCGGACGCAATATTTTTAAATTACAAACGCAAAGAGTATCAATTGCTTAATTTGATACTCTTTGCGTTTGTAATTTAAATAAAAACTTGATAATGCCGGTTTAGCTCATTTTTTAAAAGCGAATTGCTTTACCATCCGGGGTTTTGCGCACTAAATGGGATACCGGGGTTAAGTGTTATTTCGGTAACTGGTATAGGGAATAAGGTATCGCGGTTGCTCACGTTTTTGTAAGGCTGCACCGCACTTGCCCTGCCGGTATAGCCATAAGTTGATGATGCCGAAGCATTTGGCGCTTGTACTGGTATTACAGTTACCAAATTGGCTACCGTACTTAGAAAATTGCCCCAGCGAAACAGGTCGAGCTTGCGATGGCCTTCGCCACCCAACTCCCTTGAGCGCTCGTCCATAATGGTTTGGCGAAATACCGCTTTGCTTGTATACTGTGCAGGCAATAGGTCGGCATCTGTTAAACTACTTATGGTTACCGTTGCTGCGCCGCCGCTGCCCACGCCATTTGCGCTGGTAATAGTTACCGTTGGTGCAGATGTATAAAATGCACCGGGATCAGTAATGGTTATCGCTGTTATTTTGCCGCTGGTTAAGGTTGTTGTAGCTGTTGCAGCTTTTGTTGCGCCGCCGCCGGTAATGGTAACTGTAGGTGCAACGGTATAGCCTGTACCCGCGTTTGTAATGGTTACGCTATTTACATTGCGGCCTATCAGTACGTTGCCATAAGCACGTTCCCTAACCAGGTTTACGTAGTTAATGCTATTTGTGGTGGGGCCGTTTACTTCGTTATCAGCTTCGGCGGCCATTAATAAAACATCGGCATAGCGTAGTAAAGGCCAGTTGGTTGGGCCAACATTTTTAACATTTATAATAGCCGCGTTTTGATAACTGCGGCGCCATTTGGCTAAGTATCTTCCCCATGTTGATGCTGCGGGGGTAGTGATTGTGCCCTTGCTTGCATCGTTGCCCGAGTAATAAAATGGAGTAATCGTCCAATCGCGGCGCAAATCGCCTTTACCAAACAAATTGTAGTAAGTACCTAAGCATTCGTATTGCCCCTGCATAAAACCGTAATCGATATTGGTATTGTTAATGCCAAGGGTTGATCCAAAGCGCTCGTAATTGCGATAAATTCCGGCTACGTCGCGGTAAAACTCAACCTCCCAAATGCATTCCTTAATATCCTCAACATCCTGGCTCTCGTTAATGAATATTTGTTTATAGTCCGTGTTTAAGCTATGAATACCACTGCTTATTACTTTTTGTGCCCATGTTGCCGCCTGCGGATAATAGCTGGCGTCGGCCAAACGGCCGGCAGCATGTAAACAAACCCGCGATAATACACCCTCTACGCCGGTTTTTGAGATGCGTCCGTTATTGTTCCAAACTGCCGAAGTGTTAACAAGGCCCTCGGCGGTTGTCATATCTTTGATGATCTGCGCATAAACTTGTTTTTTAGGTGTACGCGGAAAGTTAACATCGGTAACACCTTGTGTAGATTTTAGCTTTAAAGGAACATCGCCCCAATAACTCACCAGTATAAAGTGATAGTAAGCGCGTAAAAACAAGGTTTCGCCTCTGATCTCGTCTTTGGTAGCTTGTGCTACCGGCGATTGGTCTAAATTTTCCAATAGTAAATTCGCCCGCTCAATACCAGTGTAAAGGTCGTTCCAGCAGTTGATAAAGTTGGCATACGATGGGCTGGCGTTATAAACCGATGCCGCAATAGAGCTTGAACTGCGCAAATAATACTCATCATTAGATGCATTGGCTTCCAGCGATAAAAAGCGGGAGTAGGTTGCTTCATCGGTGTTGCCCAATTCGGAGTAAGCCGCCGCGAGCGCCGCGGTTAGCTGCTCTGGCGTACTATAATAGGTTTGTGGCGCAACTGAATCCTGCGGAAGCTGCGTTAAAAACTTTTTGCAGGATGTAGTAGCACTTAACGCGATAACGGAAATGAGGATACCTATATTTTTTTTCATTTGAATTTATGATTGATCAGTATTGGTTAGATAACTGATTGATTTTTGATTTGAAGTGATAACAGCACTTAAAAGGTTAAATTAAGCCCAAGCGTGATAACCTTGGCACGTGGGTAACCCGAGTAATCCATCCCCGTTGTTAAGGCCGAAGGGTACGAGTTTACTTCGGGGTCTAAACCAGAATACTTGGTTAAGGTATATAAATTTTGTGCCGAAGCATAAAGGCGAAGGGCTGCTAGGTTAGCCTTTTTTACCCATGCCGTTTTAAAAGTATAGCCAAGGTTAACGGTTTTTAAGCGTATAAATGAGCCATCTTCAACATCCCTAGAAGCATAATAGGCCGGTGATGCACCGCCTGCACCTGCCCGCGCATAAGTATTGCTCGGGTTGTCTGGTTCCCACCTGTCGGCATAGCTGGCAAACTGGTTGGCACCTACCGTTACCGATACACCTGCGCCGCCTTCCATCAATAAACGGTTAACATTCATAATTTGGTTGCCATAGCTGTATTGCAAAAATACGTTCAGATCAAACCCTTTGTAAGTAAAATTATTAGAGAAACCGCCTATAAATTTAGGGTTTGGGTTGCCAATGGTGGTTAAATCGTTCACATCAATAACACCGTCGCCGTTAAGGTCTTTAAACTTCCACGCGCCGGGTGTTTTTAACACGGTTGATCCATAAGTTGGTATGCCGGGTTTCAAAACATACACGCCAGGCGATGTTTGGTTGTAATCGCTGGTTTGATAAACGCCATCAGATACCAGCCCGTAAAACATGCTAACCGGCTGGCCAACCTGCGCTATAAACGCCGGGCTTGCCGCAACAAAGTTGGCCCCGCTAAATTTAACAATGGTGTTTAAATACGATTGTCCGGATGTAAGCGACAAAACTTTAGTACGGTTGAACGAGATATTAAACGACGTATTCCAGGTAAAATCTTTATTGGTAATGTTTGCTGTTGATAAGGCAAATTCAAGCCCCCTGTTTTGTACCGACCCAACATTTTGAAACGCCGAAGCATAGCCGGTAACACCCGGCAGCGAAGCATTTAAAAGCAGGTTGGTGGTTTTTTTGTTGTAAACGTCGGCAGTAAAAGTGATGCGTTGGTTTAGTAATGATAGGTCGATACCTAAGTCGGCCTCAGCGGTATTCTCCCACTTTAAATTAGGATTAGCCAGGTTTAGCGGGTATGCACCGCTTATATATACGTTGCCCGGCGTATAAGCACCCGCCGCACCGCCCTGGCCAAGCAAAGCATAAGCCGCCTGGTCGTTTACGCGGTTATTACCGGTAATACCGTAGCTGGCGCGGATTTTGCCATCCGACAGGAATTTCAATGGCTTGGCAAAGTTTTCTTGCGAAAAACGCCATGCTAACGAACCGGATGGAAAATATCCCCAGATGTTACCATCTAAAAATTTAGATGATCCATCGGTACGAAAACTTGCCGTAGCCAGGTATTTAGAATCGTAGTTGTAATTTACCCTGCTTAAAAACGACACCAGCGTATTAGTCGATTTTGAGCTGGTGATGGAAAACGGCTGCCCCTGGCTTAAACCATTTACACCCAGGCTTTCGTTGGGTACCAGTATGGCCCCGCCGCCACTTGTAGAGGTGGTGTTTTGGCCCATAGTGAAACCAACCAAAACATTCAATGCGTGTTTGCGGGCAAATACTTTGTTATAGGTTAAAGTATTTTCGTTAACTAGGTTGGTAATATCGCCATAAGTTACCGAGCCGTTTGGCCCACCCTGCCCTAAAGTGCTGGTAGGGCTACCTAACCTCGAATTAGATGTATTAAACTGGTCGGCCTCAAGATGGCTGCTGTTGATGCCACCCGTTATTCTGAGTCGTAATTCGGGTATAAAGCTATAATCTAAATAGGCATTTGTGGTTATCAGCGTTTGGTAACGGTTACGCAGTTCGTTGTTTAAGGTTAGCACAGGGTTCCATTGATAGTTGGTTGACGATACCACATCAAGATCCTGGGCAGCTGTTAATAGTGAGTTCAGGTCTTCATTCGGCCCTGCAAGCGGTCTGTAACGCCATGTACTGATTAGTAAGGCATCATTGGTGGAGCTTACGCCGCCTACCTGGGTTCCGTTTGTTATCAGGTAACTGTAATTGCTATTAATGCCTACCTTTAATTTATCGGTTACATTCTGATCTAAAGTAAACCTTCCCTGGTAACGCTTAAAGCCCGATGCTATCACGGTTCCGTCTTGCCCCAGGAATGAGCCCGAAATGGTGTATTTAGTATCTTTATTACCACCTCTTATAGCCAGCGAATGGTTTTGCATAAGTGCCTTGCGGAATATTTGCTTTTGCCAGTCAATAGCCGGAGCATCACGATAACTTTCAAGGCTTTGTGTTCCTGTGGGATTGGTTGTAGGGTTGTAAATATTATACAGCACGCTGTTGGTAACCGAGTCTATTTCCAGCTGGTACTTTACGTAATTGTAGGGGTCCATTACTTTTACGGTACCGGTATTGTTTTGTATACCGTAATAAGTACTGTAAGTTACTACCGGCGGACCGCTTTTGCCGCGTTTTGTGGTAATGATGATTACACCATTAGCACCACGCGCACCGTAAATGGCGGTTGAGGATGCGTCCTTTAAAACTTCTATCGATTCGATATCCGCAGGGTCCAGAGCATTGTTATTATAGCCCTCTATCGGGAAACCATCAATTACATACAGTGGCGAGTTATCCTGTGTAACTGAGTTGCCGCCGCGGATCACGATAGCAGGCGAAGCACCGGGCTGCCCGTCGGGCGATGTTACCTGCACCCCCGCAACACGTCCTGCCAAAGCATCGTCGAACGATTTTACAGGTGCTTTGTTCAAATCGCCCATATCAACCGTTCCTACCGAGCCCGTCAGGTCTTTCCGTTTAGCCTGCCCGTAGCCCAATATAACAACCTCGTTAAGGCTTTTCGCTTCGTCTTTCAGGGCGATGTTTAGTACAATCTTACCACCTAAAGGCTGCTCGGCGGTAACAAAACCAATGTAGGTGAATACCAGCGTGGCGTTTTTATCCGCAACCGAAAGCTGATACTTTCCATCAATATTGGTGCTTGTACCATTGTTAGTACCCTTTACCCTAACGGCAACACCAATAAGCGGTTCGCCATGGCTATCCTTTACCGTACCGGCAACCATAATAGCTTTTTGGGCAAAAGCTGGTACAGAAAAAGCAGCTGGCAGTAAAAATATTAATAGTAAACACAGCGCATTGGCTTGCATTTTTAAGGGTTTTTTGTAGGCCTCAAAATACTTAACCAGCAAGCCGGTGGGTGTTTTGTAAAAAAGAGAGCATACTAATTTTAGTTTAAGTAAAGGTTTTATTTTCATAATGGAGGTATTGATCTTTGGTTGACCAATAATTGGTTGACCAAATTTAGAGATTAAATTTCCATTTCCAAATTTTTATGTGGCTTTTTTATTTTATTTATAATTTGCTGATAGTGTATACATTATAGTGCCTAAAGCTATAATTAAAAAGAAAAGTTCGTTTTATTATAAATTTGATATGGTGCATTTGTATAATTGAAAATTACTTGTACTTTTGGTGAACCAATTATTGGTGAACCAAAAATTAACCGCTTGAAAAATACGATCAGGAACTTACAGGCTATTCAGGTTGAATCGCCTGTAGATAAAATTATCCTTCAGTTAAAACAACTCATGACCTCCGGTCAGTTAAAACCCGGCGACCGCCTGCCTGCCGAAAGGCAACTTGCCGAAAGGCTTGGCGTTGGCCGCAGCTATGTACGCGAAGCCATTTTAAAGCTTGAGTTTTATGGATTATTACGAACATCGCCCCAAAGCGGAACTTATGTATCGGGCATGAGTATCAAAGTAATGGACAACCTGATAACTGATATTATTAAGTTTAATAAGGACGATTTTAGCGCACTGATAGAAGCGCGATATTATATAGAGCTTGATGCCGTAAGGCTTGCTGCCGAACGACGCACACAGCAAGACCTGCATGCCCTTAAAATAGCGATTGCGGATTATGAACTGAAGATATCGCAGGATGTTGACGCTGTTGAGGAAGATATGCTTTTCCACATCAAGATTGCAGAGTCGACCAAAAACTCGGTCATAGAATCAATGATGGTAGTTTTAATACCCGACCTTATCAAAAACATCATCGAAAGTAAGGTGTGCGGTAAAGATCGAGGAAAATTGGCGGTTAAAGAACACCGCTTAATTTTACAAGCCATTGAAGACCAAGACGTAGATGCCGCCGAAAATGCCATGGCTGCCCACCTCGACGAAGTTTTACAGGTTGCACGCACCGCTTTTGCAGCTAATCAAATTATAGGTAAACACTAACAATGAAATTATTACGCTATTTGCCTATCGCTTTGGCTTGCTGTTTCCCGGCGATATTACGTGCACAAGTGCAGGTACACCCAAACTTAATGTTGACCGAGGCGGGTATCCCGGCGGTTAAAAAAGGCATTGCAGAATACCCGCTGCTTAAAAAATCATTCGCCGATATCAAGGCTAAGGCTGATAAAGCCCTCGCCGAAAAAATGGACGTACCAACACCCAGAGACGGTGCCGGCGGATACACGCACGAGCAGCACAAAAACAACGCGGCCAATATCCTATCTTGCGGTATAGCCTTCCAGATGACGGGCGATGTAAAATATTCTACCTATATTAAGGATATATTGCTGCTGTATGCCGCCCAATATGAGCAATGGCCCAAGCATCCCAAGCAAAAAAGTAACCAGATACCCGGTAAGCTATTTTGGCAATGCCTGAATGATTTTGTATGGCAGGTAACCGTAATACAAGGTTACGATATGGCCTACAACAGCATTGCTGTTAAGGACAGGGCAACCATTGAGGAGCATTTGTTTGTGCCGATATTGAAATACTTTACGGAGGATTGTAAAGAAACCTTCAACCTTATCCACAATCACGGTACCTGGTGTTTGGCCGCGGTTGGTATTACCGCTTATGTGATACATAAACCCGAATACGTTGAAATGGCGCTAAAGGGATCTAACAGGGATGGTAAAACCGGATTTTTAAAACAACTGGAAGAACTATTTTCGCCAGATGGCTACTATACCGAAGGGCCTTACTATCAGCGTTATGCCATAATGCCTTTTGTTATCCTCGCAAAAGCCATACAGCAAAACCAGCCCGAACGCCAGATTTTTAAATATCGGGATAACATATTGGCCAAGGCTATTCACGCCGGTTTGCAATGTACCTATACTACCAATTATTTTTTCCCTATAAACGATGCAATGAAGGATAAGGATTTCGTTTCCGACGAAATGGTTTATGGTGTAGACATTGCTTACGCGGATATCCAGCCTGAAGCTGATCTGCTCGACATCGCCAAGAAGCAAAACAAGGTAGTGATTTCGGATGCCGGGTTGACCGTTGCTAAAGCCCTTGCCGATGGCAAAGCCCAGCCTTTTGGTTACAAAAGCCAATGGATGAGCGACGGGCCAAAGGGCGATGAAGGTGGTTTAGGCATATTGCGATACGGCACCAACGCATCACAGCAGTGTTTGCTACTCAAAGCCGCCGGGCAGGGTATGGGCCACGGCCACTTCGACAGGCTTGAGATTTTGTATTACGATAACGGATCAGAGATATTTTCCGACTATGGTTCAGCCCGGTTCGTCAACATCGAATCAAAATTTGGTGGTGATTACCTTCCCGAAAACAAAACCTGGGCCAAGCAAACCATCGCCCACAACACCGTTACGGTTGACCGGCAATCGCAGTTCGGCGCAGTTCTTAATAAAGCCCAACCTACGCACGCAAGCCTGTTACATTTTGAAGCCAAAGGTGATATACAAATTACAAGCGCCCGGGAAAACCAAGCCTACCCCGGCGTAGGCCTGTTGCGGAGCAGTATTTTATTTAAGCCCGACGGTGCCACCAAAGCTTTAATGATAGATGTTTTTCAGGTAAATGCCGCTGCCGAACATCAATACAGTTTGCCGTTCTGGTATCAGGGTGTTATCACCGATGCGTCGTTTAAATTCAGCGCCGTTACTAACGATTTGAAAGCTTTGGGCAGCGATAATGGCTTCCAGCATATTTGGTTCAATAGCGACAATGATGTTGCTAACCAAAGTAGCTACATAACCATGCTGAACGCCGAACACTTTTATACCACGCACTTTGTAGGTACATCGCCCATGAAGGTAAAACTGGTAACCGTGGGCGCGGGCGACCCTAATATGAACCTGCGTAATGAGCGTGGTTTTATCCTGGAGCAAAAGCAAGCCGGTTGCCAGGCATTCATCAGCATTACCGAAACACATGGCAGAACCGATGCTACCGCTGAAACTACTACAGGTGCTAAAAGCAACATAAGCAACCTGAAAGTTATTGGTAACGAAGCAGCCGAAACTACGTTTAGCTTTGCTGTAAAAGGCAAAACATACACCTGTAAATTGAATTACAGCAGTAAAGACAAATTTATCCAGATCAGTAAAAACTAACAATATGGCGCAAAGCGGTCTGTTCCAGATAGCGAACGAAATTAAATGGGAAACTCCCGCCGAAAAAGTTAAAAGGCAGGTGTTTGGCTACGATGATAAAATTATGCTGGTGAAAGCAAAATTTGAAACTGGTGGCATAGGCACGCTGCATCAGCACCCGCATTCGCAGGTAACTTACGTGGAGAGCGGTGTTTTTGAGATGCAGATAGGCGACGAAAAACGCATCATTAAACAAGGCGATGGCTATTATGTACCCCCCGAAGTGATACACGGTTGCGTTTGCATTGAAGCAGGTTTGTTGATAGATGTATTTAGCCCCTTAAGGGAAGACTTTATTTAACCAATTAACAACAAAATTATGAGAATGATATTATTTGTTGTTTTGTTATTGGTTGCGGGCGTGGCCAGGGCGCAAGAAAAGGATGCCGATACATCCAAGGCAAAAAAGGCAATTACAGTTCCGGCTGGTTTTACTAAACAGCTGGATGTGGTTTATACAAAAGTTGGCGATTGGGACGGCCGGATGGATATTTACACCCCGCCAAAGGTTAGCAAGCCAACGCCTGTTATTATCAACATACATGGCGGCGGCTGGAACCACGGCACCAAGGAAGAGCAAGGCGGTTTCGGCCCATTTTTTAAGGCAGGTTATGCCGTGGCTAATATAGAATACCGCTTGGTGCAGGTTGCCAAAGCACCCGGCTGCATTGAGGATACCCGCTGCGCTTTAATCTACCTCATTAAAAATGCCAAGGCCCTCAACATCGATATTAAAAAGATTGTGATTATGGGCAGTTCGGCAGGTGGGCATTTAGCTTTGATGGGCGGTTTGTTGGAAAACGACAATCGTTTTGATACCAATTGCCCCGGTACAGAACGTATTAAAGTTGCGGCCATTATAGACAAATTTGGAATTACCGATGTGTGGAACTGGGGTTACGGGCTGGTTATTCACAGTAAATCGGCAACAAACTGGCTTGGCACTCATGCTACTGACAAAGAATTTGCTATGACGGTTTCGCCGATAGCTTATGTAAAAAAGAGCAGTCCGCCGGTGTTTATTGTACATGGCAATGCCGATACCACGGTACCCTACCAACAATCCGTAGACCTGCATCAAAAACTGCTGGACACAGGTATAAAAACCGAGTTTATAACCGTTGACGGTGGTAAGCATGGCAACTTTACACCCGAAAAAACAAAAGAAATAAACGATGCCATACTAACCTTTTTAAAAGAGGTAGGCATTTAAAAGCAGAAGCTTAAAACCTAACAAAACAATACCCATGCCTGATTTTAGGGCATGGGCACAATATATTATTGTTTATTTTAAACCGGGACTATACGTGAAAATTAAAGGCTTACGCTGGTATATTATTGCCTTGATAGGACTGGCAACCGTGATTAATTATATCGATCGGAGTGCCATCAATATTATGTGGCCCTACATCTACAAAGAATTTGGCATTAGCGATGCGGGCAGCAAAAACGCACTGGCGCTTATCACCACATTCTTTATGATAGCCTATGCGTTAGGCCAAACATTTACGGGTAAGCTAATGGACGCCATTGGTACACGTTTGGGGATGGCTTTCTCTATTTTAGGATGGAGTATATCTATCGCCTTACATGCTTTGGCGAGGGGGTTGTTCTCGTTCAATATCTTTAGGTTTATGCTTGGCTTTAGCGAGGCCGGAAACTGGCCTGGTGCCACAAAAAGCAATGCCGAGTGGTTTCCTGCAAAAGAAAGGGCTATAGCACAAGGCATCTTTGGCGCGGGCGCGTCGTTGGGCTCGGTCATAGCGGCACCGGTTATAGCTTTGTTATTTGTTGCATTAGGCTGGAAATTAACCTTTGCCTGTGTGGCCGTTTTAGGTGTTCTTTGGGTAATCCCATGGCTGGTGATCAACAAAAACACGCCCGACAAACATCCCTGGATCACACCAGAAGAGCGGCAATATATTTTATCCACTAATACAAAAAATCCCTTTCCTGTTCCGCAAACGGTTTATACCTGGCGCGAGCTATTAAAATTTAACAATACATGGGGCATTATTTTAGGTCGTTTTTTTATCGATCCTGTTTGGTGGTTGTTTGTTACCTGGTTGCCTACCTTTTTAAAAGAGCAATTCCTTTTTGATATTAAACAAATAGCGGGCTTTACATGGATACCTTACCTGGTGGCCGCCTGTGGCAGCTTACTTGGCGGATACTATTCATCGGTGATGATACGGCGGGGCAATGATGCGGCCAAATCGCGCAAAAGGGCCATCACTATTGGCTGTGTATTTATGTTGGTAGGCTTGGTTGGCATCGTTATTTACCTGCCCGATTTAAAAAGCCATCCCGGTTTAGCTATGACGCTTATCAGCATAACCCTCTTTGGTTTCCAATTCCTTATCAATAATTTACAAACCCTGCCATCTGATTATTTTAATGGTAAAAACGTAGGCACGGTAGCGGGTATGGGTGGCACGGCAGCGGTTGTGGGTACATTATTCACTACCTGGGCAGTACCGGTTATAACACAAACCAGTTATACTTCCTTTTTTATACTTGGTGCTGTGCTTGTACCTATAGCATGGCTTTCAGTAACATTCATTTCATCCAAAAACCTTAAAAACTAAAAAATATGCGTTTAAAAAACAAAGTTGCCATTGTAACCGGCGGTGCCCGTGATATTGGCCGTGCGGTATCTGTTAAACTTGCTGCCGAAGGTGCCAAAGTTGTGGTAAACTATTTTAGGCAAGCCAATGATGCCGACGAAACGCTGGCCCAGATAAAAAGCAATGGCGGCGAGGCCATTGCCGTGTATGGCGATATGACTAACACCCACGATGTAGCGGCACTAATAGATAAAGCCCGTGAAGCTTTCGGCGATGAGATTCACATCCTGGTGAATGTTGCCGGCGGTTTGGTTGCACGCAAACCTACTGCCGAAATTGACGATGACTTTTGGGACTTTGTGTTCGATCTTAACGTAAAATCAGCATTTAAGTCGTCAAAAGCTGTTTTACCCTTTATGCCTGCCGGTAGCTCCATTATTAATTTTTCATCCCTTGCCGGGCGAGACGGCGGCGGGCCGGGCGCATCGGTGTATGCTACTGCTAAAGGCGCATTATTAACCTATACACGTGCACTTGCAAAAGAATTAGGCCCAAAAGGTATCCGCGTTAATGGTGTAGCGCCGGGAATGATAGCAACCAGTTTTCATGATACATTTTCAAAGCCCGAAGTGCGCAGCAACGTAGCCAACGCCACGCCGCTTCGCCGCGAAGGTAAAGCCAGTGAAGTTGCCGACCTGGTATGCTACCTGGCAAGCGATGAATCGAGCTTTGTAACAGGTACAAATATTGACATTAACGGTGGGTTGGCGTTTTCGTAGAACGCGTATTCAGGAATGCAACTGATTGCTTATACCCGATAAACCAATTTCATTGACGCCTGTTGACCAATTTTATCATAACCACCTTTAGTGCCTATCTTTAGGCTTTTAGCGGGAGAAAGTAAATTGGCGAAGAGGGATCAATGAAAATGGTTTGTTCAATTAAGCCTGAAATCATTTTCTTAATAACCCAATGCTTTTTGAGTTATTAAGAATTCTGACAGCAGAACGGAGACTGTCAGAGAGTTATCAGCAATCCTCTTCAGCGGATAGGCAGTTTCATAATGATTTCCAAACCCCGCTCCGCTGTGCTGTAATAACAATTCGAAATTTTACTCCGGTTGCCCGCATCATCATAAGGGGATAGTTTTGTTGCCAGCTGCCGCGACAGGATAAACAAATGTACAAATGCAATAAAACGGACCTGGTTATTACAACTTCTTAGCTGATGTTCGATGATATCAAGTTCAGCTGCAATAGCCTCTGTGACGGTTTGTTTAATAGCTATCGCCGGAAACGGAGCCGGGGCTTTGAGAAAATGACAGATAGCCCCTGCCTGATCCATGTAATTACAGTGGAACTCCACCAGCATTTTCCAGAAGGTGTCTATGTTTCCAGCATATTTGCCCCGTTTACGCTTCTGGCACCGGATATAATCGCCAAGGGTATCAAAAGCATTGATCAGGCAAACTGCGATGAGATTATTCAGGTTGTAAAAAAGATGAATAACGTTGCTTTCGGTTACCTTGGCCAATGATGCTATTTGCTTGACAGATACTTGTTCGATTTGATTTTTACAGATCAGCATAGTGGTCACGTCGACAATATGCTGTCTGACTTTATCAGGCGGGAGCGGGGAAATATTTGTGGTTATCACCTTAATTTGATTAGTTAGAAGTTTTAGTTTCAGAAATCCTTCCTATCGAATAATCGTAAGCTGCTTTTTTAACCTTAAAATCGGTAAAAGCGGTAGTCAAGGTCCCGTCTGCCTGTTGATATGCGGCTTGCGCATCCAGTACATCACTTACAGCACTTAACCCAGCCTTGTAATTGTCCTCATTAACCTTCAGGTTTTCAGTTGCCTGTATCAGGTTTTCTTTTGCGTAGTTTATCTGCGTCAACGCATCTTTTAGGTCATACCAGTATTTTAAAATACCTACCTGTAGTTGGTTGCTGCCGTCGCGCAAATTATTCTGGGCAACTTGTTCGCTTATCTTCCGCTGTTTAATTTTTTGGCGGTTGCCTCCCCAAAGGCTTTCAGATATTGGGATGCTGAGGGTGCCGAAAGCCAACGGTGTAAACGAACTGCTGAAAGCGCCATTAAAGGAACCTAATTGCGAAGCGCTCATGCCTACCGATAAGCTAGGCAAATTGTCGGCTTTGGTAAGCCTTGTTTGCAGGTTGCTGCTTTTTACCTGTAACGCCAGTAAACGGTAACTATTGATATTAGACAGTGCAGTGTCGGGTTTTACACCCGGCAATACCGGGTTGGTAGCTTTGTTTAGTGTGTCTTGCATCACCATAAGCGAATCAAACGGCATACCGGTGTAAACCGAGAAATCAAACAGGGCAAGCATGCGGCCGTTATTTAGCTTGCTTTTGTTTACCATTAGCTGGCTGAGCTGAACTTTAACCTTAAGCAGGTCGTTCCGGGCAATAAGGCCCGATGCCAGCATATCCTTTTGCATTTTAAGGATACTGTTTAACAAGTTTTCATTTGCTTTAATGGTTTTACTTTGCTCCTGCAGGTTAACAATGTTCCAGTACTTTTGCTCTGTTAGCAGCAATACCGAGTCTGTAGACTGGCGGGCCAGTATTTTGCTGGCCTCAACCTTTAATGCTGCAAGCTGGTTGCTGGTCATGATTTTGCCGCCCGCATAAATACTTTGGGTACCCGTAACTCCAACTGTATAAACGTTGTTGATGCCCTTGTCTAGTAAGCCGGGAATTGCCGGAACAATATCTTTGAACCCGTAAAGCGCCAGGCCAGTACCGCTTACACTGGGCAGGTAGTTGGCTTTAGCCGATTTGACGCCGGCCTCTGCCGAGTTAATGCTCAACTCGCCGTTTTTTATAGCGTTACTGTAAGCCAGGGCCGCTTGTTTGCTCTGCTCCAGGGATACCGGGTGCTGCTGTGCGCTTGCCGCATGCAGCGTAAATAGAAATATGATTGAAAATAGGAAGGGTTTCATGATGATAATTGTTTTTTTGAATTATGCGACTTGCGGATTAGTTTCACCTTTAACCTCATCTTCTTTCCTGAAAAACAACCAGTAAAGGGTTGGTAAAACAAAAAGGGTAAGCAGCATAGATATTAATAAGCCGAAGCAGATAACGGTACCAAGCGGCCCCCAAAGCGGTGATCCGCTGATAATCATGGGGGTAACGCCTACAGCCGCAGCCGACGATGTTAAAAATATGGGCCTCATCCGTCGTTCGGCCGAGAGCGTTGCCGCCTCTTTTACGGTTTTGCCTTCATGCGCCCGTAGTTCTTCGGCATGGTCTATCAGGATGATCCCGTTACGGACAACGATTCCGCATAAAGCCAGCAAACCCAGGAAAGAAGTAAACCCAAACGGATAGCCTGTTACCAGCAAACCGAACGATGCGCCAAGCAAACTGAGCGGCATGGTGGTGATGCTCAGCAAAGCATGTTTCATCTTTTTAAAGTGCCATACCAGGATGAGGAAGATGAGTACGATGCTCATCAGCAACGCTGTTCCCATGGGGCCCTGGTTCTCCATTTGCAGTTCCAGCTCACCGCCATAGGCAATCTCAACGCCTTGTGGAAGTTTAAGCTTTTCAATTTCTGGCTGCATGCCAGCAAGAACGCTGTTGGCTACGGCATGCTGCGCCACATCCATCCTTACGGTGAGTGTACGGATGCTGTTACGCCTTACCACCTCACCATCGTGCCAGTCGGATGATATGCTGGCCACCTGCCTAAGCGGTACGTTGCTGTTGGTTTGCTGTGATGGGATATTCAGTTCCATCAAATTTGACGTGCTGGTTCTTAATGCCCTGGGCGCTTTTATTTTAACGTCAATCTGGTAGTTGCCCTCCCATACGCTTGTAGCTTTAATGCCGTCGGTATTCATGGCGATGGTATTGGCCACATCACTTTTAGTGAGCCCAAGCCTTGCTAGTTCCTGCGTTTTAATATCCAGCTTAATGCCTTGTTCCATTTCATTGTAGTCGGTACGCACCCAGGTTACCTGGCTGTTTTTCTTTCCAATAGCAATTACTTTGTCGCCAATGGCTTTTAAATCCTGGATGTTATCGCCCGAAATGCGAACCTCTATTGGGGCTGGCGCGCCTGCCATGTTTAGCTGCTTCATCCGTACATAAGCCGATGGGAATATATTGCTGTATTTAGGCGTATATTCAGCAATCATCTCCTCGGTAGCTTTATCGGATATGGTATTAACCAGTATCTGGGCATAGTTTTTGGCCGAAAGGTTTGGCGCATACACGGTATGGAAACGCGGCGAACTGGTGCCGATAAAGCTGGTGTAGTTAACAACCCTGTTATCCTTGCGCATAATGCGTTCCATACCCTTAATCACGCTATCTGTTTGCGCAAGGTTATAGCCGCTGGGCAAGTAAACCTCCATGGCAAACTGATTACGATCTATGGTAGGGAAAAGCTGCTGGGGTAGCCTGCTCATAAATAGCATACCGATAACCACAGACAGAACCCCAAACAGTACCGTGAGTTTGTAGTGTTTGATGGCGTTGCCGATATTTCTGTCGAAAAATGCCTGTAGATAGTCAAGCATTGATTTTTTTTCTTTGGGCTTATTCGGGTTGTGAAGCCCTTTCTTGATGAACAAGGTATTAAAGAAAGGTACCAGCATCATGGAAATGATAAGCGACAGCACGAGCGCGATGGTGATGGTTACCGGGAAAACGCTGATAAAGTCTTTAGCGGTACCTGTCATAAAAAACATCAGCGGAAAGAAGGTGGCCGATATGGCCAACGTGGCAGTGAAAACAGACGGAAATAACTCCTGGGCACTACTTTTGGCGGCTTCCCATACCGACATGCCATGATCTAATTTTTCCACATGATTGTCTATAACAACAATGGGGTCATCAACCACAATTCCAAGCACCACAATAAGCGCGGCCAGGGTAACCGTATCCAGTTCAATCCCGGCGAGGTACATAATACCCAAAGTTGCTGCTATGGTAATGGGGATAGTGGCCGCCGCTACCGCAGCCACCCTAAAAGGCAGCAACAACAGGGCAACGATAACTACCCCGATTAGCGCGAAACCAAACTCTTTCATAAAATGGGTGATGGATTCGTCAACCACTTCGGGTTGGTTGGCCAGCCTAACCAATTTAATATCGGGCGGTAAATGGGCGCTTACCTTGCTCAGTCGCTCTTCCAGTTCTTTACCAAATTGTACAATATTCTTACCCTTAACCATCTCCAGAGAAACAACGATGCTTTTGGTGCCGTTAGACGTGATATAACTGTCGGGCTCATCATATTCCCGCTTGATGGTAGCTATATCCCGAAGCCTCACAGGGTTGCCCTTGTCGTCTTTGCGCACAATTTGTTCGGCCAGGTCGGCCTCTGTTTTATAAAAGCTGCTCAGGTGGATAGGGCGATCTATTGTTTGCCCGTCCTCAGTTCCGGCAGCACTGATGGCTCCTTCGTTTTGAAGTACATTCATCAGCGCACCAGTTGTTACGCCATTTTGCAACAATTTGTTGTTATCAACATACACCCCAATCTGCTCATTTAAATTTCCGGTATGAGATATTTTGGCAACATTTTTAACATGCCGCAACTCAGCTTCAATCTCCTCCACGTTTTTTTGAAGTTCTTTGTAAGGGCGTGTAGATGATTCAACAGCCAGCAGCAATGCAGATGTATTACCAAAGTCGCTGTTCACCATAATGCCTTTTACCTCGCGTGGCAACTGCAAGGTAAGCACACCATTCTTTATCTTGTTCCAAAATGCTTTGGTATCCGGGCCATTAACCTGTTCAGATACTTCCAGGAAAATATACATCATACCGTCCTTGGAGTAGGAATACGTTTTTGTTTTATCAACCTCATTATTGCTGAACAAGTATTCTTCTACTTTCTTGGTGAGTTGTTCTTCTACCTGTGCAGAAGATGCGCCCGGGTAGAAGCCAACAATAACACCCTGCCTGATGGTAAAATCGGGAAATTCGTTGCGGGGCATGTTAAAAAGCCCTAAAATACCCAGCAGGAATAACACAGCTGCCAGCGTGATGGGCAACACGTGGTGGCGCATAGACCATTCGATCAAATTACTTTTTTTCTCTTCCATGGTAATCTGATTTATTTGATGATAGTAACCGGTGACTGGTTGTTCAATTTCTGAAAACCTGATGTAATTAATTGCTCTTTACCGGTCAAACCCTTGCTGATCGCCATGCCGTTATTATAGAGAGCGCCGGTTTCTACCGGTACTCTTTGTGCCCTGGCTGCAGAATTTACTATGTAAACAAAGTTGTTTCCTTTTTCATCTACCTGAACGGCCTCCAGCGGCACTATAATTTTAGTGCTGTCGGGCATCGCAACCTGCCCTGAACCTGTTGGAAATGTGACTTTACAAAGCATACCAGGCCTCAATTGCTGTCCGGCATTCTTCAGCTTAACCTTTAAATTATAATTGGCACTGTTATTCAAGGCCAGTACGCCAACTTCGCTGATGCGGCCTTCGAGTGTTTCGTTTCCTAACGCATCTATTTTAACTGAGGCGGGGTAGCCTGCCTTATACCGGTTGATTTCGTTTTCGGGAACGGAAACCAGTACACTTACAGAACGGGTATCTAAAAGTTGCGCCACCGCTTGGCCGGGAGCAGCTGTAGCACCAGCCTCGGTGCGTTTGTCACCAATGAAGCCGCTTTGGTTGGCGTAAAGCTTTGTGTGCGCAATGTTTTGGTAGGTAGCCCGTGCAGATGCTGATGCTTGCTCGTAATTTGCTTTCGCCTCCAGCATTTTTATCTCGGCTACACTGCCTTTTTCGTAAACAGCCAGCGTCCTTTTATAAGTTTCTTCGGCTAGCTTGGCCTGCGCTACCTGCGCATTATACTGGTTGCGGTAAGTAGTTTCGTCTACCTGAGCAATTAGTTGACCCTTTTCAACATAATCCCCGGTTTTCACGGGAAATGAAATGATCGTTCCGGACACTTGGAAGCTTAGATCGATAGCCTTGTCGGCCTGAAGCGTTCCGTTGTAAATAAGCTGATTGCCTGTAGCAGGAGTTACGGTGTTGAGGTTTGAAACCTGAACACGGATAGTGTCAGGAGATTGCGGCTTGTTTTTATCGCCCGAACAACTGGCTATTGACAGCACAAGCAATAAGGAGCCGTTAAGGAGGAGGTTTGACTTTTTCATATATGATTTAAATAACAATTAAACATTAAACGTATTTTTGTCGAAAACAAAGCGAAAAAAAAGTCATTTAAGACCGTTGCAAAAAATAGCGATTACCCACGTTAACTTTTCTTCGAAGTTCGGAAACCTATCAAACAAGACAATCTCCTGTTCAAAGCTTCGCAGGGCTACAACCATTGTTTCCGCTAAAAACCTGCTGTCTTGAACAGACATTTCTTTGATCTCTTTTTTTTCAATCGCCCACCTCAGTACTTTGTCAATAAGGGCGTTTTCATCTTCCAGCATAAAACGCATTTTAAGGAATAATAGGGAGGGATCATGTCTGAGATCCCGAAACACCAGCGAATATTGCCGAACCATGTCCTTAATGGCTTTCAACTTATTAATATGGTAGGTTTCCATATTATCTGTTAACGATGCTTCTTTGGAAAGCATAGCAGAACAAGAGTCAAAAACCTCTTTCATCTTCTTTTCAACAACCGCGTCAAAAACTTCGGTTTTGTTTTTGAAATAATAATACAAAGAGCTTCTTGCTTTTTTGCTTGCCTGGGAAATGTCTAGCATAGTGACTTTTACCAAACCATATGTTTCGAAAACACCAGTCGCGGCTGAGATAATATCCTCTCTGATTTTATCGTCTAACATTTTAGTTTTCATTTCGACAAAAATACAAATAATATCGAAATGGTAAATTTATTTTTATTTTTTTCTTTAACGGTATTTTTTTTAGCTTTTTAAAAGGATGTAACTTATTGATAATAAGAATCTAATCAGAATGTTCGTAAAAAGTAAATTTAGTTTATATCCAAAATTTTTATGGTGGAGTGAAAACACCTGTAATTTGACAGCCTATACTTAGGCATAAAGCCCCGGCCAGCAAAAGCATTAATGACGAGGAATTGCCCAAAAGTTTTTTTGTTAAGCATCATATTTACCACCTTACCATGTTATCAGAACGTATTTGGGAGAACAAAAAGAAGAATAGGATCGCTACAAATCCCGCAGAAATATTAAAGTTTGCTTTTAATACGGGTTCATTGAGTAATCTTTCTGGTCAGTCATGGGGCGGCTTATTGTGAGCATCGTGGTTTTTGTCATGCGTTTTAGTATTGGCCCTGTGTTTAGGGCTGCGATTGGCATAGAAAGACAGTGGCGTTAGAAAGTGCTGGTTTACGGACGAATATCTTGGTATCGTAGGGTGTTGCAGAGTATGTATTACTTCCATCCACATCAGTGGTGATGCTCCGGCACGGGTGGCATCCTACATCATCAGCGGGATTGGTTTCCTGATCTCCGGGCGTCATTATGAAGGATGGTTTGAATGCGCAGGGGTACAAATTAGCCGCTACCATCTGCTGTTCTGCCGTAGTCGGTTTCTTGATGGGTTTATTGGGGAGGTGTTAAATATTCAATTGCCCACTCTCAGATGAGCGAACATCCATAAGTTCAAAATATTCCAAAAGACCTTCAGGTAAGATCAAACGGACAAGGGTTTCGCGTGGTGTAGACAAGGGTATTCGTATTCGTTATTCCTATCCGCAAATCAAATACTTTTTTTATTCCCCACAAGAATTCTGCTTGATCCCTGATTGATCCCTTTTTTGCGGGAAACCGCTTAAAAAGGGCTTTAAACGCAGAAAAGCCTTACTTTTCAGTAAGGCTTTTTAGTTTTCAGCGGAATGGACGGGTCTACCGAACTTCCTGAAATGCGCTGACTTATAGATATTTAAATCCAAATATCATTAATGGCACCCGAAAAGGAACCCTTGATGCTTGGTAATGATTATCTGACTTTGGAAAGAACTTTATAGGTATAAAGGTACAAATAAACCCAATCAAGAGCAAATTAACACTCATTATTGTTTACTATGTTCAATATTTTAGTTCACCAAAAGCAGTACTTACTATTGATTTCTCTTATGGTACACAAATCGCACTGCATAACCTGTCTATTAGTATGACGCATACCTCGAAAGATACCATGCACGTAAAGCAGTTACTCCAATTTGTCGTTATTTCTATTGTTTCTCATTACCTCCTTGGCATGATGCTCAGTTTTTTTATATTGGATGCACACATAGTCATATGCCTTTACAAATAGCGTATGGAATTTTTTAACTTCTTGGAGATTTGGTATTCTTTTTTTCGTTGGTAAGAACGTCAGAAAATCATTTTGAGGTTCAATGTTATTAGGAAAATAAATCGGAAAAGCATTCTCGAACGAATTTTTTTCCCCATGCGCAAAGTATTTATTCCTGTACTGCATTATTAGGCCATGTACTTTATGGAATCGAGTAGATTGATTATAAACCTTTTTGAAATCAAGACTGGTCTGCCCGCTATTACTTTTAGTGAACCATTTCGAATAGGTAATAACTACTGTTGTAAAAAGCGATTGTATCAATAAAGTGTTACTTACCTCAATTTCATTTTTTAAATTTTCAATACTTTGATTTGTTATCTTGCGCGGCTTCAATGACATATATTGTTTTATAAAAAAATATTTCTCCGTCAGTAAATCCTCGATCATTTTATTTAATTCTATAACAGTTCTTAAGTCCTCCAGGATCATGCAGTAATTGCTAAACTGATCCAAAATGGGGCTATCGATTTTTATAGCGCGGTCTTTGAATTCTTCAAAAAAAAGTGGATTTTGGACATCCTCTATTTTAAATGTTTTTCTCATATTCTGATTGAATTCCTGAGTTGAAAAACGAAGATTTATGAATAACGCTCTTCTAAAATTTCGGCGATTGCCTTAGTTTGTCTATAATTCGTTCCCGTTGTTTGAACCCACAACCCGTATTTTCGCGTACTCTTTATTAATACAATTTCAACTACTCCTGCGGCGGAGCAATTCTTAATAAAGTTGTTACACTTTCCTTTACACCATTCCATTGAGCGCATTTCAATTACATAAGGACTGTCAATTAGTTGCTTGCACAAGGCGGTCAGTTCTGCGACACCGTGATGAGCCGCTAAGTGATAATTTTTATCTTTAGCCGCGATATTGGTTGTTGGAAGTACGAGGTCTCCATAATTCTCAAAAAAATCTATAAAATCTTGATCAAGAAGCCTTTCATGCTTGGCTATATTTAATACTTGCTTTTGCTGAATAGTTCCATCAAAATTAATAGAGATTGTGAGGTTGTAGCTCTCCCATAATGGAAAACCAGCCAGGCTTATGGCCGGTAACCCGTATATATACGCGGCCGCCAAACCCAAGCACTCCCGTGAAATGTCGTGTTCTTCACTTTCAAATGAATAATGAGCTTCGTCGTACCTAATAAATGCGGCTTCATTCTCAAGATCAAGAAATGGGAAAATAAATACTCCATAGACAAAATCCATGTATGTTCTGTTCTCTGGCGCTAACAGCCAATCCTGGATAGATACATCTGCTGTTAGTTGTATCTCATTTAGCTTATATTCACAACGTATTTTTCTGAATCCCTTCTGCTTCGCCATCTTCATTGCATCAATTAGGTGAAGCATTTTTTGCCGCGCTTCATCCAAATTCGCACTCAATGGGTTTATACTTAACTCATTAAACAACAATTCCATTTTATACTAATTTAGCAAGTTGATTACTCCATTCGTCCAATAAATCTTTAGGGTATTCACTCAACTGTCCATTTTTGTCAATATTAATGTTCGTTATTTTTGAGTATTGTTCTGTCGTATCAATTTTCTTTTCAAAATAAAATACGTTTACTCTTTCCTGTAATAACTCATTTTCCTTTACCGCAACTCTGACTCCATTTAGAACATGCTCACTATGCGTTTCTATAAAAATCTGCACGTCATTCATTGCCACTAATGAAATTAATCGCCCTAATTCAGCTTGTCCTCTGTCATGAATGTGCGCCTCTGGATTTTCAATTATTATTATTTCGTGCGGGCGAGCTGCTAATAATGCAGTCACAACAGGCAGTGCATAAGAAATGCCAAAACCGACGTTGGTCGGTTTAAATCTATTTGTGTTGCCCAAGTTAGGTTGTATAAAAACAAACTCTAATAACATTTTTTCTGAGTTCGGAATAGCGGTGGTTCGAACGTTAACTCCCGGCGATATCTCACCCATCCATAGATTAATCTGATTAATAAGCGACTTTACAGTCACCTCTTGTTTAGTAACCGAATCAATACTTTTTGATTTTGGATGCAGTAGATTTTCAAATCGGATGTCTTCATTCCCGTGTACTTCAATAAAGTGCGCGGTGTATTCGCCGTGGTTTCCCACATCATTCAGAGTAACTACGCTTGTATAGGATTTGCTATGAATAGAACTTGGTTCTAACCTGTTCGCATTTAAATATTGAAAGTTATTTCCAAACAAATCTTCTTTAAAGAAATTGCTGTTTTGAAAATCTGGCGTTGTACCTCCCGTTGCGTTTTTTAATGTAAACACATCAGCTTCCTGCTTGAAATCAAAATCTAAAAAAGTTTCTTCATCCTCACCGTATCTTAAAATAAATTGTAGTGATTGCTCCTTGTCATATTGATATAAAGCGTCTTTTGTATCTCCGATACTTGTATAACTACCGTTTAATTTTAGCTCGCCTCTTCGCATTAGGTTATCTGACTGGCGAAGCAAAAGGAGGGTTTGAATAAACGACGATTTACCCATTCCATTCAAACCCATTAACAGATTTAGATTCCCCAATGGGAAAAACTTCTTCTTGATGGATTTGAAATTTTTAATTTCTATTGAATTTATCATGGTCAGCTGTTTATGGTACTTGTTATTAGCTCCTGAACTTTTTGGTAACGATATTGTACTCTGTATTTATCACTTGTCGAACTTGTAACAGCCCAAAAAAATGTATTATCGACATCATGATAAAGAAGGTTTATGAAATCTTCGATGAATTTATCTTTACGGTCTTTAATTAACGTCATTTCTCCTTCAGTTAATTTTGCAAAAGAAACCGAAAAAACATCAAATAAAGCCTTATTTATTGGGCTTCTACCGTCATTAATGTTTTCAAACTTTCTAAAAGCATGTTTACCGAAAATATCGATATTTAACTGCATACTTCGATCATAGGCATTTTTTATCTCGTCTTTTTGATCCTCACTCATAGTATGTACGGCGGCCATAGCTTTACTCATATAAGTGTCCAGATCAGGTTGATAAGAATCGTAGCCTAAGTAGTAAAAAGCCAAAAAACGATTGGCAAAATCTCGGTCTAACATACGTTCCGTTTTTATCGACCTTCCTGTGGCATTAACAAAAGAAGGTGTTAAGGCTAATTGGGCGATAAAATTAGCAGGCGCTCCCTGAAAGAGGGCATGTCGGATTTCTTGCGGGACTAAGATTAATCCGCCAGTATTAATGCGCTTGAAAATATTGTATTTCACATCGGTCGGCGTACCAGGTAAAATAATGTAAACCACGACTTGAGCGTTTTTAATAATTCGCTGCAGGTCTCTTCCTAAATCATCATACCCTTTTCCATTAAGCGTGGTTAAAAATTCCAAGTTCGTCAATTTAAGAGTTTTATCGACTACAAAACTGCGAATACTACTTAATCGCTGTAAACCATCTACTACCAACCATTTCCGATTATCTGTGCCATCAAAATAAAAAGCTGGCAGGGGAAATTGAATAAGAATTGACTCAATTAAACGACTTTTTTTCGTGTCGTCCCATAAGTCCGGATTACGTTGAAAATAGGATTCGGTTTCCAATTCCACTTCTTTTAATTCAATCCTTTCAATAAGAGTATCCAATGACGGCGTTTTGGTATCAATTTTAATCATTGTGGGATCAAATGGCTTATCCATTAGCGGCACATTTGAATCTAATTTTTCTAATTCAATTTCAGCGTTAGTTGGATCAGGCAACGTGGCGGTTAAAGCCAAAGCTGACTGTTCTTTATTTGAATTATTTTCCATTTCCAGTTCTTTAATATTGTCGTGTAATTGAAGTTCTAACAATTTCAAAGCTAATTAACATTATCGGAGTTTTAGCAAATTCCCTAAACTTGAAGAAACATCAATTAAAGCTGTTTTACAAAGTTGAAGCGATGATGGTATGTCTTTTGTGAGTAGTCAAAATCATAACAATGAACCATAGAGCCCTAATAATTTATATAGTTGTGGCTTATGACAAGTGTAGGTTTTGCAATATTGGATTATTTCACTTTGAGCTTAGATACCAAATATGCCAGAGGAAAGTGGTTAATGACAGACAGAGACATTGCTTTTCTAAAAGAAATGTTTTGCTGGGAGGAATTGTCATTTGCCACTGATAAAGAAATTGCACTGCAAACAAATATGTCATCGGAGCGGGTTCGCCAAATAAAGCATAAAGCGCTAAAGCGATTGCGCATTGCCGCCAAACAAGGTAAAAATCCCGCAAAAAATATAATCACAATTATTGAACGCAGTATTAAAAAAGACAAAGATAGAAATCCCCACCAGGCAATAATCAATTTATGTATTAACGAAATGCCGGAATTGCCTCCTTATCAAATAATTAAATTATTAGCAGAACTTTACTTTAACAAGCATTCAGAAATACAAGCCACTTACAACCGTTATGTCTTTTTGAATAAAACAGCGGAACAAAAAGCTGACTACGAGATTAGGAAAGATCAGCGGCGACAGGAAACTGAAGCCGGTTTGAAAACGCAATTGAATAAAGATATTATATGGTTTGACCGAATTGAAAAATGGAGTAAAGAAAGTTTTGTCGGTTTACAACCAAAGAGAAAAGTGAACCAAAGTGAAAAATATCACTTCGGTGAATTTTTCAGTATCAAATGCAATAGGGCTGTGCAATATGAATCCGGTGCGGAATTAAGTTTTATTAAAAAGTTAGAAGCGAACCCTGCGGTAATTTACTATCTGGAACTATTGGTGATGCGTTAAGTTTTCAAAATTTGTTGTAAATATCTGAATATAAATATATTATAGCCGTTCTTTGATTTTTTGATTTGATTTGACCTTTAGTTTTGGCCTTTTATGATAAGGCGATGAATTCAGGGAAATACGTTTTTGCGCAACTTTTGCACTTTGTTGACCGGTATGAGTTTGAGAAATATGTTTCAAAGTATAACGGCGATTTCAGGACAAGGGACTTCGACTGTTGGAACCAGTTTATTCAGCTGTTCTTTGGGCAGTTAACCTCCCGTAACTCTCTTCGGGATATTTGTGTTTGCTTAAAAGCCCATAAAAACAAATTGTACCATCTCGGTATCCGGAAATACGTAAACCAGTCTACTTTATCCCGTGCAAACGAAAACAGGGATTGCCAGATATTCGCGGATTTCGGTAATTACCTGATCGGAAAGGTTAGGCCGCTCTATGTCAATGAACCGGTTGCTAATGTGGATATTGCCAATGAAGTGTTTGCTTTAGACTCTACAACGGTTTCCCTGAGCCTGAAGCTGTTTAGTTGGGCTCCCGGAAAATATTCGCGCGGTGCTATTAAAATACATACGCTTTTAGACTTAAGGGGGAATATACCCGCTTTTATCCTGATCACCGACGGTAAATACCACGACAGCAATGCCCTTGACACAATAGTTCCGGTTTCAGGGGCCATATATGTTATGGATAAAGCCTATGTCGATTTTATTGCATTATATAATATACACAACAGCGGCGCGTCATTTGTTACACGGGCAAAAGACACCATGGATTACACTGTCATTGAGAGCAACTTCAACATTGACCCACGATCCGGTCTCAGAGGGGACAAGACCATCCTGTTGAATGGATACAGGTCTAAGAAACTTTATCCCGAGCAACTAAGGCTGGTGGAATACTATGACGATGAAAAAGGTGCTGAACTGATATTCTTGACTAATAACTTCGAGGTTTCTGCCCTGGAAGTTGCAAGGCTGTACCGCAACAGATGGCAAATAGAGACTTTTTTTAAATGGATCAAACAGAATTTGACCATTAAATCTCTCTGGGGGCAATCGGAAAATGCGGTAAATACTCACATTTGGGTCGCAATCTGCACTTACTTGATCGTTGCTTGCGTAAAGCATAAGTTGAAAAGCACCCTTTCCATTTACGAAATAATGCAGATTCTTGGGATCTCAGCTTTCGATAAAACTCCTTTGAAGGAGTTATTAACAGAAGATCAAATCATTCAAAATGTCAAAGAACAATCAAACTTGTTTAGTAAAACTTAACGCATCAGTAATAATGTACAATAATTTATTTACCCACAATTTCATGATTTATTTAATTAAAGGATCGCCGGAAGGCAAGCGGCGAAAGCTTGGTCTTATTCTTGAACAACTTGTTGAATGACTGGCGATGCTCAAATCCCAATTGAAAGGCAATTTCACTTACTGACAAGTCGGTGGTTGCTAAAATATCCTGTGCTTTTGCTATGAGTTTGTCGTGAATGTGCTGCTGCGTATTCCGGCCGGTAAGCGTTCGCAACATATCGCTTAAATAGCTTGCGGAAACATTCAGTTCTTCTGCCAGGCTGTTCACTGTTGGTAAACCGTTTCGTGCATGATTGTCAAAGTGTTTTGACAGGTTATTTTCAAATTTTGAAAGGAGATCGTTGTTCGACATTTTCCTGGTCACAAATTGCCTGCTGTAGAACCTGTTACAGTAATTTAACAGTAGCTCCAGGTTTGATACAATAACATCCGCACTAAAATTATCGATCCTTGACTGGTATTCCTTTTCGATGTTCCTTACTAAACTCTCAATCAATTTTTCTTCTTCGTCTGAAAGATGTAATGCCTCGTCGGCTTCGTAGGCAAAGAATCCGTAGTTTTTAATGGATTTACCTAAAGGATAGTTCCTGATCAGATCGGGATGGAATAATAAAGACCAGCCATCATCATCAGCTTCATCGCCTTGATCGACAGCAATAACCTGATGAGGCGCTAAAAAAACCATCGTTCCCTTATCAAAATCATAATAGTTTCTGCCGTATCTCATTTGCCCCTGAAAGCTTCGCTTGATACAGATATGATAAAAGTTCAAAACCAAACGATGGGTTTTGTTTTCATGCTCAGGGTTCTCACCCGTATGATCGATCAGCGTAATCAGCGTATTCTTTGGTGGCGGCAAACACAACAGCCGGTGCAATTCTGAAACAGAATTAATTATCTTGATTGGCTGCTCTGCTTTTTTCATGCTTTAAATTTAAAACAAACAGGAAAGTAATCTTTCCTGTTTGTAAGTTCTAACTTTTTGATCTCCATTTTATTTGTAGCCGCCGGAAACCTCGATGAATTGACCAGTTATGATTGCTGATTGGTCCGAAGCGAGGAATACAGCCATCTTTCCTATGTCTGCAGGGGTGGCCATACGCCCAAGCGCACTTTTGCTTATCATCTGTTTTACAGGTTCAGATTCCGCCGTAGCCCCGAATTTCTGTACACCTTCCGTCAGTACACCGCCTGGTTGAATAGCATTTACCCGGATTTGTTTAGAACCCAATTCCTGTGAAAGCGATGTCGTGATCGAATTCACAGCACCTTTGGAAGCTCCGTAAACCAGTGAATAAGGATCGGGCCTGTTACCCGCATAAGAACTGATGTTGATGATACTTCCACCATGATCGCCAAATACTTTCACGGCTTCCTGTGTAGCTAACAAGATACCTAAAACATTGACATCAAAGATCCGCCGATAAGAATCTTCAGTAAAGTGCTCCAGTAGTGCAAACTCGTAAATGCCGGCATTATTGACCAGTGCATCCAATCTGCCGAAAGATTGCAGGGTTTGTTGAAAAAGCTTTTTTACATCGGCCTGTTTTGACATATCTCCTTGCAGGGCTGTTGCGGTGCCGCCTGCCTGCATGATCTCGTTAACAACGATATCCGCATCAGACTTGCTTGAAGCATAATTAACCACAACTTTAGCACCTGCGGCTCCCATCTGTTTGGCGATCCCGGCACCGATCCCTTTTGATGCGCCGGTTACGATCACTATTTTGTTTTCTAATTGATTACTCATTTTCTTTGATTTTATGAGATCAAAATTGAGCTGAAAATAACACAAAAAGGTATCCAAAACAAAGTTAGTGGTAGTCATATCGGGATTATCTATGGCCCAAATGCTGATCTTAGAGATGATGAGGTGAATCTTTTACGATCAATTCAGAAAGTTTGGGATGCTTGAATGAAGAAGCTCTTCTATTCGCCATCAATACCCCGGTAATATTGCGGAAGCACAATTAAATTGAAGTCTTCTTAGCACTCATTTCCTTAATCACCCGCTGCCTATGCTGTATTCCCCAGGATACGATCACATCGATAACTGGCTTGAGTGTGTGCCCGTATGCTGTAAGTTCATATTCAACGGTAATCGGCTTTGTATGGAGCACAGAGCGTTTTACCATTCCATTTAGCTCAAGTTCCTGCAACTCTTTGGATAGCATTTTTGCTGCAATTCCTCCCACGCTTGCGAGGAGTTCCATAAAACGCTTTTTGCCAAAGCAAAGTGTGCCGATGATCTGTATCTTCCATTTCCCGCTCAGCATGTCCATTGTGTCGCGTACCGCCATACTGTACGCTGCACAAGTCGCCTCGCCAGGATTGTCATTTTCATTTGTGTTCATGATACTTTCCTCCAGGTAACCAGTTTCCTCCAGTAAACCCGTTACAAATATAAACTACGGCTGGCTTAGATTTGAATACTCAAAAAAAAATTATGAAACGTATTCTTCATTTAATCTCAAGTCCGCGGGGGGCAGATTCATTCAGTATTAAACTGGCCAATGCTATTATCCTTAAACTCGTGGAACAATATCCAGGCAGCATCGTCGAAGTAGTCGACCTTGCGCAAAGTAATATTCCACATTTGAACACAGCCCATATCAGCGCCTTCTTTACACCGGATGAACACTTAACCGCTGAAGATCAGGATGCCATAACTTATTCAGAGGCTGCAATCAGTCAGCTATTGGCTGCGGACATCATTGTTATCGGCGCACCGACATACAATTTTTTCATTCCATCGTCGCTTAAAGCTTGGATCGACCATATTGCAAGGGCGGGAAAAACATTCCGTTATACGGAGCTGGGCCCTGAAGGATTGGTAAAAGGAAAAAAAATATATGTTGCAGACGCGTCCGGTTCAGTATTCTCAGAAGGAGTTTGGCAACCCTATGATTTTATTAGCCCTTACCTTAAAGTAATGCTGGGTTTTTTAGGAATGACCGATATCACAATCGTTCGTGTAGAAGGTGTTGGCATCCCGGGCCTGAGGGAGCATGCACTAGATAAGGCAATAGCAAGTATTGTTCTTTAATGCAATAATAATATAAATGCATCGTCACAATATAGTGATTTACTTTGCTGTGTTTCGGGTAGATAAACTTTTTGTTGCCTTTGTGGGAAGAAGCTAAGAGTAATTTAAGGTGATCACGTTAAGCCCGGCAGAAATAGATATCGTAAAAATCTTTATTTAAAGAAAAGATGTATAATATTAATCAGTGAAGGACACGAAAATAAAGATTATGGCATCAGCAATACGGAAAATATATCCGCTCCTGAAATAGTAAAAAATTTGAGTACAATTACCGGCTAAAAAATCAACTATGTAAGTCCCTCAGTGGAACTTTTTGTCGAAACGATGACAAAAGCCGGAGTAACTAAACAATTTGTGGGAATGTTTGCAGGTTTTTCCGAAGCGATCAGGCAGGAGGAATTTGAAACGTTTAAGACAAACCTGGAAAATCTCCTATGCAAAAAGCCAATTTCTGCAATCAGTTGTATGATTGTCTAAATTCTTTAGGCGACATATTGGTTTTACTTTTAAATAATTTACTAAACGATTGGGGATAATCAAACCCAAACTTATAGGCAATCTCACTAACTGTATTGTTTGTGGTAGACAGCTCCTGTTTGGCAACCTGAATGATCTTATCATGGATATGTTGCTGGGTAGTAAGGCCAGTGAGCTGTTTTAACATATCACTGAGGTATTTGCTGGAGAGGTGTAATTGTTCGGCAAGGGAAGTAACCGTTGGCAAATGTTCCCGACTTGTGTTGTTTTGAAAGCAACTATCAAGTAATATTTCAAAACGAGACAATAATGGGTTATTGAGCGGTTTGCGGGTAATAAATTGTCGGTTGTAAAATCGGTTACTGAAAGTCAGCATCAGGTCTAATTGAGCTACCAATACATCCTGGCTGAATTTATCAATTGGCCGATCCAGTTCCTTTTTGACTTTTTGAAACAATTCTTCCATATCATTTTCTTCATCTTCGGAAAGGATCAGCGCCTCGTTTACACTGTAACTGAAAAAGTTGTATTCCTTTATCCTTTTGCCTAGTTCGTAGCCATTTAAAAAGTCAGGATGAAATGTCAGGCACCACCCGTTTTCAGGTGTTGGAATTTTTGCGTCAATACCCAACACCTGGTTGGGGCCGAAAAAGCCCATAATACCCTCGTCGTAATCATAACTGGTTTGCCCGTAGGCAGACTTGCAGGTACAGTTGTATTTGATCGTAACAACATAAAAATCCAGTTTAAATCGTAACGCTTCCGGTACTTCCTGTGGAAGTACTTCGTGGAAATTATAGATACCGATCAGGGGATGCCGCGGTTTGCCCAGGCCGGCAGCGGCATAATACTGATGCAGCGTTTTGATATGCAATATGTCCGGACCTTTCATCGATGGAACCTCTTTATTGAATGTTTAACTTAAGGTTTTTCCTCATCATATTTCCAACCAATTTTAAACCCAGCTGTGTGGGAATTAAAGATATAACAAACCTGCTTATTTTATTTTGAAAGCCACTGATGGTGATTATTTTACCTTGGTTCAACCCCTTCATGGCCGATGCAACTACCTGTTCCGGTGTTTCTAACTTTTTAGAAGAAAAGCTGCTTTTGCGGTCTGCACCAATGTTTGCTGAATCAAAAAAACCGGTTTCTGTAGCACCGGGGCACAATAACATAACCTTTACACCGAATAACCTGTTTTCTTCCCACAACGCCTGCGTAAAATATTTTACAAAGCCTTTGCTTGCCGCGTAAACGTTCATATAAGGAATGGGGTTAAAGCTTGCCATAGAACCCACGTTGATGATCGTTCCATTTTTTTCTGCCCGCATCTTTGGTAAAAAACGGTAAGTCAATGCAACCATGGCATTCATGTTCAGGTTCATCATATTTTGGTATTCTTCCAGGCTGTACTCCAACAGGTCGCCACCTGATCCGCTACCTGCATTGTTGATCAGCCAATCCACTTGAAAATTTCTTTTAAGAATTTCATCTGCGATCAGCTGATCGCTGCCTGATTGCGTCAGATCGGCAGCGATGTAAGTTACTGAAATTTTATGCTTTGTACTTAATTGCCCGCATAACGCTTTTAGTTTTTCTTCTGAACGTGCTATCAGTACCAGGTTATGGTTTTCTGAAGCCAATCGTTCTGCAAAAGCTTTACCAATGCCCCCTGATGCGCCTGTAATCAATGTTACTTTCATTTCTCCTAATTAATTTATAAAACCAAAGTTCAGGAGATATCCGTTATGATTTATAATCTAAAGGCGGTTCTTTGTATGCAAAAGGCGGAAGTGAGATATAGTGTTTTTTTTGACAGGTCAACCGGCTGTCATTAGATATTCTCTGTTAACTCAATTAGATTAGATAATCCGGACCCATTGATCACCTGATTCTGAAATTACGGTCAATTAGTTCCGGCACACTTTGGGCACATTAATCTCTTGACCATCAAACAAGATTTCTGTCATCACAAACACAACCTGTTGGTCTAAAACCAACGGAATGAACTAAGCAAGGGCTCCCGGAATACCCATATCAGACTATCTTATGTTGGAACCTGCAAGCAGTTTGATATGATAAACAGATAAGTAATTCTCATCTGCAAACTTCAGGTCCAAACTGCTCTTAACTTATTTCTGCAGGGACTATTTAAAAAAACAGCAGGCTCCGATAATACCGGACACAGAGGACAGTGCCCCAGATTATGCTTGCCGTTACGCACTTACCAAGGTGATTAACCGTCTTTCGCGTCTATGGATGTTCTTTACCATGACCGAAATGAAACCGATGGGGTTGACAAGTTTCGATGAATTCCTGTTCCTGTTAACAGTGCAAAAAACAGAACCCATTCGAAAAAAGGATTTGATCTATATGCATTTTATAGAAATATCTTCGGGCATTTTAATGATAGACCGGATGGTAAAAAAGGGTTTACTGGATGAAAAGACGGATGAACTGGACAAAAGATCTCGCCTGGTGGCGATAACTGTAAAAGGCAAGAAAGTAGTGATAGATGGCCATAAGGCCCTGGATACGGTATACAGTGATCTTTATGGTGACATGCCGGAAAGTGCAATGCTGGTTTGTCTGGAACAACTTGGCCCCCTGCTGGATAGCACTGCAAAAAAATGGAATAACCTAAAGAAGTTCAAACCTATAGTCAAAGATGTTTAAAAAGTGATATCCTACCTTCTGCTTTAAATTTGGGGCAATGTTTTGTGACGATTAAATGCCCTGAAGGACCAGACAATATGAATGCTAAAATTATAAATTTATTTAAGATCAAAGTACTATCAGAGGTTTGTAAAACAAACAGCTATTTGACAGCATCAAAGAATCTGTACATAACACCTTCAGCGGTTAGCAAGATCATCAAAGGTTTGGAAACGGAATGGAACATGTGTCTGGTCAACTCTACCGGAAACAGTATCAAGGTTACTCCGCAGGGGAACAATTGATTGGTGCCGCAGCAAGTTTGCTGCAGGCCAATGATGAATTTGTCAACTTGTTATCATCAATAAACGGACTTAACAACAAAACTATTTTACAAATTGGCTCAGGGGCATCGCATTCAAAGATTGTCATGAACAGGTTGCTGGCTTCCCTAACAGCAAGTTTTCCTGGCCTGGAATATGATGTGATCACCAACAACTCTGCTGAGATAATAAAATCAATTGAAGAAGGCCAACTGGACTGCGGGATCGTTTCAGCGACAGTCCCGGAATCTATAGACAGGCAATTGATTTACCAGGACAAGATTTCGCTATATGCTTATCACAGGCATCCTCTCGCATTGAATGTGGTTTCTTTTTAGGATATAACTTATCCGATTTGCCTCCGCGAAAAAGGCTCTTCTACGAGGTTTTATACAGAGCAATTTCTCAAAGAACATCCTCTTAAGCAAAAACAATTCAGACAGACCGGCAAAAATGATGAACTGACGGATCACCTCTGCAAAACCGAAAATGCCATACTATTTATGTCCAACTTTTATAATGCTAACAGCCATTGGAGAAATGAATACGTCAAAATCCAATGCAGTGAAATCGATATTCCTATCCCAATATATTTTGTTGTAAAAAAACGCTTTCCTTTTCCGAAGATTAAAAACCATCTTCAGAACGTATTGCTTCAGAGTTTCCCATATTCCCACATTTAAGCGAAGCAACTGGTGCTAATTAATTGAGGGGGCGCCTTCTACTGGCATCTGCAATAGGGTAAATACCCCGTCCTTATAATGAGCTGGAAGATCAGGGGTGTAATTTACTGTAGTACTAGTATTTTTCACGGAAAACCCGCAGCGAATGTAATAATTTATTAAGCGTTCATTGCCGCTGCCTGTGTCCATTCGAATAAATGATAGCTGATTGTTTGCGACATAATTCTTAGCCCAATTAATAATATGTTTCAGCAGGTCGTTGCCCCGGGCGTATTGGGCGGTTGCAATACGATGAAGGTAAATTGCGGGTTCATCCTGCGAAAATTTCCAGATCAGCTCATCACGGAAAGTAACAACAAATGCCCCTGCAATCCTTTCCTCCAGAAGAATAATATAATGGCGGTTTTCATCTATTTCTTTTTTTACAAGTTCTTCTTCGAAACCGAGCCAAACATTATTTCCGACTTCTTTTTGGTATTTAATGGCGTCATCATAAAGAGCGAACACAGCTGGAATATCTTGATATTTGGTATTTTCAATTTTAACTGCCATCTCTCGCAATTTTACAAGAATTCTATTTGTAATTAAATTTAATTTTCAAGACGTATTTGCGGTAATATTTTTGTAATCACCACTTCCTGTAAAAGCTTAGGCTCTGTAACCGGGATCAAATGGCCTGATTTTTCAAACCAGAACAGTCCTTTTTTTGGTGCTTTCAACTGTTCGTAATATTTTTCGGATATCATATAATTAGTTTGGTGATCTTTTCGCCCTACAAAAAAATAAACGGGACATTTAATTTTTGGCATCGAAACAGTCAAATTGATATTATTAGCTTCGTCAAAAAGTGCCGTCATTTCCGGATTTTCAGTAAAGTATTTTTTAAATTCTGTGGTGTCATTGATCGAATCTCCGTTAAAAATAGTGAGCCACTTCCGGTCATAATAATTTTGTTCTCCATTCTTAAACGGAATTTGAACTTTTGAAAGCTCATCGATAGCCTGTTTGTTTTTTTGTTTTTCGGCTTTTTGTTTCATTTCATTCAAATTAAGCCGTTCGCTCTCCCATTGGTTCACCGCTGGACTAACCGTCATGTAAGCGTATACTTGTTCGGGATGCTGACCTGCCATGTAAAAACCGAGAACGGTTCCCCAAGACCAGCCCATTATAAACATCTTTTTTTGGTGGAATTGTTTTAATAGCGCGGATACCAGCTCATGGGTGTCATTCTCATAAAGCTTTACCGTCAGTTTTTCGGGTGATGGGTTAAGTTTTAAGGTTTGACCGCAATTTCGTTGGTCCCAGGCGATAACTACAAAGTGTTTCTTCAGTTCATCAAGGTAGTTTTTGTTTTCATCATAAATTCCCTCATTACCAGGCCCGCCAGTTATAAAAAGAAATAATGGCTTCGAACGGTTTTCTCCCTGTAAAGTAACAACCTGCTTTATCCCACCAGCTAAAACAGTTTCGAGAGTGTCTATCCTCCTTTGTGCAAAACAATTATGTGAGGTGAACACGGCAATTGAATAAAGAATAAGTTTATAATATGTTTTACGCATTTTGGTCTAATTAAATAATTTAAAGGGTGTTACATTTCGCCAGTTAATCAAGGGTTCACAGTGAACAATGGTCCGTGTGTCAGCAGTAAAGATATTAACAATGGATTGCTTATACATATAAAAAACTGTCTTTCGACGGCAAGTATTATCCCTACGGTTTAATCGTATTTAATAGTGTTAAATTTAACTCCTGCTTATTATATTCACGTACTTGGCCCCGGAAAAGGTCATATTTACCATCAATATTAAATTGTCGGGCTAAATCAATTGCTTCTTCGACATTATTAGCATAGTAGGTTTGGTAAGGCTTCATTTCAAATAGCTAAGGTGCTTTAAATACACTGAATATTAGCATATTAGCACACGTTTGAGCCACAAACCGAGTACAAATTACATAATCGCGTGCCGTTAAAGTACATCGCATCTTACCTCAATTTAACCAATAGCACGTTAAGCCGGATAAGGCGAAAAGCATTAAAGCGTTGATTCATTATTTGCCTTTTGGCAACTGTACTTCAGCTAAGGCAGTATATTTTTGCAGGAATAAAAATAAAATATCCGCTATGAAAAACATATCAGAAGTCGTAGAAAAGCTGCGCGTCGCTTTAGAAACAAGGAATTACGAAAGCTATGTTGACTGCTTTGCTGAAGACGGCGTACTTGAACTGCCGTTTGCAGTGCAAAATAGCCCATCCCGCTTCGAAGGTATCGACAACATACGCGAAAGGTTCGGAGAAAAAAGCCAGCTTCACAGTGTGAATAAACTATTTGAACTGTATAAGGTCAACGCAGTAGCTCACCAAAGAATAGACCCCAATACGGTGATCGTTGAATTTGACATTGCCGGTAAGAATATTGCCACAGGCGATGTTTTTAGCCTGTCCTCTTCTATCGCGGTAATTAGGTTTAAAGAGGGCAAAATTGTAAACCACCGGGATTATCCTAACACGATGGGCCTGTCAGGAGCAATTGGACTACTGCCTCAACTGGCGGCTTCATTAACCAGGTAATAAAAAATTGTCCAAGCATTTGTTGAAAATGGTTGGCGTTCCAACCAGATGGTTATACTATTTCCTCTTGATTTCCCGGAAAAATATTAAACATTTTCTCGAGAACCGATTGTGCTATGATCAACTTCGTTCTTTGGCGAATAAGCCTTCGTCAAATCATAATGCTGCTGATCGTATATTAATAATCACAGGTGCTTTGACATTCTTTTTAAAGAAAATCAAATGAAAATCGGTGTAGACCATTTTTGGTAACCCGATAGGTGTTACATCTAAAGGTTCGATATAAACCACACTGATCACAGGATGTACAGGCTTGGGTAGGCCAAATAACCTGTGAACCTAGCCGCTTCCGTAAAAAAGTTTTCACCCCATATTGATTTGTTAACTCAGGTGCATGAACGCCCTTTGCTGCAAGGATAATTTTGTGTCAATATTTAAAAACAAAATACCATGACAACAAAAATCTCTTATGCAATCGCATTTTTACTGGGCCTGGCAATGATTTTCCTGGGAGCCCGCTTTTTCTTCTCTCCTGAAGTAGCAACAGCTGCATTCGGCATCCGCTTTAATGCCCACGGAGATTACTCCTTTCATCACATCAAAGGGATCCGGGACATATTTTCCGGGGTCTTATTGTGCGCTTTGGTTTTGATGAAGGAGCGCCGAGCCCTGGGCGTAATGTTAGTGGTGGCGACGATCATCCCGGTTTCCGATATGATCACCGTGCTCGAAAAAAGTTATACCAATGTGCAGCAAGCAATACCCCATATTGCAGCGACTATCATTTGTTCGGTTGTCGGCATATTGTTATTGACCGCTAAACCTCAATTAAAACAACCATCAAAATAGAAATCAACATTATGGAACAATTAAGAATTTACACCCTTGCTGACAAGGAAACTGCCGCTCATTATTTTAAAGACCATTGGTCAAAGCACCGGATCAACCTGCCCAAGTTTGGCTTCGAAGTCAAAGGGGTGTGGATCGGCAATACACCCGGCATCGCCAACCAGGTGGTCGCCCTTGTATCTTTTCCGGACAATGCTGACGTAGACGGGATGACCGACAGTTATATGAAGAGCCCTGAATTTGCGGACGATACCGCGGGCTTTGATAGAAATAAAATCATCAATGTAGAAACTTTAATATTAAGATCGGCGGGTTAAACCGTTTTGTCTCACCAGAACTACATACACAATGTGTCCGCATGTTGTGTATTTAACCCATTTCAAATTATGAGATCGGCAACGACGTTGGTTTGTTGAAACAGGAAGATTGTTTTATAAAACTAGTTTAACTTTTTTCTTGTACGTGATCCCTTCCTTTGTATCATGATAAACATGAAAGAAACCATTAACCACTATCTCGCCGCCTGGAACGAAAAAACGGCAACAGCAGTTAAGGCGGCATTCCAGAAGTGCTGCACACCGGATGTTACTTATACGGACAGGAATGCACCTACTTACACCGAAGAAGGCGGTTTTGTGATCAAAGGTATCGACCTGTTAACAGCGTTGGTCATGGGCTCACACGCTAAAGTGCCCGGCCGTGCCTTTTCGCTATTGACCATGCCGCAATATTTCGACGGTCATTGTCACTATAGCTGGGGGCTGCACATTCCCGGACAGGACGAAAAGGCCGGATGGGATTATATTGTTTACAACGAGCAAAACCTCATTACCCGGATTGTTGGTTTTTTGCCCGAACAAGTGTAATATAGCGCATGTTTGAACTTATTCTTGCCAATTTCGCGCTCCACATTTCGCTTAACGACAATGAAAGATCGCGTATTGAAGTCGCTTTGCAGCAACAGTCCGTAAAAAAGAACGGCCTGTTGCTGCGTCCCGGTGAGATTTGCAGGAAAATCTGTTTTGTAAACAAGGGATGCCTGCGTATTTTCCATATTGATAAGCAGGGCGATGAGCATAACATTTCCTTTTGCCCGGAGAACTGGTGGGCGGTAGACATCGGCAGTTTTTCCCACCAATCGCCGGCATTTTATGCCATCGCAGCTTTGGAAGATACCGAAGTACTTTATTTGAGTTACAGCGTACTCGAACAATTATACATTGAAATACCCAAACTCGAACGCTTCTTTCGCATTTTAACACAAAACGGGTTTAACCTGTACCAGCGCCGGATCAATGCCGCATTGTCCAAAACCGCCGAAGAACGTTACCTGGCATTCCGGAAACAATACCCCGGGCTGGAGCAACGGATCGCCCAGAAACATATAGCTTCTTATTTGGGCATTACCGCCGTATTTTTAAGCCGGTTGCGGAAGCACAATTAAATTGAAGTCTTCTTAGCACTCATTTCCTTAATCACCCGCTGCCTATGCTGTATTCCCCAGGATACGATCACATCGATAACTGGCTTGAGTGTGTGCCCGTATGCTGTAAGTTCATATTCAACGGTAATCGGCTTTGTATGGAGCACAGAGCGTTTTACCATTCCATTTAGCTCAAGTTCCTGCAACTCTTTGGATAGCATTTTTGCTGCAATTCCTCCCACGCTTGCGAGGAGTTCCATAAAACGCTTTTTGCCAAAGCAAAGTGTGCCGATGATCTGTATCTTCCATTTCCCGCTCAGCATGTCCATTGTGTCGCGTACCGCCATACTGTACGCTGCACAAGTCGCCTCGCCAGGATTGTCATTTTCATTTGTGTTCATGATACTTTCCTCCAGGTAACCAGTTTCCTCCAGTAAACCCGTTACAAATATAAACTACGGCTGGCTTAGATTTGAATACTCAAAAAAAAATTATGAAACGTATTCTTCATTTAATCTCAAGTCCGCGGGGGGCAGATTCATTCAGTATTAAACTGGCCAATGCTATTATCCTTAAACTCGTGGAACAATATCCAGGCAGCATCGTCGAAGTAGTCGACCTTGCGCAAAGTAATATTCCACATTTGAACACAGCCCATATCAGCGCCTTCTTTACACCGGATGAACACTTAACCGCTGAAGATCAGGATGCCATAACTTATTCAGAGGCTGCAATCAGTCAGCTATTGGCTGCGGACATCATTGTTATCGGCGCACCGACATACAATTTTTTCATTCCATCGTCGCTTAAAGCTTGGATCGACCATATTGCAAGGGCGGGAAAAACATTCCGTTATACGGAGCTGGGCCCTGAAGGATTGGTAAAAGGAAAAAAAATATATGTTGCAGACGCGTCCGGTTCAGTATTCTCAGAAGGAGTTTGGCAACCCTATGATTTTATTAGCCCTTACCTTAAAGTAATGCTGGGTTTTTTAGGAATGACCGATATCACAATCGTTCGTGTAGAAGGTGTTGGCATCCCCGGCCTGAAGGAACATGCACTAGATAAGGCAATAGCAAGTATTGTTCTTTAATACAATAATAATATAAATCCATCATCACAATATAGTGATTTACTTTGCTGTGTTTCGGGTAGATAACCCTTTTGCTATTTTAATGGGAAGAAGCTAAGGATAATCTAATATTTTTGTTCATTGCTACCACCGTAAAGGAAATATTAAAGGATACCACAATGATAAACAACTTATTGAACAGTATACAAAAGGTGATTACGCTAAGCCCGGCAGAGGTCGATACTGTGAAAACTTTATTTAAGGAAAAGAGCTACAAAAAGGGCGACTTTTTTTTAGAAGAAGGACGGATCTGTAAACATGCAGGGTTTGTGGCGAAAGGATTAATGCGATTCTATATTAACAAGGATGGCGAGGAAAAAACCTATGACTTCTCCCAGGAAAACGAATTTGTCTGTAACTATGAAAGCTTTCTTCCCCAGGTTCCTTCGTCAAAAAACATCCAGGCGTTAGAGGACAGTATCGTTTTTGTCATTTCTCATGCTGACCTGCAACTATTTTATGCCAGTGTAGAAGGCGGGGAACGTTTTGGCAGGATAGCGATTGAATCGGTATTCGTGAAAATGCTTCAGGACATCAGTGCTTTATATGCGGAAACGCCGGAATTGCGTTACGAACGATTCTTAAAAAACCATGCAGATTTGCAGCAAAGGATCTCCCAGTACCATATTGCTTCTTTTGTCGGCGTAAAACCACAATCACTAAGCCGTATCCGTAAAAGAATTTTCACCCAGTTCTGATTAGTTAACCCAGGTGCATTATTAGAAGATTTATTTCATGGAATTTTGCTTTATCAATTTATCAAAAAAGCAAAAAAATGATTTTAGTAACAGGCGCAACAGGACATTTTGGAAAATCAACCATTGATTTCCTATTAAAAAAAGGCATTTCTTCAACCAACATTGTTGCATTGGTGAGAGACGAAGCAAAAGCCGGAGATTTAAAAGCAAAAGGGATTATAATAATAACCGGAGATTACCATAATTACGATTCTTTGACCAAAGCATTTCAGGGGATCGATAAACTCTTATTGGTATCAAGTTCTGATGTAGTGGATCGTACCGGGCAACACCGGAATGTGGTATCAGCAGCAAAAGAAGCGGGCGTAAAGCATATTTTATACACCAGTACTGAGCGCAAAAACGAAACGGCGTCTTCGCCTATTCATTTTGTGACCGGTTCGCATATCGAAACGGAAGATATGATCAAAGCAAGCGGCATACCGTATACCATTTTCAGGAACAACCTGTACCTTGATATGGTACCCATTTTTTTCGGTCAGCAGGTGTTAGAAAAAGGCGTGTTTTTACCAACAGGTGAAACCAGGGCTGCATTTGCAACGCGGGACGATATGGCTGAAGCTACCGCCAATGTATTAATAGGTACCGGGCACGAAAACAAAGAATATGCCATCAGCAATACAGAAAATGTATCTATCCCGGAAATTGTAAGGAGCTTGAGTGAAGTTGTAGGTGAAGCAATTAGCTATGTTAGCCCCACACCGGAATTGTTTGTTGAAACGATGCTTAAGGCTGGCGTGCCTGAACAATTTGTGGGAATGTTTGCCGGTTTTTCGGAAGCGATCAGGCAGGGTGAATTTGAGACATTCAAAACTGACCTGGAATCGCTCTTAGGAAGAAAACCAGTTTCAGCAAAGGAATTTTTGACAGGGGTTTACGCTGCTAAAAAATAAGTAAATTTTGTTTTAAGCATTAAAGAGGCTGTCTTGAAAGAGATGGCCTCTTTGTCTACTTAAGCAATTCCAGGATGCTCGGGATTCAAAAATCTGCTGAAGCAATATTGATTTTTTGGTAAGGCGGCGATCAAAAATGGGCACCTAATAAAATTAATTCAGAGATATTATTGGTGATGCGTTAAGTTTTCAAAATTTGTTGTAAATATCTGAATATAAATATATTATAGCCGTTCTTTGATTTTTTGATTTGATTTGACCTTTAGTTTTGGCCTTTTATGATAAGGCGATGAATTCAGGGAAATACGTTTTTGCGCAACTTTTGCACTTTGTTGACCGGTATGAGTTTGAGAAATATGTTTCAAAGTATAACGGCGATTTCAGGACAAGGGACTTCGACTGTTGGAACCAGTTTATTCAGCTGTTCTTTGGGCAGTTAACCTCCCGTAACTCTCTTCGGGATATTTGTGTTTGCTTAAAAGCCCATAAAAACAAATTGTACCATCTCGGTATCCGGAAATACGTAAACCAGTCTACTTTATCCCGTGCAAACGAAAACAGGGATTGCCAGATATTCGCGGATTTCGGTAATTACCTGATCGGAAAGGTTAGGCCGCTCTATGTCAATGAACCGGTTGCTAATGTGGATATTGCCAATGAAGTGTTTGCTTTAGACTCTACAACGGTTTCCCTGAGCCTGAAGCTGTTTAGTTGGGCTCCCGGAAAATATTCGCGCGGTGCTATTAAAATACATACGCTTTTAGACTTAAGGGGGAATATACCCGCTTTTATCCTGATCACCGACGGTAAATACCACGACAGCAATGCCCTTGACACAATAGTTCCGGTTTCAGGGGCCATATATGTTATGGATAAAGCCTATGTCGATTTTATTGCATTATATAATATACACAACAGCGGCGCGTCATTTGTTACACGGGCAAAAGACACCATGGATTACACTGTCATTGAGAGCAACTTCAACATTGACCCACGATCCGGTCTCAGAGGGGACAAGACCATCCTGTTGAATGGATACAGGTCTAAGAAACTTTATCCCGAGCAACTAAGGCTGGTGGAATACTATGACGATGAAAAAGGTGCTGAACTGATATTCTTGACTAATAACTTCGAGGTTTCTGCCCTGGAAGTTGCAAGGCTGTACCGCAACAGATGGCAAATAGAGACTTTTTTTAAATGGATCAAACAGAATTTGACCATTAAATCTCTCTGGGGGCAATCGGAAAATGCGGTAAATACTCACATTTGGGTCGCAATCTGCACTTACTTGATCGTTGCTTGCGTAAAGCATAAGTTGAAAAGCACCCTTTCCATTTACGAAATAATGCAGATTCTTGGGATCTCAGCTTTCGATAAAACTCTTTTGAAGGAGTTATTAACAGAAGATCAAATCATTCAAAATGTCAAAGAACAATCAAACTTGTTTAGTAAAACTTAACGCATCAGTAATAATCTGGAACAACCAATTACCATCAACTATGTGCGGCAAAATATTCATCGGCATTATACGCCGGATTTCGCTGTTTTGTTAGATAACGGAACTTGCTTCATTACAGAAGTAAAACACAGTTACAATGATATGCTCGACGGAAGGGTACATGAAAAATTGGAAGCAATGATTAAGTTCTGCGAAAATTCTGGCATGGGATTACTTCTAACAAATGGCCGACATTCGGTAAACTACTTAAGGAATTATCCATATAGGCGCGATGTAGAAGCCGTTATTCAGAACAAATTAGATGAAGGTAATGGGGAAACTATTTCCTTCGCAGAATTTAAGAAGATAAAAGACAAATACAATTTAAAAACTGTTGAATTTTTAGCGATGGTATTCAAAAACAACTGGGGCTATTATTCTTTTCCTTTTAACCTTACTCTTAAAAGCCAATATTCATTGTTCCGTAAAAAGGTTATCAACCGGCTTAAGTAATGGCAATATATGAATGGTTAAGTATCACAGCAACCCTTATTATCATCTCTTTTTAGTGTATCCATCTAAGGCTGGAATAAAGGAATATCCTTCTTTCCGAAGTTGCGAAGATATTTTGCTCCTGTGCTTATGTTTATCTCCTTCAACATTTGCAAAGTTAAAAGACCATTTGATTTTTACACAAACATTGCCTGAACTTAAAAAGAGGTTACCAATTTGTAATTGTTCATTCAGAAATTCGGAGCGAAATACTACTGGCTGAGGGGTTGTTAATCTTAAAAGGCTATTCTGAAATTCTGAACCCAGTTGAGGTTCTTCCCAATAAGCAGGAATCAAAGTCGCCTGGAAATCCAAAAAAATCTTACAAAATTCATCCTTGTCATGATTGGCGATTGCAAATAAAGCATTGTAGATACCAGTTCTGATTAATGGATTAAGTTCCTTCATTTGACCATCCGACAAATGTTCGACATGAAAGTTTTCCATTTCATTTCTCACGGACATAGCAATGAGCTTGACAAAATCTTTTATCAAGTCCAAATTATTTTCCTGAAGTGCATTTGAGAATATTTGATTCATACGAATCCTTTTGGCAGGTTGCTATTTTTTCATTTAAAGTTACGGAAGACATCATTGCGATGCGTTTATTTCCCCCAACTTGGTTCAAATTGTGAAAGAACAATTTGAAATGCCTTCAAATTTGACCTCAACAAATCTGAAAGCATATGAACCAATCAGAAAACAAATCAAACGGTAAGAAAGCGTTTCTGCAACAGCTAATCACTCTTGACGATCTCGATATATTCAAGCAGGAACTTATCAATGAATTCAAAAAGTTGCTAAAGGAACATGGCGGCAAGCCATCAAAACAATGGCTCAAAACGGAAGAGGTTAAAAAGATGCTCAACGTTTCGACTGGCACCCTGCAAACCTTGCGGATTAACGGTACGCTGCCTTACACCCGTATCGGTGGCGTAATCTACTACGATGCGGACGACATACAACAAATGTTCGTCAGCCGCAAATTCCAGCACGCCCAATCTTAAAGCCATGAATGATCAAATTAAACTAACCGGACATGGCCGGAGTGTGCCGCCCATATTACCCCACGTCCTGATCTATTTTGACCAGCAAGGCATGTCCACCAGAGAAGCCGAAGCCTTCTTTCATTACCAGGCCGCGCACCAATGGAAAACGCAGGCCGGAACACCAATCAAAAATTGGAAGACTGTTGCCGGCAATTGGATTTATGATATTCAACGGTCTCGGATTGTAGCCCTTCAACTAAAATTAAATCGTGGCCGATGAAAGCCAGAACACAAAAGTTGACAGATGGCGTGTTTTATCAAACACAATCTACATTCAGATCCATTGAGAAACTTTCGGAGGAAGGAGAACATTTGAGTGATCCCGGCTTGCTGTTTGGCAGGTATATCCCACAGGCAAGCCTTATTCATTTTCCCTCGCAACGGGGTGTCGGCAAATCGTGGCTTTGTATGCAAATCTGTATGGCCGTTGCGGGAGAGTGGGGGAGCTTCTTAGGTGAGGAAATAAACCGTCATGGCAACACCCTGTATGTCAACCACGAGCTCAGCCCAAACACCATGAGAAGGCGCAGCAGAAAACTTTACGGCGCTCTTCCTCAGCCACTAAAGAATAATTACAAGGCTTTGGTATTTACCACCCGCGCAGGGCTGAATATGGAGCTTGCAAACATTATTGGATATGTCGAAAAATACAATCCGGTATTGATCGTGATCGACAACTTACGAATGGCCTTCACAGAAACAGACCTGAACAATAGCCGGGAAAGTACAAGGGTAATGAACATGTTGCTGGCTATTTGCGACACCTCCGGTGCAGCGCTGATCGTTACCGACCACTTTCGCAAACACACCAACGGCCAGCTAACCGGCAGCGACCTGCAGAGCGGTTCGGGTATTAAAACCGACTTGTCGGATGGTGATTTTTTCCTGCGGCGCAGTAGCCAGGATAAAACATTAAGGATTTTAAAACGAGATAAGTCCCGGCATTTTGAAGAATCAGAAGATGCAAAATTGATTCGGTTAAATCCTGAAACCTTATGGTTTGAGCTGGTCGAAGATAATGTTAACGAGGCCGAGCATATTGGATTGAGCGGATTAAAAGAGAAGGACGAACAAAAGGATATGGCTCAGTTGCTCCGTTCACAGGGTAAGAATATTGTAGAGATCGCGAAGATTTTGGGTAAAGGGAAAAGCACGATACACCGTTGGCTGAAGACGGAAGAAGAATAGAAACAGTTCCAATTTTTCCCGTTTTCCCATTTTTCCCACTTTCCCGACAAATGGGAAAAATGATCGAAACAAGTTATTGTTTGTCAACGGCTTAATGCGTTTCGGAAACGATCACGGGAAAAAATGGGAAAAGAAAATTAATTGAATCACTAACTATAATATCAACAATTATGTCAAAAATAATCACAATTGCGCATCAGAAGGGCGGAGTAGGTAAAAGCACATTGGCTATCAATCTTGCCCTTTGTTTTCAGGACCAACTATCTGTGGCGATAGTCGATATTGACCCGCAAGGCAGTCTTCTACACATCAAAGATGATTTTCCGCAATTATCTATCATTGGTGAAAGCAACCTGCAAAATATCCGGCAACTTGCTTTCGACCTGATCATAGTGGATACACCGCCCTATCTGTCAAACCTGCTACCGGAGTTATTTGAAAGCTCTGATTTTATAGTCGTTCCAACCAAGGCCGGTTTTTTCGACGTGATGGCAATCCGTTCAACGTTGGCTCTGATAAAAGCTGCCAAGGTGAAAATCCCGACATTAAAGGCCGCAATTATATTGAACATGATCAAACCAAGGGCAGGCATTACAAATGATGTAATTGACCTTTTAGCAACCATGAATACACCCATCCTAAAGACTATGATTCATGATCGTGTGAGCATCGCCAGCTCAGCCATAACTTCCGGAATAATTAATGGCAAAGATCAGAAAGCAAAAGAAGAGATTACTTCACTTGCAGAGGAAATTGTTGATCTCATTTCTACATAATTCTAAAACTATAGAAGTATAGCGATATAAGGCTATAGCAGTTTAGAACGCTATAAACTTATCAGCATAGAACAATAGCAATTTAGATTCTTATAAACATAGGCCTATAGCTATTTAGATTGCTACAAACCTATTAGTATAGAACGATAGCAATTTAGATTCCTACAAACATAAAGCTATAGCAACTTAAACCTTTATAAAGCTATAAGTATACCAGTCTAAAAGAATAGAATGCTATAATCCTACAATGATAGATCGCTCCCATGTAACTATAGAATATTAGAATTATAGAAACCTACAAAGATGGAAGATTATAAAAATAAACTCGGCAGTCTTGCGGACAAGCTAAAAAACGAATCTCCTAAAACGCCGATTCAACAGGTACAGCCCGTCAGCTCCGAGCCACCTAAAGAGCAGGAAGTTCAATTTAATAACTGGATACCCAGGAGCCTTGTAAAGCAGGTAAAGACCTACGGCGTTGAGCATGATATGTCGTCAAAAGATATCACTATCCACGCATTAAGGGAGTTCCTTGCATCAAATGACAAAGCCAATGAGACGGGTGATACATAATAAAAAATGCAGCCTCTTCATGGCGATGGTCGCCATGAAAAAGACAATAGGGGGGAACAAGGCCGCCATTAAATGGCGGCATTATGGCAGATACCGGGCTAATCATAAATAAGTATAACCGGAAGCTATTTGAATAAACGAACGCTGATGCTATCGGCAGCAGTTCCTATTAACGCGGTCATCGCGTTAAGCAAGATGTACGTTTGTGCACAAAGGTGCCCAAACCATCTTGCCCGCCATGCCTCCGAAGTCGGCGCGGGTCTGCTAAAGCTACTGTAACGGATGAATAAATGTCAGTCATGAACACCATTTCAAACAGGCAGGATGGAAAGTGAACTATTAAAACACGAGATCAAAACAAGGGTGAACGATGCCAAATTCGATCAGCTAACCGATCTTCTGAATAAGTCGGAATGCCGGAATATGAGCGAGCTGGTCAGGCATATTTTATACAACCGGCCAGTGATTTTATTACACCGGGATAAGTCTTTAGACTTGCTGATCGAGGAACTTTCAGGCATCCGTAAAGAACTGCGTTCAATCGGAATTAACATTAACCAGATCACCCGGTCGTTCAACACATTCAAAGAGCAGGACCAAAAACTTTATTACGCTTTAGGCGCGGCGGAGCAATACAAAATAGTAGGTGGCAAGATCGATCAACTCTTTAATATCATTACCAAACTATCGGAACAATGGTCGCCAAAATAGTTTCAGGAAAAACAATCCGGGGCGTGCTGAACTACAACGAGGAAAAAGTAGCGGCAGGGAAAGCTGAGCTGATCGCGGGCAGCAAGTTTATGGAAGATGTAGCGCAGCTTACTTATGCACAGAAGTTCGACCGTTTTAAACGGTTGATACAGCAGAACGAGCGCACCAAAACTAATGCAGTCCATATCTCTTTGAATTTCGATAAGGCTGACAAACTGGGCAAGCTGCAATTGGAACAGATTGCTGCAAGCTATATGGAAAAGATCGGGTTTGGTGATCAGCCTTATTTGGTGTACCAGCATCACGATGCAGCCCATAAACATATCCACATCGTAACTACCAATATCGAAGAAGGGGGCAACAGGATTTCTTTGCACGACATTGGTAAAAATCAATCTGAACAGGCCCGCAAGGAGGTGGAAATTGAATTTGGCATTGTAAAAGCGGAGAGCAAAAAAATAAGTAACGATGAATATTTAAAACCCATCAGCCTTGAAAAAGCGATTTATGGGCAATCTGAAACTAAAGCCGCAATTTCCAATACGGTGCGCGAAGTGGTCAAGAGCTATAAATATACTTCGCTGGCAGAGTTGAACGCAGCACTACGGCAATTCAATATTGTTGCCGACCCCGGAGAGCCCGGCACGATAAAGCACGATAAAAAAGGGCTGACTTATAGCATCCTGGATAAAGACGGCAACAAAATAGGTGTGCCCATAAAAGCCAGTAAAATATATGGCAGGCCGATTTTAGCCAACCTCGAAAAGAGATTTGCGAATAATAAGGCCATAAGGGAAGATTTTAAAAACCGGCTACAGCACGTTTTGGATAAAACATTGAATAATCACCATATCCAAACCCGGCAGGACTTTGCCGCCGCCCTGCAAGAACAGAAAGTACAGGTAGTATGGCGAATCAATGCGGAAAGCCGCCTATATGGAGTAACCTACGTTGACAATGCGACAAAGACTGTTTTTAACGGGAGCGACCTGGGCAAGCCTTACAGTGCCAATGCCATTAGTGAGCGGCTGACTAACAATGCAACAGCCGGGGACGATCAGTCGCTCACAATCAGGCAAAGAGATGCGATACTGCCGACCGGACCTAACGGCGAATCAATTATTAATACGCTGCTCGGTTCAGATGACATTAATGAAAACATGGACTACCATTTAAAAATGACGCGCAAAAAGAAAAAGCGCAAGGGATTTAATTTATAATCAAACAGAACGACAATGAATAACACCGGCGAGAATACGGAGGGATTACGGAAGATCATAGACATGACCAGGCAAATGAGCATTATATTGCTGGTGCTGCATTACTATGTTTATTGTTACGGAGCCTTTAAGCAATGGGGCCTATCTCATCCCGTTTCCGATAAATTTTTATTGAACCTGAATTACACGGGTTTATTCAATCATAATTATACGTCAAAGCTGGCAGCGCTGATATTGCTGCTTATTTCATTAATTGGTTCGAGGGGGAAGAAAGATGATACCCTGAAATGGAGTGTGGCTTTTAGAACGAGCGGCTTTGGACTTCTTTTATATGTCCTCAGTTATTTCCTGTTATCCATTAATGCCAGCCATGTAGTGATTACTGTATTGTATATCACCGTTACAACTTTAGGGTACGTGATGGTATTAAGAGGCGGGGCTTTATTGTCCCGTATCCTGCAACTCAAATTTAAAGGCGATATTTTCAATAAACTCAATGAATCTTTCCCGCAGGAAGAACGGTTGCTTGAAAATGAATATTCTGTTAACCTGCCTGCCAGATACAACCTGAGAGGGAAGATTTGCAAAAGCTGGATAAATATCATTAACCCATTCCGTGCCTTTTTAGTGGTAGGTACACCGGGTGCGGGCAAATCCTATTTCGTAATCAGGCATGTGATTACACAGCACATCAAAAAGGGTTTTACCATGTTCGTTTATGATTTTAAGTATGATGACCTGACCCGTATTGTCTATAACACCTTACAACAAAATTTATCCGCTTACCAGGTCAAGCCGAAGTTCTGCGTTATCAATTTTGACGATCTCAGCCAGACCCACCGGTGTAACCCTTTAGAACCCGGAAGGATGGACGATATAACAGACGCGGCGGAATCTTCCCGGACGATCATGCTCGGGTTGAACAGGGAATGGATTAAAAAACAAGGCGACTTCTTTGTGGAATCGCCTATCAATTTCGTAACCGCAATAATATGGTTCCTGAAGAAATACCGCAAAGGCGTTTATTGCACGTTACCGCATGTCATTGAATTAATGCAGGTGGAATACCATGACCTGTTTTCGGTTTTAAGAACCGAACCTGAAATAGAAGTTCTGATTAACCCTTTCGTGTCGGCTTACAAGAACAGGGCAACGGATCAGTTGGAAGGGCAGATAGCCAGTGCAAAGATCAGCATGGCACGCCTGGCTTCCCCGCAGCTTTATTTTGTATTATCGGGCAATGATTTTACGCTTGATCTGAATAACCCGGAAGAGCCTAAGATCATTTGCATGGGTAATAATCCTCAGAAACAGCAAACGTATGGAGCTGTTCTCAGTTTGTATATTTCACGAATGATTAAACTCGTCAATCAAAAAAACAAAATAAAAAGCAGTCTCGTATTTGATGAATTTCCGACCATCTATTTTAATGGCATTGACAGCCTGATCGCAACTGCCCGTTCCAATAAAGTTGCTACCTGCTTGGGGATGCAGGATTATTCCCAACTGAAAAAAGATTATGGCCGCGAACAGGCAGAGGTGATTATGAATATCGTTGGCAATATTATCAGTGGACAAGTTGTTGGTGATACCGCAAAGCAGTTATCGGAAAGATTTGGCAAGATCATGCAGGAACGTGAAAGTGTGTCGATTAATAGCATGGATACTTCCATCAGCAAGTCCACACAGTTAGAAAGCGCAATCCCTCCTTCCAAGATCAGCGGCCTTTCGTCCGGTGAGTTTGTCGGAATGGTGGCCGATGACCCGATGCAAAAAATCGAGCTGAAAACCTTTCATGCTGAAATCATTAACGATCATGACGCGATTAAACAGGAAGAAGATCAATACTTGCCCATTCCCAAAATCCGGGATATAAGCGTTAGCTTGATTGAGCAAAATTATCTTGAAATTAAAAGGGACATTGTGCAACTAATAGATACCGAAATAGAACGGATGATGGATAGTCCCGATCTGGCGAATTTTATTCTTAAAAAAGTAATTTAGCGGTTGAAAAGCATTTCGATCGTCTTTCAGTTTTTTGAAGAACATCGTTACACTTAGTTCATGGCGCTAAGCTCAACCTGCTAATTAAAACACAATGGCTAAAAAGAACCTTTCCCTTTACCTGATCAGCGTATCCCTGTTCATGCTGGTGCTGCCCGTTAGCTGCATTACTTATCAATGTCATAATGGAGCACTTTCGCTGTCTTGGGGGCTTATCGGCAAATGGTTTCTTTTCTGGTCTGTAGGGGTCAGGCTGTTTACTGCAGGATTGAAACAGACGATTCAACCTGAGTTTACGGCTCGCGAAATATTTCACTTTAGAAGTTCGGAAAGTTTTGTGGTAATACGGGAATTAGGTTTTGCAAATATCAGTATCGGGCTTATTGGAATTCTATCCCTGTTTAATGCACAATGGGCGACACCTGCCGCTATTGCGGGCGGCCTTTATTTTGGGCTGGCAGGGATCATGCACATCTTCAAGCGTCCAGACAGCCGTAATGAGATTTTAGCCATGATCTCCGATTTGTTTATCTTCCTGCTCATGATATGTTACCTTATTTTTACCCTTTAGTTGATTAGCGGCAGCCGGGGCGTAACGGCAGCCGCCACTAATATTAAATCACTTCTGGTGGCATCTAAATGCCGCCTCTTTCATCAGGAAGCAGGTTTTCTCATTATTTATGGTTAAATCTGGCACAGGATTTGCAATTCTGTTATTGTAACCATTTTACCTAACCTCCAAACCTTATCAAAATGAATAAGACAATTAATGTCCTCACTTTGTGTGCCGTAATGGGTAGCTTTCATTCCTTAGCTCAGAAAGGATTTGATATATCGGTCAACTCTGGACTTCAAACAACCACGCTAATCAACCAGGAAGATCAGGCCGCCGGCCCGGAGCTTAATTTTAAACAAAAGATAGGCATCCCGCTTGGTATAGGATGCGGCTATACTTCCAGCAGTCATTTGGGACTAATGATAAATGTGATACATGCTACACAAGGGCAGATGTACACAGGCATAGTCAAACCCACAAATGATTCCCGGATTTTTCTTAACCAGATTAATGCATTGGCTGAGGCAAATAATATTGCCATGTCCGGTAACTACACTGCCGAGGTGAAAATAAGTTGCACCAAAATACCCATCCTATTCCGCTATACAGGTGATGCAACAAAGAAGGTCTATTTCAATTCTTTTGCCGGGCCACAGGTTACTCTTGTAAATGGCGTGAGCCTTTCTGTAAATGACAAGGAAACTCCGCTTATGGGAATGAGCAATCAACCAGCGAACTTTTATAACAAAGTGCTTATAGATGGAGTATTAGGGCTTGGTGCCGGATTCAATCTATCGGAAAAGCTCTCACTCGCCGCAAACCTTCGTCTTGAATACAGTTTTTCTGATGCGGAAAACAAAAGCGCCATGTTTACTAATGTTGATGGCCGTTCACAAAAATACTATCCTGATGGGCGTACTGCCAATCACAGTGCATCGGGCGGATTGATGATTGAGTGTCGCTACAGGTTTGCGCGGAAAGAAGAGGTTCAAATAAAAAAGAGACCTGGTAGCCATTTTTACCGCTAACGTACCGGAAACGTGTTCCTTGGCATTGTTTCATAATTATTCATAAGCGGCACTAACGCTCAGCAATGCAATTGATGTTGTTTACGTTGCACTATTGAACTTTATGAACCCTTTTGCTGCTTGTACATTTGAATTACTGTATCTTTTTCCTTTAAAAGTTGCTGGTATAATTTCTTGTTTTCGTCTACCATTTCCATCAATTTTTCAATCGGATTGAAAGTATTGACCGATTTATTTCCAATGTTTGCAGCCGAATTATCGTTTAATGTCGTGTTTGTATTGAAAATATTAATGGCAGCTTCGTCATTGAAGTTTTTAATGGCATCAAGGGAAACGTCCAATGCTTCGGCAATCAAGATCAATTTGTCTTCATCCACACTGGCGCTTTTCTCCACTTTAGAATATTCCTGTTGTGTCATGGACAATTTCTTGGCAATGTCTTTTTGTGGCAGGCGGCGAATGCCGCGAAGTTTGGCAATATTATGTCCTAAATGAACCATATTTCGCGAATTTTTCGAGATCAACATATATTTTTAGTAATATACCGGTAAGTTACGCCACGTTTTTCCGATTTTCTATTATTTCATTTGTGTGCAATTTACCACTGTTTTAGCGGTTTTCGTCTCTGTTGCTAATATTGCGCGACATATATTTTTGGTAATATACGGCGTAAATTACGCCATTTTAGGCGTAAAATACATTTTCCGAAATTTAGGAAATGTCAATAACTGCGTTATCTTGCAGTTGAATAATTATCTAATTTACTGTTTGAAATAATAATATACATGTAGGGGCTTAGCCACTAATTCAATGTATAGCTTATTCCACAAATAATTTTTCGTCACCGTTTACCCAACCATTTCTTAACCATTAACTAAAACGGAGACCTCCATGAAGAACCTACAGCTTCTAAAACGGATGCAGATTGCCTACTCGTAGGGCTTTTACTGATTAGTTATGCTTAATGCTCATTAAAGGGTGGAGTAAATTCAGTACTTCACCGGTGCGTAGCTGGGCCCTTTCCAAAAATGATTGCAATTTTATTAATATGATTCATTAAACAATTTATTAAAAGCTATGAAGGTATATTTTACTTCAATAAATGCTCATTATTCATAGCAAACCTTCTTTTCGGTACCTCGAATCATCACATCCATCATTTCATTAAGTCTTTTTTAAAACGTAAAGCAAGTATTTATGAAGATCAAGTCTTTTTTTAAACACCTGTACCGGCAAAAAAACATCCTTTTGTTTATGGTGTTTTTGTTCCAGCAGGTAGCGTTACAGGCGCAAACAAACATCGATTTTGAGTCGGGGAGTTTGTCCAATTGGTTATTTTTCGTTGGCGGCATCGGTGGCAGTTATGGCCCCGGCGTAGTTGGAACCCCGACTGCAACACCTGCGATTCCAGGCAGGCATACGTTGACTACCGGAGCAGGGGTTGATCCTTATGGAGGATTTTCCATAGTTGACCAGGGATTTACCGCAGAACCTACATTTCCTTCCTGCAATACCCATAAGTTTTCTTTGATGCTCGGCAATGACGGCAGTGGAGCGGAAGCAGAAAGGGCGAGGTATATCGTTCATGTCCCGGCAGGAATGAATAGCTATCATTTATATTACCGTTATGCGCTCGTATTTCAGGATATTTATATGGGTGACATTGCGCATACCGGGTCAGGCAAGCCACCACAATTAACGGTGTCGGTTAGTGACTCCATTACCGGCGCACATATCGGTTGTGCCGATACGGTCTACCACTACAACCTTACGGATTACTTGACATCACCTGTGGCCGGGCCTCCCGGCTTGCCTATCTGCCAGGTCGGCTATAAAGGCTGGGCAACGACAAGTATTGATCTTTCCGGTCAGGCCGGAAAAACAATCGCTATTGATTTTTCGACCAACGATTGTGAAGCCAGCAGTCACTTCGGATACGCCTACATCGATTTTGTGACGATTTGTTCTACGGTGCAGCATCCTTGTTATCCCGGCTTCGTCGGAACGCTTCATGCCCCATCCGGTTTTGCAACCTATACCTGGTATAAGCCGGGATGGGGTACACCTGTGGCAACAGGCCAGACCCCGACACCTGCTATCGCGTCCCCGGCTGTTACCTCCGTTTACGCTGTAGTCGGTGCGCCAGCCTCAGCTTCCGGTTGCCGTGATACTTTTTATTTCACCATTGACCCTATCGTACCTGCCATAACCGGTAACCTTACGCTGTGCCCGTTATCCACTACGTTATTGACCGGCTCCGGTACGGGCACCTGGTCGTCCAGTAATACAACGGTTGCATCGGTTGCTGCGTCTTCCGGGTATGTTGGTGCCAGCAGCACTCCCGGAATGGATACGATTACCTATACGATGTCCCCAAGCGGCTGTACTGCTTCTGTAGTAGTAACCGTTATTCCCACAGACATCAGCGGCCCTACAACGGTATGTATAGGCGGCACGATCACGTTGGCCGATGCCACGCCCGGAGGAACCTGGTTAAGCGGGACACCCGCCAACGCAACGATCACGCTCACTACGGGTAAAGTTAGCGGACTCGTAGCAGGCACCACGAATATCACGTATACCACAAGTACCGGATGCACTGCCTATTATATTGTGACTGTGTTGCCTGTACCCACCTTTTCGGGCGTACCGAAGTTCTGTGTTGGCTATCCCTATTATCAACCCCACACCGGCACCGGCACCTGGAGTAGCAGTAACCCGGCGGTGGCGAGCATAGTCAATCCCGTTACTGGCGGCATACTTGGCGTTGCTATGGGAACGGCAACCATTACTTACGGCACAACCAGTTGTTATATTACAGAGATAGTGACCATCGACCCAAACCCATCGCCAATTATCGGCACCGCGCATCTTTGCCTGGGCGATACCGTTACGTTGCATGACACCACCGCCGGAGGTGGCTGGTCTTCCCTTCCTGAGACTGTAGTGTCAGTTGATGGCGGCTTTGTTACGGCGCTTGCAGTCGGCACAGCCACCATCAACTATTACATGCCGGGCACATTATGTTATGTGTCCATTGTTGCCACCGTTGATCCCGTCCCTGGTCCGATAACCGGGCCGACGAGTGTTTGCAAGGGTAGCACGATCACTTTAGTTCCACCTTTTACCGGTGGTGTTTGGTCATCCCTGAATACCGCTGTTGCAACTGTTAGTACAGGAGGTGCCGTTTTTGGGGTAGCGCCGGGCACCGCCACCATAAAATATGTGGGATCTGCGGCTTGCGGGCCGTTTACCCGGACACTTGTTGTTACGGTAATGCCTGTGCCCGCTGCCATTACAGGCCCGCATACGGTATGTCCGCATGATCACATTCTATTGCTGGATTCCGTAGCATCCGGTATTTGGTCGGTCAGCGATGGCAGCATAGCAACAATCACCGCCGGTGACGTTTTAGGCGTATCTGCCGGGCCGGTTACCGTAACTTACAAGCTAACCAATGGGTGCTTCGTTACCTATCCGGTAACGGTTAACCCGCTTCCGGCTCCGATCACGGGGCCGACAAATGTTTGTGTGGGCAGCACGATCACACTTAGCAGCGGTCCGGGCGGAGGAACATGGAGCAGCAGCAATACCACGATTGCTTCGGTCGGCTCACTTTCCGGCATTGTCAATGGCATTGGTGCCGGGCCGGTGACAATAACTTATACGTTGTCTACAGGCTGTAAGGCTACTTACGCGATTACGGTGAACCTTACACCGGCACCGATAACCGGCCCTTCAACCGTATGTCAGGGCGCTACGATTACTTTAAGTGATACCTCATCAGGGGGAACCTGGGCAACCGTCAGCGGAAATGCTACTGTTGGCAGTAGCTCAGGCGTAGTTACTGGTATTAGCGGCGGCACAGCCCTGATCAGTTATGTGACAACAGGGTCATGTGTTACAACAAAATTGATCACTGTTAGCCCTGTTCCGGCTCCGGTCACCCCTGCACCGGTTTCCCTTTGCGCTGGTGATTCCCTCACCATGCACGACGCAACGGCAGGCGGGACATGGAGCAGTACAGGCCCGGCAGGTACCATCAATTCCGCTACGGGATTTGTTACCGGGTTAGCATCAGGTACAATGATTGTACGTTATACTTTGCCAACCGGCTGTTATATCACCGGAACAGTAAACGTAAATCCCCTGCCGCTTCCCATTCCGGGACCGGATTCTGTTTGCGTGGGTCAGACTTTAGTATTAACAGATGGCGTATCAGGCGGCACGTGGAGCAGTTCAACAACTGCGGTAGCCACCGTTGGCAGCAATACCGGTAAAGTATTAGGAATTATCGGTGGTACGACGACAATCACCTATACGTTAGCTACAGGCTGTCGGGCCACAACGGTAGTTACCGTTAAGCCGCTGCCAGTGGTATTGCCGATTATCTGTCCTTCCGTGCTTTGCCTGGATTCTTCTTTTGTGTTATTTGATTCGACAGGCGGGGGACAGTGGTCATCAAGTGATCCCACTATTGCAGCAGTCAGTATAACAGTAGGTACAGGAGTGGCTGTTTTAAGCGGCATATCAGAAGGGGTAATTACAGTTAGCTACACCGTTTCTAACGACTGCGGGAAAACCATCGTAACAAAAAAAATAACGGTTTCCGGGCCGCCTGTGGTGGCACCGATCACCGGTATACTTGGCGTATGTTCCGGCTTTACCGATACGCTGCATGAAACAACAGTGGGCGGGGTATGGAGCAGCAGCAACCCGGCGATTGCCTCCATCAGTACCGGGGGTGTTGTCAGCGGGATAGCCAGCGGCTCCGTAACGATCTCCTATAAAGTAACGACCCCTTGCGGCACAGCGGTTGCGACAGTCAATGTATTGGTGAATATGGAGCCATACATTACGGCCAATTCGGTTGTGGCCTGTCAAAACCTCGTAGATTCCGTGAACCTGCTGGCGCATATTATTTCAGAAGGCGGCCCCTGTATCCTTGTTTGCGACAGTTCGGTTATCATGTATTATGCGAATGGTGTAGTAGGATCATCGTATACGTGGCACGTAAACGGAGGAATTGTGTTGGCCGATTATGGCGATTCTTTGCTGGTCAAATGGCAAACAGTGGGGCTCGTAGGAAGTATTACCCTGCACGACACTTTCAGCCATTGCATTGATTCAGCCTATGCCTGTATCCGCGTGATCGCCAAACCCCATGCGGAATTTTATACATCGACCAATCATTATTGCAACGGTGATAATATTGAGTTCATTGATCTTTCTACCGGGGATGCTTCGTCAAGTCTTACCGGGTATCACTGGAATTTTGGCGATGGTCACGGCTCAACAGCGCCCGGCTCTGCGGAGCATAGCTATACGGCAGGCGGCACTTATACCGTGACGCTGACCGTAAAGAATGAATGTAACTGTACCGATTCCTTTCATTATGTGCTGCATATAGACAGCAATCAAGGCCCGGACATACAATGCCCGGCCATAGTCTGCGCGGGTGAGTCGGCGCATTATCACAGCAACGCTTCCTGCGCTACCTACCTGTGGTCGGTTACCGGTGGCACCATTACTGCGGGTGCAGGTACAGCCGATGTAACCATTTTATGGAATAACCCCGATTCAGCGGGTTTCGGTTATGTGAGTTTAGTTACGCCGGGCTGCAGCCTGCTTTGTTCGGCACCCACTACCATTAAAGTACCTGTGATCCTGCAAAGCGCTCAATTAAAAGGGCCGCATACGCTTTGCGTAGGCAAGGATTATGAATTCGGCTTGCCGCTGTGGCCCGCTACCAGCTACAATTGGGGCGTGGTAGGCGAACCGGGCGCAATTCCCGGCTGCCATAACGACCATACGGTAGCCCTGCATTTCTCTACACCAGGCACCAAGATCATACATGGCTGGTATCAGAACCGCATTAAACTTTGCGGCGGCAATGTGTTCGATACGGTGAACGTTGTGCCTGCTTCTGCCATTACTGGCCTTACGCTGGTATGTGCCGACACTGCGGTGGTAGAGACTTACTCCGTTGCCGGTGGCTATAGTGCAGACTGGCGGCTGAAAACGTCGACCGGTTCGCTCCTTACTACCGCAAGTGGCACAACCTTTAGCCATAGCTTTGGTACTCCGGGTATCTACCTGCTTTGTGCATCGGGCGATTTCTGCGCCGATACACTGACCATTAATGTTTTGCCGCTGCCAAAGGCTATAGACAGCATTACAGGACAGCACATCGTATGCCTGAACCGCACTTATACCTACAAGGCGTGGAATGACGTAGGCACTACGGTTTACTCCTGGGAAGCTGTGGGCGGCGTGGTCACCCCGGCATCGGGCAGCAGTGTCGTTACCGTCATCTGGACAGATCCCGGCGTTAAGCAATTAAAAGTGCGCCATGTGAGCATGACCACGCCTTATTGCGAAGGGTCGCAATACGTTCTCAATATTAACCAGGAAATGATAACACCCAATGTTACGGGTGATGTGGTGCCCTGCGCCAATTCCTACCGGAATTACAACAGCAACTATACCAGAGCTGAAAGTTACGATTGGGCCATTTTCCCCAATACGGCAGGCAGCGTGGTGAACGGTAACTATAAGGACAGCGTGAAAATCCTTTGGAACAACACGACCGTTCCGGTTACAGCAAACATCGTGGTAACAGTGCATAAATGCGATACAGCGGTCAATGATACGCTCACCGTTACCGTACAGCCTTCTTTAGGCGCGTCGATTGCTTCATCAACTACAATAGCCTGCCCCGGTGCGCCTGTATTGTTTACAGCGGCCGCGGGTGGCAGTTCGTACCTGTGGGACTTTGGTGATGGCAGTTCCGCGACAACGCTTTCCGATACCATTACGCACCTGTTCCCTGCAAATACTACCACGGGCAACATCGGGTATATTGTGAAAGTCACGATCCTGCCTGACCCATTATCTCCTTGCCCGATTGCGGGTACTGCGCAACTGACAGAAACGATCAAACCGGGGCCAGTGGCTTACCTGAGTACCGGTACTTATACCATATGTTCAGGCGATACCCTGATTCTGGAAGGAACTGTGACGAGTAATGTAACAGGGCTTGTTTATTCATGGGGCTTCTCGGCAGGTGCCTCCGGCTATACCAGCGGCAGCCCGGCAACCCTGTATGCCTTAACCAGCGGGGGCTATGTGTTTACGGTAACCGCATCGAACGGTTGCAGCGCCACATCAAACAACCTGTTTCTGAATACCGGGACGGATTGTGGTGGCTTTGTGGCTACCTGCGCTTTGCCGGTGCATTCATCCCACTCCTGCAATACCATTACGGTGACTGCCGGTGCGGGTTGCGCAGGTACATGGACAGCGGGCACGCCGCCGTTGTTCCCGTTCACCGGTGGATTATCGGAGCTGGCAACGTACGATGTGCCGGGAATTTACTGGTTTAATTTCAGCGGAACCTATACAAGTTGCTCTTCGACGCATGACAGCACCATTGCCGATACGGTGATGATCGTTCCTGATTTCAAGTACACTATCCGTTGCGGTGTATCCGGCTTTGATACGCTGAAGCTCATGGATCACACCGCGTACCTGCCGTTCGTTACGCTCGGCACTATTAACTGGTTCATTGGCAGCACTTTCATCGGCTCAGGCGCTAATTTGAATGTGAACCTGCCCGGCCCGTCTACAGACACCATCAAGGAAGTAGTAAATTACATTGTTCCGGGTGGCAGTTCGTTTAGCTGTTCTAAGACGCACATCGTAAGGATACCGGGGCAGCCTGTGGCCTCGTTTAAGGATACGCTTTCGCCGGTCTGTGAGAAAGTACCAGTGCAGTTTACTTCTTTGAGTACCGGAGCAATTGTGTCCTACAGTTGGGACTTCGGGGATACTTCAGGTGTGCTAATACAAAATCCACAACGGACTTACACATGGCCGGGAATTTCAAACCCTTTCCATTTTGGAGTCAAGCTGACCGTAACAGATAGTATAGGATGTACGGATGATACTACGCAGCAAGTGGATATTTATCATGATCTAATGGGAGGCATCATGGCTGTTGGGGATGTGGTTTGCCCCGACGGTATTCCCTATGCTGTTAACTTCGGTGCAACTGGAACTGGAACAATACCCTATAGTTATGTTTGGTCAACCGGTGCATTAACAAGCATCCCGACCATTGGTGTGTCTACTTCAGGGGCCTATTGGGTTACCGTGACTGATGCCCACGAATGCCGATTTGTCCCTATTGTTGCTGAAAATGTAAAAGTATTGAATGTGCCACCTGCCATTATTTATGGCGTGCAGCATTATTGCATCGGCGAAACGGTACAGCTTTATGGTTATGCCGGTACAGGCGTTGGTTACAGATGGTACAGGAATGGCGCTTTGATCAGTACGGCGCAAGAGGTTAATGATCCGGGATTGCCTGTGGGCCACTATGGCTATAAACTGGTGATCACGGTTACCGATTCTTTAACCGGCGATACCTGCAGCAATGTTTCTGATATCGATTCTGTGCGCATTTATGATCTGCCTGCACCACCGACGATTAGCGGGCCTTTTGTACTCGATTGTAACCAGTATTCTTTACGCTTGGTAGCATTGGAACCGGTATCGGGTACTTACAATTGGAGCAATGGTGTAGACGGACAAACAGACACCGTGGATTACGGCGGCCCCTACCGGGTATGGTTTACCGATCTGCATGGCTGCATTAATCATAGCGATGTTGTAGTGCCAAAGGCATCTGATTACTACTTTGGCTACTTCCCTGCGGGCTGCTATAATCTATGCAGCGAGCAATTACCGCTTACCCTATACGGCCCGCCATGCGTTCCGTTTACTTCATGGGGATGGATTAACGGTGGGGCTGTGGTTTTAGGTGGCACCGGCGATATGTTGCCGTACACCATTACCGGGCCGGGAGATTATCAATGGGCGCTCAATAACGGATTGTGCCCTAAAGTCTCTGATCATATGAATGTATCTACGGTGCATTGCGATCATTGCCAGTTGGAAGACCTTGCCGGTACGCTCATTTGTGATACCACCAACCCGGCCAGTTTCCAGATAGCGATCACGTTTAGCAGTCCTGAAGCCGGGACGACCTATGTGCTCGGAACGGATTTTGGGCCTATCGCTCCGTTCTCCGGCACACTGGGTAGTATTGGCTTCTCGTCGACACTTACGTTCACCACTTTGGTTACAAGTCCCCTGCCGGATAGCATTACTTTAGAACTGACGCTAACAAGGCCGAACGGGGATAAGTGCTTTGAGCATATAAAAATACCGATGCCTGCCTGCCATTGGACGGCTGAAAAGACAACTGGTATTCATGGCAGTAATATCGCTCCGTTAGATAACCATAGCCTCATCAGCAGTGCGCTCATGGTATATCCTAACCCATCATCGGGCGAGGTGAACGTTTCTTACGACTTCGGCAGCGAAGGCAGTAACAGACGTTTGCTAGCGGTCTATGATGTGATGGGCCGGAAAATGAACTACAGCATACCGCAGGAAATACACGGTAACTGGAAACTCAACACAGCCGACTGGACACCGGGTAACTATATTATCCGCATGGAAGGCGATGGACGGCCACTGCATACGCAGCAAATAGTAATAGTACATTAACAATATCCTCCCGTCTACCAAAAGACAGGTTTATCTACCTAAGGGTAGGCGGGAGGTATTTTTTATCGGAATAGCCCGATCAAAAACGCTACGCATTTAATCTTTAGTTAACTTTATTAAAAGATAATTCATGAAAAGGCTGTTAACATCTCTATCACTCTGTTTTACAATACTATTTCTACAAGTAAGCCTGAATGCGCAAACCTATAAATGGGTGAAGGGCGGCGGTACCAGTCAGGATCTTTCGAGCGCGTACAGCGATGAGGAAATGGATCATATGTGTACCGATGCTAACGGCAACGTATATGGTATAGGCATTGTAGGTAATAATGCTATTATAGCCGATACTTTCCATAGACCTTCAGGGGCTTATGGCGCTCCAAATAACATTTTTGTAGTTAGTTACAATTGTAGCGGTCAAATGCGTTGGGCAAAACTTATTGGCTCAACATCAACAAACAATGAGAACTATGGTATAACAACAGACAATTCGGGGCATGTTTATATAGCCGGATCATTTCCTCACTCGGGTCCAACTCATACCCTGTACATTGGTTATGATACTTCATTTGCTACTTTTCCGTATTCTACTTTAGGTGTCATTCAACTTGATACACTGGGTGCGTTCAATTGGATACGCTTCGTTGGGCCAAGTACCTTCGCTTCGATTTCAGCATTTGCGGGACAAAGTAACCCTATAGTGATGGATGGCAGCGACAATGTGCATTTTATTTGTGGCTCCGTTGGTGTCGGCATTCCACTGTCGTCATCTGTTAGTTCTCATTATGGCGTTTATGATCTTACATATGACGCATCAGGAACGCTATTGAGTGCCACTCAATTATTGCAGGACACAACACTGGAAGTGGATGGGGCAGCGATAGACAAATCTACCGGCAAGCTTTATGTGCATGGTACAAGAAGTGCTCCTTTTTATCTTACGTCCTCTCCAATGTCTTACCATCCATACATTGCGGCGTTCGATGTTTCGCGTAACTTAATATGGACGGATACATTGTCCAATCCATTAATCGTAGATGCAGCAGCTTTTGCAAGTATTGTATCGGATGATATCGGCCACTTATATGTTACATGCGGTGGCAACGGGAAATTGGTGTACAAGCATGATACATCATCAAATACAATGTCCACTTCACCATATTTTTTTTCTGTAATGATGAAACTCGATACCGCCGGTAACCTTAGATGGAAAAAAGCCTATAGTGGAACTTCTGATATTAATTTTCTGAATGCAATAACGTTGTTACCCAATAACAAAATTGCCTCTGCAGGAACCATTGCAGGAACTATTGCGAGCGGTGGTGACACAATTACTTCTTATTCCGGTGAAGGCCACAATTGTTACTTCACGATACTGGACACGGCGGGCTATGTGCATACGATTCAGCAAATACACGGAACAGGTTTTTATGATGATGCTTACGCGATCACGGCTGATAAAAAAGGTAGTCTGTATATCGGTGGCGCAATAGTTAATAATGTTTGGGGCGGCTCTTTAAGCCCTTATACTTCTGTTGGTGGTAACACGGATTATTTTATCATGAAATATGGTGTGGACTGTAGCTGCACTACGTTGCCGGTGGCAAATTATACACAGGTCGGCGCTGCTACACGGGTATTTACTTATACTGGGACAACAGCCAGTATAGATAGTGTGCGGTGGGAATTTGGCGATGGCGGTACAAGTACTGCCCTTAGCCCAACCCATACTTATAGCTCACCGGGGATATTTACAGCCTGCGTTACCGTTTATACAGCTTGCGGCAGCGATACACATTGCTCCGATATAACTATTGTATGCGCAGGTGCGCCAACAGCGGCCTATACCACCACAGGAACCGGGCTTACCCAAACGTTTACTTATACAGGCACTGGTTTAGGCACAGCGGGCACTATTTCATGGACGTTCGGCGACGGTACGCCAGCCAGTTCAGCTACGCCGGTTTCACATACTTTTTCGGCAGCAGGTACTTATGTGATCTGCCTTGCGGCAACCAATTCCTGCGGTACTACAACCTCATGCAATGTCATGGTAGTAACCTGCACAACACCCCCGGTATCAGCCTTTACTTTTACCGGCATCGGTGCTTCGCGCAGCTTTACATATAGCGGAACAACGGCTGGTCTGGATAGCGTTACCTGGACATTCGGTGACGGCGGTACGGCAACAGGCCTTACGGCAAGTCATACTTATGTGGCTCCCGGCGCGTATACTGCATGTGCCACCGTGCATACCAATTGCGGCACAAATACACACTGCAATACTATCGTGATTACTTGTACTACGGCTCCGGTAGCAGCGTTTACTTCGAGCGGAACAGGGGCAACGATCAGTTTCAACTACAGCGGCACAACCGCTGCATTAGATAGTGTGCGATGGGATTTTGCCGATGGTGGAACCTCTACCAGTACAACCCCAAGCCATACCTATGCAACAACGGGTACGTTTCATGTTTGCGTTACCGCCTATACCGCCTGTGGGCATAGCACGATCTGCCATGATGTAATTATAACTTGTATTACCACTGTTACTGCGGCATTCACCGATACCGGAAATGCGGTGCATGGTTTTGCTTTTACAGGAACTACAGCCGGACTGGATAGCGTAGTATGGGATTATGGCGATGGTCATCGGGATACCGGTATGGCGAGATTGCACACCTTTGCCCATTCCGGCACTTACCATGTTTGCGTCACAGTCTATACCGACTGCGGTAATAATTTGGTGTGCCGTGATATTGTAGTTGCGCATACAACGGGTGTAGAAACTTTATCGTTGGCTGATATTAAAGTATATCCCAACCCGGCTACAAATGAGTTATCAGTTACCGGTATTCCGGGAACGACAGCTTATCGCATATTAACGGTTACCGGTATCAACCTGCAAACGGGTGCATTGCAAACAGGGGGCAACATCATACCGTTGCCCAATATTTCGGCGGGGATATATCTATTAGAAATGACCGGCCCGACCGGCGAAAAAAACACGATGCGTTTCATCAAGGGGTAACCCCTTTTTTACCCCTCATTTTAAAATGGATATTACAACTCCCATTACCATCGCGGTAGTGGATGACCATGCCCTTGTACGCGAAGGCATGAGCAACATGCTCACAACTATGGGATTTCAGGTTGTCCTGCAGGCTGTGAATGGTAAAGACTTTCTATTGCAGTTAGATGAGTGTCCTGTGTTACCTGATCTTTGTCTGCTTGACATTAATATGCCGGTGATGAATGGCATGGAAACTGCAAACGTCCTGAAACGGCAGTGGCCGCGGATAAAGATATTGGGCTACACCTTTAATAACGGGGAAATTCCGGGGATGCTCGCAAGCGGTGCTGATGCCTGCTGGGTAAAGGGTAATAGTTCGTGGGAGCTTAAGACGATGATCTTAGGATTACTCGCAGTTGGCTAAATTGGGTTAGAAAATGAGGTATATAAACTGGCTGGCCTGTTCTCAGGCTGGCTTTTTTTGATTAAATAAATCAATCAAAGTAGTGGTTGATTATACATCCAGCGAGCCGTTTAGAAGAACATATATGTAAATGATGATGGTCGCCCCAATAATCAATATTACTGTTAACGTGCCGATATCAGTCCACCGATAATTTTTCCTTTTTTTGTTTTTGTGCTCCAAGTTTAGTTTTACTCTTTCGAGCGAAAATAAATGAACATTTTTTTGAGAACTAAAAAAGTTTCTGAACGGTCAAAAAAGTTTCTAAACGGTATATCGATAACAATTTTAAGTAATGGTTAAGAGCAGCTGGCCCGTTTTGGGATTAGCTACCTTATCTGCTGATCCATTCTTTAAATTGCTTCGCCCTTTTCTGGCTGATGACGATCTGCTCTTTTGTCGTAGGGGTTACGATCAATTCCAGTTTGCCAAATTCTATGGGTTCAAAATGCTGGCAAGCGTTGAAATTTACAATCATTTGCCTGTTGACCCGGAAGAAAAGGCTATCAGGCAATACTTTCTGTACCTCGTCCAATGGCTGGTTAACCATAAAATCCTCACGTTCTTTCGTGCGCAGAAAATTGTACTGCCCGTCATGATAAAAGTAGCTTATCGTTTCTACGGGCAACGGAATATTCTTCGCTCCTTTCTGTACAACAAAAGTTTCCCTTACCTTCCTCAATGGTTTTTCAACGGAGATCTGTTTGCTTTCTGCAAGCTGCCATTGTCTGTAAAAATAAAAGGCCAAATAGTAGACATTCAGTAATATTATCAGGATTACGATCACAGGGAAATCCAATTTTATATAGTCTGTTTCCAGGATATTCAGATGAAAAATGCGAAAATATCCGGCAGCCAAAAGAAAAGCGGTAATGCAGGGCATAACCAGCGCAAAGGTTACCTGCAAGCCGATGCGCTCAGCCGTATACTGCTTCCAATCATATTTTTTATCCAGCTTAGAGGTAGCCAGGTAAACTTCACTGATCAACAAAAATGCGATCAGAAAACTGAGCGCCATGTCTCGGTAATAGAACCATGAGGTCCATAACTGGAAGATACTTTCTTTGGCGGCGAACCAAAGTATAGTGTGTGCGGCAAGTAAGGCTAAAATAATTCTGAAATAAAGATCATTATAGCCAGATGATGTTTTTTCAAGGCTCATACAAGCAATATTATTTTTGTTAAAACAATAATTCGCCGTTTCTGTTTTTTTCCTACCCCTTTTTAACGTAGCCTATTACGTGTTTAACTAACTAATTTATATTATGTCACAACAACCATTTACCTCCGCTGGCGTTCAGCAAAAACAAGCAGAACTTAATCAGCTTAGTCAAAACGACCGCCTAACGCAGGCGAACTTAATCCGCAGTGATCTTGTTACCTGGCTCAATGACAATTTCACATTAAATCAGGCACAGCGAACATACCTTTCACAAATGGACAGCCGGTTTATTGAGCAAGCCTCCAACCAAACGGGTTTTGCAATTGAAAACCAGCTTCCGGTTACGTTAGTATTCCAGGGCGCGGGCGCGACGAAACTTGTCCATAAAGAAGGTAGTATGGATCTTACCTATGGTGCCAGTGGTTTTTCCGCTGTTGGCGGTATCCAATTTCGCATAGAGTATCAGTAATGATACTTTATGCTCAGGGTCTTTACATTGGATAAATATTTATTTAACTTTATCGTATTATACGGTAAGGATGATTGTTCCCCTGCATGTGGATGAAAAAGAAATGCTGTTGCGGTTACAGGCAGGGGACAGACGGGCCTTTGATCATATTTATCGTCAATACAAGGACAGGATTTACGGGAGCCTCCTGAAGCTGGTACGCGTCGACGATCTTGCTGAGGAATTGCTACAGGAAGTGTTCTTTAAATTATGGCTCAACCGGACCAATCTTTCAGACGTACAATCATTCTCTTCCTACCTGTACCGGATGGCCGCTAACCTCGTGGCGGATTTTTACCGTAAAGCCGCTTTAGATAAGAAGCTCATTCAGCGGCTAACTTACACCATGACTGAATTGTATGACCATATCGAAGACCATATCAATTTTAAGGAAAGCAATGTACTAATAGAACAGGCAATTTCTTCGCTGTCGCCCCAGCGCCGTATGGTTTACAACCTGTGTAAAGTAGAGGGTAAAAGCTATCAGGAGGTAAGCCAGATATTGGGGATTTCCACTTCGACCATAAATGACCATCTCGTAAAAGCAAAACGTGCTATCCAAAAGCACTTTATTAATTCGCAGGAGGCAACCATTACCATCATTCTCATCGGGTTAATGCATCACCCGTAAAAGGCTCTATTGTTATAATTCACAGTTTATCATACACTTTATTCATAGTTGATCATACATGTATGTTGTCTTATATCTGTGCGATTTTTATGCCTGGGCCGTGATGTATTGTTCTCCCCAATTATAAAGGTCTTCCAATACGGGTAATAAAGTTTGTGCTTTTTCGGTTAACGAGTATTCGACACGTGGCGGCATTTCAGCATAAATCTTTCTGATCACCAGATCGTCCTGTTCCAGTTCTTTGAGTTGTGCGCTGAGCATTTTCGTGGTGATAAAAGGCATTTTCTTTTGCAATAAACCAAAACGGTGATGGCCCTGGTGGATAAAATACAGCAGCGCGATCTTCCAGCGCCCGCCCAATACCCGCATCACATTGTGCATCGGGCAAATAGCAGCCAGCGCTTCTTCGTTAGAAAAGTTGGTTGACGTTGTTTTTCTCATTACTTTCTTTTTAGATACTATAGTACAAATTAGTATGTACTGGTGATTATGAAATCAAATATAGAAATTTGTCCTCAACAAAAAAGAAAAAATTTATGAAAAAGACAATCGTCGTTTTAGGCGCCACCGGCAAAGTTGGCGGTAAGATCGCAGACCTTCTCATTAACGAAGGACACCATGTAAAATTAATTGCCAGGTCGGAAGACCTCGAAAAAAGGTTCGGTCATACAGGGGCCGAACTGATCCCCGGCGATATCACCGATGCTGATTTATTGACTGCTGCATTTAAGGGTGCCGACAGCGCCTTTATTTTGTTACCACCAAATTTCACAGCACGAGACTACCGGGCGTTCCAAAGGGAAGTCGGGGATGCGGCTATTGAGGCGATCAAAAGATCGGGTATTCAATATGTGGTCAGCCTGAGCAGCGCGGGTGCACAGTTACACGAAGGCAATGGCCTAATTGCCGGCCTGGCTGAACAGGAAGTCAAGCTGAACCAATTAAAAGACGTCAATGTCATGCACCTGCGTTCGGCTTATTTTCTCGATAATGCGTTACTCAATATCAACCTCATCAAAAACAGCGGGATCAACGGCACGACCGCTTACCCGGATCACCCAATACCGATGGTAGCGACCAGCGACGTGGCAGCTGTTGCCGCAAAAGCATTAGCTAACCTGGATTTTGAGGGCAAAGTGGTTCGGCCCGTTTTGGGCGACCGGAACTATTCCTTTAGCGAGATCACCGGTATCCTGGGAAGATCAATTGGCAAACCCGATTTGCAACTGGTAGAATTTCCGGTTGAACAAGCTAAAGCGGGTATGATCAGTCAGGGCATTTCCGAAAACGTCGCTGAAGATATCGTGAACATGGAAACTTCCCTGAAAAACGGCATCATGAACTACCAGCAACGGACGGCTGAAAATTCATCACCCACCACCGCAGAGGTATTCGCCAGGGACGTGTTCGCTGCGGCGTACAACGCAGCCTAAATCGATCATTTTTTAAACACCCGCATCATGAAACGCAAAAGATTAGTAACCCTCATTTATTTACTTTTTATTATAACACTCAATGTTATGGCCCAAAACAACCCCAAAGCAGAAAATGATCCTTTGATCCTAAAGGATGTACGTACTTTTTTAAAGGCTTTAAACTCCGGTGGTGGTAAGCCGCTTGAACAGCTTTCACCCGCCGATGCAAGACAAGTGCTGGCCGGCGCACAGCAATCTGTATCCGTCGATTATTCCGGTATTGAAGAGTCGGAAAAGATCATCACGCAGGATGGCATCACAGTTAATATCCATATCGTTAAGCCGGCCGGTGCGAAAAAAGATATTCCCGTGTTCATGTTCTTCCATGGTGGCGGATGGGTATTAGGGGATTATCCTACGCACCGCCGCTTCGTCCGCGACCTGGTCGTGGAAAGCGGGCTGGCTGCGGTATTTCCCGACTATGCGCCATCACCCGAAGCGCATTACCCGGTTGCGATCAACCAGGCTTATGCCGCCACTAAATGGGTTTCATTGCATGGCGAAGAAATAGGCGTGAACGGTAAAAAGCTTGCTGTTGCGGGCAACAGCGTCGGCGGCAATATGGCAGCGGTCGTAGCATTGATGGCCAAAGACAAAAAAGGGCCAGAGATTAAATTCCAAATGCTGTTCTGGCCGGTGACCAATGCAGCTTTCGACGACGGGTCTTATCATGCCTATGAAAACGGCCGCTTCCTGACCCGGAATATGATGATCTGGTTCTGGGATAGCTACACGACCGACGAAAATGCACGTCATGAAATCTATGCCTCGCCTTTGCGCGCGACCCCTGACCAGTTAAAAGGATTACCCCCTGCATTGGTGCAGACCGCCGAAAATGATGTGTTGCGGGATGAAGGCGAAGCCTATGCCCGTAAACTGGATGAGGCCGGCGTGGCGGTAACACTGACCCGTTATAACGGCGTCATTCATGACTGGGGCCTGCTTAACCCGCTTGCGCACATCGCCGCCACGAGATCATCCATGCTGCAGGCTGCGGCAGAACTAAAAAACGCATTGAAATAAGTAATTTTATAACATTGGAATGATTCATTATGAAAAAGATTGAACTCAACAGGAACCATCCTGGATTTAATAAAAATGCGGGGCCTTTTTTCAGCATCATCATGGAAGGTCTTACCGGGGAAGTTGACGGGGAGCATTTTTGGGATGCGGTAGCAGATGATGCAGTATTTGAATTCATGTACAACTTTCCGGGCTTTACCAACAAGATATCGGGCAGAAAAGCTTATATGGATTGGTTCAGCGGTTACAGCAATGTACTGCATTCAGCAGACCATTTAAGAATGTACAAAGCGCAACAGCCGGCTAATGTCATCATATTGGAGTACGAAGTGCATGGTACGGTGCCTTCCACCGGAAAATCTTATGACAACCGCTTTTGTTCTATCATCACTATAAAGGACCGGAAAATCATTCATTGGCGTGATTACATGGATTCCCTGGCAGTGATGCGTTCATTGACCAGCGATTGATCTTAAACAGACGATCCCGTCTGATGGCAGAACTTTAATTGAAGTTCTGCTTTTTTATTTAAAAGCTGATTAGACACTAAAGATCATTGCCATCAAAAAAGTGTATGATTAGCTATGAATAAAGTGTATGATAACCTGTGAATAACGACATCTATTCATTTTTTTCAAAAATATTTTTTTTCAGAGCAGATGTTCTACTACCGCTCCCCGTCATACCTGTATACAGGAAGTGAAAGGGCCGAGCAGCGCAAATAATTTATAGCGTTGAATGTTGGAATCCAATACTGCCTTTGTTCTTGCTGTTGAATTCGTCATTAGTGTCGTATTGATTGTCTGGATCATCCTCTTGTGGAGAGATAACCGGAGAGAACGGGATAAAATGAATGAATAATACCGGAAGTTTTAGTGATAAATCAGTTATAGTTAAATGATGAGCAGTCCCCTCCGCGCGAGGCGGGGGGATGTTTTTAACACACGGAATTAATCAAAAGAAAATTGGAAACAAACGAACTTAAAGAGCTTTTTGAGCGGTATATCGCTGGTCGCGCCACCGAGGATGAGGTTAACGCTTTACTGCAACATTTTCATGTGGAAAGGGATAGTGAAGCCCTTTTGGAACTCATCGTAAATGAAATGGCCGATACCACCGGAATAGATGAAGCAACATTAGCAGAGAGACAGCCGGTATATAGCCGTGTTTATAATAGGCTTCAATACCTTATCGACGCAGACGAAAGGGTGATCGTTCCTATGTGGCGCCAGACATGGTTTAGGGCGGTGGCTGTTGTCATTGTGTTCGTTGTTGCCGGCATATTGCTGGTATTACGGAATAATGCTCAACCTGATATGATCGCGGTCAATGTTCCAATGGGACATACCCTACAAGTAACCTTGCCGGATAGTTCTAAAATATGGTTAAATGCGGGCTCGTGTCTACAATACCCAGAACGTTTTATCGGTAAAACGAGAACGGTTTATCTGAAAGGACAGGCATTTTTTGACGTAGTGCATCAGGCTGAACATCCGTTTTTAATCCGCACTTCTACTGTGGCCGTAACAGTATTGGGTACATCATTTGAGATAAAGGCATTCGCACAGGAAAAGGATACACGAATCACAGTAGCCACAGGTAAAGTAGGTCTAACAATTACCGCTTTGAACAAAGGAGCTGTATTCTTATTACCTGGTCAGCAGGTAATAGTTGATAATAATACCAAATCCGTAGTTCAACATCAGGGAATTAATGATATCGCTGCATGGCGCGAAAATCGGCTGGTATTCGATAACGAATCCTTAGACAATGTGTTCCAGGCTTTGGAAAGGAAATACAATGTACATATCAAGGTGCAAAGCCCTAAACTGCTCACTGAGATTACCTCTATGAAACTCAATAACCAACCGCTTAGCGATGTCTTGACAGCACTAAGCTTTTCAAAACATTTTCAGTATCAGTTAGCGAATGACAGCACAGTGATTATAAAATAATTTCCGGGCTTCCAAGGGAAGAAAGGAAAGAGCCGGTATATAGTCCGGTAAAAAAGAAGCCTTCGCTACGTTGATTCGAGCCGCTGTAGCAAAGGCAAAGTTCATTAAGTTCTCACCTAATTAACCCAAACAAAGATGGTAAAAATTTACCGTACCCTATACTTTAAGTGTATGCGCATAACCTTCATTATCATTTGCATACAACTCTGTTGTAGCGCGCTGCTTTTGGCAAACACAAGCAATGCACAGAACATTACTATTGATGTCCGTAATGTTAATATAAAGCAGCTATTCAAGACTATCGAGAAACAGGCATCTGTCAGCTTCGTTTGTGACGATAAACTATTGGAAGGCTTACCAGAATTGACGCTGAAAGTCAATAACACGCCGCTTGCGCAGGTGCTTTCTCAAATTGAAAAGCAGGTGCCGCTACGATTTAAACAAGCGGGAACGCTTATCGGGGTAACGGCAATTAAATCAGAAAAAAAAAGCGCCACTGAACATTTAACACCAGCAGCGAAAGATGACAAACTAATTGCCGCCAGGGATATAACTGGCCTGGTTACTGATACAACGGGTATGCCGATCAACGGAGCGACCATTAAGGTTCAGAATAGTACAAACGTTACGATCACTGATTCAAATGGCCGGTTTAAACTATTGAATGTACAGGACGATGCAGTAATAGTTGTAAGCTTTATAGGTTACAAGACAGAAATTGCAGCCATTAAAACACTCTCAAACCCGATTACAGTTGTCCTTCATACCGCTTCATCACAATTGAGCCAAGTGGCGGTTGTTTCAACCGGTTACCAGTCTTTACCAAAGGAAAGAGCAACCGGGTCATTTGACCAAATAGACAATACTCTTTTAAATAGGCGGGTATCGACCAATATCATTGACCGTATCGACGGAGTGGCTTCAGGACTTTTTGTTAGCGGATTGGCTAACATCACAGCTATCGCAACGCAACCTTCGGGGAAAAATTCCGGTATTACAATCAGGGGTGTCAGTACTTTCATGGCCTCTACTCAACCATTGATTGTAGTTGATAATTTTCCTTATGAGGGGGAGATAAATAATCTAAATCCAAATGACATCGAGAATATTACGATTTTAAAGGATGCTGCGGCAGCGTCAATATGGGGGGCTAGATCAGGAAATGGCGTAATAGTTATCACTACAAAAAAAGGAAAGCTCAACCAAAAGATGAAAGTTGAATTCAACAGCACTTTGACGGTGATCAATAAGCCTGACCTGTTTTACGCAAAGAATTTTTTAGACCCCAAAAGTTATATAGGTGTAGAGCAATATCTGTTTAATCAAGGTTACTTTGATCCACTTATTTCAGACTATGTATACAATCCTGCCTTATCCCCGGCGGTCGGGATACTCGCACAGCAACGAGCCGGAAATATCACAAGCTCGGATGCCGCCAGTCAGTTGAATACTTTAAGTCAATATGACGTAAGAAATGACTACGCCAAATACATTTATCAAAAGGCCGTCAATCAACAATATTCTTTAGGAATCAGGGGTGGTGGTAAAGACATGACCTATCAGTTATCTATCGGGCAGGATAATGATAGGAATACGCTTGTCCGCAACGGTTACAACCGAACAACAATAAACAGCACTAATACATACTCGGTCACAAAAAATCTGGAATTATCTGCAGGCATCAACTATAGCCAAAATACAACCCTGCTAAATAACAGTGTTGGATTTGGTACACTATCAGGTAACGGCTATCCCTATGGCAACGTAATACCATATGACCGTCTGGCTGACGCAAATGGCAATCCACTTGCCATCCCTTATATTTATAACGATGCCTATATCAAAATCATTAAATCGCAAGGGTTGATGGACTGGTCTTACAGCCCTCTTAATGAACTCAGGTTAGGTGATAACAATACGAAAGTTAGTGATATACTGCTGAAAGCCGGAGCCACATACAAATTTATTCCTCAGCTAAGCGCTCAGATCAATTACCAAAATGAACGTGAGATAATTCAGGGAACAAACGACCAGAGCCAGGAAAGTTATTATACACGAAATCTTATCAATGAATTTGGCAGCTATAATTCCAGTACAGGCGTTACAACATATAACTTTCCGTTAGGTGGAATTTTAACCCTCTCCAATGCAAATTGGTACATAAATAGCCTGAGAGCACAGCTGAACTATGATCAGGATTTTAAAAAAAGTTCCCTTACTGCAATCGGCGGTGCGGAAATAAGAGAGTTTAGGACAGAAGCGTTTACCCGGGTTTCTTATGGCTATAATAAAGATTTTGGTACGACAGTCGGTAATTTAAACTATGGGCAATTTTATCCCATGAACCCGGCAGGATCGGGATATATCCCACAAACCGACGGCAACATTGTTGGTACCCTTAACAGATATGTTTCTTATTATGCAAATGCTGCATATTCTTACGATAACAAATATACTTTAACGCTCAGCGGGCGTGAAGACGGGACTAATCTATTTGGTGCAAAAACAAATGATAAGATCACTCCGATGTGGTCTGCAGGTTTGGGCTGGGATATCAGTAAAGAATCATTTTATATCCTAAAATGGCTGCCCTATTTAAGATTTCGCAGCACTTACGGATATAATGGAAATACCTATCAAAATGGGTCTGCTTATTTGAGCGCCGTTTATGTTACTGATTCATCTACAGGCGCGACAAGCCTGGGCAAGCCCACTGCACCCAACCCTGAATTACGTTGGGAAAAAATAAGGAATATAAATATTGGAATTGATTTTGCGACAGGAAATAACATTATAAGCGGATCAATAGAACTGTATCAAAAGAAAGGCGAGAATCTAATACAGCCCACTTTTTTAGCTCCTCAAACTGGATTTACTTCTTATCAGGCTAATACAGCAAACACCAAAACCAATGGCATCGATCTAACCATACGAACTAAAAATCTCAATGGTCCGGTTAAATGGACTACTAATTTTTTATTAAGTGCTTTTAAAGATGAAGTAGTTCGGTTTGATGCTGTAAGGACAAGCCAAAGTATTTTCACTGCTGGTGGCGTGAAGGGTAAGCCTTTAGAAGCTTTATTTACCTATAAATGGGCCGGACTCGACCCGACAAATGGTGATCCACAAGGCTATTTAAACGGAAAGATAAGCAAAAACTATTCAGGCATCATTAACAATTTCAATCCTGATAGCCTTGTTTATAGCGGCTCTCTTGTTCCAACAGTTTTTGGCTCGTTTAGAAATGATTTTTCTTATAAGAGTTTCAATTTGTCGGTCAATATAATTTATCAGTTGGGTTGGGTTTTTCGCAAGACAACTACCAGCTTGAACTACACTGATATTTTAGGGTATGGTGGTCAAAATGAAGACTTCACTCAAAGATGGCAAAAACCCGGCGACGAAAAAACAACGAACGTTCCATCTTTAGTATATCCAAGCTATAGCGACAGAAACACTTTCTATCAATATTCTCAAGTGCTTGTCCAGTCAGGAAACAATATCAGGCTTCAGGATATTCGTTTAGGCTATGATTTACCTGTTTGGATGGTGCGTAAAATACAAGCGTCACGGATCAACATCTTCGCCTATGCTAATAATATAGGTATAATATGGAAGAAAAATAAGATTGGAGTAGACCCGGATGCAATAGGGAATGGACTTGCAACATATCCTAACCCGTTCGCCTTGTCTTTTGGCTTAACCATTAATTTATAAAACATGAACACACATAAAACTCTATATACGGTAATTTTAAGTTTCCTGATTTGCGCTACTGCATGTAAAAAACAGGATGATTGGCTTGCTGCCAAAAGCAACTTGAATTCTGTTATTCCTCAGACTACTGCAGATTTTCAGGCACTTTTGGATAGGACATTTACGTTAAATTATGTCTATGCGACAGCAGGCAATGTCGGTGCTGATAATAGTTATATTCCTGACGCGTCTATCCCTTTGGTCAATGAAACAGAGCGCAATTTATATTCCTGGAAACAGACGATATGGTCCGGGGGGACATCGCCTGAGTGGAATGACTTTTTTATCAATATTGAATTAGCTAACGTAGCTTTAGACGGGCTGGCTAAAATCAGCAGTGATAGTCCTGATTATAACAATGTAAAAGGACAGGCATTATTTCACCGCGCAATGGGATATTACACATTGACGCAGCTATTTTGTAAAGCCTATAATAAAACCACGGCGAGTAGCGATTTAGGCCTGCCGATTCGACTAACTTCCGATGTAAATATCTTGGTTCAACGATCATCGCTTCAGGATACTTATAATCAGATTATATCAGATGCAAGCCTTGCAAGCCAATTGCTTTCCGCAACACAGCCTTATTTGCAGCGACCGGTAAACGCAGCAGCAGACGCATTACTGGCAAAGGCGTATCTAAACATGGGTGATTATATAAACGCTCAAACCTATTCCAGCGCGGCAATAAATATTCACCCGGCGCTGTTAGATTACAACAATTCGACAATTGCTTCTCCGACAGCAACGTATCGTTTTCCTCAATACGGAAAAGGTAATCCCGAAATCCTGTTTTATTCCTACGGAGGTTTTTACAGTTCTGTGAACCCGGTTTCCACAAGCAAAGGAATAGTTGCCTCAGACTTATATTCATCCTATGACGTTAATGATCTCAGAAAAACTTTGTTCTACACCGTGACTGGTGGTAATGTTAAGTATCGGGGCACCTATTCAGGAAACAGCGCTGATTTCTGTGGCTTGGCAACTAACGAAGTTTACCTGATTAGAGCTGAGTCAGAAGCCCGTCAGGGTTTGACTTCCGCGGCAATGAATGATCTCAATCATCTTTTGATCAATCGATACAAGACAAATAATTTTACACCGCTCGTCGCAGCCGACGCCCAGACCGCCCTTAAGATGATATTGCAAGAACGTAGAAAGGAACTCCCGTTTGTATCGAATATTCGTTGGGAAGATCTCAAACGCTTAAATCTCGATCCGGTATTTCAGGCAACGCTAAGTAAAACAATAAGCGGAACGACTTATACCCTAAATCCGAACGACAAGCTTTATGTTTTGCCGATTCCCGATACAGAAATACAAATTTCAGGACTCCAACAGAATCAACGGTAATGAAAAGAAAAGCGTTTTCTATTATCCTTGCTATTGTGTGGAGCATTTCTTTCGAGAGCTCGGCACAACAGCACAAATACCGTCAGTTGGCTATTGGCGATAATATTGCAGAAACACCGGCGTTAAAAAATTTATTGCACTACCCATCTCCGAGACTTTTTTTAAAAGACCTCACAGGAAAATTGGTCATCATTGACTTTTGGAGCACCGGCTGCCCTTCCTGCATCGCAGCGATACCTCATTTAGAAAGCCTGCAAAAAGAATTTGAAGGTCGTATTCAGATTATAATGATTGACCCCTGGGAATCGAAAGTTAATATTGAAAAAAGAGTTTCTAAAATGTCTGTACTTAGGCCGGGTATCGGACTTACGACACTACCATGTTTGTATGGTGATACGATATGGAGATACATCTTCCCACATCATGAGCTCCCGCATCATGTATGGATAGATAAAGGTGGTAAAATTATTGCTGCTACTACCGCTGTTAACGCGACATCTGAGCATATATCCCAAATCCTCACAGGCCGCGTTATAAACTTATCAGAAAAAAACGACCTTAACAGCAGGGGATATGATGTGAGAAATAAAGGCTTGATGTTTCCTGGCGATACCTCCATAAGGGCCACATTTTATTCAGGCTTTTTTAAATCTAATCCAGGGTTTGGTGCCGGAAGTAAAATATCAGTTGATACGATCCGTAATATTTATAAAAGAGACATTTTCAATACCGATTTAATTCAATTTTTTAAAATAGCAGCACACGGCACTCGCATCTTGTTCGAACTTAAAAACTATAATGATTACTTACGGCCAAAGAATAATAATGATTTCGATTCCTGGTTCAGCAAATATTGTTACTCCTATGAAATAGTAATGCCACTACGGCAAAGGGATAGTCTGTATAGTTTTCTGTTGCAGGATATGAATAGATACTTTTTAATGCGCAATAATATTAAAGCTGTTTTATCAGTCAGAAAAATCCCAACGTATACGTTAAAAAGAATCGGTGAAACACCCATTAAATCAGGTAAGATGGGTAAGGACACGATGATAGAAACCGCTGATGTCTATAAGTTCATAAATCAGCCTTTTTCTAAAGTATTAAATTATTTGAAATCGATTGAAGATTTGAGTTTGCCTTTGGCATTTTTAGACAAATCAAACATTTCTTCAAATACTCTGGTAACATTAAATCTGCCTAAAAATTTATCTGATAAAAGATTGTTACAAACCTCACTGTTTGAACAGGGTCTATCATTGTCTTTTACTGACCAGGATATCAAAGTGCTGGTTGTAAGCGACAAATAAATGAAGAGGATGCCATTATTGGCATCCTCTCGTTTTATGTGATGATAGTGTATAAAAACTATACTTTCTTCACGTGGCCTGCTTTAATTTTTCCTTGTATCAATAATAAGGCCATTTTCCCCGTCGATTACCGATTGTGGCTGCGGTGAAGAAAGGGCGCCATTGTCCGTTGTGAACTGGCACGGGTTGCCACTTCCATCGCAGCTTTGAGGTGTTTGATCAAAAGTATAAGAGGCAACGCCCATCACTATAGTGGTACCTGTGACCCAATAGGTCACACCGCTTTTTGCTTTGGCCTTTGCAGGTGCAGGGGCCACGCTTTCTGTAGTTGTAATTACTGCCGTTTTTACATCTGTTTTCTTGTCACCGGCAAACACAGCAGTGGATAAACCCATAGTAATAATAAATGCTCCGAGTATTGATTTTACTTTTTTCATAAAATTGTTTTTAGATGTTTTAAAATGAAATGATCCTTGATGCTCTTGCACGTTGTTGCCAAGTGTTTTTCTGAGCGTGAACAAAGTTGCCTACTCGTTTCTAAAGGTTTTCGGCTTCACCTATTTTTAAATTATTAAGCAATTCAAACAGGCGTATTATATACCAAATATGCAGGGATTTGGAAAGTAAAAGGCAAGTACGATGCCTACGATCGCTCCTAACAAAGCCAGAGGCGAAACACAGGTTCGTTTTTCAAATTTTAAATAAAGCTTGATAAGTTTTCCTGCGTAGTTTGCGGATGTAGTCGTTTTTTGATTTACCCTATGTGTCGTGCTCATTGAAACGCTTTTTTAAAATGAACTTTTAGTCGAAGGGCTTAAGGCGGTTGAAAATATTTTTTGAATGGGTGTGTTTTTGTTATCGATTTCCTATCGCAAAGTTAATGTGGGTATATAGTACCCTGTTAGGCAAATCGTATGTTTGTTGCTTGGCAAATCGTCAATTTTTAGCTTGGCAAATCGTCCGAAAACCTCACAATCGAAATGTGTTAGGCGATGATTTATAACGATTTTTAAATGCTTTGTTGAAACTGGAAATATCCTTGAATCCTACTTTCCAGGCGATTTGACCAATCGACTCGCCAGTAGTAGTGATTAGAATCATAGCCCATTCAATCCTATGGTTTTGGATGAACTGATAAGGGCTTTCTCCGAAGTGCGATTTGAATAATTTGTAAAAGTCAGTCCTGTTGACATTGCACAACTTAATTAGGGTTTCAATATGCAGTGGCTTCGTTAAATTTTCATCGATGTAATTTTCCAAAGCCGCTATTCTATCCGTATGGGAGTCCATGAGTGCTAAGTCATCCAAAGTATTGTGCCTCCGGATATGGTAGAACAATAGTTCGCGCAAATGGACATAAATCATCAAATCCTGTTCTTTTATATTGGCATAGGTTCTCGTAAGATTCAATAAAGAAGATTTAATTTTCGCATTGATTTTACCTGAAGCCAAAGATCGTATAGCCTCGCCCGGTTGCATTACATAATCAAATAAGCTTTGCAGTTTATTGTGCCGATCTGTTAATTCTTTGAGATAAGAATGTTGGTATGAAACATAAATACAGGAGTAGTTACCTTTTCTGAAAGTGATCTCATTTTTCATCTGTGGTACATAGTACATCCGATAGTAATTTTCCGTTAATCCAGCATCACTAATACCTGTAAATTGCGGAAATGGAGGCCCCTTCAGAAAGTAATTAACCGTAAGTACCGGGGCTTCCGCAACAGCATAAAGTACGCATGGTTCGTTAATGAAAAAATGGTGCTGTGATATACTGTAATTGTCACCCTTAATTTCCTGAGATAAAAAGCTTCCAAATAAACCTTCGGTGTAGTCAACAACTGCATTGGGAAAGACTAATGCTTTGAGCTGGTCCGGAAGTAGAACTTTTTTCAATGTCGTTGCCTGCAATAGTTTTCCCGGCCTGAATTTCATAGTGCCTGTTTTTTTGATAAATTGATTCAGGGCAAGGTTATTAGCGATATGTGATATGGGTTATAAGTAATGCAAAGTCCATTCCAACCGGTCGATTTTTTTCATTTACCGGTGTAAAATAATTAAGTCGCGATAGCAGCAAAGATTATTACATCAACAGGCTTATTCAGTAGCTGAACGCTGCTTTTCAGCGGCTGAAAAGTTTCCATTGACTATGGCAAGACATGATATTGTACAGCTATTACCCGCGTATATATTATGGTCAAGCACTTCCAGGTATTGACACTGGTATTTATGCAGGCTTATAAACCCTGCATAATGTCCTTACTGCTATAAGGAATAGTCACTATGATACAGCTGCCGACACCCTGAATAGAAGCGACCTTCAATTTTCCTTGCAAGACCTGTGCCCGCTCCTTCATATTGGAAATCCCAAGCCCCCCTGTTTCCCCTATTTTTTCTATATCGAACCCGTTACCATTATCTCTGATGACCAGTTCAAAATCATCATCGTTATAGTATAGCCTTGTATCCAGTACAGTTGCGCTTGCGTGCTTGATCACGTTACGTATAGCTTCCTGTGCTATCCTGTATATCACAACTTCTGCGCTTGATCCAAGTGATCTGACATCCCCGACAATATCGACATGGCAATTGATCTCACCTGCTGCGCGTATGTGTTCAATGTCATCCTGTATCATATTGCTTAGTCCCCGTTCCTTGATATAATCGCCGTTTAAAGAATAGCCGAGATTGGAACAATTAGATTCAATCAATGCACTGATGCGGTAGGCGCTTTCAAAAAGCTGTTCCCGTTCATGAGCATCGAGCGTCTTCTCAATCCTGCGAACAGTCATATGATGTAAGCTGGCCAACTGACCGATATTATCATGTACCTCCCTGGATACCTGTTGCAAGGTTCTTTCACTTTCCCTGATAACCGCCAGCAGCAACTGCTGTCTTTCATGATGGTGCTGGTTCATCTTTTTCCGGAGAACGATCATAAGGACTACCAGCGCAATAAAAGCGGATAAAAAGATCAGGGTGCCGATGATGCCGATGACTATGAAGTTATGATCGTTCATAGCTTTTTTTCATTTGAGGGTAAAAGGCAAACACCGAAGCAAGTAAACAATTGACCAGAGCGCTAAACAATAGAATTGCATCATCAATATTGCTTTTCCTCGTGCCTAAGATCTTCGTCCAGGACTCATAACAGGACATCGCGAAGAAATTCGAGAGGTAAAACACGATCAACGTGACTACGATCCAGAAATGCGGATTATATTGTACCCTTAGATGTCCCGGCGACCGGATAAGCTGCGCAAACAATATTATTCCGCACGTAATAATCAAGAGGGTTTCATATAAAAAGTAATGGCTTCCATAACCGTCAATCGGTTCCAGGAAAATAAAATCAAGTAAGCCAACGACAACGCTGACCAATCCAATATAAAAGCCAATGTATGCCCTCCTGAAACCTTCAATACTATAATTGAAAAACATGGCGATAAAAACTGTTTCGATGATGGCAGAAGTATTATATACAGCCAGGTTATTGTGATAACGCAATGCTGCCATAAAGGCGAAACATTCAGTGATAAGAGAAAAAACGGTGAGCCAATAAAGGACACGTAATGATTTTTCTAACAGCCGGTATCTGAAAGCGCCGCAAATGACCGGCAGTGATGCAGCGCTTAAATTTATCGACAGCGACATATAATAATTCATGACTAATGCTGAATTGAAGGTAGAAGTGAACTTGATGCAGAACCTGTTGGCGGACAGTTAGTAGGGCAGGCCAGACCTTTATCAATTACATAATTACCCGGATAAAACCGGTAATTACCGCTACTGTCATAGGCCGCAATAATAATGGTCAATGCGTTACTATGGTAGCCTGCAGGTTGATTCATATGACCGCTATTGATATAGCTGAGCTTATGCGCAAACATCATTTTGACGTTAGTAATATTCCCGGAATCAAAAATGGTATTCAGGTAGTTTCTTAAAAGCCGGGCATCAAAAATGACCGATTGAATATCCGTATCATTGCTTTGATAATTGATACTATTCAGGTAACTGCCCAGCATCTTATTTGCTGAATCAATAGGCATAAGATCGGGGTACGACCAGCTTAAAGTATCCGCAATGCTTAAGGCAATGCCTTTTGATTTTGCAGGTCTGCCGGTACATCCGAGCAGTGAAAATCCTAACGCAACAGCAATCAATCCATTTCTCTTTTTCATCGTTTTATCAGTTTATTTTGGAGAATATCTTTTCCTGAGAAATTTGGCTCTATATGTACCAGCCCCATGTGAACGGCGAACATAGCCAGGCTAACCCTGTTATTTACCCCTAAACGTTCACACAGCTTGTCCCTTTTTCCTTCTACGTTCCTGTCGGTTACATTCATCTTGACGGCGATCTGATGAAAAGTCAGGTCTGTACAGCAATACTTTAAAAATTCAATTTCCTCGTCGTTGAATTGCTGAAGCTTAATGACGTTCGTTTTTACGAGGTGGAAAAGAGTACTATTGGCCTGATCAGAATAATAGTACCCCTCGGAGTGAATGGCAACAAGCGCAACCTTAACTTCTTCTATACCGCAGCTTTTATGCACATAACCGTTTATCCCGGCCATCATCATTCTGACGATATACACCTCATGTTTAAACCCGCTCAACACTAATATTTTCATATCGGGCCAGCGTTGCCGGATATGTACCAATGTTGTAAACCCATCCATTACCGGCATACTCATATCGAGCACGCAGATATCAGGCAATACGGATGCTTCCTCTAATTTATCCAACAGCTGTTTGCCGTTTGCGACTTCGATATCTACAGCAACCCCTCCTATCGTATTTAAGAAACTAATGACCGCTTGTCTGAACATGGCATGGTCTTCGGCGAACGCGATATGAATAACAGTATCAGTTGTCATACCATAAAATTAATTCGATTTCCAATGCGATTCTCACGGAAAAACCCGGTGTTTTCGCGGGATTTTCCGTGAAAAAGGATGAACTAAATGGATTAATTTTAGTGTCTTTTTTAATTCGCGATTAAAAAACACCGAATCCTGCAAATTTCAGATTACACCTATAATACTTCAATAAAGGAATTTTCTACTTCACCGCCAGATTTCCCTATATGCCCTGTATTCAGGACCGCATAATGCTCATGCAGGCGGGCAATCCCTATAGATTTGTCCTGCAAACCGGTTGCAACCAATAAACAAATTTTTAAAAAAATTTAAACTACTTAAACTACCGTGCTATGGAAACTGTGATTGAATTATACGAACAATTAAAAAGGAAATTGATGGATATTGAGTTAACGGCAACCAATATCTTAGAGCTTGCCAAACTATCTTACCAGGCTGTAGAAACGTCAATGATACAGCTAAAAGCTTTTGTCATTACTTATACTTTTAAGGACACGGCTGAGGAGATTTATTTTTTCAGGGAGTTAAAACCGGGCTTTTATTCCCGTATGATTTATTATATAAGGCTATTCGAGATCGAAACCAATAAGCCCGATGGCTCCGACAGGGCCCAACGAAAGTACTTTAAAAAGAAGTTGGGTGGCATTAAAACCTACTCAGAAGAGAACATACCATTCTATAAGTACTACCGCTCTGGGGCAAGGCATATGGACATTGCCTATTTTACAAGGGATAAATTTGATATCCTGATCGGCATTGATGTTTCCTACTTCGATTGTGACCCGGCCTTTTGTACCAGTCACGATTATAAAGTAGCGATGCTGCTTGCCAATGAACAGTTAATTGCCTATCTCAATAAAGCGTTGCAGAAACTAAGCGGCCAATATAGCGACAGCAAAATAAACGTGCTGGAAGATTTAGGCCTGAATTGGGCGGAAACCAAAACAGCCTTTGTGGAATTGATGTATGGCCTGCAAAGTCTGGGCGCATTCTACAATGTAAAAACAAAAGCTAAAGCCGATATTAACGACATAGCCCGTTTCTTCGAGGTTGTGTTGGGTATCGACCTCGGTAATTATTACCGCCTGTATTATGATATAAGGCTGCGTAAAAAAGAACCAACGACATTTATAGACAAGCTCAAACAAAGCCTGATCAAGCGAATGAACGAGACAGACGACAGGTAAAATACAATGCCTTGTAAATGAAAATTAAGCACCATCGGTGCTTTTCTTATTTTGGTTTAATGCCTAAATGCCCGGAAATAAATTTCACCCAAGTTGGTTGAAATTGTGAAAAACCGCTTTTTCATCGTCCCACCTTTGTTCCCGACAAACAACAATACTCACTTAAAATTCAAAATTATGTTGAACAGTATTTCATGGGGAACATTCTTTACCTGGGTTGCATTGGCAACGGTAGTGTATTACGTGGCTATCGGCCTTTTATTTTACCGGACCGAAATCCGTGGCTTATTATCAGGCAATGTAAACAACCTGATGGTGAAGCGCCAAAATCAGCCGGGGGCAGGTATTGCAGCAACTAACGAAAAATCACAGCAACCGGGAGCAGAGGATCGCGGAGAAGCCCGTCAGTTGGAAAACATACTGAACGAGGTCCGTTATGAGATCATACCCAAAGCGGGTGAACATCCGACCAAAGCCAAGCTGGCTATCGTTTTTCAGCATTATTTCCAAACACTTAAAGGCAATTATTCCGAAACCTTCAGGATCAGCGTCATTCAGCTCATGGCCGGTGAAGCGGTAGCACAATGCGGTATTTCCTTTGAAGAAGAGGAGCTTAACCAACTATGGTGAAAAACATTTACAAGTAAACACGACTGCGCAGTCAATTTTAAGCATGGCCATGCACCAAACTTTCAAAAAGGTGCAAAATGAAAACTCAAACAGTAAAACAGACAAAAAACAAAGTCAATCGCAAAACAGCAACACTCGTTCTTTTAGCAACCATCTTAGCGTCAGTAGCATACGCCCAGGACGGCAATGCAGGTATCAACGCGGCAACCACGCAGGTGAAGAGTTATTTCGCAGCGGGCACCAGCCTGATGTACGCCATTGGAGCCGTGGTTGGCCTCATCGGAGCCGTCAAGGTCTATAACAAATGGAATCACGGCGAGCCGGATACGTCCAAGGTGGCCGCAGCATGGTTCGGAAGCTGTGTATTCCTGGTGATCGTGGCAACTGTTCTTAAATCCTTCTTCGGCGTATGAAAAGGCCGGAAGCAAAACGGCTGATCGGGCGATGCCTGTGGAGCCTGTACTACCTGTTCGCGGGATTGATCGGGATAATTATCGTCATCCTCTCCGTAGCTATTACCGGCATCGTGTATATGCTGGTCTGGCCGTGGATGAAGGGTAATCTGAGGCAACATTAAACGGCGGAATATGGAAGAGGAACTATTAAAAAAGCTGCACAGCTTTATCATAGAGAACAATCCTGATCTGCTCGTGCAACTGTATGATAACCGCATGATGGCGGCATATCTCGAAGACAAATTGAAACTGGCAGTACCACTGATCACGCAGCTATCGGATGCGGGAAAACCCGCCGCTGTTATTGAAGAACAATGTATGAACAGGCTGACAGCCGACCTCCGGCCATCAAGGTTTCATTATATCAGGGAGGTACTGGAAGATGAATTTGAGCCCGTTTATTACCGGCTGGTGGAAAGCGGAACGCTTACCTATGAGATCATCAGCCTGCTGGAAGATTGTAACCTTGTTTTCGATGATTTCGGGTTTTCGGAGGACAACGAAAATAATCGCGGTTTACGAAGGCAGATCATCCGGGCGATCAGCGACTATCAGGAAAGAAAAGAATAACCATTTAAAATTCAGCGCTATGGAAAATCAGAATCACGCAAGAAAATTGCCTGTATTTACTATTGAAGGAACAGACTTTTATGTGGATACCCGCCTTAATGAATTCAGGGAAGTGGACGCACCCTGGAACCGCATATCCATGTATGAACTGAGTGAAGGGGAGGGCGGTCTGTCCGGTCTGGTTTATGACACCCTTAAAAAGAACGTCTACGAAGAGATCATAGACCCGGACAACATACCGCCTCATGTGCGATTGGTCATCGTACCTCCGCTCAAAGAGCTTGATCCCGTAGGATTGGCAAGGGCTTACGGCTTACCGGACAATGAATTCACCCATAAAAAAGGCAAACGAATTTAACAACTATGAACAGCATCTATCAGATCAATAAGGGCATTAATAAGCCAATAGAATTTCAGGGTTTAAAGGCACAATATATCGGTTACCTGGCCGCAGGGCTGGTCGCGCTGATGATCCTGTTTGCCGTACTGTATATAAGCGGCGTGCCGACGCTCGTTTGCCTGCCCCTGATCCTGCTGCTTGGAACTACTCTTTTTTTAATGGTTTATCGCTACAGCCATAAATACGGTCAATACGGTCTGCTGAAGAAAGCTGCAAAGAGAAACATCCCGGCAAGCATTCGTTTCCGCTCCCGCAAATTATTTACCCAACTAAAGAAGAACTGATATGGCACAACCGATAGATATCGAACAACTGTTACCTGTTTACAAGGTCGAAAACGACTGCCTGCTCTCTGTCCGGGGAGATATTACACTGGCCTACGAACTGACCTTGCCTGAAATATTTACCCTGTCGAACGAGGAATACGAAGCCTTTCATCAGGCCTGGCTTAAAGCCATTAAAATCCTCCCAAAGTTTACCGTGTTCCATAAACAGGATTGGTTTATAGCCGATAAAATACAGGCGGATTTTGAGCAGGATGATATTTCTTTCCTCAGCCGCGCCAGTGAGCGTTTCTTTAATGAACGCCCCTTTCTTAATCATAAATGTTATGTACTGCTGACCAAAAAGCCGGGTGGCCGCAAGCCGTCAACCTCCTTGTATTCCAATCTGCTCCGCAGAAGCCTTGTACCGGAACAAACCATTAATCCCTTAATGTTCCAGGAATTTTTAGACGGAGCGGGGCAGTTTGAAAGAATACTGACTGATAGCGGTTTTGTCGGCCTGAGAAGACTTAATTCCGATGAACTTGCCGGAACAGATCAGCAACCGGGCTTATTAGCGCAATACCTGTTTCTGCAAGCGCCGGGCGAAGTCCCTGCCCTAAAGGATATTCAGTTAAAAGACGGGCTAAAGATCGGCGACAACGTTTGTCAGCTATATACGCTGTCTGATGCCGAAGACCTGCCACCGGCTTGCGGCTCCCGCATTAACTATGACCGCTATTGTACCGACCGGACAAAGTTCAGTGTAGGCTTTGCTGCCACGCTCGGCCAGCTCTTATCGTGCAACCATATCTACAATCAGTACATCTTTATCGATGATACTGCAAAAACCTTAAAGAACCTTGAAGCGAAGCGGAGAAGGCTGCAATCCCTATCCGCCTATTCACGCGAAAACGCGATTTCAAGGGATGCCACCGCAGACTTTTTAAATGAAGCGATCTCGGCGCAGCGGCTACCGGTAAAAGCACATTTCAATATCCTGGCATGGACAGATGATCCCGCTGAATTAAAGGACATCCGCAACCAGGTCGCATCGGCTATGGTGCAGATGGATGCCACACCGAAACAGCAGACAGATGGTGCTCCGCAGATCTTTTGGGCGGGCCTGCCCGGCAATGAAGCCGACTTTCCGGTGAACGATACCTTCGACACTTTCGCTGAACAGGCCGTGTGTTTTCTGAACATGGAAACCGGCTATCGCAGTTCTCCAAGCCCCGTAGGTATCCGGTTAGGCGACCGTATGACAGGCAGGCCGGTCAATGTGGACATATCCGATGAACCGATGAAGCGGGGTATTATTACCAACCGTAATAAATTTATCCTCGGTCCATCCGGCTCTGGTAAAAGCTTTTTCACTAATCACATGGTCCGCTCCTATTATGAACAGGGAACGCATATCGTTCTCGTGGACGTGGGCCATTCCTACCGTGGACTGTGTGACCTGGTGAAAGGTTATTACTTCACCTATGATGAAAAGAACCCGATCCGATTCAACCCCTTTTATATTGGTGCCGGGGATATACTGGACACAGAGAAAAAGGAAAGCATCAAAACGTTGCTGCTCGCCTTGTGGAAAAAAGATGATGAAGTATTTGGCCGCGCGGAATATGTCGCCTTATCCAACGCACTGCAAGGGTATTTTGAGAAGGTAGATAAAGACGGTTCCCTTTTCCCATGCTTCAATACTTTTTATGACTACCTGCAAAATGAATTTATTGAGGTACTGAAAGCGGATAAGGTCAAGGAAAAGGATTTCGATATTGATAATTTCCTGTACGTTTTGCGGCCCTATTACAAAGGCGGTGAGTTCGATTATCTGCTGAACGCAACAGAAAACCTTGATCTGCTGACGGAACGCTTTATTGTTTTCGAGCTGGATAACATCAAAGACCATCCTATTCTTTTTCCGGTGGTGACCATCATTATCATGGAGGTATTTATCAGCAAAATGCGAAAGCTGAAGGGCATCCGCAAGATGATCCTCATTGAAGAGGCATGGAAGGCGATTGCCAAAGAGGGTATGGCCGAATACATTAAATACCTGTTTAAAACAGTGCGTAAATTTTATGGGGAAGCCATTGTAGTAACGCAGGAAGTCGAAGACATTATCAGTTCTCCCGTTGTTAAACAGGCCATTATCAATAACTCCGATTGTAAGATACTCTTAGACCAAAGCAAATACCAGAACAAGTTCGACGCGATACAGGAACTATTGGGATTGACAGAGAAGGAGAAAGCTTTGATACTTTCCATTAACAAGGCTAATGACCCCGCAAGAAAATACAAGGAGGTTTTTATCAGCCTTGCCGGTATGCTCAGCCGGGTATATGCCACAGAAGTATCTCCCGAAGAATATATGGCCTATACCACCGAGGAATCGGAAAAAGTAAAGGTGATGCAGTATGCCCGCAAATATGGCAGCATAGAAAAAGGGATTGCGGCATTAGTCAATGAACACAAAAAATAACCACTAAATCAACCATTATGAAAAAACGGATTATTTATTTCGGAACAACCCTGCTCCTGTTATTCGTGTTGCCACAGCAAAAAGCGGACGCACAAATTATCGACCTCATTAATCAGGCGATCATTAAGGCGATTAACGCTATTGATATCAAAGTGCAGCAGGTACAAAACCAAACCATCATGCTTCAAAATGCCGAAAAGCAACTGGAAAACAAAATGTCGCTCGGCAATCTCAATGACATATCCGGTTGGCTGGATAAGGAAAAAAACCTGTATGCCGATTACTATAATGAATTGCAGCAGGTAAAAACGGTGATTGCGGATTTTAACGAGGTTAAGCGCATCACTACGCAGCAGGCCCAATTGGTCAGCGAGTATAAATCGGCCTACAGCCTCTTCAAACAGGATAAACATTTTTCAAGCGATGAGATCGGCTACATGGGTCAGGTCTATTCCGGCATCCTGCAGGAAAGTGTACGCAACCTCGACGAGGTATTATTAGCGGTCAATTCTTTCGGTACACAAATGAGCGATGCAGAACGGCTGTTGCTGGTGCATCAGGCATCGGGCGGCATACAGAAAAATTTAAATGACCTGCGACAATTCAACAACAATAATACCCAGGTAGCTATGCAGCGGGCCAAAGACCAAAACGACCTGCAATCCATCCGGGCTTTATACGGCATACAATAATGAAAACTATGAAAAAGATACTTTCCATATGCTTTACCGTTGCAGCCTGCACGAATCACGCGCATTCACAGACAAAGGCACAGGTTATGTTGCAGCAGATCGCCGATGTACAGATTTATATCAAAACCCTAAAAACGGGTTATCAGCAGACCACAAAAGGACTTAACGGCCTGCATGACCTCAAAAACGGCGCTTACGATCTGCACAGCAATTACTTCGATGCACAAAAGCAGGCAAGCCCGGCAGTGCGCAACAACAAGAAAATACCGGAGATCATCAGCGACCAGCAACAGATCGTTACCCTTTTTCAACAGGAAATAGCCTGGCAGAAAGAAAAAGCGATCCTTGTTGCCGATGAGATCAGTTACCTGCAACAGGTCAACAATTCCCTGATTGCCAAATGTAATACCGATCTCGACGAACTCAACCTGGTCATTAACGATGGCACACAAATGACCGATGCGCAACGCATCAAAAGCATCGACGCGCTATATATATCCACGCTTGACAAATACCAGTTCGCGCAATCATTCGTCCATCAGGCACGCGCCTTTGCATTGGACCGGCAGAACAGGAAAGCGCAATCGCAGGACATCAGAAAACTTTACGACATCAACTAAAAAGAAGTACATGAAAAAGATCTGGATTTTTACTATAGCTATTTTACTGGCCGGACTGATGAATGCAACGGACAGCAAGGCACAAACCATCGCCGATGCCATTCAGCAACTGGCACTGGATTATCAGAAACTGGCCGGACTGAAAAGCACCCTACAGGAAATGTACAAAGGGTACGACATGATCAGCAAGGGCTATAACTCAGTCAAAAACATATCCAAAGGCAGCTTTGATCTGCACGATGCTTTTCTAAACGGCCTGATGGTCGTTAGCCCCACTGTGCGGAAATACCCCAGAGTAAAAGACATTATCTGCGATCAAACCACGCTGATAAGCGAATACAAATCGGCCTACGGAAGTTTTAAGCAGGACAAGCACATTACTACAGACGAAATCAGCTATATGACCGATGTGTATAATAGCCTGATCAGTCAAAGCCTCGAAAACATCAATGAACTGAGCCTTGTTATGGCAGATAACAAATTGCGCATGAGCGATAATGAACGGCTGCAAATGATCGATCACATCTACGCCACCGGGCACGAACAACTTACCTTTCTACGCAGCTTCAACGCGCAGGCACAAAGCGTAGCCCTGGAACGGGCTACCGACAACAACGATCACGAGGCGGTTAAAAAACTCTACGGAATCCAATAGCGCTAAACAAAAAACAGATGAAAAAACAGACTCAAAAGATTGCCATAATGGCAATCACAGCCACGCTTTTGCCCTTACTTTCCCGTGCACAGGACCCGGCATCCGGCATCCAGAACATGCAAAGCGTATTGAATACGCTTTATGATCAGATGATACCGATGTGCAGCCAGCTGATCGGCATAGGGCAGGGCATTGCCGGATTTGCGGCACTCTGGTACATAGCTGCACGGGTATGGAAACATATAGCAGCAGCAGAACCGGTAGATTTTTATCCTTTGCTGCGCCCGTTTGTACTGGGCTTTTGCATCCTGACATTCCCCACGGTCATCGCTCTGATAAACGGTGTACTGTCTCCTACGGTCAACGCGACCTCAGCTATGGTAAACAATACGAATCAGGCTGTGCGGAATATCCTCAACGGGCAGGAACAGGCCAATACACAGCCACCGGCGCCGACCAATATGAATGGCAACCCTGATAAGTGGTACCAGTATGCACACCCCGATAATTCCGCTCCATCAGGGACAAATACCAGCCCCTTTGCAGATATGTTCAGCGACTTCGGATTTAAAAACATGATCAAGAAAATGATATTCGAGATACTCAATGTGCTGTTTCAGGCGGCAGCGCTCTGCATTGACGTAATACGGACTTTTAAGCTCATCGTACTGGCAATCCTCGGCCCGCTCTGCTTTGGAATGAGTGTTTTTGATGGATTTCAGCATACCGCAAAGCAATGGCTGGCAAGATATGTCAATGTCTATATGTGGCTTCCGGTAGCCAATATTTTCGGCGCGATCATCGCCAAAATTCAACTCAACATGGTCCAGTTCCACCAAAGTGATGTAGTTACGGGAAGGGGATTTGATGAGACCAATACCCTTTACCTGATGTTTATGGTCATCGGCATTATCGGCTATCTGACCGTTCCCGGTATCGCCAATTACATTATCAATGTCGGAGGCCACGCTCTGTTCAGCAAAACAAGCGCTATCGCTTCTATGGCGATCACTTACGGAGGCGGTCAGGCCTTGCAGGGAATGATGGCGGGCAAAGCCGCAGCACCTCCGGTTACCCCTGCATCCTCAACCGACAAAGGGGAAGACAACGCGCACCTTAAAGATCGTCTTTCAGGGAATACATAAAAGTCGCCCCCCTCCCGCTTCTATAATCATTAACCATTAACAATGAAATTATGTTCCAGCAACTCAAAAATATCGATACCGCTTTTAAGCACATCAAAGCGTTCAGTTTGGTGCTCATCGCGGCCTGTACGGCTATCTGTGCATTTACCGTATTCAAGAGCTACCAGTTCGTCAGCAATGCGCAAAGCCACATTTACATTCTCGCCAACGGCAAAGCCCTCGAAGCCATGAGCGCAGAACGCAAAGACAATATTCCCGTAGAGGCCAAAGATCACGTCCGCATGTTTCATTACTATTTCTTCAACCTCGACCCGGACGAAAAAGTGATCATTGCCAATATCACCAAAGCTCTTTATCTCGCGGATAATTCCGCTGAGAAAATGTATAACGACCTGAAAGAACAGGGTTATTATGCTGATCTCATGTCCGGCAACATCAGTCAGCAGGTAAGCATCGACAGTGTAAACGTGGACATTAACCAATACCCTTATTATTTCCGCTGTTACGCCAAAGAAAAGATCATCCGTACATCCTCCATTGTAACCCGCAGCCTGATCACAGCCGGTTACCTGCGCAACGTTGCCCGTTCGGACAACAATCCTCATGGCTTCCTGATCGAGAAGTGGAATACGCTTGAAAATAAAGACCTGAAAACTGAAAACCGATGAATATGCTACGCTTCTTAAAATCACGGAAAAATCAGCGTGATAAAAGCGCGGACAATGGACTTCCGGGGCCGCTTGCTCCCTTTTACCGCAAAGCAGCCGATTACCTGAATGGCAAAACAGCCGGTTGGAGCCAACAGAGGAAAAAAATCATGCTGATCCTGTTCTGCCTATTCATGGGCAATCTCAGCCTGTTCATAGCCGGGCACGCCATCCTTTCCGCAAACGGCCCACCGGATCTCAGGCCGCTAAGAATGGTCAGGCCCTTAGTGGTGCCCGGAGGCACTGACTCAATTAAAAACCAAATTATTAATCAAAAAAAACAACACAATGAAACAGACAAATGAAAAGCAGAAAAAACTATTACTGATGCTGCCCTTACTGGTATTACCTTTTATCACCCTCTTGTTCTGGGCGCTCGGCGGCGGTAAAACAGCGCAAGCGCAATCGGCAACAGCGCAGGTGGGCGGATTAAATATGAAAGTGCCCGGCGCTAAACTGAAAAACGACAGCCTTGAAAACAAACTGGGCTTTTACGAGCAGGCACAAAAAGATTCACTGAAAAACCAGCAGGCCCGTAAAGACGATCCCTATTATAAAGCCGATACTACACGGCAGCCCGGCGATACGGTGAAACGCTTTGATACCGGCATAGCACCGAAAACCGGCACCATAGGCCGCAGCTTTACCACGCGCAGCCTGAGTAATTCAAGCGCCAGCCTGGCGGCCAATGAGCAGCAGATCAATCAACGACTGTCTGCATTAAACCGGCAGATCAGCCAACCCTCACCCACGGTACAACAGCAGGCGAATAGCGCAGGCAGCAACGATTCAGAAGCGGAGATCAGGCGGTTGCAGGCCATCATCCAAAAATCAGGAACATCAGGTGCCGCCGACCCGCAAATGGACCAGATAAGTACGATGCTCGATAAGATACAGGAGATACAAAATCCGGCGCTGGTACGTCAAAAACTGAAAGCACAATCGGAAAAAGAAAGAGGCATCGCCTTTCCTGTCAGCGGAACCGCTGATGCGGTAGATCAAACGATCATTCCCAATCATGCCGACACCCCTGATAACCGTATTACCTATTTTGATACCCCGCGCGGCAATGGCTTTTATGACCTCGATAATAACAGCACCAACAATGCTACTGATAATGCCATCGAAGCTGTAGTACATGAGACCCGAACCTTAACGACCGGATCGACCATCAAGCTGAGGCTCTTGCAGGACATTTATATCAATGGCCGGCTCATACCCAAAAGCACTTTCGTATTCGGCTCCTGCTCGGTCGAAGGGGAACGGCTGAATATCGACATCAGGACGATCAGCGTCCATAACTCGGTATTCCCGGTATCAATGAAAGTATTTGACCGGGACGGCATTCCCGGTATCTGCGTACCCGGAGCCATTGGCAGGGATGCGGCCAAAGACGGTGTGGATCAGGCGATGCAATCCTACGACCCGCTGGGTTATAGTCCTTCGGTCGGCGCACAGGCGGCCAGTGCGGGCATACAGGTAGCCAAAGGATTTTTCAGCAAGAAAGTAAAGCTGGTCAAAGTCACCGTGAAAGCAGGTTACAATGTCCTGTTGCTTAACAACAATCAACTCAATAATTAATCACCATTAAACAAAATATTAATTCTATGAAAAAGCTCATTACCGCCATACTTATGTATGTAGTGTTACCGTGCCTGTCAATGGCACAAACCGTTAAAAATTTTGATTCTTCGGCGATCATCAGTCCCTACCGCATTCAGATCAGCGACCAGAAAACATTAATGATCCTTTTCCCAACAGCCGTAAAAAGCGTCGACCGGGGAAGCCGCTATGTGCTGGCCGAAAAGGTAAAGGACGCGGAAAATGTGATCAAGCTGAAAGCCGACCATCAGGGCATACCCGAAAGTAACCTGAGCGTTATTACCGCAGATGGCAAGCTATACAGCTTTATAGTCACTACGACTACCGACTTACCTACACAGGCTATCGACCTCCACCAGCAGGAATTACGGGAACGTTCAGCAGTGCGCTTTTCAGGAGAAAGCCTGAACGAAACACAGGTAAGGGATATTTCAGCCCGTGCTACGCTGGTTAAGCCCTTTATGAATGTCAAGGACAAAAACGATCAGATGAAAATGAAACTGGAAGGTATCTACTTAGCTAACGATGTGATGTTTTACCGCTTACGGGTCAATAATAAATCACACATCAATTATACCGTAGACTTTATCCGCTTTTATATCCGCGACCGCAAAAAGGTGAAACGCATGGCGGTACAGGAGCAGGAGATCACGCCGCTTGCTTGTTATCCGGGCGACACCCTGACTGTTAACGGTAATAGCCACCGGACTATCGTCATGGCCTTTAAAAAATTCACTATTGCCGACAATAAGAACCTTGCTGTTGAACTGTATGAAAAAAATGGCGACCGTCATTTAGCTATGACACTGGACGGCAAAGAAATATTAAAAGCAAGACCGGTTACCAGGTAGCTGCCTCAAATTTTTACATAATGGAAATCGAACCAGCCGAAATACCGCAAATGATCGCCGAACTCAAAGAGGCAAGGGCCAAAGGTCATCGGTGGGTGGCGTTTAATGAGCGCGAAAGCCAGACACCCGACTGGCTTCGCTTCCATTTCTTTGATTCCTCAGCCGATGCCGAACAGTATTGCTACGGGCGTAATTTCCCCGACGATCTTATTGACAGCCCTGGCCTTGATCACGGCGTAGAGCGACCAGATGAAATACCCGCCGATTATCGTTTTATGGCTATAGACAGCCTCCAGGCCGCTTTGCAACCGGAGGCATTGACCAACATAAACACGGAATTTGACTTGGTTAAAAGTGTCGGTCAATTAGCTGATCAGATGAAAAAACAATCGGTCCGCCTGATACCCGGAAGTCAATACGAAGGGTGGCGTGACACGCTGCAAAATGAATTGGTCTTCCCTGTAGAATGGATCAAAACAATTATGCCTGAACAGGAAATAGCACAATACCATGTTGTGCAGCATGAGCATCCCGGCCATCAGGTCTATGAGATCGGCCACCGCCACCGGGTAATGGAGTCATTTAATTCCTTTGAACAGGCCCGTGATTATATGGAACATGCCGTTAACCTTTCCTCCGCTATGAATGAGCGGTATGACTATCTGCTTATCGGGCAATACAAAAACAAACCGCTGAAACAGGGATTGGAAGGGGATCTTCCGGCCAATTGCGGACTGACATTATTGACCGCAAATTACCAGTACAGCAACGATCCTAAGATAATGGAATACAGGTGGCACCATATCCATTCGCCCGGTGATCCGGCGCAGATACACCAGTATATGTTCGCAAAATTTAATAGAGCTGAAGATAAACTGGATTTATACAACGTCCGTCTGCAAAAGGCATCACCGGAGGATTATACAGTTTCCATCTTTCCTTCCCACTTTATCAATTATCCAATAACACTTAAAAATTCATTGATTATGAACGAGCAAAATTTAAATTACCTGAAAGAAAGCCTTAAATACGCCGGCTTTGACACCAAACTAAATGATGAACTGGAAAAAAACATCAATTCAAAAGCGCCCGCTTTTCAGTTAAATCATTCAACGAAAATAGGCGAAGACGACATGGTATATGCCCTGCAGTTCCGTAAAGGAGAAAAAGATGAAATGTATTTTTTCAACCGTATGGACGCTACCTTAAAAAAGCCGGGAGAAAATGAAAAAGGCATCACGCAAACCTTTTATCAGAACCAGCATATTTCCGCAAAGGAAGCCTATAACCTGCTTGATGGCCGGGCGGTACATACCAACCTGTCTTACAAAGACGATATCAAAAAGACCTATCCTGCCTGGGTGCAGCTCGATTTCTCGCAAAAAGACAAAAACAACAATTACGAGGTGGAGAAGTTCACCGAGAACTACGGATTTAAGATCGAAGACAGCCTGAAAGAATTATCCTTAAAAGAACGGGACGATACGCAGGCCACCGAACGGATGCTCAAATCGCTCAAACGAGGGAACCTCACAGAAGCCAATTGGGAAAACAATGGCACTTCTGAAAAAATATACCTTTCCGCCAATCCTAAAGAATGGAAGCTGAACGCCTATGACGAGGCCATGAACAAACTGGATATCAAAGACCTCAAACTAAACGCTAAGGCAAAATCCGAAGACGTAACAGATGATATTTCCGATAGCACTAAAAAAAACAAGCGGCAGGAGCAAAAAAATGACCAAACCCCCAAGCCTTCAAAAAAGGTGAAGCTGTAAACAATTTAAGGCCGAACAGAAGCGGCGGAGCCTGGCGGCTTCGCCGCTTCTATTTTTTTCATTTTTTTATTTTTTAAAACTATTTATTCAAATCATAGCAACCCAGGGGGTTGATTTCCAGATAATACAAATGACAGCTTTTAATAGTATCGTATCCTCAACTGGAAATAAAATGGTTAAATGGATTATGAGCCTGATAAATTGATTAGTAATCATCGGCAAGATAAATTTGTAGATCTTCCTATTTTATTTTGAATTTTTTATTGCAGATAATTACTGATAGGAATAGCTTATGCCGTGTTCCTTATAATCAGGTCTTTGTTAACGTAGGTAATAAACATTGGCTTAGTACCTATTGTAGCTGTCAGAAAGTTATTAATTCTTATTAAACTTATAAGAATGCTGCACACTGAGTATATAAATTGGATAGCATTTTTTTTGTAGTAAGCTTTCATAGCAATCCGGGGATTCTTTATTACTTCATTCCTGAGCATGATAAGTCCTCCCTACCCATACAAATTGATAGTTGCGGGGAAAAATGTGTGTGTTTTCCAAAGGATGGAGATATGTGCTACTACCTCTTTAGATATAAAGCCGAATTTTTGTACAACATAAATCTTCTAACAGGCAAGAATTGTAATCAGAATTAGGGAGCGATCCGGTTGGTACGGCTTTCCCTACAAGTCCTCGCTATGCTCCGGGCTTTTCACTCTATCCTCGCTCTCTGCTGCACTGATCTTACCGGCAAGCCCTTTGCCCACTTCAATCAGGTTTATAATAAGCTTTCCCGATTTATTTTTTCTTTTCCTTTTTAGGGGTATCCCTGATTATCTCTAAGCTGGTTTTTCTCTTTATCGCTCTTTGGCTTATGCCACAGCAAAGGTCTTCATGGCTGTACTGTCAGACAAGGTCTTTCGCTCGTTACCACTCGCTCGGCCACGGGTTTTCCAAAAATAATCTTCCTCTCCTTTTTTCAGCGGTGCCCTGCGGGCGTGGCTAAGGGAGAGCGTATTTTTTTTGGAAAAACCTTGTCTGTCAGTCCTGCCATAAAAAAGGGTTGCTTATCAAAGCCAAAGAGGCAGTATGCCGAATTGGGGTTTTTAAACAATTAAATTTTATTTTTTATGCAACAGATCACAGGAAGAATCACAGCAGATGCCACCGTAAAAACATTGGATGGTGGCAAACAGGTCGTCAATTTCAGCATAGTGGATAATGACACCTACAAACCAAAAGGGAGCAGCGAACCCGTAAAGGTCGCCACCTTTTTTAATTGCTCATACTGGCTCAATGCCAATGTAATTAAGGTACTCCGCAAAGGGGCGGTAGTAAGGCTTGACGGGCGGTTAAGCGCAAGAGGGTACACCACGAACACCAACGACATCGGCGCATCACTTGACTTTCATACCAGCTACATTAAAGTACTGGCCTATTCAGGCGCAAAGGAAGATAACGCCAATGTAGCCGCACCGGTAGCAGCAGGGAAAGAAAGCGAAACCGACGACTTACCATTTTAATCACTTTCAAAATCTACAGCTATGAAATTTTTTAATGAGTGCAGCACATTGGACGAAGTAAAAGCCACTTACAAAAAACTGGCGATGCAGTTCCATCCCGACAGGGGCGGCGATACCGCCACCATGCAGGAAATCAACAGAGAATACGCTTATGCCTCCGCAAAAGTCATAAAGGGCGCAAACCTTTCACAGGAGGAAACAGAGCATGAAATCAGGTTTTCCGAAGAGTACCGCAAAATAATAGAACAGATAATCCACCTTCCCGGCATATTGATCGAACTGGTCGGCCTGTGGATATGGGTTACAGGCGATACCCGTCCCGTAAAGGCTGAACTAAAGGCAGCAGGTCTATTTTATGCCTCCAAAAAACAAGCGTGGTATTACCGCAGCGCAGATTTAAAAGAGTTCCGGGGCGGTAAAAAATCACTCGATGAAATCAGGAACAAATACGGCAGCGAAGTAGTGAACAATAATAAAAGGAATACACGCTATGCCATTAATCAATCACGCTAAAAATTAATAATCATGTTACCAGTTATCAGGATTTCGACAAATATCGCATTGCCCGATACCGACCAATGGCAATTTAGATTCAACATTCAGAGCGAAAGCTCCAACCGCCTGTATGTGGTTGCGCAGCATAAAAAAGGCAGGTATTGGGGCTGTAGCTGCCCCGGTTGGAAAAGTAAACGGCATTGCAAACACTTGCGTGAATTGGGCATTCCCGGCGACCAACAGCCTTTTGAAGTTAACCTAATTAAATACTAAACATATGAAAAAGGGATTTTTGGACGGTTACAAAACCTACGATACATCAAACGGCTATGGGAACGCCAAACAATGGTGGCAATCTTTTAACCAACGAATGAGCAAAGAAGATGCGGAAGAAATTTTAAGCAGCCAGGCTGAAACACCGCACAGCATTTTAGGGGTAGCAATCAGCGCAACACAGGCCGAAATTAAAAAGGCATTCCGTAGCAAAATTAACGAATGGCATCCCGACCGTAACCAACACCGCCTACAGGAAGCAGAGGAACAAAGTAAAAAAATCATTGCGGCTTATTCCATACTCACCACATAAAACAAAAGCAATTAAACGGGGGCGCAGCCGGTACAGGGGCGCACAAAGGTTATGAAAACATTAAATGAAAATAGCGCCAAAATATTTTGCAGGCTCATAGACAAAATGAACGGAAAGCAGCACCTTAAAATCGTTAATGAACCCTATATGCCGCTTACCATTGAACAAATAGGCGAGGGCATCGGTACGCCGTGGGGCGATGGTGTTTTATATAGTCTATGCCATTATTATGAGCAAAACGGCGACCTGATGCAAGACCCTGAAATGTGTTTTGTTGTAGTAGACAAAAGAGGCAATGACTCAACCGCATGGGAGCATGTCGAAATTGTACCCTATAGATTTGAACAGGCTAATCTTGCCATCTATCAACAAAGTGTTATCATAAAAGATAACCGCCTTGCCAAATTTCACCGGGTGCAACAGGCAGACCATGCGGAGTTTGCCAATATATGGCTCTCCAACATAGAGCAGCAGCGATTTATTTAATCCAATCTCTAACGGTAAAGGGGTAAACGCCCCTTTACCTTAAAAATAAAGCTATGAGCATTTTAAAAGATAAAACCGAGCGGAAAGCACTTGTAGAACTGGCAAGAAGCATCAAAATACTGGAAAGGCTTTACACCTGCTATATGACGGCGCAGGATGATTGGGACGCAAAACAAGCGGGAAACCTGATACGGGGTATTATAGAAACCAACGGCTACGGCATCCGCTATACCACCGGAAGAAAGACAAGGATTTATAAGATCAAATAACAGCTAAAAGACGAGTTATGAAACCATTGGAAAATTTAAATAATGTGGAAAGGGCGAAATTATTACACGGCCTGTTTCCTGCGGAAATACCCGCCTTACTAAAATATATAACAGGCATGAGCCAAACCATAGCCGAAGAACAGGAGCAGATAAAGGCCACATGGCAACACCCGCTGATCGCCGTTAACCTTTGGTTATCCCTTGCGGCAGAAGCTGAAAGAAAGATCAGCCAATACGGCGATAAGCTAAAGAAAAGCAGCAGCCTTTTTGCCGACCAGCTTTTTGATGGCTATGCCGCAGTGTATCTCGTTCATTGCCTCATTCAGTACACCACGGAAAGAAAACTGAATAACCAAAAGTTCAGCAAGGCGGTAAACCTGCTTTTCATGGACTAACCATTTTTAATTACTTAAAACTAAATATTATGTCAACTCCAATAATAGCGAAAAAGAAAGCAGCCGTTAAAAAGAATGGCACCCATAAGACAACCGCAATAACAGCGGTATCGAAAGAACAAACCCTCCCTGCCATTGGCAAGGAGGGTATATTTGAGAAGGTGGCAGTAGCTGCAATAGATTTCAGCCCCCTGAATTACCGTAAATACTATTCACAGGCAGCACTTGACAGCTTCGCCGGGGAAGTAGCAGTACATGGCATTATCAGCCCTGTAACCTTGCGTAAAATGCCATCGGGCCGGTATGAACTCGTAGCAGGAGAACGGAGGTTAAGGGCGGCATTGATCGCAGGACTTACTGAATTACCCGCCATTATCAAAGTGCTGACCGATGCAGAGGTTATCGAGATACAGTTAGCCGAAAACCTGCAACGGGAAAACCCGCACGCGATGGAAGAAGCGCAGGCCATCGGGCAAATGCAAAAAGTGCATATGTCCATTGAAAAAATCGCCGGACGTTTGGGTAAATCAAAGACCTTTGTTTATAGCCGCATCAAATTTTTAGACCTGACCGAGCCGATGCAGGAAATGTTTTTTGCAGATGCCATTAATATGCAGGAAGCCTTTGATATTGCCGCTCTTTCTGCCGAGTCGCAGCAGGAACTTTTTGAACAGCATTGCGCAGACTGGAAGGAAATCACAAATTTTAAAATTCACAACCTGCGGTATGTGCTCTCCCGATATAAATATGACCTGAATAATGCGCCGTTTAATATCAAGGATAAAAAGTTAATCCCGAATATGGGAGCCTGCACGAATTGCCCTTTCAATACAGCCACATTAAAAAGCCTGTTTCCCGAACTATCAAAAGAAGCAACCTGCACCAACAGAGACTGCTACCAGTCCAAATGCAATGCACAGTTTATACAAATGTTTACCACCGAATTTGCAGCGCAGCCGCCGCAAGCCCTGCTTTATGAATGGGGGCTTAGTGACCGGATTAAAAAGCTACTGAATAGCATAACAGGCGTAGCGGAATTGCCAACGTATGGAAAGAATGAAGTGACCGTTATCAACGCCCCTGTGAAGCCCGAAAGGGAAGACTATTTTGAAACGGGTTATGGTTTGGAAGATGATGAATACGATGGAGCGGAAGAAGAAACGCCTGAATTTAATGAAGCCGGTTATCAGATTGCATTACAGGAGTACGAGGCAGACACAGAAGAATATAACCAACTGATACAATCCAGCGACCTGTTTAAAGCCTTGCTTGTTTCAGAAACAAAGGTAGTTCCCGTCCTGTTTTTGCTTGGTGTCTCCTCAGCTCCCACCAATAACGGTGCAGTAGTATCTGCCAAAGAAGTGCAGGAAGCGATTAAAACCGGAAACGCCACCCCTGAACTATTGGTTTTGGAGATCGGGCGGCTAAACAGCAGGGAGCAAAGGGCAAAGGAGCTCGATAGCGAAAAGGTACATGTGAACATACATACTGCATTTGTCGAATTGAACAAGGACATGAATAATGTAAACGCGCTGACCACTGCCGACCTTGTAGCGGCAAGATTGCTTGTTTATCAGTCCCTTGACTGGTCAACCCGCAGTTCTGTAAAAGATGTGCTGTTCAATGCTGAAAACAGGGAGCTACCCATTTACGAAATCATGGAAAAGCTAACCGAGCAGCAATACAGCTACATGATCCGCAAGGCCATAGCGGGTAAATCAGAAAGCAAGTTGCCCGGCAACGACACCGGCGAGGTATTGCAGAAAGTGGCGGAAAGTGCAGGGGTAAATATTGCGCAGATCGAACAGGAACAGCAGGAAAAAACAGACAAACGCACCGAAAAACTGCAACAGCGTATCTCCGACCTGCAAAAGAAAATAGACATATTGGAACGCACCCGCCCAACAGGTGAAGAACTGGAAACAGACAAAAACCAATAACTATGGAACCGGAAGAATTTAGAATAATGTTCAAATCGCTGATGGCAGCCAATAGTCCGCTGACAGCAATAGAAGAATTGTATAACAAAGCCGTTGCCAGTGGTGCGATTTATTTGGCAGGTGAACCAAAAGACAGCTACCGCCTGGCTAAGATCGTTTACTATGCCATCCTTTGTGAGATGTGCGAACAGTGGCGGCCACTTAACGGACAAAACAGGAAGGAAGCTGAAAACCTGCGGTTATTTCTGTAACAAACTATAACAGCTACAATGAAAGATAGCAAACCATACAAGCTGCAATCAATTGCTACAGGTAACAAAGACCGTTTGGCTGCATTGCCCTTTGAAGTCCCCCCATAGCGCGGGGACTTCTTTCTTTTGCCGGACACAAAAGAAAGAAGCAAAGAAAACCACGGCTTAAATCTTCATTGTTCTTTCAGACTATGTTGTGTTATATGGAACAGAGGCAGTTTGATTTTTAACATGGTAAATCAGACGACACCATTAGTTTAGCGGAACAATCATTGAAAAAACTCAACCACTTCCTGCGGAAGAGGTTGAGATAAAAGAAACGGCACAGCCCGATGCAGGGAAAATGATTGGTTGGTGATTATAGGCGCTCATTTTCCCTGCAACCGGCTGTATATTTATTTGTTGATGGCCTTAATAATTATTAAGCGGCATGAGTTTTTAACATGATCGAAGGCATTTTTACAATCAACCTTTCTTTAAGGTCGTTCATATCCACACTGATTTTCTGTGCAACAATCTTTGCATATATCTGAGTTGTTTTTATTGACCTGTGACCGAGCAACGCACTGACAGTTTCTAACGGTACGCCATTGGCTAATGTAACAGTGGTAGCAAATGTGTGCCTGGCAGTATGCGTTGTCAGATTCTTTTTTATCCCGCAGATATCAGCAATTTCCTTCAAGTAGGCATTATACTTTTGATTACTGTTTACCGGAAGCAGGACGTTATGTTTTCTGCAATACGGATTATCGGCATACTTGGCAATGATCTCTTTGGCAATAGGTAATAGCGGGACATTTTCGCGGCAGATTGCTTTAGTTACCTTTTCCCGGTTCTTAACGATCCAATCCTGCCCGTCAAAGTGATTAACGATGTTCTCAGGCGTTAACAAACTTGCATCTTTATAAGCAAAGCCGGTAAAGCACATAAACAGGTATGCGTTTTTTACGTCTTCAAGCCGTTCCACAGGCATTTTTTTGTGATATAAAGTCAAGATTTCACCATCGTCTAATATATCCCGCTCAGGCTCAATATAAGTGCATTGGTACGCACATAAAGGGTTATGCGTAATCCAACCTCGGGAAACCGCATTGGTAACCACGCCGCGAATTGTTTTTAAATATTTGTTTGCGGTATTACTTTCGATATGCTGTTCCAGCATCAGGTAATCAATGAAATCTTCCGCGAATGAAACTGTAAGTTTATTTAAGGGCAAATCTTCCGTTTTATAGGCATATTTGATAAATGCGATAGCTTTATCCTTAGTCGTTTTCCATTTGGTTAGTGACGATTTCGCACGTTTCCCGTTCTGGACTTTTTTGTCCATTTTGTCAACTGTGAAATCGATAACTTCCAATAAGCCTTTAACTTTTTCCTGCTTGCCTTGATATGCCTGTTTCACCATCGCGGCAGACACAAAATCATTACTCAAACTTAGGTGGTCATAATGCTGCCTTAGCTTAATTTTAGCCATGTCAATAGCATTGTTAACAAGACGTGCCTCTTGGGAATTACCCTTTACCTGACCGGCTTCAATGTTCCAGTTATTAAGCAACACCTTTTGACCTAACGACATTTCCGCCCGCTTCCCTTCTACAGTAAGACGGATAAACACTGGTGCCTTACCGTCTGAAGTGAGCTTTGACTTTTCGAGCATCACCAAAATAGAGAGCTTTTCATTAATTTTCATAACACAAATTTTTAGTTAAACGATTAGTTGAATCGTTCTTCCCGCACGCAGATAACTACATTATCAAATGTCGAGGGTACCAAAATTCGCTAAAAAATAGAGGTACCCGAATAGGCACCCTTTGAGCTTGTTAATGATTGATTTGATTTAAAATCCTTTTTTTCATAAAACCGCTGTGGGAAACGGTTTAACGCAAAAATGCCTCACTAAGTGAGGCATTGTGCGGAGAAACAGGGTCTCTCTGCGGAATGGACGGGACTCGAACCCGCGACCCCATGCGTGACAGGCATGTATTCTAACCAGCTGAACTACCACTCCGTGTTTGGGATTGCAAATATAGGGTTACATTTTTAATTCGCAAATAAAAATTTGAAATTTTTATGCAATGCTTCCTTCTTGTAGTTTTTCTGCATTTTCGGCAAATTGGAGTGCCTCCATTACTTCGGATAAATTTCCATTCATTACTTCGGGTAAGTTGTAGATTGTGAGCCCTATACGGTGTTCGGTTACCCGGCCTTGAGGATAATTATACGTGCGTATCTTGGCCGACCTGTCGCCGGTTGATACCATCGTTTTTCTTTTTTTAGATATTTCTTCGAGGTGTTTTTGTAGTTCCATCTCGTAAATGCGCGAGCGTAAAACGCCTAAAGCCTTATCATAATTCTTTAATTGCGACTTTTGATCCTGACATTGCGCTACAATACCGGTAGGGATGTGTGTTAACCTTACTGCCGAATAGGTGGTGTTTACGGATTGTCCGCCTGGGCCGGATGCGCAAAACAGATCTTTGCGGATGTCGTTTACATGGATGTCTACATCAAACTCGTCTGCTTCGGGCAATACCACTACCGATGCTGCCGATGTATGTACGCGGCCCTGAGTTTCGGTATCGGGTACGCGTTGTACGCGGTGCACGCCCGACTCAAATTTTAAGGTGCCGTAAGCATCCTCGGCATTCACGTTAAAAATAATTTCTTTATATCCGCCTGCCGTACCTTCGGTGCAGTCAACCAGTTCGGTTTTCCAACCTTGTTTTTCGCAATAGCGTATGTACATGCGGTAAAGGTCGCCTGCAAAAAGGGCGGCTTCATCACCACCCGTACCACCACGTATCTCTACAACGGCGTTACGGCTGTCTTCAGGGTCTTTAGGTATCAGCATCAGGCGTATTTCTTCTTCAAGCTCTTCCTGTTGTTTCAGCAGCCCGTCAAGCTCTTCCTTAGCCATTTCTCTAAACTCAACATCCTTCTCGGTAGCTAAAATTTCTTTGTTGCTATCAATGTTGCTCATCACGTTGGCGTAAACATCGTAACGTTCAACCACTTTGGTGAGGTCTTTATATTCCTTATTCATCTGGGCAAAACGCTTCATGTCCTTCATAATATCCGGACTGCTGAGTTCGCGCTCAACATCTTGCCAGCGTTCTTTTATTGCTTCTAACTTATCTAACATATTTTTTGTTAATGAGTTATCAATTATGCTGTTACCAATTTTGCACTAGGGCATAATTAGTAACGCTAATGGTAACTAATAATTAATTTACAAAATTAAACACTTTTTAGCTAATATTTTAGGGTTATATCTGCGCTATAAATATAATTGACATGTGCATGAGATGCCCCGGGCATACGAGTTAATTTTTTACAAACTCTCGGATGCAAAATCGGTAAACAATTTTTCGAGGGTATCGTTATCAACATCTTTGCCGCCTTGCACAAAGCGATACTTAAAAGTTGTTTGCTTGCCTTTGGCGAGGCTAAAATTCACCTTTTCCCTCCCGCGGGTAAAAACGCCTGCTCCAAGTGGATTGATAGACATTAAGCCATAGCTGCGGGCAAGCCAATATGCAGGGTAATTGATGTTTTGTGGGTTATCCATCATCACCAGCGTTACGGGCTCGGTATTTACAATGCCAGTTAATTTCATCCATTTTGCGCGTTTGGCAAAAACCGATTCGCCTTGTATACCTTCGCTGCTTGTTAAATGACCGGTTAGGGGTATCGAGTCGGTTTTTATTTTGATGGCATTATCCATCAGCATGGCGTTTTCTAACAATGTTACAGGCTGCCCCAATTCGGTGGCGGCTCTAAAAGCATACATGCCATTTTTATCGTCTTTAAAATCAACGTTAGTTAGGGCTTTTAGGGTGATATAGCGGTCGATAATACGCAGGCCTCTCTCAACTCTAAAAACAAATACCGATGTTTCTTCAAGTACGGCTTTAGCACCGGGGTTGTACCATTTTGATAGCATGGTTAAACTGGCCTTACCCTCGCCGTTAATAATGCCGGTAATTTTTTGTACCCTAATGTAGCCGTAATCTTTTTTGGTGGTGTCGGCACCGGTGGCGTTGTTCCAATAGTCGGCTCCGTTTACGTTGCCATAATTAAACCAAAGGCCAAACTGGTGCGAGTAATCGGTACGGTCCATATGCTTTGGCATAAGGGGCCAGCCACGGGTTACCATATTTTGCTTTGCGGTGTATATAGGGTATAGCGTTGGCTTTTTTAAACTATCGGCATACAGCAGCGATGTAAAAGGTTCGCCGCCAATGGTAATATCAACCCTTTGCTTTGTGGGTACGGCAATTATCTTAATATAATCGGGCTTAATAGTTCCGGCTATGGAGATATGATATGTGAATAACAATACTATTATCCACATAATTCTTTTACACTTTATCACTCTTCTCAAAATATTTAAGTTCCAGCTTTTGCCCATCAAAAACTGCATACGAAAAATAGTTAACCCATTCGCCAAGGTTGATATAACGGCTTTGCCCGTCGAGCGCAATATCAAGCGGAAGATGCCTGTGCCCGAATATCAAATAATCGTAATAGTGGTTTTTTAATTGCTCGCGCGAAAATGAAACCAGCCACTCTTGCTCAATATTTTTACGAACTTCGTTATCGCCTTGAACAATACGGCTATGCTGCGACCATTTATTAGCAATTCCTACGCCAAAGTTTGGATGTATACGCTCAAACAACCATTGGCACAAGTTGCTGCGGAAAAACTTTTTTAACAGTTTGTATTTGCCATCGCCGGGGCCAAGGCCATCACCGTGGTGAAGGAAAAACTTTTTGCCGTTGCGTTCTATCTCCAGTTCATCATTAATCATGGTGGCATTTAACTCTTTTTTAAAGTAGTCAAACATCCACATATCATGGTTACCTTTAAACATGTACAGTTTAACGCCGCTATCGGTAAGTTCGGCAAGTTTACCAAAAAGGCGTACATAGCCCTTGGGTACTACGGTGGTGTATTCAAACCAAAAATCAAAAATGTCGCCCATTAAAAACACTTCAGCAGCATCAATTTTTATCATATCTAACCAGCGCACAATTTTATCTTCACGCTCGCGGCTCGAAATATAGTTGGGCACTCCCAAATGAAAATCGGAAGCAAAATACAGTTTATAACGGTTCGGCATTTTTTTAGTGGATCAAAAGTAGTTTTTTTATGCGGCTCAAATAAATAATTTGTATTATTTAAACATTTTTTAATCTAAAAACCAACGTTATAGCGTAATTAGCACGTATTTTAAGCAGCAAATAAAAAAATTGGGATACCAGTATACTTGTTTTAATTTGCGCTAACAGCATAGCACACTTATGAATATTAAACCGCAGCCCTATCCGCAGTCGAAAAAAGGCGATACAATAGATACTTACTTTGGCACCAACGTTGCCGACCCGTACCGCTGGCTTGAAGATGACGAGACCAACGATACCAAAGCATGGGTTATACAACAAAATAAAGTAACGCAAAACTATTTAGACCAGATACCTTACCGGGAACCAATAAGGCAGCGTTTAGAAAACCTGTGGAACTACGAAAAATATAGCGCGCCGTTTAAAGAAGGCAAGTATACTTATTTCTATAAAAATAACGGTTTACAAAGCCAGTCGGTTTTGTACCGGCAATTGGGTGATGGCGAACCTGAGATTTTTCTGGACCCTAATACCTTTTCTGCCGATGGAACAACTTCGCTTGGTGGCGTTGATTTTAGTAAGGATGGCAGTATTTGTGCTTATCAGCTATCTGCCGGCGGGTCCGACTGGCGGGATGTGGTAATTATGCACACCGCAACCAAAATACAAGTGGGCGATGTTTTAAAGGATATAAAATTTAGCGGTATAGCCTGGCAAGGTAACGATGGCTTTTATTACAGTACATATAATAAACCCGATGCCGGTAGCCAGCTATCGGGTTTAACTCAATATCACAAGCTTTATTACCACAAACTGGGCACCTCCCAGCAGCACGACAAACTTATTTTTGGCGGCACAGAAATGCCTCGCCGGTATCTTAGCGGGTATTTAACCGAAGATGAGCGCTACCTGGTTATAACGGCAGCAACATCAACAACAGGCAACGAGTTGTATTTACAGGATTTGAGCAACCCTGATAGTGCAATAATTAATATTGTAGACAATTTTGACAGCCAGAGCCTTGTGCTGGATAATATGGGTACCCGGCTGTATATTTTTACCAACCTTAACGCACCTAATTATAAAGTAGTTACAGCCGATGCAGGGCATGCTAACCCGGCAAACTGGGCCGATTTATTGCCCGAAACCGAAAACGTATTGAGTGCCAGCACAGGCGGGGGCAAGTTATTTGCCGAATATTTAAAGGATGCAACATCGCTGGTGATGCAGTACAGCATGGATGGGAAGCTCGAGCACCAGATAGCTTTGCCGGGCGTTGGAACAGCAGGGGGCTTTGGTGCAAAAAGGGACGAAAAGGAATTGTATTATTCTTTCACATCATACACTTACCCAACAACTATTTTTAAGTACAATATTGAAACGGGGGAATCGCAGTTGTATAAAAAATCGGGCGTGCAGTTTAACCCCGAGCTTTACGAATCAAAACAGATATTTTACACTTCTAAGGATGGCACCCGCATACCTATGGTTATTACCCATAAAAAGAGATTGGTGTTGGATGGCAACAATACTACTTTGCTGTATGCTTACGGTGGTTTCGGTATAAGCTTAACTCCGGCTTTTAGCCTTTCCAATATTATTTTGCTGGAGCAGGGCGGCATTTATGCCGTACCCAATATTCGCGGTGGCGGCGAGTATGGCGAAAACTGGCATATTGCAGGCACCAAAATGCAAAAGCAAAACGTTTTTGACGATTTTATTGCCGCCGCCGAATACCTTATTGAACATAAATATACTTCGCCAGACTATTTGGCTATAGCCGGAGGCTCTAACGGTGGTTTGTTGGTAGGCGCCATGATTACCCAGCGCCCCGATTTGTTTAAGGTAGCCCTGCCAGCAGTAGGCGTATTAGATATGCTGCGCTATAACCAATTTACAGCGGGTGCGGGTTGGGCATATGATTACGGCACGGCGCAAGATGATGAAGCGATGTTTAAATACCTTTACAATTATTCGCCTTACCATGCTTTAAGGCCGGCTAACTACCCGGCAACCTTGATATTGACTGCCGACCACGACGACCGTGTAGTACCGGCCCACTCCTTTAAATTTGCTGCCCGTATGCAGGAATACCAACAAGGCGAAGCCCCGGTATTGATACGCATTGAAACCAAGGCAGGGCACGGAGCAGGTAAATCAACCGCGCAAAACATTAGCGAGGCTGCGGATAAATGGGCGTTTGTGTTTGCCAATATGGGGTGAATGTTGATTATATCACTGTTTAAACGATAAAAAGATTTGTATTTTTTCACCAATAATATAGTTCCCTGAATATGATTGCAAGGATAAACCTTACGCTAATCGGCATGCTCTTTTTTGTTTCAATTGCTTCGGCACAAAGCAAAATGCTTACGGGGCAAAAACATGTTATTTTTGTTGATATACCTAAAAATTGGTTACAAGCTAAAAGCGACCAGTTGCCATTTTTTATTAAACCAGATGAAAAAAACGTTAGCGACGACACCTACATGTATGTTTATGGATTAGATTATCAATCGAGCCCGGATTTGAATGGCTGGATTAAAGGTGACGCCGACGATGCAATGAATAGACACCCCGGCCTAAAGGTTGACACGATACCAATAGTACTAAATACATTAGGCGACAACGGATATTTAACCGGGCGTTACAAATTAATTACTTATAGCCATCCAAGCCATAAGAAAGAAGCAATATTAGTTATTGAGTGTAAATACACCATTGCAACGGCTGTGTTGGCAACAAGCAACGATGAAGAATTTCAAAAATATTTCCCCGCGTTTAAGGAGCTGGTTAAAACAATAAGGGTGTCGGGCGCAAAAGTGGAGATTGAAAAATAATAACTTTAACACAACGCGAACCTACGGTACCTGAGCACTGTCTATTAATAGCTTAACGCATATCACACCAACACATGTCCGCTTAATATCGCTATTGCCAAAAAGTAAAACAGCATACAGCCTGCGCTAATAAAATTCATTAACATGGCGTTTTTGTAATTGGCGTTGCTGGTTGATTGGCCTACTTTGTAAAACCAGTAATTAAAAAACACAAATACCGGGGCCGAGCAAAAAAGGAAGAAATAAAAATAATCGGGCATGTGGTGTTGTTGCCAGTAAAAAAAAGACAACAAAATGGCCGTGGCAAACAACGCTCCCGAAAATATAAACGAGCCTTTGTAGCCAAGTAATATGCTGATGGTAAAATCGCCGCGGCGGCCATCCTCGCCATGCTGGTAAACTTGTGTAAGCGGGTACGATGCCCCTATCAGGCACGAGCAAATAGCACCGGCCATAATAAAACCGGTGTTCCAGCCGGCAAATAATGTGGTGCCCGTAATGGCGGTATAGGTTGTAAAATAAATAAAAGCACCCTGGAAAAAGAAAACCGTTAAAAAGCTGATAACAGGATATTTTTTTAGCCGCGTTTTAGGGTGGCTATATAGTTTAGACATAATGCCGTATAGCAAAACAGCAAAGGCAAACTGCCAGCTCACCAAAAAACCAAGTAAAAAGCCTGCGGTTTCGAGCAGTAGCGAAAAATAATACAGGCTTATATCAACAACAGGGGGCTTATCAAGCAGGCCAATGCTTTCTTCGTCTTTGTCGAAATAGCTATTGTAGCCATTACTCGCCGGGAAGGCCAGCACATGCCATATTAAAAAAACTAATAGCGCACTACCTGCGTTAATTACCAAAGCCTGGCTGTATGCAAAAAAATAAACCGGCATTAAAAACAGCGAAAACACAAAGCGTAAATGAGCAATTGCCGAGCGGCTGGGGACAATAAATTGTAAAATTTGCATAGGCTAATGTAATAATACTGATGTAATTGTTATGTTTGATATGATAAACTAAACACCCAGCATGAAAATAGTTGCAATTTATATAACTTTATTTTGCCTTATAGGTACTGCCTTTGGGCAAACCAAGCATACGGTAACCAAAGCCGATGTTAGTTACGAGATTAAGAATATGGGTTTTAAAACCAGCGGAATTATTGGCGGTTTTGAAGCAACTATATTGTTTGATAAAGACCACCTGCCCACCAGCAGCATTACAGCGGCGGTAAATACGGCCACCATTAATTCGGATAACGATATGCGCGATGAACATTTGCGCAAACCAGAATATTTTGATGTGGAGCATTACCCCAAAATTATGATGAAATCGGTATCGTTTAAGGGCGGGAGTGCAACAAACTATACAGGCACCTTTGACGTAACTATTAAAGGACAAACAAAACGGGTTGACGTTCCTTTTACGTATATAGTAAACGGCGGCACGGCTGTTTTTAAAGGAAGTTTCAAAATTAACCGGCTTGATTTTGCCATTGGCGATAAAAGCATGGTATTATCAAACGAAGTAACTATATCTTTAAACGTGGAAACTGCCATTAAATAGTACTTAAAAATTAACATGGGCAGTTGCATCAGTGCCATTGGCACAGCTAATCCAAAAAATAAAATACCCCAGCAAACCATTTACCATTTTATGGCTAATGCATTTGGGTTAGATAACATTAATGCTGCAAGGCTCAAACATATTTACGAAGGTTCCGGAATTGATAACCGTTATTCGGTAATTCCCGATTTTGCTTTCAGCGATACCGCGGAGTATACTTTTTTTGGTAATTCGGCAAACTTAGAGCCTTTCCCTACAACACAGCAACGCTTAAAATTATACCAGCAATGCGCAATTGATATTGCTACGCAAGCGGCCAGGCAATGCTTTGATAGTTTTGATAGCGATGTTGCGCCACAAATAACACACTTAATTACGGTGAGTTGTACCGGCATGTATGCGCCCGGTATTGATATTGATTTGGTTACAACCCTTGGCCTTAACCGCCAAACCGAGCGTACCTGTATTAATTTTATGGGCTGTTATGGTGCCATAAATGCCTTAAAAGCTGCCGATTACATTTGCCGGGCCGATGCCGGTGCCAAAGTATTGGTTGTTAGTATTGAGTTGTGTACGCTGCATTTTCAAAAAAACAATACGCTGGATAACTGGGTAGCTAATTCTTTATTCTCCGACGGAGCTGCGGCTGTGTTGGTTGAGAACGAACTTCAGAAAATTAAGCCAGGCAAAGCACTTTTGTTGCGTAATTTTTACTCGGAGTTTATGCCCGAAGCGAGCGACGATATGGGTTGGTATGTAGGCAACTTAGGGTTTGAAATGAAACTCACCAGCAAGGTATCAAAACACATTAAAAAGCACATCAAAGCTTTAACGGGCCGTGTATTACAAAAAGCAGGTTTAAGCTTTGAGCAGATAGACGAATTTGCTATCCACCCGGGAGGCAAAAGTATTTTAGAAGCTACCGAAGAAGCGTTAGATATTAGCGCGGCTGCAAACCATTTGGCCTACCAAACCCTGCGCGAATACGGTAATATGTCGTCGGCAACGATATTGTTTGTTTTGCAGAAGATATTGAGAGCCGACACGGAAGCCGGTAAAAACATATTGAGTTTTGCTTTTGGCCCGGGCCTAACCGTTGAGGGTATGATATTAGAGACTGGCGAATGACGGACGTTATTATTGTAGGTGGCGGTTTGGCTGGGCTGTTTAACGCTATATTGTTAAACAGAGCTGGGTTAAGTGTAACGCTCATTGAGCGCAAAAGCTATCCTTTCCATCGCGTATGCGGCGAGTACATTAGTAACGAAGTTATTCCTTTCCTTTCGGGGTTGGATATTGATCTCAATGCTTTGGATGTTGCCCGTATTAGCCGTTTGCAGGTTACGGCTGTATCTGGAACTGTACTTTCAAAAAAGCTTGATCTGGGTGGTTTCGGCTTAAGCCGTTATACCTTTGATAATTATCTCTATAAAAAAGCGGTGGCCGAAGGTGTTAACTTTTTGTTGGATACCAAGGTTGATGATATTGTTTTTAAGGATGACCATTTTGAAGTAACAATTCCGGGAAGGGTTTTGAGTGCGCCTTTGGTTATCGGGTCGTTTGGTAAGCGGTCTAATCTGGATCAGAAATTAAAACGGGATTTTTTTTACAAACGCAGTCCGTATTTGGCGGTGAAGTTTCATATCCGCGCCGATTTCCCCCAAGATGTGATACAACTTAATAACTATAAAGACGGCTATTGCGGTGTAAGCAAAATTGAAGCCGACAGGTATTGCATGTGCTACCTGGCACACCGCGATGATTTGCGAAAGTACGGCAATCTACAAGAACTGGAACAGAACATCGTTTGTAAAAACCTGTATCTTAAAAGAGTATTTGATAGCGCCGAGTTTTTGCTTGATAAACCGGAAGTAATTAATGAAATATCTTTCGAGAAAAAGCAACCTGTTGAAAACCATATTTTAATGAGCGGCGATACTGCCGGGATGATAGCACCGCTTTGCGGCAACGGCATGACGATGGCCATACACTCGGCTAAAATTTTGTCGGAAACTATTTTACAATATTATAAGCCCAATAGCTTTGATGCACACGCGCGAACTTTGATTGAGCAAAGGTACACCCATGAATGGGAAGCCAAATTTGCCCGCAGGCTTTGGGTTGGCCGGCAACTGCAAAAGGTATTTGGTGCCAACGCCATGACCACCCTGAGCTTAAAAACCCTGAATGCCTTACCGCCACTGGCTGATTATTTAATGAGCAAAACCCACGGACAGCCTTTTTAATAACTATGCTAAACCTAAGCAAACGCGCTACCGAACCCGAAATAATGGACGACTTTAGTTTGCCCGAAGGCGAGGTTGTGCCCGTGTTAAAAGGTTTAGAGAAACTAAATGCCTTATTTGGCGGGCATAAAACATTAGTAAAGGCACTCAAATACATCCCGGTTAAAAGCGGCTATCACATTAGCGATTGGGGTTGTGGCGGGGGCGATGCTTTGCGTGCCATAGCCCAATGGGCAAATAAAGCAAATATTAAACTGCAACTAACCGGCGTTGATGCCACGGCTTCGGCAGTAGAGTTTGCACGCGTGGAGGCTAAAGCCTATCCAAACATTAGCTTTATTTTGAGCGATGTAATGAGTGATGAATTAAAGCCGGGGCAATTTGATGTGGTGTATTCCAGTTTATTCAGCCATCACTTTGCCGATGATGAGTGGGTAGCCCTGGTAAAAAAAATGGTGTCGTGCAGCAAAAAGGCTGTAATTATTACCGATTTGCACCGGCATTGGCTGTTGTATTATGCTGTAGTTTTTATTGCCTATACTTTTACCAAAAGTAAAATGGCCCGGTTTGATGGGCCGCTATCAGTAAGGCGAAGCTTTAAAAAGCACGACCTTGTTAACTTATTGCACCAAAGTGGGTTAACAAATTATAAAATAACGTGGAAATGGGCCTTTAGGTGGCAAGTGCTGATTTACAAATCGTAACTTTACGGGCAACAAATAAATTTCCCGGTAATTAAACATGAAACTTCGCGTACTCGTTTTTATTAATGCGCTGGCTGTAGCCATAACCATATCTATTGTTAACTACTATTTTAGGCACAGCTGGTACGATGTATCCATTACCTTTTCGGCAAGTTTTGTGAGCAGCTACGTGTTTATTTATTACCTCATAGAAAAATATATTGTAGCTAAAATTAAAATCATTTATAAGCTCATTCACAATTTAAAGCTGGGTAAAGATTTAAAAGATGCCATTGGCGACCACGTAACCAGCGACCCGATAAACGATGTGGAAAAGGATGTAAAGGAATGGGCAAAGCAAAAGAAATCGGAAATTGAGGACCTGAAAAAGCAAGAGCAGTTTAGGCGCGATTTTTTATCTAACGTATCGCACGAGTTTAAAACGCCGCTGTTTGCTATTCAGGGATATATTGAGGCTTTGCAGGACGATATGGACGACCCGGAACTGGCGCGCCAGTTTTTAGAAAAGGCATCAAAAAATGTAGACCGGTTAAGCTATCTGGTTAAAGACCTTGACGAAATATCGAAACTCGAATCGGGTGAGATACCTATCAATTATACTAAATTCCGCATTAATGATTTAATTAAGGAAGTTATTGAATCGCTTGAATTAAAGGCAAAGCAGCATAAAATTAAGCTAACTTATAAAGATAAGTATGATGAAGCGGTTATGGTTAATGCCGACAGGGAAAAGATACGCCAGGTTTTAGTAAACCTTATTGATAACTCATTTAAATACGGAAAAGAAAACGGATGCACCGCCGTTCGGCTTTACGATTTGCACGAACAAGTGTTGGTTGAAGTTACCGATGATGGTATAGGTATTGAAGAAAAATACCTGCCTCGTTTATTTGAACGTTTTTTTCGTACCGATAGCAGTCGCTCAAGGCAAATAGGTGGCTCGGGCCTGGGTTTAGCCATTGTAAAACACATTATCGAATCGCACCAGCAAACTATTAATGTGCGCAGTACCGAGGGTATAGGCTCAACATTTGGTTTTACGCTGCAAAAAGTGCGGCAATTACCCTTCCCGGCGTTACCGGTATTGAAAAATTAACATAAACTTAACATGGGCCCCTTACCTTTGGGCAAAATTAATTTAAAAAATGTCGTTAAATAGTATCTTCCAGTATTTTGTCCCTAAAGATAGAAAAGTATTTTTTCCGCTGTTTGAGCAGGCCTCGGGTAACTTAGTAGTAATGTCTAACGTTTTGATAGAAGCACTAAACACAGCCGATTTAAAAAAACGCGAAGAACTATACAACCAAATAGATAAACTGGAAAATTTTGGCGACGAGTTAACTCACCAGATTTACCTGGAACTGAGCAAAAATTTTATTACGCCTTTTGATAGAGAAGATATTACACAGCTTACAAATGCTATTGACGACGTTGCCGATTATATACAAGGCTCGGTAAACCGGATGAGTTTATATAAAGTTGAAAAAATAACCCAGCCCATTATTAAACTTGCCGAATTGATTTTACTGGGCAGCATTGAAATAGATAAAGCCGTAAAAGAATTAAGCGACCTTAAAAATGTTAGGCACATTGCCGATTCGTGCATACGCATTAACAGCATAGAAAACCAGGCCGACGACGTTTTTGACCGCGCCGTGGCCGATTTGTTTTTGTATGAAAAGGATGCTGTTGAACTTATTAAATATAAAGAAGTTTTAGCCGCCCTTGAAACCGCTACAGATATGTGCGAAGATGTAGCCAACGTTTTAGAAACTATATTAGTTAAAAACGCCTAAGCATGGCCTTGTTGGTTATTGTTATAGCTCTGGCTATTTGTTTCGATTTTATAAACGGTTTTCATGATGCGGCAAACTCTATTGCCACCGTCGTATCAACAAAAGTATTGAGCCCATTGCAGGCCGTTTTATGGGCTGCGGCTTTTAACTTTTTAGCTTATTTTTTAATTAAAGACCATAAGGTTGCTGCCACGGTATCTAATACCGTTTACGAGCACTTTATTAACTTGCACGTTATACTTGCCGGCTTAATTGCAGCCATTACCTGGAACTTAATTACCTGGTGGTTTGGCATACCTTCAAGTTCGTCGCATACGCTAATTGGCGGTTTTGCCGGTGCCGGCATGACGCATGCCCTATTTATGCACGAAAATGCATTAAGCGCAGTAAACGCCGGTCCAATTATTCAAATTGTGGCTTTTATATTTTTGGCGCCTATTATTGGCAGTTTTATTGGCTTTGCCATTAACGCGGCTATATTACATATTTGTAAAAACGCAAGGCCATCAAAAACCGAGAAATGGTTTAAACGCCTGCAATTAATATCATCAGGAGCGTTAAGTTTTGCGCATGGTGGTAATGATGCGCAAAAGGTGATGGGTATCATTTATATTTCGCTGGTTGCTGCAAACGTAATTCACAGCAAAGACCCTATGCCCGAATGGATACCCTTAGCCTGTTACTCGGCAATAGCATTTGGTACCATGAGCGGCGGATGGAAAATTGTAAAAACAATGGGTACTAAAATAACCAAGGTTACACCACTGGAGGGTTTTAGTGCCGAAACGGCAGGCGCCGTTACCTTATTTGTTACCGAGCGTTTTGGTATCCCGGTATCTACCACGCATACCTTAACAGGTTCAATTATTGGTGTTGGTTTAACCAAGCGCGTTTCGGCTGTGCGTTGGGGTATTACCATTAACCTTATTTGGGCATGGATAATTACTATCCCCATCTCGGCCCTAATTGCCGGTATTGTATTTGCTATAGTGCGAAATTTTTAAGCGTTTTACCTATAGCCTGCGGCCTGCAAATTAAACAGTTCGGCATAGCGGCCACCTAAATTAAGCAACTCCTGGTGGCTGCCTATTTCTTTAAGCTGGCCTTTTTCCAAAACCAAAATCCTATCGGCCATTCGCACGGTTGAAAAACGATGTGATATTAACACTGCCGATTTACCTTCTGTTAGCTGTGCAAACCGTTGAAAAACATCATATTCGGCCCGGGCATCTAAAGCTGCGGTGGGTTCGTCTAATATCAGCAACTGGGCGTCGCGCATGTAGGCCCGCGCCAGTGCTACCTTTTGCCATTCGCCGCCAGATAAGTCAACCCCGTTAAAAAACCTCCGGCCCAGCATTTGGTCGTATTTATTGGGTAACCTTTCGGCCAGTTCGTCGGCAAGGCTTTGGTGTGCGGCAACTTTAATTAGTTCGTGGTTTTCTTGTTCGGCTATGTTACCCACGGCAATGTTTTGCGAAAGGGTTAGCTGATACCGCAAGTAGTCCTGAAAAATAATGCCAGTTTGTAAACGGAGTTCGGCTAAATCGTATTCTTTAAGGTCGTGTCCGTCAAGGGTTATGCGGCCTTCGGTTGGGTCGTAAAGGCGGGCAAGCAGTTTTACAAGCGTAGTTTTGCCGGCTCCGTTTTCGCCCACAAGGGCCAGTTTTTCGCCGGGTTTAAGTGTAAAACTCAAGTGGCGGTTGGCCCATCGCTCGGCGTTTTGATATTTAAAGCCAACATCTTCAAACACAAAACCCAGTTTAATTGGTTTGGGGAACGGACGTGGGTTTTTGGATAGTGTAATTTTAGGTTTGATTTGGAAAAACTCAAAAAAATCGGCGAGGTAAATTGCCCCTTGCGATACGCTGGTAAAACGGGTTAAAATATTTTCGAGCAAACTACGCATTTGCCTAAACGAACCTGCCAAAAATGTTAAATCGCCAATACTGGTGCTGCCATTTACTGCGCGCAAAATAATAACCACATAGGCAGCGTAATAACCGGCACTGCCCAGCATGGCAAAAAAAACGCCCCAGCCCGATCGTTTTAAGGCAAGGCGCTTGTTATCGCTATAAAACTGGTTTGACAGCACCTTAAACCTATTGATAATAAAGCCCGAAAGATTAAATATTTTAACCTCTTTGGCTGTTTCGTCGCTGGCTCCTAAATAGCGTACATAGTCTAACTCGCGGCGTTCGGGGGTTTGCCCCCGGGTTAATGCGTAACCCTGATCGTTAAAGTAAGATTCGCCTAAAAATGCCGGAATTACGGCAATAAGCAATAACACAATAAGCCAGGGATTGTAGGCCATTAAGCCGGCTGCTAAAAAGCCCATCGTTATGAGGTCTTGAACCTGGCTCATCATCTGCGAAAGCAATACCGTGCGGCCAACGGTTTGCTGGCGGGCGCGTTCTAGCTTATCATAAAATACCGAATCCTCAAACTGGTCCAAATCCAGCGTTGCCGCATGGTTCATTATTCTGATCGAAGTTTCGTTAGAGAACAGATCCCCCAATAAACTGTCTAGCAAGGTAATGCCGCGGCTCAGCGTGTCTGATAAAATTGCCAGGCCAAACTCAAGTGCCACCAGTTGCCACAGGTGATAATGAGATTGCCCGCCGTGATTGCGACTAAGCATCACAACCTGATCTATAATTAACTTGCCCACGTATAAAATAGCCAGGGGTATTGCCGAGCGAATAATGCGGAGCATAAAGCTACAGGCTGTCATCCAGGCACTGGTTTGCCATACCAGTTTAAAAAATTGCGGCAGGTTTCGCAATGCCGCCAATCGCTCTTTAAAAGTAATTTTATCGGGCTTTGGCGGTTGTTTTTTCGAACTTCGGGTGGCATTCATCGCGGCAAATTAAGCAAATGCCGGTTAATGTTAGGTTATAGTGCTGTAATTTTTAGGCAGTTAATTGTTATTGAGCTATTAAGTTACTGAGGGGGCATCATACCTTAATAACTCATTAACAATTAATCCAATAACAAAGCTCAAAACTCAACATGCAACCGTATGGCAAATAAACTTACCGGGCCGCGGTCGGCGTTGTAAGCCGGGTTAGCCACAAACTGGTAATCGCCGGTAAGGGTAAGGTTTTTATTAAGCTTTGCGCTATAATATGCTTCGGCAATTTTTTCGGTGCTGTAATTGGTGAGTTTGCCATCGCCAACAATAAAGCCGTAGCCGCCAATTTGTAAAAAGTCGCGATGATCGTTTGATATACCGTTAACAACGCCCGCAATGGCAAAACAATCATCGGGGCGTTTCCATTTATCGCCTTTATAACTTAAACCAAGGCTAAGGCTTTGGTCAATTTCGGTAAAGGCCCAGGTAGCAGTTTTACCGTCGTTCCAACTGGTGCGAAAAAATGCGCCAAGGGAAGTGCTAAGTTCCTGCTCGGCGTTAATGCCAAACCCGTACTTTACGTTGCCGTAATTTTTACCATTAATTACATCTAATGCTTCGTCGGTGTGGTTTAAGTAGTTGTTAATTACCTCGCGGTAAACAGGGGCTTTGGTAACGTTACGATACAATAATAAATTAATGCGGCCCTTGTGTTTTTTAACCATGAGGTTTTTACTCAGTTCAACGGTGGTGCTATACGCGTCCCAAAAATGATAATCAAAATCGGGCCCGTTAGCATACGTACCAACAAGGGTTGTGGCCGCGCGCGCTTCCCAATCGGGGCTAATATATTCAACCACAAGGCCATCGGTATAACCGCGGGTATTGGCAGGGTAGTCCCAGGCGCCATTGCCCATAAGTGCCCAGTTTAAAAACTGGCTTCGCGGATCGTGACTGTAAGCATTATTATCGAAAAAATCTGAAAGGGCAAATTTACCGGCGGTTATTACAATGCGTTTTTTTGGCACATATTCCCTGAGCTGGTTGTTTGCTGCATCAAGGGTATCAAGCTCTTTAGTTAAGGCTATATATTGCCTTAAATACAGGCGGCCCAAATATAAAGCCGGTGCGGGGTTGCCTATTCTAAAGGTTTCGCCATTTGCAAAACCGGCAATGCCCTTGGCTCCGCTTACGCCGCTGCCGCCCGAAACTTCGGGATTAAAATAAACGGCGGCACCGGTCCATAATTTGCGGCCAATAAAAAGCGTTGTTGTTAACGATAATGCTTCGTCGGCATCGGCATTTAAACTATTTTCGCCCGAGTAGGCCGATTTGAATGATGGATGGCTTTGATCGATAACCGTTAACTGGAAATGGGTACTCCATTTCTCCACAGAATCTTTAGGTTGCTGGCTCTGTGAAAAAGCGTAGCTACTAATTAACAATAATATAATTATTGGGTAATAATTTTTTTTCATGCTTTACTGTTTTATTTATTGCAACAAATATAGGCTTTAATGTTATATTAGGCAAGTCTAATATAATTTTTAGACTAACCTAAATTTAGATAGGTTGATTTGATTGATACACGTTTAACTAAACATATTTGGGAAATTAATTGCTAAACATTAATTATTCACTATTTTTGCCTTAACATATAAAAAGCTATGAGTAATCACCACCAACATCAGGAAGAAGAAGCAAAAAAATACGACTACTTATATTATGTTATCGGGTTAGTTTTCGGGCTAATTACCGGTTTCGTTATCGATAAAGATTTTATCTGGATACCCATTGGCGGTGTTTTAGGTTTGCTTACAGCAGCTTTTTTTGCAAATGTAGTTTCAAAGAGCAGCGAAAAGGGTTAAACCTTTTTCACTTAATTATCAATTGTGCCAACCGTTGCTAATTAATGTATTGCCTATGTGATTGACGCAAAACTAATACCCTATTTTGTGTCAATTACAAAAGTGCTTGAAAGCAAATATACTCCGAACAACTTTGTTGTGTTTAGTTTTTGTTGCGATAGTTTAGGCCATTAGCTATTGATGATTTTTGAGCCATTTGTTTTATTCCTTACGCGCCAGAGCAACTAGTTTGCAAAAAAAAACCACAAATCGTAAGGCGTTTGATTTTTTCACACCAATATATCGACTGGAAATAGCTTGTAGGCGCCTATGCCAAACTGCTTCTTAAAAAGTCCGTCCAAAAAACTTGTTTGCAACGCTCAGCCTGTTTCTTTCGAAATATTGGATTTGTCGTCGTCCGTTAGTAGTTGCCAAGCTTTTATCAGGCGGCCAATGTTAGCAAGCTTAATAAGCGCTAGTTTGCTATAACGGTATTAGCACCCAATACCCCAATCCATTTCATTTTTGATTGCAAAGCATAGTTAACTTTAGTACTATATATAAGGTATAAGGATGCGATGCAAATCAAATTTTGTTTAGCTACAATCAAGCCTGTTTATAGGCCGCGCCCTATTATTGGCAATTTTTGCGCAATGCCCGTTGCTGCTCCCCTGCAATTTTTTTTTAACTACAAAATAATGGCGGTTTGGCTATACTATATATACTGTATACTATATATAGTGTGGTGGCCCGTTTACTATATATTCAAAAGTGCTCTACCGGGGCGGCATATTTGTAGACTGGGGGCTATGAATGTGATGTTTTATTAGTTTCCCAGCAATTAGTTTGCAGGGAGTATAGGTAGATGTGTATTGGTTTAAAAATGAATAGTATTGATAATGAATGGATTGGTTTAAATAGTAGAAATAAGGACAAAATAGGTTGCATGTTTGAGAAAAGTAAGTACCTTTGCAACCCGCAAACGAAATAGCGGGAAGTTCTTAAAAAAGCAGGCAAAGAGTTAAATTAAAGCAGTTTATGCTGCGTAGGTTTAACAAAGAATAGTTTAGCGGTTGCTACAGAAGAGATGTAGAGAGGTTAAAAACGGAGACGAATTTTTTATCAAAAAAAACATTGTTAAAGTTAAAAAGATTCTTACCTTTGCAACCCGCAAACGAGGTGATAAAAAGACCGAGTAATTGTGAAAAGGAGAAAGAAAATAAAAATTTATTTTCTTTGAAATAACAAAAAGGTTCTTACCTTTGCAGTCCCAAAAGAAACGAAGGTTTCGGAAGGGTAAAAAAAAGAAGATACCGGAAGCGATTTCCGGGATTAAACAAAGCAGAAGATTTAAGCCTTACGGGGTTATAAATATAAAAGGCGAAGCGGGAAGCGGAGCCGAGAAAGTTCTTTAAGAGGAAGTAATAATGAATGTAGCGGAGTAGAATTCGAGAGGAAACTACGAAGCGACAAAAAGGATAGCGAGAGATTATCTGTATAAAGATATATAATACAGAGATTCTACAAATAATAAAGTAGGGTCACGATTAAAACTTAAAATTTACAATGGAGAGTTTGATCCTGGCTCAGGATGAACGCTAGCGGCAGGCCTAATACATGCAAGTCGGACGGGATTTGGGAGCTTGCTCCTGATGAGAGTGGCGCACGGGTGCGTAACACGTATGTAACCTACCTTATCCAGGGGGATAGCCTCTCGAAAGAGAGATTAAGACCGCATAACATTACGACTCAGCATTGAGATGTAATCAAATATTTATAGGGATAAGATGGGCATGCGGGACATTAGCTAGTTGGCGGGGTAACGGCCCACCAAGGCGACGATGTCTAGGGGATCTGAGAGGATGACCCCCCACACTGGTACTGAGACACGGACCAGACTCCTACGGGAGGCAGCAGTAAGGAATATTGGTCAATGGGCGGAAGCCTGAACCAGCCATGCCGCGTGCAGGAAGACGGCCCTACGGGTTGTAAACTGCTTTTGCAGGGGAATAAACCTTCGTATGTATACGAAGCTGAATGTACTCTGAGAATAAGGATCGGCTAACTCCGTGCCAGCAGCCGCGGTAATACGGAGGATCCAAGCGTTATCCGGATTTATTGGGTTTAAAGGGTGCGTAGGCGGCCAATTAAGTCAGGGGTGAAAGACGGTAGCTTAACTATCGCAGTGCCTTTGATACTGATTGGCTTGAATGGACTAGAGGTAGGCGGAATGTGACAAGTAGCGGTGAAATGCATAGATATGTCACAGAACACCAATTGCGAAGGCAGCTTACTATGGTTTAATTGACGCTGAGGCACGAAAGCGTGGGGATCAAACAGGATTAGATACCCTGGTAGTCCACGCCCTAAACGATGAACACTCGATGTTAGCGATATACAGTTAGCGTCTAAGCGAAAGCGTTAAGTGTTCCACCTGGGGAGTACGCCCGCAAGGGTGAAACTCAAAGGAATTGACGGGGGCCCGCACAAGCGGAGGAGCATGTGGTTTAATTCGATGATACGCGAGGAACCTTACCCGGGCTTGAAAGTTAGTGAATGATTCAGAGACGGATCAGCTCTTCGGAGCACGAAACTAGGTGCTGCATGGCTGTCGTCAGCTCGTGCCGTGAGGTGTTGGGTTAAGTCCCGCAACGAGCGCAACCCCTATGTTTAGTTGCCAGCACGTTAAGGTGGGGACTCTAAACAGACTGCCTACGCAAGTAGAGAGGAAGGAGGGGACGACGTCAAGTCATCATGGCCCTTACGTCCGGGGCTACACACGTGCTACAATGGATGGTACAGAGGGCAGCTACCTGGCAACAGGATGCAAATCTCTTAAAGCCATTCACAGTTCGGATCGGGGTCTGCAACTCGACCCCGTGAAGTTGGATTCGCTAGTAATCGCATATCAGCAATGATGCGGTGAATACGTTCCCGGGCCTTGTACACACCGCCCGTCAAGCCATGGAAGCTGGAAGTACCTGAAGTGCGTAACCGCAAGGAGCGTCCTAGGGTAAAGTCGGTAACTGGGGCTAAGTCGTAACAAGGTAGCCGTACCGGAAGGTGCGGCTGGAATACCTCCTTTCTGGAGCAGATAATCGCTCCTCGCTACTTTATAGCGCACGCTGCATTCATTATTTATTTTCTTTTTATAAAAAAACAGTTTAGTATTGAGTAGAGCGTATAGCGTATTGAGACAAAAGACTCAGAATGGCTGATGCTTGAAGAAAGAATGTGAAGTGTCGCAATACGCAATACGCACATCTCAAGACTAAATAAGAAACACCCAAAAGACAAGCCAATTGGTGGCTGTAACTATAATTAGTGTACAGATTATTCATAAGGCAGTGAAAGGTCGGAAGTCAGAAGTCTGAAGTCAGAAAGTTAGTTAGCAAAAGCGGCTAACCGGAAAAACTAATGACAAATGAACGAATGACCAATGACTGACAGAAAAAATAGTCCGGTAGCTCAGTTTGGTTAGAGCACTACACTGATAATGTAGGGGTCAGCAGTTCAAATCTGCTCCGGACTACACTTTGGTTTATTGGTTCAAGAGTTCAATGGTTCATTAGTCCTTTTAAAAGGCACGAATGAGCGAATGGCTAGTGAACGAATGAACAAAAGACACACTTGCCTTAAGGGGGATTAGCTCAGCTGGCTAGAGCACCTGCCTTGCACGCAGGGGGTCAACGGTTCGAATCCGTTATTCTCCACGCTGCTTGAAAGAGTCAAGATGCAAGAATCAGGAAGCAAGACAAAAAGTCTTGGTTCGTGGCTCTTAACTCTTGCTTCTGCGAAGCAAAACGTTCTTTGACATATTGGAAGAAGTAATTGAAAAAAGAGAAAACAACAGTAGAGACGTTGTTTTGGCTTTAGAGGTTTACGGAATCAAAGGTAAAAAGGTAGTAATACCAATGAACTGATGAACAAGTGAACCGATAAACGGAACAACAATCAAAAAGCATACTATACGAGCAAAAGGCGTATAAGTAGAAGAAAGTAAGAAAGGGTACACGGGGGATGCCTTGGCTCTCAGAGGCGATGAAGGACGTGATAAGCTGCGATAAGCCGCGGGGATTGGCAAATATGAATTAATCCGCGGATTTCCGAATGGGGAAACCTGGCCGTTTGAAGAACGGTCGTATAAATACGCAAACCCGCTGAACTGAAACATCTAAGTAAGCGGAGGAAGAGAAAACAATAGTGATTTCCTGAGTAGTGGCGAGCGAAAGGGAAGAAGCCCAAACCGGTTATGTTACGGCATAACCGGGGTTGTAGGACCACAACATGAATATTAAAATGAATCTGAACAGGGTGGGAAACCTGGCCATAGAGCATGAGAGCTGCGTAAGAGTAAGTAATAATAGGATAGTGGTATCCTGAGTACCGCGAGGTCGGAGACGCCTTGTGGGAATCTGCCGGCACCATCCGGTAAGGCTAAATACTCCTGAGAGACCGATAGTGAACCAGTACCGTGAGGGAAAGGTGAAAAGAACCCCGAACAGGGGAGTGAAATAGAACCTGAAACCGTGTACTTACAAGCGGTCGGAGCGGACTTGTTCCGTGACGGCGTGCCTTTTGCATAATGAGCCTACGAGTTACTCCTCTCTGGCAAGGTTAAGTGATTAAGTCACGCAGCCGAAGCGAAAGCGAGTCTGAATAGGGCGTGCAGTCAGAGGGGGTAGACGCGAAACCTTGTGATCTACCCATGGACAGGTTGAAGGTGCCGTAACAGGTACTGGAGGACCGAACCGATAAACGTTGAAAAGTTTCCGGATGATCTGTGGGTAGGGGTGAAAGGCTAATCAAACTGGGAAATAGCTCGTACTCCCCGAAATGTTTTTAGGAACAGCCTGGCGGTTGAGTTATATAGAGGTAGAGCTACTAATTGGGTGCGGGGGAGTCAAATCCTACCAAATCCAGATAAACTCCGAATGCTATATAATATACGCTGGAGTGAGGCTCTGGGTGCTAAGGTCCAGGGCCGAGAGGGAAAGAACCCAGACCATCAGCTAAGGTCCCTAAATTACCACTAAGTTGAACTAACGAGGTCCGATTGCACAGACAGCTAGGATGTTGGCTTGGAAGCAGCCATTCATTTAAAGAGTGCGTAACAGCTCACTAGTCGAGCGATCGGGCATGGATAATAAACGGGCATCAAGTGGTATACCGAAGCTATGGATTTGCAGCAATGCATCTGGTAGGGGAGCATTCTACTGTCAGCGAAGCAGATACGTAAGTTACTGTGGAGATTGTAGAAAAGCAAATGTAGGCATAAGTAACGATAAGGCGGGAGAGAAACCCGCCCACCGAAAGACTAAGGTTTCCTGATCAACGCTAATCGGATCAGGGTTAGTCGGGGCCTAAGGTGAAGCCGAAGGGCGTAGCCGATGGACAACTGGTTAATATTCCAGTACTTTTTATAACTGCGATGCGGTGACGGAGTAGTGACACTGACGCGAACTGACGGAATAGTTCGTTAAATGCCGTAGGTATAGGAGACACAGGTAAGTCCGTGACTCTTGCTGAAAGCAGATAGTACTCGGAACCTTCGGGGGATGGGATAGTTCAGGTAATCAGACTTCCAAGAAAACCCGCTAAGCTTCAGGTTATAAAAACCCGTACCGTAAACCGACACAGGTAGTCGAGGAGAGAATCCTAAGGTGCTCGAGTGAATCATGGCTAAGGAACTCGGCAAAATGGCCCTGTAACTTCGGGAGAAGGGGCGCTGGCAGTAATGTCAGCCGCAGTGAAAAGGCCCAGGCGACTGTTTAACAAAAACACATGGCTTTGCAAAATCGAAAGATGACGTATAAGGCCTGACACCTGCCCGGTGCTGGAAGGTTAAGAGGGGATGTTAGTCGCAAGGCGAAGCATTGAATCGAAGCCCCAGTAAACGGCGGCCGTAACTATAACGGTCCTAAGGTAGCGAAATTCCTTGTCGGGTAAGTTCCGACCTGCACGAATGGTGTAACGATCTGGGCGCTGTCTCAGCCATGAGCTCGGTGAAATTGTGGTATCGGTGAAGACGCCGGTTACCCGCAACGGGACGGAAAGACCCCATGCACCTTCACTATAGCTTAACATTGACATCGGGTACAGGATGTGTAGGATAGGTGGGAGACTGTGATCTGGCTTCGCTAGGAGTCAGTTAGTCAACGTTGAAATACCACCCTTTCTGTATTTGGTGTCTAACTCTGCAATGTGGAGAACATTGTTTGGCGGGTAGTTTGACTGGGGTGGTCGCCTCCAAAAAGGTAACGGAGGCTTTCAAAGGTAAGCTCAATACGCTTGGTAACCGTATGCGGAGTGCAATAGCATAAGCTTGCTTGACTGTGAGGCAGACAAGCCGAGCAGGGTCGAAAGACGGATATAGTGATCCGGTGGTTCTGCATGGAAGGGCCATCGCTCAAAGGATAAAAGGTACGCTGGGGATAACAGGCTGATCTCCCCCAAGAGCTCATATCGACGGGGAGGTTTGGCACCTCGATGTCGGCTCGTCACATCCTGGGGCTGGAGAAGGTCCCAAGGGTTGAGCTGTTCGCTCATTAAAGTGGCACGCGAGCTGGGTTCAGAACGTCGCGAGACAGTTCGGTCCCTATCTGTTGTGGGCGTTGGAAGTTTGAGTGGGGCTGACCTTAGTACGAGAGGACCGGGTTGGACTAACCTCTAGTGAATCTGTTATGGCGCCAGCTGTACTGCAGAGTAGCTACGTTGGGAATAGATAAGCGCTGAAAGCATCTAAGTGCGAAACTAGCCACAAGATGAGACTTCCATTGAGGGTCGTAGGAGACTACTACGTTGATAGGTTACAGGTGTAAAGGTGGTGACATCATAGCCAAGTAATACTAATAACCCGAAGCTTTCTCATAGCAGGTATTTATGGTTCATTAGTTCATTGGTCATTAGTTGATTGGTCTTAGCAATAAGAGCAGATTACAAATGAACAAATGACTAATGAACCGAAACACAAAGCTGTTGTTTTCTCTTAAATCAATTCCTTCTTTCAATAATATGTCATTGTTTAATGGTTCATTAGTTGAGTGGTTCATTGGTCATTAGTCCAAGAAGAGTCATAAGCTTATCAACCTTAACAAATTAAAATATCAGTTCGGTAAACCAACGTTAGCAGATACCAATCCGCTAATGAACAAGTGAACCAATGAACTAAAAATATTCAGGTGCCTATATCGGCGGTGTCTACCTCTTCCCATTCCGAACAGAGAAGTCAAGCCCGCCAGAGCCGATGGTACTGCGGTAAAACGTGGGAGAGTAGGTCGGTGCCCAATCTTAATTAACCCTGTCAACGATAGTTGATGGGGTTTTTTGTTGTAGGAGGGGTCCGGTCTCTTTGAACTATCGTGATACGTCTCTCCTTTTATTAAATCAAAGTGAACAATAGTGGATCAGTGCGGAAAGTTGAAGGCTAACAAGATCAAGCATAGATATAGCCAGGCCCTTAGCCCGCTTATCCTAAAGCACAAGTGACGCTTGCGGAAGCGGTGGGGAAATGATTTGCTGAATAGCCATAACAATCGTAGCTTATAACAAAAGCTTAAATAGTTATGGCTATTTAGCTTTTGCACTCGATTTATAAGCAATAATAGTGCAAGTAATGTTAATTATTAAAAGGACGAGTATAAAAAGACCATAATATATAACAACCCGATAAAAGTCGTGGCTTACTTCTTCAAAATTCGCAAACGGTTCATCATAATTATATTTAATATCCACCATTATCCCAGCTGTAAATAGCAATAAGATGAAAAAAAATAGAACGTTTGAAAATATTTGAAATTTAAAATTTTTTTCATGAATTAAAGTTTTTTATTCGATCAGTATCTTGACTACTAATGCTACCTGAAGATCCAGAGCCGTTTCCACTTGATGATTGATCTGTAATATAACTGTTGGCTGAAGATCCAGAGCCATTTCCAGATCAACCCGACGCATTTCGAGCACTTTCGACAAGTTTTACAACGCCCTTATTATCAGGATAGGCTTTTTTCAAATAATCAATTATATCTCTTACATTGGTTCCTACTTGAATAGCTTTACCGGAAAGGAAATTTTGCAAAGATTTGGGGATTATAAAATCTTCATCATAATTATAAAACAATCCGTTCACATCAAATATATTAGTTCCAGCTGCCTTTAGAGCATGGCAACTGCCCCCGCTACTGCAAGAGTCACCTGTGGCTTTAGGACAAGCGAACTATACAGAGCCGCTCTGCACAGTATTGCCCCATCCGGTTAGTTTACCAGCTTGATGCCGACTAGCTACCATCCGAAGAATCCGACGAAAAACCACTATCGGCCGATTAGGAATAACTACTGCTATCGTCATCGCCGACGCACCGGTCCCCCATCCCGGCCAGCCAACCTACTTCATATTAAACAAACTTTTTCTGCCCGGCATAAAGCGGATGGTTGGGTTATCCATACTATCCAAAAATTTGCCCCTAAAATCTAAATTATTGATAAGCATATTGGTTATTTTAATGGTTTCGCCGTTGTTAAAAAAAACTTCAAAGCTGCCGCCAACGTTAAAATTTCCCTGTCCGCGGCCTTCGTAACTTACAATTTCTTTAATATCGGTCTTATTATAAGCATTTATGGTGTCGGTATTTTGGCCGAAGTAAAAAACATTGTTCCCGCGGGATATATGCAGGTAATTGTGGCGGTTAACATACGCGTTATAATATATACCGAAAAGCAGCCAGCAGTAAATTGCAAATACTATGCTAAACATAAAAACAAAAGGCGCAGGGGTATGTCCAAAAAGCATGGCGGCATTCCCCATAAAAAAAAGTAGGCCAAATAATAATAAACTGCTGGTTAGCATTAAAACGCGCCAAAGGCTTTGCCGATATTCAAAGCTGGCGGTTTCAAAGTGTGCCTTATTGCCAATATTAACAAAGTGTTTTTCAAATACCGAAACATCAAGTACGGCGTTAAAAAAATCAGTTACCAGTTTATTTACCGTTGCCAAATCGGCCGCATGGTATTCGTATAAGTGGTTGCGGCCGTCAAGGTAATAAAGGCAATATTTTCCGTTAAAGTACAGGCCCGTTTTTAGGTAATTGGCCTGTTCGTTGCGTATGGTTACAGATGGGCCGGTTAGCTGCACCACGGTAAGTGTGCGTTCGGCATCCCACGGAAAAGTGTTTATCAATTGTATAGTTTCGTCAAGGCTTCGCGGTTGTTCGTCGCAAAACTCACCCTTCTCATAATTTTTGTGCTGTACCTTAACGTTTAAAAGCGGCATTGGTAAAATAAATAAAAAAAACCTCAATAACCCTATCGCTGGCGCACGCGCAATGCCATCAAGTAAAGAAAATCATTACCGAACATCTAATATTCACCATTGTACTATGGGATAAAATTCGGTGTTCGATATTTGTTCTGTTACCAGCTTGACGTCGACCCGCTATCATCCGACGAATCCGACGAAAAACCGCTATCGTCCGATGAGGAATAACTACTACTATCGTCCGACGAGGTCGACGAATAACTGCTATCATCCGACGAACTGCTGCTGCCACCCCAATTTCCATAATCCGACGAGCTTGAAGTATCCGCCGGTGCCGAGTCATCCGCCTGAAACGAATTATCACCATAACCACCCGTAATGCCATTGTTTGTGTTGTAATTGCCGCCGTGGTGGTGGCCATGGTTGTTAAGCAAACTGTTGGCCGCATAACCCGCTATGGCACCCACCGCCGCACCGGCCACAAAACTACCAACACCCGAACCGCTATGGTTAGGGTAACTATTAACAGGCATGCCGCCATTGTTGTAACCACTATTATAGCCAGGGTTGTTATAACCAGCAGCGGGCATATTGTTATAGCTTGCAGCCGGGCCAGTACTCAAACCCGTGCCCGAGCCAACCGTGCTGCCGCTGCTTTGCTTATAAGAGTAAATTACGTATGCTACCACCACCAAAACAATTACCAAAATAATAATGCCATAAACGGCATTGTTATTTGGCACTGGCTTACTAACGCGTATGGCCGTATTTACCGCCGCAGATGTAGCACGGGTGGGGGCTTTTAGCAAATTAGCATCAAGCGTTTGGCCAATTTGGCTAACCAGTAATTGCAGGCCGCCGGCATAATCGGTACGTTTAAAATATGGGTTTAGTGCGCCCAAAATGGCTTGGCGGGTATCTTTGGTAAAAGTGCTATCAAGGCCGGTGGCAATTTGCAGGCGTTGTTTGTGTTGCTGTATGGCGGCCACGTAAACAATGCCGTTTTTGTTTTTGCCAACGTGCCATTTGCGGCCTATTAATAAAGCGTAATCTTCAATTTCGTAAGCCGCGGGTATTTTATTAACCAGCACCACAGCAAACTGTACCGATGTTTTTTGTTCTATCTCAAATATTGCTTTGTTTAACGATGCCACCTCGTCGGTAGTTAAAACCTTAGCAAAATCGTTAACGTAAGTATTTTTTTGAGGTTTAGGTATTTGGCTCCAAACGGTTTGTGTAACCAGTAACAGTGCCAGTAATAAAAATTTTTTCATTGTAAAAAGGTTCAAATTTGTTTTAAATATAAATATTTCCGGCTTTAATAAAATTTTATTTGTAGGATATTTTTTTGGCATAGTTGCGGTGGCTGGCGCAAATACTTTTGTATGTGCCCCAATTAAAAGTCGCTTAAAATTGTATGAACCGTAATTGCACGAATGATAAAATTTAAATAATTTTTATAACATAGTATTGCGCACAATCGCATTCTGCAAATTCTGATTCTATTACCTATGCCTTTTAAATAACCGGTTATTATGGTTTGGTATGTTAGCTTTGTGTTGTTTGTGAGGATACTGCGCAACTAATACCGAGGGTAACAATAATGAAACAATAATGCCGAGCGAAAACACAAATTGAAAGCCCTGATTTGGGAATTTTTTTTTCATGATAGGCGTGGTTTAAATGATTTGCTCAAAGATATTAACCAATTGTTTTTGAAGATGTTAAATGATATGTTAAAAAATGTTAAAGCAAATTATATTACTTTATTCTTCAATATTTTTGTAGTTCGATGAAGAAGAAAAATATTAGCCTCATTACCGGATTGATGGCTGTTGCGCTGTTTGGTGTAATGGCTATGCAATTCTATTTTCTTCGGCAAAGCTACAGTCTGCAATCCAGTTTGTTTGATCATTCCGTTAACGAGGCACTTAATAACGTGGTTGATAGGATAAGCAAACAGGATGCAAATAAATTTTTGATAGATAAAAGTAAATATCCAAACCAGCTTATTGCCCAACACCCCGCCTATTTACCGAAGCAGAAAACCTTTATCCTAAAATATTCCAGAACCATACACCATAGTATGCATGCCGCAACAAGCGCAGGCACACAAAACACCCAACATTCGCTTACGCGCGCGCAGCGCATAGCCAATTTAAAAGACAGTGTAAAACACTTGATAGAAGAGCGTAAGTTAGATTACGCGCTCGACCAAATGAGCGGGTCGATTAATTTACAGGTACGCGTTGAAGAATATACCGACGAAACAGGCGTAGTACGCCAAAACTTTATACCCCAAATTACCGCCAAACCGGTAGATCCTCGCCAGTTTTTGCGTACAAACGGCAAACTGCATAAGTATATTGATACCACTCAAATTGTTTATCTCGATCCGCAATTTGGCAAGCAAATTATTTCGGTACCAAACCTTAACCCGCTATGGGTTAAAGAACAGGCGCGCAAACGCAAGGCGCAACAGCTAAAACAAGTGCAACACTTATTGCAGATAGAAACTGCCGATACACCAAATAACACAACATTGCCCGAAAAATCCGGTGGCGTTATCGAAAACCTGGTGAGGGAGTACCAACGGGCAAACGAACCTTTAAAAGAGCGTATCAACCTGCTGGCGCTTGATACCATTTTACGTACCGAACTGCACAACCAGGGGATTGACCTGCCGTTTAGTTACGATGTTGCCAAACTGGATAACGATTCGCTCATATTTGCAAAGGCCTGGGATACCAAGGGCGATGTGCCGGTTTTTTTGGTGGGTAACTCTTACCAAAAGGCAATTTTTAGCAGCGCCGTAAACGACCCTGGCAGGCTGCGCGTGTCTTTCCCGCAAAAAAACTCATTGATATTGAGCCATATGGCTTCTACAATGGCTACCACCGGCGGGCTTATAGTTGTGCTCATCTTTTGTTTTGGCTATACCATTTATTCTATCGTAAAGCAAAAGAAAATATCGGAAATGAAAACCGATTTCATCAATAACATGACCCACGAATTTAAAACACCGGTATCAACCATTATGATAGCCAGCGAAGCTTTAAAGGATGTAGAAATTGCGGGCGATAAATCGCGGGTTGCCAAATTGGCCAATATCATATACGAAGAAAATGTGCGCCTGGGTAGCCATATTGAGCGCGTGCTTAACATTGCCAGGATAGAGAAAAACGATTTTAAGTTAGATATTAAACGTGTTGATGTAAACGAAACCATAACTACCGTTTTGGATAGCATGTTGTTAAAACTGCAAAAACACGAGGTTAACCTAAACCTTAACCTTAACGACCAGGAAATGGTGATAAAGGCCGATGAACTGCATTTTTCTAACGTGTTATACAACCTGATTGATAACGCCATAAAGTACAGCACCGAAACGCCCGAAATTACCATCAGCACCTTGAGTAAAGGCGGCCAGGCCGTTATCCGTGTGGCCGATAAGGGGATAGGCATGAGTACAGATCAGCAGGTTAAAATATTTGAGCAGTTTTACCGCATACCCACCGGTAACCTGCACGATGTTAAAGGCTTTGGCCTGGGTTTAAGTTACGTTAATACAATTGTTAAACGCCTTAACGGAACAATCAGTGTGAAATCGGAAAGAGAGAAGGGATCTGAATTTGAAATGAGGTTTGACGAAATTTCACAAGGTAAATCAAAATGATGAAAATATTATTGGTTGAGGATGATCCGAATTTAGGCATGTTGTTACAGGATTACCTGCAACTAAAAGGTAAATTTGATGTGGTGCTTTGCAAGGATGGCGAAGAAGGGCTTAAAGCCTTTACCAAAAGCAATTACGACCTGCTTATACTGGACGTGATGATGCCCAAAAAAGACGGCTTTACCCTGGGTAAAGAGATAAGGAAAATGAACCCCAAGGTGCCCATTATTTTTGCTACCGCCAAGGCCATGATTGAGGATAAAACCCAGGCCTTTAACCTGGGTGGCGACGATTACATAACCAAACCTTTTAGAATAGAGGAACTGCTTTTACGCATTAACGCTTTACTGAAACGCGTAAACGAAAACGGTAAAGAAACCGGTGAAACCCTATCGCACTTTAAAGTTGGTAAATACGAGTTTGATTATACCACCCAGATCATAAAAGACGGCGAGCAACTGCAAAAACTATCAACCAAAGAAGCCGAGTTGCTGCGCCTGCTGTGCCTCAAACAAAACGAAGTGCTTACCCGCGAAGAAGCCCTGCTAAGCATCTGGCACGATGATAATTACTTTAACGGCCGTAGTATGGATGTGTTTTTAAGCAAAATACGCAAATACTTAAAAGACGACCCCAAGGTTGAAATTATAAACGTACACGGCAAAGGGTACAAGCTGCTCGTGAACTAAGATAGCTTCACTATATCATAAAAAAAAAGACATCTCGAACCATTGTTTGAGATGTCTTTTTTTTTAAAACAGTAGTTTATTTACTTTTTCAACTCACCCTTGGTTTGCGACGCAATAAGCACCGCTTTATAAGCATTAACAATACCGCCGGTTTTTGATAGCGTTGTAAAGTCAACCTTTTCGGTGGTGCTGCCTGGTTTTAAAACCATAGTGCCTGTTAACGGCGTTGCCGATTTTAGTATAATTTGCTTTACCTGCCTTGCACTTAGGGTTGGGTAATATTCAAGCAACAGCGCTGCAATACCGGCCGTTATGGGCGATGCAAAGCTGGTACCATCGGCGGTATCAAACTCGGCGTCTTTATCAATTGATGTTACTTTAACGCCGGGGGCAAAAACATCCACATTTTTTTTGCCGTAATTGCTAAAGGTTGCGGCCAGTTTTTCGTTAAGCTTGGCCGACGATGCACCAACATTAATCATGTTAGCGGCATCATTTCCTGATCCATCGGCAAACTGGTCGTTGGGGAATTCTGGTTTAGCATCAATATCCTGGTTATCATTGCCGGCAGCCATTACCAGCAAAACATTATGGGCGGCAGCATATTTAAAGGCCGAGTCGACCCAGTTTTTATGTGGCGATATTTTTTTGCCGAAACTCATGTTGATTACCTTGGCCCCGTGGTCAACCGCAAAGCGGATGGCGTTGGCAATATCCTTATCATATTCATCGCCATCGGGCACGGCTTTAATGGGCATTAGCCTAACATTATCGGCAACGCCATCAATACCGTAGCCGTTGTTGCGTATGGCGCCAATTAAGCCCGCAACACCCGTACCGTGCGATGCATCTTCAAATTTTAGTAAGTTGTTACCGTATTTGCTGCTGCTGTTATCATCGGGGTCGTTATCCATAATGGTTTTGCGCGCATCCAGGTCGGGGTTAATATCGCTGTTTAATTTTTTAAGATATTCGCTTAAATCCTTAATTGTTTTAGCGCTGGTGGCATCGCCGCCTTCCTCCTGCAAAATGCCCGTCCAAATGGTTTTGCTCTGCATCACGGTATCATTTGCCGATTTAATCTTATCCAGATCAGCAACCGTAAATGATACGTCCGAAGTGAGTTTTAGTTCATTTTTAATAATACCGCTCGTAACCATCAGCACATTTAATAACGGCGAAAGTTGTTTAATTTCTGCCTGTGCTTTATCAACTGTCGAGTCGCGCGTAGTTTTAACCTTTAACCAATAGTTATATTCTTTCTTATTGCTTGCGGTTGCTTCGGTAGCGTTGTCATATTTTGCTTTTAACCGTGCATATTCGCGTATTTCTTCGGTAGTTTCGTTAAAGTCGCACTTGCCGTTGGGGCCGCCTAAAAAGTTCCAGCCGTGTACATCGTCAATATAACCATCATGGTCGTCGTCAATGCCGTTACCCGGTATCTCTTTGGGGTTAGTCCATAAAACACCCGTCAGGTCGCGCTGCAGGGTATCAACGCCGCTATCAATAATGGCAACAATAACCTGTTTGCTTTTTTTGCCCTTTAGCAAATTATAAGCCTGTTTTAAGCTAATGCCATAATAGCCATCGGTTTTGTAATCAAGCTGGTGCCAGTTTTTGGGTAGTGGTGGTTCAACAGGTAAAGCGGCAGGAGCGGTTTGTGCCATTGCAACAGCATTAAGCAACAAAGCGCCGCCGGTAACCAGGCCTAAGATTTTATAAGATATATTAGTCATTTAAAACAGAAATTTATTGGATGCTATATTATCCGGCATAGATAAAACATTTGTACTACATTTTAATGTAATAGCACATAAATTTTACTTTGAGGATAGGTAATTATGAATACCGGGCATTAGGGTTAATGCCAAACCAGTTTTTTATTTTTAAGTTTCACGGTTATGTATTAAATGCGCAATACATAACCGTGAAACAGTTACAGCTCAAACTTTATTCCCTGCGCCAGTGGCAGGCTGGTTGAGTAATTAATGGTGTTGGTTTGCCTGCGCATATAAACCTTCCAGGCATCCGAGCCCGACTCGCGCCCGCCGCCTGTTTCTTTTTCGCCGCCAAAGGCTCCGCCAATTTCGGCTCCCGATGTGCCTATGTTTACATTGGCAATGCCGCAATCAGAACCCGATGCCGATAAAAATGCTTCGGCTTCGCGCAAATGGTTGGTAATAATGGCCGATGATAAACCCTGCGGAACGCCGTTTTGCAGTTGGATAGCCTGGTTTAAAGTGCTATATTTAATTAAATACAAAATAGGTGCAAAGGTTTCGTGCTGCACAATGCCGTAATGGTTTTCAACCTCGGCAATACATGGCCTAACATAACAGCCCGATTCATAGCCATCGCCGCTTAACACACCGCCTTCCACAATAAATTTACCGCCCTGAGCCTTGCAAGCCGTTATCGATTTTAAATAGGCCTCAACCGCATCATGGTCAATTAACGGGCCAACATGGTTATGCTCGTTAAGCGGGTTGCCTATGCGTAGCTGGCTGTAGGCATTTACCAGTTTTTGCCTAAAGGCATCATAAATACTTTCGTGAATAATTAGTCGGCGTGTGGTTGTACAGCGTTGCCCCGCGGTGCCTACTGCCCCAAAAACGGCTCCCGTTAAGGCAATATTCAGGTCGGCATGTTCGCTAATAATAACGGCGTTGTTGCCGCCAAGTTCCAGCAAACTTTTACCCAGCCTTGCACCCACGGCAGCAGCTACGGCCTTGCCCATGCGGGTAGAGCCCGTTGCCGATATTAAAGGTACGCGGGTATCATTAGCCATCAGTTCGCCAATGCTCCTATCGCCTATTACCAGGCACGATACCCCTTCGGGTACACTATTGGCCTCAAAAACAGTTTGTACAATATGCTGGCAGGCAATGGCAGTTAAAGGTGTTTTTTCGGATGGTTTCCAAACGCAAACATCGCCGCAAACCCAGCCCAGCATAGCGTTCCAGCTCCAAACCGCCACCGGGAAGTTAAATGCCGAAATAATGCCCACAACACCAAGCGGGTGATATTGCTCGTACATGCGGTGCTGCGGCCTTTCGGAGTGCATGGTTAAACCGTATAGCTGGCGGCTAAGGCCAACTGCAAAATCGCAAATATCAATCATCTCCTGCACTTCGCCGCGTCCTTCCTGCAGGCTCTTGCCCATCTCATACGATACCAGGTAACCAAGGTCGTCTTTATGCGCCCGTAGTGCAAGGCCAATTTGCCTCACTATTTCGCCGCGTTTGGGTGCAGGTATGCCGCGCCAGGTGGTAAACGCTTCGGTGGCTTTTAAAATAGTTTTATCATAACAGGCTGTGGTAGCCATGTTAACGTCTGCAATTTTTTGCCCGTCAACCGGCGATGATATGGTGCTTACCGTGCAGCCGGGGGCACTTCCCCAAGTACTGCCAGTACTAAAAGCATCATTTATTGCGTTAATACCTAAATTACTTAGTATAGTTTTGGTTTTGTTATCCATGGCTTTTATAATAACTTTGTCAAAGTTAAATAAATATACCGGCCCAATTACCCTCTCGTTGTGCTACCGGATGTGATATTCGGTTAAAATGTTTTCAATTTAATATCAGGCACTTAATCAAAAATTTATGTTAAATGGGGATATGTGGAAAACTAAATTAGTTACCGGCGGGTATTATAGCTATCTTAACTTAACGAAAGTTTATACTCTAATTATATAAAAGGACTAAAGCAGAAGTTCTGCAAACAAGATTGAATGGAAGAAGAGTTTGAATTTGACTTCACCGAAGACCCAAAATTTTCGGTGGAACGTTACGAAGAGATGATTCGTAACCACGATCAGTACTTTTTTGATGCACAAGCGTTTGAGAACATCATCGACTATTACATTGAAAAAAACGATCCGGTTAAGGCTTTACAGGTGGTTGAGTATGCCCGCGCCCAGCACCCTTTTGCAGCAGTTTTTTTAATTAAGCAGGCCCAGCTATTTGTAGTTACCAACCGCGTGGGCGATGCTTTTGCCGCGCTCGACAGGGCTCAAACCCTCGAAGCATCTGATGTTGATATTTACATCATCCGTGGTAACCTTTACGAAAGTATCGACCGTTACCCCGAAGCTTTGGAGAACTACGAAAAGGCCCTCGGCATGGCCGAAGAAACCGACGAGATATTGTTACACGTAGCCTACGTACATCAAAACATGGGCGATTACGATACCGCCATAACCTACCTTAAGTTATGCCTTGAGCAAAACATGGAAAACCAGGACGCTTTATACGAACTGGCCTTTTGCTATGATGTAATGGATAACCAGGCCGAAAGCGTACAATTTTATCAACAATATATTGATAATGAGCCGTACAGTTACGCCGCCTGGTACAATTTGGGTAATGCCTTTACTAAATTGAGTTTGTTTGAAAAAGCTATCGACGCTTACGATTACGCTATATTAATTAAGGATAGCTTTGCATCGGCCTACTTTAACAAGGGTAACGCACTGGTTAACCTGGAAAAATATGCCGAGGCCATTGAGGTTTACCGCCAAACTTTTGAGTACGAACAACCCAATGCCGATACTTATTGCGCTATTGGCGAATGCTACGAAAAGCTGGAGCAGATGGACGATGCACGTTCGTTCTACAAAAAATCGGTTAAAATGGACCCTAAGCTGGCCGATGCCTGGTTTGGTGTTGGTGTAACGCTCGATTTTGAAGAACGCTATTTTGAGGCCCTGCATTTTTATAAAAAAGCCCTCGATTTGGATTTAACCAATGCCGATTACTGGTTTGCCATTGCCGATGCCGAATACAAACTGGGCCACTTAACCGAAGCGGAGTTTGGTTACGAAAAGGTTGTTGAACTAAACCCGCTTGATAGCGATGCCTGGTTAGATTATTCGTCGATACTATACGAGCAAAAAAAACTGGATAGTGCCATAGAGATCATCACCGAAGCCATAAAAAACAATCCCGATTCGGCGGAACTGTACTACCGCATGGTAGCCTACCTTTTTGCAAAAGGCGAGTTGAACGAGGCTCTTAACTTTTTAGAACAGGCCCTTACTTCGGATCCCGAAAAGCACTATATCCTTTTTGATTACCTGCCGCAACTACAGGAGAACAAAGTGATTATTGACATTATAAACCGGTATACCAATAATTAGCGATTAGGAAATTATAAAATATTATTGTCGTCCCCTACGAAGGAGAAATCTTCTGCATCCAACAAAACTACAACTTACCGTTGGATGCAGCAGATTTCTGACAATACTCATTCTAAACTCCGCAGGAGTTACAGGTCGGTAGAAAAGAACCAGTCAATTAGTAGGTGCCTTACCTTACTCATGGCAGAAATCGCTCGGACTAATCCTCGTGCTGTTATTTGCTACTTCTAAGTCTGTAATTTGCAATAATTCTTGAAATATCCCCACTCAATCAATTTTGAATGGGGATTTAGCTTTATGGGTTATTTGTCTACCAGTTTCATGCCGGCTTCGGTGTAGCGGGGCCCGGTGTTGGGGTGTTTTTTGAGTACGTCGTTAATGGCTGTAAAGTCAAACGGGGTTAATTCAATATCCACCGCGTCGGCGTTTTCTTTAAGGTACTTTGTTTTTTTTGTGCCGGGGATTGGGATAATGCCATCGCCCTGGGCCAATACCCAGGCCAAGGCCAGTTGGGCTGGTGTGCAACCTTTATCGGCAGCAAGTTGGGCAAAATCGATAACTAGTTTGTTGTTGTTATCCAGAAACTCGCCCTGAAAGCGCGGGATAGTATGGCGAAAATCGGTAGCGTTTAATTGGTTGGCATCTGCGGGCAGTGTGGCGGTTACCAGTCCCCGCGAAAGCGGACTAAAGGGTATAAAACCAATACCCAGTTGGCGGCAAGCCGGTATTATTTTGTCTTCCGGGTCGCGGGTTAACAGGGAGTATTCGCTTTGTAATGCCGCAATGGGATGAACCTTGCAGGCACGGGCAAGGGTATCTGCCGACGCTTCGGACAAGCCAAGGTAGCGCACCTTGCCTTGTTTAACCAGTTCGGCCATGCCGCCTATCATCTCTTCGAGCGGTATGTTAGGGTCAATGCGATGGGCGTAATACAAATCAATCACATTAACATTAAGGCGTTTTAAACTGGCTTCAACAGCTTTTTGGGCATAAGCGGGAGATGCGTCAAAAGATCGGTCGTAAGCCCCGCTCTCCAGGAAGCCAAATTTGGTAGCTATAAACACTTTGGAGCGGTTTGGTGCCAATACCCGGGCTATGAGTTGTTCGTTGGTGTGCGGGCCGTAAATATCGGCTGTATCCCAAAAGTTGATACCCAGATCGAGTGCCAGGTTAAGCACGTTGATAGATTCGTCGTCGTTACGGTCGCCGTAAGCATGCGTCATGCCCATGCAGCCCAAACCAATTGCCGAAAGTTGTTCGCCGGTATTGCCTAATTCGCGGTATTTCATAGCTGTGTTATTGAGATGCAGGAGTTAAGAAGCAAGAATCAAGATACGAGATGTTTGAATTTAGCCTTGTATCTTAACTCTTGCTTTTGGTTTTTATTATTCGATAACGAAAGACGAAAGGCGCACAAACTGCTGTATGCGTGCTTTTACATCGTCTTCGGTTAAGCTTTTTAAGCGTTCGGTGCCAAACTTCTCTACGCAAAACGAAGCCAGTGCCGAGCCGTAGATGATGGCATTTTTCATGTTGTTGAAGTTAACGGTGCCAACTTTGGCCAGGTAGCCAATAAAGCCTCCGGCAAAGGTATCGCCCGCGCCTGTTGGGTCGAAAACGTCGGCCAGTGGCAGGGCTGGTGCCGAGAAGATCAAATCGTCGCTAAACAACAGCGCGCCGTGCTCACCTTTTTTAATGATGAGGTATTTAGGGCCCATAGCGAGTATCTTTTTAGCGGCCTTAACCAAGGAGTACTCTCCCGAAAGCTGGCGGGCCTCGGCATCGTTAATAGTTAGCACATCAACCATGCTGATAGTTTTTAGGAGGTCGTCCATCGCAATGTCCATCCAAAAGTTCATGGTATCCATCACAATGAGTTTAGGGCGCTTATGTAAGCGTTCAATAACCGTTTGCTGAATTTGCGGTGTGAGGTTGCCCAGCATCAGGTATTCGCAATCCTGATAGCTTTCGGGAATAATGGGATCAAAATCGGCCAAAACATTAAGTTCGGTTACTAATGTATCGCGGCTGTTCATGTCGTTATGATACCTGCCAGCCCAAAAGAACGATTTTTGGCCCGCTTTAACCTGTAAACCTTCGGTGTTAATGTAGTGATTGTTAAGTTCTTCAATTTCAAAAGCAGGGAAATCGTCGCCTACAACGGCCACAATTTTAACTTTATCGTAAAAGTAAGATGCAGCCAAACTTGCGTAAGTAGCAGCACCGCCAACAATTTTATCTGTTTTACCAAAAGGCGTTTCAATGGCGTCAAATGCCACAGTACCAATAACAACTAAACTCATTTATAATTTTTTTAAATTTTTTTTGTACAAATATTGTGAAATTAGATGAATAATCATACTTTTGCCCCACTCCAAACAGGAAAACACTCCTGAGTAGCTCAGCTGGTTAGAGCATCTGACTGTTAATCAGAGGGTCGCTGGTTCGAGCCCAGCCTCAGGAGCCAAGCCCCACATGTCTGTGGGGCTTTTTTTATACAAAAATGGCCTATTTAGTGCAAAAAATGCACTTTTTGTCATTCTGACTTATCAGAGGCTATACTTTCAAATTTTAGGTTTTACAGGGTTTTTTGTTAAACTTCACGGGGTTTTGTTACAAATATGTAACAGAGTTTCGTGGTTAAATCACTGATTTATGGCCACTTTAAGCGCTAAAGTATTTAAGCACCACAAAAAGGCAGATGGTACCTACAACGTAAAAATTTGCGTTTACCACAAAACAGAACGGGTTTTTATAGATACAGAGCATTATGTAACTGATAAAAAACTCACAAAATCATTAGAGATAAAGGACACTTTTATCTTGAAGGTTTTAAACAATACCCTTGATAGCTACCGCGAAGAAATAAGCAGGCTCGGTAGTAAACTTGATTATTACACGGCTAAGGACTTAAGGGATTACCTATTAAAATCGAATGAGGGTGTGGATTTTCTTCAATTCTGTCAAATCCATATCAATACGTTAAAAGTAAATGGCCAGGCTAAGAGCGCTACCAACTATAACACGGTTGCCAATAGTTTACAGGATTTTTTTAACAGGAAGTCATTACCTATAGAAGAAATTACTTTGAGAACTCTCTATGCGTATGAACGGTATTTAAGAGGTACCAGGAAAATGGAACGCACTAATCAATTTGGTAAAACCTATACAATAGAGACCAAAGGCATATCCGATGCAAGCGTACATAATTATCTAAGAGACTTCAGGGGTTTGTTTTCCGCAGCAATGGCTTATTACAATAAACCATCGTTAGGAATCACCTTGATTACTTATAGTCCCTTTACGGAGTATAAGATTGTTGATGCCCCGGAAACCAAGAAACGTAACATCGAAATTGAACAAGTAAAATTGATTAGGGATTGTAAGGTCAAGGCGGGTAGCCGGGCAGAACTTGCCAGAGACATGTTTATGCTGTCGTTCTATCTATGCGGTATCAACGCTGTTGATCTGTACCATTCGCGATATGTAGTACGCAATGGACGGATGGAATACAACCGCTCAAAGACTAAAGGAAAACGTAAGGACAAGGCTTTTATCAGTATTCAGGTACCGTCTGAGGCTGTTGGTCTACTTTCAAAATATGGTGATTGCCTGGGTGAAAGATATGCTACGATAGGAAACTTAAATGCAGCATTAAGTGAGGGGATGGTCGAGGTGTGTAAAACAACGGAATTATCGGGGATAACCTATTATTGGGCACGACACACTTTTGGCAACCTTGCTCGAAACAAATGCAGGATGTCCAAAGATGATGTTGCGTTAGCGCTTAATCATGTAGATCATGGGCGAACTACGACTGATATTTATTTGGATAAGGATTGGAGTATTGTAGATGAGGTACAGGATGCCGTGCTTAATCTATTAAGGAGTTTGGATAAGAAACAGGACGATGATCCCTTTGCAACTGTAAGAATTTTGTTTAACCAAATTGAATTACCGAAGTTACAGGCATGAAAAGTCAAGAAGAAAGGCCCGGTATAAAATATCAGGGCCTTTAATAATCATTATTTGAGGAAAATTTCTTTTGGAATTAACTAAATTAATTAGCAATTTAGACTTATGAGAACGTTCATCTTTTTTGTTTTAGCCGTGTTTATTACAACCGGCGCATTTTGGGGAGCTTTGTTTTCAAAAAACCTCTTAACCGGTTACATAACTGCATTTGTAGTCGCGGGTATAGTATGGTCACTGTTTGCCGCCTGGGTGCGTCACCGTAACCGGAAAACGGAGTTAAGGGAAAGCCAGGAGCGCCTGTTTCGCCACCATATGCAGATGCAACGTCGCTGATAACCAAATCCTTAGCTCAATTCTAAAATTTTATTGTTTTGCCTTGCGCGCCGGACCGCCTCGCCAAGCTGATTAACTAATTCCGGATGGCAAGGCAATGCTTTAGGCGCAAAAAGATCGTAACGTATTTGTAACGTAATTACGCGGAGTTAAACAAAAAATTGAATAAAACCCATCGACAGAACAGCCCGACGAAATGGCCCTATGCCACGAAATGTGCCTTTTAGATAGAAAGAGGCCTGTTTTTGTTTGTGGTGGCTACTGTACAAATCTCAAACTATTTCCTGTCTGATTGGCATTTAATCGACGATTTGGATTTGTAAATCTCATTCTCGTATTGAAGAAAGAGGGATTTCCCAATAGTACCTTTAACAGTACATGCATAATGTCTGATGACCGTTAAGCAGACTGCCAATGCACCCCAAGCATTGATTTTTCAAACAATGAAATGTCAATGCTTTTAAAAAAGCTATCAATGGGATATGATAATAAATAGTTATCAATAATTGAACACGGTAGATATTGAACATTCATCAATCGGTTCAAAATGGTCATTCAAAATTTACATAATTAATCGCCCAAGTATTAAGAAGTATGATCCTCTTAATTAAAAAGAGGAAATTGGTTATAGTACTGACCGCCTTTTTATCTTCTTTTCTTGTCTTTGTAAGCCAAGTAAATATCATGTGTATTTGCTAGTAAATCCTGATGACTGCCCTGAGTGTCAATGTCCGAAAAGGTATCTACAATAACTTCTTGCCTGTACGGATGGACAATGGTACCCTGTATATTGTCGAAAATGCGATAAAATTCCTCTTCCATATCATTTTTCAGAACAGCTGATTTAGATAGGATGATATAAAAATAAAAGGAATTGACCGAAATGAACCTTACGAGGAAGTTTGGCATTGGGCCGCCAAGCTGTATAGTTCCACACCTAGCAGAGGATGGGTAGAATTTACGGGCGTCAATTATTGTGGGCTGGACAATATCTAATTTGACCAGAATGTTTGGATGCATTTTATTCCCGTTTAAAATATAATCGCGGTATGTTTCGAAATCATTATAGTCACGAGTCACTGTGCGGGAGGAATTATAAGTGATCTTGAGCAGACTGCGCAGCAGCAGGTCGTAATCATAGGTGAGAGTAAACGGTGTCAGGTCTTCTTTAAAATCTTTAAAATATTGGTCGTACAAGGAACAAAAATAGGCATCCAAAGGCGACAGCTTTTTGTTATTGCAATCCGCACAGACATCTGCGACCACCAAATCGCCGGCCATTAGAACGTGTTTTTTACCTAAATAATTAACTTGCAGTTCCGGCATGCGGCTGATCAGGCAGCTGGGCCAGATATGCTCCCTGGTCAGCTTGGCTTTCTTTTGGCAATAAGCGCAGATTCTCTGTTTAGGCATATCGATTTTTTGATCTTGTCTGTAAATATAACCTATAAGTTTTATGCTGGCCTAAAAATACACTCATTATCAGCCATATAAAAAGTCTGAAATTTGGATTTTCAAAAACAATCTGTACCTTTGAAAAAATATTACCGAAAATCGGTAATTAAAATTATTAAAATGAACATCAGTTACCGTTCAAATAAAATAAGGAAAAAGCTAAGTTCTGCGGCCGAGATAAAAAAGGCCTATGGGACGATGGCTAAAAAAGTACAGCAGCGATTGGATGATATTGAAGCATCCCCCAATCTGAAAGTACTGATGCAGATCCCTGCGGCAAACTGTCACCCGCTGTCAGGTGATATGCAAGGCGAATGGGCTTTGGACATTTCAGGGAATCACCGGTTGGTATTTGATATCAACCATGAGCCGGTTCCGCAAAAGGAAACGGGTGGCGTTGATACCCTGGAAGTGACTGATATCAGGATTATAGATACCACAGATTACCATTAATCCATCCCAAAAGAATAGACATGAGCAGCAATATAAAAATAGAAAGAGAATTGTTAACTAAGCCCGGCGATACCATTTTGGAGACCATCGAGTATCTGAAAATGAGCCAGGCCGAATTGGCTGAACGCATGGGGAAAACGCCTGGAAAGATCAATGACCTGATCTCGGGTAAAGCACCTATTACGGTCAATACCGCTATGCAACTGGAAAAGGTGCTGGGTATTGATATGCAGTTCTGGCTGAACCGGGAAATGTATTACCGTGAAAAGTTGGCGAGAATTGAACAGGAAGAATTTTTAGAGCAATGCCTGGACTGGCTGAAAGAACAGCCGATTAAAGAGTTACAAAAATACGGGTATCTGAAAACCAGAAATGTAGGAACGGAGATGGTCGAGGAGTGCCTGCAATTTTACGGTGTTGTCTCCCCTGTTGAATGGGAGAATGTATATATCGAAAATTACGCACAAACCAGTTTTAGGAAAAGCCCCAGTCACAAAACTTTATTGAGCAGTATGGCCGCCTGGTTAAGAATCGCGGAACTGCAATTAAGGAAACAACAGTTCCCTGAATTTAAAAAGGATAGTTTCAAGGTTGTGCTGCAGGAGATCAAAAGTTTAGTGGTATCCCAGCCGGAAGACTTCCCGACGACCCTGCAATCCTTGTGTCAGCAAGCGGGTGTCGCGGTCATTTTTTCCAATAGTCTGCCCAAAGCCCCCATTAGCGGTGCGGCGCGCTGGGTCGGTGGTACACCTTTAATTCAGATCACTGATCGCTACAAGACCAATGATCATTTTTGGTTTACGTTTTATCATGAAGCCGGGCATATCCTGCTTCATGGGAAAAAGGACATTTTCATTGAAGAATTCGAAGGTGTCGAAAATGACACTGCAAAAGAACAGGAAGCTAATGATTTTGCCCGAGACTGGTTACTCCCGGATGACTTTTTGGAAGGGATCGATCAACAGCAGGTGGACGAAAAAGCGGTGCGGCGAGTTGCTCGCGAGTATGCGACGCATCCGGCTATTGTTGTCGGCCGTTTGCAAAACCTGAATTTGGTTCCCCATCATTTCGGAGCTAATCTAAAAGTAAAGATCAACCTCGATTATTTCATCCAACATTAGTTTATTTAATTCAACCAGCCATGAGTATACCAACCTATATACCAGTTTTCAGATTACGCCAGGAAGAGAAGAAAGTACTAACCTCGTTTGAGTTTGGTCCCGATATTTTCCCTTATGTAGAAATTTTCAAGGAATTCGAGCGTTTGCCCCCGAAACCTAAACCCGGAAAGCCCAAGAAGGCCCGTGAACCCAAGCATTTCAACGAAATTTACATCCCAACCTTAAACAGCATTAGAAGCGAGAAAGTTTTTGTAGACCTTCCGGTGCATTTAAACCAGTCCAGGAACATGAAGAAAGAGGTGCTGGAGTTTTTACGCGGTGTGGTAGGTCAGCGAAAGATACGCACAGAATATTTGCTCAGTTTGAATTACCTGCGCAATAAAATCATCCCGGTTATCAGCACCTATTCGCAGTTAACGGGTGAGCCAAATTCAATTAAATTACAGGAGGCTGATCTGCGGGTGGTATTTCCGACAGTTGCATTCAGAACTTCGGAAAAGACCTTTACCAATGACATGAACCAGATTAGCTCCGTAGCCCAAGGGGATGATTTTCTGATCGTTGACTTAGAAGATTATTGTTTGTCAGACAAAGACGATATGGCAACTGTCCAATTCATGATCGATTATTTAAAAGACTTTGACAAATGCCATGTAGTTCTCCTTCGTAATTGCATTTACAATAGTATTAAGAATTTTGAACTGGAACAGGGCGAAAGGATCGAGGTGATTGATAACAGTTTGATGAATAAGTATGACCGCATGGGTGCGGATTGTTTTGCGGATTATGCGGGTATCAAAAAAGACAAGATCGAGGGCGGCGGCGGTATCAGTCCTGGTTTTATCTTTTATGACGCCGTTCAAAATAACTTTTATGGGTATAAAGGTTCGGAAGCGCGTGAACTGGCAGATTTCGAAAACATCATCGTTCCCGCTGTATTGCGGTCAGATACGGCCGCGCGCATGCAAAGCGATGAACTGGAATATCTCTCTGCTGATAACAAAGGCTGGAAAATGATCGAAAATATCTGGGACAAAATAGAAAGCGGTAAAAACCAGGCTAAGTTCAAAAGGATATCCATGGAACATTATCTCCATTGCATCCGGACAAAAATACAGGACGGTTATTTCGTGCTTTAGCTGTAAATGTGTGCCGGTTTGATATTCTTATTAAAGAAAAACTGGATATCTATCGGCATGATATCTTTACGGTGTTCGACAATGAATTCCCACCTGCTGCGATATCGATCTTTCAGCGCCAGTTTAAAAAGGTCGTTGATCGTCGTGGTATTATTACTGATCAAAATATCTTCCTGATTTGCCGAACCAAAACAATGGAGCAGTTCTTTTTTGGTCAGCAGCGACAACTGAACCGCTGGATTAAGGTGTTGATTGAACTTCGGTTTGCGGTAAAAGCTGTGCTGGTCTTTGTCCACGGTGATGATCCCAAAATTTGCGGGTATCATGTCAAGGCATTTTCTAAGGTGGCGCTCATGAATCACAAGGTTATTGAGCTCGAAGGCCGATAAATAGTCTATCGATTGCTTAACCAACTTATCCAGATTGTCAAGGTTGGACTTAATTTCAAAACTGGTTGTATATCCGTTGATGGTCAGAAAATCCACTCGACTGCTTTTTACTTTGATCTCATAAGCCGCAACCACGTTTTTGTTATAAAATTCCTTGAAGAGTTCGTACTTGAGCACTTGTTCCCCATCATAGCTATGCAAGATCAAATCGTTCAGTCTCCGATGCAATTCCAACTTACAGCATTTGTTAAAATTATTTTCGGGATAGACCATTAAAAGCAATTCCCGTAACTTCGGACCGTAATCCAATGTATTATAACATTTGACTACTTCCTTAACCGCCTTATAATCAATTACCGTCTGCTGACTACGTTTTCCCATGAGATTAATGTAAAATAACTCAAAAAAAACAAAGTTTAATAAATTATTTTATGAGCTTTCATTTTGCTTTACAGCAACGGTGTCGGGGGCTCTTGCTGCGGTCTGTCATTTACCAAACAATCTAAATCCGTTAGGGCATCCTGAATGATTCGCTAAATGAAATCAAACTTATTGTTACCAAAAAGATGCGTAGGACTCATGCCACTAACTATAAGCACTCAGTCATCCTATCGATTTTGTTAATATTGAAAAGTGCTGAGGAGAAAATACAACTCAGCTTGTTCAAGCGCTTTATCATATATTTTAAAACAGTCATGATGACTGTTTTACGAACGCTAGAAAAATCAGCACCCAGTCATCGTCGGCATCATGGATACCTAAGTCAACCACCGGGAAAGATGAACTATGAAATCGCAAATTTGATCATAGCGGGTGAAGCTGGCACATGGCTACATCTGTTAAATACTGTATCTTAGGGTTTTATTTGTCCGAAACCTTATGTCAGTAAAGAAATATTTAAAAAAATGCATTAGTACTATTCTAGTCTATATTATTCAAGGTTTAAAACTCCTCAATGAAAGATTTACCGGGAATGCTTTTTTGCCCAATCCTAATTCATTTGAGGACCTTACACCTGTTGGGAATGCTGATGAGGACCTCGTATATGCCAAAACCCTCTCTTGGGCGTTGGACAATCCTAATATTCGAAATTTAGCACTAACCGGACCTTATGGCTCAGGCAAGAGTAGCATCTTGAAAACATTTGAGCTTAAACACCCCGAGTATAAATACCTAAATATATCACTGGCCTCCTTTGATGAGATTTCTGCGGACGATGAACAAGACCGGAAGCGGATTGAGATCAGCATTCTTCAACAGATCTTTTACCGGGTAAGTGGCCAGCAAATGCCGGACTCACGCTTTAAACGAATCAAAGCCACAAAAAATGGCTATTTGTTATTTCAGGCGATTTGGTTGCTATTTTGTGTAATAGCCGGAATCTTTCTTTTTAAACCGACTTTCTTCGATCGGATTTCCTGGTGGCCTGCATTTAAGTTAAAAAACAATGACCTGCTAGTTTACTTATCCGGAAGCATTTTTCTGACTGGCGTAGCGTTGATTTTAAAAAATTTGTTACGCAATTACAACAGTGCCCGTTTCCATAAACTGAACTTGACTAGTGGCGAGATTGAATTGGCAGGCGATGTCGATGCATCGATTCTCAACAAACACTTGGACGAGATTTTGTATTTTTTCGAAAAAACAGGTTATAATGTGATAGCCCTGGAGGATCTGGACCGTTTCGAAGATCCGGAGAAGCTATTCTCTAAATTGCGGGAGCTTAACAACATCATCAACAATTCAAGTCAGATCAATCATAAAGTGACTTTCGTTTACGCCTTAAAAGATGATGTATTTATCAATGATGAGCGAACTAAATTTTTCGATTTTTTTATACCGGTCATACCGGTGATCAATTCCTCCAACTCCGGTGAGCTTTTGTTAAAGAAGTTCCAGTTTGCCAAAGCACAAGGCAAGCTGACCGATAATTTTTTGATGAATGTTACTTTTTTCATTGAAGACATGCGACAGCTTAAAAATGTATTCAATGAATATATCATTTATAAAAATAAATTAAAATTGAACCTTACCGAGGAGAAGCTTTTCAGCATGATCCTTTATAAAAATTTCTATCCCACAGATTTCGCGAATTTGAACGTCAATAAGGGACTGATTTACGGGAGTTTTGATAATAAACGGGAGATAGTTAATGGTATGATTATAACCATTAATGAACAAATCGCAAACGCCCGTACCACGATCACTGAATTAGAAGGCATTCACCTGTTAGATCTGAATGAGCTGCGCAGCGTATACTTATATGCCTTAATCAAAGCACTACCAGACTCGTACCGTTTCGATCTGGGGGGAAACAGCTATACGATCGCGCAACTGAATGAGGACAGTGTCTTCGATGCGCTAACCAAAGAGAACAATATCAAGACGATCACCGTACAATATGGTGGCTGGCGAAATTCCAACCTATCCTTTAAAACAGTTGAAAATACAATCGATCCAAAACGCAGTTATCAGGACCGAATAAAACAAGTGTCTTTAAAATTCAACCAGGAAACTGAAAAATTAAAACAGCAGATCGGCAAATGGCAAGAGGAAATCGCTAACCTGGAACACTTGAAATTGGCTGACATTATTGAGCGAAATCCCGAGGCAGCTATATTGCCGGAATTGGAGAAAGAGCGCATATTGATCTACTTGTTGCGCCACGGTTATATTGATGAAACTTATCAATCCTATATATCGCATTTTTATGAGGGCACCATCACGCGGACCGATATGGAATTTGTATTTAGCGTCAAAAATCATTTACGTTTGCCTGCCGATTATGACTTGGTTAAAATCGATCAATTAATTAAAAAACTACAGCCGAGCGAATTTCGCCAGCGTGAGGTTTTGAACTACCAGTTTGTAGATTTTTTGGCAGAAAACAACCTCACTTACAAGACGGAATTACTAACTGTTGTAAAGCAGCTTAGTGATAAACAGCCCGTTTCATTGAAATTTATTGATGATTACCTGCGCATAGGCAAACTGACCGGCGTATTTTTTAAGGCATTGTGCAAACAGTGGCCGGATATCTGGGATGAACTGAACACGACCTCTAATTTTACTAAAGAAAGACTTGACGACTATCTAAAACTGATCGTGAAGTTCGCTGACACGAGTGACCTTAAGGAATTAAACAAATCCGGACGGTTAAAGAAAAGCATTCAAGACCATAGTCAATTCCTTACGTTGTTCCCCACAATTGAAGATGATGGGCAAATCAAAAAAATGCTGAAAGAACTGTCCATTAAGTTCCGCGACCTAGAGTTTATAGCATCAAGAAAAGAATTGTTCGATCATATTTATCAACAATCTTATTATGAAATCAATGAAACGATGATCCAAACAATCATCAGCCATTATGCAGACCAATCAAAAACGTATGATTTAGTAAAGGCCAATTATTCGGCCATACGCAATTCTGGCTGTGAACTCTTGAACAATTATATCGGGGCTAATATCAATGAGTATCTCGGCATGGTGCTATTCAGTCTGCCGGATAATACGCTGGAAGCTGAACAATTTTATCTGGAATTGCTGAATAATAATGACATAGAGCCCGACGACAAGATCTCGTTAATCGAGAAGATTGAAACTTCAGTTAGCACACTTACCAGTGTGGACCCATCGTTATGGGGTGCCCTATTGGAGCACGTACGTGTCCTGCCTACCTGGAAGAACGTGAGCCTACGTTTTCTGGAAACCAGTTCGCTGGATGGCACCTTGCTGGAATACCTCGACACCCCATCCGTCTACGGCGCACTTGCTAGCAAACGCATGCTTACCATTGGTACTGATGCACCAACTAATGAACAGATAGCTGTCGCCATCCTTACCGAAGACAGGCTGAGTGATTCCGCTTACGCTAAACTTATCGCAGGCATACCATGGACCTGGAACTCATTGAACATGGAAAAAGTGTCCGCCTCCAAAGTCAATATTTTACTTCAGGTGAAGAAGGTCAATATGACGCTGGCTAACTACCAGACCTTAAAAACACACTTTGACGGAAAAAATGTGCATTTAGTAGAGAATGACTTTGTGAATTACAAGAAGCTGAAGGCCCAAATCTCTTTCGACGAAAGCGATTATCGTTTGCTCTATGCTTCGCAGGTATTGACCGGCGCGCAAAAGAAAATGTTGCTTACGGACATGAATGTGGACCTTATTAACAGCAATAGATTAGGAGAACTCATCACCACCGTGGTATATAAGCAAAGAATGCTGCCATTAGCTTATCCTTTGTTAGTTAAACTCATATCATTTAATAACAATACGAAGATCAAAGTAGAACTCTTAAATCAGCATTTGCAATCGATAGATAACGCCCAGTTGACTACGCTGCTAAACGCATTGCATGGAAATTATGCAAAAATCACGGAAAGAGGAAAACAACCCTCGCTGCCCGGTACACCGGAGAACTGGGCGCTGGCTAATTTCTTGGATAGCAGTGATTATGTTTCCAGCATTAAACCGATAAAGGACCATATTGTAATTAATACCTGGAGAAAATGATGCGCGCCGATCAGGCATTTTTGCTCATCGTTTTTGCCCATTGTTTAACTTCTTCCAGTTCAGCGAAGGTAAGCGGGTACTTCCGGGCTTCGCATACTTTTTTACCACCGGGTGCGATCTCAGAGGTCGTAACGATCATCCCCAGTTGTGCCTGCTCAAATTCCACATCGGTATAAAATGCTTTTACCGTTTCAATTCCTACTTGGTGGCCTTCTTTATAACGCTTGCATTGGATAATAATCAAGGGTTTGCTATTATCGTTGGGATCAAACGCGCGAATATCAATACCGCCGTCACTTCCTCCTGGACCAAGTTGAATTTGATAACCTAGCCGGTTAAAGAATTCAGCGCAGAATCGTTCAAAATTTCGCCAATGCATCTTTTGCAACTCGTCGGCGTTTGCAGCGATATAATCAAGGAATTTTTGATCCATGAAATTTTCTGCTGATTTAATTTCACAATTAAACAGCTGTTCCAGTGGGGTACCGCCGTCCCATTCTTCTTCTTCCGGCCGGGATATATGATGACTTTGCTGTTGATGGTCTACCCATATTTGTATTACCCCAATAACGAGTTCTAACGGCGTACCAGGGAGCATTTCCAGAATGTCACGGATGATATCGTTAGGGTCAATCTTTTGCCCCGGATATTTGCGAGTAGATTCAGAAAAAGCTTTTAATACCGGGAAGGCCTGATGGCCTTCTCTATCCAGCTCCACTAGCCGGTCAGCCCAAAGAAAAGGATGCTGCATTTCCGGTTTCAGGTTTCCGATCTTGACCCGTACATAGCGAATATGATCCTCATAGGTTTCACTCCTGATACGTATACCCTGGTCAAATTCCTCCTCCAGCAAATCAAAATCGGGATCGCGGCCTTTTAGGATATCGATCACTGTCATTCGGGACAGCAGGATACCCGATTTGATGCCGACAATATCGATAATGGTATCCAAGAAATTCTTGACTGTACATACAATTGCGCCCATGCTGAGAATTTGATAGTTAAAATTATTTTAAAAATCCGATATTCTACCTTTACGATATGTCGAAAGATCTAGAATTGAAACTTACCACATGCCATTGTCAAAACGTTTAAACTAGCCGTAGAGCATGACCATTTTCAATAATTTATATTCGGCTATTAGCGAGGGTGATATCAACAAAGGATAACTGAACATTATCGATGGAAAACACCACCAGTATCAGGTTCGCGAAGAGAAGTACAATTAGCCCCCTGCAGGTAAACTCCAACCCACATGAATAATCGGAAAAGCGCTGAAATTTAAACGCGAGGTGCTCTCTGATACTTTTTTTGCAAAGATTTAAATCTTCGTCAGCCATATATGCAGATACAACGCCGCAGATCATAACCGTCCTTAGCCCAATTCTAAAATTTTATTGTTTTGCCTTGCGGCCCGTACCGCCTCGCCAAGCTGATCAACCAATTCCGGATGATAGGCTATGCCGTACATCGTAAGCGTATTATTGGTCACATCCGTACTGATCAACGTCATATTCATTAATCCTGCAATACGCATCAGAAGCGATTGGGTAATCACATAATCCTTGACACGGAACAACGCTAAGCTATCAATCCGCTTACTGAATAAACCACAACTTGTTTGCAGCGCATGGGCATCCAATACGTATTTAATCGCACAAATATAGAAGTACCTGTACCATCCATATAAGCAAGTCCCAATACCTGGTAAGATGAACAACGGATGTATATAATAGCCCAATATGCTAACCAATGCAGCAATCACCAGGACAGGCGCAGTTTTAGCTAATGCATAAAACGGATGTGGCCGGAATGTTAATGTTTCCATGACTTTTTATTTTTTAGCAAGTTTTTGAAATAATTGATTTGCCCAGGAAACGGCGCGCCTGGGTTTAAAAGTCCGGCGGCGAAAACGCTGGCCGGACTGTTTTTCAAATTGATTTAAAGAGAATTTATCGGCTGTAAAACTGTAATCGCGGTAGAGGAACCTAACGTTTACTGTGTCACCAGCAAGGGTAACAGATAAGAATAAGCTGTGCAATCCTGCCGCTACTTTCAGGTCGGTGATCTTGTCCAACAGATCATTGCCGAACAACAGGCCGATATTGCGGTGTGGAAAGTTGGCAACGATCCAATCGAGTTGCGCCCGGCAGGGACGTAAACCTGTAGCCACGAAAAACAATTGATCAAAATCAGGAAATGCCTTGTAGTTAAGGCTGAGGAAGGCTATGGCATCCATCGCCGAGCGGCAGACAAAAACCTGCCTGATCAAATTGTAATCGCTGTTTCCCGCTAACCATATACCGCCTGAGGCCGGAACACGATGGAAAGCAAGGCCGTATGTTTCAGTGCCATCGCCATAAGAGAACAGCAGGTTACCTCTGGCATCGACCCTACAGGATTCTTGAAAGAACGACTGTATTTCAGCCGAAATACCGAGCCTGGTAAAATAAGGGTGCATCAGCGGCTGAACTTCCGTAAGTTATCGCGGCTATTGCTTTCGTATTGCGCCAGTGCATTTTTGTTAGCCTCCATATCCCGCAAGGCCTGCTCATACCCTACGCTGAACTGCTCAGATTCCTTTTCGTCACGTTTCTTGCCAAACAGCGCATTCAACCCTTGGTAAAGCATATAAGACACACCGCCGTCAACAATGATCGAGGCGACTAATGCCAACCGGTTAGAGCGGACACCTTGCCTTTCCGTACCGGAAAATTGAAGTTTTGTACCATCTGATATTTCAACTTCCTTGCCTTTACGGTACCGCTCTTTTTGCTCAGGGGTTAAGTACTCATTGTTAACCAGGTCAGGTATCAGGATTTTCTCGGTGTCGGTGATGATAAATTCTTTGGTCTCCTGGTCAAACTCGATCAGTATATCCCTGGTCTGGTTATTTTCGTCCTTGACCAGTTTCCAGATACTCACTGCCTGGCCTCTTTCAAGTTCTTCGGCCTCCGTATCCGTCAAAAAATCCGGGAATTGAGGTTCCCGGTAAATGGGATGCACCAGCAGATCAAGGTTACCGCTTTCATTGGGTTTTAAGGAGAGTTTGGCATCCAGTTCAGGGATTTGCAGTCCATCGCCGGAAAGGCTTTTCAATCGCAGCATATTGGTTCTCCTGCCCGATACCAATGCTTGCAGGTCTTCAGTTTCCAGTAACAGGCGGCCTCCCCTGGCCAGCCCGATCTTTTCGAGGTCTGCCATAGGCAGCTCATCTTCGTTAAAAATTTGCTGTATCATATTGGATTTTTGATTGTGGTGTTATTAAAATTTTGGAAAGGAATTGAAGCGGGTCGATATATCGCCCGCTGTAAAGAATGCTGAAGTGCAGATGTTCGCCGGTCGTTCGGCCACTGCACCCCGTCAGGCCGAGAGTTTGGCCCATTGTGACCGTTTCACCGGAAAACACCCAGGGAACGGATAAATGTCCGTAAATGCTGATTAAATGCATGGCATGGGCGACCTTGATGTAGAACCCCAATAAGCGGTCATAACCGGATTGAACGACCATGCCGTCCATCACGGCAAAAACTGTGTCCTGGTGCGCCCGAAGATCTACGCCGTTATGAAACTGTTTTAAGCCGGTTACCGGGTGGATGCGGTAGCCAAAGCCGGATGTAACCTGTAATGACCGTAAAGGCAGCGCGGATACAATACGGCTGCTATCATGGGCGGCAGCCATATTGATCCCCGGCAGTAAGCACCCTATCGTTAACCAAGCGGCCAATAGCCGGGCTATCACCGGCCTATGGAATGATGTTGAGCTATATCCTCAGACAGGCCCCTGTCGATATAGTCTTTTACGGTCACGAGGGCATCCCGCCCTATGGTATCATAGCCAATGGCCCAGCGCAATGCTTCCTCGATAGCTGCGGGCTGTCCGTTCCGTTGCAACCGGTAAATATCCAACAGGATACGCGCGTCCTTGGGTTCGAGTTCTTCCAGTTTATCATGGATATGAGCCAGTAGCATCTCCTTTGGCAATAAGGTTAGCACCGCGTCCCTACTGTAAATACCGGTTTTGTTATAAGGAAATTCGACATAGACCTCATCATTTTCATGAACAATATTGCTGATAATCCCGATCTGGCCCTGCATCCGCTGCGGATCATGGGTCAATAAGGGATGGACTATCACCCCTTTGTTATTTAGTTGTTCCATCATATTACATTTAGCGGCCACGACGATGGCCCTGGTGTAGATCATCCTGTTCAATTTGCTGATCTTGCTGAATGCCCAATTTGTCGCTGAGAGCGATCAGGCTGAATTTCGCAGTCGTTTCATTGGTCGTTGCCAGTTCTAAGGCAGTTTTATGATCCAAGGGATAGATGGATTGCTGTTTAAGGCTCACCTGTAACAAAATGCGAAAGTCTGGCGTGGTCAGTTCCGAAACTTGGGAAACCACATCCCGGTAAGTATCATTGCCTTTTCGCAGTACGAGCAATTCATTGCTGCTGTACCGTCCCTGTTTTCCGTCCGGGAAACTGAGGTAAAAATCATCTTTACCGGCTTCGGCGTATGTGAACATGCCGATCTGCCCCTGGCGTTCCGCCGGGTCTTCTAATAATCTGGGATGCACCTGGGCATAGGTGCCGTATAATTCGTCTGTCATATCAAAAAGGATTTAAAGGGTTAATGATTCTTTTTCTTGTAGGTTATGTTCATGCTGCCTTTGTTGGCGGGCGGCACCGGTGGTGGCACGGCAGGTTTGAACTGCTTTATAATTTCCTCGACCTCCCGGTTGATCTTAAAGAAGTTCTGTAAAAGGATTTCGTCCTTTTTGCCAGCGAAGTCATAGTACACAGGCAGGTCTTTGTAGTTGGCTTCTTCAGCTTCGATCTCCCTGCGGTCCAGGTTTACCCGGCAATTGATGGCAGAGGTTTCAAACCTTCCGGTAAAGATCTCCTGTACGTCAGCGGCGATCAGCCCCACCATTTCCCCTGTATTCAGCGAAGCGATCTTACCGGCAGGTATCAGGGATTCCAGCTTCTCGTTCAGCGAGGTGCTGGTCTTGTTGCGGTCGATGGACAATCCTTCGCCGATCTGCTTATTTTTGCCCAATAACCTTTCCAGCCACTCCAACGTTTCCTTGTTGCGCACTGAACCGGACAATAGGTTGCCAACTACCGAGGTGATGGTGGCTGCGGTATCTTTACCGTATTGTTGGTTAAGCTGCGGCAATTCCTGCAAGCCTAATAATACCGCTGAAAGATTGCTCCTTGCCTGTGAGATCAGGTTCTCGATCTTGTGCGTATACAACGTTGGCGCTTCATCAATGAGCAGTCCGACCGGGTTATTCCCTTTGGAATTAATGACCTGGGTGACGCGGTTCATGATGACCGAGTAGCAGGCTGAGTTAATGCTCTGCGTGGCCGGATCATTGGCTAAAACCAGGATGCCCGGATTTTCCTTGTCCGATATTTTCAGGTTAAAGTCATCGCCGGAGAACACCCAAAAGGTTTCTTTAGTCGCCAGACGGCTGATAAATATCTTCAGGGTGCCGACCTGGCCTTCCAATTGATCAAAGGCCCGCATCTGGTAGGCACTGCGGAAGGGCGACAATAACGAGGTCAGTTCCGGTTCAGTAAACAGCGTGGTAAAAATCTCATCGTAAGAGCGGTTCAGAAAAGCCAGTACATGCGGGTAGCTGGAATATTTTCCTCCGTTGTACTTGCTGAAGAAATAAACGCAGGCAGATAAGAAGTTAATGGCAGATTGTGTGAAGAACTGGTCACTGCCGCTGCTCCGGTCACCCTTCTTCATCGCTTCGACCAAACCTTCTGCACTTTCTGAAGCATCTGCCAGTGTCCGCAGGTACTCGCTGCGCCAGGGGTTCACCCTTCGGCTTCGCTCCACGTCAGTCAGATTAATGACGTGGAAACTGTGCTTTTTACATTTGCCTTGCTGTTTGGCCAAGAGGTATTGGTAATAAGCGATCTTTCCGAGATCTGGGTGCTTGAAATCGTAGATGGCCGCCGAAAACTCCTTAGCAATCATCTGCCGGATAAACGAATTAACGATGCCGTAAGACTTCCCGGAACCGGGCGTGCCGATCAGCAGTGTTCCACGGAAGGGGTTGACAATATTGATCCAGCCGTCCCTGACCTTACCTTTAAAGTAGAACTGCATTGGGATATTGACCGAATAGCGCGTATTCACCGGAACGGTCGGCTGCATAAAGCTTTCACCTTCGACGTTCCACACATCCTTGCCCAAACCGGAACGGATGAGTTTGGAAACATTGTCCATCGCCAGGCTGGTCACCAATGCCCCTGCAAATGAACAAACCATATAAAAGAGATTGCACCAGCTGGTATAGGCAAAGGCCAGCGCGGACGGACGATTGTATAACAGCAGGCTGCCGAAGAATAAAAGCAGCCCGGCAGTTAAGGGATAAACGATGTGCTTTTTGGGGTCAAGGTCGGTTTCCTTTTTGGCCAGTGTGCCAATACTGACCAGGCAGATCAGTAGCAGCGTGGACAGCTTGCTGTAAACCAATTCATGATAGATCGCGATATGGCTGATCTTGATTAACGCTTTAGCAAAAAAGCCCCAAAACGGGGCTTTCAGATAAATAAACAAGCTGGCTTCGAGTGCTATAGAAAAATAAATAGCGCACTGCATAAAGCCATGCAGCTTATGTTGCTCATGGGTTTCCTCCATAATGTTGATTGATTTTTAAGGTATGGAGGGAGGGCTTCGCCGTTCTTCCATAATTTGTTGGTTAAGTAAGAGATAGTTTTAACTGCGCCGGAACATACCGCTCAATACTGGCGATGGTATCATGAATCGCGCCGCCATGACTGAACAAAGCGATCTTTTCCAGTTCAAACTGGCGGTTTCTGCCCATGACCACCGAATGGTATCCGAAGGTGATCACCAACCCATCCGGATACAGACAACCTGGAATAGCATCTTTAAGCTGCCTGAACGGACTGCATACCATGCCCTGGTACATGGTCATGCTTTTACGGTAGGCATACGGCGGGTCAAGCAGAATGGTATTAAATCTTTCTCCGTTCCAGGTGCGCAGAAATTCGAGCGCGTCGAGGTGGTGATCGGCTGGCATGTCCGGGTTGAGGTCGTTCCGAATTTCATTGAGGGCCAAACGGGTGGGGCCGCAAAACAGGTTCAGCACTTTCCCTTCGCATTCCTTTTCCACCCAACGGCGTATTGGCCCGACTGTAAACGTATAGCGATGCAGCGGGCACCGGATATGCTCGAAATGGATCATTGGATTGCTGTTTTATAAGGGTGAATGTGTTGCAGTGGCTTACCGGCCAATACCGGTGCTTCGGTATTCCGTTTCGTCGTCGTCATCCTCCGCGGGACGGATGGAACGGATATTGTCATCGGGTTGGATAGCCTCGTCCGTTAGTTCGATGGTAACCTCGCTGCCTTTCATCTGGTTCGCCTGGATTTTGGCGGAGATCTCTTTTTCAAGACGGCCCAGCTCCAGCTTCATTTCCAGCAGTTCCTGCTCCTTTTCAAATGGCTTTTGCGTGATGGCGCGGTATAGGGGGATTTCTTTTTCAATTCCACTGAGATCGCCCTGGTATTTCTCTTTTAAGGAATTTACCCGGTCAATCGCATTCAGGAAATACCGCGCCGTCAGTTTGGGATTGTCCGCGTTCGGTGCGCCGTTACTTTGCATGTATTTGATACCCGTCTGCGGACTTTCTGCATATAGGCTGTTAAAGTTCCTCGACTGAAAAAGGCCGTCCATTTCAAAAGTCTCGCGTTCCCGCCGGATGTACAGGTCAAAACCATATAGGCTACCGATCTGCCGGTTATCCGGTTCGTCGCGTTTAGGTTCCCATTTACGGTAGAGTTCAATGAGGTGTTTGCCCATTGCCTCCGCATCAGCAGCGGAAGCCAGGCCCGAGAGTTGCAACAGGTTCAGCTTAACGCCGTCTTTGTCGTGTTGTAAAACCCCGCTATAAGATGCGGCATCAATAACCAGCTTTTCAAGGGTGACACTAATTTTGGCCTGTTCTTTTTCCAGCGATTCCAGCTTGTACCGGCCATTGGCCACCTCTTTGAAGTGTGTGGACTTCCAGCTTTCCAAAACCGCGACCTGCTTTTCGATCTTCGTTTTTTCCAGCAGCGAAGTATCGCCGGAAAGGATGGCGATATATTCCGAAAAGTTCATGCCGCTTTTTTCGTCCATTGCACCCTCGTCGAGTGTGCGCACATTTAGCTCGCAGTTTTTCATCTGAGAAATAAAGGTTTGCTTGTTTTTGAGCAGGTTGAACTTATAGTTGTCCAGCGATTGCTCGACCGCGTAGATGAAATTGCGCACCTTATTGCCATAATGAGTTTTCGCGAGCCAGTTGCCCTGCCTGGCCCCGCGGCCATCCCGTTGTTCCAGCTCTGCCGGTTTCCAGGGTATATCACAGTGGTGCATCGCAACGACGCGCTTTTGTACGTTCAGGCCAGTTCCGGCTTTCTCGGTACTGCCGATCAGGATACGGATTTGGCCGTTGTTCATCTTTTTAAACAACTCCGGTTTCTGCTTGTCCGTCCAGTCATGGATAAAGGTGATCTCGTCACGCGGGATATTAAAATCATTGACCAGCTTGTCGCGCAGCGCATCATAGATATTGAACGCATCCGGCTTCGGTGTGCCAATGTCTGAGAAGATGATCTGCGTACCCCGGTGCGGCGTACTTTCATGGTAGATCTCCTGTACCTTGCGGGCGCATACGTTCACCTTGTTGTCCGGGTGGTCTTCATAATCCGGATCGATCAGTCGCATATCCGCCGACATTTTCTTAGCGTAGTTGGTAGCGATCAGCATCCGCGCGTTATCTTCCTCATTGGTCAACGGCGCACGGCCTATCAGCGTGGCATCACCCGTTTCCGCAAATTTCATCAGGGCGGCAATAAAGTTTTCCTGGTCAGGTGTAGGCTTAATGTTGACCAGCGTTTCTTCCAGTTCCGGTTTGTCCAACTGGATATGCTTTGCCGTTTTATAATCGGTGATCTCGTTATAAAACAGGGCCAGCTCCGGTACCTTGATAAAATGACGGAAGCGCTCCTTAGCCACGATCTGGTTGGTTACGGAAAACTCGAAATCGGTGGTTTTTCGCGCGTAGACCGCAGCCCAGGCATCAAAGTTCTCGATGCGCTGCCGTTCCATTTCTTTGGGCCGCAGGTATTTAAAGATCAAATACATTTCGGTCAGGCTATTGGAAATAGGTGTGCCGGATAAGAACGTAGCACACAGGTCGCTGTTAAATTTTTGCTGCAAAGTGCGGATGGCAAACAGCATGTTCAACGCCCGCTGACTGCCTTCGGGATTGCCCAGACCCGCCACGCGGTTATGGCGCGTACTAAACAACAGGTTTTTGAATTTATGCGCCTCGTCGATAAATAAATGATCGATGTGCATACTTTGAAAGTGGATGCCCGCGTCCTTTTGGTTCTCAATGGCATAAAGGACACCGTTCAGCTTGGTTTGCAGGTTATTCCGCCGGATCTCCAACCCTTTGAGCATCCGGCGGCTGATCTCGCCGCCCAGGTCTGCCAGTGTATCCAGGTCCATCTCAATGTTATCCAGTTCGGCCTGAAAAATATCCCTTTGTATTTCGGGTGATTGCGGTATTTTAAAGAACTGGTCATGGGTCAGGATAATACAGTCCCAATTATTATTCTTGATCTGGTGGAAAAGCTGCTGGCGTTTAGCAGGCGTAAAATCATTTTCGCCCGGTGCCAGTATTTTTGCATTTGGGTACGCCTTGCGGTAGGTATCGGCAATCTGCGTAACGTTGGCTTTTAAGGCTAAGATAACCGGCTTATGAACGATACCCAGCCGTTTCATTTCCTGCGCGGCGACGATCATGGTGAGCGTTTTGCCTAAGCCTACTTCATGGTCAATCAAAGCCCCCCTTTTTTGAATGGTGCGCCAGGCGGCATTTTTCTGTGAGCTGTATAAATCGTCGATCCCCAGGGCTTTTTTATCCAGGCCGGGGAATTTTAAATGACTGCCGTCATATTCACGCAGCACAAAACAATTAAAAGTGTCGTTGTACAGTTTTTCCAGTTGCTGTTTTTCACTGTCCGGTCGTTCTTTCAGCCATTCCAGGAAGCGGGCGCGCATACTCTCTACTTTTTGGTGCGCCAGTTGGATCGCATCGTTATCGGGCACGCGGACGGCATCCTCGCCGTCACCGATCTTGTAAGAGAAATAGGGCGAGGTGTTTTCCAGCGCATGTTCAAGCAGGCTGTTCGGGTACATTTTATTACCCAGCTTCGGGGCAATAGTATATTCTGCTAACATGGCCGCCGTCGCATAGCGGTAGTTTACCTTAAAGGTGTCCAGAGAATTAAAATATTCGATCTGCGTTTTAGAGCCGAACAGGTCAGAGGCAAAACGCTCGTAATAATCGATGGGTATCCACCGTTCACCGAGGTTAAAATCAAGCAGCTCAAAAGGGATAGGTTCCGGCTGTACCCTGGTGATGTTCGCCAGGCTGCGCGCCAATTGCAGGTCGTCAGGGTTTTCTTTGACAATGGCTTCAGCTACCCTTAATTTTTCTACCACGTTGCCGGACAGGTAGGCATCGGTGGTTTCCCATTGCAGCGTAGCCGGGTTAAGCAGGATATGCTGGTTCAGCCCGCGTATCACCTCGCTTTCACCGAGGCCGGTAGCCTGCATGATATATAACAAGTCAACCCCGCCTTTGTCATTCAGGCAACGTGCCAGGGCCTCGGCAGGGTCATCGGTTTTCAGTTCGGTTTGCTGAGGGAACACCGGCCCGTTAAAAATGTCTGCTTTGATCCATTGCTCGTTTTCCTTGCGCTCCAAAGAGGACAGCAACAAGAAGCCGAAGGCTGCATCCGCTAAAACGCGTGCGCGATTATTCGTTTTATTCAGTTCCCCGAACCTGCCGTGCAACTCTTCATAAGCCTGGTTCAGATGTTCCCGCTGGACAGGCTGCTCCTGCAATGTTTCGCTTTCGAGGGCGGACAATGCAAGGTAGTTGTCGCGCAGGCGCACATACATCCCGTAAAACTCCGTGTGTTTTTGCTCTTCGAATGGTTTAAAATCAGCCCTGTCCCGGTTTGGTGTGTCGATCAGGCCCGCCTTACCCAAATGCACTACTAAGGTGTCCTTAACATAAAAAGGCTTGATATGCGTAAAAGGTTGCACCCGGTCGGCCCCGAGGGTAAAAGCGGATTCCAGGCTCTTGTCGCCCTCGTAGCGGTAATCATGCCCGAAATATTTAAGTTTGGCGGCCAGGGCTTTGAGTTCATAACTCAGGGCGTTCCCGTTAAACCACTTAGCAGGAAATTTGATCTCGGCCACGTTACTGTATAATTTATACAGGTAGCGGTTATTGGCCTTCGCTTTGGCCGTGATCATCACCAGGCTTTCATGGTCGGGCCGGTCAGTCGTTTTGATCGTACTGATCAGACGGGCGGTATAAGCCTCCACCATTCCAGCGTCAACATCCGATAAATAAGCCTGCGCCCGGTTGTTGTTCTGTGCCGGGGCCTGGTCAAACAGGCCCAGTTGCACGGTCATGATACCGCCTTTATCCTGAGGTACGGGCAGAAAGGTAAACTGCTTTGCCTTGTCCGTTTCGGAGGTGGATAAATCCTGAGCCGGTGTTTCCGGCTTTTGCCAACCTTGTTGCAGTGCCTCCCATTTGGCATGGTCAAAATGCTGCTGTAAACCGGTACTGATCTGCTCCTGTAAAGGTTGCAGCAAGTCGTCTAAGCTGCAGTTCTGCCAAAGCATTTGCGAAGCGTTGCCGTACTGATCCCTGCCTGCACCTACTTCGTCGCCCAACAGCAATTCCATGCGGCCTACGAGGTAAGCATTCATGGTGAACTCACCGTGTTCATTACGCAGATCCATCGTTGTCAACAGCAATTCTTCGGCTTTGGAAAAACTTTCCTTATGGTCGTTTTTCTGAACGATCAGCAAATGGCTGGGTGCTTCTGTATTGGCGATCTCTTTCATCAGGTTATCCGGCAATACCGATACGCTGATCAGGTCGGCAGAGGTAAACAGATGTTTCCGTGCCAATTCATTCGATGGGTTATTTAAAAAAGCATCGGTGGTCAGGTAGGCCATAATACCGCCATCACCCAGCTTATCCAGTCCTTTGGCAAAAAAGTAATTATGAATTTTGGAAGTGATGCCGCTATTGGCGTATGCCGGGTCAAATACCGAGAAATTACCGAACGGGATATTACTTGTTACCAGGTCATGCTGCCCTTTTTCGGCAGCGGACGTATCTTCCAGCCCTTTGATCTGCACAGCCGCAGGAACGGGCAGGCTGCTGGCTATCGCTTCCAGGACTTTGCCGGTCAATATATCCTTTTCTACTGCGCTGACCTGCGTTAAGGCAGGCAAAAGTTTAATGGCTTCGTCTATAAAAACACCAGCGCCCGCGCTTGGCTCATATAATTTACGGGGTGCAATACCCTGTGACTTTAATGCCTGGTAAATCGCCTGCGGTACAAAGGCCGGGGTATAAAAGGCTGTCAGGGAACTTTGACGCATGGCCTCTACCGCCTGTTTATATTCGGCTTCGGACAAGTGTTGCCTTAATAGTTCGTGCAGTTTCATGACCTGCGGGTAAAGGCGCAAATCGTTATCCGAGGCATTGCGTTTTATCCATTCTTCGCGTTCACCATAAGGAAAGTAGACGGCCCGTAACCCGCCGAAACCGGCATACGCCCGTAAGGTATCCAACTCTTGTTCGCTGAATGCGCGCTTTTTGTCCCAGGTGAGGGCAATGCGGATGGCCTCGATATTCCCGGCCATTTTTTCTGAAGGATTAAAGGCCATTTTCCATTCCTCCTTTCAGGTATTCCGCAACGGTGCCGATGATGGCGTAGCGCAGCATCCGGTCATCCTCGTTTTCTGGAAAGCTGTACTCCTGGAACACCGGAGCGCAGACCAGCACCAGGTTGATCAGCTCGTAGGTCAGGATACCCGCACTGCTGAAACGCAGGTATTCCTCTTCAAATTCTTCTTCCATCAGGCTGTCGAGGTATTCATAGCAGGAGCCTGAAAGCACGTTGCATAAAGCTTCTTCCGGTTCCGGTATCCGCAGAAAGCTGTTCAGGTATTCGGTTACTTGCCGCTCGTCCTGTAAACGGACGTATAGGCTGGGGTCGAGGCCGGCCAGCCTGCGCTGCAATTTTTCCAGTTCTGTGATCATGGCTTAAAAAATTAGGGTAAGGGAATGGTGTCGGCTTCCAGCACATCTTTGTAGGTGATGCCCAGCGTGATCACCCTGCCGGAAAGCTGCTGTTCGCTCATTTCTGCTTGCAGCACTTTGTTGCCGGGGAAAGTGAATTTTTTGAACACAAAGACGTTGCGGTAATGTCTTTTAAAGGCGGGAACGGTAAGTAGGGTAAAATCCGGCCTGATCTCCAGGGATTGCACTGTAGTTGCCTTATTGACCTTTTTATCATTGATCTTAAAGCGGATGCCCTCTATGCTATAGCTAAGGTTCGTACTGTTCTCAAAACTCAGGTCAAGAAAGATGTAGTCGCCGAGCGTATAGGCATGGTTCAGGTTGGCTTTGATCCCGTAGGCCTTACTGTGCGCCAGGTGTTTTTCCGGCTTTTTATTCAATATCCCGAAAGCATATTTTCTGAGTTCCGGTTGGGAGAGGCTTATACCGGGAAAGTCCAGCGGGCGCGTATCGGCAGGATTGATCTCTATATCAGTCTGAACAGCGCCGCCCTGCGGTTCTGCCGAATAAATGACATGGTATTGTGCCATGAACTTTTCGCCGACGATGGTGACGACCGCATCATGCGGAAAAACGCGCTTCGCCGAATCTGTGCGGTATTTGATTCGCAGCACATTTTTAACTGGCAGGTCACCCGCGATGCTGTTGCTGGAAATATCGACGTACTGTATCGGCTCCGGTGAGATAAAATGCACTGAAAGGCTGTCCGGCAGGTAAATGACCGGCAGGTCGCTCTTACGGACACCATCGGCTAAATTTATTTTTTGGGCATGGGATTGCAGTGCCGCTATAATGATAGCGGTTAAAATGATCAGCTTTTTCATGGTTAAGAGTTATTGCGCGGTTTGCGCGTGGGTGTCAATTAAATAGATGTAAGAATTGTATTTGATCTTCGCCTTGTTCTTGCGGATGGCCGATGCTATGGCGGTAGAGGTAGATTGAAACAGCTTGTCGGCGGTACTCATCAGGAACTGGCTGCCGTTCTGGGAATTGCCGTCGATGCTCACCCCTTGTATGCTGTTGGTGCCGAGGTCTTTGGTGAAGTCCCGGAATTGCGATGAGGGGACATAAAGGCCCAATAGTCCGTCCATATCATACACATCCAGCTTAACGGGTAATAATTGACCGTTGTACAGGATGGATTTGATGGTGAGCGTTACCCGCTGGCCGGAAAATCCGCTGATCAGCGCGTAGATATACGTGTCCTTTTTGACCAGGGCGTTACCTGCCTTAATATCTTCGAGCAAACGCAGCCGGATGCGGGAACCGGCGTAGCCGGTCACGTTCTCGTCGATCACTGCCGTCATCAATCCGGGGTGTTGTTCCGGCAGCACGGTATTGAAATCGGACGAGGCGTAATCGGCCTTACTGACCGCCAGTGTATTTTCTATGGCCTGTTTAGCCGCCGCCTTCGCCTTTGTTTCCGCTTCCTTTTTCTGCCTTTCCGCTTTATAAGCCGGGTCGTTCAACTTACCGACGCTGTCCATATAGGCCATTTGCTGCTTAAATATTTCCAGCGGGTCTTTTTCCTTTGGAGGCGGTGTGGCCTTGTTGCGGTAAGCAGCGCTTTCCCGTTGCCGCTGCAAGGTATTCAGTGCCTTGGCTAAGGCCTGATCCTGTGTAGAAATCCCACCGGGTGGTTTTGCGCTTCGTTTGCCCTGCACTGCTAAGGCCGCATATTTCTGCTTCATAGCCTGGCTGATCGAATCCAGCGTTTTCTTTTCCCGGTCGCTGTACTTACTGCCATAAGCCGCGCCGCCCGATTGTTCGGTTGGTATCGGGTTAACGGCGGTCAATCCGTCCGCGTCTTTATAGGTATTGCGAAAAGCGTCCAGTTTGCCGTCCAGGCGCTTCTTTTTGATCGATGGCGCGACGTCGCCTACGGATGCATTGATGGCATTTGTTTTTTGGACATCCGGCTTTTTTTTGCCCGCGCTGCTGTGGTACACGGCAAAGAACAAAAGCAGGAATGGCAGCACGAGCATGGGCAAAACATACTTGGGTTGTTTTAAATTGATGGTCATGGCTTAAATTGTTTGTTTAATTGTTGGAGCTTATCCAGCGCTTTTTCGAGCGCGGCGCTGTCCGCGTTGGTCAGGGTCTTTTTTGCGATCAGGCTATCCACCTGCCGTTTCAGGGCAATGGTTTCGCGGAGCGACTCGCCTGTTTGCAGTAACTGGCCTAACCCTGTGGTCAATGAGCTGCTTTTTTGTGCTGCGGGGGCTTTTTTATTGATCACCGGCTCTTTATTCCGGAACACGGTAAAGGACAAGCCAGCCGAAACCAGCATCAATACGATCATGCTGCTGAATACAAAGCGTGGAAAACGGTCAACAAAATGCTGCCCTTTGCCTGCTGCCTTGGTATAATAGCTGCCAAACTCCTTTTTTAATTCGCTTAACAGGGTATCCTTGGGATCCCGGTTAGAAGTTAGTTTTTTGAGCATCAGACAGGTCTTTGTTTTCTATGGTTTTCCAATTGGTGATGAGTACGCCGTGAGGATTATTGTCGCTGCGCGGAATGTCCTTTAAGCCCCCTTCGGTAATGAGAGAGCGCACGACCGTGGAACTGCGCCGGTCGATTTTCAGCTTGCCGTAATAACGGAAGTGCCTGGCGGACATGTCCAGCACCACCGAATCGGTTTGGAGCGTGAGTACCGAACTGGAAGAAAGAATAGAATTGAAATAGCCGTTCTCGCGCAGGTTGTTGTATTGCTGCATCCCTGATTCGTCAATCAGGTACATCGCCTTTTTGATCTGGTATTCGATGTATTTGTCATCAGGCGTGAGGGAAAAGAACAGCGAATGGAAAAGGTCAACGTCTGCCCGGTATTCCGCTGGACGATTCATAGCTATATCGGTCTGCGTAGCCATGATGGGGATATTTTTATCCAGGATATAAATGCTGCGCTGGGCGTTACTGACCATTTTGTAGGCATAAGCCATACCTGCAACGTCCATCAGCAAGGCAGTGAGCAGGCTGCCGAAAGCGATGTAAGTAGCCAGCCGTATTTTGGCTTCTATATTTTTGACGATCATAAAATTGAGGGAATAAAAAAGGCCGCCCCGGTTAAGGGCAGCCCGGTGAATGAAAAGGGAGACTGCTTAAAGGAAAGAGCCGGATGCCTTTCGGGCTACCCCGGCAACAGTAGCGGCACCGCGCCCAAAGCTGGAAGTAGCGGAACTGATACCCGAAGTAGAAATGATCCACGTCGAAATGCTTGGCACGGTAAACATACATACGGCACCGATCAGGAATACCACGATCACTGTTCCGAATGATAAGATGCCGTTACCCGCAAATACGGCCATTTTTGCCATATCAGCCGCTGTGCCATTAGTGCCGACTAATACCTGGTATTTGCTGATCTCGGATTGCAAAGCATATTCCTGCATCAGGCCGCAGAGGTACATGATTAGGTATCCGATCCCGGAATAAAGGCTCACCGAAATAAACCGTGCGATCCAGGTGCTGAAGCTATCGCGAAAAGCGGGCAAAATACTGGCTGCGACGGCAAAAGGGCCGAGAATGACCAGGATGGAGGAATAAATAATCTGGATCATAAGTAGGCTAAGCACCCAACGCCTTGCCATATTGCTATGGTAGGTTTTCAAATGCTCGCCCCCGAACCGGACTTACACCTTTCAGCGTATCCGGCTCTCCATTAAAGAGTTAGTCTATCGTTCCTGCGTGTGTTTTGACATGACAACTTTTGCAAAGGGCAATGGTCTTTCTGTATCTCGCCCTCATAACCTTTTCGACATGTGTTTTGCCTTTTAGGTCTTTGAGTTTTCTGACGTGATGCATCTCCAATGTTTCCTCTGCTCCGCATATTTCACATTTTTCGGCTTTAAGCCTGTCTATCAAACTATTTTTGGAATGATAGACAGTGAGATTTGCGTCTAATTGCACATCTGTTGCAGGATTTCTTCTTTTAAAACTCTCGTTGTAGAATGATTGGCTTTTTACATCGCCATTTTTATTGGCATATTGAACTGTAAACACTCCGTTTTTTACGTATTTACGTGCTATTTCAGGTACGCTGCTGCGATATTTTGCAGCAAATGTTTTGTACATACTGTACTGCATTATGTACCTAAAACGGCTTAGGAGTGCGCTATTGTTCGCAATAGCAAAGTAGTTATGAAATCCTCTTATGGTATAATTATAAGTTTGGAGGATTTCCAAATCATCATTGTGTAAGCTCTTGCTTCTTTCCCTTGCTTTCCACACTTCTTTTCCCTCGTTCCGTTTGATTTCCAGAACTTCGAAGTCGAAGAGTTTCTTTTTAATGGTGTCCATGTTAAGGCTTAGATATACTTTTTTATTGTATGTCCTTACCAATTCTCCATCAATGTTTCGCTTTGCAAGATTAGATTTGTTTACCGTTACTTCATACCCAAGAAATTTGGCGGGTTTTTCCGTATGCGTAATTAGGGTCTTTTCTTCGGATAGTTCCAGTTTTAGTTTGGATTCAAGAAAGGTTTTGATATCCTCTTTAATTCGTTTACTATCTTCTTTACTTCCAATCACACCAATTAGAAAATCATCCGCATATCTTACATATTTCAGTCTTCGGTAATCGCTATCCATTTCATCACAAGCAGGGATAGACATCTTTTGCTTATCAATCTCTTTGATTTTTTTAACTAATTCAAGACGTTCATTAGCGTCTTCTACAACTTTAAGTTTTCGCTTTACCACAAGCTTTCTGCTATCAAGTGTCCTTTGAAAGCTAAGGCGTCTTTTAATCAAGCCCCTGTCAAAGCTTTTGACATATTCCATAACATACCTGTCTAATTTATCCAGATAGATGTTTGCCAAAATTGGACTGACAATTCCACCTTGCGGGGTGCCGCTGTAGGTGTTGTGAAACGTCCAGTCTTCGATATAACCTGCTTTAAGGAATTTCCTTATTAATCGTAGGAAACGGTCGTCTGAAATTCGTTCCTTGAGGATATTTATTAAAACCTCGTGGTCGATATTATCGAAGAAGCCTTTAATATCTCCTTCGATGAACCATTTCGCTCCGGTAAATGTCTTTTGAATCTTCGTTAGTGCCGTGTGGCAGCTACGCTTAGGTCTGAAGCCGTGTGAACAGTCCAAGAACTGTCCTTCATAAATAGCTTCTAACATAGTTCGCACTACCTCTTGCACTAATTTGTCGTCAAAAGATGGAATACCTAAAGGGCGCATTTTTCCGTTTTTCTTCGGAATGTACACCCGTCTTGCAGGTTGGGGTTGATAGGTTTCTGTCCTTAGCAATTCAATTAACTGCTTGATACGGTCAAGGCTCATTTCGTCTATTGTTTTTCCGTCGGAACCTTCCGTCATGTTGCCTTCTTTCGCATAAATGCGTTGATAAGCAGTGAAGAACATTTCTTCGTTAAACAATAACCTATAGAGTCTTTCATACCTATAGTCCGCTTGCGGTCCATGCTTCGATAGACCGTTTAATACTTTCGATGAATTTCTCATAATGTCTCACACATTGTTCATTAATTGTATTAAACCTTTAACTGCTTCCCTTCGCCATGTACAAGGCTTTCCCTTGCTCGGACTACTACGGAAGCTCCGTTACCATATCGGATATTCAAAAGCCTGCGCTTTATAGCCGCGCCAGCGGCATTCCGACTTAGGTAATCCCCGTTTGCTATGTAATAACTATGGCGTGATAGATTGTCGGATATGGTTTCCATCCTTTACCATTTACTATGGTTGCGTTACAGTTTATTCCTGCTTCTCCTACTCATCTTCAATAGAGAAGTACCGTAATGTGGCGAGTTTAGTTATCTTACGCCACAGGCTCTACAACGACCGCTCGGATTACTATTCAATCAATTCGGACTTTATCCTTATATCTATCTTTTCATCTCCATCATTCAGTCGCAGGATGATAACTTCCTGACTTATGACTTTTCCGACATGCTACACTCCCTGATCGATTTCTCTCAACAGATAAGTCGGATGATGACAGGCAGTTGGAATACTTGCCTGATGTCTTGCCAAAGACATATTTATTACACAGCCTGGACGGGCGCACATATGATATATACCGAAATCCGGAGTATCCAGATACCTAATATCTCCAATAGTTGGGTAAATAATAATTGCAGACCGACCGTCAGCCGGTTCTTTAATTCCAGTAAGGGTTGCACAACGGTGGAAATTCCTTCCTTGACCGTGCTGGTTACGGAATCCCACGCCTGCCCGTACCAGGTATCGCTTTCCTTTTCAGCCACTTCGGTCTGTGCCTGGAAGGTATACAGGGAATTGGCAACCGCCAGCATCAGGTTCGCCCGCTGAAAGCGCAGGTCATCTACGATGCTTTGTTCACTTTCAAACATTTCTGAAGTGGTGCTGGCAATGACTTTAGTGGGATATTCGACGACCTTCACGAATGTGCCCCACCACAAAATGATCATAGCCAAACCAAAAGGCCGCAAAAGCGGCATGATCTCCATTTTTTTGTCGCCTACCATCATTTCATAACTTTTGATGGAAAAGAATATGATCATGAAAATGGCTGCCAATGCCTTAGCATCAGTAATAAATAAATCAAAGTGTGTCCAGATGGAATCTTTGAGGCCGGTAAGAAAAGCCATCACACCGGTTTCATAAACACCATCGCCTTGCAGGAATTGCAGGGACTGTTTATAGGCGCTGGTATCCACAGTTGCGGTTTGCGCAAAACAAAAAGTGCCGGTCAATAATAATATCGCCAGCACTGCCAATCGTTTTTTATTCATCATCAGGTTTTAATTAGGTTAATACTGCCGCCTGGCTAAAACACCATTGGCGATCTGTACATCGGTATTCGGAGTCCATCCGGGAATCGTTGCCTGCCCGGTATGTAGTTGCTGCTGTTGTACGGTCATGTTAATGCCCTTTTGTGCTGCTGACGTTCGGATAGCCCATACTCCTGCCAATACGCGGTACTCTTTCAAAAGCCGGTAATAGGCCATGATGCGCGAACCCCTGTCCATGTCCGTGCTATGCGCGGCCTGCACCCGTTCCTTCAGCATAGCCAGTTCATTGGTGTACCAGTCATAAGTACCTTCCGAAACCAATTTTGTGCTGACCTGGGCGGGTAAAGGGCTGAGGATAGTGGCAGCCGAATAGTTCAGCAAGGGCTGAAACTGCTGGTTATAATATAGTAACCACAAAGGATCAGCACTGGAAACTACCCCTGTCGTATTAGCGATCTGGGATAAGGCAGTATTGCGGACAGTATCCGAATTGAGCTTGTAGTTGCCGTCGATGGTGTTCATAGAACTGATCAAAGCGAGGCGCAGCGTTTGCGGGCCGCTAGCGCTCAGCGGCCTTAAATCAGTCTTGTGATAGTTGGGGTCGAATAATCCCCAGACCAACCAGTAATATGGATTCAGACTGAGGAATCCGGGCTTCGGGTAGAACTTATTTTGGTCCCATTGCTGGAAAACCATGCGCTGGCTTTGATTGTCAACGGCATCATCCTTGATGACGGACTGTGCGTACGAAGCTGAAAGCAATAGGCTGAAAGCTAAGATCATTACATGTTTTTTCATTGTTTTGAATGAGTTAATCGTTCTTATCGGTATTCAAGAATTTTGCTGGGTTATTAATTTTCATTGCCGCAAAAACTTAGCGTTGGAAATAATTTGGGCAGCAAAGTTTTTGTCTTTGTTGATCCATTTGGCAAAAGGGTTGGCGGAGGCCAGCACGCCGCGTTCGGCTGCCCAATGCATCGCGCTCCAGGCACCATAAGCCAATCCGTCGATGATCTGCAATTGCTGGATGATCTTGCGCAGCAATTGGTCGCGGGCATTATAGTCGGCCAGCATATTATCGCCCTCTTTGAGTACAAAGCCTGAAATATCACTGACAAGGGCGGTGATATGCGGCCCTATGTAATTCTGGTATTGGGAAACGAATAAGAGCAGGGCGGGATCATTCCTGGCTATTTCTGCCGTCTTGCCCAGGTAATAAATAATATCGCTGGTCATAGCTGTGATATTTTTAATAGCCAGGCCATCTTTTAGTGCGGAGTTTACATTGGACAGGCTGTTATAAATGATGGTTTGTGCCGCGACCACGGTACTGACATTGGTGTTGACCGTATTCAGATTGCTGTTGATATTTCCGAGATACTTATGATGGGTGGTTTCGGCGCTGTTTCCACTTGGAGTAGACGCGGATAGCGCCGACGATCCCGACTATTCCCCCGATGACCAGGGAAATGTTAGTTACGGGATCAACGTAGGTTTGCAGGGTTGAGGTCGCTGTGTTCAGGCCGGTTACACCGCTTTGGGCAAAGGCTTGTACCGATGCCAGGACGAATAGGATAGCTGTCGCCAATACAGATTTGATTTTGTTAAGCATAAAAAATTGGGTTGTTAAAAATTTGAGGTGAGGATTGGGCATAAAAAAAGCGGCCACCTGTTGGGGAACCGCTTACGCCTTGACAATAAATCATGAATCAAATACCAAAAATGGCCCGGAGAAACGCGCCCATGAGCACCATAAAGAGGGCGGCATAAAACCAGGCTGCTACATCGGAATCGATGCGCGGCTTCCCCGCCTGCCAGTTATGGTATATTTTAATGGCCCCGGTAATACCGAAAATTGCGGCGATCACTAAGGCACAGTCCAGCGCGGAAAAGAACGAATTGGACAGATCCTGCCTGGCCTGCTGCATTTCGTCTATGCCGGGCTGTGCATGGGCGACGATGCCGTAAAGCAGGACAAGCAATAATAGGGTTAGTCTCTTCATGTTTGAAAATTGACTGGCCGCGTGTAAAGGATCGCTTCTTCGCGGACGAGATTAAAGAGGTTTTTGAGTGTTACCCCGCCGGAAGCAACGTTATCAGGTTCGGGTTTGCGTTCCGGTGGTGGGGGTTGTTGCGGCGTTTCAGCGGCCACTTGCCGGGGCATACTGTTCTGCGCAGTCAGCGCTTCCGCGGGATGTTCCACTTTTTCTGCGGCCACCGGCTCGGAAAAACTGAGTTCATAACTCATGGCCTTACCGGTTTCTGCCCGCGCCTTACCGCCTTTGAGGTCAAGCAAGATGATCGCCAGGTAATACAGGAAGTAAACCCCTGTCACCCATAGTATAAATTGTAACCAGGTCATAATTCGAGGTTTTTAAAGTATTCTTTAATGATCTCCCGGATCTCGGGATGCTGTTTGGTAAACTGCCGGACGGCGTATGCGACCAGCCGGGTAACTTCCACGCCCGTAGCCATCTTGAAATGTGCCAGTGTTTGCGCGGTTTGCGCGTCGAAGCGCACATGTACCATGCTTTTATGGTCGCTGTTGTCATAGTCCAGCAGTTGTTTGATCAGGTCGGGTATTGGTGGCGGGCTGTTGTTTTCGGGAGTAATGGTTTTGTTTTCCTTCGGCCTGGTTTTGGCCGGTGGTTGGTTTGTGGCGGGCTTCGCGATCTGGTTGCGAAGCTGTTCTGCCAGGTTTTTCATTTCACTCATAGGGGTTGGATATAGTCGTGGTAAAGCTGTTCAAATACAGGCCCCACCACGGGATCTAAGGATTGGGGTGTGTGCAAAGTGGTGATCCGTTGAAAGTCAATCCGGTCGGGCAAGGGTTCGGTAACTTGCCCGAAATTGGCTAACTGCTCGTCTACGTCACGCCGGAGTTCATAGCGGACGTTGGCTTTGACCCGGTTAGGTATATAGGTGATCATCGCCCTGGGATTAAGCTTTTGCAGTACTACTGAAAAAAATATCGTGGATTCAAAGCTCAGTTCATCATACGCGAAAGGACAGATCACCCAATGCGCCGACTGGAATATTTTGATCAGTCCGTCATCATCCAGCTTGCCGGGCAGGTCGATCAGGACGACCTGGTTTGTTGAGGTAGCGTTCAGCAACTCGTGCATGGATGGGTAATCGGCCAGGTCGGCGGCCATAACCTCGTAGGGCGGGACGTTATCCGTTATTTTGGACTTTTCATATTTCTGCGCCACGGATTGCTGGTGATCCATATCTATCACCAGTACATTGCGCTGTTTAACCAGCGTTAAAAAATTAGCCAGTAACAAAGTGAGCGTACTTTTTCCTGCGCCACCTTTCTGGTTGCCGATGAGTATGACCATAAAAATTATTTTTAAGTGAGTAAATGGATCAGCGGGTATTGGTTCTTGCTTTCTTTTGCCGCCGCCTTCGCATCCCATGAATTTGCTGGTCGTCCACATCGTCCGCGATGTAAATACCCGGAACATAAACATGGTGGTGATATTGCTCCCTGAAATCGTCAAGGTCATCGCCTGAGAGCAACTGGCCTACCGGGATGGCGGTATTTGCTGGCGGGTCTATTAACAGGGGATCTTCTTCCGTGCCGCCGATCTCCAATCCCTGGTGTAGCAAGCCCTGTCCGAGGTCGGGATAATTATGAAGCGCGGCTTTTAGCAGGGCACTATAAAAATCTGTAGTTTCTGGCCCGGCCTCCTGTACTTCCGCTTCCACCGCCACAGGATTTTGCACTTCAGGTTCCTGCTTAGTAAATGTTTCGCGTCCATTCAGGGCCAGCAGCTCTTTGAGCGGCATGATCTCGCCGCCTTTCCATACTGTTTTAGCCGCATGGTCGATCAGCGTATAACCATAGGGTGCTTTGCCTTCACCCGCGTGGAATTGCAATTGTATTCCCATTTTGGCCCTGAGATAAGCTGCCAGCTCCGAGGTGTACCGGCCTGTCGCCTTATTAAAGCCGCCGGGTAATGGCGTGGTCAGCGGTTTTAACTCTGTATCATAGATCGCGGCGTATTTATGCAGTATTGCTTTAAGCTGGGCCTGCCTGCCGGTGTCTGGCAGGTATGATTTTAATTTTTCGGCTACCAGGGCCAGCGGAATTTCGTCCTGCTTCTTCCCGAATTTGATAACTTCCAAAACCTGTCCGGCCTCGCGCAATACATAGCCCTGGCTTTCCAGGATCATCATGAACTGCGCTTTGGTCGAAAAGGAATAGCTTAATGCTTTATCAATTGCGGCTTTGGTGCCGTGCTTTTCATCCACGCCCATGACCTTATTGATAAAACGCACCGAGCGGCTGTGTTCATAGCTGTCTTTAATGGTGTCGCCGTTGCGGTCTACCCGTACCGAAACCACATGAACATGATTGTTACCGGTGTCATTGTGGAAGACGATCAGATAAGGTTGGTCGGCATAACCCATCTCGGCTAACCAGGCTACGGCGATGCCGGTCAGTGCCTGTTTATCGTGACTTTTGCCCTCTGCGGAGATCGTGGCGTGGAACTGCGGCTCCGCGACATCCTTGTTCAGTGCTGCGAGCGCAGACAGGTAAGCCTTGTAGTCTTCCGGCTTTAAATGATCAAGTCCCTGTAAGGGGCCGAAGTTTGCAACCAGCATCAACTCACCTTTACCCTGATCCATTTTTTCGGTGTTGTAGTTAACCGCACCGAACAGGGATGATTTACCCAAAATTCTTGCGATCATGTTACTGTATAAATTGATACGGGATATTAAATAGCCTGACTGGTTATATCGGCATAACAAGTTCCGTGATAGGTTATATCGTGTTATTGCAGAGCTTGGTCGTTTATAAACTGATATATTATATCAGGTATCAAAGTCAAACCTATCTTGTTACGGTATATCAGGTTCTGACGTAATTTTGGCATTTATAACAACGGTCATGCGCCGTTATACCACGATAGGCTATACCGCGTTACTTCAGAACATGGTCGTTTATAAACTGATACATTATATCAGGTATCAAACTCAAACCTATCTTGCGACAGCATAACGGATTCATGTGTAACCTGAGCGTTTATAAACTGATACACTATATCAGGTATCAAAGTCAAGTCTATCTTGCGACAGCATAACAAGTTCTTCCGTAACTTGAGCGGATATAACAATGTGTACGTGCGGTTATACCGGGATAGTTTATAACAAGGTCAGTGTTTACTTGTGACTGGATAGCTTGTCGCTTGCGGGTTGTAACTCGTGGTGTCGGCAGCAGCTTCCACTTTGTCAAGCATTGCTTCCGTCAGGTCTTCGGTTTGGTAAATACCGTAACGGTCTTTATACAATACATTCCAGGCTGGGCAGTAATTGATCGGATTTGCGGGGCTTAAAATCAATACCGTATCGCCGGTAAAACGAAAAACCGCCCGGTCATCCGTTTCAAATGTGTCGTCCGAGGGTTCAGGCAACCCTTTTTTTATACTTAATTCCGGGGCAGCCTGTTTTTCCGGCCTTTCAAAAAAGCTGTACCGCAGGCCAAAGAAAATATTGCCTGCCAGTAAGATCAGAATAACGAACGCCGACACGGGGCCGGTAAAGATGTAGATTGGTTTGTTAGTTGCCATGATATTAATTTTAAGTGAAAATTGATTGAATTACTTGCCCATCTGCCGGATGACCTGGCGCAGGACAATGATGATTTCTTTGTGCTGGCGGTTATAAGTTTCAAAAAGCAGGTTAAACCGCTCAATGACGACCGCCGACAAAATGCCCCGCTTCTTAAGGGTATTGGCATAGCGCGCCAGTTGATTGATATTATTACCTGACCTGCCTAATTCCGCTCCGATGATGTCCAGGCTGCCGATAAGCGCAGCCGCGTTGACTACGACATTCCGGGCGTTTTCCAAAACTCGCAGCCTGATCAGGTCGGTTTTAGAAATACCTAACTCTTTTTCCAGATCAAGAATGAGCTGATATTCTTCCTCGGTAAATCGGGTATCTATCTTTTTAGCGCGCTTGCCGCTATCCTTTTGGGGGCGGCCCCTGAGTTTGGGCTGGCCTTTTTCTCTTTTCATAGAGGGAACGAGTTGCGAGTTCCCGATACTCCTTAATCTGCCGCGTAGGTACGGAGCGGCAGTTTAAGGCAAGAGGTTTTTGTCTGATAAAAATGGAGTGAAACGTAATTTTTGTCGGACAAAAACACATCTTGCACGGGTAAAAACGAAAGGGTATCGGTGTAACACGTTACACCGGTCAAAGAGGACGGTGTACCGCCTGGATAGCATTGAAAAGTTCAAAGGCTACCTGTGGTACAATGGCATTGCCATAAGCTTTTATACTTGCGTTCCGCCACTTCGAAAAGGCAATTCCGTCCAGTTCACGGGGAATCCCATCATTTCTGCCACAAACCGGGGGTTGAGTGGGCCATTCATCCCAGCCAGGAATTTCACCGTACCAGGCAGGCTGCTTTCCTTTCCCTGATAATCTTTGGCCTGCGGGCCTTTCCAGTCCCTCGCCGTAGGTGTAGGTAGCAAAGCGATCAGCCTGCTCAGCGTCATGCTGTGCATACTGCCCTCTTTCACCTGGGCCGATCTCATTTTCGCGGTTGACTGCGTACTGTCCATCGCTGTTACCGTTGGGGTCAGTCCGTGCTGAGCCGCCATGATCAGTAGGGCGTCCCGGATGGAACGCTGCCTTGGTTTGCCGTCTTTCCTCATCAGTTCCGTTACTTGCAGCGTTTCCTTGTCTATCACCATACGCGGGATTTGCACGGTGTTGGGCGTGGGCAACAAACCAGGTTCGGTCCCGGCGGTGCGGGGCGTTAACGGCGCAAGCTGGAACACACAGAACGATTGGTGTGCCATCCTCAAGCTGGGGTAATAAATATCCTGCTGACCCAATTTCTGCAATAATGCTTCCAATGACTCTTCGCTGGAGGCGGATAATGGTGGCGTTTGCTTCCTGTTCATTGTCCGAACAAAAAAGCTCAATCGCTTTGACCTCCATTTCAGATAAACTCTCCGGCTCCAGAATGGTGAACAATCCAGCAACGTTTTCAAGAACGATCCAGTCGGGCTGGACTTCTGTAATAATTCGCCGAGTTTCCGGCCAGAGATAGCGGTCATCTGCCTTGCCCTTTCGTCGTCCTGCGCTGCTGAAGGGCTGGCAGGGAAACCCGCCGCTGAGGACGTTGATTGTCCCCCGATAAGGAGTTGCATCGAATTGGTGTATGTCTTCATATTGTTCGGTTTGGGGCCAGTAGAATTTTAAGATCTTCCTGCAAAAAGGATCTTTCTCACAGGAAAATATGTTATACCATCCTTTCCAGGTGGCAGCCATATCAAAACCGCCTATCCCGCTGAATAAACTCGCGTGTGTAAGCATGTGTATGGATTAGTTAAGTAGCTGGTTACCCGGTAACGGGATATGCCCTATCAGCGGGAGAATGCTGATTTGAAAAGAACCTCGGTAGGCTGTTGATAAGCGAAGTCCTGATTTGCCTTTATACTGGCGCGCAAATAATCATTGTAATCGCCATAGCCTTGGTAGGTGGCCGAACGGTCAATGGCTGTTGGCAAAGCTTTAATAAATTCAAGTGATGCCTGCTCGCCGGATTTATCCCTGTCTAAATAAAGATCAATTTCATTGAAGTCGCTGGCTTTTTTAATGCCGGCCTGTAATAAGGCCAGGGAGTTCAGCACTAACACATTGGAATCGGCTTCCGGGTTTAAAGTCAGCCAGCTTAAATAATTGATATAGCCCTCAAACACAGCCAGACGGTCATTTTCACCTGGAATCAGGGTCAATCCTTTATGGCCCAAACATCCTTTGAAATATTTGTTGCGGACTTCCCAACCTTGCACCTCGTTCTGCCAGCCTGCGGCAAAGAATTGTTTGCGTTGTTTTTTCTCGTCCTCTACATAATAATAGATTTCCTTTAAACGGCCTTCCGCTGCTTCCCATACACCACGCTGTTGCAGGTATGCAGTAATGGCGGGGTTGTTGCCTAATTCCTTAATATCCTCGATCTGGTAATGTGGGACTTTCAGAGCGTGCCTGCGCCTGGTGTTTGGTTCGGCATCCGGCTTTTGGCTGGTGAGCGGCAGGTTGGAAACGGCTACGATCTTTTCCAGTACTTCTTTAAAGGGCAGGTTTGGCCAGTATGCCAGGCTGAAGTCAATAACGTTACCGCCTTTGCCCAGCCCGTGATCGTACCAGACACCTAAATCATCATTAACGGCTAAGGAAGGATTGGTATCCGAATCGCGCAACATGCTGATATACAGCTGTTCCTTTCCGGATGCCCGTACGGGGTAATAGCCCAGCCGGGTGAGCAGCCCGACCAAGGAAACCTGTTCCCTGATCTCGCTCGCATTTAAATAATTAGACATAAGATTTGAATTAAGATTTATAAAAAATGGTGGGATTTCGCGTGATGCGCCTTATAATCTTTGCAGTAAGATTTTGGCCTTGACAATGGCCTCTATTTCCATGCGATCTATGCGCCAGCAGGCAGAATGATTGCCGTCTTTGCGAATGGTGATGAACCCCTTTTCGGCCAGGTGCTCAATGTTAGCTCTTCCATATTTTCGGAATGCCTCAGATTTATTGAGGTATGGTTTCAGTTTGCCAGCTTTGGTAAGCGCCAGTATCGCACCGAGTTCAGCGGCTTCCTGGATGATGATCTTAAGATCGTGGGCTGATATTTCAAACTCCATTGGTAAATAAGTTTTGAGGTATCCTGTCAAAGCCTACGGTCACAGATGCAAACTGCGCCGCCCGCTTTCTGGCGGCAGGCAAAAATTCCGGGTGGTTAAGAATCAGAAGGCTTGGAAAATCGTTTTTATGGTCATATTTCCAGCATAGGTAGTCGGTAAGGTCAGTAAAAACGAGTAGCCTGTCCGGCTTGCCAGCAATAAAGGTCATTCCTTTCGGGCCGATGCATCCGGTATAACGGGGATGCCTGATCTCCCAACCGCCATTTTCGTTGGGCCAGCCAATAGCGCAGAAGTTCTTGCGTTTTTGGTTTTCATAGACTTTGTAATAGTATACTTCCCGAAGTGGGCCGGTTACGAGTTCCCAAAGTCCGCTGGATTCAAGACAGGTACGGACAGACGGTGTATCGCCCAGGGGAATATCGTACTGAACCCGGTAATAGGGCAATTGTGCAGGCTTCCGCTTTCGGTGGCAGGAATTGTTTTGATTAACGGTTATTGTATTCATTTTCGAATGATTATGAAAGAAAAAAAATATGGAACCGGTAATGGGTAACGAACCCAAAGAATCCGCTTTTACCGGTATATAAGAAATCCGGGATTACCTGCGTTAGCCTGTACAGACTATGCCCAAACGGGCTGCCCAAGGATCACTGGTATCCGGTTGCCGCCTGTAAAAACGTACAGAACGGGCAACCGCAGCTGCTCTTGATTCCCGGCTCTGCGCCGGGTAATGCTTCATCCCATGTTGTCAAATAACGGTCGTTACCGCTCTGCCACCGGCAGATAGGTGATCCGGTTACTGGCCGCAGCGATCTGCTCCAGTTTAACCCGGTCGATACCTGATGCGGAGATGAAGTGCCGTCCTTTGACAGGCTTAAATAAGCCTTCAGCGATCCAGCGGTCAACCTGCGACCGACCATATAGCCGGTAGGCTTCGGCTTTACTGATCCGTTCTTTCTGAATGCCGGTTTCTGACAGTGTTTTGGAAATGCTGTCGTTAACTGTTTTCAATAGTAGGCGGGCCAGTTCAGTCGGTTTCATCATCTTCCCATTGGTGATCATGGGAGCAAAGCAAGTGGATGGAATGAACGAAAACCAGGAAGTAAATTTTGGAAAAGACTTCACCCCCGCAGGAGATGGCTCTGAAGGCCGTTTTGGGATGAAAATATTTTGAAAAAAAATGAAGAGGGAAATTATTCAATAGCGATTAAATAATCGTGTGGAGTTTTAGAGGATCGTTTATCTTTGCGGAAATAGAGAAATAGGTATATACCCACAGTGGTATTACAGCTAAATATAGAGCGATAGTTATTTATCCTGGCATTTGGGAAACCGCGAATTTTTCAGAGATGTACCGTGGATGATGGACTTCGCCCATGCAAAAGCGTGGGCCTGTTTATCTGCGTACATCAGGGTCTTCGCGGTCCCTCCAAATGCGCAATAAACTGAGCCCACGCTTTTATTTTGAACTGGGTTCGATGTTAAATGACTGATCTTTAACTATTCATATATCGTATATCTGTAGATTGATTTATCATAATTCGTAAATTAGTTCATTAAATAGTGCAATATTCATGCAAAAGATTTCAAATTCCACTAAACTTTTGGCAAACCTGGATGCCAGTGACGAGTTTAAGTCCCGTGCAGCAAGTATGGGTATCAATTGCTTACAGGATGTGCTGGATCAGGATGTACGACAATTGAAAGCACATCCCCTGTTTACTTATTTATGGTACACAGACTTGCTCAATTTACTGAAACAGGAAGGGCTGCTGGATGATTTTCAGGATAAGCTATCGGATTGAACGCTTTATACTCCTGACGTTGAACTTCAAATCAAGCCAGTCGAGCATAAAGGTCAGCAAATCCCATAACTTTAGCACCGTTGTAAACTCTACATCAGTGGATCGCTTCAGCAAATTGGCCGATGAAATAAATGGCGCTTTATCCGTGTAAAAATGTATTGCAAAAAAAGTACACATTTCGGTAATCCCCGTCTTCAATATAAACTTCGTTTCTTTCAGCATTCGCACAAATAAGGCAAACACCGGAACGGGAATATCAATGAGCATCCGAAAGGCGTGTTCAGCTTCCAGCTTATCTTGTATGGATTGACGTCGGTGCGATAATAATTCATCCAGATAAATAGCCTTTTCGTTATAGAACTGCTGTAATTCCAGCTTTAAAGGAAGGTGGCCTGGATATAATCCCTGGCCCGATATAATCTTTTTATTACTTAGGGCTTCTCTTTCCTGCAAAATATATTCATATTCCTCATGGAGGCCGTCAATTTGAAACCTTTTCATATTTACCGCATTTGTCAAATGCAGATAAAATTCCGGTAAATTAAAATTTAACCGTATGAGCAAATCCGTTAGTTCATCCGTACTGAAAATTTCCAGGCCGGTAATTTCATGAATTAGGCAAGTAAGGTATTCTTTACCGGCAATTGTCAATTTCCCGGGGGCTAAAAGTCCGTTCATCCCTTTGATAATCAGCTGTACCAGCACAGGATCAATTGCCATATTCAACAGAATGACTTTCAGGCCATAAATCCGGTTGCGCAAAGAGGGAATAACTTCTCTTAATTTATAATCGGTAATTTTTAAATTCGGGGCAGAATATTCCGGGAAGTTTTCTTCCGTAAAACTGAGCAACTCTTCGTAAATCGCAAGTGATTTCCTGTAGCATGTTCGGATCTGATCAGCCCATTTATGCCCTGACCAGATTTTTTGATCCCTGCATAAATACTGGTTTAGCTTGTTGCTCAATAAGGTTAGTTGAATTTGCTGCGCTTTCAGGTATCGCATTTTCTCACCATCATCCGCTACACCCAGCAGGTATGAAGAGATGGCAATCCGCCATTCAGAACTTTCCGACTTCAGTACTGTTTTCCAGTTTTCAAAATCCGCAGTTGTAAGGTTACTGCCTGATAATTCCGCAGGTGCGATGGACTCGGTAACCCATGCGAGCAGCTTAGAAGATGTATCATTCATAATAAAAATATATTGGTCAAGTATATTTTATCCCATCACATCCTTTCTTTTAGAGGCTTTATTGTTTTTTTCGGGAGAACGTATCTGTCAAAAATCCAGAATCTTTCAGAAAAGTTCGCGCATATTTCTGCGCGAACTCATGATTTTATCAGTAATTAGCCGTATTTGAGGGTGATTTCTCCTTCTTTAGCCGGTAGTTTAAGTAATCCTTCCCTCAGCAACCGATTTCTTAAATCCCGTAAGGTTCCTTCTGCAAGCAACAAATAAGAAGCTATATCCCGATCCCTCAATACTTTTCCCGGCTCAATAAGTTCCGGGTACTCCTTGTAAAATGTTTCCACCATTTGTATTCCGGGTAAAAATAGTAACTGCTTATGCCGCACTTCTTTTTCCTCAGCCATACTTAATCTTATTCGGCCCAGTTCCTGGGTTTCCGGGAACTTGCGGTAGACATCGTCAAGTTGATTTCGGGTCATGTGCAATGCGTAAGATCCTGCACAAACCATCAGGTAATAAGTACTTGGGATCTGCCGGGTAAAACTTTGCCCGGCGACGTGCTCATTCTCCCGGTAAATCTGAAGAACTTGTTTGTCGCCGGAATCAGTAAAGTTATACGCTACCATATTACCGCTGGCCAGGAAGAATATTTGATCAATAATTTCACCTGGAACGTAGAGAATTTCATCCTCCGGGTAAAATTTAGCACCTATTACCTCATCGAGATAAGCGTAGGTAGCTGCGCTTTGTGGTTTATAAGTGTCATACAATTTATAAAGACGATTTAATATTGGATGATGTTTTTTCATAGTCTTGATTTTTATATACGGCAGGCAGGTGCCTCCGAAGTAGATGAATAGCCCGTCAACTGATTTTCAGTGAAAATTAGCAGGTATTGCAAGAAGGGGGAATGACTTCGAGGCTAAAAAGGATAAATGCCTTACCCAATGAACATTAAAAAGCCATCCCGCAAATTCTTGCAGGTCATACGCTTGTTCATATTTGGCATTCAAAAAAAATAATTTCCCGTTAGTGGGAAGCGTTATAAAACGCCCTATGGTTAAACAATTTAATTTATAGCTGTAGGCAATGTGTTTTATTGCTTATCAGTTAATCTAATTTACTAAATACTAAGTATTAAATTTGTTGTATTATTCCACAACATAATGTACCTTGCGTTAAAGAAGTAACCGTTCTGGTTTACTTTGTGATAAGGTTTAGGTAAAAAAGGCTCGGCGCAATGTTTGGGCCTTTTTGTTTTTATCTTAATTTCAAATCACGTTCCTGAAAATTGTTTTTGTTGTATTATTCCACAACAAGTAATATATTGGTTACTAAATCTTATTACTATAATGGCACGAATTAGAAACCTAAACGAATTTCATAAAGCCATCGTAAACGTAAAAAAAGCAGCGCATCAAATGCGTCTTGAATTAGAACGTAGGGAGGCTTGGTACGCAGGCAAAGATGATTACTACAAACTGAGTAAAAAGGGGCAGGAATGGCCTGAGCATCTTTTTGAAGTTCGCCAAGTCGTAGAGGCTATCGAGGATTTAGAGTTCGTGGGGAAGAAATTCAATATCAGTTACGGGGAAGTGGTTTTTCCGCCCTTCAAAACGCTTCATTATGAAAAGGGATGAGTATTTTGAAAAGCACCCCGTATACAATTTACTACCTTTCCAATCCATCATCGGTCTGATCCAAATGATGATTGACGAGGGTTTAGTAGATGCGGATGAAAAGAATGGGTTTTACCGTGATTTTAAGGACTTCCGAAAACATGTAGCCAAAATGTACGAACGAATGAAGCATGAACAAAAACAGGAATATATTGCCTATTTTCGTTATAAACATCACTTGTACAAACCTTTCAATGGTGAATAAGCATCTTAGTATATATGTTGCCATTGGTTGGTTCATCATTAGCTCAACTGCCTTTGGCCAGCAAATTAAAGGTGTTTATTTTGGTCAACGTGCCGATAGTGTCCAGGCTTTGGTCGCATCGGAAGTGCAGTCCCATTATAATTCGGGGGGATGGCTGATGAAGTTAAATGCCCGAACAATTGACTTTAAGGGAGAGATCAGGGAAGTTGTATTGTGTAAGGAAAATGTTTTGATCCACAACTTTGATAAAGGCATAAATTTATGCGTTCACTATGTGATGTCCAATGGTGTATTAGTAGCAATTTCGACCCAATATGCCAACCTCAGTATAGCAGAAATCAAAAACCTGTTTTCTCCGGATAGAAGAAATATCGGCGGCTATTTTTTCGATAGCGATTATCGGCATTACAGTAGGCTATTTGTTGCCAACAATGGATTAGCGACCGATGAATACCGGCAGACGATTTGGACAGAGTTACCCTTGCAAGTCCGCCAACAATTGGAAATAATGGCAACCGGGATGCATTAATTGTCCTGTAGAAGAATATTAATGTTTCTTCACCGTATCGGGCACTGCGATTTTCAATTCCCCATTTGCAGGAGCGTCTATAATAATCATGTGCCTATCCAATTTCTTTTTAGTCCTTGATATTTCCGGTTTTAATTCCGAAATATCAAGCAGATCATACGCATCCATACCATAATAATGCGGCAGATCTCCATGTTCCTCATGTTCGAGGTAATAAATTACGCATGAAATGTCCTTCCTGTGCTGTTTGCCAAAACTTTTGATTCCGGACTTATACTTGCTTGAGAAATCAGCCTCCAGCTTTCTATGGTCGCGCAATAAATAATAGGCCACATACATTTTAATAGCTTGTCGCAGTTGAATGGACGGTATAAGCTTTGCATCTATGAAAAGATTAACAGATTGATTGGCCGCGTTATAACCTACCACATAACTGTCATTCACTGGCTCGATATATACTTTTTTTGGTGGCGTGTAGGCCACCAAAAAAAAGCTAACGCTGATTAAAATTTTTAACCTGGTTTTCATCTCTCTTTTGTACATTAATTAAAATAACATCACTTTTTCCTGCTGCCTCATTTAGTTTTACACGATTTGAAACATCACCGATAAACCTATTAACACCCTCGTTGCTCGCATCCTTTAAGGTAAGTGTAAAACACCCTTCAGAACCTGTATTATGGGTTTGACCATCGGCGTTAATATATTTGCCACCAACGTGTATTTGTATGTTTTTCCTCCCATCGGCAACACCGCTGCCTGGATTATCCCGGTCGCTCAATTCTACACGCGGCCCTTGTCCATGGCCATAATCACTACGGATTTGCCCACTATATGTTTTGTCTCCGTCTTTTGGCTCGAACGTTGTATTATCAACACGGTATTTTTGTTTATCATCACCGGTATAGATGCCATTAGGGTCTTTGTTAGCCTCTGGTGAATCCCTGGTGACCGCATACTCCGTTGTGGAAGTTTCGCCTGTGACATCATCTGTCACAGTCATTTTATAGACATCTACGTTTGCCCCCCAGCCGAAACCAAATGCTTTTGATCCCACGATCCTGATCAAAGATTTTTCGTTTTTGCCGTCCTGTTGCTCATTCTCCTTAGTAATCGTAATACGTACTGTGTCACCTCTCGGATCAATATTACGGATCGGGTTGTTTAATACATAGTTATAAGGTGACCATTTATAGTACTTTTCTGCTTCCGGGTCTTGAACGTGCCATCTGGCTATTACCGGGTCATAAAAACGCTTACCATAATCAAGTATATTCAAGTTTTCCTGCAACTCTTTTCCGTTGTACTGATAATCTGTTCGGCTTGATGTGATGGGGCTTCTTTCTTTACCTAAACCAAATGGATAGTAATCCTGTTTCTGTAGCAGCTCTGCCTGGTGTGTAGAGGGGTTTTTGTAAAAGGCGATACGGGTATTACCAAGCTGATCTTTTACCCAATATTCATAAATGTAGGAATTTCCTGATCTTCTTGCCTGTCCTTCGTCGGTTAGCAATACTGACAAGCTATTGTTTTCGTATTGAATGCCACCATCATAGTCAGTTGTCTTATTTTGATAATGATTTACGCTTCTCAGTTTATTTCCAGCTGCATCATAAACGTATTCATATTTCAACCCCGTGTTATCGGACAATGTTTGCGGGAGACTAAGTACATTGTAAGCAATAGAGCTGATATTACGGGTATCATCATGTGTTACGTTCCCGTTTTCATTGTACTGGAAGTATTTGGCGCTGCCAAATGAACCGCCACTTACTGCGTTCAGGCGATTTCCTAATTCGCCTCCATAATTGTAATCATAGCTGATTGTCTGGCCATCGCGGGTCAGTGACCTAATATTACCGACATTATCATATACGATACCGCTTTCGCTCATATCTGCGGCGGAGCCGGACAACATGCGGCTCATTTTATCATAGTTATAGGTAAATGTATTCTGATTAGGACTAGCCAAATCGCCCCAATTAACGGCTGTTACGTCTCCGTTAAAACGTTGATTTTCCTCGTATTTCAGGCTCATGGCAAACTGCGGTGAGCTAATGGTCTTTGCCCAACCACGTGGATTATAAGTATAATTCACAGCGTAAAGGAAACTGCTGGCATCAGGTGAGCTATTATTATAATCTTCTGAATGCAGGTATTTAGTCATCAACTGGCCAACTTCGTTATAATCGTAACGGGCAAGTACAATCGGAGAAGATGTTACCCCATCACTTCCAGTTATTTTTTCCTTGATAAGTTTTTTTCGTCCCATGTGATCATAGGTAATATCATTTTGCACAGTTACACTGCCATTGATAGAATTATGGGTTCGGATGATTTGGGTGATGTCATTAGTAAAATCATAGCTACGCACGCTTCTGTCTTTTCCTCCTATATTATTGTCCCCGACACTTTCTCTTAGCCTACCGTTATCGTCGTAATAATTCACGGTTAATAGCATAGTGCTTGTACCTAACACATTGGTTTTGCTGCCGGTAACCAATGATTTGGTCATATTACTGACACCTGTAGCCGAGGATGCATAATTGTTATTACCGGTTGGTATAAAACTATAATCATCGTAGTAATTAACCAGTAAAGTATTTGTCCAGGCAGTTGGAAATGTTGCAACACTATAGCCTAAAGCGGAATTATCGCGGTTGTCCCATTGTGCCGATTGATTATCTACCTGCCCTTGCATATAATCTCGATAGGAAGTGTTTGCCTGGCTACTGCTATGTTGATAAATGCCTGAAACGACGATTTGGCCAAAGGCGTTATACTTCATCACATTCCATTCCTGGGGTGCTTTTGCTCTTTGTACGGCATCCTGCGTCATTACGGGCAAATCTATCTTGTTGTAAACAATGTATTGCCAGCCCCTTCCGGGAAGTTTCTTTTCAATGATGCGATTTCTGCCATCGTAGTGATAAGCATAAATAAAATTCCTGAATACAGCATCCGATTCAGTAAAAACTGATGGTAAAGTAACCTCCGCTGGTAGTGGTGGGACAACATAGCGTAAATTCCCCAAATCGTCGAATACCGAATAAGTGCTTAATAGTCCATTATCGCTCTGTACCTGTTTTAATACGATCTTATTTTCTTTATCCTTAAAAACTGTACTGATATTGCCGTTTTCATCGGTTGTAATCGTTTTATAAAGCGTATTCGGCTGGTAGTAGGTACTTCCATCTGCGCCAGTTGTCGTGACATTCCAAATTTTCACCTCATTCGCCGCATTGGTACTGTAAGTGGTTTGAATGGCATGCCCTTGTGATAGCTGCCAGGCATCACCGGGAGCACCTTGTTGTGTAACCCGGTTTAAGGGCGACGGCTCAAATTGCGTTTCAGCAAAAGGGCTCAAAGTGGCCGCAATAGCAGGAGCGCCTGGGCTTGATGGATTATAAAAGGCTTTTACAAGTGCATCGGGATCACCAACTTTAAAACTACCGTTCGCGGTCGAGGATATAAATGGTTGATACTTTTTCGTTTCTCTGCCGAATTGATCATAAACAAATGGTTGTACTACGTCCTGGAGGTTAGGGCTTCCTTTAACCTGCGTTGTTTGAATTGGCCTGCCTAAACCATCAAAGTACTGTACCGATGCCATTACCTGGCAGGTTGTATTATTGGGATCAGCGGGATTGGTTATACCGGCGATCCGGGGCGTATAAGTTGCGATATAGTTTTGGTTATTGCTTAATGTTGTATTTAAAGCAACGCATTGCCCCAAAGAGGGATCAATGTACGCGCGAAAAGTAGCACCAGCGGCGGTGCTGAAGCCTGGACTTAATTTAATGCTATGCGGCGCAACAAATGTTCCTGATTGATTAGGCTGATTCAAGGTAGTATCCCTCTGGGCATAGGTGTTTTTACCTTGGAATATTGACAGACATAAAACAACTAACAACGTATATCTCCGCTGCTTTGATGATAATGTTCTTATTTTCATAGAAGGTTAGGTTAGAGGGAAATAACTAATTAAAGGTAAGTGATTTATTTTTAATTATTATAATATTGGGGCGTGGTTGTTGTCGTTTATTGAACGTTTGATGAATTTACATTACTCGCTTTATTATTTAGCGAGAGATCGATTTTTGCAACTGCGTCAACCTTTTTTTTTCATCACCCTTTGCGTTTTTTATTAAAAGATTCTTCTAAAAGGAATACTTAAAAAGTTATTTCGCATAGTATAAATCAATCATTCATAATTTCTGCCCCCTTTAAAAAAATAAATAAGAGCGCTTTAATAGTTCATCAGGCTATAAACAAAGCTACATCTTGTTGTGGTAAAACACAACGATAATCATGTATTATTATTACAATTTTCCTAATCATTTATTAGCAGGAATGGTTAGCGATTTGGATAAAGGAATTTTAATACAATTTGGGAAACGTCTTAAATATCTAAGGCAATCTAAAAATCTGACTTATCGTAAAATGGCCTTATTATGCAATGTGGAATATGCCGATATACAACGGTATGAAACCGGAAAAATAAATATTACTCTGCTTTCGCTTGGAGAATTAGCAAAAGCTTTAGATATTGATCCGCAAGAATTATTGAATTTCAAAGAGACATTACCAGCTTAAAAAGCATAGGTATACAGCGACTATCTGCTATCTTTTGCTAACAGAAACACAACAACATTCCCAAATCTTAGCAATAACGAGATTTTTATTAATGATTTTATTCTGCTAATCTAAAGGGTCTTGACATTTCATCCGGATCGCTCTTTTTTGATACATAGCGTTGAAAATGGGATGTTGTGTTAATGTAATTGCCGAAGTCTCACAAATTCTTACCTTTGCGCCAATGCTCAAACGGTTCACCGCCATATTGCTGCTCATAACGCTGATAAGTTCCAACTTTTCACTGTTCATGGTATATGCCGGCTTTGAAATGAACCATCAATATATTGCGGAAACCCTTTGTATTAATAGAAGCCGTCCCTGGATGCATTGCAATGGCAAGTGCTATTTCATGAAAAAGATCCATCAGGCCGAGGAAAACGAGAAAAAGCAGGAAGCCAAAGACAATTTGAACCGCCTTGAAGTTTCTTTTTTCCAGGAGCCATTTCAATTTACTTCTATTGCTCCCTCAATTTTAGAAAAGGTAATAAGTACTTTCCCGGCTTACACCTATCAATACAGCAGCCGCTATATTAACACCATCTTCAGACCACCTAAGTTTACCGTATAAGTATTTCATTTTGTTTGGCACGCTCTAAAAAGGGTAAGCCATGCTATGTATTATTTTTTGCTGCGGTCTAAGTTGATGCGCAGCCTATTCCTATGTACTTATACAAACTCCTATGTTCTCTAATTTTTACAAGAACGTGTTCTTGCTATTGCTGGTGATGACCAGTTTCAACCTGGCTATAGCCAAAAATATCACGAATACTGAAGACCCTGCCACCGGAACGGTTAAGGGTAAAGTACTCTCGTCAGATAAACAACCGCTTACCGGCGTAACCGTTGGTTTGAAAGATACCAAATATCTTACTGTAACAGACAATAACGGCAACTTCCGCTTAAAAGCCCCGGCTGGCAATTATATACTGCAATTAACCTTTATAGGCCTGTCTCCCTTGGAGCAGGCTGTGGCCATCAGCGCAGGGAAGACTACGGCTGTACCTGACATATTGCTCAGTGATTCTTACGCGCAATTGCAGGAGGTGGTGATCAGTACCGCCAAGAAGAATAAATCAGTCAGCAAGGAATCCGATTATATCGCGCGGATGCCGCTGAAGAACCTGGAAAATCCGCAGGTTTATACTGTGATCCCCAAAGAACTGTTAAAAGAGCAGGCGGTAGTAGGGTATTCGCAGGCATTGGCGAATGCGACCGGTGCGGTTAGCGGTGCTAAAGCGGGAAACGGACAAAACTATTTGATTTTAAGAGGCTTTGCCGATCCTGGTTTCATCAGGAACGGTCTAACCAGTCCGCAATATACTGATGTTGACCCGGCCAACCTGGAACGTATTGAGGTTTTGAAGGGGCCGTCAGGGACGCTATTTGGGAGTGCCCAGATCTCCTATGGCGGCCTGGTGAACCGGGTAACCAAAAAGCCGTTGGATGGTACATTTGCTAACGTTTCTTATACCAGCGGCTCTTACAGCCTCAGCCGTTTTACCGCCGATATTAATACGCCGGTTAACAAAGATTCGAGCGCACTGTTCCGCATCAATCTCGCTTCGCATCACGAGGGTAGCTTCCAGGACTACGGTATTACCCAAAACTATTTCGTGGCACCGGTATTTACCTATCGGATCAATAAACGCCTCGATCTTTTGGTGGAAGGTGAATACTACACCCGCAAGGCGACCAGCACGCCTATCCTGACCATCCCGGCAACTTCGGGTATTAAAAGCCTGGATCAGTTAAGCAGCAGCATTTATAAAAAATCGTTCCTGACCAATGAAATAGCCTTTAAGGGAACGGTGACCAATTTCAACATGCAGCTGAATTATAAAATGTCCGATAACTGGACTTCCAGTACCAACCTGGCCAGTTCGCATACCGATTACGATTATCCATTTTTAGCCGCTACCATTGCCAGCGATACCTTGTTGACCCGCGCCGCCGGAAAGACCTATTATGATCTGAACTTTTTGGAACTACAACAGAATTTCAATGGTAAGTTCTTCCTGGCAGGCATGCAGCACCGCATTTTAGTGGGACTTGATTATTTACAACGCAGGCATACGTTCTATTCCAGCCGTGCTGCTTATGATAAGTTCAATTATCGGAAATCATCAGGCCCATATGTCGGCATAGACCAGTTTGATGCCGCGATTGCCAAGCTGACCTATAATCCAAGCAAGCCCAATAGCAATATATACGCCGCTTATGTTTCGGACGTAATCGACCTGACCAGCCGTCTGAATGTGATGGGCAGTTTGCGTTATGATGATTACGTGGATAACGGTGGTGCTAATTACAAACAAGGTTCCTTATCACCGAAGCTGGGTATCGTGTATCAATTGGTAAAAAGCCATGTATCGCTGTTCGGTAATTACATGAACGGCTTTAATAATGTGAGCGGCTTTGACCAGAATGGTAACGCTTTTAAACCGCAACACGCCAACCAATGGGAAGGTGGTGTTAAAGCGGAATATTTAGACGGCAGATTGACCTCTACCGTTAGCTATTATGATATCAAGGTGGAGAACATCCTGCGAAAAGATCCGGGCAACAGCGCCTTTTCAATTCAGGACGGCACCCAGCGCAGTAAAGGGCTGGAAGCAGAATTTATCGGCAATCCTGTTCAGGGTTTAAACATTATCGCCGGTTATGGTTTGAATGACAGCCGTTATGTACAATCCAACCCGGATATCCAGGGGCACCGCCCGGCACTGGTGCCCAACAATACGCTAAACTATTGGGTAAGCTATACTTTATATCAGGGAGCTGCTAAAGGTTTAGGTATCGGAGCTGGTGGAAATTACTACGGGCAGAATTTTTTTGATGATGCCAATATTGTAAATATTGCTTCTGTTAATGTATTAGGCGCTTCTGTGTTTTACAACCAGCCGAAGTTCAGGATCTCGCTGAAAGCTGATAACCTGACCAATGAGAAATACTGGGTATCCTCCACGCCGCAAATGCCTGCCCGTGTACTCGGTTCACTGGAACTTAAATTTTAAGATCATGACAGCAAAAAAGGTTATCGGATTTATCCATCTCTGGTTGGGATTGATCTCCGGCATTATCGTAGTGATCGTTAGCATCACCGGCTGTATCATGGTATTTGAAAAAGAGATCCGCAGCGTAACCGAACCCTTTCAATATGTACAAACCGGTAAAGTGCTCTTGCCGCCTTCGCAACTGAAAAAGATTGTTGAAGAAAAGTCTAAAGACAAAAACGTCGGCACCATTACCTATAACGGGCCGGGCAGATCGGCAGTAGTCAATTATATGGGCATGAAAATGGGCTCGATGGCGACCAATATTTACGTCGATCCCTATAACGGCCAGATCTTAAAGATCAAGGTGATGAAGGATGATTTTTTCAGAATCGTACTGCAAGGACATTATTACCTGTGGCTGCCAAAAGAAATAGGTAAGGTTATTGTTCCCGCTGGCGTACTGATGTTCTTCTTCCTATTGATCACAGGTTTGATCTTGTGGTGGCCGAAAAGCAGGAAACAGGCTGGCCTGAGCTTCTCAATCCGCTGGGGGGCCAAATGGAAAAAGCTGAACTATGACCTGCATAACGTGTTGGGTTTTTATGCCATGCTCATTCTGCTCTGTATCTGCACTACAGGCCTGGTCATGGGCTACAAATGGTTCGGCCAGGGTTTTTATTGGCTGACGAGCGGCGGGCACCAATTGAAAACCGCAAAGAAACCCATGTCAAAAAATCCTGTGCTAAGCGATTCGCTCAACAATAAGGCTGATCTTGTTTGGGCGGAATGCCTGGGAAGAAAACCATACGTCGAGGAAACCGCGTTTACATTTTATTACCCTGAAAAAAAGAACGCGGCCTTTATGGTGTTTTATAACCCCAATAAGAATACCCATTACCTACGTGAGACCTGGTATTTTGACCAGTATAGTCTGAAACCATTACAAGGCAAAGGCAGCGGCTTTGAAGCGGGCCCTTATGAAAAAGCGGGCTTGGGTGATAAGATCAAGCGCATGAACTATGATATTCATACCGGTGGAATTTTAGGTATATGGACTAAGGTGCTGGCTTTCATCGCCAGCCTGATCTCGGCGACACTGCCGGTCACCGGATTTTATGTCTGGTGGGGTAAACGTAGAAAGAAATCTAAAGCGACGAAAGCCGCAACCGTAGATAGGGAAATGTCCTTGGTGTAGGCTACGAAAAAATTGGCCGGGATGAAACCTGACCGAAGAAAATGAAATAATGAGCTTGTTGGTTCAGTAACTATAAAATGTAAAAACATTTATGAAAACAATTTTTAAAATTACAACCCTCATATTGGTATGCTTTAGTATCCCCGCATTGGCCCAATCAGGGAAAATACAGGGTGCCGTTACCACATCGGCGGGAGAAGGCATTAATAAAACAACCGTTAAGCTGTTGAATACCAACTATGGTAGCTTAACTGACAACCAGGGGAAATATAGCATAAGCAATTTAACAGCCGGTAATTATACTATAAGCGTTTCTGCCGTAGGCTATGCTTCCCAACTTAAGTCTTTGGAACTGAGTAAAGGCCAGACATTGGTCATCGATTTTAAACTTGCGGAAAGCAACCAGCAACTCAATGAGGTGACGGTATCATCCGAAAAACGCCAGGAGGCTATACAGAAAATCCCGGCGGCGATCACCGCCTTAGATGCTAAACAAATTAAGGAGTATCGGTTATGGGATATCACCAACCTCACCGCCATTGCCCCGAGTTTATTTGTGGTAGAACATGGTAACAGCACCAGCTCCAACTTCTTCAACATCCGCGGAGTGATGGGATTTTCCAACGAACAGGCTGTAGCTACCTATGTAGATGGTGTTTACCAGTTCGATTATTTTTCTGCGCCGCCTTTGTTCAATGACGTGCAAAGCATCGAGATACTGCGCGGGCCGCAGGGAACCTTATATGGTCGTAACGCCTATGGGGGTGTGGTGAACATCACCACTAAGCAACCTGGCAACACGCCTTCCGGTTATGCAGAAATGACTTTCGGTAATTACGGACAACAGCGTTATACGGTCAGCCTTTCAGAACCTTTAATCAAAGACAAGCTGTTTGCCAGCGGTTCGTTTACCTATAACCACCGTGGATCGATCTATTACAACGAGTTTACAAAGAGTGGTTTTGATCGGCGCGAGGATTATTCAGGCAATTTTAATTTACGGTACCTGCCCTCTAAACAATGGTCGCTTGCGCTGAATGTTAAAAACGAAAACGACAACGACCGCGGCAGTTTTCCCTGGGTAGGATCAATCGAAGACGTCTTTTCCAAACCTTACCAAGTGAACACGAACAATACCAATGTGGAACGTCGCAATAACTTCAACACCTCGCTGGCTGCCAACTACTATGGCAAGGACTTTAACTTCACTTCAGTATCATCCTATATCAACTGGCACGAATATTACGAAGGAAGAGGCGTTGATTATGATTTCAGCCCTTTAGACGCCATCAGCACTGCTCCCGATCAGCGTCAACATATCTTCGCACAGGAGATCCGTCTTTCTTCACCGTCCGCAAGTGGAAGCAAGTTGAAATGGGTAGCAGGAGCTTACGGGTTCACGCAAAATCTCCACATGATCACGCCGACATTTTATGGGCCGGATTACGTGCAATTTGACCCGACTTCCGGTGCACCATTTACAACCATCGGTAACAGCCACGGCAACAATAAAGGCTATGCGTTCTTCGGACAGGCCACCTATTCGCTAACTAACCAATTGGACTTTACCGCGGGCGTACGTTACGATTATGAAAATCGCGGGCTTAGCCAATATACCGATTATCAGAAAGATCCTGCCCCTGCAACCTTACTAACCCCGAACGCGGATTACCGGGCCAGCTTTAACGCGGTCACCCCCAAATTCGTGTTGAGCTATAAAATTAAGGATAACATGCTGCTTTACGGCTCCTATGCCAGGGGCTTCCGTGCAGGCGGATTAAACACCAATGCGACCGACCCGGCACAAGTTCCTTACCAACCGGAACATTCTGACAATTACGAGATCGGCTGGAAAAACATGCTTTTGGATAACAAGCTGAAATTCAACCTGACCGCATTTTATCTCGAACAGCACAACCAGCAGATCAGTACGGCCATGGACGGAATCAACGCCTTAATCCTGAATGTTGGTGAAATGCATAACAAAGGTATTGAACTGGAAGTAACGGCCCTTCCGGTAAAAGGCCTGCAAATTGACTGGAATACCAGCTATTCCTATGCACGTTATACCTCGCTATTGCTATACAGTGCAGATGCCAAAGCCGTAGTGAATTACAAAGGCGAGCAGCCCATTAACACACCGCCGGTCAGTTCGATGCTGGCGGCGCAATACACCTATGATTTTGCGGGTAGCAAACAAAAATTAGCGGCTTTCGTCCGTGGCGAATATCGTTATATAGACAAATATTACTTTGATTTTGTGAATGGCTTAAGCCAGCCAGCCTATAATTTATTTAATGCCAAAGCAGGTATCAGCAGTAAAAACTTTGAACTGAACTTCTGGGCGCGAAACATCACGGATAAAAAGTACGTCGCTTACGGCTCATTCGGTACTTTCCTTTTGGGAAGCCCGAGAACTTACGGAACAACTTTGATCGCCAAATTTTAAATAGAAGATCTAATGAAAAAACTATTTTTTGCGGCAACCCTCATTTTGATGGTTGCTGCGTGTAAAGACAAATCAAAAGATACAGCAACTGGCACACCAAAAAGCCATGAACAACAAATGGCAGATATGCTCCCTGAACCAAAAGTGCAGATCAAAACAGTAGGCATCCTGCTTTATGATAACTATGCAGTTTTGGATGCGATGGGGCCTTACCACGTCTTGAGTGAATTGATGGGTGCTAAAGTGTTTTTTGTAGGACGGCATAAAGGATTGATCACTACCGGCGACGGCATGAAGGTGCAATGTGATACGTCCATCAACGAGGTAAAGCAATTGGATATATTGGTTATTCCCGGCGGTTTGAACGAAACTTATACCGCAACTAAGGATACTGCTTTATTAAACTGGATCAAAGCGATTGATAAGCAATCCAAATACACCACCAGCGTTTGTACCGGTGCCTGGATACTGGCGGCCACTGGCTTACTAAAAGGCCATGAAGCCTCTACGCATTGGTTCGGTAAGCAGATATTAAAAGATCAGTTTGGGATCACCGCAGAAGATAAACGTTATGTTCAAAGCGGCAAGTACTGGACGAGTGCAGGTGTTTCTGCCGGTATTGATATGAGCCTCGGGTTGATTAACGACATCATGGGAGAAAAATACACCCAAACCGTGATGCTCGACCTGGAGTACGATCCGCAGCCACCGGTCAAGGGCGGCAGTGAGCATAATATGGATAAAGCCCTTGTGGAAAGTGTACGTACGATGTACAGCAGCGCCTTGGCACCGTTGGTGCATCCGGAAAGCATTTCAAAGATCAAGATCGATAATGATAAAGACCCCGTTTGCGGTATGGCCTTAACTGGTTTTGCCGACACAGTTCACTACAAAGGAAAGATCATCGGCTTTTGCTCAGCTCGCTGTAAAAACGGTTTCAAGAAAAATCCATCCGGTTACGAAATTCATACACATTAATATTAAATAACATGAAAAAACTAATTATGCTTTTTTGCGGTCTGGCCTTAATGGTATTTGCCGCTTCGGCCAAACCAAACCCCGGCGACCCTAAAAAAGCCACAAAAACAGGCAATATAGCGATTCACTTTAAAAACGTGGTGAACGGCCAAGAGCTGAAATTGAATGATAGCTTATCGCTGTATAAAAACGCCAATGGTGATGATTTTAAGATCACCACGTTTAAATACTATATCAGCAACGTTAGCCTGATCGCTAAGAATGGCGATAAGGTAGCGATACCTGATTCTTATTTTTTGGTCAACGCGGCGGATTCCGCTACGCAAAACCAGCAGATCGCTAATATCCCCGAAGGAAAATATACAGGCATCACGTTTACTATTGGCGTGGACAGCCTGCGTAATTTCGCTGGTGCGCAAACCGGTGTGCTTGACCCGGCCAAAGGGATGTTCTGGAGCTGGAACAGCGGGTACATCTTTGTCAAACTGGAGGGGGAGTCTCCGAAATCTACGGCTAAGAAGAACCGTTTGACCTTTCATATCGGTGGTGTAAAAGCCCCCAATAATACGATCCGCACCTTTACACAAAAGCTTCCGAAGACCTTAAAGATCAATGACGGCAAACTACCGGAACTGGAACTGATCGCTAATGCAGGCGCTTTGTTCCAGGGTAAAACTACCGTAGATTTTGCCAAACTGAACTTCACGATGGGCGGGCCAAATTCAGTTGTCGTTGCGGATAATTACGCGGATGGGCTTTTTAAGATCACCCAAGTAAAAAACTGATATGAAAGCTAAGGGAATTGTCTTTTTAGTGCTGCTTATATTTATCATGGTCAGTACGGCATTCAATTATGGATTTAAGGGAATTAACTATAGTATCGCAGCCGATAGCGTTCGCTTCGCCGTGCCTGCCAATTTCCCTAAGCCCGTATATGATTTCAAAGACAATCCGGTAACCAGCAATGGCTTCAAGTTGGGCAGGATATTATTCTACGATCCGATCATATCAAAAGATAAGTCCATTTCCTGCGCGAACTGTCACCAGTCTTTTGCCGCTTTTGCCAATCTCGACCATGCGGTAAGTCACGGCGTAGATGAATGCCTGGGCACAAGAAATGCGCCGCCCTTATTTAACCTCGCCTGGCAAAAAGAATTTATGTGGGATGGCGGTGTGCATCATATTGAAGTATCACCAATGAACGCCATGACCAATCCTTGCGAGATGGCAACCGACCTGAATACCATTGTAAGCAGGTTGCAGGAAACCAATGCCTATGCCCCTTTATTTAAAGCAGCTTTTGGAACGACGGAGATCAATTCACAGCGCACCTTCAGGGCACTTGCGCAGTTCACCAGTATGCTTGTTTCCGCAAATTCCAAGTATGATAAGTACATCAGAAAAGAAAAAGGCGGTGACTTTACGGCAGAAGAAATAGCAGGTTATGCCCTATTTAAACAAAAATGCAGCACCTGTCACCAGGAACCATTATTTACTGACCTGGCTTACCGAAGTAACGGCCTTGACCTGAAACCGGAGGATATTGGCCGGGACAGTATTACGCACCTCGAAACAGACCGGGGTAAATTTCGCGTGCCATCCTTACGCAATGTTGAACTTACCAGCCCTTATATGCACGACGGCAGGTTTGAAACATTGAAAGAAGTATTAGCCCATTATAACTCCGGCGTAAAGCCGACTGCGAACCTTGACCCCCTTCTACATCAAAACAATGTTTACGGGATCAGGCTAACGACTCTTGAACAAAGCCAACTGATCGCCTTTTTGAAGACCTTAACCGACCGGGACTTTGTGAACGACAAACGTTTCCAGGCACCGGAATAACAATCATTTGAAAAAATTAACCATTAAAAACTACAGACATGAAAACGTTAAAAATTACAGCACTTTTTTTGGCAATGACCGTAACGTCCATCTTAACTGTTAAAGCGCGAAGCCCCCAGGCTAAATCGTTGAATACGGTGATCACCAACTATATGGCCTTGAAAGACGCCCTGGTCGGCGGCGATGGCACAGTTGCTGAAGCTAAAGCGAAAACTTTACTTGCTTCCATTGGCGAACTTCCTAAAGCAGGTTTAAGTACTGATGAAGCCGCCTTGTTGCCTAAACTGGAATTTGACAGCAGGCATATCAGCGAAGTAAACAAAATCGCTCATCAGCGTGAGCATTTCGCCAGCCTTTCTAACAACCTGTATAACCTGGTAAAAAGACTGAAAGTAAACAACACAGTACTTTACCGCCAGTATTGCACCATGACCAAAGCGTACTACTTGAGCGAAACCGATAAAGGCAAAGACCCTTACATGGGAATGAGCAATTGCAGCAAGGTAACTGAAACATTACCAGCAGCAAAAAAATAATCCGTCCATCCCAATTCCATCCAAAATATACTATCCTTTAGATGAATAAATTTTTAATTATAACAGGTGCAGTATTGCTATCCGGCAGCTTGTATGCACAGCAAAAAAAACTGGCTAATCAAGATACGCCATCTGTTAAAAAAGATACGACCACGCACAACCTGAAAGAGGTAACGGTTACCTCTAAATATTACAAAAAATACAAAACCGATAAAGCCTCCGGTACATTAAAGGTAAATACCCCAATTTTAAAGCTTTCTCAAAACATCCAGGAAATTGATCAAAGTGTCATTGCCGACCAGCAAGCAATTACCATCAATGAAAGTATCACCCGTAATGTGAGCGGTGCCGTGCGTAACAATAATGCTGACCTGTATACGCCTTATGTTTACATGCGCGGCGCCCAGATCACGCCTTTACGCAATGGGATGGATATTTCTATGATCTATGCAGGGCCAAGCGCCGAGGATGCCGCCATTATCGGGCGGGTGGAATTTATTAAAGGTCCGTCCAGTTTTATCAACGGCTTGTTTGATCCCGCCGGTTCATTTAACGTATTGACCAAACAACCGATGGGTACGCATTCCAATCAAATCAACCTTACTGCCGGCAGCTTCAATCTATACCGGCTCAGTGCAGATCTGGACGGTAACTTAGACGAGTCGGGTAAATGGCAATACCGGTTGAATGCGGTTGGGCAAAAAGATAAATCATTCCAGAAATATAACTTTAATGATAAGGTAGCGGTGGACCCGGTATTGAAATACAATATTAATAAGCACTCATCCATTTCGGCAGAGTACATCTTCCAGACCCAGCGTTTCCAGCAGTACTTCGCCACGGTGTTTGCGCCTGATGGGTTTGCTTCTCTTCCACGCGATTTTAGCATTAATGACCCTAACAAGAAGCCTTATCAGTCAACAGAAAATAATGGTTTCCTAAGTTATTATAATGAGTTTAACAGCCATTGGCGGTTTACGGTAAAGGCGGCCTACGCCAAAGACCATTTGGAGGGCACTTATTTCTTTGTTTCGAGGTACAATGCCCAGCAGCCTAACCTCATTATGCGCCGGGCCAGTTACGAGCGGTTAAATACCGACGTGTTAGCCATCCAACCTTACATCAGTGGCGAGTTTAACACCGGAGCAATCAGTCATCATTTCCTGGGCGGAATTGATGTGAACCGCAAGCATTTTCTTTCCTACTCAGGATCTAATGACCCCACGGCCAATCAAACCCTGTATCCGCTGGATGCTTATAACCCGGTATACGGGATCAGCTTTGATGCTAATGCGCGTACGGGCAACCTGTCTGATATTGCTACCGATCAGCAGTCTATTAGCTACCAGGCGGCTTACGCACAGGACGAGATCGGTTTATTAGATAATAAATTACGCCTGACACTTGCGGCAAGGTTGACTTTTTCCAATACCGGGGTGCAGAAGAACCCGGTAACAACAGGTTTGGGCAGCACCGATAACACCGCTTTCACACCTAAAGTTGGCCTGAGTTATTCCCTGATGCCTGATTTTTCGGTATATGGATTATTTGACCAGACCTTTACACCACAAAGCGGCGTAAGCACCACTACCGGAGAGGCTTTTAAACCTTTGCTGGGAAAAAACCTGGAAGCAGGCTTAAAGAAAGACTGGGCAGGTGGCAAATGGAATACCACGGTATCGGTTTATCGCATCGTACGTGATAATGTTAAAGTAACAGATCCGTCTACCAATATTCAATCGCAGCTGGGCCAAACGCTGTCTAAAGGTATTGAGTTCGACTTGAAAGGTGAGATCGTAAAAGGCCTCAACGCGGTGGTTAACTACGCCTACACAGACAGCTATATTTCCAAAGATGCCAACCCGCTGCGCGTAGGGCTGGCAACCCCGTTCCGGGTGAAGCATATCCAAAATACCTGGCTTAACTATCAACTACCGGGTGCAGCGTTAAAAGGTTTTTCTGTTTCCAGCGGTTATCAGTTACAGGTAGGCCGAGCCGGAAGGTATGAATTGCAGAAATTGCAGCTTGCACCAGTTTTCAGGGTGGATGGAGGTCTTGGCTGGACGAACGGTCGCTATTCGGTTAATGCAATCGTGAATAATATACTGAACCGCTACAATTATGGCAGTGCCTGGATCACACCCTCATCCGGCACAGTCGGCACTTATGCCTATGTTCCGTATCCGCCGCGTGAGCTGAGGCTGAACTTAGGCTTTAACTTTTAACAGATCAGCATGGCCTGGAAAAAGAAGTTAACTAAGATTGCATTTAAGCTGCATGGCTGGATGGGCCTCTTTGCGGGTCTGTTCTTTTTGCTTTATGGTATCACCGGTTCCATGCTGATGTTCAGGCATCAGCTGGATCGCTACTTTAACCCGGAACTGCATCAGCTTAAGCCGACAGCACATCCAATCCCAGCTGACCAGCTTTACCGGATGGTATTGCGTGCACATCCTAACTTGAGGAAACTGGTATTACATGATTTTCCGGCAGATCAACAGGATTGCTACGAATTCATGTTGTATAAGCGGCAGCAAAAGCTGACAGACAATTATCTGTACTATGTATTTGTAAACCCTTATACGGGACAGATCATCAGGGAAGGTAGTTATGGTGATGTAGCGCCTTCCTTCTTCAGGTGGTTATATACGCTGCATTACAGTTTGCAGTTAGGCATACCCGGTATGCTATTGACTGCGATCATGGGCATCGTCATGTTGCTCTCCCTTTTAACAGCAGGGCTGTTGCATTCTAATTTATTAGTTGATTTAGTTTCGTTATATCATTGGCGACGAGCCTTTGTGCTTGTGCCATATTTTTATAGTCATTTGTTCTGAATAAGTTAATGGCGATATTCCTGAATATAGATGTGTTTTGTGGGGCGTTCGCTGTTCTTATTCGTGAAGCATCTTCTTTGAAAGTCATATCTTTTACCCAATGCAGGCCGTTCTCTATACTCCAATGGTTCCGGATCCCGCTACAGAACGCCTGAGCAGTAACTTTACGGCTGCTGATGTAGTATGCGTCTTCCTCCCTCGTTTTACCTTTGTCTCTTACCATACGTTTTACTTTGATGATCTGTTTTAAGCCGGCCCAATGTTTATCCATGTGACCAACCGCATCGCTTACAACTACTTCACGGCGTTCTGTACGCCCCTTGCTATATTCCCATTCAGAGAACCGGCTGGTGACCGTCATCATATCTGCGGTCATCGATTGGATGTGTTGGCATAGCGTTCTTTGATTCATTTTTACGCCAATGACATAATCATTCTTTGTATCTATGATCACCCTTACAGTTTTTTTTGACAATGAAGTGCATCTAAAGTTAAAGTTGTTCCGCTCAATCCCAGATCTGCTATAAGTTTCTGTACAACAGGTATCTCGCTTTCCTTAGAGTTGTCAACAAGTGCGTTGCCGATAACAAGCTTTTTACGGCTACTGTAAATACTCACCAGGTTGATGAACCGCTGCTTTTCTATCGAATAGTCGCTCATGGTTCCTTTCATCGCTTTCCCATCCACGTGTAGCCACTCTTGTTCAGTGATATCGGTGTGCTGCCGCACCCATTTATAAAAGCTTTTACTCAACTTGTCAAAATCCAGGTCTTGTATTACTCGCCGAACCGTGTAAAAACTTGGCAATCTGTTCTTTTTCGGCTTCAGGGAAGCTAAAAGATCTACTTCATTGCGGGTTATAAAGTCTCCAATAGCTCGATAACCATGATAACCACTCATCGTACTCATCAAAACAAGTAAGAGTACAAAGGTCTGGTCGTGTCGTTGTCCTGCACGACGACGACCGTCCGGGAGTTCCGCCAAATAAGATATAATGCCTTGATTCATATTTAAAGTTAACTCCTTATTTTTTAGAATGCAACAGCCCTGCTTTTAACAGGGGTCATTGTTTATCGTAAACACTTTTGGCAGGCCCTGCGATTTAAAGCCGGGTTGAATTTTAAGAACAGGCGTACGGCTGTTTCGTCACTGCACCGCATACTGGGTGTATGGTCTTTAGGTTTTACCGCTGTCTTGTTTTTTACCGGGTTCTGGATGCTGAAGGAGTATTTCACACCGGAGCAATGGGAGTTACCCAAATATCAGGCGGCCTATACCGTGTCGGCCAATGTCGATTCGATGATCATGAGCGCCAAAAAGATCGTGCCCGGATTTAAACCGATTGCGGTGAATATTCCAACTACTAAGGGAGCGGATGTATTATTAAGGGGATTAATGCCGACAACCGGCTTCTTCCTGCTGCAGGGCAAGGCCAGCGGCATATCTTTTAATGCTGAAACAGGAGGATTTAAAAAGATCTCTGATATCGATAAGCAGGGGTTTGATCAGCGGTTCGAAACAGAAGTTTACAATCTGCATATAGGATCTTATGGCGGCGACGTTATCCGTTGGTGCTATGTGGTTTTAGGTTTATTGCCCGGAATTTTATCGGTCTCAGGCGCTATCTTATGGTTCAGACGGAAATATTGAGCATTTTCGTGACGGCTTAAAATATGAAGAAATTTTTACTTTTTATCTGCTTACAGTTTATCATTAGCGGTCTGTCGGCACAGCAGCGCAACCTATCCGGCAAAATTATCGATAGTGCAACCCAAGTGCCGATCAATGGTGTTACGGTTATAATAAAACCTAACAATAGGACGGACATCACGGACGAAACGGGACGATTTTTTTTCAAAAATATAGCGGGAAATACAAAAGTACTGACGGTATCCGCAGTGGGCTATCAAAAGAAAACCTATCAGCTCGACGATTTTAAAAATGGACAAACCATTAGCCTTGCGCAACGGCAAACGCAATTATCAGATGTGGTGATCACCGCAGATAACCGAAACCCCTACAAAGCCATCAGCGAAACGGACATCAAACTGCGCGGCGTTTCCAATTCTCAGGAAGTACTCCGCATTGTACCCGGATTGTTTATCGGGCAGCACCAGGGCGGCGGTAAAGCCGAACAAATCTTTTTGCGGGGCTTTGATAATGACCACGGAACGGATATCAATATGAGCGTAGACGGGATGCCGATCAACATGGTTTCACAGGCGCATGGCCAGGGTTATGCGGACAGCCACTTTATCATTCCGGAAACCATCGAGAGCACCACTTATCAAAAAGGCATGTACAATGCAGAGAAAGGTGATCTGGCAGTAACCGGCTTTGTGAATTTTAATACGGCCAATGCGATCAGTTCCAATATGGTCAAGGTTGAAGCAGGGCAATTCAATACCTATCGCCTGATGGGTATGGTTAACCTCTTAGGTGAGAAGGCCAAAGCCAATAACCAGTCCTGGTATGCGGCTACTGAATATCGTTACAGCGATAGCTATTTTGACAATCCGCAGCACTTTAAACGATTCAATTTTTTCACCAAATATCATGGCAAACTGAATAATAATAACTGGTTGACGCTTTCTGCATCAACCTTATACAGTACCTGGAAAGCATCTGGACAAATTCCTGAAAGTGCTGTGAATGACGGAACCGTCGGATTTTACGGTGCCATTGATCCGAACGAAGGCGGCATTACATCCCGTACTAACTTCAATGCACAATTGCTGACCACATTACCCAATCATGATATTATCAAAAATCAGCTTTATTATTCCCGTTATAAATTTGACCTGCATACAAATTTTACTTTTTTCCTGGTAGATGCTATCAATGGTGATGAGATCAGGCAGCGGGAAGCCCGTAACCTTTATGGCTACAATGGCAGTTACCAGCATGAAGGGTATATCGGCAATACAAAGGTCAATACCGAAGCGGGTATCAGTGCCCGTTTGGATATGACGACAAATTCAGAATTGTCGAATACGGTCAATAATTTCACAGTGATCAAGCCTTTCAAGTTAGGCGATATTACGGAATTGGGGGCAGGTGCTTTTATTAACGAAACATTCCGATTCAGTCCAAAATTCAGCTTGAATGCTGGTTTAAGATTTGACCAGTTCTATTATAAATACAATAACAAATTAGCCAGCGACAGCACGTTAAATGGTGCCGGTGTCTACTCAGCCAATAATAATATAATTAGCCCGAAATTGAACTTTTATTACCAGGCAACGGATAAAACGCAGTTCTATTTATTCCTGGGAAAAGGTTTCCATTCCAACGATACCCGCGTAGTGGTTGCTGAAAAAGGTTTGCAAACCCTGCCCGCTGCTTACGGCGCTGACCTGGGAACAGTTTTTAGACCTGCGAAAAACTTATTATTCAATGCCGCTTTATGGTACAGTTACTTGCAGAAGGAATATGTTTATGCAGGTGACGGCGGTACCGTTGATTTTAGTGGCCGTACGCAACGCCTTGGTTTTGACCTCTCTGGACGTTATCAACCTGTTACCTCCCTGTACTTTGATGCGGATGTTAACTATGCGCATGGCCGTTCTTTGGATGATCTTAAAGGTGAAAACTATATTCCATTAGCACCGGTATGGAGTAGCACAGGCGGCATCACTTATATTTTTAAAGATGGATTCAACGGAAGTCTTCGTTACCGCTGGTTGGGCGACCGGGCAGCCAATGAAGACTATTCGTTAAAAGCCGAAGGATACTTTATCAATGACTTGGTATTGAACTACACGAAGCGTAAATATGAGTTCGGCTTAACCGTCAATAACCTTTTAAATGTGAAGTGGAAAGAAACACAATTTGAGACGATTACCCGTTTGAAAGGGCAGTCCGCTGTTGATGGAATTGCTTTCACGCCAGGAACCAAATTCGCTGCATTATTGCATATCAGCTATTTTTTTAAATAGGTGTAAAAGTCTTTGTTTTACACCTGCTACATTATACTTTTTGCAATAGCTGATTTAATTGATTGGATATTGGTTTGCAACACAGTAATTCCGAGTCTCTCTATAAATTTCATTCTTCTAACTTGTCTTTTGTCTTTTAAAAAATGTTTTCTGCCGTAGCAACTCTACATTATTAACTTAACTACCAGGATGTTATTTTGATGTAGATCAATGCACAGGCTCTGCGTTCTTGAGACATTCGCATCATATTAGAATATGATGTCATACAAAAAGAACACAAAACAAACTGTTCCTGTATCAACCGGTTTGGCGGAAAAGGGATTTAGAAAATGGATCATTACTATCACGATGGTATTGGCATGTATGCTTGAGTTTTTAGATACTACCATTGTCAATGTAGCAATTCCACATATCCAGGGCAGCATGGGGGCTATATTGGAAGATGTGGCCTGGGTTACTACCGGCTATGCAATAGCCAATGTAATTGTACTACCCATGTCGGGCTGGTTGGGAAACAGGTTCGGTCGTAAAAGCTATTTTTTATTTTCTATAAGCATTTTTACGCTGGCATCCATGCTTTGCGGTGGTTCAACAACATTGGCAGAACTGGTCATGTTCCGGGTTTTGCAGGGCCTTGCAGGCGGCGGACTCATCTCTACCGCTCAAGCTATATTGCTGGAAACCTGGCCTCCTGATGAGCGGGGTACGGCTACAGCCATTTTTGGTTTTGGTGCTGTCGTGGGGCCAACAATTGCACCGGCTTTGGGCGGTTATATTACCGATAATTTGTCTTGGCCCTGGGTGTTTTACATCAATCTTCCTTTAGGTATGATCGCTGCCGCACTTACCTATTACTATGTTAAAGTAACACCCAGATCCGGGCAAGATAAACCTGTAGACTGGTGGGGCATTCTTTTGCTCAGTATTACAGTGGGCAGCTTGCAAACTGTGTTAGAAAAAGGTGAAGACAAAGACTGGTTTTCCACTAATTACATTATTATACTAACAGTAACAGCAATACTTGGCCTGGTGATTTTTATATGGCATGAACGGGATACAGATTATCCCGTTGTTAATATGCACCTGTTCCGTTACAGAAGTTTCTCGGCAGGCATGATCACTTCCTTTGTATTTGGTATCGGACTTTATGGTTCTGTTTTTATCTTTCCGCAGTTCTGTGAGAACCTGTTAGGCTTTTCTGCACAGCAAACAGGCTTGTTACTACTCCCTGGCCAGGTATTTACTATTATCCTCATGCCCACTATCGGGAAACTATTAAAAAAAGGCTTGCCACCGCAATTATTTGTTATTGCCGGGTTCTGCTGTTTTTTTGTTTTTCCAACCTTAATGAGCAAAACCACACTTTTATCGGGCTTGGCTGATCTTACGTTTCCATTATACTTTCGGGGCATTGGTATCGGCTTGTTGTTTGTTCCGCTGATCACACTTGCCATTAAAGACCTGAAAGGCCCGGAAATTGGGCAGGGGGCCGGGTTGTACAATATGATGCGCCAGTTGGGCGGCTCATTCGGTATAGCAGGGCTGGCTACATCCATCCATATCGGGCAAGCCACCCATCGAAATTTTCTGCTTGAAAATATCAATAGCTATAATAATGCCTTTTTATCCCGGATGCAGTTTTATATATCCGGTTTTATAAATAAAGGGTATTCATCCTTACAAGCCCGCAATATGGCGCTCAAAGTAGTAGATAACACGGTTAATAAACAGGCCTCGTTAATGGCTTTTGCCGATTCTTACCGATGGCTGGGTGTCGTGATGCTTTGTTGTATCCCTTTGATCTTTCTACAGGGTTTGAAAAAGAAACAAGTGGATATTCCAACTGACTTACACTGAACACCTAATGATGATTATAAAATCTAAATCGAAGAGTTGGGGATAGGAAAAGTAGCGACCTTTGGTAAAGAACTATTAAAACTAAGAATGGAAAACGCCCTGACCAAATTTATATTGACCAATACAACGATTAATGAATCGGATATGAAAACCGTTCTCGCTTGTTTTCGACCGCTCAGGGCTTTAAAAGATGAGATTTTGTTAGGAGAAGGAGATGCGTCAAAAAGAATGTATTTTGTAATCAGCGGTTGTTTGCGTATTTATTTTTTACAGGCCGACGGTTCGGAAGCTACCCGGTATATCGCATTTGAAAATAATTTCGCCACAGGTTTAATGGCTTTTATCAGTCAGCAGCCTTCGTTGGAATATATACAGGCACTTGAAAATTCAGAGTTGCTTTATATCTCGCACGATCATTTCTACCGGTTGCTGGATACCATTCCCGGATGGGAGAAATTTTTCAGGAGTTACCTGGAGCACGCATACGTTACCAATACAAACCGCTTAATGAGTTTCATTACAATGGATGCCACCGAAAGATACCAACTTTTAATGAAAGAGCATCCTCACATCACGCAACGCTTGTCAAATAAAATGGTAGCGAATTACCTGGGTATATCACAAGAGGCTTTAAGCCGGCTTAAAGGCCGTATTAACAAAAAATAATTGCAAAATGGATAACATATCAAATGAACTGGATAATAGCCAAAAGCGCATTTACACCATTGCGCAGGTTTCTGATATAACCGACGTAACACCGCACCTAAGAAGAATTACATTCAAAGGTGATCAATTCAAAGATGCTATAGGATGCTCTTCGGGTATGCATTTAAAGATATTTCTTCCCTTACTCGGACAAACTAAGGCTGAATTGCCGAAGATGATTAACGGAAGACCATCATGGGAAAATCCGGCAACTAAACCTATTGTACGCACCTACACCATCCGTCTTATAGATCAATTAAAAGGCGAACTTAGCATTGAATTCTTTTTGCATGGAGATGAAGGTTGCGCCTCTACCTGGGCGTCAAATGTTAAAATAGGAGATGAACTTGGCATAGGCATAAAACCCGGTAAACCGTTGCCTCAGGTAGACTGGTATTTATTCGCGGGAGACGAAACGGCTATACCGGCTATAGCTGCTATGCTGGAATCATTGCCGGAGTCTGCCAGGGGAATGGCTCTGTTAGAAGTTGGTAGTGCGGTAGATACTTTTGAAATTAAAACCGATTCCAGTGTAATAATAAGATGGTTTGGCAGGAATGGAGAACCGGCTGCGGAATCGGGCTTGCTATTAAGCGCAATAAAGGATGTTAGCTTTCCAGACCCAGATTTTGGATCAAGGCTGGTTTGGATTGCGGGAGAATATACCCCGGTACAGGCAATTCGTGCCTACGTAACCCAAAAAATGGGGCTAAACAGAGACGAATTGCGCGCCGTAGTTTATTGGAAGGCCGGATTGGCCGAAGATGAATTTCAGCACATCAGCAAGCCGCATAAATAATTTTAATTTTTAACCAGTGGTAACGGTTTTTTTGACAGGCACGCGGTTATTGTTTTTTATCAAATTGATTATTCTACTCCCGGTGCCTGAATACTTATATCTCGTTTTGAAATAGAAAAGATTGATCTTAAAGTTTAAATAAATAAAATTTCACATTCAATTTCTATTCTTCCAGCTTATCTTGAACTTTCTTGAAAATATTCTCAGTTGTAGCTACCAAATTTTTCAAATCTTGCAAAAAATGGCTCGAAAAATCTGGTTCGTCTGTCACTAAATAGTGTGTAGAGATTAGGTAAAAGGATTTAAAGCATCTGCCTGATAATTATTCATTTAACCCAAACAACTATTTGTTAATCTTTGTTGACTATAAGGTCATAGGTGGGACTATTATTGCGTATGAATTAACATGGGAAAAAGGATACTCGTAATTGACGACGATGAAGACATCTTGGAAATATTAAATATTGTTTTTCAGGAGAACGGTTATGAGACCGTTATATCCAACACGGGTGAAGCTGCTGAACATATCCGGGTTATACAGCCGGATATTGTTTTGCTTGATGTACGCATAGTCGGCTCTGTAAAAAGTGGGCCAGAAATATGCAGAGAAATTAAATCGCAATTGGAGACCAGGCACCTTCCTGTTATGCTCGTCTCCGGCGAATCAGATTTGGCTGTACTCGCCAAGGAATGCGGTGCTGATGCCTATATACCTAAGCCATTTGATATTTTCGATCTGTTATCCCATGTAAAAAAACACTTATCTTAGAGGCAAACTAATGCTGATGTCAGGACTATCCGATAAATCATCATCTCCAAAAAAAATAAAGTTAGGTTCTGAAAAACTAAAAACTTTTTTTGTTAACCACCTTAACCGTATCTATTATGCCAAGGCACATCTGGTCGAAAGGCTGCCGCAGCTCAAGAGCGAAGTATATTTTAATGACTTGCAGTTAGCTATTAGGGAAACGGTAGATGACGTGGAAAAGCAAATAGCGCGAATGGAAGTAATCTATGAATTGTTGGACGCACAAATATCAAAAGGCAGTATTCACGGCTTGACGGGTTTGGTGGATGATGCTTTTGAAGCTATTAATGAGCAATCAGGAGAGGCAGAACTTAGAGATATGTCAATCATTTTTTACCTTCAAAATATTGAAAGTGTGGAGATGGCCTCGTTTCAGGTACTTCAAATGGCTGCGGTAAAACTTAAAAACAAACAGATAAAGCAGCTTTTAAAGGAAAATTACGATGAAGCTAAAGCTGATAGAACGCTACTCTTATTAATTGCAGCAAAATATATTACAAAATAATTCAGCAAACATACTATGCTGTCGTCACAGCCGGTTTCAGATATACATAACGGTTGTTTTCCTCGCTTTTCACGCGTGATAATTTATTGACCTTAATTAGCTTTAGTAATACACCTGATATTTCACTTGTTTGAAGCACGGTATCATATTTCGTGGCACTAAAATCAGTAATAGAAGCAATAGATTTCGGGGTATCAAAAAAATCAGTCGTCAACAATTGGTTTAAGATTTTAGTTGAACCCATCTTTTTACTCTTGGGATTTGCCAGAAGGACAGGGTTTATTTTGCTATTGGCGTTGGATACCAGTGCCGTATCCCCTCCGCTTAAATCTGTTTCACCTCCACGGTCTTTAACTGCTAAATGGTTCAAAATACGGTCAATAACAATGCATTGTACCGTTTCCGACTGGAATGCATTTATAACATCCGTTAACTCAATTAATTTTTTTTTAGCCGTTCAACCTGTTTGCTCATAGAACCTTGTTCTCTCAAATATATAAAGCTTTCAGATACTTTAAAACCGCTTAACAGTTAACGAAGAAGTACGTATTATAGAATTGAATTAGCAACAAATTGTCTATGGAATAGAACTACTGAATGATTATCCAATAATCAACCAATCGAAAGATCTATGGCTATTTAACCCCAACGTTTACAGCTGGTGAAAAGATCTACGTTTTTGGCTTGATAGAACATAACGACGGTGGTAAGGCACTGATAGATCGTCTTATTGAGGAAGCATATACCAATGAATTAACCCAAGACCAGATTGACGATGCAGTTGTTCTTGGCATTTATTTCGGCTTTGGTAATAAGTGTGAAATATCTCTGGGCTTCACGTTTTTTGTAGCCTGTTTGAGAACAACTTTGAGAATTATATTAATATCCACATCTATTACTTGTGATAACTTGATTAAATCTTCAAGAAGAAACTTTTCGGGTGCCGCACATTTGTTTACAAATCCATCATAGCCAATCCCTAATACAGCCAACATGCCGGTAACGTACATGTCAGTTAAATCGTTCATGCTATTTATAGTGTTGGTTTCAAATCGTGCTTTGAGAGAGGTAATTGTGCTTTGTAACCTTTCAGAATTTATTTTTGCCATAGATTTTCTGAACAAAAATGTGCAACCCCATACCTAAATCCATGAAATATTCCAGTATAGACAATATAAATTCTCATTTTGAAAATAAATATTTTCACTTTAGGACTAAATGTTTTATTTTAGTATCAAATATTTTCGATTTTGTAATTTTTAATCCTGATTGCCACTTAATAGTTCTATTGACGGAATAATCGTTTCCAAATCGAAAACTTAGTTTTATTAGTTAGAATTTATAATTTAGCAGTTTCTTAGAGACTGCCAAAACGAGCCTCGCCCGCAAATCTGGTAAATTTTACGCGATGGTAAGTTGAGTACTCTGGCCCTACGTATTTTAATATGATAGGGTCGGTGCTCGCTTATTTCAGTGTGTAAGCCTTTCGAAAGAAAGGTGGCTTACCAGAGCCCGCGGACACTGGATATTAGAGTTACCGGCCCTATTGTATTTTTTTCGATGACTCTCAATCCGTTGTTTTAGAGGCTTGCATTTATGCAACGGTAGATGATCACTGAAAATGTAAATATCACTTTTCTTCTTCAGCAACTGCAACAAGGCAGTGAGCGAGCTTTTGCCAAGATTTACGATCATTGTAGCAGGCCCTTGTACCGCAATATTTTGTTTTTAGTGAAAGAGGAGGAAGTTGCTCAGGAGCTTTTGCAAGAGCTTTTTTTAACTGTGTGGACAAGGCGTGAACAAATTGACCCCGATAAAGCATTTTGGCCATACCTATACATGGTTGCGCGATGGCTGGTGTTGAACCATTTTCAAAAAGTTGCCCGTGATAAACGACTCATCGACCATTTGATAATAACTACGGTAGATCATGTTACCAACGCTGAAGAAAACATGATCGACCAGGAAACCTACGAGCTTTTAATGAGGGCTATAGAAGATTTACCACCACAACGCAAGCAGGTTTTTAAGCTGTGTAAGTTTGAAGGTAAAAGCTATCAGGAAGCAAGTGAAATTTTGGGAATCTCCACCTCAACAATTCGCAATCAGATTGTGTCAGCCAATAAATCTGTAAAAGAATTTTTTCTATTAAATACTGATTTGACTGTCTTTCTGATAGTATCTGTAGTACTATATCGCATTAATCCATAGTAAATTAAAAAGTCATGGCCACACCCGCACTATATACAAATGCATCATCAAGTGAGGTAAATTCGCCGTTCGTGGCCATTGCTGATTTCTTTAATTCGGGCCTGCCCGCAGAGCACCGAAAAGATCTAAACAAGTGGCGGTACCATGTTATTAATGATGCACAATTCAATAGTCGTCACGGGGCGGTATACCTCCTTTCTGTTTACGAAGAAACAATACAGTTAATAGAGGCTGCCCATCTTTTATTAGCTTCCGGTAATAGCATGTTTCTATCAAATGAAAATATAACAGAAAGCCAAATTGAGCAAGAAAGAAAAGATTGGGAGTTTTTCCCACATAATCTTTCAGAAAAAGAGATCCTCAATCCCTTGGCAGTAATAAAAAGGTTTTTCAAGCAAATTACTTTGGAACAATATAAGGAGTACCTGCACGAATGGCTCCGCATAGCCTTGTCCGATAAAGCCGTTCTCGAAACACTTACTGCAAGGGAAATTATTGAAGTTTATGATAATCTGCGAAAACTATATTCCGCAACCTGGCTTATTTATCAACGTAAATGTCGATAACATCTTATAGTGTCACACATTTACATCTTTTGATGTCACACTTGTGATGATAAGAAATCCATTACGAGTGAGGCGCTCTTTTAAATTTCAGCGCTATCTCCAATTGTCTGACACTGATAGTATTTTCATCGATAATGTTCAGTTAGCAAGCCTGGATAAAAGTTTGATAGATCGTGTAAACCAGTGTCAAAGCATCCGTATGCGGGTTGCAGGTGTAAGGGAAGAATAATTCGAATCAGGGCGTTCCCCACTTCCAGCGGGGTCGGCTATCCGCTGTATCCGCTGCGCGGGATTAAACTCAGCCGTAAAGTCGCCTTTACGGCTGGTCTTCAGAACCGTGCATGAAAGTTTCCCTTCACACGGCTCCTCGTCCGTTAATCATTTATATGAAGCAAGCTGTCTTTCCTCGTTTTGGTCACATGACAATGAGCATGTAATAGTTGCACATTAGCCCATATATCTTTTCCTCCCAAATACAAAGGAATAATATGGTCGGTATCCATATCATCGCCTAATGTAAACTGTAATTTGCATATTGAACATCGACCTTTCTGTTTCCTCAAAAGCATGGCTTTTCTGTTTGATAACGTAGGGTATCTACCAAGCCTTGCTCCCCAATAAGACCAGTCACCATCGTATGGTGAGCGGTTCTCTTTAACTTTGACGTGCCTAATGATTGGAGTTTCACTATAGAGTCTAAGAGGCTTCCCTTTACGAGCAGCAAATGTCCAACGACCGGTTTCCAATCGCCAGTACTTGCGGTTTACCCAAGTTTGGGTCTTATTCGGGTGTCTTCGATTCGCCCATCGCCTCAAAGATTGAAACAACTTATGTGACATATTACTAAACACCCTCTTTGATACAACTGTTGAATGAAATTTACTCCATCCCCTTATGACAGGATTAAGTTGTTCTATCAGGCGTTCTTGTTCGATTGTACGATTACGACGTACAATGTTTTGTATGGCTTTATGTTGTTTCTTTTGAGACTTTTTCGATGGCCTAATAAAAGTTTTGAAGCCGAGAGGCTTCCCATAGTTGCTTTTTCCTGTATGCGTTTTGCCAACATTGTATTGGCCAATGTGCATACCTAAAAAGTCGAATCCCCGGTTGCCATGTTCATCCTGTAGTAAGGTGTGTGCAATTCTCGTCTTTTCCTCTTTCAGGTTTAAATCAATATCTGCAAGCCATAATTCTATAGCTGCCTTACAATGATTTATAACCGCGAGATCTTTATGAAAGACTAAGAAGTCATCAGCATATCTAATAAGTATTGGGCCGCCGCGAACAGGGAATTTCTCTTTAACGATTTGTTCCATGCCGTGTAAAGCAATGTTAGCCAACAATGGAGAAATCACACCGCCTTGCGGCGTGCCTTGTTCAGTCTGGTTAAATACATCATCCTCTAACACCCCGGCTTTTAACCAAGCCCTAATCAATCTTCTTAGGCTGGGAATGGTATTTAACTTTGTTAACAGTTTTTCATGACTGATTTTATCAAAGCATTTCTCGATATCGGCATCTAATACATACTTAGGCTTACTTTTGATTGATAAAAAGATTGCTTCAATAGCATCATGGACTGAGCGACCAGGCCTAAACCCATAACTATTGGGTTCAAACCTCGCTTCCCATTCGGATTCAAGGGCTAATTTAACCAATGCCTGTGCAGCACGGTCTTTCATAACGGGTATGCCCAAAGGGCGTTTTTCATCGCTGTTTGGTTTCGGAATCCATATTCGGCGAGTTGGTTTAACCTTTGCTTCCAATAAGTCTTGGTTGCTAAGTTTCATTCGCTGCACCGGCGTTAGTTTTCTTACACCATCAACACCCGCTGTTTTCTTGCCTTGATTGTCCTGTGTTACTTTCCTAACCGCCAATAGCTTGGCGGCATTAGATTTCAATAACAGTTTTTGTAGTTTGCGCATAGATATTATATCTCCGCGCATGCTTGCCTGATAAATCCGTTTTTGCAGCTTGAAAACATTACGCTGAACCTTCGTCCAGTTAATTGTGTTCCATTCATACATCGGTCGTATTGCCGTGTTCATCGTCTTAAGTTGCTACTTACTAAATCTATCATTAACGTCGTGGGTACGTCTGCCTATCCTTTGGCTTTCCCAAAGGCATTTGCTTTTTACCCAATCTCTTCTTATTAAGGCATAAGGATGGCTTCCCTCTGCTACTGCAGAGCCTTAATAAGATTACCTTGTTCCGATTATCTGTATGGTCTTAATTGACTAAGGGTTAGCGTCCTATTCTTCACCGGATTACAATTGTTTGAACGATTGATGGACGACATAACCATCAATCCTGTAATCGCTCCCATTTTGGGCAAGCCTTACAACCGTAGTTGAATAATCTGAGTAGGCTTGTTGACAGTGACGATGATTCAAACATAGGTTCGTTGCCTACGCATACCTCTACACTCGCAAAGGATTGAGTGTCAGATTCCACTCGTACTTGCTTTCTTCCCTGCTGCACCTATACAGTTGCCACCTGTATAAATGAGGAAAGTGTTTTCATCTGTTCAAATAGATGGAATGGTGTTCCCATTCACCAGATAATCAGTTATTACAAAGAACATTTTTGTAATGTCCGCTTACTTTACTCACGGACAACAAGTCACACATGCCGCAGCTATCCGTAACGCGGTGAAGAACTTTAAACGTTATTCTAATGGCTTGGCGGCCTTTCTTACATAACCATGCTTTTTATACGGCTCTATAAATATCATTCTGGTATCGGCTAAAGCTGGCCCGCAGGGTTGCAATCTAAAATGCCCGCTTACATCAAATCCGTCGGTTCGTATGCTCGTTATATTCCAGCAACTGTTAACGATAGTTACAGGTACATTGATATCATTTGAAAGCGCATCAGGTTGTTTCTTCGTGCCATAGCTTTTACCTGGGTTAACAATAATTTCTTGGTTTTCAGATAGAAAGAAAAAACACAATAATTTATAGAAGGTTTCTTCCATACCATTTGCACTCGCGTGGGCAAAATAAGCAGTAGGTTCACCGGTATTCCTGTCTACATATAATTGTACCACATCTATACTACCTGTTGCCTTATACTTTAGCTTCTCCTGCTGTGAATAATAAACAAACTGACCATGTAAAAATTGGATAACATGGTGATGAATCCAGACACGTAAAAAACTATTATTTTTGAATATGAATGTTAGTTTACAAGGTTTTACATGCTTAAAAACCGTCCAGTCATATATCCCATTTTTATTGGTTACTTTAAGTAGGTCAAGCTTATCAACTACTGTATTGGTGATATAATAAGCTTTTTGTTCATCAATCTCCAATAGCTTGTACGTCATAGCGATCCTGTGCATTTCTTCGTCACTCTGCTGATGGCGAATCATATTTTCAACTTCTATGGGAAGCAATGATCTTAAAATATCGTTTAAAAAATGTTTTTCAGTTAAAAAGCGATAAACAATGTGATTTCTAAGCTGCATAGGACATGATTTACAATGATTTGCAAAGTTAAAGCAAAAATGTTTTGATGGTAGTAGATACGATAAAGCGTTAGCGATTTCAGGTTTGCAACCGCAAAATCATTAATGATTACCTATCGACAAACTTTGATGTCCTTCGGGTGCTCGTTCCGAATTACTTCGGAAAGCCAATTTGCGGTTTTCACCCTGCGTGTAATTGCAGCAAACAAATGGCCCATTAAAATAATTTATTTATTCAATAGCCCTATTTTCTCTTATGTTTTATTTTGTTGTGGAGTAACACAACAAATGAAGGATCAAATCTATATAAAAAGTCTCTTTAAAAAGTACCTCGACGTTGAGTGTACTCGTGACGAGATCAATGAACTGTTTAAGCTAATCAGCAAAAAGGAAAATGAGGAACTTTTTAATTCCCTGATTGGTGATGAACTCTCGAAAGACACCCTAAAGCCGCTAAAAGCTGAACAAGAAGATAAGATTATTATCAAAGTTAAATCTGTCATACTTAGCGAAATTCGGGCACAAATGCCCCAAAAGTCTAATCCATCCAAATTTTCCTATAAAATAGCCAATGCCTGGTTGAAGATCGCCGCTTTGTGGCTGGTGATCGGATCAGCCACTTTATTTTTGTTTTACCGGCATTTTAGGGATAGTTACGATGCTCAAATCAAAAATCCCTCAAAACAATTAGTTACCCAAAACGGCCAGAGAAAACTAATTAAGCTATTCGATGGAACCAAGATATGGCTTTGCCCGTCCAGCACCCTTAATTATGAAGATCAGTTAGTTAATAGTTATCGTGTAGTTTCGCTGGACGGCGAAGCCTTTTTTGAGGTAGCTAAGGATAAAAAACATCCTTTTATAATCCATAGCGGGCGGATGCAGACACAGGTTGTCGGTACATCTTTCAATATCAAATCCGATAGCAAGCTTAATACCTATTCCGTTACGGTTGTGACAGGCATCGTAAAGGTGGCTGTTATGTCTGCCAAGTCGGAAAAAATATCGGAAGTGACGCTGAAGCCCAAACAACAAATAGTTTTTAATAAAGGCACGTCCTCTCTGGCCAGCAAGGAAATACTTGATTTGCAACCTGTGATTAAAAAGCGGGACGGTATACTGAGTTACGACGGTACTCCAGTGGGTGAAGTTGTGGCTGATTTAAAAAAGTATTATGATGTACCCATCGAACTGGAAAACAGATCTGCCATGTGTCTTTGCTATGGTGAATTTGATACCAATAGGCCGATTAAGATTGTGCTCAGCCAGCTGGCAGCAGCGATTGGTGCCAATGTAGTTACAGAGAATAATAAATATACGATAGTGGGAGGATGTGATGAAAGATAGCGAAAGAATCTAATAGCGTTGCCTTAGCCCAGGCATTAAATATTTAAATTTTAACAAACACGATTAACTGCAAAAACATGAAAAATTGCTTTATGGGAACCCCTATGCCTTTAAAAGGGCTCTCCAATCCGCCGCCGCCGCGCAACGGCAGGCCAATAGTTATAGTTTTCAAATCCCCCAAACATATTATTTAACCACGATGCTCCCAAAATTACGCTCTATATTAAAAATTAAATCCATTGTATTAACCGCTGCGGCCAGTTGCTTTATAAACCTTGCCCTGGCTACTGGATTAGCACATTCACAAGGATTAGAGAAGCGGATTACTATTGATGTACAAAATAAGCCGCTTAAACAAACACTTGACCAGATCGCTGCAAGTGCGCAGATGGTTATTATTTATAGCAATACTAAAGGCATCATAGAAAAGCCGGTAACCATTCATGAAAAAGATCAGCCGGTTAGTAGAATTTTGAATGAATTGCTATTGCCTCTTTCGCTCACCTATGAGGTAATAGATGACCGCATTGTAATTAAGTTCGACAATGCAAGTTCCCGGCCTCCCTCGCGGGAAAAACCGCCGTTCCCGGTAAAAGGGAAAGTAACCGATGCTAACGGACTGCCGTTGCCTGGAGCAACAGTTAAAATCAAGAATGGCCCGGCTGTAGCGACGACTAATAGTAATGGTGATTTTCAAATCACGAATGTTGCTGACAGCACAATTTTACAAGTATCGTTTGTTGGGTACGTGACGAAAGAAATTGTTGTAAGGAAAGCAGAATTTCTAACCATTGTACTTGAAATTGGTAGCGCTCAACTTAATGAGGTTGTTGTTTCAACAGGCTATCAGACACTGCCTAAGGAAAGAGCTACTGGTTCTTTTGTACAGATTAATAATGAATTATTAAATCGGAGGGTCGGAACGGATATAATAAGCCGTTTGGAGGGTGTTGTACCCGGTTTGCTATTTAATAGAAATACAATTAACGGCACGGCTGGCGCAGTTGACATCAGTATCCGTGGTACAAATACTTTATATGCCAATGCCCAACCTTTGATCGTCATCGATGGATTTCCTTATGACGGGGACTTTAACAATATAAATCCGAATGATGTCGAAAGTGTCACGGTATTAAAGGATGCCGCAGCAGCCAGTATCTGGGGGGTAAGATCAGGGAATGGCGTAATCGTTATTACGACTAAAAAAGGAAAGCGCAACGAAAAGCTAAATGTAGAAATGAATGCCAATGTGACCATAGGTAATAAACCCAATCTGTATTATAGCCCCAATTTCCTGCCCGCTAATGACGTGATTAATCTCGAACAAACTTTATTCAATAAAGGCTATTTCGATAGTAATTTAAGCTCAGGCTACTCTCCGGTATCTCCCGTTGTGCAAATCCTTGCCAACCAGCGTGCAGGAACAATCAGCGCGGCTGATGCAACTTCCCAAATTAATGCTTTACGAAACACAGATGTTCGCGATCAACTCAACCAATATTTTTATCAAAAGACGATCAATCAACAATATGCGCTTAATCTCAGAGGTGGTAACAGCAATAGTGATTATGTTTTTTCCTTGGGCGACGATCAGGACAGAAGTTATTTTAAAGGAAATCAAAATGGAAGGATCACTTTAAATTCCCTATATAACTTTTACCCGTTAAAGGACCTTCAAATATCAGCGGGATTTAATTATACTCAGGTTGCAGCAACAACCAATAACCCAATTTATAATAACGGCGGGCGGCTCACATTCAACAATGATAACATTTATCCTTACGCAAAGCTTGTTGATGTGAGTGGTAACGCATTGGCTATACCTAAAGATTATTCTCTAAGCTTTACAAGCAACGCAGACGGCAAACTGCTGGACTGGGCCTACAGACCGCTTGATGAACTGAACAACGAAGATAATACCAGTAAGATGGTAGACAACAGGATAAGTTTGGGGATGCAATATGGTTTTCTAAAGGACTTTCGTATTAACCTGAAATATCAATATGAACACGCAGTGACGAATCAGTTGAGAAATTTTAGTAGTGATACTTATTACGCCAGGAACTTAATTAATCAATATACTCAAATTGGATCTGGTGGCAGTTTAACCTACCCGATACCTGTTGGTGGCATTTTACAACAGACTAATGCTTATCTGACCTCTCAGCGGGGCAGGGCACAATTGTATTATAATCATAGCTGGAACCAAAAACATGAATTGAGTGCCATCGCGGGAGCCGAAATCAGTGAAGCTATTAATGAGAGCAATTCTAATACCTCTTATGGTTATGATAAAAATACTGGAACAAGTTATGGAACTATTGATTATTCGGACTCATTTAATATAACACCTTATGGGTACGGACAGAGAATCCCCAACTCACTTGGGTTCGGTAAAACAACCGATCATTATATATCTTATTTTAGCAATGCATCTTACACCTATAATAATCGGTATATATTATCGCTAAGCGGGCGAATTGACAAGTCAAACCTTTTTGGAGTCAATACCAATCAAAAATCCGTTCCATTATACTCCAGTGGGTTAGCATGGGATCTTAGCAAAGAAGATTTCTATCATCTATCCTGGTTGCCCTATGCCAAATTAAGGGCAACTTACGGTTATACCGGTAACATCAATAAAAGTGCGACAGCTGTAACTACCATAAGGCAATTTAGCAACTCTTACTACTCTGGAAATCCTTACGCAATTGTTATTAATCCTGGAAATCCTGAACTGCGTTGGGAAAAGACACGTATGATCAATTTCGGTTTAGACTATGCGTTTAAAAATAGCATTATAGCAGGCAGTGTAGAATATTATATCAAAAAAGGAACTGATATTTTCGGTGATTCCCCGTTAGCACCTTCAACAGGATTAACAACATTTTTTGGCAACACAGCAGATATCAAAGGAAATGGGGTTGACATTGTAATCAATACCAAAAACATCAATGGCACTAACTTTAGGTGGACAACTAATTTCTTATTGAGCCATGTGGTAGATATCGTGACCAAATACGATGTGACACTTGCGTCTTCCAGTTATATTCAATTGAGTAATGCCAGTAGTGTCTATCCATTGACTGGAAAATCACTTTATGGGCTGTATAGCTACAAATGGGCCGGTTTAACACATAATACAGGTGATCCTCAAGGCTATGTAAATGGGCAGGTAAGTACTGATTATGCTAAAATCCTTTCCGGTACCAGCATTGATGATATGGTTTATAATGGATCTTCACGTCCAACTACTTTCGGTTCTTTTCGTAATACTTTTTCATATAAAGATATATCACTTTCGTTTAATATCATTTATAAGCTGAATTACTTTTTCAGACGTAGCTCTTATACTTCATCTGCTTTGCCTTACAATGGCAATACAGACTTTTATAAAAGATGGCAAAACCCTGGTGATGAATCGAGTACAAATGTGCCTGCATTGATGTACCCGCCATACAATACAAACAGGGATCAATTCTACCAAAATTCATCAGTATTAATTGATAAAGGCGACCACATTCGTTTACAGGACATCACCTTAAGTTATGATTTGACCAAACAGCAGTGGAAAAAATCTCCCTTTACCAAATTCCAACTGTATACTTATCTAAATAATGTCGGCATTCTCTGGCGTGCAAACCATGATCATTTAGACCCTGATCTGAGTACTAACTCGACTTTTGGCTCTTATCCACTTCCACGGATGCTATCTTTTGGCATCAAAGCTAATTTTTAAAGAAACCCGATATGAAAAAGCAACTTAAAAAATTTACATATATAACTCTGATTATTACTACATGCATGTCAAGCTGCAAAAAACAGGATCAGTTTCTGGCGACCAAGCCCGATCAGGCATTATCAGTGCCTAATACTTTGGCAGATTTGCGGTCTTTAGAAGAAAATGAGGCTATATTCAATCTTAATGAGCCAGCATTGGGTGAAATTAGTTCTGATGATTTTTATGTTTTAACCTCATACTGGAATAATTTATCAACGCTCGAAAGAAACAGCTATATCTGGGCGAAACAAATTTATAATGCAGGGGCTAATGTTTCTGACTGGAGCAATGCTTATAGCAAGGTCTACAATGCAAATGTTGTACTCGACGCGCTACCCAATATTTCATATAATAACAGCCAGCAGGATTTGTATAATCAAATTAAGGGAACAGCTCTTTTCTTGCGTTCCTATGCGTTTTATGACCTCGTACAAACATTTGCAAAACCTTATGATGTCATTACTTCGACATCGGACCTTGGTATACCATTGCGATTAAGTTCTGATCTGAATGTTAAGTCTACCAGGGCGACAGTAAAGCAGTGTTATGATCAGATTCTTGCAGACCTAAAAACGGCATTGCCATTATTGCCACCCAAAATAACATCTCAAACACAACCCTCACAGGTTTCTGCAATTGCATTGCTTGCCAGGATTTATTTGGCAACGGGAGATTATATATCGGCTTTAAAATATGCTGACGCCTGTTTAACGCAGTTCAACACCTTATCTGATTATAATACTTTGACCACTCCTACAACAACCTCTATCAATAACACTTTTGTTAGCGAAGATATTTACCATTCGACATTGAATAATTATTCCATATTGGCTGTGCGTAGAAATGTAGTTGTAGATTCCTTACTATACGCTTCTTATGATAACAATGATTTAAGGAAAACAAAATTCTTTGCCATACTTGATGGTCTTCTACAATTCCCACGCTTCGTCGGCTCATACGATTTTAATGGAAATAAATATAGCGGACTTGCAACAGATGAGATCTATCTGATCCGGGCTGAATGTTATGCGCGTTCAGGGAATACAACAGCTGCAATGTCTGATTTGAACACATTATTAGCAACAAGATGGAAAACCGGCACCTATGTTCCTGCCTCAGCGGCGAATGCTGATGACGCGTTATACCGGATTTTACTAGAAAGGCGAAAGGAGTTGTTATACCGGGGCATACGTTGGACTGATCTGCGGCGGCTGAACAAAGAAAAACGTTTTGCGATAAGCCTGAGCCGTACCGTAGATGGAGTTTCCTACACTTTGCCACCAAATGACCCTCGCTACGTATTGCCGATTCCTGACAATGAAATTCAATTAAGTGGTATTCCCCAAAATGAAAGATAAAACACCGTATATGAAAACGCTATCTAAATACATACTGATCTGGATGCTTTTTTGGGGTAAAACGGTGCTGGCTGGCACGGGCTATGCTACGATCCATGGTAATCTTCCTTTCGCGAAAGATGGTGACATCGTAAGTTTGGAAGTTAACAAATATGGTATAGGTGCTTTTTATCCTAATTTCCAGCAACACCTTGAATGTAAGGTAAAAAATCAATCTTTTTACTTTAAAGTTAAATCCGGGAAATTTCCATTGTTTTTCTATTTTCATTGTACTGCCTGGGATGCCAATCAAGCTATCAGAGGCTATTATTTTATAGAAGAAGACGATAATGTCCGAATAGACGATATAAGGGTTACAGGTTATTTGCATTTTTCAGGAAAAGGGGCCAAAAAATTAAATGTGCTTTACAAGATTTCCGAGATCAATAATTTTTATAGCTCTACTTTGCCGCCAGCCAAGGTTGGCGAAATAACCAAATACCTTCAATCACGCGATAGCTGTGCATCAAATCAACTAAATTATCTAAATTCTAATAAAAATCTACTTACACAAAATGCCTATAACTTAATAAAAGCCTATATAGTGTCTCAGATTGTTGGTAAAGCCGGCGATCTAAACCACGATTTCTTCCAACACGATTCCATAGGGGCAGTAACTGTATTAAATAATTACAGGGATAATTTATTGCATCAGTTTTATTCTCCGCTATTTTTAATGAATGAACAATTTCACTATTCTCCGGCTTTGCGAGCAAGTATAATAGCAAAGTATAAATTGGATTCATGCATTGCGGTAAATCGGCCATTTGATGTGAAAAAATGTTATCTCTATTTAAAAAATAACTTTAAAGCCGACCTACGTGAAAGATTAGTAACTGAAATGATTTATGATCGAAAAGATAAAGGTGTTGATCTGTCTGACGAAATTAGTGATGCCCTCGGTTATTTTAAAAAAAAGGACTTTGTTTTTATATTAAAGAAACTCAGAGCAGTTCGCCTAATGGGGGGATTAGCCAATAACTTTTCCTTACCGGATACAAATGGAGTATTAAAACACCTTTCAGATTTCAAAGGCAAAGTAGTTTTAATTGACTTTTGGTATACCGGATGTGGTAATTGCGCAGAATTATATCCTTATTTACATAAAGTAGAAACAACTTTCAAAGAAAGTCCTGTCACTTTTATTAGTATAAGCGTTGATAAAAGTCGGGATACGTGGACAAAAAGCATAAATCGTGGACTGTATACTTCCAATGAAGTTGTAAACCTTTATACAGGAGGTAGCGGGAACTCACACCCGCTTTTGGTAAAGTATCAAATTAACCTTTATCCAACTTTGCTTTTAATAGATTCCGACGGTAAACTTATTGGAAATGCACCAGATCCTCGACTGGATAATGGAGACAAACTAACTAAATTGATAATAAAATTTCTTAAATAATCTGAAGAAAAGAGCCGCTATGACAATCATCCTAGCGGCTCTTGGATTAAAATAGTTAGTTAGGCTGATAGACAGACCCACTGCCATTTACGATAGTATTTTGTGCAGGAAATGCATTTGTCAATCCTAAAACTGTCGCTTGGGGCGTTGTTGACGTTATAGTGCATGCAATAGATAATCCTGACTGACAAGAGGCGCCACTTGGCCTGCTTAGCGACCATTTACCGTTACCGCTTGAATCCATATACCCATAATAAGTAGTTCCAACTTGTTTAGCTGGTTTGAATGCAAAGGCGCCACCAATTCCAATGATGCCTGCAATGGCCATTAGGCCCATGCTGATCTTTTTCATGTTGTTAGTATGTAATTTAAATAATGTCCGATTTCTGTGCAGGTACCGGTTTTAACCTGTTGATTTTGAATTATTTTATCATCGTTCATTACATATTATTAAAATGCAGATGATTGACTGTTTTTCTTTTCCAGTGCTTGCTTTTTTTTAGCCAGATGGCCGTGCCGGAGAGAGCAACGAAGAATATATTGAAAATTAGATGCTCACCGTAATCAAATGATTTAATGATGCCGCCGCAGGAGCAAGGCACTTTTGAAAACACGTGTAGTAGTCCGGCAGCGATGTATATTGAAAACAAAGCCATCAGGATAAAAAAAGCATAAAGCGCTATAAGCCGGGTACGTTCCTGCATGAGCCCGATGGCAATGATAATCTCCACTGGTGGGATGGTATAAATAAGGCATGTCGCCATCCAGTGCGGAAAAATCTGATTATACATGCTACGCTGAAAATAAGCATAATCAAAGTACTTGCTGAAGCTGGCGTACAGGAACAGAGCGACTAGAAGCGCTGTAATGCATACGATGATAATGTCTTTCTTCATAGGCTTTCTTTATAGCTAAAAATTAAACAATGACCAATTGATCTTTTTAGATTGGGTATAGTGCATGAGAAAGTTTATAATGCCTGCATTCCCGTACATGTAACTGGCAGAAGGCTGGGTAAAGTTCCCTTCCTGCCAATAAGTAATTCCATCTGTTTCGGTCTTGCGGCAGTGCATTAAATAATACACAATGTACCTGGCGCGATCTCTCCAGTCTTCATCCTTAAACGCTTTATATGCTTCAATATAAACGTGTCCCAAGCCCGCCAGCCCATTATTCACAGTGATGTAATTGCTGCATATAAATTTAGGGTGGCTTGCCAGTGCCTCGGTAGCGGCCACTTTAAATGTATTTTCTTTAAATATCTCATAAGCCTTTATAAAAGTTAAAGCCACCCCGGTAAAGCCATATTCAAACCAAGGCTCGATTACCCCATTTTTTGAATTTAGCGGCCATAGCAAGTGGCCGTTTGATGAAACCAGTTGTTTTAAAAGCCAGGACAGTGCTGTGAAAATTGCCTTCTTGACTTTTTCATCATTGTATTTTGAATAATACATCAATAAGAAATAAACTATACCTGCTATCCCGTAAGAAAAGCCTAAAAGCTTGATTCCCTTTTTGTCGGATTGATGTTTTTTAATTATCCACGATCCATCAGATTGCTGTTCTTTCAGTAAATCTGAAACTATTGAATGTAACTCCTGCTCATATAATTGTTGTTGGGTATGAGACGCACAGTATATCATTGCCAATCCACGTCCCGAACTCCCGGTGGCTAGGTTAACACCGTTGGACGGTTTAGTAAGGCCTTGATAAATTTGATTATGATAGTGGATATTTTTCTCCAAAACACCGGCATTGATCAAGGCGCATAAGGCCACCGAGTTGCCTGAACTTCCGTAAAACAAGCCAGAGTCACCACTCTCGGTTTGAGCGGCGCTTGCTTCCAGGCGTTCTGAATTTCTTTGGATAGGAATATTTAATGCCTTAAGATCAAACCCCAATTTCCCGGCATTGGCAAGTATGTAAAGTATGCCCCCGGCTCCATTGGCAAACCCATTGAGAGATTCATAACCGCGAAATTCGTTTGCTATGGCATTGCCCGTTTCAGCATTTTTGCTAATCCAATAACCAAACTGATCCATCATGATAGGATGTGCCAGGGCATTTAACCCTTTTTGAATTAGTTCTTTTATTTCAGTATTCTCGTTCCCGTGAATTTTAATTTGGGGTTCCGGAGATTTGGTTTTTAAGTTGGTTAATAATAATGCATCATAGGCTGACAACGTATGGCGCATGGACTTGATTTTAGGTCTTGATTGCGGATTGTTGACCAGGGATCTGCTGATCATGGATGCTATCGCATTGTTATCCGTGAAGAATTTCATGGACTTGAAAATGTCTTCCTCCTTATTGCCCGTAAATTTCGAGGGGGATATCCCTGTAAAAACTTTGAGCATCAAAGCGCCCAACCCAAAATAATCATCTTCAATACCTGCGGGATTCAATTGCAATTGCTGAGGAGAAATATAGCCTGGGGTACCCAAAGTAAAGGGAGGCTTCGGCGAATCAGGGCCTTCATCATGCGCAAGTTCAATATCTATACCAACAACAGTACCGTCCATACGTACTAAGAAATTCCCCGGATTAAGATCGCGGTGAATCGTATCCAGTCTGTGAAAATTATCAACAATTGAAACTACCTCTAAAAGGATTTTTATTAATTCGCGCCTGGCTTCGATGGGCATCGCGATCCACATCTGCCCTTGATGGAGCTGGTTAACCTTATCATAAAGGTTTATACCATCTATATATTCGATGACCAGGTAACCATCATTCTTATGCTCGAAATATTCTACAGGCTTTGACAATGAAATTCGATTTTCTGTCAACCATTGCAGTAGTTCATATTGCCATTCCAACCGGTCTTTTATAGTCCTGCCGAAATCATCCGTGCATTGGTGCGCTAAGCCTTGTTTAACTACGCACCAGTGTATGTTTCTCCAGTTATTCAGATTTAAGCATTTATATACATTGCCTTTTGCATCGCCTTTTAATTGAGAAACGATTAAATATTTGCCAATCCAGCGACTCGGTTTGGTGATCTTTTTTTCTTTTATGGGATGGAATGGCCACTTTACTTTCCGTTCAGCCGAAAACTCATGATTAAAGCTGGTATATACGTTATTGGCCAGGTGAATGACACCAGGTATTACCGGCCCTGCAAAAGTTTTGGTTAATTCGATCAACTGGTTAGCAAGTAATGTTAAAGTCTTTTTATCGGGGGGATAAATGGAGATTACTTTTCCAATTTCACCATAGCCAAGGCTTCCATCCAAAATCCTGGTATGTATAGTACTGTTAGCCGGGATGGTAAATGAAAAATTTAAAGGAACATTGTTGCTTAAAAATTGATTCATGAATAAGGCCATCTCTTGCCGGATAATAGAAATATGCAATACCCATCCCTGCATCCCGCTTTTGCTGCCGACCGATAGATAATTACCAATCGTTTGGTATTCCAATCCGTACTTTGTCAAAACGGTGGCATAATTAAAATCACCACTTGCCACAGGTGCAATTTCAGTTTGAACTGGTGTATTGACATATTGCTCTTTCATGTGTACGATTGAAATAGAAGCGTATTTTGACTTTGTAAGCGTCAACTTATAATGGTGATATTATAACCATCGATTCCAATTTCAATGAAACGACGGTTAGCGTCGCCCAGGATATGAGCAAAAAGACTAGTTAAGAAGCCTTTTAACCTCTCATATTGTTGAGTTTCCGTCGTTTCATTTATTTTCTCTTTTCTAATTTTCTTTTCAGCACGACCGTAGCCTTGATACGATCCCACCCATTTTTTACACTTGCGCTTATCGCTGCGCCTGCGTTCCTTGCACCTGATCCGGCAACCAACTTACGAGTACCACCGGTTTAAACATGGATGACAGCTTAATTAGGTCAGGGGACTATCACCTTAGTGCGATGCTTGTCGCCTGGAAATTGCGTTATGAATGCCGGTACTCCCCATGCGTATCATACAATCATTTTTATCTGATTGAATGATATAAATTTCGGTATAGAAAATATCGCATTTCGGCCAAGATCGTTTTATTTCAGGCCGGTATTTTGTCAAATTTTGATGTTTTTAATTTAAAATTTGCGTCTACGGGCCTCTTTGGGAGTAAAATCAAAATGTTTTTTGTAAACTTTTGTAAAATAGTGAGGGTGTTTAAAACCTGTTTTGAAGGCGATTTCTTTAACCTTTAACCTTGTTTTCCGCAACAATTCATGCCCGTAATTCACCCGTAAAATCTCGACATAGTCACGTATCGAATGTTGCATTTCCTTGGAAAATAGCCGCCTGATGCTTCGGTCAGATAAAGGAAAACGTTCTGCAAGCAAGGTTAAATTCGCAATATCCTCATTGGTAAAATGTTTATCAATATGTTCTCTGATCGAGATAATGATTTCTCTGGGACTTTCGCTTTTCAGGTTTTTACCTGACTCGAGCATTCGATGATATTCCTCAAAAAGCCCCATGCAATTGTTAGTAATACCAATTTCAAGACTACGCGGGCTGGCAGGATTTATTTTATATAACTCGCGTAAAAACTTTCGCATGGGCTCAATAATAGGATATTGCGGCAAATGGCTGTACAGATCTGTATTATGTTCAAATCCGTTCATGAATTCACGGAAATATGGATAATCGTCCAGGTGATTTTTGAGCCAGCCGGGTCTTGTAGATATATAAAACAGATAGTGTAGTCCTTTGGGGAAATTGGCAAAAAATTCGCCTGGCTTATTGTATGTGGGATAGCATACTCCCTTATCAGCCTCTGCGACGGCATTGCCGTCAGTTAACGAAAAGCTAACATTCCCGTGTAACATAAAGAATAAGAATAATGCCGGATTGTGAACGAGATAACTCATATCAAGTTCCTCTGTTAGCCGAAGTTCGATAATTTCTATAAAAAAAAGATAATGGTTATGTCTTTGGGAATAAATTGTTCCCTCTTTAATTTCGATTAATTCTTTTTCTCCATGACCAACTCTATAACGAACTTTCTTAAGAAAGTCTTGGCTGATTTTTGAAATTATTTTATGCTCTGATTTGAATTTTAGTAAGATCGGCCTTTGCATCTTTTCCATGTTTTTCTCCTTTGAATAATGCGATGAAATTTTTGTCCATTATGGATTTTTTAGGATGCATTTGAGATCCGCCGATTGGGGTAGCAACCAAGGCCCTTTTTATTAATATGAAATGCAAGAAATAAGTGAAAGTTCAAATAATTAAACTTTCACTTATGAATTGCTGATTATTCAGATTACTTGCATTTCGCAATAAAGTACAGGTTAAAAATCTTTCTAAAATTAACTAATGTTAAAAAAAAGTCCCTTAAATGACAGTTGGGATCTGTCCCGAAATTTAGCCTTTATGTCCCGAAAATAGATGAAGAGGGTTTTAATGATGCATAACACTCTCAATGAAGAGTCACATTAGCGAAGGATTACATGCAATTGCAGGTTTGGGTTTATAGTTCCGTAATGCGGAAGCCGTTAATGTTTATCTATGGAAAATAAGCGTTGTTTAACTTCGCTTTTAATCTAAAATGAAATAATAATTCTAAACACATGAATTAATAGTGTTACTTGTCATAACAACTTAATTCCCTAATTCAAGTTGATTTTTTACGAGTTCGTAGTATTTGCCTTTTTTATTTGTCAACAAATGATGATTGCCAATTTCAACGATTTCACCATCATCCAAAACAATTATTTGGTCTGCATTTTTAACGGTGCTAAGACGGTGAGCAATAATTATAACCGTTTTGTTTACAAAAAAATCATTAAGGTTATCCATGATGACTTTTTCATTATTTGCATCTAATGAGCTTGTTGCTTCATCAAATAAGATAAGTGAAGGGTCTTTGTAGGCTACCCGAGCTATTAAAATTCTTTGTTTCTGACCTCCTGATATTCCGTTTCCTGCATCGCCTATCTTAGTCTTATATTTCAATGGTAACGATTCAATAAAATCTTTAATATTACTTATTTTGACAGCTTTATTAAGCTTGTCCTGATCTATTGCTTCCTCACTTGTAGCTATATTCCGTTCTATAGTATCTGAAAAGATAAAACCGTCCTGCATAACAACACCAAAGTTTTTTCTAAAATATGAAATTGAAATATCTTCATAAGGGCAGTTATCAAGAGAAATGCATCCACTTGTTGGCTCATAAAACTTCAGCAAGAGCTTAAGTAAGGTCGATTTGCCACTGCCACTGGCCCCGACAATCGCAGTTATCTTACCGTGGGGAATGAATAAGTCTATATTCTTTAAAACATATGGAGACATTGGACCTTCATATTGAAATGATAGGTTTTTTATAGAGATTCCACTATTGGAGTTGGTTAGTTTTCCGTCTGTATCAGGCCTTATTTGAGCGTCCTCTGCTTCTAAATTTTGTACACTGTTGAGCCGTTCCATGCTAAGTTTAGCATCCTGTAACGACCGTATAAAATTTACAAACTGGGTAATGGGAGCATTCATCTGGCCGGTTATAAATGAAATGCTTAACATGCTCCCTAAAGATAATTTTCCCTTAATTACTGCTGTTGCAGCTAAAAATGTTATTAAGATGTTCTTAAATTGATTGATAAGTTCAAATCCAGAAAGTTGATATTGATCCGTCTTCTGTATTCTTAGATTTATTTCAAATAGCTTCTGTTGAATTTTTTCCCAGTTTTTCTTTTTGTAGGTTTCAAACTGATTTAGTTTAATCTCTGTTACACCTTTTATGATTTCATAAATTGCCTCTTGATTTTCACTCCTCTGCTGAAATTTGTAATAGTCCAGTATTCGCCTTCGGTTTAAAAATAGCTTGATCCAAAGAATGGAGAGGGCCGTAAGGATCAAATAAACGAGTAGAATTTCTATATCGTAATAAGCCATGACTCCAAAGAAAGCCGAAAACGTAATCAAGGAAAATAGCGTCAACAAACTTTGTGAAGTAAGAAAGTGTTCTATTCTATCATGATCTTGTACTCGCTGAATAAAGTCACCAGTTAGTTTTGTATCGAAAAACCTCAACGGAAGACTTAAAAGTTTACTAAGAAAAGCTGATAAAATTTCTATATTCACTTTTGTAGCAACATAGAGTAATATTCTGTTTCTTATAATTTCAATTGAAACTAATCCTCCGAAAAGCACCAACTCACCTAAAAGAAGTAAGGTGACAAAGTTTTGATTCTTGGCTGTCACGCCTTTATCTACCAGGTATTGAGTTAGAAAAGGAAACATCACGGTGATCAAACTTCCTAATAATAGGCAAAGAGACATATTAAAAACCTGTTTTTTAAATGGTTTTAAATATGTAAGTAAATTTAAAATATTAGGATTTGAAATCTTAGGAGGGTTGTAGTTAGTAAAATTAGTTGATGGTTCTAAAATCAAAGCGATACCTTTTTCATACTCACCAGCCCAGGATTTTAGAAAGTTTTCTTGATTTAAGGAAATAAGACCATATCCGGGATCTGCAATTTTGAATAAATAACGATTTGAGAATTTTTGTTGCTTTATTTCATATAAAACAACAAAATGATTCTGCTTCCAGTGTAAGATACAAGGCAGGGGCAGGTTTTTTAAGTGTTCTAAAGGAACTTTTACAGAAGTGGGCTCGAACCCAATTGATCGGGCTGCATCCGAAATGCCAAGTAAACTGACACCCTCCTTTGTTAAAAAGGAACGCTCCCTAATTGTTTGAAGAGCGTATTCCTTTTTATAAGCACTTGCAATCATGACCAAACATGCAGGGCCGCAATCCATCTGGTCATGCTGGGGGCAAAACTTAACTTTCAACTTGATATGTATATATTCGCAATAGCAACCAGGTTATCAATAAGTGTAGGCGATTTTTTTCTGTTCGGTTAATTCAGAAACCTTTTCAGTAATTGACGTCAACTCAGTTAACAGGTGTTGATCAATTTTCGGACTATCACAGGAAATGGATATGCTATTGGCAGATACAGCGAATTCAACCTTTTCTGCAGTATTCCATTTGCTAATTGAATCTTTGACTATTTGTTCTTTCCCGATTTTATCTTTTAGAAAGTTAATCAATCCGGCACGCTTTGATTGGTCAAACGTCACATAATAATAAAACTGTGTTTTCTTGGGATTGGCATCAATGCGATTGTCTTTTCTCGATTGAGCCCTTACTGATACTGACAATAAAAGTAAGGCTACGATAGCTGTATTTTTCATGTTTAAATTGCGTTAATTGCGTGATGTTTATATAAAAGATTTAATAGGTAGAGCCCCCTTTCGGGCTCCCAACTTTGGTCCAACTTGGCTAATAAGTCTGAAACTAATAATGGCTTACCGGTATTAATTTCATCGATGAAGTCTTTGATACAAGAAATATAATTGAACGATAATTTAATCCCTCTGGCATAGACAAAAAGCTTTTTGTTGTCAAGTGATTGTCTGTAATTCAATTTATAAGGTAATTCCAAAGAAATAACATCCGTTAAGTCAAATTCAACATCTTCTTCTTTTTGGAATGGGCTGGTTCTATATCCGGCATTGCTGGCAACAGTATGTCGTAAGTCCAAATAAGATTGACGAAGAAGGTCTTTGTAACTTAAATTCTCGATATCATCTGAAAACTTAAATAAATTAATGGTGCTTGCTATCCCATCTAAACTATCCATATCAGTTTGGTCAGGCATCAGAAGATCTTTACCGCCTTTCAAATATTGATCATTAATTATTTTCTGCAACTTATGAGCAATGGCGTACTCAGAATGATTATAAAACCAAAAAGTTAAAGCAATAGATAGTCCATCACTCTGACCAATATGATATTCACCTTGTGGCATGAAATATAGATCGCCTTCTCCGAAAGTATATGTAGTCGCGTATGGCAGAAGCCTATCAAGTTCCCCTTTATCATTAATTTTATTACCGGCTAAGGCCTCATACTCTTCCTTACTCCAGGTATACATCGTTTTGGGGCCAGGCCCTAAATGGAAATGCATTACATTTTCTCCGGGGGGATCTACATGGACACCTAAAGGCGTTTTGTCATAATTGCCAATAAAAATAGTCCAATTAATTCCTTCAACAGGGAAACCGACTTTATCTAATAACGGTTTGACTTTCAAAGCGATATTTTTAGATAATTGCAAATCGAATTTTTCGCCTGAATTAATAATGAGTCCAAATTTTTTATCACCAAATGCCCTGTTTACCCAATTATCAAGCGACTCACCAGGAATCGGAGATTTTGAATAAACTTGGTACATATTGTTCGATTGCAATTGATGTCCGTCTAGGTAAACCCTGTAACCATACTGATTGGTTTTAAGCTGGCCCAATGTAGAAATGATACCCATAATACATTCCCGAAATAATGCTGTCTCATTTTTTTCCAGCACGTTGTTAAAAACTGTTGTTTTCTTCATCGCGTTTGTATTATCTAAAAAGACATTCCACCACTCGTCTGAGAACGGTTTAACAGCAGATTTTGGCAGTGATATTGTTTCCATACAGCATATTGAATTAAATAAGAGGGATATTCTGGTATCCCCCTTATTGTTTAACAGTTAAACAGCTTGTTGAGGTGCCTGAGGAGCCGGAACATGCACATGCTGATGAATATGCGCATTGCCATCATCAATATCCTTGTCTTGGTGAATGTCATCCACAAGGCCACCTTTTACTGCTCTCTGCTCCATTGGAGAAAGAATCTCTAAACCGAAAAACGCAACAGATGCGCCTGGGTTGTTAGTTGATTTAATTTTCATTTTTTTATAGATAAATTTTAATTTTCGAGTTACCTTTTTTAGTCGTGAAACTCACCATTGGACATACTTGCAAGTATCTTTAAAGCAAACCTTTTATTTTTGGAGCCTTCCAATTTCATCTTCATTACCGAAATTCTGTTTCTTGACGTTGATCTTTTTATTGCCGAATTTGTATGATAATGATATTCTAATCATCCGGTTGTCGTTGTATGAATAATAATTTTGTTTGATCATGTCAGTGGTTGTGGTAAAATTCCTGGTATCCGTTCTGAAAATGTCATACGCCATAAGCGTTACATCTAATTTTTTATTTAGAACAGGATAGCTTACACCTGCGTTGATCGTGCTGTACCCATTTTTGCGATATACCAAGTCGCGTTTTGAAGTATGGACGGAAACATCCACTTCTGCCTTGAATTGGCTCTTCGAATCGATCAGAAAAGAATTGTTTGCGGAGATATGTGCCCCGAACCCGTTATTTTCGGGCAAGCCGACATTTTGTTTAAATTTGGTAATGCCATACCATAAAAACCCAAACAGGTTACTTTCCCACCATTTGTATTTATTGAAGGTGTAATTTTCAATAATACCCATACCGTGGGCTGTATAATAATTTTGCATCGTAAAATACTGCGTATTTGTTGCTGCGTCAATAGAAGGGATTTCATCATACCCATTTGTTTCAAGTGAGTAGTATAGTGATGTAGACAGATTGTATTTATAAGTATGAGTGAGCGTTAGGGTATGGCCGAACATTGGTTTCAAAAGTGGATTTCCTTCGCTATAGCTATAAGCACTGGAATAAAAACGAAATGGATTAATGTCGATGAAGGAAGGACGATCAATTCTTCTTCCAAAATCTAAAACAAATGAATTAGATTGATCGGGGTTATAGCTTAAATAAATTGTTGGAAAGAGATAGGTATAATTATTTTTATTGACTTGACTTAAAGTAATTGAGTTCCCAGTCGTTGTAGTGTGTTCAGTACGTAACCCTGCCTGTACAAACCACCTTTTGCTAAGCTTTTTGTTGGCAGAAATATATAATGCTTGAGTGTTTTCTGTATAATCGAACAGATTACTTTGATCTTTATCAAGAATGTATGCCGAGCCATTCTGGTCAAAAGTAAGTATGTTGTTTTTTGTATTTGAAAAAGAGGCCTTTGCGCCGTAACTCAGGCTCCCCCAAGGGAACGGGATTTCAAAGTCAATTCGTCCCGAATAATTATGTATATTTTGCTGGCCTGTATAAAGTTTAGAGATTAGGCTATTGTTAGTCGGAAGCAGATTGTCATAATAATTAACCGAAGTGAAATTTCTATTCAGATCGCTTCCGTAATTAAGATAATCGAAGTTAATATCCATTTTTTTACCAAGGCTATCAAACTTGATATTGTGATGCCAGTTAACCGAACTGTTGTTAATATTTCTGTTATTATTCCCAGCTGAAATAACTATGGAATCCAACTTGCCAGTTGCATTATTGGTAATATTAATTCGACTGTTCTCTATTGTTAAAGGCTTGTTGAGACTTCCCAAATACTGAATACCCATGGTATAAGATTTTGAAAATTTATAATCAAATCCAACACGTCCGCTAAAAATTCTGGAATTGAATTTTTTATTATAGTCCGAATTCCATAATTCTTCAGGATAAAAAAACTGGTCACCTTCAGTTCGTTTTGTTACTGATAGACTGTAATTCGCATTCACATAAAACGACAATGGCCCCCTGTTATAATCGAACGATGTTCCACTAGTACCTGATGTAAAAGTAGCTTGACTCATTGAGCCCCGGACAGCGGCATTCCATGAATTAAGACGTTGTTTTTTTAAATTTATATTGATGATGCCACTATTTCCGGCTGCGTCATATTTGGCCGGAGGATTTGAAATTATCTCTACATCTTTAATACTTTCTGAACTTATTGTCTTTAAAAAATTTATCAGGTCTTCTCCAGATAACTGAATAAATACATTGTCAACCATTAATCTTAAATGGCTTTTTGCTATCATTGAAATCTGATCTGTTTCAACTGAGATGCCCGGACTTGCTTTTAGAACGTCTAATGCATCACCTCCTTTAGATGCAAGTGAATTTTCTACATTAAAAACTATCCTGTCAATTTTTCTTTCGACTATAGGTTTTTTACCACTGATGGCTACCTCCGACAGTGATATATTCTCAGGATATAGTTTCGTATTGATTAATGTACTTTTAACGTCGGTCAATATTGTATCTATGCTTTTGTAACCTACAGATCGGAAACTCAACCGAAACGTATTAACTCCACTTAGTGTAATTGTATAGTTGCCATTTTTATCTGTTAGCGCTATAACTAAAGTATGATTGTCCTTGGATGCCGTTACGGTAACGTTTGGAATGGCCTGATTTTGCTGATCTACAACGTTGCCTTTTATTATTGATTGGGAATAACCCATTGTCGAAACCAATAGTAAGAGTCCCATGAAATATTGTTTAAGTTTCAACTTTAGGCGTTATATGTATTTACAAACTGAATTATTATCCATTAGGATATATAGGATTTTAATTGCTTTTCATAGAAGTGAATTTAAAAAGAACAACCTATAATTAAGAAAAACCAAAGGGGCGTCTATCCCGAAAAAGACCCATTATATCCCGAAAATCGCGGCATTTCATCTCTTTAGACTATTAAGTGGCTTTTATTATTGTGGTAAGTAATAGGAATAGTTAATACTATCTGGCATAAGGTACCCACTGGACTAACATAACACAATTGGTTTTTGGCTTCAAATTCTATCCTGAAATTCAACCCTTCTATCCTGAAATTCTACCGTTTTGTTTTGTCATAAGGAATTACCAAAGCTTAAATTATTTCTTTGGCTGTAATCAATAGGATTAGTCTTTAAACGAGATCCTTATTAGATGATAAATACAAAGCGATGAGCATAAAACTAAAATTGTTGGATATATCAATTTGCAGAACACCGGCATTCAGTATGCAGGATGAATTTAAATCACAGTGGGAAAACTTGAAAGAGATGATCAGAGAAGCTTCTCCTACCTTTTATCAAATAATAAAAAATTTAAACGATGAAGATATAGAAAACACGGATGCTAAAATTAAATACACTGTTTGGAAATATTTTAACAGGGCCAGGTTTAGAGCCACCCCGTACGGTACTTTTGCGGCTTTTACGCTTCTGCCAATTTTAACCAATGAAGCGTCTCCACCAATCTTAGATGAAAATCCTCAAAGTCACCGATTCATTAGTTGGAATGAAAAAGACACATATTTAAATGACTTTCCGCTTCTTCTAAAAAGATCTAATTGGTTTCAGAGTAATGCTACAATTTATACACTTGGTACAAATCACCGTTATGTAAGGATAAAAGACGGGATATTTGAAATTGCATCTGTTGCTGTGTTTCCCGAGCTTAACAAATTGCTGAAACTTTGTCGTGAAACGACTTCTAAAAAAGCGATCCATAAAGTAATGAAAGCTGATTTCAACTTAAGGGATAAAGAAATAGATGATTTGCTTTTACAAATGTTGACCATTCAGCTCCTGTTTACTGAACTATGTCCCAATATCACTGGTGAAGACTATTTCAAAAAAGCAAACATCAAAAACTTTAAGACAGATAACGCGTACATTATTTCAGAAAGAAAAATACTATCCGGTGGCACTGACAATGCGAAATACAGAAATATTCCCGAACTGATCGGCTTCCTGTCTAAGTACTTGCCTACAGATATAATCGAGGCACTTAAAGAATTCCGGTTGGCTTTCTTAAAAAAATATGAACATCGCCTTATACCACTTGCGATTGCGATGGATTTGGAAATTGGCGTTGGTTATGACGATCTAGGTGAACAGCAGACAGATCACCAGCTCACAGATTTATTGAATATATCAAGCACCGAAGTAACAAAAAATCCACATATACAGTATACTGCATTGCACCGTTTTTTGTTGAATAAGCTAATGAAAGGTGGTGTTATACTGTTGGATGAGTTTGAAGATCGTCAAACAGACACCGAATTGGCCATACCTAATACATTCAGTGTCTTACTTCATTTCTGGCACGGGCATCCCGTTATACAAAATGTTGGGGGCTGCACTGCCAATGCACTACTTGGTCGCTTTACAATCGCCAGCAAAGAGGTAGAAGAATTTACCAAAGGAATTACGGCAATAGAAGAAAAGGCCAATCCAGATATATTATTCTTTGATATTGCTTATCAGGCGGAAAAAGATGTAGATAATATCAATCGGCGAAAACAGCTATATCAATACGAATTACCTATATTAAGTTGGTCAGTAGACGGTTCTTCAATCCAATTGGATGACATATTAGTTACCGTTCGCGGCATGGACATAATTCTTTGGTCAAAGAAATACCAAAAAAGAATGGTTCCCCGCGTACCTTCAGCCTATAATCACACCCGTTCTAGCTTTGCTGTATTTCGTTTCCTTTGTGATATGCAACATCATCAGATCAAATCGAACTTAAATTTTAAGTTGCCATATTTTTTTCCTGGTCTTCACTTTTATCCACGGGTGGCTTTTAGAGATGTAATCGTTTCTGCTGCAATGTGGCTGGTAAAATCGGATATTATTATGGATGCCAAATCCGGTAAGCTGACCAATGCTAAAATCAAGTTGGCCGATTGGTTGGCTGGAGAAGGGATAAATTTTCGCTTTCAAGCTGGCCATGGAGATCAAATGCTATGTTTTGACCCAAGCTTAAGTGCAGACATAGATGCTTTTTTGCTTTATTGCCGCCAACACCCTTCTTCTGAACTTTACATTTCCGAAGCCTTGATTTCCGAAGAAGATGGAATAAATACTAATAGCGGGAAAAAGTATGTTGCAGAGATATTGCTAAGCTACAGTCACAAAAATCAGATATATAAGCCTGTTGAATTGAAAGACAATGAGATAGAGCACACGCTCAATAATAAACATGTAATTTTGCCCGGCGGCGAATGGCTATATTTTGAAATCTATTGTCATCCCGCCAAGGCAAACAGTCTACTTGTTAATCAGATCAATGCACTATTAACTGGTTACAAAAATGAGATTCGAAAGTGGTTTTTCATCAGGTACGATGATCCAAAACCACATATTCGTTTAAGGATACAAATGAGAAATGTCGAACATGGATACTCCATCATTAACCGTTTGCAGGTATTGCTGGAGCCTTATTGTAAAATCGGTCAAATTTTGGACATTCAAGTTAAGACGTATTTTCGGGAAACGGATCGCTACGGAGCCTTCCGAATAGATCAGATTGAATGTTTTTTTTATACTGACAGTGAATATGTTTTAAAATTGCTAACCAGGATAAAAGATAACACTGATCTTTATGCTGATACTTTAATGATGGTGCAAAAGCTACTGGCGTTAGTTTTGTCGGATATTAACGACCAGTTGGCCTTTTGCAGAAACATTGCTAAACAATTTGGTATAGAGATGGGGATGGGCAAAATAGATTATAAAAGATTGAATAAAATTTTTTCTGAACTGAAGGTCAAAATCAATCTTGATATTAATTTTACCTTATATAGTTTACCGGTGCAGCTCAAAATAGCATTCTTATCTATTTTCAATACTTGTAATAGCAAACAAGAAAGCACAAAACTACTTGCAGACTTAATTCACATGCACATTAACCGTTTATTCAACTCTCATCAGCGTGTTCACGAGGCTGTGTTGTATCAATACCTTGTAAAGGTTTTGGCTGCCCGTCATGCACTTTTAAATGCGCCAGAGGGATGCTAAGTTGCAGTTTGAAATGATTGTTGTTATCGGTACGATAATGAAATCGAACATCGTTACCATACGCATGTCTCAATCGTTTTTCAATATTCTTTAGACCGGAATGGTAGCCAGTCTTTAATTTCAATGGTTCATGATCGATCAGGTTGTCAGTTACTAAATGGAATGATTGGTCTTCCAAATATAAATTAATCAGTGCCTCATGTTCGGGGTCGTTTAGATTACCATGCTTTAAAATATTCTCTACGAGTGTTAAAAGTACTAAGGGAATTAAATGGATTTCGCGGACTTCCTCATTGTAATTTATTCGAAATCCCAACGCGTGATTTTTCCTCATTTGGCTTAAATAAAGTAAATTCTCAGCCTGTTCAATTTCATCTTCCAAACGGATAAAATCGCCCATCTTGTCCGCATCCACAGCATAGCGCATCATGTCAGTCAAGATAATAACAGCATCGGCTGCAACTGGCGACGACACATCAATGTTATGATATATAAAATCCAGCGTATTAAATAGGAAATGTGGGTTGATCTGCGCTTTTAAAAAGGCATTTTGTGCTTTAGTTAATTCCTGCTCAGCTTTTTGATTTTTTATAATCTCCTTCAAATGCTGTTGTTCTAATTCATTCGTCTTTCTCTTTTCTTTATTATAGGTTTTTAAAAAATAATAACCTGTAGAAAACCCCCAAAAATAAACACACCTGTATAGCACTCTTAAGCTATATAGTGAGGTTAGCTCAAGTGGCTCTTTGCTTTGCATGATGCCGCTATTAATCAAGAACCTGTCGATTAAAAAAGATGTAAGTATAAATATGCTGACTTCTACACTTAAAACAAAAGGTAGCCTCCAAAATGCTTGTCGTTTTTCTTTTAATGACCAAGGAAGCGCATAGTCGGCATGTAGATAAAAGAGTAATAGAATTGCGATGTAATGCATCGTGTAAGTCATTGGATGCCCAAAAACTTTAAAAACTATACCGATAACTACGGTTTCATAGAAGATGAATAGCGCCCAAACGAGCAAATGAATTCTATATTTATTAAACCAGTTGAAAAAAATCCATTTCATGTAAAACCCTCCTTTTATATAGAAATCATATCATTTTGTATAATATGATTTCGAGCAACTCCATTTTACGTTAAGTTTCGAGAAAAAAACATGAAACACCAACGTTTAAAAATCAGCGAGACTACATTGTTTGTTTACAGGACAAAAAAAAACTTCAAGCTCAGTGGAGACACCGTGCCGCCAACAGAACCGACAACAACGATGATTACCCTAACAAAAACGGGCATCTTTCAAACGGCCCGGCCAAAGTAATCGGTGTTATAAAATGAACCTGTTTTTCAGTCTTCATATAGCTCAAAAGCGTCTGCATAGACAACAAATGGATTCACATAGCAAGAGCATAATGATTGAATTTGAATCATTATTGAATGACATTACTAAAAGGTAATAAACCGTTTAAAGCCAAATAATTACAATGAATTCAATTTTTTGACGAAAAATCATCAAAAATGAAGTTTATTTCATCATGATTGTTGTTGTTACCAATCGTGTGTTTTTATATTTGGTGCTGTTAAACTAAATATATAAACCAATTTCGAGACCTGACTCGAGAAACTTACTTCATACAGATTTATTTAAAGTCCCGAACGAAATGCTATGAAAGCAGCGATACGTTTGTGTCTGTGCATAAGATTTTTAAGAAGTTTTGTTTCAGACAATAGATTAGATAACCCCATGTTGATTAATCGTATTAAAACGTGATTAGATTTTTTTTAGTTTCATTTTTATTGTTATTAAACTACAGCTGTTTTGCGCAGTCATTGGGTGTATTTAAGCCCATTGATACTCGTGATGGGCTTTCAGAAAATAGCCTTAGAAGCATTTTGCAGTTACCTGACGGACAGATGGTGTTTGTAAATGAAGGCATAATAAACTTATATAATGGAGCTTCGTTTCAATACCTCCATATAAATGAAAACTTTAGTTATCCTATTCCCGGATATACTGGTTTACATCATATTTATTCGGATAATAACGGCCACTTGTGGTTAAAAAGGTACGGAGAGCTATTGCTGATCGATCTTAAGTTGGAACGGCAGGAGGAAAATCTGGCCGCAGTATTAGCATCATATGGGATCAAAGAAAGCCTTTCAGACTTTTACATTGATAGCCAGCATAATCTCTGGTTAATCACAAAATCAGGGAAATTATTTCTAAAAAAGAGCTCATCTCACCGTGCAGAGCTTTTCCTTTCTCTATCCGATATTGAAGACTCTGATCCAATATCGGATGTAGCATATGATAATGGTATAGCTTATTTTTTTTTACATTCCGGAATAATGATCGCCATGGATATGGCTGATCGGAAAGTACTTTTCAAACAGAACACCTTTGAAGGATTAACAGCTTCAAATTATAACTATACTACTTATGTAATAAAAGGTTCCGGGAAAATTTTCCTTTTGCGCAATCGTTTAAGGGGCCTGCTACTGGTTTTTGATATTCACACCCGAAAATGGACCAAGGTATTAGACACCCCCTACAATTTAAATACACTTAGTATAAGTCCACAGTGCGGTATAATCGTAACCGTTCATGACGGTTTATGGGTTATGGACAATGATCTCAAAAACATAAAGTTTAATTCAATATTAAATCTCACGGATGGGCGCTCCATTAACACGGAAATCAGTACATCTGCATACGATCATCAGGGGGGGCTTTGGCTGGGAACGTTTAGTAAAGGGCTTCTTTTTTATAACCCTGCCAGTTACAAAATTAAGCAGGTAGATCGTTCATACTTTCCGCTTAAAAACAAAAGAGAACTTAATATTAAATCATTTGCAGAGCTGGATTCTGGCAAAACAGTTTTATTAGGTACCGACCAGGGTATATTTCTTTATGATTTCATTTCAGATAAAATACAAATATGGCCGTTATTGCCAACGCAAAGCGACAATCAATTTATTTTTAAAGACAGTCGAAAGAATGTTTGGATTGCACAAGCTGATATGTTGGTAAAATATTTAAATGGAAAACTTACCGTTATAAATATCCCAGAAGTAACTAAGATGGTTGAAGATGGCCAAAAACGTTTATTTATCATTGGGAAAGACAACAAACTATATAAACTAAATCCACAAGCCAATAGTATAGAACCAGTTTATAACAAAATTGAAGGACGTTCGGAGGTCTTAATTGCTTCGGACTTTGTATGCAAAGGAAATAAACTATATGGCGTATCGGGTTTGGGCGTATTTGTTTACGACGAAGATAATCAGACCGCATCATTCGATCGTTTTTCTAGGAACTACAGTTTCCGGCAGTTGAATAATCACCAGTTTAATTGTCTGGCAATTGACTCTTTGGACAGACTTTGGATTGGAACTCAGGATGGGTTATGCATCTGGAATTTTAATACAAAAAAACTTTTTTGCCTTCATACCGAAAATGGGTTGATAAACAATGGTATAAAATCTATAACACAGGATGCTAAAAACAATATTTGGGTAGCTACAGCTTACGGCGTTTCCCGATTGGAAAACATTACGAATTTAAGTAAAATCAGTTTTACTAATTTTTCGAAAAATGATGGTATCATAAGCGATCAGTTTTATGAGCGCGCTAATCTTAAAATTTCCAACAATAATATCTTAATCGGAGGAATAGATGGATTCAATATCATTAATACATCAATCTACCGCCTTACCCAACCGTTAAAACCAGTTTTCGGTGATCTTGTAGTACAGGGAGAGCATATTAAACCCGGGATTAATTACGATGGACATAAAATATTGAATCAATCTGTTACAACAGGCGGAACGGTAAGTTTAAATTACCTGCAAAATTTCTTTAACATCAGTTTTTCAGCCTTCAATTATGCCAATCCCTCCCATACGTTGTACAGGTACAAACTTAACGGCAATAATGATGTTTGGCATCAAACACAAACCGCTGATGGGATAGGACAGGCCACGTACACCAGCCTTGCTCCCGGCCATTACCAATTGCAGGTACAGGTCTTAGCCCCCATGGGAAAATGGGACACGAATAATGCTTTTTTAGATATTATAATTACGCCTCCCTGGTGGAAAAGCTGGCCTATGATACTTTTATATTGGATAACAGGCATCTTTTTGATGAGTTGGATTGTTATGAGTTATAAAAGAAGAGCTAAATTTAAGATTGAAGCAGCTCAGGAAATTAAATTGAATGAGTTGAAATTTAATTTCTTTACAAACATGAGCCATGAGATCAGGACGCCGTTAACCCTTATTCTCACACCGCTTGAGATAATGATTAAAAATATAAGCGATGAAAAGCTAAAGTTTCAGTTAGGTGGCATTTATAAGAATGCCCGGCACCTTCTCGATATGGTTAATCAATTGCTTGATTTTAAACGATTACATACCAGTCAAAGCAATTTACATTTAACCTTATCAGACATAGCCGAAAATGTACAGCTAATATGCGAACCTTTTAAGGAACTTGCATTGTTAAGAAGCATCAGATTAGAAATAAATACCCCGGGCCATCTTTGGATGTACCTTGACACCGAAAAATTTAGCGTAATCATTAATAATTTGCTGTCAAACGCCTTTAAATTTACTGCAGACCACGGCGCAATAAATATCACTGTTGAACAACTAGTTCTTGCTGATAGTGATGCCAAAATGGTTGAGATTAGGATTACCGACAATGGGGCGGGGATATCGGCTGAAGATATTCCTTCTATCTTTAACCGGTTTTTCCAAGCCTCAAATCATGCACTTAGCAGCGAAATCGGGAATGGTATTGGATTACATTTGGTTAAAGAATATGTAAAACTTCACCAGGGGAATATTACTGTTGAAAGTGAGTTAAATAAAGGCACGATGTTCAAGGTCAGTCTTCCTACTAATCTTGAGCCTTGTGAAAAACAACCCGATCTAAAATCGGAACCTAACACAGAGGAAATCGATATTCCTAAAATTCTGATTGCAGAAGACAATGATGAACTAAGAACGGTTGTAGTTGAACAGTTGAAAGGCGATTATCAAGTTACAGAAGTAGCAAATGGCCGCGATGCATTGGATACCGTATTGAGAAACGGTGCAGACCTGATCATAAGCGATGTAATGATGCCGGGATTAAACGGGTTTGATTTATGCCATGCCATAAAAAACGACTTAAAGACCTCTCATATACCAATCATATTGCTTACGGCAAAGGGGGCAGAAAGTTCGCAAATTGAAGGCTATCAGGCCAAAGCAGATGCTTATATCACCAAGCCTTTTAATATGGAGTTGTTGCAGTTAAGGATCAGAAACCTGCTTGAAGATCAGAAAAAACGCAAAGATTTGTTTAAAAATGCCGTCGTTATCCCGTTATCACTTGCCGTAAGTTCAGATATTGATGAAAAATTCATTAAAAAACTGATAGACTCGGTAGAAAAAAACCTTTCCAATTTAGATTATTCTGTTGAACAATTGAGCAGCGATATGAATATGGAGCGATCTGGGTTATATCGGAAAGTGGTAGCCCTAACCGGGCTGGTGCCATCAATGTTTATTCGTTCAGTACGGCTAAAAAAAGCAGCACAATTACTGCTAACTAAGGGCTATTCAGTTTCGCAAATTGCCGAAATCACTGGTTTTAATAGCTCCGGTTATTTTAGCAAGTGTTTCCAGGAAGAATTTGGCGTAAAACCATCCCAATACAACGGATAGCGGTAAAATGCTAAAAATTCAACATGATTAACTTAAAATTCAACATCATTAGTACCGCCGTTTTGATTTTTAAGATAGGTTTGCGTTGATAAGCCATATTAAAATCTATTTATCGATGTTAAAAAAACTAATCTATGCCTCATTCTTTGGTATTGCAGCTTTGCCGGCTTTAACCAAAGGACAGACTCACACAAGTACGTTTTCTGGAGTCAAGATCTCTGCTGAAAAAATGGAGGTTAATGTACAATTTTATAGCCCGGCTATCGTCCGTGTAACTAAATCGCCCATTAATCATAATTTTAAAAAGCAGTCCTTATCCGTTATTAAAGTCCCTGAGAAAGTTAAAATTATATCCGGCAATCTTAATAATGAACTTTACTTTAAAAGTAGTAAAATCATAGTTTTTATTGACCGTAATACCGGCCGTGTACGCTTCAGTGAACTCAACGGAAAAAAATTGCTGACAGAAAAGGATCGCGGTACCAATTTTTCATCAGTACAGGATAATGGGCACGAGACGTATGATGTCAAACAATCATTCACCCTGGATACGGCTGAAGCTTTATATGGATTAGGGCAGTTACAAAATGGCAAATTAAGCCAGAGAAACCAAAAAGTCCTTTTAAAGCAGGAAAATACACGCGTTAGCATCCCATTTATTCAATCTTCTAAAGGTTATGGCGTTTTTTGGGATAACTATTCTCCGACAACTTTTGAAGACACACCCCAGGAAACTTCGTTTGATTCGCAACGGGGAGATTGCTCTGACTACTATTTTATGTATGGCGGCAACGTAGACGGGGTGGTTGCCAAAATGCGTGAACTAACGGGGCAGGCGCCAATGAAGCCGCTATGGGCTTACGGTTTTATACAGTCTCGTGAGCGGTATAAAACACAGTTTGAGTTAATGGATGTTGTAAAAAAGTACCGCGCATTAAATATCCCTTTAGATGGAATTGTGCAGGATTGGCAGTACTGGGGGCCCGACAGCAATTGGAATGCAATGGCTTTCGATAAAAAAACTTACCCGCGCCCACAAGCGATGATAGATAGTGTGCATCAGCAAAATGCCCATTTATTTATAGTTTCCTGGCCCGGATTTGGGCCCAAAACTCAGCAATATGCAGAGTTTAAGGAAAAGAATATGCTGATCGATTTTGACACTTGGCCGCCCAAAGGTGGTGCCAAGCCCTATGATGTTTACAATCCCAAAGCGAGAAGCATTTATTGGAATTATCTGAATAAAGGAATATTTTCTTTAGGTCCGGATGCGTGGTGGCTGGATTCAACAGAGCCCGACCATATTAATATTAAGGAAAGTGACTGGTATCAGCAAACTTATCTCGGCACATATTTGAATTGGCTAAATGCCTTTCCGCTCGAACATACGAGCGGCGTATACAACAACCAACGCCTTACCAGCGATCGTAAAAGGGTGGTATTGCTGACACGTTCGGCTTTTGCTGGGCAACAACGCAATGGGTCTGATACCTGGAGTGGTGATTTAGGGTCGAACTGGGGGAATTTAAAGCGGCAGATACCCGCGGTACTTAATTTTGGGATGACAGGTTTACCTTACTGGAACGTTGATATCGGAGGTTTCTTTGCAGGCGCATTTGTGAAAGACGGCGGGGCAAAGAATCCTGAATTCCAAAAACTTTATGTGCGTTGGATGCAGTTCAGCACATTCACCTCTATGATGCGCTCACACGGAACGGATATACCCAGGGAAATTTATCAGTTTGGTAACAAGGGCGATTGGGCTTTTGATGTTCAGGAAAAATACATTAACCTGAGGTATAAACTGCTGCCATACATCTATTCGGTAGGTTGGAATGTAACGCATAATTCCGGGTCATTTATACGTCCGCTGCTTGCTGATTACCCTAATGACCGAAAAGTTAGAAACTTGTCTTCCGAGTTTTTACTGGGCAAATCTTTATTGATTTCGCCTGTAACTGATAAAGATGTACAAGACCAGCAAGTTTATCTTCCTGCCGGTTACTGGTATGATTTCTGGACTGGTGAGAAGATTGCAGGTAATAAAATGATCGATAAAAAAACGCCTATCGATGTTATTCCATTCTTTGTAAAAGCAGGTACCATTATCCCATGGGGCCCATCTGTACAATACGCATTGGAAAAGAAATGGGATAAACTTGATATCAGGATTTATCCGGGTGCTGACGGAGACTTTACCTTGTATGAAGACGAGAACGATAACTATAACTACGAGAAGCAAAAATACAGCGAAATAACTTTTCATTGGAATGATAAAGCAAAGACGCTTACAATTGATTCGCGCAGAGGAGGTTTTGAAGGAATGCTTACTAACCGGAAATTCAATGTGGATATTTCTCCGGTTGGTGCAGAGAATGCTGCAAAAGGAAAAATAGTGTCATACACCGGTACAAAAACAACAGTGAAGCTTTAATGAAACTTCCAAGATGAAAGCATTTAAAAAATTATTGCTAGTTGTTTTTTGGGCTTCAGGTATAGCTGCAAAAAGCACAAAACCCGATTAACAAACGAAATATACAGTCGATCCAAGGTAAACTCTTTAATTTAAATTGGTGGAAATTTATTAAGTAAACGTTCAAATAGGTAACCTTACATGGTGTTAAATCGGGATAAAAAATTCAGATGAAATTATATTCTTGCTAACATAGCTGTAATTTAGAAAACTAAGTTTTTAGAGCGACTAAATGAAATTAAAAAAGATAACCTTAATCTTATCAATTGCTACGTTTTGCTTCTTTTCAAGTAAGAGTTCTTGTCAGCAAAACCACTCCAAAAACTTTGAAGGCTATCTGTTTGCCTACTTTGAAGGTTCGGGCGACGTAAACCTGCAGGAGCAGCTGCGGTTCGCGGTAAGCTCCGATGCTGTAAACTGGGTAGCGCTTAACAATAACAAACCAATTATCCCATCCAAAGAAATATCGGAAACCGGCGGGATACGCGATCCGCATATTTTACGTGGTGCAGACGATAAATCATATTACATAACGGCTACAGACATGTATACCTACAAAAATGGCTGGGATAGTAATCCGGGTATTATCATGATGCATTCTGATGATTTAATTAATTGGCACCATTCGGTAATTGACCTTGCAAAGCTATACCCTCAAAAATTCGGTAACGTTAAATGGGTTTGGGCACCACAAACTATTTATGACACCAAGGCTAAAAAATATCTGGTGTATTTTACTATACGGTTTAAAAATGATCCTAAACTTGATTTTTATGCAGCTTATGCCAATAAAGATTTCAGCGGTTTTACTGAAGAGCCCAAGTTGATGTTTAGCGCTAAATACGGCGCTATAGATGGCGACATTATCCATAAGGATGGGCTTTATCATTTCTTTTTCAAAGGCAATAATAAAGACAGTACCGGCAAAGAAATTCAAAACGGAATAAAACAGGCAACTAGTAAATCATTACAAGGGCCATGGAAAGAGGACGACATTTATCTGGATGCTTACTCGAAAAAGCATACTGTTGTTGAGGGATCGAGCGTATTCAAGTTAAATAATTCGGACGATTATATCCTGATGTATGACCTTTATGCTAATCTGCGATACGAATTTCAAAGAAGTAAAGACCTTGTAAACTTTACCCAGGAACCAGAAAAATTTACCAAAAATTTTAATCCGCGCCATGGCAGCGTTATCAGCATTACCCGGAAAGAGGCGCGTTTATTACAATCCCAATGGGGCGGTGTGCCCGAACAATTGCTGCAGCCAGCATCTGCCAACGACCTTTACCATTTTAAGGCCGAAGGCAATCCGGTTATTAAACACGAGTACACCGCAGACCCTGCAGCTTTAGTTAAAAACGATACGCTTTGGTTATTTACCGGGCACGATGCCGCAGGGGGGCAAAGCAACTACAAAATGAATGATTGGTTAGCTTATTCAACCACTGACCTTAAAAACTGGACCGAATACCCTGCGCCGTTAAAGGTTAGCGATTTTAAATGGGCAAAAAGCGGCGATGCTTATGCCGGGCAGGTCATTGAAAAAAACGGCAAATATTATTGGTATATCAGCACTAACTGGTCGGGTATTGGCGTGGCAGTTGCCGACAGGCCCGAAGGGCCTTACCATGATGCACTTGGCAAGCCACTGCTTACCAATAAAGATTGCTTCGCATCAACACATTCCTGGGCTTGTATAGATCCTACTGTTATAATCGACACAGATGGGCAAGCATGGTTATTTTGGGGCAACGGACAATGTTACAGTGCCAAATTAAAACCGAACATGATTGAAATTGAAGGCCCTGTTAAACAAATCAACATCGACGGGGCTGATTATACTGAAGCACCGTGGATACACATTAATAACGGTAAATATTATCTTTCCTATGCTTCGGGGTTTCCGGAAAAGATTTCTTATTCGATGAGCGATCACATCAATGGCCCCTATCAATACAAGGGTATAATTAATGAAATTGCAGGAAACAGCAATACCAATCATCAGGCCATAGTTCAATTTAAAGGCGAATGGTATTTTATTTATCATAATGGTGCGCTACAGCCAAATGGCGGTAGTTTTAGTCGCTCTGTCTGCATCGACCGTTTATTGTATAATGCCGATGGTACTATAAAAAGAATAAAAATGACTTCGGAAGGCGTAAACTAACCGTTGCAGAACGAAATTACTATTTGCCGCTCAACCAACTTACTAAGTTGTTGAACCTATCTTGATTCAATTCAGTCAATTAAAATGCCCTGATAATGGTAAAATCAACGAATTTAAAAGAGTTTCTTACCGGGATATTTTTAGCGTTAGGAATTTATAGTTGCGGTAATCTCAACATTGAAAAGAATGCGGTTATAAAAGGGGACGTTCAAACTCCAAAAAACGGTAAAATATATTTATTAGATATTTCCAAGAAAGATGTAATAAAGGACTCTGCAAACGTCGTTAACGGCAAGTTCATTTTTACGATAAAATCAAAATCTTCCTTTATGCCGTTTGAAGCTGCATTGAGCACGTGGAGAGACACCAGAGGGGTGAAAGGCTTATGGCCGATAGGACTGTTTAATCCTTATCGAAAAAATTACATCGAAAGCACATTTTTCGTTGACCGTGGCATCACTTCCATTAATAAAGTTGAAAATCAGGATTATTATGAAATCAGGGGTAGCAAACAAAATGAACCATTTTACAGAAAGTTGCAATTCGGAGATCTAAATAAAAACCAAAATGCAGCGGAACGAAACGAAGTAATTGCTGCTGACTTAAAATTAATAAAGAAATATCCCTATTCTTTTTATCTGCTGAACTTAATCTATCTAAACCGCGAACTTTTTACAATTAATGAATTAAACCTTCTTACGGCGGCGTTTAACGACGAGGCAAGAACTTGGACACCATACGATAAGTTAAAGAGTTGGATGGCATACCAAGAAAGGGGAAATAGCATGTTGCCTAATATAGTTCTTAAAAATGAAAACGGTGGGCAAAGCTATATTTTTGATGATAATGTGAAATTCAATATGTTGGTATTTTGGGCTAGTTGGTGTGGTCCTTGTCGCAAAGAAATCCCTGTACTAAAAGAGATTTACCAAAAATACCATAATAATGGGCTGTCTATAACAAATATTTCTATTGATAACAATGAGAATAGTTGGAAAGAAGCTGTGGCTATTGAGAAGATGCCCTGGAAACAATTAATAGCGAATGATTCAACAAAAGGCATTTTCAATCTTCACTATAACATTTCTTCAATCCCCGTAATTGTGCTGGTTGGTAAAAACGGAGAATTAATCCAACGTTTCGAAGGTTCGTTAAGAAAAGAAGAATATTATAAAACGCTTTCTATTTTGGATAAAGAATGAGAATATCCGGCGCTTTAAAAAACTTACTTTTCGAATCACATGGAATAAAATATTCATATCAGCGCAATATGACTGTGGTAATTCTGATATTTCGGGGATACATAATGAAATAAATAAATAGTATCACGCATGTTTGCCTGTGCTAATGAAGCGGCAGCCCCATGCAAAATAATCACTGTTAAACAGCGATTTACTCTACCTATTACTTTCTTAAATCAGTACCTATAAGCCGTAAAATGCTTTTAAATTGTTGGTGCTTTTCTGAATGCCCTGTTGATAAAATAAAAATCAATATCTCCGGCAAAAGTTAATTTAAAGCGCCAGATTTCAAAGCCGGAGCAGTATCATTTACGCCCCGGCTTTATGAGTTTCTCGGTTAAAAATACCATAAAATTTTTACGATAATACTCGCCGACTGTTATTTTGAGACCATTAACCATTTTTATGGTATTTCCGTCAATCGAATCAATATGTGTCTTACTTATAATATAGCTACGTTGAAATTGGACAAAATTAGCCAGTTGGCTAAAGATTTTAGAAATTTCTGATAGTGACATGTAAGTAAGAACTTGTTTTGTTGTTGTATGTATGAGAACATAGTTTAACTTGCTTTCCACTGCAACTACATCAGCGTATCTGATCTTGACAATTTTTAGTTGTTCGTCCTTGTTCTTAACAAAGAAAAAATCATCGTTTGGCCTTGATGAATAAATTGTATCATCAAGCGAAGGAAGTATTTTTGCTATGGTTCCGGCAAATTTTGAAAAGGTATAAGGCTTTAAAAGGTAAGCTTCGGCATCTACTTCATAAGCCTCATAGCCATATTGTTTATAGGCTGTTGAAAATACCAAACGTTTTGCTTTTTTTCGAATTTCTTTAGATAGTTCAATACCAGTTATCTGGGGCATTTCGATATCCAATATAATTAAATCCACCATTCCGCCGGAAGCTATTTCTATCAAAGCCTCTAATGGATCGATGTAAGCTTTGATGAGTTGTAAATTGGGTATTAAGCTGATATAATTTTTTAACCATTCGATAGCGAAAGGTTCATCATCGATGATTATACATTCATAGATTTTCATATTGGATAATTAAATTAAGTTCTCTTTATTCTGGTCAAAGGGTTTGATAATCTGAAAGATTAATTATAAAGGGAAAAGTTAATAGCGTGATATTTATATCTAAAACGACCATCATCAATCTTTCAAAGGTGGCATATAAAGAAAATTTACCTTTCCATGTAGAAAATATACCTATTCAGATAAAAAGTACTGAGACTAGCGGCATTTCATTTAATTTTATGGGATGGTTGAATAGCGTCTGAAAGATCAATACGTCAAAATGATATATATTTCGAGAGTTAATTATTATTAGGTAAGCTTTTGAAATTAACTTTACAGATCAAAAGAGATAATTTCGGTACCCTCAATTAAAAGGACTTGAAATCATATTGAAAAGCTACTCCAGAATTTTTACAACCATTGGAAGGCAAATCACCGGATGTTTGTGCATGTAAAATATGGCTTGCTTTACTTTTCAGAATTTAACTATATATAACACCTTTAATCCATGTCAATCACTTAATTATCTGGATATATGTTAAACTGTATCATCGTTGATGACGAACAATTTTCGGTAGAAGCAATAAGGAAATACATTGATATGCTGCCTAAACTAAATATTGTAGGTATTTATACAGACCCTCAAACAGCATTGGAAAAAGTAAGTTTGGAAAATAACATCGACCTGTTATTTATGGATATTGATATGCCTTTGATTTCAGGAATTGAATTGGCAAAAGCCTTAAGACGTAAGACGCAGAAATTAATTTTCACGACAGCACATTCTAAATACGCATTCGAGGCATATGAAGCAGAAGGGGATGCGTACTTATTAAAACCATTCACTTTTGGCAAGTTTTCAACAACAATTAATCGTTTGTTTCCAGCGGAAATTGTGCCAAAGCCTATAGAGTCAAATCAGGAGCCTAACTACGGTGATAACTTTTTCTTGGTTAAGAATAAAGAGGAAGACTTACGTATTGTCAAGGTGATGTATAAGGATGTTATCGCTTTTGAGAGTGCGCATAACTACGTTAAGATATATTTAGTAAGTAATAAAATTTTAACCGCTTATCTAAGTATTAAAGACGTTGTTGAAATATTGGGAGTTCGTGATGGGTTTAAGCAATTTCACCGGGCCTTTATTATTTCAACCGACAACATCAATTATATCGAAGGAAACACAATCAAAATGAACAATAATTTGACCTTCACCGTGGGTGACGGTTTCCGGGAAAATTTTAATGCTTTTATTTCTAATAAACTTCTTAAAACATTAAGGAAAAAGTAGTATCTCACAAGGGGAAAGTCTTATAAATCGATAACTTTTTTAAAATAGATACTTGCTCAATTGGCAGAGAGATGGAATACCGGCAGTAATCGAATGTGGAATTAGATCAAATGGATGCCAGTGTTAATGCGCTTTCAGGTCTTTGTAGCGCGCTTCAAATAATTGATTGACACTGGAGAGGTTTCGGTAATAGTTTGAATCTTTATTGGCCAGTTTTTTTCCTTTTAGTTGGCTATCATTATTGGATTTCTTATATTTGAGCAAGTAAGATTCTTTGTTACAAATATGTAACAAAAGTAAAGTTTGAAAGTGTAAAATCCTGATAAACAGTGTGTTGTATTGGTTCACTATCCCCCTGTTAATCAGAGGGTCCCTGGTTCGAGTCCAGGCTCAGGAGCTTGAAAATCAATGATTTAACCCAACTCTGGCGAGTTGGGTTTTTTTATTTGCAGAAAATTTGCAGAATAGCTTCGCAAAATATCCATCACTCTTATTTTGCGGTAATTTTTTGTCATTAAGCAGACCCCAGGCAACGCAGGATAAGCTAAACGCTTTTTATAAAAAAATTTACTTAATACAATTATTAGAAGTAAATAATTTAAACCAAACAATCGGTTTTATTGATTCCATTATTTAGGCCATTTATTGTAGGCGACGTAGATACGCCTTAATACCTGTCAAGATCATACTGATTATTCTGTTTGATTTAATTTAGGGAATGCAACCAAATTCACAGTCATTCATGCCACTTACACATTTCGATTATTTTATCTATACGTTGGGTACCACCTTTGAGGCATAATTTAACATATCCAAATGAAAAAAAAAACCTTATTATTGATGATGCTTTTTGTTTGTTTACTAACTAATGTGGAACAAAAAGCAAATGGAAAGCCATCCCCCCCCCATAATGCCGGATTATTTGGTTCAAGCTATTTAAAGGATTCGGTAGTATTAACATCCGAGTTGATTAATTTCAACGGAGCATCGGTATTAATGCTTCATAATAATAAGATGAATGAAGAAACAATTGATACCCTTCCTGTTATCAAAGGCAGATTTACAGTCCCGGTAGATTTGATACCGAGACCCCAAATTGTTACATTTTTTATTATTGTTGATGGTCAGTTTAATGGGATTAAAACCCTGCTGGCACCTGGGTATCAATTATCACTCAAAGCAGATGTAAACAACTGGACACGGAGAAATATGAAAATACATTGGGATGGCACAGGTTCGGTGATTAATAACTTTTATACCGAAATTAATCAACACCTCCAGTACTATGACCCTAGCGGTAAAGAGTCTTTTGATAGCTGGTACCAACGTTCCAAAATAACTACCGATTCATTATTCATTAACTGCACTCGGTTATATAATGATTCCCAGGATGACAATTATGCTTATTTTAAAAATTTAATTTATTCTGACGTGAACTTTAACCGGTTAAATGAGCTTTTAGGATACGCCTATAAGTTACTAGTGTTATGTTAATCGTGTAATGACGGATAAAGTCTTTTCAGTTTTATTCGCGCATCTTTATTTTCGAACTGCCAGTTAATTTTGCTGTTCTTATTATTTCTGTTGTGTTGCCATGCCGCTACCTCTTCATTGATCTTCAGCATTGTTGAAATATGCCTGTTTAGGCATTGCCCATTCAATACATGCAATTCTATCTCGGCCATATTGAGCCAGCTTCCATGCTTGGGCGTATAAACAAACTCAAACCTATCCCATAGCCTTTTGGCTTCGGCTGGTTCAAATGTCTCGTAAAATGCAGAGGCCGAATGGGTTTTAAAATTGTCCATTACTAAAGTTATTTTTTTCGCTGTCGGGTACCATTCATCTGCTATTCTTTTTACGAATAAAGCCCAGTCCTTTTTGGTTTTAAACGCCGTAATTTCTACAAAGCGCTTGCCCCTCAAAGGCTCGTTGGCCATAAATATATTGACTACCCCATGCCTTATGTACTCGTAATCTACTCTTGCCTCCTGGCCAGGCTTCATGGCTTGAGAGGGCTGCCCTTCTTCTATCAATTGTTTTGGCGACTCATCCATACATACAACCGGAAATTCCTCATCATAAGGTTTTTTGTATACATCCAATACGCGTTCCATATTGGCTACAAATTCGCTGCTTTTTTCCGGTGGTATTACCCAGCCCTTTACTTTCCAAGGCTTAAGTTCGTTTTTTTAAGCACACTTCTTACTGTTACATGCGAAATACTTTCTACATATTCCAACTCTACCATTTTATCGGCGAGTAGCCTTAATGACCATTTAGCAAACCCCTCAGGCGGCTCGCTGCAACACAAGGCAACCAGCTTCGCTTCTACATCGCCATCTGATTTTGTTTCATAAACACGGCTGGTGGGGCGACGATCTAAAACACCTTCAAAACCCTCTTCAATAAACTTTTTCTTCACCCGGTCTATCGTTCGCATCCCTACTTTCAGGACTTTGCTGATCTGTTCATTTGTTATTTTCTCCGCATATTCCCCTTCATCACAATTCAATAGTATATAGGCTGTCCGGAATGTTTGAGAACTATGGGAGCCCTTGTTGATTATCGAGTATAACTCTCCAACCTCCTCTTTTGTAAGTTTTATCGTATAACGTACCATCTGTAATTTGTTTTACAAATATACGCTTTTATACGTCATATTATATTTAACTTAACACTAGATACTGAAAGCCCTATAGAGGTAGATAAATACATAGCAACTAATTTTGACAGTAAGATAATAAACGACTTATCGAATAGCAGCAATTTGACCTGCCCTGCCTTTAAAAATCTAATGGGCTTTTCATATTGGTACCTTTATTACAGTTTCAAACACGATAACAAAGTAAAGAATAGTATTCCTTATGATAAATATGGCTCATTGTTAAAAAAAATCAATACGACCTTTAAAGGTGATGTTAGGGATTATGTTTTTTACAAGTTTATCAATCTTAATTTAAACGCGGTAATTAACACTTATGAAGAATTTAAGGTGGCTGCTAAAAACACTTTACCTTATTTAGGCAACATAAATAGCACGCTTTACCAAAACGAACTGATAACTCTCATAAATAAGAAAGAGTATGAGCTTGGTAAATACAAAATTGGAGATGCAGCACAAGCATTTTCGCTTGTTGATAATAAAGGAATTAAACATACGCTGTCAGATTTTAAAGGCAAGGTGGTTTTAATCGACTTTTGGGCTAGCTCATGTGCGCCATGTCGTGAAGAGACCCCTTACTTAAACAAACTGTATGAAAGATACAAATCTGATAGCCGTGTACAAATTATAAGTATTGCCGTACGCGATAGAAAGGATGCGTGGCAACAAGCATTGCAGCACGATAAACCGAAATGGTTGCAACTTTTTGATGGTGATGGTAAAACGAGCAATTACTTTACCAATGCCATACCTAAGTTTGTAGTGTTAGATAAAGCAGGATTAATAATTAATTTGGATGCCCCGGCACCAAGTAATGCCGACAAACTGGAAACCATTATTAAAACTCAAATTGAAAAGGATAAGTAGCGTTGTTTTAAAAAGATTTATAATTTTTCTTTTAATAGCTAATCCATCTTATAACAGGTGCCTTGCCCAGCATGTTACTATTTTCGGTAAAGCCCCTATACGCGTTGAAGCGCAAGGCGTATTGCTTAAACAAATGAACAGCAGAACTCTTGTTGGCGATATAAGGAATGAGATAAGACAAAAAATAATACCCATTTATATTGCAGGTAATTGGATAGCTATACGAACCACCAATGTCCCTTTTGGCACAATTAATATATCGGAGCCGGGACATAAAGAAAAGTATAATAATCTGATGCTTAATCATTATCAAATCAATAAGCTTTATGAAAGATCATACTATACCACAACCTCGGTACACGGACAGGGGTACATTTTGCAATTTGACAGCTTAAATAAAGTATTAAAGCAAGTAAAAAGCAATAAACGTCTTCTAAAAGAAGGGGTTGATATAGGCTATATTTCGCTAAAAATTAACGATTTCTTTTTTGTAGATTTTTATGATTACAATACCGATACACTGGTTCGTCGATATTACATTAAACGGCTTAAAGTAATTCCAGAAATTAAAGTTTATCATCAACAGCTGAAGGAACAAATACATGAAAGCCAGGTACAGACCGGTGGTATACAAAAACTGTTTTTTTCACCCGGTGGAAAGCTTGTCGCTGCTACTAATGCTAAACCGGAATTTAGGGATTCTGCTGTTAAATACCTTTTAATAAACCTAAAAACACGAGATACGCTACAGCAAATTGGCCCCACACTTTTAATGCTACCAGAGCTAGCTGCAAATACAGATTATGAATTGCAATTTAGCTATGTTATACAGCCAGAAAGCATGGGGTTACTTTATTTATCAGTAAAGCCATATTGGTATCAGTCAGCCATATTTTATTTTATAGCAACAATTGCCTTTACATTGCTTGTAATTACTGTTATACTAGTGTTAAGTTAAATATAATATGACGTATAAAAGCGTATATTTGTAAAACAAATTACAGATGGTACGTTATACGATAAAACTTACAAAAGAGGAGGTTGGAGAGTTATACTCGATAATCAACAAGGGCTCCCATAGTTCTCAAACATTCCGGACAGCCTATATACTATTGAATTGTGATGAAGGGGAATATGCGGAGAAAATAACAAATGAACAGATCAGCAAAGTCCTGAAAGTAGGGATGCGAACGATAGACCGGGTGAAGAAAAAGTTTATTGAAGAGGGTTTTGAAGGTGTTTTAGATCGTCGCCCCACCAGCCGTGTTTATGAAACAAAATCAGATGGCGATGTAGAAGCGAAGCTGGTTGCCTTGTGTTGCAGCGAGCCGCCTGAGGGGTTTGCTAAATGGTCATTAAGGCTACTCGCCGATAAAATGGTAGAGTTGGAATATGTAGAAAGTATTTCGCATGTAACAGTAAGAAGTGTGCTTAAAAAAACGAACTTAAGCCTTGGAAAGTAAAGGGCTGGGTAATACCACCGGAAAAAAGCAGCGAATTTGTAGCCAATATGGAACGCGTATTGGATGTATACAAAAAACCTTATGATGAGGAATTTCCGGTTGTATGTATGGATGAGTCGCCAAAACAATTGATAGAAGAAGGGCAGCCCTCTCAAGCCATGAAGCCTGGCCAGGAGGCAAGAGTAGATTACGAGTACATAAGGCATGGGGTAGTCAATATATTTATGGCCAACGAGCCTTTGAGGGGCAAGCGCTTTGTAGAAATTACGGCGTTTAAAACCAAAAAGGACTGGGCTTTATTCGTAAAAAGAATAGCAGATGAATGGTACCCGACAGCGAAAAAAATAACTTTAGTAATGGACAATTTTAAAACCCATTCGGCCTCTGCATTTTACGAGACATTTGAACCAGCCGAAGCCAAAAGGCTATGGGATAGGTTTGAGTTTGTTTATACGCCCAAGCATGGAAGCTGGCTCAATATGGCCGAGATAGAATTGCATGTATTGAATGGGCAATGCCTAAACAGGCATATTTCAACAATGCTGAAGATCAATGAAGAGGTAGCGGCATGGCAACACAACAGAAATAATAAGAACAGCAAAATTAACTGGCAGTTCGAAAATAAAGATGCGCGAATAAAACTGAAAAGACTTTATCCGTCATTACACGATTAACATAACACTAGTCTTGCTAAAAAGAAGAATTAGGGCTTCAAAAGAAAAACAAACAGAAATAGAGCAGTCTTTAAGACGGGTACAGGCTCAATTAAATCCGCATTTTACCTTTAATGCTTTAAGCTCTATTCAAGGGCTTATCAACACCAATCAAATTAATGATGCTAATTACTACCTGCATGAGTTTAGTGCTTTACTGAGGCAAACCTTAAACCGTAGTCAGTATATCTTTAACACACTGGATAAAGAAATTGAAATGATGAATACTTACATTGGGCTGGAACAATTGAGATTTAGTTTTTTATCGGATATTCAAATATCAAAAACGCTTAACTTACGCGATATTGAAATACCCACGTTGATATTACAGCCACTGATTGAAAATGCAATTAAGCATGGCGTTTCTGTTTTAGGAGATAAAGGACAATTGCAGATATCTTATAAAGAGGGGCAGCAGCCCGGTGCCCTTGTTATTATTATAAGAGATAATGGAAATAGCTTTGATGATGGCGCAGCTTATGGATATGGCTTAAAGTTGACCTTGGAAAGAATTGCTGCTATCAACAAATTAAAAAGAGAAAAAGCTATTTCGCTGGAATTTAACAAATATGCAGGGACAGCAATATCTTTGATATTTAACAATTGGATATAGAATGATAAAAGCTATAATTGTTGATGACGAGCGGTTTAATATTAGAAATTTACAATCATTATTAAATAGCCAACATTCTGAAATTGAAGTGGCTGGTACCGCAACATCTCCCTCGCAGGCAAGAGGGTTAATTTTAGATTTAAAGCCAGATGTAGTTTTCTTAGATATCCAGATGCGGGGCATGAATGGTTTTGAGCTTTTGAAATCTTTGGATGAACGCTCTTTTGAAGTTATTTTTGTTACCGCTTATGATGAGTATGGAATAATGGCCATAAAATTTTCGGCACTCGATTATTTGCTTAAGCCAATAAGCATTATCGAATTAAACAAAGCAGTAGATAAAATAAAGGATAGGATTAGTACTAAAAAGCAAAATTTAAGACTGGAGAATTTGCTCTACTTGTTAGATAACCAAGACCGAGACGAGAATGAAAAAATCGCATTGCCAACGTTAAAGGAAACGTACCTAATTCCCGTTAAAAACATAGTGAGATGCGAATCATCAAATAATTATACAACTTTCTTTTTAGTTGACGGGGTATCACATTTGATATCAAAGCCTATGTATGAGTATGAGGAACTCCTTTCACCGTATGGTTTTATCCGTTGCCATCAATCGCACCTCGTTAATAAAAAGCATATAGTAAGTATTCTTAATGAGGATTCGGGATACCTAATTATGGAATACACAGGCAGCAAAGTACCTATCTCAAAGCAAAAGAAGAGTATCGTTAAATCGTTTTTTAAAATACAATGATAGTGTGAGTATCAAAAGCTATGATTTGAGGGTAAGCTATGAAATTGAAAAATGTGGATAAAGCATATTAAGCTTATTTACGCTGACTAAATGGACATTCCGGGGCCGTTGAAACCTCGTTCGGGAATATCGAATAGTTAGTTCCCCGACACTTTGACCATATCAACTAATTGATTCTTAATTGAAATTTTAAACGTCAACTACACAAATCGGTGCTCTACATTCTACGGAATCGCCGGGTCAGGCGTCACGGAATATCAACGCCGGGGTGGCTTTTCTAACCCTTTTATACCTTTTACTTTATAGTCCCTGATCCAGTTTCAATGGTACCGTATTTTTCAGACACTTTAGTACTTCAGACCTTATTATGATTAGATTTGACGGTCAAACTCCCCCCGGTGATTTAAACTACAGCACTAATTATTTAAAACTGAGCGTGACATTTTGCGATTAAAAGTCATCTTATGAATATGAAAGCGACTATTTTCCTGTTTTGGTTATTATTTATTACCGGCTTCCGTCTCAAAGCACAGGTTTCTATGCCTGATAGCGTTAAGTCCTTTTTGGATAAAAGCATGGACATTGTTCAGGCGAATTCAATTAACAGGGATTCTGTAGATTGGCCTGACTTGCGAAGACTCATCTATCAAAAGGCAGCCGGGGGGAAAAGTTATGAAGATATTTTACTTGTCTATCCTTACCTGTTCGAGCAGATCGGAGATCATCATGGGGCATTGAAGTTTAAAGGTAAATCCTATTACTGGAAACATTCAGCTCCCTATCACAACCAAACGGTGATAGCGGCTGTTAAAATGTATGATACCGTTATTGTGAAAATGCTATCTGGAAATATTGGATACATTCTACTACCCGGAAATAACGATTTCAGTGCTCAGCATATCGACGATGACTCACAAAAGATCCGGGATGCAATTGCTGCGGTTGATAACAAAAACGTTAAAGGCTGGATCATTGATCTGCGGGTAAATACAGGGGGTAATATGTACCAGATGTTGGCGGGTCTTGGTAATTTGCTTGGAGATGGAAAGATCGGTGCCTTTGTAAATCAGCACGGGCAACAAGACGGGATATGGAGCATCAGGAATGGTAATATTTATATCGATAGCGCACAGGCCTCCAAGATTACCAGCGTAAAAAGAGAAGGAAACAAAATTGTGCCCATTGCGGTACTGATCAGCGGCCGGACAGCCAGTTCGGGAGAAGTGGTCGCGATCAGTTTCGTTGGCAGGAAGAAAGCGGTTCTTATCGGCGAAAACAGCGCGGGATATACAACCGCCAACCAGGGTTTTATAATCAATAAGGATGCGGGCCTGAATCTCGCTATCGGTTTTGATGCCGACCGTTTGGGATATATTTATAAAGGCAATATCTCTCCCAACATATTAATTGAAGGAGGTGACGATTTTGAAAATCTGGATAACGATAAAAAAGTCAGTGCTGCGCGGAAATGGATTTTGAAAACTAGGTAAGAATTGCCATCACGTAAAACAAATTGCCAATAATCTGCTTGGAAGAAGGCCGAAGATTTGATAGTGCAGGATTCTTAGGCCAAAGGTTTATACTTTTTGATAGCCAGAATGTTCTTAACATATACAACCCCAGAAGCTATATTATGAAAAATATTTTGACCTTATCGTTAGTCTTGATCTCGTTTTGCGGCTTCTCTCAAAATAACTTACCGGTTATCCGGGCGACTTCCAACCAGGCTAAAATTTTTGAACCTAACAATGTTGCATCTAACTGGAGCATCAACCCCAAGTTAAAGCCAGACATTCATTCAACCGGAAAACTGGCTTACCCGGGCACTGTAAAGTTTAAAACAGATATTGACTCTATTAGCTTCAAAATAGCGCCAGGAAAATACAAGGATTTTATTGTTCTGCTTAATGGTAAAGATTCCTGTTTTACCAGGATTCAAAGTACCCAGGTGAAAGATTTTAGTAAAATATCTGTAGAAATTCATGACACAATCCCCTTTTTTATCAACCAGTTCAACACTAACTTTCTACCTGTTGTATTGAATGGAACGGACTCGTTGTTACTTAATTTTGATAGCGGAGCAACTGAAATATGTATCACGACTGACGCTTTAAAATCAAAGGTAAAGTCGCGGCCTCAACTTTATAATAACGCTTATGATATACAAATCGGGAACCAAACGTTTAAGAGTAAAATATATGATATATCGATAGCAGGTAACGAAGTGGATGGCTTGCTTGGCTGGAACCTGTTTGATGGGATGATTGTAGAGCTGGATTACGATCATAACAGGATGATTGTTCACTCTAAGATGCCAAGGCAGATTGCGCACGATACCCAATACGCTAAATTCAATATCACATACATTAAGAACAAACCTTTCATTGAAAGTGAAATTTCACAAGGTGGTACCATAAATAAAAGTTTGTTCTTTTTTGATTTAGGCTACCAAAGAGCGGTTATGCTTGACAACGATGCACTCACAGGGGCGCAGTTTCCCACTAATAAAATGCGGCTTATTAAGAAGGTCATAATGCACGGGACGAGGGGCAATGAAGTACCCGTCATCACCTCCAATCTGGAAAGCTTAAAAATAGGAGAATTTCAACTGAAGAACGTTCCGGCGCAAATCATGACTCAAGGTAAGCCGATGCCGGGTGTCAACGTTCATTATTTGGGAAGTGATGTTTTGAAAAGGTTCAACACGGTGCTTGACTTTCAAAAAAACGTGGTCTATCTCAAGCCAAACCATCTTTATGACATTGAATATGCCGACCAAGAGAAAAGAGGCGGATGAAAACAGGTCAGTTTGCTGACTGATAACTAAACGGCCACTTTCCTGCCAGAAACCTAAAAGTGGAATCGTTTTATTTTTCAGCCTGGGTAGGATAAATGATTTCATATCCTTACCGGCAGCCTTACTCATGAATTGCATGAAATGATTAACATCCTGTTGATCCGAAAGAATAAACGGGCGCATGGCTGCATCGAATTTTTCTCTGTCTAATTGGTTTTATAACATAAAAACAGACAGGCACCTTACCGTACGACACACCACTATCGTTGTAATCGGTAGCCAGGTTAGCCCTTCCTTCATAACCGCCGATCAGGTAATTGGCGCGCTGAGACGCAAAAAACACTTTAGTGATCGTATCACCATAGCGGGCAGCCAGTATAGATGCTTCGCAATACGTGGCCCAGCATTCCACCGGAATCAGGTGGTCAATATCAGCGGTATATCCACCTATAACACTTACTGGGCCGCACACCATTGGAGCAGCTCAGGATATAGATCATCAATTTTTCTATTAGGATATCTTTTACGAAGACTAGTCAAATAATCATTGAACAGTGGCATTTTTATAAATCCCCGTTGTTTGCTCATCACTTCGTTTACATCTTTATAAATCATCCTCAGCGTTTGAGTATCGTTCTTAAAAATATCCTCACAGTACAGGATAAAAACACCAAAGGTCATATATTCATTGAATACCTTAACTGGGTTCTGGTAATATTCTGTTCCATAGGTCGTATCCACCCATTTTTTGCGTTCTTTCAATGCCGCGTTTATCTCCATTTCATGATCATTAGAAGGTTTACGTACATAATTGTGGTCAATCTCGGTAAACATACCTTTGGTATTCATCGCCTCTGTAAAAGCCGGCGACCATTGTTCATTATGATCGAGCGGCGGAAGTACCATCTGTATCATTTTGAAATTGCTGTCACCATAATCAAAGGTATAGTTCAGACCGTTGATCAGCGGAGAGCAAAGTATCTGGTAGTTCGCTATTTTGGTGTTGAAATTTTTCTCCAGCCATTTCCATTGTTTTTTGAGATAGCCATTTTTTTCATAATCCGTGACAAGTTCTTTGTAGAAGTTTTTATGCGTGGCGAAGAATGTCCGAAAGCCCGATATCTCAGCAAAATGCTCAATTCCGGCTTTATAAGTTGTAATAGGGTTGACTGTTATTTTCTGGGTACTGACCTCATCGGCAGGCAGAATAAAGATTTCATCGGGCACTAACTTCTTCTGACTAAAGTTATAAGAGATGGCGTTACCCGTCAAGAAAACATAGTTAAGCGGGCTTTGTTTAAGAAGCGAATCGAAAGTGGCTATGACAGGTTCATTTTGATAGGGCTTGAATTGCCGGAGGACATACTGGTAATACGCCCCTTTTTGCTGGATCATATCATCATTGCCAAGCCCGAATTTAGTGATGGCGATCATGATATGGATCAGTTCCTTCACTTCGTTGATCTCTATCTTATATTTTCCTTTATTTTTTTGTTGAAAGCGTGGGGTGAAATTGACATTGCCATCTTGTGCAAATAGGAGCGTTGTACTTGTTAAAAACCAAAGTGATAAGAAGATTTTTTTCATGGTTATAGGTGTTAGAAAAGTTATATGGTTTTAGCTTTTGATTAAAATCGTCATCGGTTCGGGCAGTTGCAACATCATTGAAGGTTACAAACGGTGCGGCCTTAAAGCAGAAGTTAATTTCAATTGTGTGTGTGAACATGGGGACTTCAAAGGTGCATTACAGTTTCCACAATTCAAGATAATAAGAACAACCGATGTAGTCAATTCTATATTTAGATTAAATTGCATAAACCATCTCTGGATTAAGCAATTTGTACAAGCCATATTTTATTATAGGAATTTGAACAAACAGCCTTTTTTCTTCTATTTCACGCGTAGACATCTTACACACATAGTTGTAATTATAAATAAGGATTTTTAGGAATATAAACTAAATGATAGCCGGTTTTTTTTAGCTTTTTAAGTTCATTATCATTAGGAAATTGTTTAAAAACGATGGTAGCCAGTACCTGACCAGGGAGTATTTTTAAGCTGACTAAAATATCCAATAGCTTTTTTTTGATTTTTATTAATAGAAACTTGCTGTTTTTATCGTCTGTTTTCACGTCGGCAGCGCCCTGAAAATAGAAATTAGGATTGATCTTTTTAAACGCCACTAAGGGAAGATTTAATCCCGCTGCAAATTTTTCAAATTCTCTTTCAGATACCTTATATACAAAATTACCTACAGGCTCATAAGAAAAGCGATTTTTCCAAACTTTATTAAGTAAATGAACATAGTTAGCCAGCAAATTATTGAGCAACAGTAATAATGGCATTTTAGAAACAGGGTCTTGAGGCTCTATGACCACAATACCCTTTTTAGCTACCCTTATCATTTCATATAACGCCGCATATGGCCGGGGAAAGTGATGATACGATTCCTTACAAAGCACATAATCAAATTTATCATTATCAAAGGAAAGCTTTTCAGCATTTTCAGCAGCATATTCCCTAATAATTTCTTCATCCTTTGCAACCTTTAAAAAATCAATATTAAGGTCAGTTGCTAAAGCATTGCCGCCATTTGATAGAATATATTGCGCATCAAATCCGTAGGCATCTCCCACGGTTAACCATTTTTGTGATGGTGTAACCAATAGAGGGGTTAAACAACGAAAGAAAATATTTTGAAGCCACTTGGAAACAGTATCATCCGATAAGGCTTTTACTTTTTTATAATAAGCAACCTTATTAGCTTCAGTTGGATAGTGCAGATTGTACCACTCGCTATGGCGATCATAACTCTCTTGATTAAACATTAAACTCTCTTGATGGAACATTATTGAATAGCTCTTTCTTATTCAATACGGCCATCGGGGAGTAAATGCGGGGTAAAAAATTGATCTTAATAAAATTTATATATTTTCATATCTACCCCGCGTTTTATCTTATTTATGCGTACTATATATCTAAGGATACTTATGTTTATTGAACTACCGAACTACCTGAATGAACCTATTTTCTAATAAATCCAAGCTAATTAAAGGCTGTATTGCCAATGAACGCTTGGCACAGGAGGGTTTATACAAGCTATATTATAAGGAAATGTGGCAGCTATGTAACCGATATTTAAAATCTGGAGAACTGGCCGAAGAGGCTGCAAATTTAGGTTTTTTAAAGGTGTTCCAGCATATCAATTCGTTCGATGAAAGTAAGGGCGAACTTACCGGTTGGATAAAGGTGATTATGATGAGAACCTGTATTGATCTGGTAAGAAAGGAAATTAAGTTTAACAAGGATGTACATCTTGCAAATGACCCTGGAGATGTTTTTGTTTCTCCGGAAATATTAGAAAAGCTATATGCTGAAGACTTAATTAAAACGATTCGAATTTTACCGGTTGCAACCCAGATGGTTTTCAATTTATCCGTTATTGACGGATATTCGCATAAGGAGATCGGTGAAAAATTAAGTATAACTGAAGGCACATCAAGGTGGCATTTAGCAGAGGCAAAAAAGCAATTACGAAGTATTCTTGAAGCTAGCGCAAAAAGCGATCATAAACCAACTGAAAAAGACAAACAAGCAAGATGAAAAATTCAGAGTGGTATAAAAAACTTTGGCGGGAAAAGCTGGAAGAACTCCCCCTATCCAAGGACACAGATCAGGCATGGGCTGGGATGAAGCTGATATTAGACCAGCAGCTGCCTGTGAATCCAACGACGGGTAATAGCGCAGGTGGCGGCAAATTAGCTAAACCATTTATTTCCAAGGTCGTTTCCTTATTAGGGTTCGCCTTACCTGCAGCAGCAATTATTTGTACGATTGCCTATTTTGTAGCTAAACCATCCCACAACAAGATCAAGAAAGAGAAAGAACATGTAAAAGGTTTGATTGAACATTCAACTAAGAATGGGCTAGAAAAAATTACGCCTGCCGATAGTGCTTATTCTATAAGCTCTGATAAAAAACAAGACTTTCCAGGCAAAACATCAGCAACAGATAGTAATGCTAACAATACCGAGCTCAATAATGCCAAAAATAGCTCTCAATTATTAGCTTCTACCCGGGGATCAAGCACAATAGCGCCTACTAACAAAAATGTGTATGGCAGTGCGAAAAGCCACAATTACAATAATATACCTCAATTATTGACTTCTACTCCCCAGCTTTCAAAAACAAGCAGGGCGAATAATATAGCCTCAAACAATAATTCATCGCATCGTACTTATTATAAAACGCAGGCAAGCGCAAACATGAGTAATAAGCCGGGTTTAAATATGTCTAATTCAAGTAAGAAACCGGGCCCTGATAATAAAACAATATCAAACGATAGTAATATAGGTTTAAAAAGAGAGGCATTAACGACAATTGAACAAAATACAAACGATGTTGATCCTTTTAACGACAAAAGCTCATCTGCGCAGTCATTAGCTGGTAAAGAGAAAAATTCAGTATCAAGAACCGATAACAGGACGACTGGCTCATCAGGTACTGACAGCACTGTGAATAGCCAAAATATATATGCCTTTAAGGAAGACCTGAACAAACACTTTAAAAAGAATAAGAGGGTTAAGGATAAGAGCGTTAAACAGGATAAGCCTATCAAAGCAAAAGGCGTTTCTATCTTTAATAGGCTTTTTAGTGGCGGCTCCCTTTTAGGCAGCAACAATTCAAACGGCACACAGCTTGATTATGGAACTGGTTTCAATTACGGCATAACAGCAGGATATAACACTAATAATATCGCTAACAATTTTTATTTTGGAGCATATGCCTCTTTTGACATTATTAACGATCATTGGTATTTAAGCCCCGAGTTTTTGATTAACACTGGAAGGACGGTTTCGGGTAGTTATTCTCATCCCAGTTACTTCCGGCCCGATTCCATACCTCCATTTAGCATAAATGACTCCCGGAAAATTTATGTATTGGATATTCCTTTTAATTTAGGGTATAGACTGTCAAAAACCATCAGTCTTAAAGGAGGCCCCGTATTTAGCATACCGGTTAAGCAAACCGCAATCCTTAGCAAAGTTGGATATGCCCCAGTTCCGTTAGATACTATGCAGCACACCAAAGCAATCAACGCAGCATTGGCACAAACAGTTCTTACACCCAAATTCAATTTAGGTGTTTCAGTTGGTATAGGTATTCAAATAAGACGGTTTAATATTGAAGCAAAGTATCAGCAAAGTCTTACCCCTTATAAAGTAAGTTCTGACTTGGGAAGTTATAAATTCAATTCCCATTCCTTCCTGTTTGGAATTGGATTTCAATTAAATAAGAGGCGCTAATCTATTTGCAAGTATTGTATTGTTAAAAAGTGGCAATTTTGGGCTTAGACAAGAATTATATGTTCCTGGAGCCACCCCATATTACATGCTAAATTGACCAATGTGGGTAAGACGAACTGATTGATCCCTTCGGTCAATTTTAAATAACCATCTTTGGCACTTCATTTCAATCTTTTAAAAGAAAAAAGTAAACTGTTGAGCAGTGGGCAGTGAAATTGGTTTTCCATCTGCCGATCACTACATTTCCTGTATAATAAACCGTCTCTATCACCGCGAAACCTTAAAATTTTTCACTGTCTTGAGCTTTGGTTGTTTGAGCGGTAGTGTCGTAGGTATGTGCAGATGCATAAAGGTCAATATAACTGTGTTAACATTTAGCCGAAAAAGGATGGCATATTTTTCAATTAAAATTCTGGTAATTTTGTATTTCAAGTTCAATATAATCCGATCGCCTTTATGAATGCATCTCTATACCCGCTACCAATTGGAACCGGATATTTGCCAATATGAATGATGTTCCCTTCAATATGTTTGATCTTTGATTTGTTGATCAGAAAAGATCGATGCGACCTGCTGAATTTTTGTTGAGTTAACATCCCGTCTAATTGCCCAAAAGACATCACACACTTTATATCGCCATCCTCCGTTACAATTCGCGAATAGTTTCCTTTTGCCTCAATATAGATTATATCCTGAAGCATAAGCTTATGAATTTTACCTTCTCCTCTTACAAAAATAAATTCAGGATCTGGGCTTGTTAACGTTGTTGATTCTGAGTTAGTTTTTTTCAGCAGATCAGATATCTTGTCAATAGCAACTACAAATCTTTCTAATGAAAATGGTTTTACGAGATAATCGCAGGCTGCTATATCAAACGCTTGAGTAGCATAATCTGTATAAGCTGTAGTAAAAACGACATAAGGCGGGTTTTTTAACGTTTTTATAAAACTTACACCATCTAACACTGGCATTTGAATATCGACAAACATAAAGTCAATTTTAAAAGTCTGAAGGGCGTTACGAGCTTCGAGTGCGTTTTCACAAAGCTTACAAACCTCGATAAAATCAAAATGTGCGCAAAAGTTAGCTACAATATCTCGTGCGATTGGCTCGTCGTCAACGATTAAGCATTTAAGTTTATTCATTATTTTGCTTTGATAGTTAATTGAGTCTCATAACGATTTTCCTTTAATTCCTGGACTAAACTATATTGGTTTGGATATAAAAGTTCCAACCGCTTTTTAGTGGTAGCTATGCCTAAGCCGGAATTTATTGTTGAATTGGGTTTTTTTTCTGTTCCAACACTGTTTGATATATTGAAATGAATCGTATCGTTTTCTATACGTAGATCGATCGCTATTGATATTTCATGATTAAATGTGTTTGTGGCATGCTTAAAAGCATTTTCTACGAAAACGATTAATAACATCGGAGCTATGTTAATCTGCCTATCTAATAAAGAATTAATGTTCCTTGACAAGTTTAATCTGTTTCCGACTCTGATTTTTTCTAATTCGATATAATTATTTATATAAGTTAACTCATCGTTTAGAGATACAAAGTTATCGGTAGTTTGATACAATGAATATCTTAGAAGATCGGATAATCTTAGCAACAACGCTGGCATATCAGGTTGTTTTGTAATGGAGAGTCCATACAAATTATTAAGCGTATTGAATAAAAAGTGCGGACTTAACTGCGATTTTAAAAGTGTTAATTCCGATTCATTTTGCCGACGCGCCGTTACAGCTTCGTTTATCTGTTGTCTTAAAGCATCACGGGTCATAGTTAAAAAAACTCCGATTATTATAGATGGCAGAACTGTAAAAAAGCTAATTAATAGATATTTGATTAAGTATTTTACATCATGTGCTTGATCTGGTGAAATCAAACTGAAGCCAATCGCCCCAATTAGCGTTAAGAAAGTCAAGGCTATAACAGAGTAAGCTATAAATCGTATGACGAATAGGTAGCGAAACCAATTAATATACAGCCAACGCCCGGTGTATGACCCCAATATTTGAAGAATCAACGACACTAAAATATAGGTATAATAAGATTCTGGATTTCTTGAAGTTACCAGCCATAGCATATTAACTAGCAAGACAAACCCTAAAAAGAGTATATGGCTATAAGATTTAGAATCGAATAGCCGTTTGCTGAAATTTTGAACAGGCTTCACGATATAAAGATGAGAAAAACCAGCTCAGTAAGTAAATATTAAATTAGTCTGGTTAGTTAAATTATCTGCTCGTCACTGATTACGCGTAGTCTGAACTTAATAAACGCATGTTTATCCTCAAAGTTTTTTCCGTTTTAGTAATAGCTTAATATTTGCCTATATACTAAAGAAGTCCCATGAAGAATTTTCTATTTACAATAAGTCTATTAATCTTTTACTTTTCATCTAACGCACAAATTAAATCAACCTTCGGCGTCAGAGGGAATCTTATTGGCCCTGACAATGCTAATTTTATAGGAGAATTTATATTATCTGTAAAGAGTATCAACAATCCTTTATTCAAAAAGCAAATCGTTTTTAAGAATAGTCTATTTCGAGTTGACTCATTAATGAAAGGACAATATGAGTTATCATTTGCCTTGCCGCGCTATAAAACTAAAACCATCATTGTGAAAATAGACAGCAGGAGCCGTTTTACTGAATTAGGTAACGTTACGGTGGAAAAGGAAGTTATTAAATTAAATGAAGTTACTGTCATAGCAAATAAACCACTCGTTACACAATCTATTGATAGGTTGGCTTACAATGTTTCGGCAGACCCGCAGGCGAAGTCACAAAGTCTTCTTGAAATGGTCAGGAAGCTTCCCTTAGTGACGCTCAACGCAGATGACGAAGTACAAATTAATGGAAGTTCGGATTTTAAAATTCTTATAAATGGTAAGCCGTCATCGCTTTTTAATCGCGGCGCAAAAGACGCTTTTAAAAATATGCCAGCGAATAACATAGCTAAAATAGAAATTATCACAACGCCATCCGCAGCTAATGATGCAGAGGGAGGCTCAGGCGGGATTTTAAACATTGTAACTGTAAAAAAAGACACACCTGGATATACTGGAAATTTAAGTAGTGCAGCTAATTCATTGGGAGAACAACGTTTATCAGCTAACATAGCTGTTAAAAGATCCAAATTGGGATTAAGCTTAGATGGTGCATATTTAAATCAAAATAGTCCGTTGTCTTCCTCCGATAATTATCGATTAACGTACAGTCCGTTCAAAGCCAGCGCAAGTCAACAAGGGTCTGTCAGCAGTGATGGTAAACTTTCTTATGTTAATGCAGAACTTAGTTATGAACTTAACGCTCAAAGTCTGGTAAGTGCAACTGTTGGAGTTAACGGAAGTGAAAGAGGAAAACTGGCTGATGAACATTTTTTTGAGTATGGGGGTAACGGGCTGTTGCTCGATAGTTATAGATTGAAAAATAACGGGGAATCCAAGAATTTAGGATTGGATATGGGATTGAACTATCAGCTTGCATTCAAAAAAAATAAAGAACAATTGTTAATTGCTTCCTACAAGTACTCATCTTTTTCTAACAGCTTGGTCAATGGTCTATATTCCACTGAACGTTACAATTACAATAACGATGATCTCATACAACACAATAAATTTGGTTCAAAAGAGCAAACTATTCAGGTCAATTATATTCAACCATTAAAGATTGTGAATATAGAAACCGGGATAAAATTTATTGGACGAAATAATAAAAGTGATTTTAGTTACACGCCTTACAACCCTTTAACAGGCCAGGAGCAAACGAATAACATCGTAACTAATAACTATGACTACACCCAGGGTATTTTTAGTTTTTTCAATTCAAATCAATTTAGATTTGGTAAATATGGCATCCAGGCAGGTTTTCGTATTGAACGGACAGACATTGATGCGCACTTTACATCGGTCGGAACAGCTTTAAAACAGCAGTACAATACGGTTATTCCGGCTGTTTCTATTCAATGGAAATCGGGTAGTGGAACAGGTGTGACATTTGGTTATACTGAGCGTATACAGCGCCCTTCTATCAACCAGCTTAATCCTTTTGTAGACAAGTCAAATCCTTTATATTTCACTTCAGGCAATCCAGCTTTAAATCCCGTGAGGCATCATTCACTGGATTTGAATTACACCAGCTTAAAAAAAGCATCTACTATAATAGGGTTAAATTATATCTTCTCAAACAATACAATTCAAAATCTTGTATCCCTCACCGCCGATACTGTTACTTTTTCAACCTATCAAAATGCCGGAAACTCAAAAAATCTGGGAACTTATTTGAGTATCAATTATCCTTTGTCGAGCAAAATGAGCTTAACCATAAATGGCCGGGTGTCGCATTTATGGATAAATGGGTTTTTAGCCACAAGGCTATATAATAATCAGGGTTTTCAGGGGAGTTTTTACACCAATTTGAATTATAGATTTTTAAATGATTGGAGAGCTTCTGCAAATGTAGGAACGTACAGTAAATTCATAACACTTCAAGGCAGCCAAAACGCCTATACATTTTCATCTCTCAGTGTTAGTAAAGACCTTTTCAAAAAAAAATTGTCCTTATCTGGAACGCTAAATAATCCATTTCAACATTATCGGTATGCTATTAACCGACTTACAACAGACGAATTTATACAAGAAGCAAATTATCGAAACGACTACCGGAGAATTGATTTCGGCCTCAGTTATCGATTTGGGAAAATAAATGGTTCGATAAAAAAGAATAAAAAAATTATTGACAATGACGATCTGAAGGACAATTGATATGCAAGAAACATTTATTAAAACGGCAAAAGAACAGGCGATAGAAACTAAAAACCTTTCATTTAACTACAAGGGAATACCTATTATTAAGGGTCTTGATCTTAAAGTAGAGCGAGGTAGTATTTACGGTTTCCTTGGCCCAAATGGAGCAGGTAAAACAACAACTATCAGACTACTGCTTGGCCTTCTATCTCCTAAGGAAGGTAAAATAAGCTTACTCGGAAGTTCTTTAAATATTAATCGGGGAACGATACTCAAGAAAGTAGGCGCGTTGATAGAGACGCCCTCACTTTACGACCATTTATCAGGTTATGACAACCTTTGTGTAGTTGGAAAGTACAGAAATGTCGGAAATAATCAGATACAAGAAGTTTTAAATCTGGTTAAACTTTACGACAGTAGAGAAAAGTTAGTTAGCCAGTATTCACTTGGAATGAAACAAAGACTTGGATTGGCAATGGCACTTCTTGATAAACCCGATGTATTAATTTTAGATGAACCGGTTAATGGTTTAGATCCAATGGGGATTGTAGAAACACGGCAACTACTCTTTGAATTGAATGAAAAATATGGTACAACTATATTTTTATCCAGTCATTTACTTACTGAGATTGAAAAGCTGGTTACTCATGTAGGTATTATTAACGAGGGGCGATTAATATTTCAAGGTCCAATCGCAGAACTAGATAAATTTAGCAAAAACGCAGCAGTTGTAAAGATCGGAACAACTGATCACATACGAGCGCAAAAAATTCTCCAGGACTCCTTTGGATTAAGTAAAGTTAGCGAAGGATCGTTGATATTCCCATTTAAAAACCTTGAACAAGTAAACCAAATTACGATAAAACTCGTCGCAGCAGGATTGCCAGTTTATCATATCGAAGTTCAACAAGATAGTCTGGAAAAGACATTCATAAAATTAACTCAAAAAGCAAATGAGCTCATTTAGTAAAATATTTTCAGCAGAAGTTATCAAAGTAAAAAATACTTTTGCCATTTTTTTATTAGTGTTACTGGCCTTAGCTATACCACTATTCGTCAGTATGGAATATTTAAAAAATGCTGACAAAGTTATAATTCACAATTCTAACCCTTGGTCTAAAGGGTGGAAGCGAACAATTATAGGAATTGCCATTTTTGCAGGCCCTTGCGTAATTATTATGCTTAACGCTCTTTTAATGAATATAGAACATAAGACAAATTCATGGAAAAATCTTTTCACACTCCCCGTTTCACCAGGAATCATATATCTTTCTAAATTATGTGTGAGTCTTCTTATACTCACTTTATTTTTCCTGTTTAGTATTTTCTTTTTTTTTATATGCGCAGCAATTATAGGCGTTATTATCCCCAATAGCGGTTTCTTCCAGTATAGCCCGGATATTATAGCGATGTTTTCTATTGCTTTTCGAACCTTTATATCGCTTGCAACAGTATTTGCTATCCACTTCTGGCTAAGTTTCCGGTTAAAAAATATGTTTATCGGTATGGCGGTGGGTTTAATGCTCATGTTTTTCGCAATGATGACTTATCCGCAGATGGAAACCGTATTATTTTTTCCCTACAATTACGGAGAATTAACTGTTTTTAAATACTATTCATATCACCATATTTTCGCCATTCATGAAATATTAAGTTTAGCCCTTTTCGCTATGATTTCATGTGGCTCATACTGGGATTTTACACGAAATTTTAAAGGGTGAATTTGTGCGGAACCAATAGTGGACATTCCGGAGCTTTTGAAACCTCGTTCCGGAATATCGAATAGTTAGTTCCGAGACACTTTGACCATATCAACTCATTGATTCTTAATTGAAATTTTCAAACGTTAACTACATAAATCGGTGCTATACATCCTACGGGAATCACCTGGTCAGGCATTCCGGAATATCAAGTCTGGTCTTCTATAATATCTGTTTTCAATAGAAGGCTATGCCTTATTTGATCCGTTCTAATTCCTCCTTATTACTTTGAGCCTTTTTAGGAGCGGTTACTTTACCGCCAAATTTGTAGGAAAAGCTTAAATTAAACCGCCGGTTCTCGTTCCGGTTATAATAGGTACCATATAACCCCTCAAACTGGTTAACCCCTTGGTTGATGTACGTATAGAAAATATCCGTTACGCCTAATTTAATGGTAGCCTTGTTGTTCAAGAAGCTGTATTTCAATGCGGCATCCGCCCTGTATTTACTACCAATGGTACGGGCCAGAACCGCTCGCTTAGATTTGTAAAGGTTCAGGATCTCTAACGATAGCCTGGGGTGAAGCTGTAAAGCATTTAAGATGTTAAAATTATACCCAGCACGCTGTACATCAATGAATGTTCCCAAATAGGGCGTTTGATAACGGTCATAAAAGGCATCACCGTTGGCAGTAAGGTTCCACCATTTAAACAGTTCTTTATTATAACTGATGGATAAATTCCACGTATCATAATGCTTGAAATTGTCCACCGTCTGTTTGGTAGCTCCGCTGCTGTCAGCTAATGAAGTGAAATAATTGTAGTAGTCGCTTGTGCGGCTATAACCCAGGCTGATATTCAGATCGGTATGATAGTTATAATTCAATTCTAAGGAATGCGTGGTTTCCGGTTTTAATAACGGGTTACCCTGCGTATAGAAATAAGGTGATGAATAGTCAATAAAGGGGTTCAGGTCTTCATAACCGGGACGTCCGATCCTGCGGCTGTAAGAAAAACTCAAGGTATTCACACCAAAATTATGGAGTATAAACAGGCTGGGAAACAATTGTAAGTAATTACGGCTGACTGTTTGCCCGGTAGTGATAGATTTACCGGAATAACGGGTGTTTTCGCCCCGTAAACCTGCCTGGAAATCAGTTTGCTTGCCCAGTTTAGTCACATAATTAACATATACCGCGCTGATATTTTCATGGTAATCAAAGGTATTGGTGCGATTGGTGTCCGTAATAAACTGTCCGGCTGAATTACCGGATTGAAACAGGATATTGCTTTTGGAATGGGTAAAAGCGGTTTTTCCCCCGGCCTCCAGTTTTGATGTTTTATTTAACGGGTAGCTGTAATCCACTTTGGCGGTTATCAGGTCTATCGCTACACCAGCATCATTCCGAATATTTTCAGGGCCTTTAACCAAGCCACCTGTAGAATTAAAATAATTATTTTGGTACGTATTAGGATTGGCCGAGAGATAACTGGTGTAATCCGCATTAAATAACAATAAATGACCGTCAAGGCCTAAGACATGCCGGGAATTGATATTCAATCCGTAGGTATCGTATTTGCCGGAACCATTGTTCAGAGAGGAAAGGCTGGAATCCTGCTGCCGGGTGGAGTAGTTGTTAAAATTGACCGTCTGTAAAAAGTCAGACCGGCTCCTGTTTGTGTTTAGTGTTCCTAATATACCAATGGTATTTTTATCATTAAGGTCATAATCAGCCCCAAGCCGTGCATTATTGGCTTCTGCAGTGGAATGGGAGGTTTCATCCTGATGGTAAGTTAAAGCGTTTTGCCCGGTAATAACCTTATCACTCAAATATTGACTAATGCTTCTGTTGTGCTGATAACTGTAATTACTGAACAGGTTTAACCGTTTCAATTTATAGTTTAAGGTAATCCCCTCCGTAAACCGGGGAAAGGTTCCTACTGTGATACCTGAAGTGATGGTGCCATTAAAGCCCAGGTTAGTGCCCTTCTTAGTTTTTATATTGATGATCCCGCCTTTACCTTCCGCATCATACTTGGCAGATGGATTAGAGATCAGTTCTATTTGCGAAATGGAACTGGCCGGCATACTTTGCAATAAGCTGCTGATCTGCGACGCGGATAGTTTAACAACTTTATCGTCGATCATCACGGTTACCCCTTGTTTACCCTTTAAGGTGATCTGGTTATTATCAACAGACACACCGGGGGCTATTTCAAGTACATCACCAATGGAACCTCCGGTAGCCAGGGCGCTGCTTTCCACATTCACGATGGTTCTGTCTATCCTGCGCTCAAACAGTGGTTTTTTAGCAGTGATTTTAACTTCTGCAAGTTGATTGGGCGATGTTGCCAGGATAATTGCCGGTACAGCCAGCGGGGTATTGGCGACCAACTGAAACGATTGCGAGTAACCTTTCAAATACCCCATCTGTGTTGCCAGGATCAGGTAATGTCCGGCTGTCAGATCTTTAAACCTGTACCTGCCTGATGAATCCGCCAATACACTCTTTACCACACTTGAATCTGATTTGAGCAAAGTAACCGTACTGTAGTCCAATGGATGGTTTGCTTCATCCAATACCACACCGCTTATCGAAGCGTTTCTGAGTGTATCAGTTGGTGAAAGCTGACTTAAAGCCGTGTTAGCCGAACTTACTATAGTTTTATCGAGTGCTTGTTTAAAAAGCGCATAGTTCTCCTGGTCAACCCGATAATAGCTTATTCCCACCGGTTGGAGTAACCCGGTTAATACGGTTTCCGGTTTTTGCGTTTTAAAGTTTTGCAGATAGAGGTTGACCGTCTTGCCATTTAGTAATTCGGCTTCATACATAAAGTTAATATGGAATGTCTTACTAACCGACTGCAAAGCATCTTTCAGTTTAACAGGTGGTGTTTGGGAAGTGGTTTGTTGTGCTGCGGCATAAGACACGCTAAAAGGAATTATTCCAAAGAATATTAAAACGGTGTATTTAAAAAAAGTCATGTTGGACGTATAGGTAAAGGTGATTACTGAACAATAAGCTGATGATTTTTGACATCCTTTTTGATGGAGATACCCAAAGCCACGGAAATGCCCCTGTACATCTTATCCTCATCATTAGTGCTAAACTTGCCGGTTATTTTCTTCAGCTTAATATCCGGTCTTTTAAAGATCACTTTATAACCGTAGATATCCGCTAATTGCTCAAATAATTCGCCTGCTGTGATTTCCTCAAACGCCAACATTCCATCTTTCCAGGCGATCTTGTTAGCCATTTTTGTATGCCTGCGGATAATCGTGTCCTGTTCAGCCTGGTATTCCAGTACATCGCCAGGTTTCATGATTAAAGCAGGTTTATGTGCAGCAGCAATCGCCATACTTACTTTACCGCTAACCAGTGCCACATTTATAACTCCCCTGCGGTCATTAACGTTAAACGTAGTGCCTAATACTTCTACATTGATTTTACCGGCGTGGACAATAAACCGGTCACCTGCGGTTATAGTTCCCGATTTGTGCAGGTGTTTGACCTTAAAGAAGGCCTCCCCTTTAATCCATACTTCTCTTGTTTGTTTTTTACCCCAATTAAAAGCGTATTGCAGCTGACTGTTTGCATTCAGCGTAACTTCTGAACTGTCGGGGAGCATGATCGTTCTGGTCTGGCCGTAAGCTGTGCCGATCGCTATTGTCCTGTTGTTATAAAAATAAAATACAACACTACACAGGATACCGACCAATAAGACCGCCGCTGCGCTTTGCATCCACATCGGGATAATGCGGCCTCTTGTTTTCTGAACTGTAGTTTGCGCGGCGATCTGCTGCCAAAGATCATGCTGTTCCTGGCTATCCATCAGGTCTTCTTTGAACCTGAACGATAAAATAAGCTGCCGGGCCTCCGGTATGAGGTGTTGTAAATTGGGATGATTATTTTGTGCCGTCTGCCAAAAAGCATCTAAGTTATCATCGGGGAGCAGTACCCAATTGGTAAAATCGGGATCATCAAGCAGATCATGCAGGGTATAAGCGCTGAAATCGGTATTCCTTTTTTTCATATTTTGCCTTTCAGCTCCGATTAGCTATAACCTTGCTTTTTTACCCCATCAGGATCAATAAATCTTTCAACTTATTTATAACTCCTTTAAAATCAATGGAATAATTTTAAAGAAAACAGAGAAAGTAGCAGTAAAAAATCATCCTGGTCAAGCTTTTCACGTAAAGCATCAATCGCCCTGGCCATTATTTTGTAAGCACCTTTAACAGAAACACCCATCACCTCTGCGACTTCTTCATAGCTCAAACCCTCATAAAACTTTAAAAAGATGGCTTCCCGCTGCCTCGCGGTAAGTTGGTCCAGGCTGGCTTGCAGCCTGCGTTGCAGGGCAGCTTTATCCTCGTCATTTATGATCGTCTCTTCTATGTTAATAGCGGCGTCGAAAGGGTAATGCTCAGTTTCTTCATAGCGTTCTTGCTTTTGCAACATATTTGTTTTTTTGAACAAAGAAAGCCGGAATGCTTTAAACAGGTAGTTCCTGACACTTTGCGGTTCCCCAAGACTTGCACGACGTGTCCATAAGGTTACAAACAGTTCCTGGATACATTCTTTAATCAGGTCTTTGTCAGCAGTAAACTTAGACCCATAGTTATATAAACTGTTTGCATATTTTTTATACAACGATTCCATAGCCTCAGCATTATCCTTTTTTAAAGATAACCAATGGTGCTCGGGGCTGATGAGATGTGGCTTCTGGGTATTAATGGCGATTTTTTTTGGCTATTATAAGCATTTTATCAGGATATACACATAGCCGTTTTATCATATCGATGATGAAGCGCTTTTTTCAAATATTAAAAAGCAATAAGGCCGCGCAAAACGCCATCCTTTTTTCCGAAGATGAAGATAATGGGAAAGCCAAAAAATAACATAAAACTAATTGTAGGTCCGGGATCAATCAGGTATAGTTTTCCACGTTAATACTCCAATTTGATTTAAAGAGTATTTCCAGTGAATACCGCTCCTGCAATTGTATCAAAGATGAGAGTATCGGCATGCTAATTAGTTAACATGAACTTAATCTCCTGTTGTTCCGGGCGGTCTACCTTTGCACCCGGATAGACGTTTCGGTTGCGATATGGCATTAAAAGATTTAACAGATCACTCCTTACTTAAAAAATGCCGCCAGGACGATCAATCTGCCTACGAGATCTTGTTTGAAAGATATTTCCGCAGGCTGTTTAATTTCACCCTTCATTATATCAAAGATCCGGTTATAGCCGAAGAATTGGTTATGGACCTGATGCTGATGCTTTGGAAGAAACGCCACCAGATAGAACTCCGGGGAGATCTGTTGCCGTATCTGTTTGGTGCCATGCGTAATACGGTGATCAGCCATGTACGGAAAAGAGCCATCGTGACGACCAGTCTCGAAGTCATTCATAATGAGTTTACCGGGTTGGCCAGGAGTGCCGATTATGATCTATACAGCCGCGAAGCAGAAGGGATCTATCAGCAAAAACTAAATAAGTTAAGTCCGCAGCGCAGGCTGGTATTTGAAATGAGCCGTTTTGAAAATAAAAGCTATGCGGAGATCGCCGGTCAGCTCAATCTTTCTCTGAATACCGTGAGGAACCATATGACCGCTTCACTCCAATATTTTCGTGAGCATCTGGGCAAATATATAGATGCAACCCTGACTGTCATGCTGCTATTCCTGATGAAGCGATAAGTTTACTGCATTAGCCAAGCATCCTCGCCCAACCTCAGACACCCGGATTTGTCGTTTTTGAGCTTATCATGCACCAATTTTTGTAGCTTTTGATGCACCCGATTTCCATCTCTGCAATTTATCCTGTTAAAAGCCAGCAACACGCGATATATCGAAAACGGGTACAGATGAAATGTAAAAGATACCCAAGTGCTGAGTGTAAATATTGATCAAGTGGCAAAATTGCTGTAAATTGAGTTGAAATTATTAATGCCACCAGCGTTATTTATTATTGTCACGAAACCAGAAAACTTAGCGTCTTACACGATATGACAACTAAAAAAAACACCCTATTCAGTCTGCTGCTGATACTGATCATGGCTTCGGCATTTCGTACAAAAGCGCAAAATAACCCGTATCCGGTTTATAAGCCCGTATCAAAGGAGCTCTATCAGGAAATCGTTCGGATGGACAGCTTATGGGAGGACAGTTACAACCACTGCAAGATTGATGTGCAGGACAGTCTATTATCGGAGGACATGGAGTTTTTTCATGACCAGGGCGGCTTAGTTACGTCCAAAAAGCAACTTACGGATGCTTATAAAAAAAACATTTGTGGGCAGGTCACCCGCGAATTACTGAAAGGGAGTATCGAAGTTTACCCGATCAAAGACTATGGCGCGGTCGAGATGGGTTATCACCGGTTCCATAGCATCCATGACACCGGCCCTAACTCCACCTACGCCCGATTCGTGCATGTCTGGAAAAAAGAAAACGGGTCCTGGAAAATCACGCGGGTAATCAGCCTGCATTAATTGAATAGTGCTCGCATTATAGATTTTACCGTTTTCCAGTAGTGTCCGCCAATAACGTCAATATAGGATCTGAACTAGACACTATCGGCTCGATTCAACCGTCCCGGCCCACCACATTACTATCTATAAAAAGTGGGTGCGGCAATAGCTCATGAATTTCACGATCCCCCAAACGTAAAATTTATTTTCGATTGCGTTGGTAGTACCGCCGATTTGTTGCGTCATGCTTAATGAACAACAAAAATGGAAGAACAGGTAACGCGAGCACTATTAGAAAAATTCCTGGAAAACCAGTGTACAGCCACAGAAACGGCCTTGGTTTTAAAATGGCTGGAACATCCCGGCAACGAACAGCAGTTGCATGAACTATTAACCGGCGAATGGCAAAAAACGATAGAGGATACCCAGGTAGAAAATCCATCCGATGAACAAATGCACCAGTGGAAACAAAGAATCCGTACGCTTATTTCGGAGGCAGATAACGAAAAAGTATATCCTGTCCTGAAACCACCAGGAAAGCCTTTCTATTTAAAATATGCGGCGATATGGATCACCACCATCATTGGCTTTAGTGCATTCTGGGTGTTTCATAACAGAAATAATCAGCCGCCGCCTGTAATTGCGATGGTAGAAAAACACAATCCTTACGGGCAGCGGTCCACCATTATATTACCCGATAGCTCCATTATCTATCTGGGCGCGGGCAGCAGCATTCAGTTTCCCGAACGGTTCACCGGTAAAACACGGGATATCCGTTTAACAGGTGAAGCTTTTTTCGAGGTTGTACATAACCCTAAAAAGGCTTTCATCGTACATGCTGCGGGAGTACAAACCTGCGTATTGGGCACCTCCTTCAAAATAGAAGCTTTCCCGAACCGACCGGTCAGTGTTAGTGTAGCTACGGGTAAGGTGAGCGTAGGGAGCCTTGATACCGGCTCATTAAAAGTTAAACCTTTAGCCGTTTTATTACCCGGGCAAATGGTAAGCTGGGATGCCGCAACACAAAAGGTAACCTCTAATTTTATCGCGGTTGACGGTCTTACCCAATGGAAACAGGGTAAGCTGGTTTTTCAGCATGCGTCGTTATCCCACATGGCCGAAGACCTGGAACGATGGTATAAAGTGAAGATCAATATTAACAACCCAAAAAGGGCAAAAGAAGCTATTTCGGGTGTGCTGCCGCCAACCATTTCGGTTAAGGATGCCATGGAGGTGTTAAGCATTACCGGACACTTCAAATACGCGCTTAAAGATTCAACTATCCGTATTTATTAACCATAAAACCATCAATATGAAATAGATAGTACTCACCCCATAAAAAAACCGTCCCCTGTAAAGGGACGGCCCTATCGCACAAAAAGCCTCGGTTTGGTCGCCAGGTGGCTTTATGTAAATATCCCGGGAGTAAAACTTCCGGCAATTAACAAATTAGGTTTCTTAAAAGAAACCAACCGTAATTATCACAAAGATGCAAAAACAAAAAGGATTACAACAATATCCTTATTTCCGATTGATTATGAGAACCTCGCTGATCATCACGGCCATACAGATGGCATTCTTCGGCGTATTATATGCCAGTACCGCCAGAAGTCAGGATCTTAACCGGCAGATATCCTTAAAATTAGAAAAAGCTACCGTTGCGCAATGCCTGGCAGCGATAGAAAAACAGGGCAACGTCCAGTTTTTTATCAGGGACAAAGCTACAGCAGGTATCAGTAAAAAAACAACCATTATGGCTTCCGGTATCACCGTGATAGAAGCATTAAATAGTATTGTTGAACACACCAACCTGCTTTACAAAGCCGTGGGCGGGTTTATCGTGATAGACAGTAAACCGGTACCCATACCGCCCGGGAAGATTTATGGCAAGGTAGTGGACGATAAAGGTGAGAGCCTGCCGGGAGCCAATATCAGGATCATTGAGCTGAATACGACTATCGCAAGCGCTGTCGATGGCTCCTATAGTATTACCGCGCCACCTGGTACTTACACGGTTGAAGTGAGTTACGTTTCCTTTCAAACCAAGCGGATAGCCGATGTTGTTGTAAAAGCAGACGGGCTAACCAAACTGGATATCGTATTGCTAACCGCATCCAACGCGCTGAATGCGGTAGTGATACAATCCTCCTATAAAAAAGAAGCCACCGCAGGCCTTTACGCAACGCAAAAAAACGCCGCCAGCGTAACCGATGGCATCAGTGCCGAACAGATAGCCCGCACTCCGGATAATAACATGGGGCAGGTGCTAAAAAGGGTAAGCGGTGTAAGCACGGTGGATAACCGTTATATCGTTGTGCGTGGTTTAACCGAACGCTATAACCAAGGTATGATTGACGGGATCGTATTACCCAGCACAGACATGAACCGCCGCAATTTCGCCTTTGATGTGATCCCGGTAGAAATGGTGAGTAATGTGGTGGTGAACAAAACAGCTACCCCGGATGTATCGGCCGAATTTGCCGGCGGACAGGTTTCTGTAAATACGCTGGACATTCCGCTGGAAAATTTCACCGTCCTTTCGCTGGGTACGGGTTTTAACAGCAATGTATTAGGCAAGAATTTTGTTGAATCGGGCAAGAGGGGCAAGTATGACTTTTGGGGCTTTGACGACGGACACCGCAAGCTGCCTGCCGGGATCCAATCCTGGGGTAGCGTGGCCGTACCAGATTATGCCGTGCCGCAAAGTAAATTGTTCAGCCCCGATGCCTTTAAACGCTATACCTCTACCGGTGGCGCTAACCAAAACTACCGAATCTCATTAGGGCGTACTTATGATTTGAAGAACGACCAGAAGATAGGTTTTGTAGCCGGTTTAAGTTTCCGTAACAGCCAGGAAACGAACGATTTTCAGGATGTAAGGGAGTTTCTGGCCAATTACGGTTATCCCGCAGCCGGGCCAAACTATATCGACAGCGCAGGCCGCCGCCGTAACGGTCATATATACAAATATAATAGCACCATCGGCGCACAGTTCAATACCGGCATCCAGGGAAAGAACTATAAGATAGGATTTAAGAACCTTTATTCCCAGATCTTTAACAACATACTCAACACCTCTACGGGTATGTTTGCCAGCGCTGGTTTTGATAACGATTATGCCCGTACACAGCAAAACCTGCAAACCCCGGAGATCACCCGCATTTTGCAACACAAACTGGAGGGTGAATACAAATTAACCAACGCCGGTCTTAAATTAAGCTGGCTGGGCGGCATCACTACGGTAAGGCAGGAAGTAAAAGATCGCACCAAATTTACTTACCGTTTAACCGGGCGGACCGATGATGGTAATGAATACTACCAGACCCCGGCAGTGGTTAACCCTGCACAGAATTCGCCTGATTATGATTATCGCCTATTTACCGATACAAAGGAAACCGATTATAATTGGGGGGCAAACCTGAGCCAGCCCTTTAATTTTCTGGGTGATAAAAGTTTAATAAAAGGCGGATATAGCGGTATATACAAAAAACGGGATTTGAGTGCCACCACTTTGAAAATAAGGACCGAGGACAGGGCATTTAACGCCTTTGACCGCCCTTATGAAGAAGTGCTTGCCCCGGAAAATATAGGTACCGGTGAACATTCAAACCAGGCTTATTACCTGGCTGATGGAAATAATGGGTCTCAATTTGATGGTTCCTCTAAATTTCATGCTTTTTACTTGATGCTCGATCAACGCTTCCTGAAAAAGATCAGGATCGTTTATGGGGTGCGGGGAGAAAACTATGACTTGCAAAATAAGCAGCCCCTGATCTCGGATAAATCCAGTTTACGAAATGTTACCGGTGAAAAAAACACCACTTATCTGCCATCTGCTAATTTAATCTACAGCATTACCTCTAAAATGAATTTCAGGGCATCGTTTGCAAAAACGGTTATCCGCCCGGATTTCAGGGAAACATCTTATTTCGGCTTTTATGATCCGTTTTTAAATGCTGATATCGTAGGCGACGATGTCGTAAGCACCAAGATCAAAAACAGCGATTTACGCTATGAGTGGTATCCTTCAGTAGGTGAGATCGTTTCCGTGTCGGGTTTTTACAAATCATTTGATAAGCCTATTGAGCTGGTGGTTGACAGGGACGCTACTAAAGTGACCCGTTATCGTTACCAGAATCAAAAGGATGCCGTTAATTATGGGATGGAACTGGAAATTCGCAAAACGCTGGGCTTTTTATCTGATCAGCAGTGGTTACGTAATATTACGCTGTTTGGCAACGGCACGCTGATTAAATCGAAGATCCATACGCTGAGTACCTTAGGGAATGGAACTATTGTTGAGAACCAGGAAACGCGTGCCTTATACGGTCAATCACCTTATACGGTCAACGCCGGGATCAGTTATTCTTCCCCTAACTATGGCTTAACCCTAAGCTACAACAAAGCGGGCCGCCGTACTTACACGATCAGCAGCAATCCCAATTTAACAGAATATGAGAACGGGCGAGATCTGATCGATTTGCAACTATATGCCCGTTTTCTAAAACAAAAGATGGACATTAAGCTGAATGTAGGCAACCTGCTTAATTCAACGTCGATCTATTATATCAACTCGAACGGATATAAACAAGTTTCCGGCACCAGCACTTATAACACTTCTTTTGGTAAAGACAGCTATGAAAAAGAGTACGATGCCGTACGTTACCGCATCAAATACGGGATTACCCCAAGTTTAACAGTCACCTATAAATTCTAAGAAAATGAAAAATATGCTATTGCGCCTGCTGGTTTTGCTCTTCTGCATGACCGCTTGTAAAAAAACAGAAGAAACTGCAAGGGTAAGGTTTGCACAGACGGAATTTGTGAACGCAACAAAGTATGCTATAACACCCTATATTTTATACAAGGGTAAAAAGTATTCTGGAGGATGGGTGCTCACGTCTGAGTATGGCGATAAGAGCTTTGAGCTTTATAAAAGTAATGGTGAAAAAATTACAGATTTTAAACTGACTATTGCAGGTTCTCAAAAGTATTATATTTATCAGCCGGATAGTACCACGGTCCCGGTATTACTGACTGAACTTCCCCCGCCGCCACCACCTCCCGCCAATCCATTGGAAAATGTTACACCGGCACCTGACGGTTACATGAAAATAAAGATTAAACATGATTTGGCATTACTTGGATTTGAAAAGATTGATGTTCAGGTATGGGCACCAAACGTTAAGGGTGTTTACGAGTTATTCACAACCATTCCTAATGTGACCACAACATTGAGCAGTGATTTTATAGTGATTCAACGGCCCGTGGTAAATGGTACACAACAGCAGAATTTTAAATTCAGTTTTTTAAATTCTGTTACCAAAGCACCAGCAATGACTGGAGATGGTTTGATATACCAAACTTATGTTAATACACTCACAAGAACGAGTTATAACGTTTATATCGTTAGCTTCAGTTTCTTCGAGTCAGGCCTACCAGAAGATTTTGAATATAAAGGGTTGTTTTATGAAATTGATGCCGATCTGACATCGAAATAAATTATTAAAGGGCAGTATTCTAAATGGGGCTGCCCTTTAAATATTTTAGCCAGTTTCGGTGCTGTAGTCAACAGGAACATCTTGGTGCCGGTGGCTACTTATTGAAAATTCCGGTTATGAATATTTGTCTGGAAAGACGCGTGAATTTTAGACGTCCTGAATACGATTCAAAAGCCAGTGCGCTGACATCCTGGAGATCTGACGAATCATATCCATCTAAATATGTTGTCTAAGCCATAAATTTCATCGGTACTTCGGGTATTGAAGCTGAAATCAGTGACAAGGCTGTTGGCAAGGGGCTGATTATAGTTTGGAAGCAAGTGAAAATAAGTTTTAATCACCTATTTTGGACATTTGTCCGGCAAGTAGGGCAGGTATTATTTATAGAGGAGCAGTTGTGTGCTTTTGTGTTGACTATATAATACTTAAATTTGCATATGTAAATCTGCCCGCCTATGCAGCACTTGAAAGAATTTCTTACCCGTATCCAAACATTTGATCTGCGCATCATCGAGGATGATATTCACATGGAATGGGGAACGAATGAAAAGAAGCATGTTAAGGTCTACGACATAAGCCATCAGACCCAATACTATGACAGTTTTTCTTACCGGAGCGAATTACGGGTATTGAAAGATATGGCCTTTATCGATCTGATAGCATTAGATAAAGAACGCATCAAGTTACAATTGGAAGAACTTGCCAAAGTCCGGGAACGTTTTAAGGAATTTTGGAGAAATTACCACGACCACCATTCGGAAATGACGCAGGTCTATGAACGTCACTTTGTTTTTTCCGTCAACCTGGAATATTTATTTATTGTTAACGGACTGCAATCCACCAATGCGGAAATCGAAGTAAGCAGCAAATTTGCAGAAGACCTTGGCGAATCAGTCAAGCTGCGGGAAAAGTTTTTAAGGGAACTAATCTATGCTACTGAAACAGCCATTAAGCCAAAGCGGTCTGAAGCCGAATTTAAAGAATGGCTGGATGCCGAAAGAGAGAAACGAGAAGCGGCAACGGCTGAAACTACTAACGAGACCATAATAACTCCAAAATCTGAAACACCCGACGTATCGGAAACAGCAGCGGTTCAGGAAGCAGTCACCGAGCCTGAACTAAGTCAAGAACAGTTGGCTGCTGGCAAATTAGTGGGATACTATCCGACCTTTAAGGAGGGGGCAGCAGGGCAACTATTTGACTTATTGAAAACCTATTTTGTTCCTGAAGAACATGCTGCACTGGAAAAATTATTATTAGATGACGAAGCCCCTGCCAGTCCTTTATTATTTCGTGGTTCCGCTACCCAACTGGCTGATGCTTTTAAACAGCTCAAAGAAGCCAACCTGATTGTAGGCTGCCGTATGAGCGACCTTGAAAGATGGATAGCCCCAAAATTCCTATATCTATCCCCGCAGTCTCAACCTCGCGAACTACCCGAGGACTATCTTAATGGATTGATGTCGGGGACAAAGCGCCCCTGCAAATCGCCCATCCTGAAAATTGAACGAAAAGAAGATAAATTTTTCATCGTTCCCGCATCACGCAACAAAAAATAGCAAAAAAATGAGGGGGTAGACGCAGGGTTACTGTTTACCCTCTTGTAACCCTGCAAAACAAGCCCCTACCATTGCAGCATTAAACAAAATTAATGCGCAATGAAAGAGATACTCACCTTTGACCAGTTACCCGGGGCGGTAACTAAGATGCAAGAAAAGCTGGACAACATAGAACAGCTTTTAATTAACCGGCAGGAGCAATCACCCGAACAGGAAGAATTGATGCCCATCACAAAGGCCGCCGAATTTTTAGACCTGGCAGTCCCTACCGTTTACAGTAAAGTATGCCGAAAAGAAATCCCGGTAAATAAGCGGGGTAAGCGCCTGTATTTCTATCGTTCAGAATTAACGGAATGGATTAAGTCAGGCCGTAAAAAAACAGCAGAAGAAATCAGGGAAGAAGCGGTGCAGCATCTGGCCAGCAGCAGTAAAAAAGCGAAAGCATTTTAAGGCCGATGGAGCGCATTAAAACCGTTTGGTTCGTCAATGCTATGAGATTGATTTAACGGCATCACAAGCAATGAAAAGTCCGTCAAAAATCCAACGTCTTTTGGAACGCAGACCGATACACCCGCCCTGATGGGGCGACGTACCGACGAGGCACTAACGGTGCCATTGGCAAAAGAACACCTTGCAAATCAGCGATACCGCGAAGCGTATGCTGAAAGCCCGACACCCGCAGACGGGTGTAAAACAGACCGGCGACAAGTCGACGGAGAAAACGGGCGGCAACTTTGGCGCCACCGTTTAACAGCCCAATAATCGCAACGGCGACTATCGAAGAACCGGGAAAGCGGCAGGCCGCATTTGGCGGGGCAGCACCAAAGGTGCTGCTTTAACAGCCTCTGTATATATGGCTATAGCCATATATACAGATAGCGAAACAGGCCTTTGGCCTGTAAGCGGAGCCAGCTATGTTTCGGCCATGCCGAAACTTGCTGGCCCCCGCTCATGCTATCGCATTCGGGGGGATTTTTTTAAGGATTTTTTAACGAACCAGCGCTTATGAAAAGTGAAGTTAAAAAGATAACAAACACTAAAAGCCCGGCTCGTGCGGGCCGGGTTAATAAAGGCGGCAGGCCCAAAGTGCCGCACAAGCGGCGCAACAGCGTGAGCGTAATGTGTACGCTCATCGAGAAAAAGATCATTGAAGCCAACGCTAAACGAGTAGGCACGAACCCGTCGGTTTTCCTGCGAAACCTGGGATTGAATACGCGGATAGAAGTCAGGGTCAAGACCCTGCCGAAGTCTGTTTTAGAAATGCGGGGTACACTCAATCACATCGCCGCCAACCTCAATCAAATTGCCAGAAAGCGTAACCGGGGGGACGACCTGAATGCGATGGAAAGGGCTTTGCTCGATCAGGATGTACGGAGCTTGCAGGCATTGGTGAAGAACATTAACGCTTATGTATCATGATCGGAAAAGTCGGTACAGGTAAAAGTTTCCGAGGCGTATTGCATTACCTCTTTGAGGGCAGGCGGCAAGAAAGCAAAGAGCTGCAAATGCAGGAGCTTGAAAAAAAACAGGTGGAGGTAATTGCTTATAACCAATGCTTCGGCACTCGTTTAGAACTGGTGCGGGAAATGATCGAAGTAGCCAAGTTAAACCCTGATCAATCAAAGCCGGTGTTTCACTTCTCCTTAAGCTTCGCCCACAGCGATGCCGGGAAGTTAGGCTTGCAGGATAAGATCGACATGGCGGAGAAACTTGCCGAAGACTTTGACTTTAAAGATCACCAATACGTTGTCGTGGCTCACAAAGATACCGATCATGAACATTTGCACATTGTCGCTAACCGTATCGGCTTTGACGGCAAAACCGCCAGCGACAGCAATAGCTATAAGCATGTGGCCGAGTTCGCCCGGAAGATGGAACTGGAATACAAATTAGAGCGGGTATTAAGCCCTAATAAGTTTTTGAAACCGGAGCAAAGGGTTGCACAAAGTCAGCGTGTTGACAACCGTAAGGAAACTTTAAAAAAGCACCTGCAAACCGCAGTCAAACAAAGTAAGGATGTGCAGCAGGTCAAAAAGTACATGGAGCAGCGAGGCTACGAAGTGGAGTTAGGCCGGGGTATCGCTTTTACCGATGCGCAGCACGTCCGCTTTAAAGGCAGCCAGGTCGGCTACGCCCTGATGGATATTGAGAAGAAACTCAAACAGGAACAGCTTTTACAGCAGCAGGAACAAAACAGGCAGGCGCAATTACTACGGCATCAACAAGAGGAATTGAAGAAACAGCAACAGCAGGAAAAGGAAAAACAGCAACAGGTACATCAGCATACCCATGGCATAAGCCGGTAAGCTATACCTGACTAATTAGAAACAGGTTATTAACTTTTAAATGATGAAATTATGAAACCAAATGAAGAAACGCCAATCGATGAAAAAACCTTAACATCCATACTTACAGAGAATGTAACGGAGATCAAAGAAATTAGAGATTTTATCAAACAGCTGCAGAAACAACTCGATCAAAAGAATGCGCTTATTGCAGAAAAGGATAATCATACGCAAAAGCTGATCAGCAGCTTTGAACAGAAGTACCAAAAGATCGAGGTAACGGTACCCGCACAGAGTACTTTACTCCTTTCCAAAATTGCCAGTGATGGTATGACGGCCACGAGAACAGCCGTCATACAGGTGTTGTATGAACTGTTTTCCAAGAACAGGGTTTTGGTATTGCCAGAGGATTCGGGAAAAGGCTTTTTCAAGACGATGGCTAAACGTAGTATGTACCTAATTGCTTTAGCTATTATTGTATGCCTCGTTAGTTGGTTCGGCTTTCGTTACTGGTATAAAGACAGTCAGAATAGCCGTTTTAGAAAAGCCTGGTATTGGAACTACCTTGTTGCAGATAGCATTAAAAAGCAGAAATTACAAAGCCAACTGGACAGCCTGAATATGTCTGCAATCGATCAATACCGGACGGATAGCATCGCACGTTACCTGGACATTCAGACAACGGAATTGAAGATCAAGCAATTAGAAAGGGAGGCAGACAGTTTGAGGCGAATGAAGGGCAAGCCCTGAAATAACTGTATATAAGGTCAGGCAGTCCATTCGGTTGCGGCCAGCGGCTGTATGCCACCACAATAGGGCGGTAGACTACTCGTTAAAGGCGACTTATATACCATATCATGCCTCTGTGCAATATTCGATAATGCTAAATAGATAACATTAAATTGGGTAGATCTTATGTTAATTCGTAATCTTATGGCAAAAGATTACGAATTAATCTTTAACAAGAAAGTGGTCGTAAGTAATTGTCCAACTCATAAGATATTGGTTATCAAGCCCATTTAGAGGGTATTCCGACCCACCCCTTCTTCGGCAGTAGGGAATTTTCAGACGATTTCCAAAGGTTGCTCGATATGAGTAATCCTCGGTTTTTGAGTGTCAGTAAGTTACAATTCATCTTGATGGCAGGTGTTCTAAACATACCTCTTGAAAACGTCAATCACTTTTGAATACATCGCACGTAATGGCGTACTGCTGTGATCCGCATCACTCAACACGCCAAAAAGTTCAGCAAACAAGAAACCACCAGCAAAAAAGCCGCTACACCCTCAGAGACGAAAATAGCTAAAAAGGCGGGTAGTAGTATAAGGTACTGAATACATACTTACTCGGTATCTGTATAAGCGTACCCCCCAATAAAGATCAGTGCGTTGTCTGGCCGGATAGGCCCACCTTTTGCACCCAATGCAAATGAGGTTTTAAGGACTGTACCATTGTTATAGGTGAATTCAATAGTGTGGCCGGATATGCGGTAAGTACCGCCAGTTGCCGATTTCTTCCAGGCCGCTGCATTTCCGGTTGACATCCCCGCATTTAATCCTTCGTTAAAATGGGTCGCATCCAAAAAGGTAATCTTTTTAATTGATAAAGCACTCAGGCCATTTCCATAATCACCGCCGCTTGCTTTTTCGTAGACAGGCTTCAGTTTCACAGCACCTGTATAAGCATAGGCTGGGAACCAGTTGCCCTCACCAAGCTTATAGTCATTTGTCTCTCCTTTGCTATTGGTAAGTAAAAACGTCTGACCCTGTTTCTTCCAGGTACCCCAGGCTTTAGGATGCTTACTTTTATCGGTAGCGACATCCAAGCTTTCCAGCGTTTCAGCTCCTGCCTCCCAATAATCACCATTTTTGAAGAGTACGACCGGCTCAAAGGTAATTGCAGCAGGATATCCACTTATGGCCCGGAAATACCAACCCTCGACCGCCGGGGCCACCGATGTTAATCGCATAGATTTGGCGGGTTTATTAAAAGAAGTGGCATCGGCATTGAAAAAGCAGGATACCATTAAAGCGATAGCCAGGCCGTTTAAATATACTCTCAATTTCATAATTATCAAATTTAGTGTAGTTTCTTTTCTTAAATAACAGATGGTTTGTATGTAAAGTTTGCTTTGAATTGCGGGAATACCTAAATCGTTCGCAACTACCGCAACGCTTGCGAACACCCACTTCCAGCTTCGCCACCTTTGACTATCAATTCAAATAGTCATGAGAAATCCAAAACCAATTACCGACCTTAAAGGCTGCGAATTAATCGGCACATTGCTGCCGAAATCAAACGCGTCCGCCAGGAGCCGCGGCAGAAGATCCGTCAGCTTTTAAGAAGTTTCAGTCTCAACTTTTACAAAGCTAGTGCTGGATAATAATTGTTTGGTATCTTCTGAAGATGAAGCCGTTCTAAATGCCACTTATCATAAACCATCAGTAATATTCAAAATCGTAACAAACTCGTTACAAATCATGCAATATTAGTATGGTAAGCCCGTTACAATGGCTTACAAGTATATACCCTCTATGAAAATCAATTCTTTCCTTTTATTGAGCATTAGCTTCCTGGCCTGCCTTATTGCTTGCAAAAAGGGCACATCTAATGATGATGTTTCCAATCCCATAGATTCTACACAACCAGTACAGGACAAAACTGACTGGTGGAAACCAGTCACGGGCACTAGTTTTGACTGGCAGCTTGATGATGTTAGTCCCGGTAACAATTTCGCTGCCGCGGTGGTGGACGTTGATGCTTTTACAACCAGTGCAGAAACGGTAGTAGCATTACATGCGAAAGGCAAAAAAGTGATCGCTTATATTTCTGTTGGTACAATAGAAAGTGACAGGCCGGATGCCAACCTGGTTCCGGCAAAAATTATTGGTAATGTTTACCCAGAATGGCCAAAAGAAAAATGGCTGGATATCCGCCAGATCGATCAATTAAAACCCTGGCTTAACTCCAGGATCAATATGATATTAAAAAAGGGCTTTGATGGTATAGAACCCGACAACCTGGATAGCTATGATAACGAACCGGGTTTTGACATCAGCGAGCGTGACGTTAAAAAGTATTCCGACTACCTGATCACCCTGGCGCATGCCAGTGGGCTGGCAATCGGGCAAAAGAATGTAAAAGAGTTAACTCCCGATTTTGCGGCCAAGTTTGATTTTGTGATCACCGAAGACGCTTTTAAAGAAGGCTGGCATAAAGATGTCGAAAAGTACATTACGCTAAACAAACCGGTGTTTGCGGTGGAGTACACTGATAAGATGTCTCAGAAAGATTTTGAGAGCAACGTCTGTCCCGCCGCTAAACAATTAAAATACACGACGATCCTCAAAAAGAGAGACTTGACAGCCTGGGTTGATAATTGTAAATAGATTAGCCGTTTACATGCAGGTTCACTATTTTTAAAGGTGGTCAGATCCACGAATAGCTTTTTAGTTAAATATGGGAGCTATCGGGTTACGGCAGTCGTCTGAATTCATCCGCGAAAGAGCGGGCGCTATTCACCGACCGCCTCACCGTCCGCAGCAAGACGGAAATGCGTTGCGCTTATAACCGACTTGTTTTTTTCCCTTGCTCATGAAGAGAAAACTAACCCAATTACACCACGGTCGCAAAGATAGCCCCCGCCGGGCTAAAGTGTCAACGCTATAGCAAGCGGACGGGAATTGGTTCGCTTTCAGCGGCCCCGCCCGGCCCTGACACTTTACCCGGCTCCGCGCTTTTAGTTGCTTAAGCGGTGAAAATGGGGAGGTGTGCGTCATTGACCTGCAAGGCGGTAATGTCCGCTTGCATAGACCGTCCAGCGGATCTGGTTTGGCGATTAAGCCGATCCGGCGTATATTTGCAGTTTAAGTAATATTTAATCTATAGCCGATACTTACATGAGGAAAGCAGATGTAATCGCAGGTATAGCCGCAAAAACGGGAAAAGAGAAAGAAGTCACCGAAACCATTGTAGATGCCTTTTTTAAGGTCGTTCAATCCAGCCTTATCAATGGCGAAGACGTATTTGTCCGTGGCTTTGGTACATTCCTGGTAAAGAAAAGAGCAGCTAAGGTTGGCAGGAACATCACGAAAAATACCGCTGTACAAATTCCCGAAACGCATATCCCCGCATTCAGGCCGAGCGATGATTTTAAAAATAAAGTAAAGATGGCGGTAAAAGAGCAAGCGGCATAAGTCTGCCCGGCAGAGTTTACTGAAAGAAAGGCTTGCACTTTTATAAATTAAAGATCAGGCGGGTACCTCAATTTCCACCTGATCTGCTTTTTGTTTTACCGATGCAAATTCCATCAATTTGTCAGCCATCGTCTTTTTAGCCTCACTTTCAAACCCTTTCCAGTAATTCTGTGTGGTGTTCATGGTGGTATGTCCTAAAGCTTCCTGCGCAAATTCCAGCCCCATTGTCCGGGTAGCCTGCGTTGTAAAGGAATGGCGGGCCACCATCGTGCCTAACCTGAATGATAAGCCTAACTGATCGACCAGTTTTTGCATGTGCTGGTTAACAAAGCGAATGAAGTTTTGGTTAATCTTATGACGTTCTTTGGCGGACATGCCAGTCTGGAATATCGGAAACAGATAGTCATTGGGCTTGCCTTTTTTATTGGCATATTTTTTAATAAAATCTTTGATATAGCCGGTTAAAGGGACAACAATAGGCGATGGGTCTTCCTTTGTTGTGTTTTTCGTTTTATGTCTTAAAAATGAAAAGTAGGTATCATGAATATCTTTAATTTTCAGCTCGGCAATATCTCTGAAATTCATCCCGTTGCACTGGTAACTGAAAAACCAGAAATCCCTGGCCTTTTCGATAAAGCTATCGGCGGTGACGTCCGCAGTATATAAAGCGTTGAGGTCAGGTGTCTCTAATGCCTTTTTTACATTTTTTCCGGTAGGTATTTTATAAGTTTTAAAGGGGTAGAGTTCTGGGGCAATATCTCCAGCAGCAATGGCCTTATTAAAGATCGTCCTTAAATTTCGCATGTAAATACCAACCGTTGTTTTGGAACAGTCTTTGGCAACCATCCATTGTTCGTACTTGTTTAAAGTTTCGGCAGTAAGTATGCTAAACGAAATGTGAGTGACCGGATTTTTCTTACCCTCACTAAAATAGGTGGTGATTGATTTAATGCTGCAATCATAACTGGAGGCGGTTCCGATCTGTTCGTTTTTCTCCAATATCTTTACAGCACTTGCGAAATGTTCAATTACATTGTTGGTGCTTGCTTTGGAGCGGAACATTTTACGCTCGAATTTTTCAAAGGTAAAATTGTCCCCCAGTTCCTTGGCAAGTTCAGCGCCTTTTTGCATAATGGCATCCAGCTCTATTTTGAGGTCTTTATTTTCACCCCTTGGCTTAGAAGCCAGGTAGGATTGCTCAAAGGAGGACTGGCTCAATTTATAATCGGTGCCGTACCAACGCTCCATTTTTGCGGTGAAGTAAACATGTAACTTTAAAGGGAAAGTACCATTCTTTAGTGCTCGCCTTGTGTCCAAGTATAAAGAAACTTCAGCTTTCATGATAAAAACGATTAAAATGAATAAATTTGCAGAACTACATAAAAGTCAAAATATCATTAATTGTATTAATATACTGACATTTAGCATTTTGTATAAGTCAAATATAAGCAAAATGTTCGAATTATTTGCAGAAAATTTGCAGAGAAACGAACGCCAAATCACAAAAAATCGTAAAACTTAGCTTTCTATATATATTATAAATAACTGATAATCAATTAATAGCAAAGAATATCAAAACATCAATAAGTGTCAATAATTGACTGTTAATCAGAGGGTCGCTGGTTCGAGCCCAGCCTCAGGAGCCAGAATGGGCAAGCACGAGAAATCGGTCGCTTGCCCTTCTTTTTTGCCTTTTATTTCACTGTTAATCAAGTAGATACAAGAGTACAATTCACTCGTCAAAGCGGTTCGATGTTGCAATTCCTCGAAAGTGAATTTTTGGGGGTACATCGAACCAATTAATTCTCGTTTATTGGAACTATCTGATTTTGAATAGATTGTATTTAATCTCGTTAATTTGCTAATAGCCGGTCTAAGTAGCGGTTCAATGTTCGCAGTCTTGGAATTAGCCGCTGCTGCTTCCGATAACTTCGCTTCTAATACATTTACCTTGTATTCATTTTCTGATTTAATGGTCTTATAATCGGCACCGTCAATGTCTCCGTTTAAAAGAAGTTCCCTTGCTTTACTGGTGCGGTTATTCAGCTCATTGATTTCCTTTAGCAATTCAGAACGGGATACCAAAGTTGTCGTATTTTGGTTTTTGTACGTATCCCTGATAACTTCAGTAAACAGATCTGCATATTCCTCCTGGATAGTGAATTCCTCTATTACCTGATCGAATACTTTATTTACCTCTTCGGCCTTATACCTGCACCCACAAGCTGAAGAACAATGATAGTAGTAGTAATATCCATTGCGACCTTTGGATGCGCTCCCGCACAAAATGCGGTTGCACCTTGAGCATTTAATAAAGCCCCTTAAAGGCAACATATCCGGCGAATGAACCTTTGTTTTCTCCTCCCTCTTTTTCCCGCTTAAAACGTCCTGAACGTCGTAAAATAAAGATTCAGAAATAATGCCATCATGCAATCCCTTAACGGTGTGTGCCGCTTCGTCCTTATATTTAACGATTAGTATCTTTCCGCAATAAACAGGATTGCGCACCGCCACGTAAAAGTTGTTCCGCTTACACTTTAAACCCATCTCCGCAGCTTTTTCATATACTTGCTGCGTGGAATAAATACCCTTTGCAATCTCGTTAAATGCCCATTCCATGATTTTAGCCTGTGGCGGATCGATAGCAATATATTTCTTCCCTGTAGCATCGTGCCTGTTGATATAACCCACAGGGGCGTGAGATACCCAACGGCCTTCCTTCCTGGCACGCCTTAGACCATAAAATGTATTTAATGCCCTTCTGTCGTTTTCTATCTCCGGTGCAGTAAGATAAATAGCCAGCATCATTTTGTTTTCAGGAACTTCCATATCCAAAGGCTGTTCTATAGCCTGCGGCTCCACACCTAATATTTTAAGTGTGTTGATCATTTGATAAGCATCTGGTGCGTTTCGGCTAAACCTGTCCCACTTCGTAAATAAGATAAGATCGATTTTTCCGCGCTGCTTCCTCAGGTTGAGCAACAAGCCCTGCCACTGGGGCCTGACAAACGTTTTGGCAGAATGATCTTCAAATATGGTTTTCCTTATACTGATGTTGTTAATCTCACAATAGCGGCGCAGTACCTCTTCCTGGCTTCTTTGAGAATAACCTTTATCGGCCTGTTCATCTGTACTCACCCTTATATAAATATCTGCTACTTTCATTTGTTAAAGTTCTGATTTACAATCAATTTAGCTAAAAAATACATTAAATCCAAAATTTCCTGGGCTTTTTTTTCAGTAACTTTTACACCATTTTTTTCCAACATTTTAATGGCCTGACTGGTAGTTACTGTTCTTTTGTTTGAAGAATCGCTCTTCATCGTAATGTGATTTATTAATCCCTGTCATCGGTAGTCACTTAACGCCTGTAACAATTCCAGGCATGTGCGCCGACAGATGATACAGTCGGGAACAATAAACGGCGCATTACAGAAACCTTACGGACCCGGCGGTATCATTATTCATGTAAGCACCTTGAAATTAGAAAATCCAGATTTCAATGGTGGCCGGAATAACCGGCTAATAGTGCGGATATTTCAACCCGCTAAAAAAAGGAAGCCGCCCATGTTCAATCAAGCGGCTTCCTTAGTTCGCTTAAAACACTCCGGTAACAGTCTTAGTAACCACTTTGGAGGCCACAGATGCCTGCCTGCCAAAAGTAGATGCCGCTGAACTTATACCGGAAGTAGATACAACCCATGTTGATATACTGGGCACGGTAAACATGGCAATCGCGCCAATTAAAAAAGTGACGATCACTGTTCCGAAAGATAGTATACCATTAGATGCAAAAATGGCAAACTCCGCCATTTTATTGGCGGTACCGCTTCCATGCAAAATACCCTGATACCGGCTGATCTCCACGGTCATTGCATATTGCTGTATGTACGCTGACAACCACATGATCAGGTAGGCTATCGCGCCATAGAGATTTACAGAAATAAAACGGGCAACCCAAGTCGTAAAACTATCTCTGAATGCCGGAAGGATACTGACCGCTATCGCAAAGGGGCCGAGTAGCACAAGTAAGCTGGAATAGAAAACCTGTATAAAGAATACGAAATAGGTGGCGATCCTTAATATCCATACCGCTATTAACTCTAAAAGCTGTGTAAGGAGTAATTGAAGGCTGATTTGAAGCCTTTGCTTCAATTCCAATATTGGTCCTACAACGGTAGATATCCCTTGTTTAACCGTACTTGTGACCTGATCCCAGGCCTGACCATACCAGGTATCTGATTCCTTTTCCGCGACACTGGTCTGCGCTTGAAAATTATAAAGACTATCAGCCATTTCTTTCATCAACTCGGCCCGTTTGACCCGGAGGTTGTCGGCCTCTACCTGCGCGGTCTGCCATTTGTCCTTCGCCTGATTTTCGACCAGCTCGCATGGAAACGCAACCATTCTTACAAAAACGTTCCACCATAAAATGATCATCGACAGACCGAAAGGGCGGAGTAAAGGCATAATTTCCATTTGCTTATCGCCGACCATCATTTCATAAGATCTGATCGCGAAAAAAATAATCATGAAAATGGCAGAAAGGGCTTTGGCATCATTTACAAAATCGACACCCTGGCCCCAGATCTGATCCCTAAGCCCGGTGAGCATTTGCATCATTCCGTCTTCGTACACTTCAGCACCCTGAAACATGTCAAAGGCTTTGTTACTGCCGGTGCTATCCTGTGCAAAAGCCGTTAATCCGCAAATAATTATAATTAATAACGTTAGCGTGAATTTTTTCATTAAATATTATTTGTAATTCAAAGCTTACCCGCCGAAAGGCTGGCAAGCGTCAGGGCGGTAACAGCCCTTTTATTCGGAAGATGTTCCGATCAGGAGATCACAATGCTCCTTTTGATAAACGGGTTCGCCAGTAATAACGCCATACCGGCTCATGTTCGCCTCTTTTTCGCTCGCGCTTGATTCGCCTGTACCAAAAGAGCAAATAAACCGTCCACAGTATACCCGCTAACAGGAGATATTGAAAACGATAAGTGGGGAGGCGGATGGCGGCTTCGATTGCTCCCGCAGAGATGATGTTGGTTACCCAAAACCAGGTGAAAATGGCGACTTTTAGGAATCGCTTTTGCATTGTAATAGAATTTAAAATACGTCGATCCTGTAATTACCTATTACAGGATATCATGATCGGAAGACATTCTTAGTATTTAACATGCCGCCTTCTTGTGGCATAGATAACAAACAATGCCCATAAGCCAAGTGCGATAAAAGCATGCGTAACAATGTCTTTGCCTGTGAATATTGCCGACCACATGAACATGGTCGAAGCAAATACTGTAAATAAAAAGAAAAGGAGCGTTTTCATAAACTTTAAATGAATTCCTTAAAATCAGTTAATTGCTGCAAGGGCTAATGTGATTATATCAGGAGTCGTTAAATAAATTGCCAGAATGAATTTTCATACCTTCAATACTTTAATGTGCCATTGCCAGTGACCTGTCCTTGACGGCCTCACTCAGCTGCACCCTGCATGCTTCGTGATGGCGACACAATACAACAATACGGGCTTTTCGTAAAAGCACCTACTCGTTATAGTTATAAATTATTACTATAGGTTATAGGAAATGTCACTTGAGCATGTCTGCGACATTTTTCTAATTCCTATATTTTATAAAATCAACTTGCCAATTAAATACGACAAGCGAGCCGTTGTATGCGCGGGTAAGGTCATCGTAAACTTTCACCGTTACTTAGTGAGGTAAAAAAGCCTCACCCTACGGCTGTACAAGCAGCCTCCAATATTTAATCCTATCTAATAATATGAGTTATAAAATATCACTTCAGTGGTTAAGACATTCGATGAAACCCTATTCATTAGCCCTGCCATTATTGTGGTGAAAACACGATAAGAGGACGCGTTGTAAGCGAGGTTACTAAACTTTAACCCTGCTTAGTGAGGCATTTAAAGATTCACCTTACGGCTGTACAAGCAGCCTCAAATATTTAAAACTATTCAACAATCAGATTTATACCGACTTTTGCCGCTTTAAAAGCAATCTTATCTTTGAATTGACCGTAACTCCAGTTTCTAAGTAGGAACGGCTCGGCTTTAGCAGCTTCCTCTTTCTCTTGCTGATCAGTTAGTATAAGCGTAGCTGCACGGTGTTTTAAACAAAAGTCTATCAGCCGCCTGCTGTATACGTGCAGCTTATGATCTATATAATCTCTTTCCAAATGCAGATAATGTTCCAATGGCTTGCGTTTGCGCTTCCTGCCGTGACCGGAGCGATTACCATTAACTGATGTTTGCACGCGGCTGCGGGCAGTTTGTATGGCAAGTCTCCGGTAAAGAAATTCCTCCTTGGTGCCGATGGAAAAACTCACCCGTCCAACTTTGACCAATAATGGAATTTCAAGAGATAGTGACGCTTCAGCAATCACTTCTTCATTCAATAAATAAGTTTGCTGTTCCTGTACGAAAGTGGCGAGGAGATAAATTTTCTTTTGTTCAATTTTAAGAAAGCTTGTCGCCATCTTAAGATTGGAGGTTATTACTTGTTTAAACAGATCGCGTTTCTCATCAAAGCCATTTCCGAGATAGGTTTTAAACGGTATTCCGAACAAGGTAAAAGTGAAATTACCGGTTTCATTATGTTCGCTGAGTTGCCGGATGCATTCTGCGCTGAAAGGCAGTGTGATGGTTCGTTTAAAATTTTTAATCGAACGCTCGCCCTCATAGTAGAGCGATCTTTCTTTAATAAAGGTGGCAACCAGCTGACTGTTCAGGTTATTGAAAATATTGCTTGGTATCTGTCCTTTAAATTTATTAGTTAGTATTTTGTAGGTTGAATTAGTTCGGGATGAAACCAGCATTCCATCTGAATCCTTATTGTGATCCGTCAATTTAAGCCTTGTACCTTCAGCGAGATAGACCATTTCGGCGATCTGTTCCTGCAAAAAATGATGCGTGTAGATTAAGTTGGCGCATTTAAAGCAGATGTTTTGCCATTTCATCAATTTGCCGATAGATTCATAAACAAAATCCTTGTCGGCGCTATTGATCAATAGCTGAACCTTTCTTGTTATATGCATTGATTTTGCCATAGATCAGGCGCTTATGGGTGTGTATTGTTTGGCGGACTGATTTCGCCATTTGGCGGCGGTTAATTTTTCTTTTTTTTGACAGCTCACCGCTTGCCAGGCTCTTACGTATTCCCTTTGAACGTAGGAAACAGGCAGTTTTAATTCCGTGGCTATTCGCTCAAAACTGTATTTAGAGATTGTTCGCAAATAATAAATTTGCTTTTGATCATGGTTCAAGCCATCAAACTCGTCCGGCCTGTTGATAGAAGTTAGCAAAGGCAGTTGATTTGGCTTATTGTTAGTACCCATCTTTTCCGGCGCTGAAACCAGCATAGTTTTTAATTTCGCCTTACTTTTATCAAGTATCATTGTTACTGTTGTAACCGACAGGTTGTAGCGAAGAGCAATTTGTTTATGGGTTAGGTCGTTTTTAAAATATAACTCAACAACCTCTTTTTCTTTACCATAAAAGATATGCGAAATAGCAGTCCAGGTGGATCGTAAACGATCATTCTGAAGATTATCGTCAACTTCTTCGTCGTTATGGAAAACCGCATTGGGTAATAAAATAGCGTCGTAAGACTCCAATGAATCCAGTTCAATCATCTGGCGATGAAAGCGGGTCGTTTTACTACGGAAATAGGAATGGCAACCCCATTTGATGTTTTGTTTAAGAAAGGCTACAGCATGACCTCTATCAGTGATAGTGTCTTTAAAATTCCATAATTTTAAATATGCATCTTGAACGATGTTTTCAATTGCAAATTCATTTTTTAAAATTTTCAACCCATATGACATCAACTCTTTATTAATAGAATTAATAAATACCGTAACGCTCGTTGAAGTGAGTTGAAAATTCAACTCAGTCATCTCTTCGATCTTGTCAAATGAATAAATGCTCATAAACACTTAATTAAGAAAAGTAAAATTAATTAAAAGTGTATTTAAAAGCAACTATAAAATATAAAAAAGCAATTAAGATGTATAAATAAGCTATTTTATGTAAAAGCCGAGTTCGTAATTGCTGCTTATCTTGCAGTAAATAGTGATAAAAGCAATTAAAATGGCCGAGAAACGCAATTTCAATAGAATAAAAGCGGTATTAGCAGAAAGGGGGAAAACTAACATTTGGTTAGCTGAACAATTGGATCGGAACAAAACGACTGTATCTAAATGGTGTACTAACGACATTCAACCAACCGTTGAATCGCTGTTTGATATTGCGAAAGTATTAGAAGTTGATGTACGAACCCTACTCGTTTCAAGCCTGGACTAGAGTTGTTATAACCCTTAGTAACATATCTCGACCAAACCTGACAAAGTTTTTTTATTTTTTTTAATACAGGTGGTGGCATTTTATAATCGCCAACTGATTATTGATGTTCCAGTAGAATTTTAGATTATATAACAGTATAACCGAGGATCTTCGTAACGGTGAAGCTTTGTAACTGTTGATCGACATCGCGGTGCAACAGCATAACTACCTATCTAATTACTTTAGTTCCAAATATCTTTAGATCTGATTAACAACCTATCGTTATAACTTTATCACTCTGTAGTTTTATAAATCAATATCACTATATTTATATAACCCGTTTTTAAATTCAAATCCTAAGGCATTATCGTTATCGTGGCATAGATATATTGTTTCTACGTTATATTGTTCCATAGTTACATTTCACTTATTCATTTCAAAAACGAACTGGATCGTTTCCCATTGTTGCATTTAATGACTTCCATTGGATTTACTTGATCAACCATAAAAAAAACGAGTTGCGAGTTTTTTCAATTCCCCCGGAGGGCAAGAGACTTTTTGTCTTACAAAAAGACATCTTGCCGTTGAAGAATCAACGGAATTTTTGCTTATGTTTTGGGTAACTCAGCATTTCAATAAAGTGACTCTACCAAATGATTGGAATTATGTCCAATCTGGAGCAAACCTTATAGGATTTGCTTATCTTTCTTGAGTTTGTGGTTATCAAATCAATTTACTGAACATATGCGGATTTTGTGGAAAATGAATGATTTCATTTCCATGGTTCGTTGTTTTGAATCAATAATAGGCGGATTGTTGGGGTAGATTGCAAATGTCGTTGGAGTTGGGGAAGGAAATTAGGGGTCAAACAAGAAGCGGTAAAGCCAACCCTTACCGCTTTAAAACTATGCTAAACTTGGAAGATTTGACGGTAACGTTATTCCTTCTGCTGCCGCAATATCTTTAAATTCCTGTTTCTTCACCATATTTTTGGTAAACAAGTCTTCCAAAGTTTGCGCAAGGAAATATGGATTATACGATTTGGCTAACTCCGTGCATACGAATTCAACTACCTCTTTAGTCAAGGGCATAAATTCTATGTATTGGCGATAGGTGCCAGAAAAGCTGTTAATCTCTTCCCAAACTTTATAGTATTCTCTATTGGGCTCTACAAATAGCTTTTTATATAACTCCTTGTCATATCCATTATCGATCAATGCTTGGCGATCGACCGGGTCATTCACGAATTCCTTTTTGCTTACAAAAAGCGTGATTGCCTCAGCCACCTCCGTATCAGGTATAAGTTTATTACGCAGCATTGACGCAAATATTTTTAAATAATTATTCATAGTGTTAAGTTAAATATAATATGACGTATAAAAGCGTATATTTGTAAAACAAATTACAGATGGTACGTTATACGATAAAACTTACAAAAGAGGAGGTTGGAGAGTTATACTCGATAATCAACAAGGGCTCCCATAGTTCTCAAACATTCCGGACAGCCTATATACTATTGAATTGTGATGAAGGGGAATATGCGGAGAAAATAACAAATGAACAGATCAGCAAAGTCCTGAAAGTAGGGATGCGAACGATAGACCGGGTGAAGAAAAAGTTTATTGAAGAGGGTTTTGAAGGTGTTTTAGATCGTCGCCCCACCAGCCGTGTTTATGAAACAAAATCAGATGGCGATGTAGAAGCGAAGCTGGTTGCCTTGTGTTGCAGCGAGCCGCCTGAGGGGTTTGCTAAATGGTCATTAAGGCTACTCGCCGATAAAATGGTAGAGTTGGAATATGTAGAAAGTATTTCGCATGTAACAGTAAGAAGTGTGCTTAAAAAAACGAACTTAAGCCTTGGAAAGTAAAGGGCTGGGTAATACCACCGGAAAAAAGCAGCGAATTTGTAGCCAATATGGAACGCGTATTGGATGTATACAAAAAACCTTATGATGAGGAATTTCCGGTTGTATGTATGGATGAGTCGCCAAAACAATTGATAGAAGAAGGGCAGCCCTCTCAAGCCATGAAGCCTGGCCAGGAGGCAAGAGTAGATTACGAGTACATAAGGCATGGGGTAGTCAATATATTTATGGCCAACGAGCCTTTGAGGGGCAAGCGCTTTGTAGAAATTACGGCGTTTAAAACCAAAAAGGACTGGGCTTTATTCGTAAAAAGAATAGCAGATGAATGGTACCCGACAGCGAAAAAAATAACTTTAGTAATGGACAATTTTAAAACCCATTCGGCCTCTGCATTTTACGAGACATTTGAACCAGCCGAAGCCAAAAGGCTATGGGATAGGTTTGAGTTTGTTTATACGCCCAAGCATGGAAGCTGGCTCAATATGGCCGAGATAGAATTGCATGTATTGAATGGGCAATGCCTAAACAGGCATATTTCAACAATGCTGAAGATCAATGAAGAGGTAGCGGCATGGCAACACAACAGAAATAATAAGAACAGCAAAATTAACTGGCAGTTCGAAAATAAAGATGCGCGAATAAAACTGAAAAGACTTTATCCGTCATTACACGATTAACATAACACTAGGAGCGATCGTTTTACGTTTTCATCGTTTAGCTTCAGCGCTTGGAAAATGAATTGATTTTGACGTTCGAAAAACCAGTCGCCTGTTTAATCGATTACCGTAAAAGCCTGATTCCAAAATTCATCTAATTTCGAAGTCTCAACTGATGAAGAGATCAGTTCCAATATCGGCATCAACGGTGTCCCAGATGGGGTTTGCGTCGGGTCGTAATAGGAAGTCAACTTTTGTAACAAAGTTGCCATGCCACCTTGTAGCGTGATCTTCGGTAAATTGCTAATCATAAAAGCCCAAAAAGCCTCGATATGTGCGCCAATGATAATATTCTCTTTATTGTGAGCACAATCGTTCCGACGATCCTTCCAATAGGTTAGCTGTTGTCGTAAGCCTTCACTGATGTAAAAGAATGGGTCTTCTGTTTTAGTCTTGCTTGGGCCAGATCCCGTAAATTCCTCTTTTTTCTGCAACGCGGAATTTATTTCGGCCTCCCATTTGTCTTCGTTTTGAAGCAGAGTACGCTTCTCGTTCCATTTATGAAGTGGCAACATTGCCGGCCGGTCCCCGTTCATAACGCGGTCTTTTATAATCATTAGAAAGCCCAAATAAGACATAAGCATTGATGCTCTGTAAGCACCCGATTTATAACAGGTGATCGCGTCCGCAAGTAATGGTTCGGCGGTCAGCGGCAGCGTTTGCGTGTCCAGCCATTTTTCGATGATAAGTTTCATGGTTTTAAAGTTTCTGCAAGATACGAGATATTAAAAATCATTTTTCGACATTACTAACTTTCTCGTCGTTTACTGCATTGCCGGCACCCAGTACTCGAAATGTAGATCTATATCATAACCTGATTCCGAAGGAGAATCGAGCCACTTTAAACCACATTCAATTCATTCAAAATTTTTAATTGTTCTACCATTTGGTCCGAATTATGTCCATTCTGGGGAGCACTGAAAATCAATGATTTAACCCAACTCTGGCGAGTTGGGTTTTTTTATTCGCAGAAAATTTGCAGAATAACTTCGCAAAATATCCATCACTCTTATTTTGCGGTACTTTGTCATTAAGCCTGATTACGCACATCTGGAGTGCTGCCAAACGCCGAATGTGCACCTTTGCATGCCAGAATTTAGAGTGTTGCAATGTTTTATAAATTCGATTTGAGTATTACTTTAACACTCTATTAACTCACCCTGGGGCCATAAAACGGTGATCGGTCAATGATATTTAGTACGTCCTAATGCCTACGAAAAAACTTTTCATGATTACGACAATCGGGAACAACATTTCCTTAGCAATTAATCTGCAAAATATTTTAATAGTATATTAAATCGCACAAATTGGCCAATTTTAAAATGACCACCTTTAGTGCTTAAATTCAGATCTTAGGTGGAAGAAAGTAAATTGGCAAAGAGGGGTCAACGCAATCAGTTTTTCTAAAACGTTCTTAAAACGTTCTTGGACTTTAGCAAGTTCGGCCAATTGTAGCGGGATATGCTCTCAATCTAACGCCATCAGATCTATAAAAACCATGTCCTTTAAAACCCTTAAATAACATCGCTAGGAAAAGCTATCATCAAAGTACGAGCCGTTTAATATTCGCCTACCAATCCGAAGTCCTTGCCCGGGCTGGTGGTTTCTAATACGGCTCGTTACACAATAGGCACGGGACTTCTATGATAACTGGGGCGGCTCTACTTTCAGTAACAGGTTTGATATTTCTATTCGCATAGGAAGATTCCCTGCATCTTTTCGCCCTTTAATAATGATAACGTTGTTTTCAATCTCTATTTTTTTATATTATAAAAGGTAAGCGGTATCGCTTTTAGCTTATGACAAGACACAAGGAACTTTGTACCGTAGTAATGTACGGCAGTTTAGCTAGCTTGGTACTAAAAAACTCACTATACTCTTCCATATGACGTGTGGCAATGCGCAATAGGAAGTCGCTGCAACCCGTCATTTGGAAACACTCCATTACCCCCGGAATTGTGATACCACCGTAATAAATATTTGAAGTGTATTATCAGCATGATCGTTCAATATGACCTGGCTAAGACGAACAGGCTTTTGTTGATTTTTTTTGCGATCCAGAATAGCTACCATCCGTTTGATATATCCCGGTATTTTAATTGCTATCATTGTATCTGAAGTTGTTGAAAATCTTCGTATTAACGGAAAATTGATAACCGATAAAATGCGCGGTATGCCGACATGGTATAAAATATCAGATTTGGCAGGTATGGAGAATGTATCTGCCATTAAAAAGAAGGGCGCACTAAAAGAATAACCTATTATATATTGATGATCCTTGTTTAATTTTCTTAAATATTTCCGAACGCTACGGATACTCATAAAATGTACCTGCAGCGTTCGGGAATTTTTCTAATTTGGAATTATTTTATAACAGAATCATCAAGTGTGGTCCCTGTTAATTTAACCTGATAAGGCCATTCTTCATCATTTGAAGCATTCCCATCATTTAAATGCTCCCAATGTTGTGTTGGGGCACCGGTTACGACAAGCCACAGGTAGGTGGTATTGGCCGGTACTACAAAGCTGGCAGTACCGGTTGAACTTGAATTTACGCTTCCGTAAACGCGGGTGCCGTCTTTTTTATAGGCTACAAATCCATATCGCCACCCCGCTTTATCAATATTGATAGCCCTGTAACCTGTAGCGCCTGCAATTCCCTGAAACTGGAGTGTTACAGTGGTCCCTGAAGCTGGAACTTTTAATTTAATTCCATTATAACCGTAATTTTGTGGACAGTTGCTTTCTGCTATTTGGTACCAGCCATTTCCGGCGCTGTTTAAGGTTGCAAGATGTTGGTTTGCATAAGGTTTTGCGGCTTGCGCAATACGGGCCAAATCCCAGGTTATAAATTTTCGGTCAGCATCAAACATCTCGTCATTAAACTGCGATTGGCTTAATCCGGTTAATCTCTTATAGGTCATGACCGCATCCTCTCCCTGGGTCGCATTTCGCCATATTTTTCCTACAAAGTCCCTGCCACGTTTATTAGACCAGTACTCTAAAACATATGGAGAATGATATTGATTGTCCTCGTGCAAAAAGGAGAGGTGGGTTTGATGCATAAAACTTACCAGGTGATAGTTTTCGAAGGTCATCCATCCCAAATATACTTGGAACAACATGTACTGGGATGTCATTTCAAAAATAGTTTGACTATTGCTTCCTGCCGGCGTGGAGTTAAATCCCCAGGCACCATCCGCATGAACCATATATTGAAATGAATGGCCGAGTTCATGTGCCAAAGCTCCGTAAGGAGTAGTATTAATTCGTAAAGCAGGCGACCATAATACGCCAACTTTATTGTCAACGCCACCACCGTAAGCGCTACCATCGGTAGTGCTGTAAAATATATATGTCAACATTTTGTATTGGTCAGTCAGTGATTGTCCTTTTTGTACAAATTTCAGTGTATCTCGGTAACAGGTGTAAAATCTTTCTAATTCTGTTATCGATGTGTTTGGATTGAATCTTTGGGTAGCGTCCTGATTGACGGTAGGATCGTTTCCGTATTCTTTGGCCCAGAACATAGCTACATCACTTGATTCAGATTTTCGGAAATTGCTGAATTCACTGTTATTATTACTGTAATCGTTGTTTGCCGGCACAAGCCAAACATTAGCAGGATAATAAATAGTTTTTGCAGCATTTAATTCTTTTTTCGCCGTGTCTGATACTTTAAGCGATTCGACATCAGTAGCGGAGCGTTTGCATGCCACTATAACGGTGATCGATGCCATAGCAACGAGGGGTACAAAATACTTGGTGTATATCATATTGGTATTTAATTGGTTACTTTTGGGTAGGCCATGTCTAATTGCCTAATAAACAAATTTAAGAACCATATGCTGAGATGTTTTGGAGATATTAACAAATTATAACAATATATTAGCCACATCGATGTCAATACTGATACGATTTGGCTTATTGTATTATTCTCAACTCCTACCGTGCTTTTCGACATCTGAGTAAATCAATGTAGATTCAAATATTAGATAGCCTATTATTTCCAGCGACAAGATACCGCCCTGTCTTTCCAAAATAATCAAGAATGTTGGTAAATCAACCACGAATCAGCAGAGAATTGATCATCATTATTTTCTGAAACAATGGATACCTTTCTGTCAACATCGAGATACAGCACATCGTTTTCGGACCGTTGGGTTTCTAATAAACTCAGGTGCGCATGAATTATGAGATAAGATATAGTTACAATTGGAAAATATCTATTTAAAAATCCATTTTTTTATTAAGAATTTTATTTTTCTAAAACTGTTAAAATTAATGATGCATATGTTTTGTATAAAAAGATTAATTCCTTTAAAACTTAAACAGCTTTCAGTTGGGCTGATCGTCCTTCTTTTGTCCCAGGTTTATTGTATTGCGCAGGATAAAACTACCGGCCAGCCTTTAATAATTAGTTTCGATAGGGCTATAGTTAATTCACCACCTGTAAGCTACGGCTTTAACCCCTTCTATAAAAAATATGCTGACGCTTTCGGAATCCCAATTATTTCATCAGAGAAGGTATCTGATGATGCGCTGTTGATTGCTCGGGATATCATCAACTATATGCTGTTAAAACGGCCCGACATCCGTGCTGGAATGATTAAACTTGGTGCGAGATTATCTATTATTGGAAAGTCGGAAATGCAAACCGATCTTCCAGAATGCCATGATTGGAAGAAACCCACTTATGATGATGGCCGGTTGACTCCAGGAGAAAGAGAAAATTATTACAAACCAGGCGGGATTGCAAGTATGACGGATCACGGATATTGGGATCAACGGGCGAGAGGAATGGGCGGGATACAAACATCTTGTGCAGAAGAGAATTTGCTTGGGTATCCAGGCACCCGCTATTTTGGCGAAAATATTATGGTTCATGAATTCAGCCACAATATCATGGCCGTGTTAGAAACGATAGATGCAGACATGATCAAACAAATTAACGCCGCTTATGAAAATGCTAAGGACAAGGGCCTTTATAAAGGGCAATATGCCATTAACACAGTTGCAGAATACTGGGCAGAAGGTACGCAGTGGTGGTTTTGGTCTAATATTGAATTCTACGATGGAGGTATGCGTATCCAGTCTCCAGACGACCTGAAAGCTTATGATCCTGTATTGTATAATATTCTTGATAAAGTTTATGCAGGCCATCATATTCCTGGTGATGTATATTATGGAAAGAATTTGAATAACAATACATCCAAAAGGTAATATTTCAGTCCATTATTAAAAAAAAACAATGATTTACAAACTAAACATATAAAGTTTATGGCTTATTACTATGTAACAATAATATTGACTCTTATAGGTTATTTTATTGCCTTCCTCGTAGGTATTTTAATGATAAGAGCGCTATTTATTGTTCCCCAATTTTTACGCATTAAAAAAGCTAAATTGAAAATACTATCTGAAATGGCTATTCAAAATGGGGTTGAGCCGGATAAAATAATGGATATAATAAATGAGGCTGATTTATAGCGGTGTGAATTTAAGTACCATTGCCTTTTTAATTTATATTTATTGATTTACTGTAGATTTTAGTTCTATAGGTTGCAATGCCTGTTACCAAACTCTTAAGCATTACGCAATATACCTTCATACTTTGCCCATGCGTAGAATTTATCTTCTTTTTTTAACACTTTCAATAGCTTTACACACATGGGTAATGGCCCAAAAATCAGATACGCTCAATATCTCGAATCAGGCATTTGACGTTAGCTTTCTGGCTCTGGTATCTCGGTTATGTTTAAACATCACGATAGCTTTAAAACAAACTATGTGGGTCATGATCGAAAATTTACTGACTTATTGATACGTTATAAGGATAAAACAGGGCATATTGATTCACTGACGGGAGCCGGCGGCGAATCAGAATTTATACAGGATAATATACTTAAAGGCAGTTGGCATCCCCAGACCAAATCGCGGTTGTTACAATTGTCGCAAGCCTATCAATTGACTTCAGAAGCACTTTACTGGAAGTCTTCTATCAAGAATATACAGGATGTAACTATCAATTTACAGGATGTTGCTATCCCTATAGCCTATAACAACCAGGGAGGCGAAAATTCAAGGTAGATATTTGAAGAACATGTAATAAAACATCATTTTATTTCTGGAAATAACTCTTTCCTTTTTTGGGAAAGGCCGACGGGAAAAGGTACTTACCTTGTTATGATACCTTTGCCTGGAACCAACTGGAATATTTTGACACTAACAGTGATGGTGATTTTAAAACTTATATCCACGCCAGGTATACATCATCCACAAAACCAGGAGGTACCTGGCGGCAACCAATTAGTTCGGCAGCTATTTTGCCGGGTGCTACGGTTAACTATGGATTTAAATTCAGGTGGGCGGCCAATTATCAGGGGATAAGGGATATCCTAATTCAGGAAGGAATGGTAGACATACAGGTTTTGCCTGGCATGACTATACCAACCGATTTAACGGTTGAATTATTGCTAAGCACTAAAAGGGAAATAAAAAAGGTTGAAGCAGAATTTCCAGGTACGACTATTATAAAGCGGGTTAGCCATCACGCTCGTTAAAATTTTTATGATATCCGTTTTTCACACCTGGGTGAAAACAGGATATCCATAACTCATGGTGCAAATTATCATACCTACCTGGAGTTCTTTGTTACCGAACCGTTGGAAACTTTATATAAAAAGCGGCCGGCTTTTTGGTAAGCCACCAGCAGCATCTTGATTCATCAAAATGGTATAATGGCTTATTTTCTGTTTGGGATATGAAAAATCAGGTTCTCCGCGGACCGGATAACGGGGACAGCTTTACGGGGTCGTTAGCTTACGTATTGGCATCAGATGATCCGACGCTGGGTAAAGCACCTTTTCTGACCGCTAAAAATGTGTTTTATCCAAATCAAAAAGAAATAGATGCTGTAGAATATTACATTAAAAATTTTGTTTGGGGTAAGCTACAAAAAACGGATACCGAAAGTCCGCATCCTTACGGCGTTTATGCAACTCCAGACTGGCATGTAGACAGGGACTCTATATTACGCAAGAAGATCTCAAAAACTAACCTGGACAAAGATCATGTTTGGAGGTCATATGATTACCCGCATATTATCATGCTTTATTATAACATGTATCAACTGGCAAAAAGGTATCCTGGCATGGTTCATTATTTGGATGCCACGGCGTATTTAAAACGGGCCAAAGAAACAGCCAAAGCATATTTTACTTATCCTTACGAAATTTTACCCTGGTATGAAACCTATAAGTGGGGCTGCTATAACGAAGTTGTGTTGATAGATTTAATGGCGACTTTGCGAAAAGAAGGTTTTAATGACGATGCTGATTGGTTAAAAGGCGAGTGGGAGAAAAAAGTAAAGTACTTTTTGTATGATGATCCCTATCCGTTTCGATCCGAGTATGCTGTTGATGCCACGGCTTATGAATCAACACATGCCATAGCCCGTTATGCCGTACCCAATAAGCTTAAAGCCGATAGTAATTTGTGGTATGATAAGAACCTCAAAAGTGGTATTCTCATGCTCATATCAGCGCTGGAGATGGCCGGAAGTTTATGGACAGGGAAATTGCAGCCAACATGGCTTCAAGAGGATGGCTTGAAACTGCGTATTATTACCTGGGCAGCGATTTTAGGGGTAAAAGTGATTCCTTCACGCTAACTTATATGGCGCCAATGGGAGGCTGGGGGATATTGGATTATGGTTTAAACTTCGCCAGGCATCCCAGCGATTTTATACGCTTGGGTTATGCATCCTACCTGTCTTCGTTTGCGCTGATGAATACCGGAAATAAAAATAGTAATTATGGTTTTTGGTACCCAAGCAAGGAAAATGACGGCGCCTCGGGTTGGGCATTTGAGCCGCAGCAATATACAAGAAACTGGATAAACAAAAACCAGGGCAGGGGGCCATGGTTTTATGATGGAGAAGCAGATATAGGATATGGCGGAGCTACAAGGATGGCTGCTACGGTGATCACTAATGACGATATTTTTGGCCTTGTGGCTTACGGTGGAAATTTAAAGCGGGATGGAAACAAGCTTAAAGTGATACCATGAGATGGCTTGGGCAGCAGGTTTTATTACCGTGCTTTCGGACAGAAAATAGACATAGAACTATCTTCAGACGGTTTTTTAGAAAGCGTTCCTGTTGTAATTGACAGATATGGAAAAAATATAGCCTTTTCCATAACCTCTCGGATTCCGGAACCACATAATGTTGATGTTTTGTTTGAAGGAATAAAAGGTGGTTATAAACTTATCCTAAATGGTAAGTTATTGTTTAAGAGTAAAGGTGCGGCTGATGGATCAGTAAATGTTAAGCTGCCGATTGGCTGTGAAAAAAACTCCGTTATTTTAAAGCGGATAAAGGCCGGTTAAATAACGATGCACGCAGCTAATATTTTTTTGCTAACCTGAAATCATTTGATCACAGCATCATCAAGTGAGGTTCCAGTTAATTTAACTTGATATGGCCATTCTTCATCATTTGAAGCGTTGCCGTCATTTAAATGCTTCCAATGTTGCGTTGGAGCACCGGTTACAATAAGCCACAGGTAGGTTGTATTGGCAGGAACCACAAAGCTGGTGGTCCCGGTTGAACTGGAATTTACGCTTCCGTAAACGCGGGTACCGTCCTTTAACCTGTAGCGCCTGCAATTCCCTGAAACTGGAGTGTTACAGTGGTTCCCGAAGCTGGAACTTTTAATTTAATTCCATTATAACCGTAGTTTTGCGGACAGTTGCTTTCTGCTATTTTGTACCAGCCATTTCCAGCGTTGTTTAAAGTTGCAAGATGTTGATTTGCATAAGGTTTTGCGGCTCGCGCAATACGGGCCAAATCCCAGGTTATAAATTTTCGGTCAGCATCAAACATCTCGTCATTAAACTGCGATTGGCTTAATCCGGTTAATCTCTTATAGGTCATCACCGCATCCTCTCCCTGGGTCGCATTTCGCCATATTTTTCCTACAAAGTCCCTGCCACGTTTATTAGACCAGTACTCTAAAACATATGGAGAATGATATTGATTGTCCTCGTGCAAAAAGGAGAGGTGGGTTTGATGCATAAAACTTACCATGTGATAGTTTTCGAAGGTCATCCATCCCAAATATACTTGGAACAACATGTACTGGGATGTCATTTCAAAAATAGTTTGACTATTGCTTCCTGCCGGCGTGGAGGTAAATCCCCAGGCACCATCCGCATGAACCATATATTAAAATGAATGGCCGAGTTCATGTGCCAAAGCTCCGTAACGAGTAGCGTTAATCCGTACTGCGGGGGGCCACAAGACGCCAATTTTATTATCGACTCCACCACCATAGGCAGTGCCGTCGGTAGTGCTGTAAAATACGTACGTTAACATTTTATATTGATCAGTCAACGATTGTCCTTTTTGTACAAATTTTAGGGTGTCACGATAACAGGTATAAAATCTTTCTAATCCTGTTATCGAAGTGTTGGGATTGAACCTCTGGGAAGCGTCCTGATTAATTGTGGCATCATTTCCATACTCTTTGCCCCAAAACATGGCCACATCATTTGATTCCGATTTATGAAAATTGCTGAATTCACTATTTTTGTTACTGTAATCATTATTGTCGGCAACCATCCAGACATTGGCAGGATAATAGATGGTTTTGGCGGGCGTACTTATTTCTTTTTCATTCGTGATTGGATATTTGTAGTGACTCGCGTTCAATTGAAGAACGTTTGAATGCCAATAATGCTCCAATTGACGTTATGGCAATGAGAATTACCAAATACTTAATTTTCATAAGATTAGTTTTAATAGGTTGCTAATTAGGAGTTATATAGGCTAAAATCATTGGCCCAATGCCCGGTAACCATTGAATTTTTAAGTTTAAAAAAATATCCCGTTAAAATCTAAAAGATTTTAACGGGATATCAATACAAGAGGCCAGGTTAGTTGAGGGTATTATTTAACAGCCCATTCGTGTATGCCAGTAGAGTTATCAACAGGCAGTTGAATCTCCATTTTCAAAGCTGTAGTATTTACCGGCTCAAAGGTTACCGTGTTAAAAGTATCCTTGCTTACTGTGTAAGGCGAGGTGTTTTTTACTGGTATCCATTGGCCGTCTTTTAAATAAAGTATTTTGTATGATACAGGTACGCGGCAGCCGCCCCAGGGTCCATCATCGTACCAATACACTTTCGATTCGCTTACCGTATGTTCGGCATTAAAGTTATACTGAACAAACTCGTTGGTATTATGTGCCGGCCACCAATGCAGGTATGGGTAGTTGGTATCGCCAGAACTACCGGGTTCGTATTGGTCTTTAATGGCACCATACATGCGCGAATTTCTTAATGATGATGTTACCGTACTTGTACTGGCAATGGTAGGCGCTGGTTTAGGGCTTGCTGCCGATGCTTCGTAAGGTACCCAAACGGTCATCTCGCTTGGGCCACGGTTTGCCCAGGCGTAGTAAGGGATAGCTTTTACCTTTTGATCAGTTTCTATCAGCTTATCGCTGTTTAACTGCCTTTTGGTGCTTTTACCATCTGTACTTATCACATCTACGCCGTTTAACAGGTCTGCCTTATAATTGGCCTCAGTGAGCGCATTTTTATCAATTAAAATATTCTGAACAAGGCTGTCACGGTTATCTGGTCCTTCAAGGCAATACACTATAGGCCCGCGTTCAAATGCAAAACGACCCCTGTCGTCCTTTACTTTGTCATTAGCCAAAACCTTTTCAGTTTCTAAAGGTAAAGCCAGCGAAACCTTATCGCCTTTTTTCCAGTTGCGTTTTAAAACAGCATAACCTTTTTCGGTTACAAATGAGGTTGCCTTACCGTTTATGTATATCACTACCGGCAGCGGCGTTTTATCCATAAAGCTGTACAGATTACCCGGTACGGGTTGTTGTTTGGCCCAGCCCGGTATGCGTACCCTTAAAGTAAAGTCGGTTGTTTTTACAGGGTTAATGGTCATGTCAACCTGCCCCTTCCACGGATAATCTGTTTGCTGAACAATATTTACATTTCCCGATGCCAGTTTGATATTACTGGAGTTACTCATAAACAGGTTTACATACAGGTCGTTTTTGTTTTTGGCATAAACATAGCCTGGCAAGGATGGTAAAAAGCGCGTCATGTTACTGATACAGCAGGCGCAGCTGATCCAGGCGCTGCGCTGGTGCTGAAACATAGATGCCAGTGGGTTAGGGTAAAAGAAACGATCTCCGCTTAAAGATACGCCCGATAACAGTCCATTATAAAGCGTCCGCTCCAATACATCGATATATTTGGCATCGCCGTGCAGTAAAAACATACGGTTGTTCCAGTATACGTTGCCAATAGCCGCACAGGTTTCTGCATACGCCGACATGTTAGGCAGCTGGTAGGCATCGCCAAAAGCTTCGCCGGCCCCGGTTGCACCTATGCCCCCGGTGATGTATAGTTTTTTATTAACTACATCGCCCCAGATATCGTCAATGGCGTTTAAATATTTGGTATCGCCGGTTAGCGCGGCAATATCGGCCATACCTGTGTACATATAGGCTGCACGTACAGCGTGGCCTTCGGCTTCGTGCTGGTCAACCACTTTTTTATTGGCTTGGTTATAAGCATCGCCTTTAGGTCCACGTACATCTAAAAAGAATTTGGCCAGGTCAAGGTATTCCTTTTTACCGGTAACGCGGTACATTTTTGAAAGGCCTATTTCCACAATTTGATGCCCAGGATATTCCTCAATTTTGCCCGGGCCAAAGGTTTTTACCAGCAGGTCGGCGTTCTTTATGGCGATGTTTAGAAACGTACGCTTGCCGGTAGCCTGGTAATGGGCAACGGCAGCTTCATACAGGTGACCACAATCATACAATTCATGGCTCAATATCTCCTCGTTCACCCAGCGCTTGTCGCCAATCCACTCGTGGGGTTTTTTAGCGTGCACAGTACGAAAAGTATACAGGTAGCCATCCGGCTCCTGGGCGGCGCCAATAATGCCTATAAGGGTGTCAATATATCTATCCAGCTTAGGGTTCTTTTTGTTTTGCATAGAGTAGGAGGCACCTTCAATAGCTTTATAAACATCCGTATCGTCAAACGGAAACTCGCTTAGCTTATCGCCATCCAGCTGTTTGCCTGCCCGTAAAAAGTTATCCATGCGACCATTTTTTTTGCACTGTGCAAGTACATAGGGTATGGTTACATTGGCATTAACCTCCATCTTGGGTTCCCAAAATTTATCATTTACATGTACACTGGTGAATGCCACGGGCTGTATAGGGTAATCTTTTTGTTGCCCAAACACCATGCTGCTTATTCCTATCATAGATAATAGCAAACCAGCTGCTTTTCTTTTTTTTATCATCATATAGTTTCTTGAATGTTTAATTTTTAACCACCCGGCAACCATAAACCGGGCCGGCGCTGTTGTCTTTTTTTGGTAATAGTTTCACGGTTACTTTTTGTTTGCCTTTGGTTAGCTCGATAGGGACAACGTAGCTGATATCATAAAAACGGCTTTCCTTGTATTGGTTCAAATCTTCGGTTGATAGCTTGATCCCATCTATCATGATATCAAATGTGCGGCCCCGGTTATCCATGCCCCAGTAGGTATTAATGAGGGTGTTTTGGCTGTTGGCATCAACCTTCATCTCGTACTGTAAATATCCGCCATTTTCGGTTGACCGCCATTTTTTCTGGTGATCCTCGCCGGTGATAGCGTTTTCGCCGGTAAAATTATGGTCGCGTTCGGGCTGCATTTCGCCTATGCGTAAAATATCTGTGGTACGGGCCTCCAGTTCCTGTAGCTTTTTGCGTTGCTCATCATAAGTTTTTTGTTGTACAGCCCATGATTGTGGCGTGAATACGTCCCAATAAACCGAGTAGTATTCATTTTTGGTTTGGTTAAAAGGAATTAGCTTAACATCGGTTGGTTTAGCAATACCTGTAGCATCAAAACTCAATTGCTTTTTATCCACCATTTTCAGCCACTTATTAGGGTCGGTTTCGCTGGTGACAATTACGGGCACACCTTTAAGCGGATCGGGTTCGGCATTACCTAAAATGCCGGCCAGTAAAACAGGGCCATAGAATACTGCGCGCCTGTTGGCATTATCGGGCATGGCTTCGGTGTGAATATTCTCGGGCATGATAAATTCAATTTTATCGTTGTTCTTCCATTTTCGGTTTATAACCAGGTATCCTTGTGCATCTGCAGTCACCTGTTGTTTTTTCCCGTTTACTCCTACAGTTGTATTGTCGGCCCATTTAGGTTTACGCACCCGGATGGCCATGGCAACAGGTTTTAAGGTTGTCACCGTTAGCGTTGTTTTATCGCTTTGGGGTAAGTTGCTTTCTTGTGTTATAGACAACCCTTTTTCTTTCCAGTTTAATACTGATGGAATAAATAAATTCACATACAAGCTGCCATCGGCACCCCTAAAGTAAATGCTTTCGTTGTATTTAACATGGTTTTCCATCCCCGAGCCAACGCAGCAGGTAAAAGTATCAAAGGGACTGCTATATTCCTTTTTGCCGCCCATTCTTAATGGCACAAAGTAGCACATCATACCTGTTTCATGGTTTTGCGATGCCAGGATGTGGTTATATAAGGCTTTTTCGTAATAGTCCATTAACTTAGCAGATGGCTCAAGCGCAAACAAATGCCGCGTGAGTTTAAGCATGTTATAAGTATTACAGGTTTCAGTAGTGTTTTCCGTAAGCTTATCGTTTAGCTTGTTGGGTTCGCTTAAATACTCATAATTGCTATTGCCGCCGGTGGCATAAGAATGGTTGTTTACAATGGTTTCCCAAAAAAACTCGGCTATGGCCTTGTCTTTTTTATCGCCGTTAAGTTCATAACGCCTGGCGCTGGCAATTATTTTAGGTATTTGGGTGTTAGAGTGTTTGCCTGGTAATATATCTTGTTGGTTGGCCAATGGATCTAATATGCGCTTGTCATAAAACTTGTATGATAGGTCGAGATATTTTTTATTTCCATTTATCGCGTATAAGTTAACAAGGGTTTCTGCCATGCCGCCGTATTCGCACAAAAGCATTTTTTGCAGTTTCTCGTCGTCAAGGTTTTTAAGGGTTTCGCCGGTCCAGTCGGCCATACCCTTGCATACATGAAGCGCCTGTGTGCTGTTACAATATAAAAATGCATCCAGTAATCCTGCCATTACTTTGTGCACAGTGTACCACGGCGACCAGCCCCCATTTAAATCGAACCCACGCGAACGGATATCGCCCTTCGCTACTTCGGCCCAAACCGTATCTTCTTTCGGTATAGCGCCTACATAACCGGTTTTACGCGCCACCTGGCATTCTCCTAATTCTTTAACGATATAGTTAACCCGCTTTAAAAATTCGGGGTCGCGGGTTGCTGCGTAGTGCATCGATATTGCCGATAAGTAGTGGCCAAGGGTATGACCGGCCAAACCGGATGATTCCCATCCTTCATACATTTTGCCTTTAGGCTTTAAACCAGAGTGGGCACGAAAGCCCGATAAAAGCCTGTCAGGTTCAATTGATAGCAGGTAGGCGGCATCAACCTCCATAGCCTGTTTAAAGGGGCTGTTAAGTAATTTTACATCTTTTAAATTAAAAGTGTAGGCTTTGATCTCGGTTCGAGACATCGTTACAATTCTCTTGTCTTTCCATTCCGGCACATACGATTGAGCAAGTACGGAACTGGCTGTAATACAGCCAGAAAGAATAAAAATATTTAATTTTAGCCACTTTTTCACTATAGTAACAGTTTACTTTATACGCATCTTCATAATAAGCAACCAAGTTACTCCAACATTATGATCCTATATTTTAAATACTTTGCTATAGATAGCAGGATATTATCCTGTTTAAATTTAACTACAGCAGTCGCTATAGTAATTAATTTTTAGATTGATATTTCATGAGTCTTTTTTGAAATGCATTTTAAGTTATGTAAACATTTTGGTAATATGTAACCATAGTTCGGTAATTTCATCAAACAATGGGCGCAGTATCAGTATAACTTTGGTGAAAACAATACGAAATGATAACTTTTGACTGGAAAGGCGTATTCCCTGCGGTAACCACCAAGTTTACCGATAACGACGAATTGGATTTTGATGCTTTTGATGTAAACCTTGCCGCGCAGCTGGAAGCTGGCGTTGATGGTTTGATTTTAGGCGGTTCATTAGGCGAAGCCAGCGTGCTGAGCGATGATGAAAAGTTTTCGTTGTTAAAACATACTATTGATTATGTTGACGGCAAAGTGCCTGTAATACTGAACATTGCCGAGTAAACCACTAAAGCAGCCGTAGCTTGTGCCAAAAGAGCGTTTGATACTGGTGCCGATGGTTTAATGTTATTACCGCCAATGCGCTATAACAGTGAAGAGCGCGAAACCCTTGCGTATATAGGCGCGGTTGCCGAAAGTACCCAACTGCCTATTATGATTTACAATAATCCTGTTGATTATAAAATTGAAGTTACCCTGGATATGTTTGAAAAACTATCGGTTTATAAAAACATCCAGGCGGTAAAAGAATCAACCCGCAATGTATCAAACATTACCAAAATGTTTAACCGTTTTGGCAACCGCTATGCTATATTTACCGGTGTTGACCCGCTGGCTATGGAAAGCATTGTCATGGGCGCCGATGGCTGGGTTGCAGGTTTGGTTGATGCCTTCCCTAAAGAAACGGTGGCTATTTACCGTTTGGTAAAAGCTGGCAGAATTGCAGAAGCCCTAACCATTTACCGTTGGTTTTTACCTGTCCTGGAGCTGGATATCCACCCTAAACTGGTTCAATATATAAAACTGGCCGAACTTGCAACAGGTATCGGTACCGAAAATGTACGTGCTCCACGTTTACCATTGATTGGCGAAGAGCGTGTCAAGGTACTAAAGGTCATAAACGATGCATTGGCCGTTCGTCCGGAATTACCTGCAGGCAGCTGGGGAAAGCCGGTTGAAGAAGAAGTTTACAGTTAGGACAAAACTTCATTAGTAATGTGTTGACTGAGTCGAAGGCATTTAGAATTAACGAAGCCTGAATAAACTGACAGCACACCGTTTTGATAGGATTCATGCGATTGCTTACAAATGCGGAACTCAGAGCATAACTATTTTAACCGTGTTTTTAAGCTCATCACTGGCAACCTGCCACGCGGATAGCCGGACAATTACAATCATAATACCATTACCCTTGCCCGGGCTGCCGGTTAATTTTTATTTATATGTTATTAAATTATTTACTTTTTAACAATTACTAAGTGATAGTCCGTTGTAATAGCACAGTTTCAAATTTAATGGTAGCTTTTATGGTCATGATAGTTTTTATGACCAAAGCACAGAATGTGTCCGTTTCGAATCCTCTTTTTGAACAGACAAGCGAGGTTGCAGGGAAAATCATTCAATACGGGCAGGATATTAATGCCATTAAAGATTTTTATTCGCCATATAAGGTTAACGACCATGCCGAAGATCAATACAAAATGGATGTACTTAATTCGCCCGAGCAGCGTAAAAGACTGGTTGACGTTAATAATGACTATTTAAAGCAGCTGCAGCAAATAGATTTTGAATCGCTTAGTATTTACGGCAAGGTGGATTACCTATTGCTTAAAAAGCGGATTGATTTTGAGCTGAATGATTTAAAGCAAGAAGAAGACAGGTATAACCAGGTAATAAAATATCTTTCATTCGCTGATGATATCTACTTATTAGAAAAAAAACGCCGCCGCGGTGAATTTGTAGATGGTGAAAAGGTGGCGGCACAGCTTAACAGTATCCTTAAACAACTTAAAGCAGATTCGGCGGTATATTCAAAAATTCCAGGTCTGGATATGCCTTTGGCAAAAATTACCCATGACGCGCTTATTGGTTTAAAAGGCAGGTTAACGGATTTTTATGGATTTTATAACGGATATGATTCCGCGTTTACCTGGTGGGTACCCGCACCTTATAAAGACCTTGATATCGCATTGTCTAAATATAGTGAATTGGCAAAGCGTAAAGGGAAAATAAATACAACTCAAAAACCCGACAGCAGCGGCATAAAAGGCGTGCCCATTGGCCGCGACGCCCTGATTAGTCAGCTGCAGGCCGAAATGATACCTTATACACCGGAGGAACTGATAAAACTGGCTAATAAAGAATTTGCCTGGTGTGATAAAGAAATGCTAAAAGCATCGCAGGAAATGGGATTTGGCAGCGATTGGAAAAAAGCGCTGGAGAAGGTAAAGAACAGCTATGTGCCCGTTGGGCATCAGCCCGAACTGATTGTAAAACTATATAATGATGCCATTGGCTTCATTAAAGCGCGCGATCTGATCACTATACCGCCTCTTGCCGAAGAAACCTGGGGCATGGTTATGATGTCGCCGGAGCGCCAGTTGGTTAATCCATTTTTTACAGGTGGAAAGGAGATCAGTATTTCTTATCCAACCAATACCATGGAAGCGCAGGATAAGCTCATGAGTATGCGGGGTAATAATCCTTATTTTTCAAGAGGCACGGTGCAGCATGAGTTGATTCCCGGTCATAACCTGCAATATTTTATGAATAGCCGTTACAAAGCCTACAGGAAGGATTTTACTACTCCTTTCGCTGGCGAAGGCTGGGCCTTATATTGGGAGTTGCTGCTGTATGAAAAAGGCTTTGCCAAAACGCCCGAGGAACGGGTTGGCATGCTGTTTTGGCGAATGCACCGCTGTGCCCGCATCATATTTTCTTTAAATTATCATTTAGGCAACTGGAGCCCGCAGCAATGTATTGATTTTTTAACGGATAGGGTAGGCCACGAAAAAGCAAATGCCGAGGGCGAAGTGAGGCGCTCATTTGAAGGTGGATATAGTCCGCTTTACCAGGTAGCCTACCTGTTGGGCGGTTTGCAGTTGATGGAACTGAAAAAGGAAATGGTTGATAGCGGCAAAATGACCTATAAGCAATTTCACGACGCTGTTATGAAAGAAAATCTGATTCCCATTGAAATGGTAAGGGCAACATTAATTAATCAGCCTTTAAAAAAAGACTTTACTACGAGCTGGAAGTTTTACGATTTTAACAAATAAGTATTAATATTTTATTCCTTTCTATTTACACAGATCAAAGATTTGCATGGATACTTCTACCTCATTTAAACCATCGTTACGATTAATTGATGCAACCATGCTGGTGGCCGGCAGCATGATCGGTTCGGGCATTTTTATTGTAAGCGCCGATATTACCCGTAATGTAGGCAGCGCAGGCTGGCTGCTGTTTGTCTGGCTCATAACCGGTTTTATGACACTCACGGCCGCGCTTAGCTATGGTGAATTAAGTGCCATGTTCCCAAAGGCCGGCGGGCAATATGTTTACCTTAAGGAAGCCTATAACCCGCTGGTTGGTTTTTTATACGGCTGGAGCTTTTTTACGGTTATTCAAACGGCAACCATAGCGGCCGTGGGTGTCGCCTTTGCCAAGTTTACAGCCTATTTAATACCACAGCTTAGCGAAACACTGGTAGCTATAGACCTCGGCTTCATTGCCATTTCGCCAGCCCAGTTGCTCTCTATACTGGTTATTGTTCTGTTAACCTTCATTAATACGCGCGGGGTAAACAGCGGTAAAATCGTTCAAACTATATTTACCATGGCCAAGCTGTTAAGTTTGCTGGCGTTAATTGTGTTTGGCTTATTTGCTATAAAGACCTCGGTATGGACCAGTAACTGGCACAATGCATGGACAATGCATAGCTTAAAGCCGGATGGATCAATGGCATCTTATACTGCCCTTGCTGCATTAGGTGCGATAGCATCGGCCATGGTTGGTTCCATATTCAGCAGCGACTCCTGGAACAATGTTACCTTTATTGCCGGAGAGGTTAAAAATCCGAAAAGGAATATTGGTTTAAGTTTAGCTTTAGGTACAGTGATCGTTACGGTTATTTATATTTTAACCAATATCATGTACACGGGAGTGCTCTCATTACATGATATTGCTATTGCCGATAAGGACAGGGTAGGTGTAACCGCATCACAGCAAATTTTTGGTAACTGGGGTACCATTATAATAGCCCTGCTTATTATGGTATCCACTTTCGGTTGTAACAACGGGCTGATCATGTCTGGCGCCCGGGTGTATTACTCAATGGCTAAGGACAGGTTATTTTTTAAGCGGGTTGGCATGCTTAATAAAAACTCGGTGCCTGGCTTTGGCTTGTGGCTTCAATGCATTTTTGCCTGTTTGTGGAGTCTGAGCGGTAAGTATGGCGATCTGCTGGATATGATATCATTTGTTGTTGTGGTTTTTTATGTACTTACCATCATCGGCATATTTATTTTACGCAAAAAAATGCCTGATGCCGAACGGCCTTATAAAGCTTTTGGCTATCCTGTTTTGCCCTTAATTTATATCATCATGGGACTGGCCTTTTGCCTGCTGCTTATCATATATAAGCCGACGTATACCTGGCCCGGATTAATTATTGTCATGGCTGGTATTCCGGTTTATTTTCTGATTGGCAGTGTAAAAGAGAAAACAGGTGCCGACCCCCCAATTATATAACAAACAATACATGATATCATGAAAAATAATGCTTTGGCTATTTTACTGCTATGCTCTTTTGTAATGGCCAGGGCCCAGAACGGGAAGTACATAAGTTTAAATAATGCCAGGTTTTCAACGGGTGACAATCCGGATTGGAAAAACAAGGACTTTGCCGATCAGACTTGGCGGGACGTCAAAGTGGGAGAAGTATGGCAAAGTCAGGGCTTTCCCGATTACCATGGATTTGCCTGGTATCGCATCCATGTAAAAATTCCCGCTGCTTTAAAAAGCAATTCGGTCTGGAAGGATAGTATCCGTATTTTTCTGGCGCACGTTAACGATGTCGATGAAACCTATTTTAATGGCACTTTAATCGGAAAAACAGGTGGGTTCCCGAATGATAAAGGGGGGTATATCAGTAAATGGCCGGCTGTAAGAAATTATTGTATCGCGTCAAGTAATCCGCTGATAAAATGGGATGGTGAAAACGTTATTGCGGTAAAGGTTTATGACGGCGGTGGATCCGGCGGCATTTTTATGGGCAGCCCGTTTATTGATATGCTGGAAAAGTTTGACGGCATTGAATTCAGCGTATCTGCAATTCAATTTTTAGCGGGTCAGAAAGCAAAAAGAACGCTAACGCTTTTCAACAGGTTTAATACCGTAATTTCAGGCGACCTTCGTTACCGGGTGGTCGACGAAATGTACGGGAAAACTATAAGCAGGCAAGTGATAAGGATAAAGGTCAATCCTTTTGAAAGTAAAAAGTTTATATTGTTTCTTCCTCACCGGGAGGGAATAAAAGTTTATTATGATTTTAAGGAATTATCTTCCGGTAAGGCAAAGTCATTTACCGAAGTGGCACCATATCTGCTTACGCCCGCTGAGCTGCTTAACCCGATTCTAAATGGTCCGCTGGTCATAGGCGTGCATCCGGGTTCGCCGATAATTTATAAAATCGCAGCCAGCGGTCAAAAACCAATGATTTACGCCGTTGACAATATTCCCGCCGGTTTGTCCTTTGATGCGAAGACCGGAATCTTAACGGGAATTATTGATATAGCCGGAAACTATAAACTGATTCTGCGTGTGAAAAATAATATCGGAAGCGATAAGAAAGAATTAACCATTAAAATAGGCGCAAAGCTTGCACTTACACCGCCCATGGGTTGGAACAGCTGGAATTGCTGGGGACTTAATGTAACTGAGGAAAAAGTGAAAAGTTCTGCTAAAGCAATGGTCCAAAGTGGATTGGCGGATTATGGCTGGAATTACGTTAACGTAGATGATGGCTGGCAGGCGGCAGAACGTTCCCCATCAGGTAAGCTATTCCCAAATTCAAAATTTGCTGACATGAAAGAGCTCGGCAACGTCCTGCACGCGGCCGGTTTAAAATTTGGTATATACTCCTCTCCCGGAGCTAAAACCTGCGGCGGTTTTTTAGGGTCCCTGGGGCATGAAAAAGTGGATGCTGATACCTATACCGCCTGGGGCGTAGATTATTTGAAATACGATCTTTGCAGTTACTCAGACAATACCGCCGGCGATACTACTCTTTTTGCGCAGCAAAAACCTTATAAGGTTATGGGCGATGCGCTGAAACTGCAACACCGGGATATAGTTTACAGCATATGCCAATATGGAATTCGTGACGTGTGGAAATGGGGAAAGGCTATGGATGGCAACCTTTGGCGTACGACCGAAGATATCACGGATACCTGGGCAAGTTTGCGTGATATTGGTTTTAGCCAGGCTGACAGATCCGCATATGCCAGCCCCGGTGGCTGGAATGATCCGGACATGCTGATTGTCGGTCAGGTAGGTTGGGGCGAAAACCTTCATCCTTCTAACCTGACACCTTATGAACAATATGCACACATCAGCTTATGGAGCATGCTGTCAGCACCAATGCTGATTGGGTGCGATATGAGTAAACTCGATGCCTTCACATTGAATTTGCTGAAAAACAGGGAGGTAATTGCATTAGATCAGGACACTCTTGGAAAGCAGGCGATTAGAACAGTTAATACTGGTGGTATACAAGTATGGGAAAAAAAGCTTTCGGACGGCGGACTTGCCATTGGGGTCTTCAACCTGAATGATAAATATTGCCGGTATAACTTACGTTTAACGCGTAAAAAAAATGCAGTAAATATTATACGGGATGTATGGATTCAAAAGGACATTAAAAAAAATGTTGGCAGTATATCGCTTCAGGTGGCACCTCACGGGGTCAAGCTTCTGAAAATTACAGGCAGCTAGCGATTCTTTTGGCATTTTATTTTTCGGATAACAATATTTCTTTTCTTCCTGTTTTTGAATGGCGGTTTATTTGCGCAAGTACAAGTAACTGTACCCCGGTGATCTAAGACCGGGAGCAATTAGAATTAAATTATTTGGTCCCGGTCTGCCGATACACTTAAGATGGAAACAACCAGTCATATTTGGCTGGATTTTAACTACTCCTTTCTTCAAGGAACAGTTAATTTTCCTGACAGGAATGAAAAGTTAATACCATAGTTTATAATACGTTTCTACCGGGTAGTGCTGAATAATTGCAAAATTCGATTATAGTTGGTTAAAAAGCTGACGTAAAGGCGAAACCGAAATGGTTAACCTTGTCGGAGCATGGTTTGGGCACCCGGAAGGATATGTCGTTTGCCTGCATCGCAACAGGATCTTTAATTATTAATAGTATGTGTCGGTTTCTTTCAAAGTTATTAATCACGCTTGGTATCACAATTGCTGCGCAGAATGCTTTTTGCCAGGGAAATACTGCTACCTCACCAGGCAATGGGAATCCCCTTATCCCCGGATATTTTGCAGATCCTACAGTAAGAAAATTCGGTGATACATTTTACATCTACGCAACAACAGATGGCAATGGCGGCGGGCATGGTCCTTCACAGGTATGGACATCAAAAGATTTTGTTAACTGGAAAATGAGGGATATGAACTGGCCTGTATCCAATTATTATTGGGCTCCGGATGTTATTAACGGGAACGATCATAAATACTATATGTATTACTGCCAGCCGGTTGATATTTATGGAGCATCCGCGACTTCGCCAACCGGGCCATGGACACCCTTGCTTCCCGGCGGAAAACCGATGATCCCTAACTATTTTGTCCCTGGTGTTATCACACTTGATGGCCAGACATTTAAAGACGATGACGGGAAAATTTATATGTTTTGGGGAACCTGGGGCACTTATCCTGACCATGGCTGCGGTGTTGGGCTCCTGAACGCGGATATGCATACATTTTCAAAAAAGGCTAAAATTCCAAATACTATAGCCAAGGACTTTTTTGAAGCCCCTTTTATGTTTAAAAGGAAGGGTATTTATTACCTGACCTATTCATCCGGGTTTTGCGAGAATGAAACGTACCGGGTACAGTATGCAATGAGCAAAAAAGGGCCAATGGGGCCTTTTGTTTTCGGCAAAAATAACCCTGTTTTAAGTACCAGCAGTGATGGCACAGTGCATGGACCCGGCCATGAGTCCGTAATTCAGGTCGGAGACGATTTTTACATGGTTTATCACCGGCATAATAATCCGCATTCCAATGGAGGATACCATCGTCAGGTTTGTGCAGATAAAATCTTGTTTGATACCGAAGGAAATATAAAGAAACTTATTCCTACCCATACCGGCGTTGGCCCGCTTGGTAAGCCTGGCGTCAAGACAATTAATCTCGCTTATAGGAAGACAGTTACGGCTTCCTCTTATTACAACGATGATTACCGGCCTTCATTTGCCGCTGATGATAATAATGGCACTCTTTGGAGGCCCGCCCGTAACGATGGCACGGCAACGTGGCTGAAGATTGATCTGGGAGCGATTAAATCAATCAGGCAGGTACTTACGCAATTTGAGTATGCAACCTGGTATTACCAATATAAAATAGAAACATCGGCTGATGGCCTGAAATGGAATTTGTTTGCTGACAAAACACATAACCAGCAACATGGATCACCGATGATTGACAACGGGGATGTTAAAGCCAGGTATGTAAGGCTGATTATAACGGGAACCGAATACCCGGGCTTGTTCAAATCTATCTGGAACATAAAAATTTATAGCGATAAAGTAATTCAGGATGAATCAGGGAAATTAGCTGCGACCGGACAGGTTGATTCTACTGTCCAAAAACGACTCCTGGTGAGTTTTGATGCAGATAGTTTACAGCAGGGCGAATTCGTTCCTGAATTCCGTAATAAAGGGGCCTTAGGCGGAACCTTCGTTGCTGGAGCGAGGACTCCTTATGTAGATATTATCAAAGGGAAAAAGGCCCTGGTATTCAATGGCAGTCAAAACTTCGAGTCTACTGCGCAGGTTCCGCGCACTTTATGCGGCAATAACAGTTATACGGTTGCTTATACTATTTATAGTTCTGAGTTGTTAAACGAGAACCCTGTTTTAAGCTGGACTGCAGGGGAATCTGAACATCGGGGCGCTATATTTGGTTATGGAAAAAACAGGGATTTTGGCGTAGCCCAGCACTTTGGCGTTTCTGATTTTCCATTTGCTGCAGCGCCATCAGCATCGGCATGGCACCAGATTGTGATTACTTACGACGGGGTGTTTGAAAAGGTATTTGTTGACGGCGTATTAAATAACAAAGAGAATAAAATGCTGTTTATGCAGGCCGCTGATAAGATATTTTTTGGCTCCAAAACCAATAAATCGTTGTTCCTGAACGCGGCAGTGTCTTCCTTAAAGGTTTATGATATTGCACTTCCTGATTCTCTGGTTGAAAGTGCGTTTAATCTCAAAAAAACTACAGATATCCCGGTATACCTTGATGCGGGTAAACTGAGTTATGGCAAACTTTTCGAATGGGTAAATAATGGAAGCCTTGGCGGAAAATTCGTTGCATCCGGAAATGCTTCTCCAGTGGTTAAAGATGTTGGCGGGAAAATCGCTGTGGCATTTTCTGGTTCAGATAACTTTAATTTTTACAAGGTGAATGATGGTATATCAGGTGTTCAAAGTTTAATATTAAGCGTCTTTTTACCTGATTCGGTAATATATAACGACAGTCAGGATCTTAAAAATGAGTTAAAGGGGAGAGTTGCTGATCGCAAAGAAAGTGGCGGAAAATGGCATTTGCTGGTCAGAACGAAACAAAGCGGCGAGGTAACCTATTTCCTGGACGGAGTCAAAGTAATTGCAAATTCCAGGATTGATGACCTTTTTAAAACCTTGTTTGCTAATACCAGCAAAGGAAAAGGGTTTAAATACGCTATCAGCACACTTACCTGCCTTGCTCAATCACTGACAACAAGTGATATCAGGCAGATTACAGACATCTGGTTCAAAAACATTCACCCGGTGAATCTGAACCCCCCGTATTTTGTTATACCTCCACATGCGGTATCGCCTACGCTTATCGAGATGACTGCTGCTGCAGATACGGAGGGAAAACAAGATTTGCAGTATTACTTTCAGGATGAAACGAATAATGCCTTGTCCGAAGAATGGAGAGATGATCCGCATTATACCAACTTTACGGTAGTTCCGGATCATATTTACGCTTATCGTTTTAAGGTAAAGGACAATTTTGGTAATGTTTCTCGTTTTTCTGATGCATTCACGGTTAGTACTTCGCAAATGCAGTTTAATGTAACGAATTTTGATTTTTCCACGCAGACGGATACCACCAATATTGCTGCAGGTAATAGCAGCCGGAGCGGCGCAACGGGGCTGCATCAAGCGGGGCCGGCCGGCAGCGTCTATCTCGCTGATAAATCGCTTATACTAAAATCAAAAGGATCCAACTGGGACGGCAACCAGCCCTATGGGCCATTTATTTATAAAACGATCGCTGGCGATTTTATTGCCGAGACCGAGGTTGCGGACCTGAGCGGATTTAAGGAAAAGGCGGTAAGAGGCAATAATGATGTAGGGCTGATGGTGCGCAAAGCGGTAACATCAGATGGCAAAAACACGCAAGAGGCCCTCTTGCAAAACAGCTTATTCCCGGCCTGGAATTGCGGAAACCTTTTCACCAATCTTCAATCCGGGCAACGGATACAAACCAACACTCAAAGCGGGTGGAACTTTAACAGATATCTGCAGATTCAAAGGTCCGGAAATACATTCTACATCAGATCCAGCGCCGATGGCAGAATTTGGAGGGATATGCCCGGAAGCCCGGTATCGCGTACCGACCTTGACACTTTATCTTTACAAGTTGGGCTGTTTCAAAGCAGCTACGGACCGCAGGAAGGTTTTGGTTCCTTTAAAAGTTTCAAAATTATACAAAAAAAATAAGGCAGCGTTAAATGAAGCGCGATTATATCTCTCGTGATTTAACTTAACCAGTGAAATCTTCATGAGGTGTTATCATAAATTGATTATGAAGCTGGAACCAGTAATGAGTTAATCTTACCGGTAAAAATCAATATGGTATCCGCTCTTACGCACTTACTTAGTTTTTTATTTACTATGCGAATTGATTGGATACGATATTATCTGAAATCTGAAATAAATATCAATGCTTCTCTTGGAGGATTGGGAAATAAAAATAAGTCAGGGTTGAACTTTTCCGTATAGTTCGAAACTTGACCCAAACATTGCCCATCCGGACACTAATATCCGAAAAGTCGGTTGAGTGTGAATCGCAATTGAATTTACCGCTGAGATAGCGGATAAAAGACTTAAACACCTTCCCATTTATTTGAATAAATATTTCAACAACTAATTGCTTCCTCAAATAATTTCTCCCGCATCCTTTTTGTAAATACGTTTTAAACTTGAACAGAAAGCTGATGCACGCCCTTCCCGGAATTTCATCCGATTTAGTTGCTATGACCTTATATAACTCCCGGGTTGCATTTTTTAATTGATCGAAGGCTGGTCATATGAAAGATAACTAATTGGATGTTTTTTTCCAGCACAGATGACAACTGAAAACCACGAAGTTTTGCTGTGAAGTCCGCAACACTGATTTGGTGACTTGCACCCTCTTCATGCTCCTGCATCATTTGTGCCGGCAATTGTTCACTTGTTGAATTATCTTTTGACACGAGTCCCACCTCCGATAAGCGTCCATGTTCCTGTTGTTGCAAAATCTAATTATCAAAGGGTAATTTATGCATAAATACCCGTGTTTTAACTGATTACTTTTGGATAACAACAATCTACTGTTGCACAATAAAGACCATTATAAATTATTTCCTGAGACTATCTGCTGCCAGCGAGGTTAATGGAGATGCATTTTTGATTCTTGATTAAATATTATTAAAACGTAGATATATGAGATAAAAACCACCAAAAGCCACTAAAAAAAACATCACGATAAGATGTCTTTAGATTCCTAGTCATATTAACCAAACTATTCATTCATTAACATTTAACTCAAACTTCACCAAAATGGGAAAACGTATACTCTTCCTTATGTTATGCTACTTATTCAGCACTTGTCTGATTACTGCCCGGGCGCAAATAAATAGTACAGTTACGGGCCTGGTCAAAGATAACGAGGGTAAAGTAGTACCCGGAGCCACCGTGGCCGAAAAGGGAATGCCAGGCAATGGCACCATTACAGACCAAGAAGGAAAATTTCAACTTACATTGAAAGGCACTTCAAAAACTATTACCATCAGCCTGATAGGTTTCAGGCGTCAGGAGATTAAAGCTGAAGGCAAACCAATAACGGTAATGCTACAAATCCAGGAAAACTCTTTGTCTGATGTTGTTGTGGTTGGTTATCAAAAGCAAAACAGGCGGGAAGTTACCGCAGCTATTTCTTCATTAAGCGGAAAGGATATTGCCAATATACCACAGTCAAGTTTCGATCAAACCCTTCAGGGACGCCTCGCAGGCGTGAGCGTACTGTCCAGCACGGGCGAATTGGGGTCGAAGCCTGCTATTGTTATCCGCGGATCGGCCAACATAGATTTCGGAAATGCAAATGGCGGTAACACCGGGCCTTTATACGTGATAGATGGCGTTATTTTCGATGTTAACGCCATGGGTAGTGCATATGGTAATAACAATCCATTGTCTCTTATAAACCCTAACGATATCGAATCGATAGACGTGTTGAAAGATGCATCCGCAGCGGCAATTTACGGAGCAAGGGCTGGTAATGGTGTAATTATCGTTAAAACAAAATCGGCAAAACAGGGAAAACCACAAGTTTCCATATCAGCTTACGTTGGATCGGTAACCAAACCCAATTTTATTAAGGTAAGCACAGGCGCGGCAGAAAGATCTCTTAAATTGGCTTTGTTGCAACAGCTTACTTACGGCGACAGACAATTGGGTGCCATTCCACTGGCAATTACAGATAGCTTGAACTCTGCCTTTAATAATGATGTGGATTGGCAAGGATTGCTTGTTAGGCAACAAGCACTGGTAAACAGTCAGGATGTGGCTATATCGGCAATTACCGGATCAACATCTTACAGGATATCTATTAACCATTATAATGAACAGGGGGTGTTACATGGTTACGGGCTGGAAAAGTTTTCTCCTCATTTAAACCTTACAATTAAACCCTTAAAAGGCATGGAACTAACTGCCGATCTGCTAATGTCTTCCCAGCGCCAGCAACATGGAGTTGGCGGAGCTGGAGCTAATCTTTTTGGCGCGTGGAATTTCCCAACTTCGTTTACGCCATTAACCCAGGCTCAGTACGATGTTTATACCGGGAAAAAACATTATTACGATGACGACAGGGCATTTTCAATTATCGGTTCTTTGCAATTGAAACAACAAATCACCTCAGACCTGGTTTTTAACAGTACCTACGGATCAACAAATTATACCAATAAGTATGGTTATTTTTCGCCGGTTGAGTTAAACGGAACACTAAATACAGCTTATGACATTTATGCCAGCAATCCGTCGTGGTCATTTGAAAACTTCCTGCAATACAACAAAAGGATTGGTAAGCACAACTTTCTGATGGCTGCGGGAGCGTCACTTTACAGCTATGAAAATTATTACAACTATGCGTCTGCAGCAGGTATCACCGTTTCCGGCATTAGTACGGTACAAACCGTGCCGGCTGGGACGAATCTGAATGCTTCTACCTCATATCAGCGCAAAACAACAGAGTCTTATTATGCCCGCGTTAATTATGATTATGCCGGCAAATACCTGTTAACTGCAAGCATACGCAGGGATGCAAGTTCTATTTACAGCCCGACATATCGTTGGGCAACGTTTCCGGCAGTTGCGGCTGGCTGGATAGCTTCGGATGAATCGTTTTTTGAACCTCTCAAAAAAGCAGTTAGCTTCTTTAAAATTCGTGCCAGCTACGGTATAACAGGTAAAGATCCTGGCCAATGGTATTCTAAGTACCAGTCACTTTTTAACGATGCCAGTTATTTTGCAGGAACCAACGGGACCATAAATAACTTCGGAGGACTGGGTGGAAACGCCACTACATATAATGGCACAAGTGTGATATCTCCTTTTGCATACGGTAATAACTTTTTAAATTACGGAACAAAAGCAAGTTCTACAGTTAGATGGGAAAGAGATCCTCAACTTGATTTTGGGGCGGACTTAGAGCTTTTTAACGGCAGGGTAAACCTGACCGTAGACTGGTATCGTAAAGACTCTAAAGACGTTTTCTTTTATAATGTTCCTGCCCAGGCTACCAGCGGCTACCAATATCAATCTGGTAACTATGTCGATCTGCGTAATCAGGGTCTGGAGTTTGCCACCAATTTCAACGTATTAGGACCCAAATCGCCTTTTCAGTGGAATTTCAACTTCAATATTTCTTTCAATAAAAACCTGGTGACCAAATTGCCAAATAATAACCGCGATTTTTTGTTTGATGTTCCTTGGTTCTATAAAACCTTAACATTAGGTAAGCCGATATTCAGCTACCGGGTATTTCATACTAATGGCGTTTATGCTACAGATGCGGAAGTTCCTATTGACCCCACTACCGGTCTGAAAGAAACGGCTAACGGGGTGCCGTTGAAGGCCGGCGATCCACGGTATGTGGATGTAAACGGCGATTACAACATCAACAATGATGATAAATATGATGGAGGTAATCCCAATCCCAAATATACGGGTGGGTTCGGCAGCACATTCCGATATAAACGGGTTTCTTTAAGCTTCTTTGCTTCTTATGTTTTTGGCAGAAAAATATTAAACGGAGCGCTTTCTGATGCTTTAAACGGCAGCAAATACCCCGGAAGTTATGGTACAACTGCAGGAGCAGCCACGTATGTAAGTTTGCTTAACCAGTTTTGGCAAAATCCCGGCGATCAAACGAGGTACGCCAGATTGGTTTACAGCAATGCAGATGCTAGAGTCAAAGACCCATGGAATATTGGAAATGAATATTTTGTGGAGGACGGCAGTTTTGTAAAACTTAAAAACGTGACTTTAGGATATGATCTGCCGGATAGGTGGACAAAAAAGCTGGGTATGACGAGATTTAACCTATACGTGATGGGTGATAACCTGGCGATGTGGAAGAAAGCAAAAAGTATTGCCGATCCGGAATTGGTAGATCCTACAACCGGTTCTGCAAATGTCATATACCCAACAGCGGCAAAGTTTACGCTTGGTCTCAATATAGGTTTTTAACAAATATTAGAGTAGCTAATTTCAAGTAAAGAATCAAAAAATAACGTAAAATGAAATCCAAATATCTTTTAACATACACTATAGTTTTGGTGCTATTTGCTACATCCTGTCGCAAGTTTCTTGACCAAACACCTGTGAGTACGCCTACTGATGCTACTACATGGCAAGCTGATGGCGATGCGAATACGGGGGTAGCAGCCTGCTATTCCCTTATAAGGGCAGCATTTAATGCTTCCATCGGATATTATGCTTACGGCGATCTGGCTTCGGGTGAATTCAGTAATTCCGATCAGCCCGATTTTCAAAAGGTTATCGACTTTAACCTTGGTGCGGGTGTAGCGTCTACCGCTACAGATAACCCATTGCTGAAATTGAGGTTATGGACTCCTTTTTTTACCGCCGTTGCGCAAAGTAACCGGGCAATCGCATTTATTACTGCCATGCCTACTGCCGTTTTTAACGGCACATCAGATGCAGAAAAATTAGCCAGGAAAAACAAGTATCTGGGCGAAGCTTATTTTACCAGGGCGTTTTGTTATTTTACAATGGCCAGAATTTGGGGCGATGTTCCGCTGGTACTGGAGAATACCGATGCTACCGTAGCGCAGCAATATGCACGGTCTCCCCAAGGTGATGTACTAAAGCAGGCCATTGTGGATGTTAACCTTGCCATCCAATACCTGGACTGGAAAGATAACGGATCGTCGGACCGTGTGGTACGTGCCGATAAAGGAGCGGCTTACGCCTTGCTGGCCCATATAGATGCTTGGAAAGGCGATTATGCCGGTTGCAATACAGCGTGTGATGCCGTTATTAACTCGGGTACTTACTCCTTAACAGCAGCGGCATCCTTCATGGACATTTACAAAGGTCAATCGCCGGAAAGTATTTTTGAAATTGCGCAAAACACCTTGTCAGAAGGGTATAACGCAAACGTGTCTCTTACCCTTGCATCCCAAACACTTACAGCACCCTATTTAAATGGGACTGTACCGGTTTGGCACATAAACAATAGTTATGTAACTAAATTGTATACTGATACTGCTGATGTAAGGTTAAAAAAAGGATTTATTTCTGTTTCAAGCGGTGCTACATCTTTTTTGGAATGTGTAAAGTACACCAATATTCAGACGGTGAATAACAACGTTACCTTAAAGGTTGCCCTTAACAACATTGTTATATTCAGGCTGGCTGATATCGAATTATTAAAGGCAGAAGCGCTGAGTTCAGGGCCATCTGGAGACTACAATACCGCGCTATCCTTAATCAATCAAGTACGCCGTGCCAGGAATGCCAAGGCACTGACAGGACTTTCGGGCACGGCAGTTATCCAGGCTGTAACAGATGAGCGGGGCCGCGAACTATTCCTGGAGGGTCACCGCACATTCGATTTGATTCGGCTGGAACGGATAACAAAAGATCAACAGTTTGATAACGTGACCCCAGGTGAATTTGCTGCCGGCAAAACTTATTGGCCAATAGATCCCAACTTGTTCCTGAATAATTCCAAGATCACCCAAACCCCATTCTGGATTGGAAAAGTTAATTGATTCACAAATCAAACAGACATAAAATGAAAAAGATAAATCATTACATAGGCATGTTGGCCCTTATCGTCCTGTGCTTTGGCGCATGTAAAAAGAACAGTTATCTTACTGATGGAGGGCTGGAAAAAGCCGCAACGCCGTTCTCTACATATGACTACCTTAAAAACAACAAGTATCACCAGTTTGATACTTTGCTCACCCTGATAGATTTCTACAAGTTAAAGGATACCATAAACAATAGTAAAACTTTTTTTGCACCACCAGACATGGCTATCAATTCGTTAATGAAGAGTATAACTATTAAGCGTAACGTAGATGGTGCAATATTATCAAGCCCAATTACAACATTTAAGCAATTAACCGATTCTGTTAGCGCTAATTTACTTAAACAATACATATTTAATAAAACAATTACGCTTGACGAGGCTACTACTGCTTCAATAATTTATACCAATGAAGCCGGCGCTATCGCTCCTTGTGCTATTAAAAAAGTTATAGGTGCAAGTTCAGTTTATCTGTCAAACAGTGCCTTGACATTTAGTTATTATACCTTGGAGTATGTTGTAATTAATGGATTGTTAGACGGCAGTTCAGGGCCTTCGCCAGACGATAAGGTTGATGCGCTTTTGCCTTGTCAAACCACCGGAATTCAAACCAGTACGGGCACAACTCTACACGTGCTGGCTAATTTTGCTGTGCTAAAGAAGTTATAGTTAGTTATTTAAATTAAATAAAAATGCATAAAAATACTACATATTTGATTGCTGCGGCGGTAGTTTCAACCATGGCAATCCTTAGTTGCAATAAAATTAAAACCGGCTTTATCAGCGATAATATTTATTATAACGTAAATCCGTTTACCGTGGCGCAAGGCAATACCGCGGTTTCGGCCGGTTTGGTAATTGACGGCTCAACAACGCCGCTCAATGTGAAATTACTGTCCGTAAGAAATATGGCTGACAATCAAGACGCCTCCAAATATTTATTGACAAAAGATACGATAAGGATTTATAAAGGAACTGTTACTGCTGATGATTCTACGCTAGCCCTGTTGGGAGCGAAGCTTAAAGATAGTACGTTGGCTCCGTTTAGCGTGAATTCAATAGGCGGCCGACTTCAATTCACGCAGGCTTCTAAGTTTGTACCAATAGGATCTTATAATATCGATTTGCAGGTCTCCAATATCAGGGGAACAAGAATACTGAATAATGCCTGCAAAATTAACGTCGTGGGAAGTATACCGGATACGATAACTTATAAAGCCTATAACCACTCTGATGCGACTTACACTAATTTTACAGGTTTTGCCGCTTCTTTATTGAACATCAAAGTGACTTATATACCCGGCGGACCTGATAAGATTATTTACGTTTGGAAGGATAAGAACGGCAAATCCTGGAATCCGGCTAACGGCGAGGTTATCGGAAGGCCGGGCAGACCCAACTTCGCGGATTTCGATCCTTATTTTCCCGTTGCAAAAACGGATACGTCTTTAGAATACAGGTATCCTGGTGGGGTTCCAATATTTCCACTTTTTACTGCGTCGAAAAACTATCCCGGTTATATAGGTGGCCCCTATTATTATAGCATCGTTGGAAAGCATACTGACGTGGGTATGGCGGTTAACACGACTTTAACCGTAGGCTTCTTTCTAACCAAGGGAACTTTTGTTGTGACTACTACTGTAACAGATGTCGCCAGAGTACCTTAATATCGACAGACTATCTTTCAACATCAGTTCATTATTGGTTTTTATAATCGAATCTGTTCTGAAACCAAGTGTTTGATAACCGCCATCAAAACTTGAATTAATTCCATTGGGGCTCTTACATGTGTTATTAAGAGCCCTTTTTTTTCAGCTGATTAAGTTGCTCTATGAAATGAATGGGATCAAAGTAAAGATAATTACAGGTTATATAAATCGCAACCCGATTATTTCTGTCATAACCCTATGTACTAAGAGATTTCTTTTAATAATCTACAGCAACTACTATTAACCTTAAAGTGCAAGATACAAATTAAACTGTGTCAGCATTTGCAGCTGACTTTTACAAAGTTCAAGAAGGTGATATCCTGTTATCGAGCGATTAAAGGATAGTAAAAAGGAGGTTTTATGAATTTAAAATTTATATCAAAAGAAAATAGTTTATGAGAAAATATTTAATTCTGGCAGTTTGTTTGATCAGCAATCATTTTTGCTTTGCCGCAAAACAGGTACATATACCATCCTATTGGGCAACAGATCCCGGACTGTCTCAATGGAGTTATGCGCATTCATATCAAACTGACAATTTTGTCCTGTTTTGGGGGCCGTTAGCCGGGGATAATCCGCTCGCTAACCCGCCAGGTAACAGCCTTCATTTTGATCCCAAGTTTATAACGGATACGCTGGAATATATTTATAAAAAGTATATAACGGAAAATCATATGCTTAGCGACGCACCCGGTACTCCGTTAGGCACATATAAATGTATCATTGTAATGAATAATACATGGGTACAGGGCGTTAGTGGCTTTGCTTTCGGCGTAGTATTAGATAATAAAGTCGGCGGGATTTTCGTCGACGCAGCTGCTACTTTAGACGGTGGAGTAACGTCCCATGAGTTCACCCATACACTTCAGTACCTTTTGCATATTCAATATAACCCTGCGGAAGGTGCTTCGTTTGCTAATGACTATGGCGGTTTTTTCTTTGAGACCCATGCCAACTTCATGAGAAATCATCTTTATCCGGGAGCCATATTTTATGATTATCCCCGATGGTTGGGCACTCGATCATTTACCTGGGGCTCCGCGAGGCACAATTACGATAGTTATGACCTTCTATTTTACATTGAACAGGTTGACAGTCTAAATGCGGTGACGGATTTATGGAAAAAATCACTGCCAAATGAATACCCGCTTCAAACTTATAAACGACTCAAAGGTTGGGATCAATCGCAGTTAAATGATTTTTTGTTTGATTACGCCAAAAGAGAAGCTTCTTATGATTATACGCTCTATGGCATGGGAAAGATTATCAGGGATGGCATAAAGTCGTTAAAATTACATGAACCACGTTATTTATGGCGACAGTATACCATTCTCAGTGAAATTGATGCAGCAAGCGGTCATTACAGTGTGCCCAATGAATTTGCGCCTCAGGATTATGGATTTAATATCATTCCATTGTACCCAACCTGCGACAAAAGATTGGTCTCCATTAAGTTTAAAGGACATAAGGAAGTTAATCCAAATGCCGGATGGAGATATGGATTTGTCGCTACCAGCAGTGACGGTACTATTTCCAGGTACAGTCCAACCTACAACGCAAATGAAAGCGAGATCAGTTTTCAGTTAAAAGACTCTGAAACGCAGCTATATCTTGTAGTGTTAGGCGCTCCAACTACCCATACAAGCTACCTGGCAGACATCGGCTGGCCTAAATATTACCGTTCTCCTTACGAATTAAGGATAGCAAATGCGGTCCCTGAAGGATATCAAAATACGTTCCGGAATGAATACCGGCAAAATGGACATCCCCATCCCAATGGCGGCGGATGGGTTGCCAATACATCCCAGGTAGCTTCCAGCGTACGGGTTGGCCCCAAGGCGTTGGTATTGGGAGCAAGTAATATTACCGGGAATGTTAAAATTGACGGAACCTCATTTGTGCAGGACGCAACAATCTCCGGCAATGTGCAGATTTTAGGCAATACTAATGTAACAGGTGCCCGACTTAGTGAAAATACAGTAGTAAAAGATAATACAATATTAAATGGGACAATATCTTCAGGTTCAGCTCTTTTTAAAGATAATGCCTTGTTATTTGGAGATACATTTGGAGGTAATGTAATAGTGGGCGGCGACGATGAAATCGGGGGCTGTACTTCTTCCGGAGTCTATTTGCAATTTCCCAATCCCGGAACAAACGGCCGAACCAATTGTGACGGAAAAAATGCAACCGACCCTTCCAATATTGATATTAATAGTACCTATAATCAATTCACTGAGGAAGAGATGGCATTTTCAGGTACGGTTACCTGCGATGGAATCGCAGTAACCGATACGGTCAAAAAAGCAGCTTCCAGGATGCTTAAAGCGGTGATTTATCCGAACCCGGTAGTTGACCAGATATCACTGCATGTAGATAACCAGTTTAAAGCCACAAACCTGGCGATTGAAATATATACTACGGCAGGGCAGCGGGTTACACGGTTAAGCCAACCTGTTTCATTGGGAAATTCGATACTGTCATTACCCGGTAACGCTCTTGCCGCCGGTCTTTATTATATGAAAATTTCTGGCGGCGATAAAATTCTGAAGTTGAAGTTTTTAAAACAATAAATAATTGTAACAACGCCGTTGGTGTCCAACAGGCAATAAAATTTTATATTATGAAAAATAATTACAGCGCACCGGGCAGTAAGTTGTTATCGGTAATGTTACTTCTGTGCATTGGTTCGGGCGCTTTCGCACAGGTTAGCTCAGACGGACGAACGGGGAATGTTATCCCTACCGGTGTTCCCTTTTTGCTGGTATCGCCAGATCCCAGATCCTCGGGTATGGGAGATGCAGGTGTTGCGCTGGAAGATGATGCCAACGCTACCTTCTGGAACCCATCAAAAATGGTTTTTATGAAAAGTAATTCGTCAGTTTCACTTTCTTATTGTCCGTGGCTTCGTAATTTGGTTAGCGACGCCAATATCAGTTACCTAAACTTTCAGGCTAAAACAGATGATCGTACAGCTATTGGCGTATCCATGCGCTATTTCAATTTAGGTAAAATAGATTTGGCCGATGCCAATAATACATCGCAAGGAGCCTACAGTCCCTATGAATATGCTATCGACGCATCGCTGGCCCGCAGTTTTGGTGATAATTTTTCACTCGGTTTTACTATAAGATATATCTCGTCACATATCTTCAATTCTGATGCTAATTATAAATTGCAGGCTGGTTCATCGGTAGGGGCTGATCTCTCCTTATTTTACAGAAATAAGTTCGACTTATTTGGTAAGGAATCTCATTTTTCTTTTGGTACCGATATTTCTAATATTGGATCTGAGATAAGCTACGATAATACTATTGCCAGCCAAAGTTTCCTGCCTGCAAATCTAAAATTAGGGATTGCGAACACTTGGGTACTGGATAACGAAAATGAATTGACACTGGCTGTCGATCTGAATAAGTTACTGGTGCCAACCCCTCCCCAAACGGATAGTAACGGCCGTATCATCAAAGGGAAAAGCACCGATGTTTCGGTGCCGGCTGGAATTTTCGGCTCTTTCTCGGATGCGCCGGGTGGTTTTAGCGAAGAGTTGCAGGAAATAAATTATAGTGCCGGCCTGGAGTATGCTTTTAATCATCGTTTTTTTCTCAGGACAGGTTATTTTTACGAAAACCCCAACAAGGGTAACCGCCAATATGCCACCTTTGGCGTAGGTTACAAGTACGATTTTATGGATTTTAACTTTTCATATCTTGCCGCCAGTCAGCAAAAAACACCTTTGGCCAATACACTCAGGTTTGGTATAGTGTTTAATCTCGGCCGGAAATAATTAACTTTCCTGCAATGTAAGTATTTGGTAAGGTCAAAACAAAAAGACAAAGGAAAAGGTATTTTCATAATTATTTAGAATGTAAATTTTTTTTTATTAATTCAATTTAATAGCGATTACTGAAAGTAGGTGGAAAGTATTTTCTGTTAATCTCACATTCCACTGAACGAACGTTTCATGATAAAAAAAAACCGATCCTTAAAATGTGAGTTAAGATGCCGAAAAAAATTCAATTTATACCGTTTTAATATTTCACAGTGTTATTTCGCTAATCAAATAATGTTTGCAACTTGATAATAAGTTAGTGATCAAATTTTTATTTAGCTGTAACAGGAGCCGTGTCGTTTTTAATGGTAACTTCACCATCGATGTAACCGGCGACCGATTTTATATCAATGGCCGCGAGGTTAATTACGTGATAGAAGTACAAGGCGAATTTGGCCTACACAAATTACTCCCTTTCAACTTATTAGAAGGACGAATTTTGAAATCCCAAAGATCAAGCTCAATTCAGCAGCATCCTGAAAAATGCAGAAGAATTATAACCGGTGTAAGGAAACTTCGTTAGTAATTCAAGAGCTTTCACGATTGGCTATCATCAAAAAACCTTTGCGGTAGTCCCGGATTTCACTAGCATTTTTCGAAAAAGTGCTGATGTCATGAACAGAAAGATCATGGTTCAATCGCCAGGTAAAAACTTCCTGGCCTTTGGTCACAAATCCAATTTTGTATACATGATCGCCACTCTGTGATAAAAAAATCTCTTCTGCGCTCCGAATCTTTTCAATGGCAGCAAGCGTGTTCCGGTAACGGACTTCGTAATTGTAGGTTGGTAAATAAGTCCGTCGATCATAACCCAGTTTGATAAGCATATCTTTACCCATGTCAATCTGTTCTGTGAAGTATTTTTGTTCAGCCGATAGTTGCAAAAGGTCATGTGCGATCTGAACGGTTAAGTCCTTATAGTATTGATCCATCTGTTCATTCACGCAACCGGTACACAAGGCAGCTTGTTTCGGACCGAAGAAAACTGCATCCTGGCCCAACACTTTTTCGCGGCAGGATCTGGCCAGGGTCCGGCTTTTTAGTGTGAAGAACAGCTTGTAAAGAGGCATTGATATTGTGCATCCCGTCGTCGCCATCCGGCAAGTCGGGATTGTCCGGGAATGCCTCAAAAATATGTTTACCGACAATGTTCTCGCGGGTTGTTTGTGTAGCTTCCAAGTATGCGGCACTGGCAGTAATAATGTACAGATCCGGCGAAAGCACCAGGTACATATTCGGGGCTGTTTCCGGCGCTTTTAATATTTCAGCGGAAGGTCCTTTTATGGGTATATCAATTACCTGAAGATAGACACATAACAGCGTTTGAGCGATTAGGTTTGATAATAGGGGCTTGTCGTTGATATATCTGCATCATTAACTATTTACAATTACCTGTGCAAGGAATCTCACGTAAATAAGATGACCTCACTACTTTTCCTGATTGGCTGAATACCTTGTTTCGCGATACTCTTTTGGTGCATACCCCATTGTTTTGGTAAAAAGTCTCGAAAAATAAAATGGATCATCTATCCCGATTTTAAAAGCAATTTCACTTATCCTCAGTTTTGTAAATTGTAAATACTGACAGGCCTTTTGAATTTTCAGGTGATTAAAATATTCAATTGGCGGAAACCCTGTTTTTTTTCTAAAGATGGCTGAATAATGGCTGTTAGACAAGTTGACCGATGCTGCCAGGTCGGAAAGCGTCAGAGACTTTTCGAGATTATTCTGCATGATAAAGATAGATTTTTCAAGGATATCAATATTCTTTTCGGATAGCTTTGTCCTGTATTTATCACTATAAATAAAGGAACTTAAAAATTGCAGCATTAATAAATTAATATAAGTCAGGTTCTCCATACTATATCCTTGCTCAAGATAAGTGTAAAGCTGTTCAAATAGCGTGATGCGCTCCTGGACAAATTCAACACTGTATTTATAGCTTTGCCCTTTTGAATACAGCCATTTAACCAGTGCATCTGCCTGCTCACCTTTAAAATGGCACCAATAAATTGTCCAGGGTGTTTTTTCATTCGTTTCATACGAGTGAGAAACACTATGCGGAATGATAATAAAGTCTCCCGGAACGATTGTATGCTTTACCGATTTGATGGATACGAGTCCGGTGCCTTCCACGCAATATATAAGTATATTTTGCTCTGCTCCCTGAGCCCTCTTCCGGAAGTGGAATTTCGCTTTGGGATAATAGCCGATATCAGTGATATAAGATCCTTTGATAATATCATTGGAAAGACAAAATCTGTTTACAATCGATCTGGGAATAACAATCGCTTTTTGTCCGTCGAACCCGTCTTTTTTATAATTCATATCAAAATATAACTGGTTTCTACTACTATTTTTCACGCAGGCGCGGGCTGCCAATTCGCAAACGGATTTACTTATTAGTAAACGTAAAAATTAAAAATTTGATTTGAAATTAATTTCAGCCTGATAATAATATAGTCCATATAAATCCTAATTGTGTCCATATTTTCAAGCTGTTTTATTTCCGAAAATTACAAACCGATTTATTAACCGAAGAAAATACTTATGAGAAAGCACCAACTTCTTTTATTGCTGGTTATATCGCTGGGATGCGGCGCTACGTCCTGTAATAAAAACAGCATGGCACCTGCTCAACAGCAGCAGCCAATAAAGCAGCCCATTGTAAATTCAATTCAGAGCGGAGGGAGTATTACCGTTGGTATAGGAAGTCCCCAGCAGAAAATCGATCTCATTGGAGCTGGCTGCTACTTCTACAGCGGGCACCTGGTAAATGGGATTACTAATTTTACTGATGCCGCCAACTGGCTTTGGCATGATCTCAACGTCAACGTTTTTAAAATCGTTCTCCGTGCGGACGGAGTTGAGGATGTCAATGATAATGCAGACCCAAATAATACTGATTTTTCCAAGTTCAACTTTACAGGAAATTCTAACCTGGTTGACCAGATCACTGCGGTCAAAAAAGCCAGGCTGGTTAATCCGGCAATCAAAATCTGGGCTATAGTATTGTCCCCGCCAAAGTACCTGAAGAGCAATAGCAGCGTCAATAATGGCGGGACCCTTAACGCCAGCGTAACGAATGCCTACAACGAATTTGGCGAGTTTTTGTACGCTCATATTAAAAATCTTAAGGACAACGGAATCGGCGTCGATTATTTAAGCCTGATGAATGAACCTGACTATCCATCTTCCGCGGTGCCTTATGAATCTGCCGAATTTACCGCGGCACAGGCACAAAGTGTCTATACCAGTACAGCCGGATGGCTGAAGACGAAACTACAGTCGTTAAGCATCCCCGTTCCACTTTTTGCCTCGCCGGATTGTATTGACGTAACCCATACAGGAAGTTATATTGCTGCTCTTAACGCGTCCGGAAATATGAACCTTTACACGACTCATCAATATTCCGGAAGTTCTGCTACTAATTTTGCCGCAGCTTCATCAGCCGCCGGGGCCAAAGGACTGTACATGACGGAGTGGCACGCGGGGTTTGGCATGGGAAGTACACCTGATGAACTTACCTCTGCGCTTGACCTGGTTAATAAATTCCACGATGCTTTCAAAGGAGGGGCAAAAGGCTGGCTGTATTTCGAATGGGGAAACCCTGAAACTAACTTTGGCGGACTTTTGTACACGCCATGGGGAGCCCCCGCCCAACGGAAGAAAAACTACTATGCGTTCCAGCAATATACTGCAAACCTGCTTAATGAAAATTATATCCCTACTACCTTAACGGGGATCGCCAATTTTGGAAATGATAATGTGAGCGCATTCACCACGGCAAACCGGGCGGATATCAACGTTGTTAACTGGAATACCGATGCGCAAAACAAGGTCAGACTGAACTTTGGCGGTAATATCTCCACTATAAAGATCTACAGAACCAGTGCAATAGAAAACAATGCATTAGTGTGGAGCCAGGATAACGTCAATTTGAATTATTATGACGTCGACTTTGCCGGTAAATCGTTTACTACGGTGAGGGTAACCTGGTAAGTGGCCATAAGAATATCCAGTTATATCTTTTAATCGTCCATTTTTTTCAAAAGTTGTCCTGTTATCTTCGGTGAGCAATGCGTTCAGCTTTTGACGATAACAAAACTGATCTATTTTAAACAACCAATTATTAAATTCTTTACCTGGAATGCAAATAGCAACCGAAAAATTTAACCACTCTTATATTATTTCCATATCATTCATTTCGGCCCTTGGTGGGTACCTTTTCGGCTTTGATTTCGCCGTAATCTCGGGAGCTTTGCCTTTTTTAAAATCACAGTTCGCGCTGAGTGCCTTGGGTGAAGGTTTTTTAACCGGCTCGCTTGCCCTTGGCTGTATGGCCGGGAGTCTGCTGGCCGGAAGGATCGCCGACCGTTACGGAAGACGCCCCGGCTTAATGGTAGCAGCTTCGATCTTTGCGCTGTCTTCGGTAGCGATGGCGTTCGCCGCAAATCTGCCTGTTTTTATCCTGTTCCGATTTGGAGCGGGCATCGGCGTGGGCATGTCTTCCATGCTCAGTCCCCTTTATATATCTGAAATTTCGCCTGCTGCGGTGAGGGGCAGAAACGTGGCACTTAACCAGTTAACCATTGTTTTGGGGATACTGATCACAAACCTTGTCAATTATACTCTGGCTGACAAAGGGCCGGAAGCCTGGAGATGGATGTTCGGCCTTGGCGTGATCCCATCCCTGCTTTTTCTGTTTGGTGTTGTTTTTTTGCCGGAAAGCCCCCGTTGGCAACTCAGCAAAGGGCTCAAAGCAGATGCACTTAAAACACTTTGCAAAATTGGCTCAGCAACTGCCGCGGCCAGGATTGTTGAAGACCTGGAAAAAAGTGCACCAGCCGCAACCAATGGCGGTTATCTTAACGTATTTGCCAAAGCGGTGCGGCCGGCTGTTTTGGTTGGTGTGACACTTGCTGTTTTCCAACAATTTTGCGGGATCAATGTCGTGTTTAATTATACCTCCACTATTTTTAAATCTATAGGAGCCGATCTTGACCGCCAGCTTTGGGAAACGGTAATTATCGGCGTGGTGAATACCTTATTTACTTTATTGGCGATGTGGCAGGTTGATCGTTTAGGACGAAAACCCCTGATCATGTTCGGTTCGCTTGGCCTGACCATTATTTATCTCGCGCTGGCGTATGCGCTCGGCCATCAGGCTTCCGCCGGGTGGATATCTTTTCTGGTATTGCTCGCCATTGCAGTCTATGCCACATCTCTGGCTCCTGTTACATGGGTTATAATATCTGAAATATTTCCTAATCACATCAGGGGTACTGCTTCTTCTTTTGCCATACTATGTTTATGGGGAGCGTATTTTCTGCTTGTATTTACTTTCCCCCTGCTGGCTGAAGCACTGGGAACTTACGGGCCTTTTTACCTCTATGCGGTTGTTTGTTTTTTCGGATTTGTGTTCATTAGGATTAAAGTCAAGGAAACTAAAGGACAATCCCTGGAACAACTGGAATCAAATTTTGCAGCACATTAAATATAAATATGAAATACATGATAGTTAAAGCCTGGATAGAAAAAGTGATTATCCCGACCTACGGGGCCGGAGAGCCTGATAAAAACCCGATGTTTTTTGAGAAAAGGATCTACCAGGGCAGCAGCGGGGTTGTATATCCCAACCCGGTGATCGAGAAAATATCCGATGAAAAAGAAGACCGGGGATACACTGCCGTTTTCCTCGAAAATGCCTTCATTAAAATAATGATTCTGCCTGAATTGGGCGGACGGGTTCAGATGGCTTACGATAAAATCAAAGAAAGGCATTTTATCTATTATAACCAGGTGATCAAACCTGCTCTTGTTGGTCTTTGCGGCCCATGGATATCCGGCGGGATAGAATTCAACTGGCCGCAGCATCATCGCCCGAGCACCTTCGATGCCGTAGATTTTAATATTGAAGAGAATACTGATGGCAGTGTAACTGTTTGGGTAAATGAACTGGAAAAAATGTTCCATACCAAAGGCATGGCCGGATTTACCCTTCACCCGGACCACGCTTACCTGGAAATAAAAGCCAGGCTATCTAACCCGACGCCGCTACCGCAAACTTTTCTTTGGTGGGCCAATCCGGCGGTTAAGGTTAATGACCATTATCAGTCTGTGTTTCCCCCGGATGTTAACGCGGTTTTTGATCACGGCAAACGGGACGTTTCCACGTTTCCCATTGCTACTGGCACTTATTACAAGGTCGACTACAGCCCTGGAACGGATATTTCGATGTATAAGAACATCCCGGTACCAACGTCCTATATGGCTGTCAACTCCGCATATGATTTTGTAGGTGGCTATGAACATGATTCCAAAGCAGGTATGCTGCATATAGCGGACCATCACGTTTCTCCGGGGAAGAAGCAATGGACATGGGGCAACGGAGATTTTGGCATCGCCTGGGACCGCAATCTCACCGATGAAGACGGCCCATATATTGAATTAATGACGGGTGTTTACACGGATAATCAACCCGACTTTACCTGGCTGATGCCATTTGAAGAAAAGTCATTTACGCAATACTTTCTTCCTTACCGTGAACTGGGCCTGATCAAAAATGCAAGCAAGGATCTGTTGCTTAGTCTTGATTTGAACCAAAATGAACTTGGTGTAAAGGTTTTTGCCACATCAATGTACAAGTCAGTCGGTATCAGGGTTTTTATAGGAGCGGATCTGCTGTTTGAGGATATTGTCGATATAGACCCCTATAACATTTATGACCGCACGTTGAATGGCCCTGATCATATAAAAGAAAACGCTATTACTGTCAGTATAATTGATAAAAATGGCAAAGAATTGCTGCGTTATAACGGAAAACAGGAAAACGAAGATATACCGGTGGCTGCGGCACCTGCAGAATCGCCGGCGGATATCAACAATGCAGAACAATTGTTTTTAACAGGGCAGCACCTGGAACAGTACCGCCATGCCACTTTTAATCCTGTTCCTTATTATGAAAAAGCATTGGAACTGGATCCCGGCGATGTCCGTAATAATAACGCGCTTGGTGTGTGGTATCTCAGACGCGGGATGTTCGAAAAGAGTGAAGCTTTTTTTCGGGCAGCAATCAAAACCTTAATCGCCAGAAACCCTAATCCTTATGATGGCGAACCCTATTTTAACCTGGGGCTTAGTTTGAAATACCTCGGTCGTAAAGAAGAGGTTTATGAGGCGTTTTTTAAAGCCGGATGGAGCAGCGCCTGGCAGGATGCAGCTTACTATTTTATAGCACAACTCGATTTATTGAAGGGGGATTATGAAAAAGCACTTGAGCACATCAACTGGTCAATTGACAGGAATGCCCGGAATGGCAAAGCCTATCTGATCAAAATTCAGGCACTTAAAAAAATGGGGAAGGTTACTGAAGCGCTTTCCGTTGCTCAAAGTACTATTGAACGCGACGGCTTTAATTTCGGGGCCCTTTACCAATTGTACTTATGTTATCAGGAACTTCAGCAGGAAGACAAAGCCATGCAGACCTTGAATCTGCTCAAGTCCCGGAGCCGCGGCACTGCGCACAACCTGATTGAATGCACAATTGATTTTATCAATCAGGGCTTATACCAGGATGCCGCAGCCATCTTATTACTGGCAAATAAGGAGGAGTTCAATACACCGCTTATTAACTATTACCTGGTCTATATTTATTCCAGGTCAGGTGATCAGCATGGTTGTATGAACTATTTGACGGTAGCCGCTGTAGTAGACCCGGGTTACTGTTTTCCGAATCGCCTGGAAGATATTAAGGTGTTGAAAAATGCTATGAAGCTCAATCCTGCCGACAGCAAAGCACCGTACTACTTGGGTAACCTGTATTTTGATAAGCGCCAGTATGCAGAAGCCATCAGCCTTTGGGAACTATCTTACCAAATTGACAGCGAATTCGCAACTGTAAACAGGAATCTTGGAATTGCGCTGTTTAATAAATCCGGGGATAAAGACAGGGCGCTTTTTCATTTCAACAAGGCATTTCAACTTAATAAAAATGATGCAAGGATGTTAATGGAACTTGATCAGCTCTATAAGCGCCTTAATTATAATCCTGAAAAACGGTTGGCCTTTTTACAGGAAAATCTTGGAACAGCAACGCTGAGAGATGACGTTTACCTGGAGATAGCTGCAATACGCAATTTTCTGGGTGATTTCGGGGTAGCATATGATATGCTGATGAACCGCAAATTCCATCCCTGGGAAGGCGGTGAAGGCAAAGTGGCTGCTCAATATACTTACAGCCTGATGGAAAGGGCCAAATTGTCGATTTTGAAGAAGAACCCTGAAACGGCTATTGAATTGCTCAACGAAGCGCTACGCTATCCTGACAATTTAGGCGAAGGAAAATTACCAGGGGCACGTGATAATGATATTTATTTTTGGCTGGGTTGCGCTTACCAGGCTTCAGGTGATGAGGAAACAGCCGGTCGGTCATGGAAAACGGCTGCCATTGGAGATGAGGATCCGAGTGCTGCTGTATTTTATAATGATTCGCCACCTGATAAAATATTTTATCAGGGGCTGGCGCTCAGAAAAATTGGAGACGACCACCGTGCCGAAAGTATTTTTAATAAATTGATCAGCTACGGACAGCAGCATATTGACGATCAGATTAAGATCGACTACTTCGCCGTTTCTCTTCCGGATCTGATGGTTTTTGATGGAGATTTGAATTTGCTGAACCGGATTCATTGTCTTTATTTACAGGGCCTCGGTCAATTAGGTTTAAATAACCGGAAAGAAAGCGTTGCCCTGTTTCAGCAAGTACTCGAGATGGAAACGATGCACCTTGGCGCGAAAACCCATCTTGATTTAGCTGCATCCTATCATCAGTTGGCAGATAGTTTTTTAAAAGTTTAAAAAGAAAATTGGTTCTATAATTGGTTTAATAAAGGAACGGGAGTGATCCCGTTTTTTTCGTTTTAGGATTTATTGGAACAAGCCTGGCGCAGGCTTACGGGTGTTCCTGACGGGAGGATAAAACAGGTGATTTCTCTGACAAGATTTAGCTGGAATATGGCTGACCGGGAATAGCCTCTAAAGTATTTTTCTTAATCATAATATAGTCCAGTTTTTACAAAAGATAGTCTATGTTACGCAGGTTGATTCCCGTTAGTTTTGTTCAACCAATTCAATCCTAAATATTAAATTATGAAAAGAAGATCTACACTAATTATGGTGTTGTTCCTGTTCTTGTGTAACCTGGCTTTCTCCCAAACCAGGTTAATCAAAGGGCGGGTAACAGATAACGCCGATCAGACCCTTATCGGGGTAAGTATTACGCTGAAAGGCTCAAAAGGCGGAACGGTATCCGATGCCTCGGGCAATTTTCAGTTAAATGCAAAGGCCGGAGACATCCTGGTATTCACTTATATCGGTTTTGCCCGAAAAGAGGTGCCGGTAAGCGATTCGCAGCAATACGAAGTAAAGCTCAGCCCATCCGATAACATGCTCAATGAAGCGGTAGTTATTGGCTACCAAACTATTACCCGCAAGAGCGTAACCACAGCGGTTTCGTCGGTGAGCACCAAAGATATTGCGCCCACCACGACGAGTAACGTTGCAGATGCGTTACAGGGCAAGGTGCCCGGACTCCAGGTGTTCCAGGGAGGAGGAGTTCCCGGCGCGCAGCCCAAGCTACTGATCAGGGGCTTTGCAACCATCACCGGTTCCAGCGACCCCTTGATCGTCGTGGATGGTGTTATAACGTCCTTCGGCAGCCTAAACGATATCAACCCTTCTGATATTGATAAGGTAGATGTTTTGAAAGATGCTGCGGCAACAGCCATTTATGGCTCCAGGGGAGGCGAAGGCGTTTTATTGATTACCACCAAACGGGGGAAAGACAAAGTTCAGATCAATTTTAACGGGACTTCCGGGATGAGCCACTGGGTAAATCCAAACCTGGCCCAAACCGATGAATATGTTAGCTTTTATAAGCAGATTTATGCTAATAATAACCAAACATTACCTCCAGCCGGAGCAGTGACCAACATTAATACGGACTGGTGGAAAGCATCTGTAAAAAATGCGTATACGCATAATTACAATGTTAGTGCCTCTGGGGCTAAGAACGGGCTTTCATTTTATGGCAGCGCAGGCTATTTTGACCAGACGACGAATTTTAATGCGCAGCGCAGTACTGGCGATTACCGAAAAATTACAACGAGGTTCAATATTGATTATCAAATATCCAAAGCATTTAAAATCGGGGTAAATCTGGCACCGCGTTTTGAGACTTACGGTGATGGCGGCGGAACCGGCCTGTTTAATGTGATGTCAATCGCGCCAAACGTGGCGGTCACCAAGTCTGTAGCTCAAACGCAGTCTGACGTTGATGCTTATGCATCGTCTAATCCGAGCTGGAGCTTTACCGCTTACAATCCGCAGTACAGCCAGTTCACCCGGTCAAATTTCAACAACATCAACAATCCTGTGGCCGCAATGGCCCGTGATTTCAATAACTCCAAACAATTCGGTACGCAAGGGTCAGCTTACCTGGAGATCAACCCAATAAAAGGGCTGACTTTTAAAACCAGTCTTTCAGGATTTTATAATTCGCTAAATCAGACGAACTATAATCCGAAGTATTTTATTGATCCGCAGGACAGGAACGACAAATCGGGCGTTTCTCAAAATACGATAGTTAATTATCGCTGGCAAATTGATAATACCCTCAATTACATCGGGGCGATAGGTAAGCACCATTACAATATCCTCGTAGGCCAGTCGGCTGATAACTATACTTATAATAATACTTATGTCTTCCGCCAGGACATTCCTTATGATGCTGAACCTTACAGGTATATTTCTGCGGGAGCCACGCTTGCAGACGGTAGCGGTACACACCAGCCGGGGGCGGGCCCTTTCGGTAAGATGAACTCCTATTTTTCAAGAGTTTCTTATGATTTCAATGAAACTTACTACCTGACAGGTTCATTCCGGGCAGACGGATCTTCGCTGTTGTCCCCCAAAAACCGCTGGGGTTATTTCCCTACCGTTTCGGGTGCTTACGTGATCTCGAATGAGTCATTTATGAAAGATTTAAAGTGGCTCAATTATTTAAAGCTGAGAGCCTCTTACGGCCGTGTAGGTGGTAATCTGCCTGGCGCACCGGGAGCTTATGAAAGTACATTGGGGCTTTCTGATTATATCAATGGAGACAGGAGCAGGATTTACGGTTATGTACCGGCTAATGTGCCAGACCCTGATATCAAATGGGAAACAACCCAGGACGTTACTATTGGTTTAGATGCAGATTTCTTCAATAGTAAGTTGTCGGTATCTGCGGATAAATACTGGCGGACACCCAAAGACATGCTGTTATACCTCCCTGTGCAGCCTTCATTGGGCTATCCTCAGGGATATATTCCGACCATTTATACCAACGTGGGTAGTATTCGTACAAGCGGTTATGAGCTTGCCATCAACTATAAAGACAATATCGGCAAATTATCCTACGGTATCGGATTGACACTGCAGCACTTTATCTCCAGGGCCGTTGACTTGAAAGGACAGATCCTTTACGATGAGATATCTAATGATGTGTTCCAGTCAACGAGAAGAACAAAAACCGCGGCCGGTGATATTCTTGGTGGCTATTATGGATACCAGGTACTCGGCGTTTTTCAAACCGCGCAGGATGTTCAGAATTATAAAGGCCCTGATGGTTCCGTGTTGCAGCCAAATGCAAGGCCGGGCGATTTCATGTACAAAAATGTTAATGGCGATAATAAAATCGACTTGAACGACCGGACATCAATCGGGAACCCTTATCCTAAAATATCTACGGGCTTAACGCTCCAGGCTGCCTACCAGGGTTTCGATATCCGCGCCGAGTTTTATGGGTCCTTCGGCAATAAGATAGCTGATGATTACCTGGTACGGATGAACCCTATTTATAATTACAATTTTATCAGCGGCAACGAGAAAAAGTTTTGGAACGGACCGGGAAGCACCAACAGCTATCCGATCTTAAGTCTTTCAGATCCAAACGGTAATTTTTCAAATAACTCCAGCTTCTTTATAAAAGATGGAAGCTATGTGCGGAACAAACTGCTGCAATTGGGCTATACCGTACCAACCAAAGCACTTAGGGGTGTTGCGAAAGTCCGGGTTTATATATCCGCACAGAACCTTTTCACCATTACGAAATATGATGGCTTGAATCCGGAAGTTCCTTTCGGTGGGGTACTGCGTTACGGAATTGATAACGGGCAGAATCCTATTCCTAAATTTTTCAATATTGGATTTAACGCAAACTTTTAACATTCAGCAAAAAACACAATGAAACGTTTAAAATATACGATACTGATACTGGCTGCGGCCGCTATCACCAGCTGCAAAAAAAGTTTCCTCGAACAGGAACCTTACGGAAACTCTATTCAATCAGGTACTTTTTACAACACTGTTGACGAAGCCACCGGGGCAACACTGGCCAGTTACAAATACATTGATTTTGATGACTGGTGGCAAACACAATGGTGGAAGCAGGTTGGCGGCGAAGCCGCTTCCGATAACGAATGGATCGGTGTTAATGGCGGTCAGGGCACAGCTGTTCAGGCTGCTCATTATACGCTTAACCCGGAAAATGACCGGATAGAGGCGCATTGGATAGAGATTTACAAAAGTATATACCTTTTCAACGCGACCATGGAAGGCCTGCAGAATGCAAAAATTGATGATGGCGCAAAACAAAAACTGATCGCTGAACTCAAATTTCTTCGGGCCTTTCAATATTTCGAGCTTGTCCGAAACTGGGGAGCGGTGCCTTTGATCACTAAAACGCTTTCGCCCCAGCAAAACGATTACACCCGCACAAGTGCGGCAGATGTTTATAGTTTTCTTAAACAGGATCTGAATAGTGCCATTGCAATACTTCCTTCAAAGTCTCAATACAGTACCACGGATAAATTCCGGGTATCAAAAGGCGCGGCACAGGCCTTACTCGCCAAAATTGATTTATATACCGAAAATTGGGCTGAGGCACAAAGCGTGAGCGCGCAAATTATCGCATCGGGCGACTATACGCTGGAGAACTCTTATGGTAACATTTGGCAAACCACAAATTATAACGGTAAAGAATCCATATTTGAAATTCAATTCCAGTACTCAACCCAGTATCCCAATTTAGGTAATGTTTTCCCGACCACATCAATGCCCGGAACAGAAGGAGGCTGGGGCTATTTTACGCCTACAAGCGACCTGGAAAATGCATTTAAGGCTCAGGGTGATAGCGTTAGGCTGAACTGGACGATCATTCGTCATCATTTCCCCGTGATCGGCGATCCCGCAAACACTTCATTTGATGCCAATCCGTCACAATGCAAATCGGCCCGTTACAACCGCAAAGTTTATATACCGAGATCAGAACGTACGCCGAATGGCAGGTTTTCAAAAGATCATATTTACCTGAGGCTCGCCGACGTTTACCTGATGAACGCCGAAGCAGCAGCTATGCAACAACAAAGCCAGCAGGCCTTGCAATCTTTAAAAGCAGTCAGAGACAGGGTCGGGCTTACTACCAACATGAACCTCAGCGGCTGGGACCTTATCAATGCTGTTCGTACGGAACGCAGGCTTGAGCTCGCGCTTGAAGGAGATAGGTTATATGATATCAGGAGATGGAAAGATCAAAGTGGTCAGCCGGTGATCAATAGTATCATGGGGCCGAACGGGAGTTTTGTTAAGTACAATACGCAACAAAGCAAAGACCCTTATGAAACGACCAATCTAAACGAACCTCAGAATAAAGGTACCAGTTTTGTTGCCGGAAAACACAATCTTTGGCCGATACCATCCAAAGAAATTATTGCCTCACAGGGAAGAATTACACAAAACCCCGGTTACTAATTTACTAAATGCCGCCTGCGCAAGCAAGCGGCTTATTGATACAAAATGAAGAAACAGATACATTTTAGTTTTATTTCACTTTGCCTGCTACTATTCACTACTGCATCCGGGTGCAGTAAAAAAACAGTAATGCCGGAAACCGACAATCATTGCTATGTAAATGGTGTAGATACCTGTAATAAGGCAGAAGTAAAAATTGTCATTAACCTGGGGGACGAAAAACAAACCGTCAGTAGTTTTGGAGCTTCTGATTGCTGGACAACAAAATTTGTTGGTAAATGGGCTAATTCCACTAAAAAGAACCTGATCGCCGATTATCTTTTCAGCATGGACAATGATGCCAATGGTAATCCTAAAGGTATCGGATTATCGCTCTGGCGTTTTAACATCGGAGCAGGAAGCTTTGAACAGGGCACAGCCAGCGGCATTCCAGATGAATACCGGCGTGAAGAGTGTTTTTTAAATGCGGATGGCACCTACGATTGGACAAAGCAGGCAGGGCAGCAATGGTTTTTAGCAGCAGCCAAATCCAGGGGAGTTCAAAATTTTCTGGGATTTTCCGTTTCACCACCCGTCCAGTACACGGTAAATAACAAAGCCTTTGGATTGGCGAACAGCCAGCTCAATTTGAAATCAGATAAGCAGGGAGCATTTGCAGATTTTCTTGTCGCTGTTGCAAAGCACTTTCAAAGTACCGGTACGCCTTTTAATTTTATCAGCCCTTTTAACGAGCCGCAATGGAACTGGGGTGAAAACCCGAGCCAGGAAGGTACCGGCGCTACCAATAACGATATAGCGCAGTTTGTAAGAATTTTAGGGCCTAAAATACAGTCTGCCGGGGTATCTGCTAAGATCGCTCTTGGCGAAGCCAATCAATGGAATTCACTGGATGCAAATAATAGCGATAATCGCGGGGACCAGATCAATCAGTTCTTCAACCCTGCTTCATCTAATTATATCGGTAACGTTTCGGCTTTAGAACATTTGCTTTCTGCCCATAGTTATTTTACTACCTGCCCAGGCAGTGACCTGGTAAATTACCGTCAGAATGTTGCAAACAAGCGTAATAGTATTGCGCCATCGCTTCAGTTATGGCAGTCGGAATTTGGAATTCTCGGTGATATTTGCGGTCAGGCAAACGGCTATCCTCGGAATCTGAGTATCGACTACGGGCTGTATGTTGCTAAAGTTGTCCACAATGACCTTACGGTCGCTAACGTCAGTTCCTGGCAGTGGTGGCTGGCAGTTGATACTTACAATTATAGTGACGGACTGGTTTATATTACTGATCCAGCAGGCGGTTATGACCTGAACGCTATGAAAAGTGACGGCATTGTAAGCGATTCCAAGCAGCTTTGGTGCCTGGGTAATTACTCACGGTTCATCAGGCCGGGAATGATCAGGGTAGGTGCAGCTATCAGTGATATCACGGACGCTGTTGTTGCAGCCGGTTCTCAAATGGTTTCAGCCTACAAAAATCCGGCGACCAAGCAGTTTGTTATTGTGATCATCAACACCAGTGGCAACGAAAAAAAATACACGCTGGATACAAACGCAATCAAACTTGCCAATGCAAACATTGATGTTTTTACCACAAGTGCTTCCAGGAACTTGCAAAAATCAACTGTCACTACAAATAAGCTTACTTTAGAGGGGCGTTCGGTGACTACTTTAACAGGAACTTATCAATAATAACCCGGGATCAATTTTCTATGAGAAGATCATTAGTTTTATTTGTGACGCTATTTTTGAGTATTGCAGTTTTTGCACAGCACACGCGGGTACCCGTGTCCGGAACATGGGCTTTTAAACTGGATCCTCTTGATAAAGGGATACCTGAAAAATGGTACAGCCAGAAGTTGCAGGGAAGAATCACTTTACCGGGAACACTTGATGACGCGGGCATCGGGAAGCCGGTTCAGACAGATACGCTGAAACTTAACAAGCAGGTGATGATGCATTTGTCAAGGAAGCATGAATATACCGGCGCGGTGTGGTACCAGCGTACCATTGCAATCCCGCATAACATGCAGGCAGCCCGCATGATGCTTGAGCGTGTGATCTGGAATACCGATTGCTGGATAGACGGCCGCGCGGTTGGTACACAGGAAAGCCTGATTGCTCCGCAATTTTTCGATTTAGGAACACTGAAAGCAGGAGTGCACCAGATTACCTTACGTGTGGATAACCGGAAGCAGCATGATATCAGCGTAAATGATTTTGCCCATGCCTATACAGACGGCACACAAATTATCTGGAATGGCGTAATCGGAAACATGGAGATTGTCGACCGGCTTCCTTTATCGATAGAGAAGGTACAGGTATTTCCCAGTTTAAAAAACAGCTCGGTAGAAGCAAATATCAATTTTGTCCCCGGACGGGCAGACAAAAAGTACTATGTCAGGGCAAGAATATTAAAAGGACTACAAGTTGTTGAAGATACAAGGAACATCGTGATTACAGGCGATAGTTTATGGCATACGAAATTCATCATCAAGGTAAAGGATGCCCGGGGATGGGATGAATTTAATCCCCGGCTTTATCAGCTTAAAATCGATGTAACCAATAAGTCAGGCGAGGTGATCGACAGCAGAACAGAGCAATTTGGCTTCCGCGATCTGTCTTCAGAGAAAGGCCAATTCCGCATCAACGGGAGGCAGATGTTTCTGCGGGGAACGCTTGAATGCAACATATTTCCGCTGGAAGGCCATCCGCCGATGAATGCAGCCGGATGGTATAAGGTTTTTAACACCGCGAAGCAATATGGACTAAACCATATTCGGTTTCACTCCTGGTGCCCTCCCGAAGCAGCCTTTAAAGTAGCCGATTCTCTTGGATTTTACCTGCATGTTGAACTGCCTTTATGGAGCCTCACGGTAGGCAAAGACCCCGGAACGTTATCATACCTGAAGGAAGAGGCAGTCCGGATCATACAAAATTACGGGAATCACCCTTCATTTTGTTTTTGGAGTATGGGTAATGAACTTGAAGGCGATTTTAACTGGCTTCAGGATTTGGTAAGGCAATTGAAAGCGCAGGATAGCAGACGGCTTTATACTACCACTACTTTTAGCTTTCAAAAGGGACACGGTAAGTACCCCGAGCCGACAGACGACTATTTTATTACCCAATATACGGATGAGGGCTGGGTGCGGGGGCAGGGAATTTTCAATACGAACGTTCCCGACTTTAAAACTGACTACAGCAATGCGATAAAAAATATCCCGGTGCCGCTCGTAATTCACGAAGTTGGTCAATATTCTGTTTATCCCGACTTGAGTGAAATTTCTAAATATAAAGGAGTTCTGGAGCCTATGAATTTTAACGCCATCCGCAATGATCTTCGAAATAAAGGAATGCTTAATCTGGCCGGCCCCTATTTAAAAGCCAGTGGTAACTTGGCAGCAAACCTTTATAAAGAAGAAATTGAGCGCGCCCTCAAAACCTCAGGTGTGGGTGGTTTTCAACTACTCGACCTTCATGATTTTCCCGGACAAGGAACTGCGCTTGTAGGTTTGCTAAATGCTTTCTGGGATAGTAAAGGCATAATCACACCTGAAGAGTTCCGCCGGTTTTGCGGGCCTGTAGTGCCCTTGCTCAGATTCGGCAAGGCCACCTATACCAATAACGAGGTGTTTTCGGCTTCGGTAGAAATGGCGAATTTTTCTGATAAAACAATAACGGATCAATTAATCTGGTCTATAAACGATAAAGAAAAAAAAGTGCTGTTTAGCGGAAAGTTGGATAAAAAGGCCATTCCAGTTGGTAACGGACAACAGATCGGTAAATTCAGTGTCAATCTTGAATCAATTACCAAGGCCATGCAGTTGGAGGTAACCTTAAGGGTTGTTAATTCTAGTACTATCAGTAATCATTGGAGCATTTGGGTATATCCGTCAACAATAGCAGAAGCGCCCAAAAATGTAATTTTCACAACGTCGGCAGATAGCGCATTGAGTTGGTTGAAAAAAGGAGCAAATGTTGTCTTGAATCCTGATACAGCGGCAATAAAAGGGGTCAGTGGTCGGTTTGCACCTGTTTTCTGGAGCCCTGTCCATTTTCCGGATCAGCCGGGAAGTATGGGACTGCTGGTAAACCCGGCCCATCCTGCCCTTGCTGATTTCCCTACAGCTAATTACAGTGACTGGCAATGGTGGGATTTGGTAACCAATTCAAAAACGATGATTACTGATATGCTTCCTGTTCAGCCACTCCCGATAGTCCGAGTAATAGATAACTTTTTTAAGAACAGGAATATGGCAGATATATTGGAATTTAAAGTAGGCATTGGTAAGCTTATTATTTGCTCTATGGATATACATCATAATTTAACTGAGCGCCCTGTTGCAAGACAACTTAGGCATAGTCTCCTGAGATATGCTGGTGGTAAGGATTTTGCACCAATTTCAAGTCTTAGCAGTTCTGATTTGCAAATCTTTATTAAGTAAATTAACGGTCGCATCCCTTAAAAGCCCGGTCATAAACCCGTTCTTTGAATTTATCAGATCGGTCCGAGCTCGCTTCTAACCCGCGTTAAGTGTGGGTTCCAGGAATTAAGTATTTTATATGAAGGGCCAAAGTGGAAGCTTCATCGCCTCACTATACAAAATTATTTTTGAGCGAATGAATAAGGTGAGTAATGACCTCCAGTGAAACGAACGTGGCTTTTAGTTAATCGCCTTTTAATAGAATGTTTAAACATTTCGGTTTTAATTACTCTCGAACCATGCCCTAGGCACTGGCAGACAATTAATCATGTCCGCCTATATACGGCGATGACACAGCATGAACTAGTTCAAATTGGCCTCCCAAACTTATAACTATTCTTGTTTTCCTGATTGTTTGCCGAAAATTTGGTTCCGATGGGCAATTCCCCAAACAGAGAGTTCTGCAATTACCCTGTCCAAAGTCTTGCCATGGTTTGTTAGGGTGTATTCGACTGTAGGTGGAAAGGTTGCATGAACTTCACGCTTGACAAGTTGGTTTAATTCAAGATCTTTCAGTTCTTCCGACAACATCTTGTCGTTATGCCAGGAACTTCTTTAGCTACCTGTTTAAATCTCGAGGCACCTTTGGAAAGAGCCAACATGATCTGAAGTTTCCATTTTCCACTTAAAACATCTAAAGCGTCCCGGACTGTTATTGCGTTACAATCGCCGCAACTGGCGGTGATCTCATGGTGACTATTGAAATTAATATCATTCATAGTATAGTTACTTTCCCTATGTGTTAATAATGCCGCAAACTTTAATGCAGGTTATTTCGAAAAGCTTTCCATGGAAGAGATTGAAGGCCATTTAACAACAAGTTTGTTTGGCCCGATGAAGGTTACTAAAGCGGTTTTACCCGTCATGCGTAAACAGAAATCCGGACATATCGTCACTATTTCTTCAACTGCAGGACTCACTGGCCAGACTTAAAAAATTCATCGCCTCCTCCCTGAACCTGTAATCGGCATAGGCCGGTTCATTGGGTAAATCGCCTTCGTAAAAAACGTTGTTCATATAATGATGCTTACTGCCGAGATTATAAGTGTTCACCAGTTGCTTCAGCTTTTTCTGGAGCAGTAAACCTAAGGCTGGGTCATTGATCCAGGCATGATCTTTATTAAGTGTTAACCGCTGTCCGCTAGTAATACGTGCCGTATGGCTGCCTGAATTTACGATCCCGGAGGCATACTGCTCCGTAAACGCCAGCATCGAGCTATTAAACTGTGGTTCACTAGCGTCTTTGACCAGCGGATATAGTGCAAAAACACGCTGTCGGCATTGAATCTCCCCTCGGCACTCGCTGTTGAACCGATATTTGACCAGGCCCCAAATCTTAATAAAGCGAACAATGTTTTCCTCCCCGACAGTAGGTTGATCTGAGGATAGCGGTCGGGCAGCTGTCGGGACGGTCAGGTGCAGCAAAGCGCAGGCTAATATTAATTTCAAATAGGTGGTTATCTTTTTCATAATTAATCTATGCCGCAAAAATGCAGTTGAGGCCATTCCGCAACCAATGCGATTGACCAAACCTCAAATTACGTTGACAGCAACCTTTCCAGTGCGGACAAGATCTTATCCTTATTATCAGCTGGTTTGTCAGGAAGATCAGGTACGTTGTCCAAATCATTCTTTCTGAAAAATTAAATTGTTTTAATTTAAACCATGAATAAACGGCAGATTGTCCTTTTACATGCGGGGTACTGGTTGCTCATACTGGTCCAGACCCTGCTGGTTTCGTTGGGTACGGGCGTATTGGGGACCCAGGTTGACTGGGGCCTTGCCTTTCGGATACTCCTGCCAGTGAAGATCTTACAGGTGAGCTGCGCCGCCGCCTTCTTTTATGTAAATTACCTGTTCCTGATCCCCCGTTTTTTGAAGTCAGGTAACCTGTCAAATACCTGGCCTCTATCGTCAGCTGTGTGATCCTGTTTACACCGGTATATTACCTGATGGAACAACGTGTATACCCGCTTATTGGCTAGAAAACCTATCAGCTCGATCTGGATTTTCGCTTCGCGGTAATGGTAACCCTGGGTGCGAATTTTATCAATATCTTTCTAGCTTTACTGCTCAGCTATCTAACGGACCGGCGCTCCTTGCGTGTGGAAAAAGAGATCGCGGAAAAGGAGCATTTGAGAACGGAGCTGGCATTTCTGCGCTCCCAGGTGAACCCGCATTTTTTGTTCAATACCATCAATGACATATACGCGCTTACGCAGCAGCAGGCCAAAGAAGCGCCGGCTGCCTTACTGAAGCTATCGGGCTTGCTCAGATATATGCTCCGAGAAAGCGAAGAGCAGTTCGTTCCGCTGGATGATGAGATCGCCTATCTTGAAAATGTGATCGAACTCCAGCGCGTCTGGCAGAAACACAACTGTTACTTTGACTTTCGTACGGAAGGCAGTTTCAGCGGCTATGTGATCGCGCCGCTGATCCTGATCAATTTTGTAGAGAACGCATTCAAACATGGAGCCTTCAATGATCCGGATAATCCGATCCTGATCTTAATTAGCCTAGAAAACAACGAGCTGGAGTTTAAGGTTACCAATCAGGTCAAACCGTTGAAAAAAGATAAAAGGGTAGGTATAGGACTATCCCTTATCTATCCAAACCGTCACGAACTTCGCATTAGCAAACAAGCTGATAGCTATTCCATAGATCTCAAAATAAAATTAATATGATCAATTGCCCGTTCGCAGATGATAAACCATTAGCCCTGGACGTACTGCTCAACTATGCGGCCCGGATGCCTGCGATTAATGTGGTATTAAGCACTACAGATCCCTTGAAGGCTTTGGCTAAAATTACCGAAGGTGGCATCGACCTGGTGTTTTTAGATATTCAGATGCCTGAGCTGAATGGTCTTCAACTCATCAAACTGATCGCCGGAAAATGTCAGGTGGTTTTTACGACTGCCTACGCGGAACATGCCTTAGAGTGTTATGAACTTAATGCGACTGACTATTTGTTAAAACCTGTATCCTTCGAGCGTTTTTATCAGGCAGTTGAAAAAGCGACGGTGGTGCTGAAAGGTTTAGGCGACCCCATCCCTTCATTAGCCAACCAGCCATCCACCGGAAACAGAGCGACTACATATTTGTCAAAACAGAGCACAAATTGTTTAGGGTGAATACAGCCGATATTCTATATGTGGAAGGCATGCAGAATTATATAACGATCCATACGGCCAATGAAAAAATCATTAGCCTGCAAACGATGAAAAAGCTGGAAGAGATCTTACCACAACCTCAGTTCATGCGCGTTCACAAATCTTTTATAGTGGCCCTGAGATCGTCAGCATCGAACGTAACAAGATCCAGATCGGCGGCATCCGCATCGCATTAGGGGAAGTTTACCGGGAAGCTTTTTATAATACTATTAGTTAGGTGGAGGTACTAAATCGTTACTGGTTTTCTCAATACTAATTGTAATATTTCATGGCTGCAACACTATAAGGATCGGTCAATGGCAAATAAACGCACATTAATAAGTTTGATGTCCCGCCAATTATTGTGTTTTGACGTAAAGCACATTGAACTCTTTTCTTAAGATATCATTTTGGCCTTAATCCAATGAAAAATAGTAATTTACAGGAAAGAAGAGAGGGGCTTTTATAAACTTTACCCTCAAGTAGGTCCTATAGCAATAGATCCCACGTTATGCTGGTTGCAACGAGCTCAAAAGCATCAATTGTTCCACCAAATGGTTCGAATTATGTCCAGTCTGGAGAAACCACGGATTTCGAAAAAAATATGGACGAGCACTTGGGCCGCGCGGATGTCTCGCCAGTGTATAAGGACGCCGAGCAGACCCTTGGTACGCTTCGGCCTATCAATGTCCGGATCGACGAACAGTACCTTTTCGAGGCGGACCTGGATAATACCAGCGCGATCGGTTGACCTATTGATTAAAATCATGCAAAACCAGGGGCGTTTTAAAATATATGCGAGTTTGCCCATTCCCAGTGAGATTGATCATATGGAAAAGGCCCGTGAAGACGCCAGGACAATTCTTATAGAGTATAGCTCACTTTCAGAAGAGGCGGCGGCGATCATTTCAAGCGAATTATGGGGAACAATCAGAGATTGCTTGAGAAGCATGAGTGATTTGATCGATCAATTCGACCGAGGCGAACTCAATTCAAAAGATGATATCTTATCATTTACAGCAATAAGTGTAAAGACTGCTTTAATGATCCGGTCATTTATTGGTGCTGATAAGCTTTCTTATGAAAGTGTTGCCCTTTTCGCAACAAAAAAAGATTTGGAAAGAATCACTAAAATGGACGCGAATTCCTCTGTAGAAATGACCAGTAACAGGGCCCCCGCTAATTAGGACAAACGCGGTATACTATCGACTGATATAATATGATTAAACTTCGTAATTCAATCGCTTTTATACGCCCAAGTTTATTAGAGATATTAATACTAGCGGGAGGCATCCATTTATTCGTGCTGAACATAAAAATCTTCAACCATGTCTAAAATCAAATCAGAAGGATCTTCGCCACGCTCTTTTATTGCAAGCATTAACACACTATTCAATCATCTCGAACATGAATGGTTGTCCTACACGACAATGGGCCGAGCTGATCTCGTATACTTCGAAAGTTGGATAAATGAGCATCAATGGCTGTCATCCGCGCTTTCCGGCAGCGTAAAAGGAACGCATGAAAGAGTTATAGCTGTATTCGCGCTTGCTGTAATTTTTCTGGTTGTCTTCCTGACTGGCGGTTTGCTCAACAGCAATGTTCAGCACGTTGCGTTCCAGGTTCAGTTTGAAATCTTCTTTCTTCAGACCCGGCGCAGCCAGTTCCAGATGATAGTTGTTTTCCGTTTCGCTGATATTGACGGCAGGTACGCGGGTTACCATACAATCATTGAAAAAAGTGTCATTAAAAATAGAATCGAAAACATCACTAAAACCTGGTAATAGTGAACTGTTTCTTTTGTCGGGATTAAATTTAACCAATGTCATAATCTTTTCTTTTAATTGTTTTTAAAGGATCAAACCATTTAGTCTATTAAACTTAAAGAACGATCGTTCGGCAGCAATACTACAAGTGAGATGCCAAAGCCAGAAATGGAATTAAAACTGAATTTTTTTCAGCGGGCATCTGAAAAATTTACAGCTGCGCTGCCAGATTTTCATCGGCCTGGCCTTCTTCAAGGGCTTAAAACCTTTCTGTGTTTTTAAGGTTATTATTAGATTAAATCAAACAAAAAGAGCCACTGAACAGATAATGCCGTTTTCTGGCCGCACCGAATACTAATGACCAGACTTCAGCATTCACAAGAGCTATCAACCCTGCAATCCATATTTGAAGGCATTGACGACGCGATATTTTGCCATGACCTTGATATGCGGATCACCCATTGGAATCCGGCAGCTGAACAGCTATTCGGCTATAGTCATGAGGAAATAATCGATGAATCGGTTTACCTGCTGATCCCGCAGGACAGGCAGCAGGAAAAAATGGACATCATGCGTGATATTATGGAGGGGAGACGGATCGGACATTTTAAAACGATTCGCAGAACCAGGGAAGGCGTTGAAATCCCCGTGTCTATAACCATTTCGCCTATCCGGGACCAGGAGGGACAAGTTACAGGATCGTCACAGATTGCCCGCAGTATCATCGAAGAAAATGCTGCCGAAGAAAAGCAGGCCAGGCTGGCCGCCATTGTCGCCAGCTCGGACGATGCCATTGTCGGTAAAAGCCTGCAAGGCATCATCACCAGCTGGAATATCGGCGCAGAAAAAATGTTTGGCTATACGGAGCAGGAAGCAATTGGTCAACATATTTCATTACTAATACCGCCGGAGCGTCTGAATGAAGAAGATATAATTATCGGAAACATTCGTGCCGGAAAAAAGGTAGATCATTTCCAGACTATCCGCAGAACCAAAGCGGGACAACAGTTGCACATATCACTGACGGTGTCTCCCATCCTCAACAAAGCCGGCGAAATCATCGGGGCTTCAAAAATAGCCCGGAACATTACAGCGCAAAAAGAAGCAGAGCGGTCCGTCGCTAAAAGCATGGAGCGTATGGAAATCCTTAATTCAATCAGTAAAAGCATTAACGAGGATCTTGATCTGCAACACATTTTACAAAGAGTGACCGATGCTACTACCAGGCTTACCGGCGCGGATTTCGGTGCCTTCTTCTATAACCGGGTAGACCAGGGCGGTGAATCCTATTGGCTTTATACCATTTCCGGGGCGCCACGGGCTGCTTTTGAAAACTTTCCCATGCCCCGTAACACGGCTGTTTTCCATCCGACCTTTAGCGGTGAGGACGTTGTCCGGGTTGATGACATTACAAAAGATCCGCGTTATGGAAAAAATTCACCCTATTTTGGTATGCCCAAAGGCCATTTGCCGGTTGTGAGCTACCTGGCGGTTTCCGTTATTACTCATTCGGGCGTAGTCATCGGCGGGCTTTTTTTTGGCCACAAACAAGCTGGCATTTTTAAAGAAGAGCATGAAGACCTGGTTGTTACCGTAGCCTCACAGGCTGCCGTTGCCATAGATAATTCCAGGCTCTTTGAGGAAGTAAAGGATCTGAGCAATAAAAAAGATGAATTTATCGCCTTGGCCTCCCATGAGCTTAAGACGCCACTGACTTCGATGAGCGGTTTTTTGCAGATATTAGAAAGAACGGTTCCGGATGGTATTGCCAAAAGTTTTGCAGAAAAGGCACTGAAGCAATTGGCCAAACTCAACGAGTTAGTCAATGACCTGTTTGATATATCTAAAATCCAGGCCGGTAAACTACAGTTGAATTTTGAACCTTTTGATCTTTCGGATCTTTTGGACGAAATAACCGATACGTTTGAGCAGACCCATCCCCACTATAATTTGAAAATGGCGGCAGATGGAGAGCTTTTGGTCTCGGGCGATAAGATGCGGCTGGAACAGGTGCTCACCAATTTACTGGGTAATGCCGTGAAGTATGCGCCGGACGCCAGGGAGGTAAGCATGATTGCTATCAGGACCGGGAATGAGGTTCGCATCTCTGTGAAAGACCAGGGTCCCGGTATTTTGCCTGAAAACCAGCAGCACATTTTTAGCCAGTTTTACCGTGTTAAAGAGCAGGAGCGAAAGACCTCGGGGCTCGGCCTGGGACTTTATATATCCAAGGACATTATTGACCGGCACGGCGGGAGGATCTGGGTAGAAAGCACCCCGGGCCATGGAGCGACATTTACATTTTCTCTACCAGCTTTTACAAACTAAAACAGCCTTATACTCAGGCTCATTTAATTTAAAAATTAAATAACAACCCCTTGGGTCCCTATCTTTGGGTTTTCCAATTGATCCAATATTAATGGCGTACTTTTCGACAATAATATCAGTTCCTTTTCTTTTTAATGTTTTATGATAAGGTTGATGAGTATGTCCAAAACACATAATGTCGGCGTCTGCCTTTTGCATCATGTCAAATAAATAATCTTCATTAGTATTTTCATTTAATAACTCATCTATACTGGTTGCACTTCCATGTTCAAGTAATAGCTTTACTATTTTATCCCCGAATAGTAGTTCCAACTTTATATGTAAAGGCAGGTTACGTAATAATTTGCGTTGTTCATCACCCAATAGGGAATTTGTACATAGGTAAGAAGATCGGCTTATTTCACTTTCTTCCTGGAATGCCTCAGTGCCATCAGCCGCGGCATTTCCAAGTTTTTATTCTCAACACTTTTGAAAAAAGCCTCCAAGGCCGGCAGATTCGCGTGGATATCGCTAAACAATATGATGTTTCAAATCATTAATAAAATACTTCACGAGTTTTTATCATCAATTTTTTAGCAAGTGATATATTAATTTTAGATTGGTATTGGCACGTAATTACCTGCTCTAAGAGAACGTATAGTAAAAGTAATACCAAATTTAATTTCGCACTTGTACTAAAGTTTTCAACCTTATATCGCGGGATGATGAACCTATTTGTATCTCATATTCACCCGGATCTAATTGCCAACTGCCGGTTTTAACATTATAACATGAAAATGCATCAGCACCTAATTCAAAATCTACTTTACCGGAGCCATTTTTATTTATAGTGATCTTCTTGAAATATTTCAACTCATGTATTGGCCTGTACACGCTTGGGTGCAAAGGCCTAACATAAACCTCGGCAATTTCGGCACCGTTAAAGTTACCCGTGTTTTTTATTGAAAAAGATCCCCTAATAGTACTTCTGTTCGATTTGATATGCAGGTTATTATATTTAAAGGTAGTATAACTCAGCCCGTAACCAAACGGAAATTGGGGTTCTACATTTTTGCTGTCGTAATAACGGTAACCTACCATTAAGCTGTCTGTATAATTTACTACGTCATTGTTTTCAGTTCCGAACACTTGCGAAGGGCAGTCTGCCAGTTTTTTTGGCCAGGAGAATGGTAGTTTACCGGATGGGGCTGTTTTACCTAACAGAATGTTTGAAATACTGGTTCCGCAGCTCATGCCAGGATATCATGCCTCTAACACAGCCGGAACATTTTTCAACCAGCCACCTAATTCCATAGGAGAACCGTTGATTAGTACAGCCACAACATTTTTGTTAATGGCCGATAACTTATTAATTAAATTTTCTTGCGAGCCCGGGAAAACCAGGTCGTTCCGGTCACGGCCTTCGGTATCCGAGGTGTAATCTAACCCGCCCACAAATATTACTGCATCTGCTTTTTTAACAGCCGCTGTAATTTTCGCCCATTTATCATCAGAGATCTGGGGCAGTTCCCATTCCAACCTTACACCTGCATCGCCCGGTTGTTTTATGTAATCTATAGAAAGTTCATAAGGTTCCCCCTTTTTTAGCTCTACAGAGGCAAATGCCGGTGAAAGCAGCTGGTTCCTGTCGGCAAAAGCGATCTGGGTGCCATTGTTGAAACCGTGATACATCTTGGCTACGCCATCTGCAGTTAGCCGTAAGGTGAACCGGCCATCCATTGGAGCAATAAGTTTCCCTTCAAAGTGCGCATGGGTGAAATCCTGTGGTTTAATCCTTGGGTCAGGCGATTTCATTTCCCACATAAAACTTAAAACAGAATCTTTTCGGTTAACTGCCGGGTGTTCCTGGTCGGTACCAAAATAAGAACTTTTAAAACCCGGGGTGCCATCCGGCCCAACAACAGCAGATTGTGGAATTGACTGAAAGCCGCCTAATTCGTTAGAAGGGATATAACTTACCTTATTGTTGCCCAACATATTTTTAAGCCCTTGAAGGGCTGTTATTTCATAAGGAGGCAAAATGGTTGAGCTTCCGCCGCCCATACCACCTAAACAAAACCTTTTATCGGCATTGGGGCCTATTACTACAACATTTTTGATCTGGTTTGCGTTTAGCGGCAATAGTTTACGATCATTTTTTAATAATACCATACCTTCTTCAGCCACTTTTTGAGCAATTGCCTGGTGTTCAATCGTATTTTGATTAGCACCGATACTCATATCCTTACCGTCTAATACGCCTAACCTGTCATAGATCCTGAGTATGCGGCGAACTTTGTCGTCAATAACGCTTTCGGGCACACGGCCTGCTTTCACCGCGTCTGCCAGGGCACCGCCAAAACCGCAAAAACTACCACCTGGCATAGATACATCCAAGCCAGCTAAAGCAGCCTTTTCGGTCGAGCGGGTTTGCAAAAAGTCGGTCATTACCAACCCGTCATATCCCCATCCATTTTTTAAAATTTCGGTCAGCATTTTTTTGCTGTCGCTTACAAATTCGCCGTTAACACCATTTGCCGATGTCATAATAGTCCAAACTTTACCTTTTTGTACCCCGGCCTTAAAAGCCGGCAGGTATATCTCGTTTAGTGTTCGTTCATCAACCATCGACATATAAAAGTTGCGATTGTTTTCGCGGTTATTACAGGCGTAATGCTTAAGGCAGGCAGCAACACCTTCGCTCTGAATGCCCTTTATATTGGCTACCGCAATTTCGCTGTTCAAAAGCGGGTCTTCCGTATAGTATTCAAAAAAACGACCATTTAGAGGATCTCTTAAAATGTTAACTGCCGGGCCAAACAAAACATTAAGTTTTTTAGCCCGGGTTTCATTGCCCATCACCTTTCCTGCTTGTTCAACTAGTTCGGGGTTCCAGGAGGCGCCAAAGGCCAGGCCGCAGGGAAAAGCAGTAGAATTGCCATTTTGGTTTGGCCCTCGTGGCCCGTCGGTGCATTTAACGGTTGGTATATTCAGCCTTTTTATTCCACTAAGCCCAAATTCAGGAAAAGCGCCCGCACACAAGCCTATCTTTTCCTGTAAGGTAAGTTGTTTTAATATTTTATCTACATGTAGTTCTTCCTGGCTCTTGCTACCCATAAGTGATTGTGATTGCCCAAAACAAGCTATGTGTATAAAAAAACAGGTAAAAAAAAGGGCGGGTATTCTCATTATAATTGCTGTAAATAAGTGTGGTATGTTAGGCTTTTATAAAAGTTAGTTTAAAAGTATATAATCGTTTTTAAGTAACTGTCATCAACTGTTTAAAACCATTTAGCATAAAAAATAAATGTGCAAAATCATTACGGTAGTAATTTTAAAATATAAAGTTTACTCGTTATTCAACCATCCTGCACTGTATTGTCACGAAGCAGGTATGGCACATGTTCGAAACCGAGACTATAAGCGATCTCGCTCACTCTTCTTGCTGGTAATGGTTAACTTATTAAATGGGCTTTGGGGAATCACCACCACCTTTCTTTCGGGGCTTTTTAATGTAACACATGTAATAGAAATTACTCTAACAAACGTTTGTTTTATAACCGGCCATCAATGATTAAACCGTTAGATACTTTTTTAGGCATCAATAAGCTTACAAGGAAGTGAGCGGATGCCATGTAGCGTTAACACGCTATACCGGGAACGCCGGTTTCGAAGATTGGCATGCTCATCAGAATGCGAGCCTCAGTTTGTTATTAAATGGCTGTCACAAAGAAGATCTGTTTGGTAAAAATTGCAAGCGGGTTCCTGGCGATGTGAAGTTTATTCCAGCAGGCGAAATGCATCGCTGCAATGATTATAGTGATGATACCCGAAAAATAAACATTGACCTAAGCGCGGATTTTATGAACCGGATGAATAATACAGAGGAGCACTTGTTAAAAACTATACCGCAAATTTTATCCACTAAAATTACACTGATTAAGCTTTACCATGATTTGGACGATCCATCGAGCCCTCATGCAATTGCATCCGCGGAATTGTTATTGTACAAGCTTTTTAACCCGGCAGGTAAAATAAAAACCCAAGCCGGTAAAAGCATGCCGCAATGGGCCGAACGTTTGCGTGATTTGTTAGAAGATGAATGGGACAAACCGCTTCATCTAACTGATCTTTCGACGAGGCTGGGTGTTCACCCCGTTACCATATCGCGATATTTTCCGCTATATTTTTCTTCTACATTGGGTAACTACATTAATCGCATTAAGGTAGATAAAGCATTGCGGCTACTTAAAAATACTCCTACGCTGTTAACTGAAATAGCCTATACCTGTGGTTTTGCAGATCAGGCGCATTTTACCCGGACCTTTAAAGCTGTATAACATCTATAATTTGAATGGAAAATTAATGATTCATCATTTCCGTCGCGGCGATTTTGAACTTAATCCCGTTAAGGAATTCCAAAATGAATTTAAGAGCGATATGGGAATGTTAGACTTTCAAATAGACAATCAAGGGCAAAATTTAGGCTTTAAATTATCAGGCGATCGTGTTAGAAACATCCGCTTTCGAAAAATAACTTCACAAAAATAAATCGAATGTATTTAACAGATATGTTGGTGATGGTATTAGCTGATGAAGTGAGATAATAACTCCTTTGTTATAACTAATGCAGCTTATGAGAGAGCGACGATTTGAAAAAATAAGATTTTCAATTGATTTTTTGTAGTTCGTAGAGGAATCGAATTTCGTTTAGACAACTTATAGTTGGTTCAAAAGCATCAATTGTTCGACAAAACGGTTCGAATTATGTCCAGTCTGGGGAGCTTGTAAATCAACAAGTTAGCCCCACTTCGGCAAGTGGGGCTTTTTTATTTGCAGAAAATTTGCAGAAAAAAAATCAAAACAGATACAAACGGCATTTTGCATAACTTTGTTTTTATACAGGTTTTAGGCTTATGATAGCTGATTTTAGTTGGGTTGTCTATACTTTTAAATCGCATGGTTGCGTTTTTTAAAGGAATCTGACTATAGTAAAAGGCTTGATTTCATTACCACCAAATTATGCAGCATCTAAAAGAATTTCTAATCCGCATCCAAACATTCGACCTACGTGTTATTGAGGATGATATTCAACTGGAATGGGGAACGAATGAAAAGAAGCATGTTAAAACTTATGATCTGACCTACGAAACCCAATATTACGATTCCTTTTCCTACAGAAGCGAACTAAGGGTATTAAAAGATATGGCCTTTTTAGACCTGCTAATCTTAAACAAAGACCTTATTTTGCTCCAACTGGCAGAATTATCTAAAGTCCGCAACCGCTTTAAGGAATTTTGGACAAATTACAACCAGCATTATTCGGAGATGAATTTGGTTTATCACCGCTCCTTTATAATTTCTGTCCGACTTGAATATTTATTTATTGTCAACAATCTGCAATCTGACAGTGCTGATATAGAAGTAACCGCGAAGTTTGCGGAAGACCTGGGCGATTCTGTCAAGCTTCGGGAAAAGTTTTTAATGGAGCTGATCTATGCTGCAGAAAATTTTATTAAGCCGAAGATAACCGAGGTTGATTTTAAAAAAAGGATGAATGCCCAACTACCGGGGCAGGAAGCGGCAAAGGTTGAAGAAGCTCCGGCAGAAATCGAAAATACTAACGAAGCGAAAGAAGTAAACGAACCGGCAATAGTAGTACAGGAAACTACCTACCAACCAGAACTAAGCGAAGAACAGGCAGCCATTGCAAAAATAGTGGGCTACTATCCGACCTTTAAACATGGGGCAGCCGTGCAACTGTTTGATTTATTAAAAGCCTATTTTGTTCCTGAAGATCACGCTGCACTTGAAAAGCTGTTACTATATGATGAGGCACCCACTGCCCCTTTGGTATTCCGTGGCTTTGCAACCCAACTGGCCGATGCCTTTAAACAACTCTATGATGCTAACCTGATTGTCGGTTGCCGGAAGTCCGACCTGGAAAAATGGATCGCCCCGAAGTTCATGTACCTATCCCAACAGTCTGAACCCAGGGAATTGCCAGAGGGTTATTTGTCCGGCCTAATGTCAGAAAATACCCGTCCATGCAAATCTCCCATCCTGAAAATTGAGCAAAAGGAAGCTCAGTTTTTCATCCTGCCTACTCCCCGTAACAAAAAATAGCAAAAAAATGAGGGGGTAAGCGCAGGGTTACGGTTTACCCCCTTGTAACACTGCAAAACAAGCACTTACAATTGCAGCATTAAACAAAATTAATGCGCAATGAAAGACACACTCACATTTGACCAGTTACCCGAGGCGGTAAGTAGAATACAGGATAAGCTGGATAACATCGAACAGCTTTTACTTCAGCGGCAGGAGCAGCCGATGGGGCAGGACGAAATTATGCCCGTTGCCAAGGCTGCAATATTTTTAGACCTTGCTGTCCCGACCGTTTACAGCAAAGTATGCCGTAAAGAACTCCCTGTTAATAAGCGCGGGAAGCGCCTTTATTTCTACCGGTCCGAATTGACTGAATGGATTAAGTCTGGCCGTAAAAGAACGGCAGAGGAAATCAAGGACGAGGCCACCTCGAAATTTAGCCTTAGCGAAAAGAAAACCAAGTCAATTTAAGGCTCATGACAAGGATGATAATTGCAGGATTCACCTATAGTCATGGCATTAGGTTTATCGTGTTAAGGGCGAGTAAAAAGCCATTGGAAGACAACAGCGGATGAGGTCAGAGAAGACAACTCCGATGCGAAGCATCGGATAGGCAACGAGTAAAACACAAAGCGAAGCTTTGGTAAAAAGGCGGCACAGCATACCGCTTGCGGTATAGCTGTATAGTTGTCTATACCGGCCGGAGGCCGTTAACCAAAGGCATTTGCCGATAGGAAGCAAGTTTGTGTTTTTGGTACCCAAAAACTCCGTTGCAGCCTACGGCTGAACGGCAAACTTGCTTTTTGCGCCCGTTGGTTGCAAAAAGGGAAAGACAGAAAATAGGCTTGATAAAGACAGATTATAGCGTATGGAATTAGGAGTAAAAACAACGGCAATGCCAGTTACAGGCAAACCGAAACATAAGGGTGGCAGACCGAAAATTAACGTCAGACGGGAAGTGCATATCAAGGTCAGGCTAACCGCCACCGAGCATTTTATGATAGCCTCAAGAGCCAAAGAAGCGGGTATGAAAATCAGCGATTGGTTCAGGGCGGCGGCTAAAGCCGCGCGGGTTATCGCCCGGTTAAAACCGGAAGATTTACAGATCATGCGGATGCTCGCGGGAATGGCCAATAACTTGAACCAACTAACCAAATTGGCGCACCGGGACGGTCTTTTAACGGTTGCCCGTAAATGCGATGGGCTGATGGTAGAGATTGACCAGGCATTGAAATATTTCAATAGCGATGATCGGAAAGATACCTAAACCCGGCAAAAGCTTCGGCGGCTGTATCGAGTATAACATCCTGAAAAAAGATGCGGCCATACTTTATTCGGATGGCGTGCGCATCGATAAGATTGCGCACACCATAGACGATTTTAATATGCAACGGAAAATGAACCCCGGTTTAGGTCAGGCGGTTGGACATATTGCTTTGAGCTGGAGTCCGGAGGACAAAGAAAAGTTGAACGACGAAAAAATGGTCAGCATAGCCAAAGAGTACCTGCAAAAAATGAAAATACAGGACACACAGGTATTGATTGTCAAACACAAAGACCGGGCGCATCCGCACATACATATCGTTTATAACCGGGTAAATAATAATGGAAAGACGATAGCCGACAATTTTCAGCACCTTAAAAATATTAAGATCAGCAAAGAACTAACCTTAAAACACGGGATGCACATCGGACAGGGTAAGCAAAAGGTTAACCGTCCGCAATTAAAAGGGATAGACAAGCTGAAATATGAACTGCATGATACCATAAAAGCAGCCAGTAAAAAAGTGAGCAATATGGTTCAACTTAAACACGAACTGGCTAAACAGGGTATCGGGATGCAGTTTAAATACAAAAGCGGCACTTTGGAGATACAGGGTATCAGTTTCAGTAAGGGCAAGTATAAGTTTAAAGGTTCAGAAATCGACCGCAGTTTAAGCTATGGCAAATTAAGCAAAGCAATACAGGAGCAGGTACAGCAACAACAAACTCAGGCGAAGCCAGCCAAGTTAGCCGATCAGTTAAGGCAGGTCATTGATGAACTACAGGGCAAAGAGCCAACCATCATTCACAAAGAGCCGCAGACCAGTTTTTTGCAGGAAGCTTTACAATTATTTGAACAGTTGCCAGGGGGGATTACCCCCGAACCGGATGACGCTTACCGGCGCAAAAAGAGAAAGGGTGAGGAACAAGATCAAAGTCATGGAATCAGCAGGTAGTAATTAACAAATTAACGAACAACAAAAATATTAAAGACATGGAAACCAACGAAGAAAATAATGTGCAGCAGGAGATTATAGACAGTATGGCTAAAAAAGTTACCACCCTCGAAAAAAGGCAGTCGAAAATTGAGGAACTTGATTTAGCTGCCCTGCCGTCCAAAGTAAACGAATTGGAAGCTAAGGTAACCGAAACAGCCGAAATGCGGACATTGGAAAACACCAAGCAGTTAGAGCGTTTTGATAAACAATTGAACGGGTTTGATGAAAAGATCAATGCCATACCTAAAGAGATACCAGTCAAGTATAATGTTCAGTTTGACACCAAATCAAAGTTTGTTATCAGGACAATTTTAGGTTTAGGGCTTGCGGTCGTCGTTATGCTCGCCATATCGATAAGCTTATGGATTGAAAATAGCCGCAGGGCTGATGAAACAAATAAATTTCTTATCCTGCGTGGCTTTTACCCCGATGTGGCGAAATATATTGACAGCGCTTATACGGCTAACGCCGACTTTTATATTAAAAAGTCAAAGGCTAATATTGATGAACAGCAAACGATGTCAGAAGCGGCATTTGAAGCGAAACAGGCCGCAGAGGAAAGTAAGTTGGCGAACGATAAGCTAAAAAAATTAAAGGGCAAGGCTGCAGTTACAAAGAAGCGGGCTAAGTAATTATTATTTTTGAATAAACAACAAGGAAAGGAGCTATGTGGCAACGATAATAAATAGTTCATCAATTAAGAAAGGGGTTGGCCTGGAACGGTGAGGTTAAAAGTCATTCCAATAATCCTTTTGTGATAAAAAAGGTGGAAGAAGCCACTAAGACTATCTAAGGGTCGGCTTGCTAATGAAAAGGCTGGATTTTAAAATCCAGCCTTTTCATTAGCTGTCAGATTAACTCATAGTTATTTCAATGAAAGCAAATCACAATATTCAATACTTTTTAATGCATTCTTTAATAACGGCTCCATTGTTTTGTACCCTGTTATATTGGGATGAACGCCGTCCCTGGTCAGGTTCTTTTTAAAACCGTCCTGGCCATCTTTCAAGGCAGTGTGATAATCCAGATAGACGATATGATGTGCGGCAGCATAGGTTTTTAATTTATGATTGAGCATAACAATTTTGCCGGCCGGCTTGATGTCTTCATTCCAGAAATAATCAAATGCAGGCAGTACAGAACAGATGACCACCTTGATGTGGTTTGCTTTTGCCAGTTCGATCATGGATAACGGGTTGCCGAAAATTTCGTTGATAGTTGCCGGGCCTGTGTTGCCCGCGATATCATTTGTGCCGCCTAATATCACCACCACTTTAGGTTTAAGGTTAATTACATCCTGCCTGAAACGCAAGAGCAACTGCGGGGTGGTTTGCCCACTTATCCCCCGGTCAATGTAATTCTTATTGGTCTTGAAAAAGGAGGAATCGGTTTCTGCCCAAAGCTAGGTAATGGAATCACCTATGAGTAATACTAAGTCCTTTTTATCAGTGCCCAGTTTTTTATTGTCATCCTGGTAATATTTAAGATTTGCCCAGTCATTATGCAACCGGTATTCTTCTTCTTTTTCCTCATTGCTGACAGTTGCCACCGTGTTGTGTTTTGTGGTATCCGTTGAATTTTGCCCGTAAGCGGATAGATGAAAGACTGCGATTATAACAACGCTTTTTATTATACTTTTTATGGGGATCATCAATTTAATGTTTAAAATTTAATCATAATGAAAAGGAGGAGATATTTATCTCTTCCTTTTTCACACTCGCCAGAGTGGGGTTTTTTAAAAATGCAGAAAATTTTCAGAAGAAAGCTACAAAAAAAACATCCGTTCCTTTTTGCAGGATTTTGTTTAACAACCTATTACAACTTATTTTGGAGATCGTGATGGTCAAAACCCACTTTTAATTCCGTTAAACATCGCCTACAATTACATTTATTCAAGCAGGTTGCATAGATCGTAAGATGCTGGGGAACTAAGCCGATCCATACCCCTTGTCGACAAGAAAATGGTAGCTGTAACACTTTTTATTCAGTACCGTCATATACATAAGGATCAAAAGCGAACGGTCAGCTGTTCGTTTTTGTTACGCCAATAAGTTAGGGTTTTACACGATTTACTGACAATCAATGACTTAAATATTTCGGAACAATGATTGAAGACACTAAATACTTGGAGTTTCATTTTTTTCATATTAGCCTGTATGACCTGGCCTCACTTGGAACGTTGTTCTCGGGGCTAACCCTTGCGCTGCTTTTAGTATCCGCAAAAAGGCCTGAGCGAACAGCGAATTTATTTTTAAGCGCAGCCTTGGCCGTAGCCGTATTAAAGACCGGGGGATTGACACCGTTTTTTTTGCCAGCTTTGGGGCCGCTACTATACTTTTATGTACGGCAACTTACATCACCAGACGGGCGGTTCCACCGGAGAAATATACTTCATTTTTGCATTTTGCTTGTAAGTTATTGGGTGCCCACCTGGTTGGTTTTAATTTCGGTCATCGTTTATTTGTACCTGGCGCACGGGATGATTGAGGGATTTTATCGCCGCCTGCGGCCGGTAACAATGGACCGGCCGCGTTTTGCTTTCCAACGATTGAACAAGGCGCTCGTCCTGCTTGGCTTGTTTTGCCTGTTATCCATGTTTGATGATACTATTTGTTTGACCATTGCTTTAGCCCTGATCGGTATGGCCGTGGATGTGATACGGAAAGCGGATAATGGTCTCCAGTTGACCATGCCCATAACTGATCGGTCTGATGCCAGGGAGAAAGGCAGAAGATTAAGGGAAGTTGTCGCTACAAATCGCCTTTACACGGATGCGGAACTGACGCTGGCCACCCTCGCGCAAAAGCTGAAGATCCATCCGCATGACCTCTCCCGTATGATCAACCAGGGACTGGAAAAGAATTTCAGCGACTTCATCAATGAATTCCGTGTGCGTGAAATTGCCCGGAAAATGCGCGACCCGGAAAATGACCGGCTTACCTTATTAGGTATCGCTTATGACTCAGGGTTCAACTCCGAAAGAACTTTCCACCGCGTTTTTAAAGAGCTGACCGGCAAAACCCCTTTGGAATACAAAAATAGCCTAAGAAAAGAACTGCCAATTGATAAGTTGGCAGCACCGCCACGAATAAGTCCCCTAATATTGCGTTCGGAAAGCCCTTTGGTGTGGGCCGAAGAAAAATTAAACCGCAATTATATGTTCAGCAATTATTTTAAAACCACGTTCAGATACCTGTTGCAAAATAGGGCGTATTCCTTCATCAATATCGCAGGGTTAAGCATTGGGCTAGCCTGTGCGATGCTTATTTTGGTTTATGTGCAGGATGAAGTGAGCTATGATCGCTTTCATCAAAACGTTGACCAGATCTACCGTATCGATAAGCAAACAACGAAAACAGACGGGAGTGTTTCTAACGGCAGCTATACCGGCTATTTCCCCGGACCAAGGTTTGCTGCAAGCATCCCGGAAATAAAAACCTTCGTCCGCTTCCAGCCGGCGCGCGCTGATATTAAAACGGAGAGTGACATCCGGTCACAGTCGGTCTGCCTGGTCGATGCTAATTTTTTTTCCGTGTTTAATTTCCCTTTGCTAAGCGGCAATGCAAGGTCGGTATTAACCGAACCCAATTCGGCTGTGATCACGGAAGAAATGGCTAAGAAGCTTTTTGGCAGTTCAAACGCCGTTGGTAAAGTAATTTTCATCCGCCAAGACAGCACTTTTAACCCGCATGTGATCACCGGAGTGGCCAAAAATTGCCCGGACAATTCATCAATCAAATTTCAGGTATTGCTGCCGTTGAAAGTTTCGGCCATGGATGAAAGCAATAACGGTAATTGGTTCAATTCCTTTCTCAGCACATTCGTGGTGCTTTCGCCAGGTGCAGAGATTAAAGCCCTTCAAAACAAAATGGACGGGGTATTCGAATCCGATGCGGGTAAAGCCATCAGCGAGATCAAAAGTAAATATAAAGTAAAAAGTATCGGCATTTCTTATCTGCTGGAGCCGCTTACCGCTATTCATTTGGGTAAGCTGGTACCGGATGGGAATGAAATACTGAGCGATAAAAGCAACCCTGAGTTTTCTTATATTCTTTCAGCAATTGCCGTTTTTGTGTTGCTGATCGCCTGTATCAATTTTGTGAACCTTACCATAGCACGCTCCGTGAAACGTGCCAAAGAGATCGGCATACGAAAAGTGATCGGGGGAACTACCAGGCAATTGCGGATACAATTTTTGAGTGAGTCGTTTATGCTTTGCCTGATCGCTTTTACCCTTGCGTTGGGTATTGTAGTGGTCATTTTGCCGGTATTCAGCGGCTTATCGAATAAAGTGCTATCGCTTTCTTACCTGCTTAATGTAAAGCTGATTATTTATTATATCGCGCTCTTTTTGATCACCAGTTTATCAGCAGGAATTTACCCCGCAATGGTTTTATCAAATTACCATCCCGTTCAGACCTTGTACAGCCGCTTTAACCTTGCCGGAAAAAATTATTTGCAAAGAGCCCTGGTGGTATTCCAATTTGCGCTGGCCTCTTTTCTGATCGTTGGGGCCATTACCATTTATTTACAGTTTAATTTCCTGACTACACAAAATCTCGGTTATGACGACCATAACTTGATCGTGGTAAATAAATCCCAATTAACACGAAATGAAGCCGCTGTATTTAAACAGGAATTAATGAAAAATCCCAATATGATTGATGTCGCTCCAAAAAATGGCGGCGACAACAACAATACTGTAAAAGTAAGCGGCGACCAGCAGGTAAACATTGCTGTAGAAACTATTGATGCTGCTTACTTGCCGTTACTTAAAGTACCGGTAATTGCAGGGCGGAATTTTTCCGATAAATATCCGGCAGATGCAACGCAGTCGGCTTTAGTAAATGAGGCATTTGTACAGGAAGCCGGCTGGAAACAGCCCATAGGCGAGCAAATCAACACCTTCAATGGTGAATCCTATACTGTAGTAGGCGTAGTCAAGAATTATCATTACAAGCCATTAACTGAAAAAATAACGCCACAATTTTTTACCATGAACCCTGGAAACAGCTATGGTATGCTCCACATCAAAATTAAACCCGGTACTGAAACCGCAAGCCTGCAATATATCGCCAATACCTTTAAAGGCTTGTTTCCTTTCAGCCCGTTCGCGTACACGTTTAAACAGGAGAAAAATGAACAGAGCTATGCGAGCGAAGCCAGGTGGAAGCAAATTATCCTGTTCAGTGCCGTACTCACCATTTTTATATCGTGTATTGGTTTATTCGGCTTGTCGGTGTTAGCTGTAGAGAAACGCGTAAAAGAGATCGGCGTACGCAAAGTGCTCGGCGCTTCGGTAAGCAGCATCGTGACTATCCTTTCGGCAGATTTTGTCAAGCTGATCTTTATTGCACTGGCTATATCCATGCCGTTCGCGTGGATAGCAACCAATAAGTGGTTGCAAAATTATCCTTACCGGATCACGGTGAGCTGGTGGTTATTCCTGTCAGGCAGTTTATTAGTCGTATTGATCGCACTGATCACCATCAGTTTTCAATCCATAAGAGCTGCGATTACGAATCCGGTTAAGAGTTTAAGGGCAGAATGAGCTGATACCTCACTAAACAATTGTCATGAAAAAAATGATCATCCTGTTTTTGTTATTCCCCGCGCTTAGCCGCGCGCAGCAAGTCTTTCAAACCGATTGGGAAAACTTCTGGACCATGCGGGACAGCATTACGGCTACCGGCGATACGGCCAGGCAACGGGACCTGGTGAACCGGCTGTACATCGCCAGGGCAAGCGAAGGGTTAAAAGCATTTATGCGCAATAAGGACGGCCTGGACTTTAAATGGCTGGCCTTACTGAAAGCTGATCCCGGATTTTGGGATAACCTCCACCTGAAAAAACCACTGATCGATACGGCCGTGTGGCACCTGGAACAAGAGATCGGCCGTTTCCGACAGGTATACCCGGACCTCCGGCCCGCGCAGTCATTCCTGATCGTCGGGTTAAGACAGCAGGGCGGTACTATTCGCGGCAACCTGTCGCTTATCGGTGTTGAAGTGGTTTTGAATGACCCGGCGCTAACGGGTGATCAATTGGTCCGCATGGGCATCCATGAATATACCCACACACAGCAAAAGCGGCCCGATTTCCAGCAGATCAACGTATTAACCTCGGCGATCCGGGAAGGGGCCTGCGACTTTGTGGCCGGCTTGGTAACAGCTATTCCTGCCAAAACACCCTATATGGCCTATGGACCTGCACATGAAAAGGAAGTGTGGCGATCCTTTCAAAAAGAAATGTATACACGAAACAATGATAATTGGGTGAGCACCGGCCCGAACCCGGCGTTGCCGGCACCCGACCTCGGCTATTTTGTCGGCTACCGGATCTGCCAGGCCTATTATGCTCAGGCGACCGATAAAAAAGCGGCGCTCAAAGCGATCATCGAACTTGATTACGCCAACACCGATGCTGTCACCGATTTTTTTAAAAGATCCGGTTACCAGGGCGGCCAATAAAGTTGAATATTATAATCATCATCAATCATTAAATACTTTTTTGCTGAACTTTATTGAGTTATTAACGCGTTTGAAACTATATACGTTACATATCACCCTTTACGACATGGCATTCTTAGGAATGCTGTTTATCGGGCTGAATTTTGCTTTACAGCTATGGTGCAAAAGAGATATTGATCGCGTCGCCAATCGATTTCTTGCCCTTGCGCTGGTTGCAATGGTATTATGGATCGCCTGGTTGTTGGAAATATCCACCTTTCTCCTGCCATTTTCACTGGCCTTTGGGCCTTTTATCTATTTTTATGTCAGAAAAACTACGCGACCGGCATGCCGGTTAGATTGGAAGGATCTCTTGCATTTCTCCCCTGTTTGCTTACCCTTAGCTACCGCTATCGGAAAACCGTTGCTATTTATATCGGTCGGCGCTTACTTATACCTGTCTCACCGTTTGATCGAACGTTTTTACAGAAGCCTGAAATTTAACGAAGGAGATCGTTACCGGTATGAATGGCGCTGGTTAGACCAGCAATTGACCAGTTTTGGTATAGCGCTATCATTATGGATACCGCTGACTGTTATTGATTATGTAGGTTTTCACTTTGGTTTAAACAAGCAGGTTTATTACCCCCTGTATTTGCTAATGATTGCGATGGTCATCCGAATGGGCATATTGGTATTTTTCAGATCTGGCGTCGACAGGTCCATCGAAGCACCATTGCTTTCCCGATCGTCCCTTTCGGCAGGCTTGAAACAAAAGAGTAATTTATTAAAGAAAAAGATCGAAGCCGGACTCCTGTACCAGGACCCTGAACTGAGTGTGGGGTCCCTTGCTGAGCAACTGGGTATGCCCGCCCATGAATTATCAAGGATCATTAACCTTGGGCTCAAAAAAAACTTCAGCGATTTTATCAATGAATTTCGGGTCAGGGATGTGATGGCCAAAATGCATGATCCCTCATATAAACATCTCACCCTGCTGGGCATCGCTTATGAATCGGGGTTCAATTCTAAAACGACCTTCAACCGAATTTTCAAGCAAATGACAGGGAAAAGCCCGGCAGAGTATAAAAAAGAGCGACCATTTTCTAAATTGGAACGTTTTGCGATAAACAGGCCGGTAGTTTTGCATCAAAAAATTAATCGTCCCGCTATGTTTCGCAATTACCTGAAGATCGCCTGGCGCAATACCGTACGCGGCATCGCCTACAGTTCCATTAACATGATCGGTCTGGCAGCCGGTTTGTGCAGCTTTATAGTCATCCTGCTGTACACGAACTATGAACTGGGTTATGACAAATGGAGTCCGGAACTGGATAAGGTCTATCATGTTTCCCTACGCCAAAACGAAGACTTTATAAGTAATACACCTACCTCGCTGGCCGGTTTCCTGGCGCAGGAATATCAAAATGCCGCAGCTGCTACCATGTTACAGTCGTCAGGTGATCGCGAAGCGCTGCTTGCTGCCGGAGACCGCAAAATTTATCAAAAAGATCTGGTTACGGTCGATTCGAATTTCTTAAAGGTTTTTCCTTATCAGCTGGCAACTGGTAATCCGGCTACCGCGCTGAACGCGCCAAGGACGGCCATACTGACCAGGGACCTGGGCCGTAAATTATTTGGCAGTGAAGACCCCATGGGCAGATCGATCAAACTAAACGATCGTGCTGAGCTGGTGGTGACGGGTATATTGGAGGATCAGCCGGGGGCAACTCATCTGCCGGTCGGCATGCTGATACACGATCCTTTCGGGCGGCACGATAATACCTGGGACAACTATTCCTGTCAAACCTATATCAAGCTCAGGCGGGCAGAAAACGATGCAACGATCGAAACCGCCATCAACCGGCTTTATTACAATGCGCGCATCAAAGCCGATGGCGTATCTTTCGAAAACTATACGAAAGCTGGCGCTAAAACCAACCTGTTTGTTGACCAGGTGCCACGTTTTCACAATTTCCCGAAACATGGCAGCAGTAATTTTTCAACAGTAACCATTCTACTGGTTTTAGCGATTCTACTGCTACTGGCAGGAGCCATCAATTTCAGCAACCTGGCCATCGCGCGTTCGATCAGCCGGGCAAAGGAGGTCGGTATACGCAAAGTGATGGGAGCGGGCCGTATGCCATTGATCTTACAGTTCATGGCCGAGACTTCCATACAATGCCTGGCGAGTTTGATTTTAGCTGTTATGCTGCTGGCTTTGGGCATACCCTATATCAACCGTTCGTTCAATATCAACATCGGTTTTTTGCAACCGCACGAAATGCTGCGTGTTGTCCTTCAACTGATCAGTAGTTTAGTGGGAATTATCTTGCTGTCGGGGTTATACCCCGCGGTCTACCTCTCGAAATTTAACGCTGTCAAAGTTTTAAAAGGCAGTTATTCTACAGGTAGTAAAGGAACACTGTTTCGAAACAGTCTCATCGTCGTGCAATTTATGGTATCGGTGTTTTTTATCACCGGCATCATTGTCATCAAAAGCCAGCTGAGCTTTATGCAAAACAGGGACAAGGGTTTTTCAGCTGATCAGTTGATCCGCGTGGAGGCCCGGCCGGAAATCCGTGAACAAGGCTTTGATCAAGCCCGTAACGTGCTGCTTTCGGTACCGGGGGTTATTGGCGTTGCCAAAACCACAAGTGTACCGGGCGATAATTTTGGCGTTGATACTTCGACGATCCCATTCAAAAACAAGGGTGCAGCCTATCGTATGCGGTCGGTTAAAGTCAGTACCGATTATTTCCAAACCCTCGGTGTATCTTTGAAAAAGGGCCGCCTTTTTACAGAAGAGGTGCAGGATCAGCAAACACGTTCAGCTGTTATTAACGAGGCCGCCGCCCAAAAATTAGGACTGCCCGATCCTGTCGGAGAGATCATCGCCTTCCCTGGTTGTGACAGTACACCGGTGCGGATCGTAGGCGTAGTTAAAGATTTTAATGTGCAGGGATTTGAAAGCGGGGTGCAGCCTGTGGTGTTCACCATTGGTAACCATCAACCCTGCCTGATGCAATTTGGTAGCACCATGCTTGTTAAATTGGATAACAGGCATGTTCAGCGGACTATCGCTGGGATCACCCAGGCCTGGAAAAAAATAGAACCTGCCTTCCCGCTCCGCTATTCTTTTGTCGACCAAAACTTTGAGCAATTGTTTATTTCATACGCACGCCTGGAAAAGATCATTACCTTTTTTGGGCTTGTTGCCATCATGATCTCGGTGATGGGCTTATTTGCACTCACGACTTTCTTTACCCGGCAGCGTACCAAAGAAGTTGGTGTGCGAAAAGTATTGGGTGCCAGTGTCCCACAGCTCGCCGCCCTATTGAGCAGGGATTTTATCTATCTGGTGATTTTAGCGGTTTTTATCATTACGCCTTTTACCTGGTGGGGGGTGCAAAAATGGCTGCAGACCTTTGCTTACCGGATCGATATCAGTTGGTGGATGTTTTTCGCTGCGGGTATAACGGCCATGTTGATCGCTATCCTCACGGTAAGCTTTCAATCCATCAGAGCGGCGCTTGCTAACCCGGCAGATAGTTTGAGAAGTGAATGAGCCTTTTTGTGTAACCAATTTTTTTAAAACCAGTCTTTAATAGATAAATGTGTACGAAATGATAACGACCGGATGCTGAATTTAAAAAACAAAATAATGTTGACGCTCATGCTGATCGCAAAAGCTTTTTGGGGCAATTGTCAAAATACCCCCTTGAATTATAGTCCAAAAGAGTTAAAGGAGGACTACGGCATCCTCAGAAAAGCTTTAGAAACTACCTATTCAAGTCTTTACCGGTTTACGGACAGTTTGATCATGAGCCAATATTTAGATGATAATTTAAAATCGCTAGCACAACCTGAGTCTGAAACTGACTTTTATAAACTCATCACTAAGACCTGCGCTAAAGTGAATGATGAGCATTTGATCCCGACACCATCGAAAGCCTATTACCGGTCATTAGAAAACAAGCATCATTATTTCCCTTTCTGTTTAAAGATCATTGACCGGAGGTTTTACGTGCTCAAAACGGTAGCATCCGGCAGTGCCATCCCGGCCGGATCGGAAATTCTATCTATCAACGGAAAGACAGTTGAAGAAATGCTGGATATCTTATTGCCCACCATCCCATCGGACGGGTACATTCAAACCTTTAATACCCGTCACCTGGAAGACTATAGTATGACGGAAGAAGAAAACCTTTTTGATCTGAATTACCCGATCTTTATAGGAGATACGACCGCCTATCGCCTGGAATATATCGACGTAGCTGACCGGTCAAAAAAGAAGATCGCAACGGTCGCGGGTCTCGATCATGGATCCTATATGAAATTTTTCTACGGCAGAAACAAATTGGAGGCACCATTAGCCTTTAAATACCTTGAAAAGAATATTGCTTATTTGCGTATTTCCTCTTTTCTGAAATGGCACCGGACACGCTTTAAACAGGACTTTGCTGTTTTATACGATAGTGTTTTTACCACCTTAAAGGTAAGGCATACGGAAAATTTGATCCTTGACCTGAGAAATAACGAGGGCGGCGACGGGACGGGTGAAAAACTGCTGACTTATCTATTGACAAGGCCGTATCAGCATTTCGAATCTACAGAAGTGAAGTTTAAAGGGTATGCACCGGTCGCTGAATACCTGGAAAACGGTAAAGACCTCTTTTTTGCTGATTCACTGGTCGGTAAAACAACTAACGGCTTGTATAGCCTTAAAAAAGCCGATATGCCCTCGCTTGGGGAACAGCCACTTAATGTCAATCATTATACCGGGAAGTTATTTGTGCTGATCAATGGCGCGTCAGGTTCTATGGCGGCGGTGGTCGCTGCTTTTCTGAAAGGCAACGGACGGGCAATATTTATCGGCGAAGAAAGCGGCGGCACCATGGAAGGGAATACTTCCCATCAATCGGCCAGATTGGTTTTACCTAATACTAAAATAAGAGTGACTATACCACTAATCAAAACAAGTAACGCTGTCGCTTATACCAAAGGCAGGGGTGTTGAACCGGATTATCAGGTAACTCCAAAAATAAATGATATTTTAATAGGGATAGATACCGAATTAAATTTCGCACGGGCCCTGATCTCATCAAAGAGATAAGACAACCGGCTATGGGTCGTAGTTCTATGCCTGGTTAAAGAAGATTTCGGCCATCATATCATGTCAATATTTTATTTACAAAGTTTACATTTTTATTTACAATCCAAATTCCCAACCCTGAAATATCTCGAAGTAATTTCGCTGAACAACGTTGATAATATTATCGGAATTAAGATGCAGACACCATTTTACACCTTACTCATTGCGTTTACTTTTTCCACGGCCTGCGGACAAAAGCAAACTGCACCAAATAAAGATATTAAGAAGTCAGAAACCAAAGACACCCGCCCTTCCACCGATTCTAATGAAAAATACCATGCTAAGTATGTATATACTGATGCTACCGGTAAACATCTGATCATACAAAACAGCTTTCCAAAAGGTGGACCATACACTGACCCTAATGGGAAGAAATATTTTAGAATTATATTTTGGACCAGATTGATCAATGAAACTGATGAATCGCTGGAATTGAACATCGATTTTCCGGCAGACCCCTATGAGGTTCCGGGCTTCCCCGGCAAATACCATAGAGTATTGATTCCACCCGATACGATGACCATTAATAAAGAAGCAATGTATGACTATGGTCTAGCCGGGTTAAAATCCTTTTTAGATAATAGTATTCATAAACCGTCATCTTTAAAAAGAATTATCAGCCCAAAGGCATCGAGTGGTTTTTATGTTGTCATACTTAGCCAAACGACTCAAGGAGCACTTAGTGGTGTATTGCGAGCAGGACTAAGCCTGAAAGGGCATGATCTTTATTATAGTATAAAAATCGATGGGTCAAAAAATAACGCTGGATCAAGCGATAAAGAAATTCATTGTGGAAGTATAAATTTAAAAAATTTGATGTTACAGAACTAACAAAAGCCTCAATTTACTTATGAACAACAAGCGATATGCCACCTATTTAATTTTAATTATTGCCCTTTTTTTCTTCGGTTGCGGTGGACCTGTAACGGGGGAAAATGAAACCAATACATTGGCAAGCTCCATATCCTTACATGTTGGGGATAAAAAATATTTTATGATATATACGAAGGAAAGTGTCATAACCTGGGAAGGTTCTAGTGTTCATGGGAAGCATGACGGGTACGCCAATATATCAAAAGGAGAATTAATGATCGAAAACGGTCAACTTACGGGAGGTACGGTTGAAATTGACATGAACACAATTGAAGATAAAAACTACGGAAGGAATAATAAACTTATTAAACACTTAAAAGATCCTGATTTTTTTGATGTTAAAAGATTCCCTTTTTCTACAATCGTAATTACTAAGGTTGAATCGATAGATGGTGAGCATAAAAAAGTTACCGGGAACCTAACGATCAAGGGTATCACACACCCGGTTACTTTTTCGGCGATAATGGAAATTAAGGGCGGAATTGTCAAAGCCAATGGTAAGCTGGTTATTGATCGAACATTATGGGATGTCCGGTATAAATCAGGAAAGTTCTTTGATAATTTAAAGGATCAAGCTATTTCGGATTCCATTGAATTTCAGATTAAGATCTTGGCAAAGAAATAAGATTAATTGAGAAATCATGAAATACAAGCTATTGCTGTAATGGTAATTCTTATGTCAACTTATTTTAATATCGTTCCAATTTAAAAGCAATACAAATAAGTGAATTTAAAAAGTTAAGTCAGATAATTGTCTTGAGTAATGATTTTAAAGCGCCCTTTTTCTAATTTTGAAACGCCGTGATTTTACAGTACTGCTCCGATCTTCATTTAGAATTCCCCCAAAATGAAGCCTATATAAAAGCTACCCCCATTAAGCCCATAGGCGACATTTTGATATTGGCTGGCGATGTTACTTTGTTTACCAGGATAGACAAACAAAAGGACTTTTTTGATTATATCAGCGATCACTTTGAAGCAACCTATTGGATACCAGGAAATCACGAGTACTATCAAAGTGATATTTCAAATAGATCGGGGTCATTTGAAGAAAAGATCAGAAGTAATGTGTCATTGATAAATAATGTGGTTAAAAAAATTGGCGCGCATCAGTTGCTATTTTCCACTTTATGGTCGTCCATAAGCCTGTTAAATGGCTGGCGGATAGAACGTGGCCTGAATGATTTTTATCAAATTAGTTATGATGGGAAGCGTTTTCAAATCCTTGACTATAATGATTTTCATGCAAATAGTCTTACGTTTTTACGCTCGCTTTGGAAGCAGATACACCGGGCAAAAAAGTAGTGGTCACGCATCATGTTCCTACTTTTAAGAACTACCCGCCTGAATATAAGGGAGACTACCTGAACGAGGCTTTTGCAACGATATTGGATGATTTGATTTCAGATACCACGCCGGATTATTGGATTTACGGGCATCATCACCAAAATATTCCTGAGTTTAAAATAGGTCATACAAAATTGCTAACCAATCAGCTTGGCTATGTTCAGCGCAACGAGCATTTACTCTATCATGCCGATAAATGCATTGAACTTTAGCATATAACGACACTATTATAAATCCTTTTAACTGACGGCAAATGAATTTTATTAAAAGAATTTCATGTAGTGGGAGCCGTATTGCTGGTTTGATACTTTTGATATTTACTGGAAAGTTTATTAGGTTCCGTAAGAGTAATATAACCAGCTTGTATTAGTGGTAAAATATGCAGGCGGTAATTTTTGGGCTGGTTCGAAATGCCGAGGTGATCGAATATATCTGCCCGGCTTTGGGGATTTTGACAAAAGTTTAATATTTCCTTTTGTTTCGGGGATAACAAAATAACATCTCTATTACCATCCCTATTACCATCTCTATTACCTTCCTTATTACTTGCCACTTCCTTTTGGGCATCATCTATAGGAACAACATCGTTTTTAAAAGCAGGATGACAAAATATTTCTACTTCGAAAAAGGTACGTTCATCATCTGTGCGAAAAGATGGTTCAGGAGAGCCATTACGTTCCAAAACACGTTTAATAGTGGGAATACCTGTAGCACGGCCTTCCATTTTTGCGGTAAAATAAACGTGTAGTTTTAAAGGGTAAGTGCCATCTTTCAATGCCCGCCTTGTGTCCAGATATAAAGAAACCTCTGCTTTCATGATTTTAATAATTAAATGTATAAATTTGCAGAAACAAACAAAATGTAAGCATCACAATAAATGAGATAAAATGCTGATTTATAGTGCGATTTACTAATACAAATATAAGAAAAACGATTGAATTATTTGCAGAAAATTTGCAGAAAAATGGACAGCAAATCGCAAAATATCACAAATTACCCAATAATGAAAAATATATAAAATGTTGATTATCAATACATAACAATGAATTACAAAATACCAGTAATGTGTAAAATATGACTGTTAATCAGAGGGTCGCTGGTTCGAGCCCAGCCTCAGGAGCCTCAAAATCAATGATTTAACCCAACTCTGGCGAGTTGGGTTTTTTTATTCTCACACATTTCTCACACATTTTAAAAAAAGCACGCGCAATGCTCTTGGCCATCAAATACTTTAAAATGGATTTTGAAAGTTGTTTATGATCTGTTTATATGCTACTTTAAACACACTTGTTAGTATTGATGTCTAATTTGATGTTAACAACAGTATTAGGATAAGGATTTCCGATATGCTGTTCGGCCCGGAGAAAAGCATGCCATGATTAAACTTTAAACAACTTCTTAACTTAGCCAGTAAAATCTTTTATTTCCAATAGCTTACTTTCATCCTATTATTAGTAAATTGCCACTCACCTAATATATCACAATTGGAAAAAAAGAATGATAAGATTGCCGTGTTAGTAGACGGTGATAACGCTCAGGCAAAGTTACTTAAGGAAATATTAGAGGAAGTTTCTAAATATGGCAAAGTAACAATCAGAAGAATCTACGGTGACTGGACTGAAAAAGGCATGAATAGTTGGAAAGACTTACTTAATGAAATGTCCTTTACACCAATACAAAAATTTTCCTATACCTCCGGTAAAAATTCTACAGATGGAGCCTTGATTATTGACGCCATGGATATTCTCCATGACAATGTAGTTGATGGATTTTGTATTGTTTCAAGTGATCTGGTTTCTCAAAAAATACCGTAACGGTGAGTTTTGTACACTGCCCCATGCCATTGAATTGATCCAGACGGATTATGATGACCTGTTTACTTTATTGCGACTGGAAAAAGAAATAGAAGTGCTCATCAATCCTTTTCTCACGGCCTACCTGAACGACGTGATGGAACAACTGGAGGGGCAGATCGCCAGCGCCAAGATCGCCTTAGCCAGGCTTTCATCGCCGCAATTGTATTATGTGTTAAGCGGAAACGATTTCAGCCTTGATATTAATAACCCCGAGCATCCTAAAGTGATTTGCATGGGCAATAATCCTCAAAAGATATTGACCTACGGCGCGGTACTTTCCCTTTATACCAACCGGATGTTCAAGGTGATCAATCAAAAGAACAAGCTGAAAAGCATCTTATTTTTTGATGAATTTCCGACCTTAACCACCGATGTGGTACCTACGATCTCGACGGGCCGAGGGAATAAAGTGGCCACCTTCCTGGGTATCCAGGACATCAGCCAGTTGCGTAAAGAATACGGCAAGGAACAGGCGGATGTGATCATCAACACCGTAGGTAATATGATATCGGGACAGGTAACGGGCGACAGCGCCAGGCAATTGAGTGAACGAATTGGTAAGATCATGCAGGACAGGGAAAGCCTGAGCATCAACAGTGGCGATACGTCCATCAGTAAAAGTAAACAGCTGGATTCAGCTGTACCGGCTTCGACAATTGCTGCATTATCGAGCGGTGAGTTTGTTGGCTCCGTGGCAGATACGCCGCAGCAAAAGATCGCCCTTAAAGCTTTTCATGCCGAGATCATCAATGACTTTGATGCTATTCAAAAAGAAGAGGCTGCCTACAAACCGATACCGGTAATTAAGCCGGTTGATAATGCCATAGTTCAAAGACATTATATGCAGATCAGGCAGGATGTTCGGGATATCATCGAATCGGAAACGAACAGGTTGATGAACGACCCGGCCCTGGCGCACCTCATCATTAAGAAAAGCAAATAATATCAATAACGACATCCAGGGGTCCGGGAATAATTATACGTTTTCTCTGTATTATACTATCTTTTAGCAATCGCTCTTGCCAAAGTATAATAAATTTATCTATTTTGTCTACTAATTTAATAGACTTTGAAAAAACGCCTACTACTCGCTTGCCTGACGCTCCTTAGTGCCACCCTATACGCCCAAAATAAAGAATATACCCACGGTGTATTTTGGGGACGATTGATCCTGGCAGATACCATCAACAGTAAATTCAAATGGGAACTTTACCTGCAAAAAAGAACGCAGTCCGCGGGAACCGGAAATGTATTTGCAGAGCCGCACTTTCTGAGTGTCTGGCCCTGGCTGAATTACAAGCTTAATAGTAATACGAAAATATCGGTATCGCCGGTTGGTTATTTTGTTTCGGAAGTTTTTTTTAACAGTGTAGATGATGTAAAACCGGGCGTAAAAGAGTGGCGTTCCAGCATCCGTCTGGAAAATGAGCAAAAGTTGAGCTGGTTCAATTATTCCAACCGTTATAGTGTCGAATACCGGCTGCGGGATCTGGCTTACAACGGAAATTATCAGCCGAATTGGCGGGTTCGCTACCAGGCTAAGATAGAAAAGCCATTGCGGAATGTATTTTCAAAAGACAAACCGTTATCAGTATTTGTTTCTGAGGAGGTTTTTATACAGTTCGGTAAAGCCGTTGCGAGCAACCCCAATATATTCGACCAGAACCGGGTCAACATTGGTGCCGGATATGAGATCTTCAAGAATATTAGGTTCAGCGCCAGCTACCTTAATATTATCCAGGAACGGGTTTCCGGCAAAGAGATTGATAACGCGAATGCGTTATGGGTCGTGCTGGATTTCGAGAATGTATTCTCACAATTTAAAAAACGCAAAATACGTCAATAGGAGAAACGGTTTTTGATATTGGCCTCACCCACATTTTTGATCTGTGTTTACTTAATCGCATTCATGTTATATATCAGTCGATGCGCCGACTGCCTTCAAAAATAATTTTTAGTGATTTCTTTAAACAGTATTTTATCCTCCCTCGCTTCATCATAACATTCCAGTAACAATTGGGCGATATCCGGCTGTTCAAGCTGCGCCGCGACGAGCATCATCATCTTAAAAGAAGCCATCTCTATACTCTCGATGTTTTGCATGTAAAATAAGATGGAAAGATCACGGACACCTGTGCTGTCGCCCGGCTTGCCGATCGATTGAAAAGCTTCATCCAGAATGCCCACCAGCCCGATACAACTTTCAGATTCGTAATGTGCATCCAGCCGGATATAAATTTCTTTCATCCGCCTGATCTGATTACCGACCACTTCGATCGTTTCTTCGATTGCCTGTTTTAGGTCAAGGAAATGTGAATTTTTAACAAGAGCAGGCAGCTTGTCGATCAACTGGCTTTTAGCGCAATAGATCCGGTTCAGGTGACTGATAAAAAAGCCTTTAAGCTCTTCTTGCGTCAGATCTTTTGGCGCGCTGCGTAACTGGTTTTCCATATCTATTTAAGCGTCATTATTTCACCACTATATCCGTAGCTACTTTGGCCCCCTTTTTCGGGATAATGGTTTTTTCACTGATCAACTCAGCCGCATCGTCGCTGATGACTTCTTTAAACCTGTTTGTAATCTGTTCCCTATATTCGGCACCTTTTTTTGTCAGGAACAGCCAACCTAAAGTAATACCAGCCGTCACACCAATAGCGATACCAACAATCAACCCTGTATGGTCATCTTTTTCAAATGGATTTTTCATATCAATATAACCAACTGGCGTAAGCTTTGTTCGGGTGGCGCTTAAAAAAGAAATGAATAACTCCACAACGAATAATTTCTTACACTGGCCATAAACTACGAGGCGTGAGTATCGGAATTACCAGCCTTTGATGGCCCCGCCCTTAAATGCGACCTCTGCGGCGTTGGCAACTTCCGGAGATTGATAGGCTTTAACGAATTTTTTGATATTATCCTGGTCCTTGTTATCTTCCCTTGATACGATGATGTTGACATAAGGCGATTTCTCATCTTCCACAAAAATGCCATCTCTTTTAGCCACCAGGCCTGCCGGTCCTGCAAATGTATTATTGATGATCGCGATCGTCACTTTCTGATCATCCAGTGATCTTGGTAATTGTGGGGCCTCCAGTTGCAATATCTTTATATTTTTAGGATTGGCTATAATATCGTTTACGGTCGGGAACAGGCCCACATTGTTTTTTAGTTTGAGTAAACCTGCCTTTTGCAGCAAAAGCAAAGACCTGCCGCTGTTCGTTGGATCATTCGGAATGATAATCGTATTCCCATCCTGCAATTCGGCAATGGTTTTGATCTTTTTGGAATAACCTGCCAACGGGTAAACAAAGGTGTTGCCGAGGATGGCGAAATGATAGCCTCGCTGTTTTGCCTGTACATCCAGGTAAGGCTTATTCTGAAAAACATTCAGATCGATATCACCCTGGCTCAGCGCTTCATTAGGCATCACATAGTCGTTGAACTGTACCAGTTCCACGTCCAGCCCGTATTTGTCTTTAGCGACTTTTTGCGCTGCTTGTGCCACTGTGTATTCCGGCCCGGACTCAACGCCTACTTTGATATGGTTGCTGGTATTTGGTTGCTTTTTTCTTCCGCAGGCTGCTAAACCAATAACCATTACAGTGATGGCGATCAATGATAGATTTTTCATAGTGATATGTATAATTTATTTACGGTGGTCTGCTTTTTTTGCAATAAACTCACCGGTTACCTGGATGATAAAAACAAGTAAAACTAATAAAACAAGTACTGTATTCATGACAACGACATCGTAGCCCACGTAACCGTACTGGTAACCGATCTGACCCAGACCACCAGCCCCAACAGCTCCACCCATAGCGGAATAGCCCACTAAGGTAATCAGTGTGATCGAAGCACTTCCAATGATGGCCGGCAAGGCTTCGGGTAGCAGAACTTTGAAAACGATCTGCAGGGGTGTCGCGCCCATGGACCGTGCCGCTTCGATCAAACCATTCGGGATCTCGATCAGGCTATTTTCCACCATGCGGGCAATAAAGGGTGCGGCGCCGATGCTCAAAGGAACCAATGCTGCCGAAACACCGATAGAGGTGCCAACGAGAGCCCTGGTAAATGGTATCATCCATACGATCAGGATGATAAAAGGTATAGAACGGAATATATTGACCAATATCGAAACGGTCCCGTTAATCAATCTATTTTCGGAAACCTGACCTTTCCTGGTCATAAACAGCAGCACGCCGGTAGGTAGTCCTAACAGGAAGCCGAAAAAACCCGACACAAATGTCATGATGATCGTTTCCAGCAAGCCTTTTAAGATCATGATCAGCATCTCTTCAGACATAGCCCAATACCTCCACTTCAATGTGTTTGCTCCGGTAATATTCCAGTGAGTTTTGTGTGTCGGCATCAGGACCTGCAACTTCTATGAGCATAATGCCATATTTTACGCCTCCTGTATGGTCCATTTGCGCGCTGATGATGTTATTATCCACGTTAAATTTTCTGCTGGCTTCTGACAGGACGGTCGCCTCGGCGGAGTGGCCGTTGAACTCCAGCTTAACCACCGGGTGATTCAGGCCGGCGGGCACAGGTGATAGCCGTTCTCTGTAATCTGCGGGCAGCGCGGCATGTAATGACGATGCGATAAACTGTTTGGCGATCTCTGTTTCCGGGTAAGAAAAAACGTCACTCACCTTGCCACGTTCAACCAGTTTTCCTTCACTGATCACCGCCACTTCGTCGCATATCGCTTTAACCACATTCATTTCGTGGGTGATGAGCAGGATGGTGATCCGGAAACGCTTGTTAATGTCTTTTAACAGGTCAAGGATCGCGCGCGTCGTTGATGGGTCCAGTGCACTGGTCGCCTCGTCGCACAATAATACCTTGGGGTTGGTGGCTAACGTTCTTGCAATCGCTACCCTTTGCTTTTGCCCACCGGATAAATTCGAGGGATACTCGTTCGCTTTTTCGGAAAGGCCAACAAGCTCAAGTAACTCAGCAACCCTCTTTTTGATGTCTTCTTTCGGTGTGCTACTCAGTTCCAATGGCAGGGCCACATTACCTGCTACCGTACGGGAAGATAAGAGGTTAAAATGCTGGAAGATCATGCCGATCTCACGCCTTGCTTTGGCAAGTTCAGCGGAACCGAGCCTCGTTAAATTTAATCCGCCGATCAATACATCGCCCGATGTCGGCTTTTCTAACAGGTTAACACAGCGAATCAGCGTGCTTTTCCCGGCACCCGAAGCGCCGATCACGCCCAATATTTTACCTTCGGGAACCACCAGGGAAACATTGGACAGTGCGCTAACCGCGCTGTTCTTTTTAAAAAATGTTTTAGTGACGTTTTTGAGTTCGATCATTATTGCACCAGCGCGGATTTAGTTTCGATCACGGCATCGGCAAAACGCTCCATCTCTTCCAGTTGCGGACTGCATTGCAACAGGAAAAAATTCACGCCAACCTTTTCAAATTCGCCGATCCTGTCCTGTACCTGTGCGGGTGTCCCGGTTAAGCCCGATCTCAGGCCGCGGTTAGATACGGAATAATCATGTAATGACACATGCTGATCCAATTGGGTACCAGATAACCATTGCTGGTAGTTCTTATAGCCGGAACTGCCTTCCTGTACATTGGTGATCCTGTCCAGTTCCTTTTTAACTTCCTGTTCGGTATCACGGATAATGCTGTAGGCTGCAACGCCGAACTGCATCGGCGGCAAACCTTTTTTATCCCTGCGCTCGCTCAGGTCATTGATGCGCCTGGCAATGAGTTCCGGCGTATCGCCATGCATTACGTAACCATCACAAGTGGATGAGATCAATTCTTTAGCAGCTTCTGATTCACCACCCGCATAGATCGGCGGGCGAGGGGTGGATACCGGCTTGGGCTGCAAGATATTATCTTTAACTTTATAGTACTTGCCTTCAAAGCTGTAATGGTCTTTCTTCCATACATTATCCAGTACTTCCAGCCACTCTGCGGTACGGGCGTAGCGATCATCGTGCTGTTCAAAAGCGATACCGTATTTCTCGGCCTCATCTTTCCACCAGGAAGATACTACGTTCAAGGAAATGCGCCCGTTACTGATATGATCGATATTGGCGGCTTGCTTAGCCAGTTGGGCCGGATTGTGAAAAGTAGGCCTAACGGCGACCATCAATTCCTGTTTGCTGGTCACTGCTGCCAGTGCCGCAGCGGTTGACCAGGCGTCCAGCGAAGGTTCTTCTTCGCCCTTGATGTCATTCAGGTACAATTCAGCGATCAAAGCCAGGTCGAAACCGATCTCCTCGCTCCGGATGGCCAATCGTTTCACATAGTCCCAGGTAGGTTGCATGTTTTCCTCTTCAACATTGCGCAGCCAGCCTCCAAAAACCGGTAACCAGTATCCAAATCTCATATTATTTCGTTAAAATGTTTTCTGTAACCTGTTCTGCTAAATAATCAACAAGTCTTTCGTGCGGGTTAAACCCGATCACATTCACCGCATCCGCAACAAAGTTGGATAAGGCATTGACATCGTAGTATAGCACTTCGCCGTCCCTGTCATCGATGATATACTCGATACCGCCCACATCAATTCCGCTGTGCTGAACGATGGCTTCTATGTTTTTGATGATCTCGTCCGAAGGCGTAAAGGCTTCAACTTTCAAGCCGTTCTTCGGAGCATCCAAGGCACACGCGTTTCTAACCAGTTCTTGTCCGGTTGTTGTCTGGCAAATATCCGCCGGGCATAGATTAAAGCTTTCGCCATTGGTATAGACCCTAATGGCATATAGATATTTACCACCTAATGTTTCTACGCGCGTGATATAACCGCCCCGTGCCGGAATAAACTCCTGCACCAAAGCGGTGTGGTCAATTCCAAAATCAACACGGTTTTCTTTAACCGCTTCACGTACTTCGGCAATAGAATCGAATTTTTCGATACCTGCACCGCTACCGCCGATATTGGCCTTAATTACGATGGGAAAGCGGAGGCCCTCCGTCGCAGCTTCTACCTGCGACACATGGTTCACAACACGCGACTTAGGATATTTGATACCCAATTGTTCCAATAACAAGAGTTGTAAAGCTTTTGAGGTTTCATAAGTAAAGGCCTTGTAACCATTGATTACCCTTACACCGTGATTCTCCAGGAATTTAAGATAGTTCAAGGTATAAAAGGTGCCCTGAATACCATCCCGCAGATAAGCAGAAGGGCTCATCCGGTTAAAGAACAGGTCGAACTCGGGTTTGGCTCCCTCGATAGCAAAAAAATGCTGCGCAGGGTTTACCGTCTGGTAAGGTATATCTCGTTTTTCCAATTCAGTGAACAAAGGCTTAAACCAGTCCGGGTGTTCATGTGATATTACAAATGGTTGCATAGCTTTTCGATTTGGGACAAATATATTCTATCGATTCTATAGATAAAATAGTTGAAGCAAAACTGACATTCACATTAAGTAACAAATCAGATACTCATCTGGCCGCCAGTATCTTCCGTTAACCTTTGATCAAATGGTCAACCTCATCGTTAAACTCTTTAATGAACTGCTCATAATAAACACCTGTTGCCGGTCCTGTAAAACCTGTGTAGATTTTGTCTACATTTCCCTTTCTATCAATAAATATGATCGTTGGAAAGGACAAAAAAGTATTGAGCGCCGGGAAGGATTCCGCCACCGCTTTCTTATCAGCGAGCCCGCCAAACACTTCTGTATAAGCAATACCGAAACGTTTTTTAAAGTTTTCCATTGCATTTTTGACATAGGCCGGATCAGTTTTACGTTCAAACTGTACACCGATCACCTCTACGCCGCGTTGATGGTTTTTCTTATACCAGGGGGCAACAAAAGTAGCTTCGTCCATACAGTTAGGGCACCAGGTACCGCCGATGGTCAGGATCACGACTTTGTTTTTAAATTGAGCATCCTTCAGCGATACCTTGTTACCGTCAGCATCAGGTAGCGTAAAGTCGAAGGTTTGATAACCATCTTTCAGGTAGGTCAATTTATAAGGATCAGGTAAAGCGGCAGCGGCATTTTTCGTCGCATTAAAAGGCTGGCCGCTGGCCGTACCCGTTAGGCTCCCGGCAGCATCGAATGTACCGGTGTAGTAAGCTGCGCCACTACCAATAAAAGCAGAGAGGTAGAATTTATTGCCTTGCACCACACCTTCCAGGTAACGCGAATCGCCGGTAATGCTTAAAAAGGTAGCAAATAACTTATTGCCATCCTGTTTGAACACACCTACCTTTTTTTCGTCTGTTCCATTCCTGCCTTTAAAAAGGACATCATATTTTCCGGAAATATCGCCTGCCGGTTTTTCGCCGTTATCGGCAAAGCGGTAGCTGATACCATAGTTAGCTTCTACGGGTGTTATTCTGCCGGAATGATCTTTCTTTCGTAAAACGCCGTCCAGTTTTTTGTCGCCGATCTTCAATGCAAATTCATTATCGAACTGGTCGAAGGCCACAAACAATGAATCTCCCTTTTGCGTGATACCTCCGGTTTCAAAGCGCTCACCGCCGTTCAGCAAGTAAATTTTGGCTGTCGCAGCGGATTTACCCTTGACCTCGAAATTAAAGGGTACGTCGGTGTCGTTAGGTTGGTGAAAAACGCCGCGCCATTTGCCTTCCGGGATAAACTGGCTCTGCGCTACAGATGTTCCTGCAATAAAACTGCAAGCGAGAAATAAATATTTATTTGAGATTTTCATGAAGTATCTACAGGTCAATTATAAACCTCCTTTAGGCTTTGTCTTCAGTTCCGCAACTTCGAGCCTGATTTCCTGGGCAAGTTTTTTGATAGCCTGAAGACCGTTGCGCACGCGCGTTCCTGCGGCTTTGTTACCGTTCTCATAAAATTTTGTTACATCAGATTCGATGTCTGCTACAGTTGATTTAAGATCTGCAAATTTTGACATGTTTTTTAATTTAAATGGTTAATAGCGACAAACATAAAAAAATAAATTTAATTCTATAAAGTCTATGGAATTAATATACATTTGTGATGTTTAAGTAAAGTTAAGTCAGAGTTCTTTGATACTTATCCAGAAAGACCGAGGGAAAGGCCCTTTGACGTCTTGGCAACCTCTACAGCGTTCCGCTGATAAAAGGTGCTAATTCCTCCCTGGAGTAATGCACCGGGAAAGATAAGTTAACAAAGCACACCTTTACCATTAAGTGCTAAGAAAATGGCGCTTCTAAGAATAGGGAATCAAATAGTTTGCTTGATTACATATTGATATGAATATCTATTTAGATAATGCAGCCGCCACACAACTGGACCCTTTAGTTCTTGGTGCCATGACACCACTTTTGCTAAATAACTACGGAAGCCCGTTTTCGCATCATCAGCAGGGACGTGATGCATTAGCGATTATTGATTTTAGTAAAAAAACTGTAGCTCGCTTGCTGAAGGCATCGCCTGAGGAGATTATTTTTACTTCCGGGGCTACCGAAGCGGATAATATTGCCATCCTTTCCGCTGTGAAGCATGAAGGTATCAGGCATGTGGTCACTACACAATTAGAACACCAGGCGGTCTTGTGCACTTTAAAGGATCTCGAAAAAGAAGGAATTATACGGGTCAGTTATGTTCGCAATGACAGTTCCGGTAATCTTGATCTGGATGGGCTGGAACTTATATTGAAAACCAAACCACGAAGCCTAATCACCATCATGCATACCAATAATGAGATAGGGACCCGATATGATATCGCCAGGATTGCTGCCTTGAGTGAAAAGTATGGTGCGTTGTTCCATACTGATGCTGCTCAAACCATAGGGCGCTATAACTTCAATCTTACCCGGTTGAAGGTTCATTATTTAACCGGATCAGGTCATAAGTTTCATGGGCCTCAGGGTATTGGATTTATTTTTATACGGAAGGGGCTTCGGGCTGCACAGCTCGTTAAAGGCGGGGAACACGGAAATGTTAACATCGCGGGTATCGCCGGCATGGCGAAAGCTCTTGAGGTAGCGCATGGCAAACTTGCTGAGGACCAAGAATACATATGGGAACTAAAGAGCAAGTTGCTTTCACAGCTTCAAAACCGTATATCAGACATACGCTTTAACGGCAACCCTACGGATAAAGATCAAAGTTTAGAAACGATATTGAGTGTCAACTTCCCATCCACCCGCTCATACTCCGGATTAACGGATTACCTGGACAGATCAGGTATAGCTGTTTCGGGCGGTAAGACCTCACATGTTCTCGAAGCTATAGGGATACAGGTGGGTTACGAAACAATCCGGTTTTCCTTCAGCAAATTCAATACACCCGTAGAGATCGACCAGCTAACAGATATTTTGGTCGCAGTATATAATTTACAGGCAGCTTAATAGCTGCAATAAACTAAAACATATGAAAAAACAATTGACAACAGCCCTTATATTGTTACCCACAATACTTTTGGCACAACAGGTAAATTATCAAATCCACGGACGTGTTGGAACACTGGACGCCCCCGCTAAAGCTTACCTGACCTACCGCACCGATTTGGGCAATACCACCGATTCAGCAACAATAACTCAGGGAAATTTTAGTTTTAGCGGTAAGTTGGATGATCCGCTAAAAGCCAACCTGATCATCTCTCAAGATGGCGAAAACCTGCGAAAATTAAGGAAGGCCGACGCCATCGTACTTTACCTGGAAAATGGAAACATCGCTGTTGAGGCGACCGATTCTGTTTCACACGCCCGCATCAATGCCGGTTCTTTAAATAAAGCTAACCAGGAACTCACACAGGCGCTATTGCCTTACACGAATCAATTAAGGGCGGCGACACTGACCTACCGTTCTTTGCCGAAAGAACAGCAGAATGAGCAGGCTGAAAAAGAATACGATAAAAAGACCGATGCCATTGAGCAAAACCAAAAAATTGTCCTGGCGTCATTTATTAAAACACATTCCAATACGATCATTAGTTTAGATGCGCTCAAAACTTTCGGAGGGTATTTTCCCGAGGCCAGCGAAGTTGAGCCTTTATATAACAAACTAACGGCAGATGTAAAAAGCAGTAAATCCGGCGTTGAATATGGCAAACTCTTACAAAGTTGGAAACTAACGGCCTTGGGTGCCAAAGCCCCTGTGTTCGCGCAGAATGATAAAGATGGCAATGCCATCACGTTGGACTCATTTAAAGGCAAATATGTGCTGATCGATTTTTGGGCATCGTGGTGCGGGCCATGTAGAAGGGAAAATCCGCATGTGGTCAAAGCATTTGAGCAATATAAAGATAAAAACTTCACGATATTGGGTGTTTCGCTGGATAGCAAACGTGATGCCTGGATCAAAGCTGTTGAAGATGATAAACTGAACTGGGCGCAGGTATCCGACTTAAAATACTGGAAGAATGATGTAGCCGTACTTTATGGCGTAAGGGCTATACCACAAAACTTCCTGCTCGATCCGAATGGAAAGATCATTGCGAAAAATCTGACCGGCGATAAATTAACCGAAAAATTACAGCAAATCTATCAATCGAGCGCTGCGGCAAAATCAGACAGTAAATAACAAACTGTTCCCATAGTGTGCTGGATATTCGCGCTATCGGTATTTGTTAATCAAGCGGCGGTTCTTAGCAGGCTTTAACGCCCGGAATTCTGCCTCTTCCGTTTTTATTTTTATGACCTTAAATACGATTTCTTACCAGCAGGAAAATGAGTACAGGCTGTTAAGACATGCGACCTTGTTGATCAGGATCGGCGGAACCAAACTGCTAATCGATCCGATGCTATCGGCGATGGGTTCCATGAGCCCGGTTGCTAACGCGCATAACCAGTCAAGGATACCGACTATGGAACTTCCGGTTAGCACTTTTAACCTTAACCTGATCTTGGATGAGATCGATGCCGTAATTGTTACGCATACCCATCGCGATCATTGGGATGCGGAGGCCCAGGCCTTGGTCCGGAAAGATACACCGGTTTTCTGCCAACCAGGGGACGATGAGACCATCAGGAGCCAGGGGTTTACGCAGGTGCAAGCAATCGATAACACAGCGACGTTTAAGGGAATAACGATTAGCAGAACTCGGGGCCAACATGGCACCGGGGAGATCGGCAGGCAAATGGGCCAAGTATCTGGGTTCGTATTACAACATAAAGCAGAGGTGATCTACATAGCTGGTGATACGGTATGGTGTTCTGAGGTGGAAGAGGCTATAGCGGAACATCATCCGAGCCTGGTTATTGTCAATTCAGGGGCGGCAAGGTTTCTTACGGGCGACCCGATCACCATGGACGTACCGGATATTGTCAGCCTATGCAGTGCATTTCCGCATGTGAGGGTGGTTGCCGTACATTTGGAAAGTGTAAATCATTGCTTGTTAAGCCGTGGGGTCTTGAAGGAAGAAATGAGCAAAGCCGGGCTTGGGAAACGCGTCCATATTCCGTATGATGGTGATGCGTTTTAAGCTCGGTTCATATGATGAGATCATTTGATCTGCTCCCTGTGATTTAACCCCCATTCTACCAGGCTTTCAGTTACGGGGAAAACGCTCATTCCATATTCTGTGATGGCATAACACACGGTCACCGGTCTGGTGTCCATCACCGTCCGCGTTACCAGAAGATTGATCTCCAGTTCCTGCAATTCTTTGGAAAGCATCTTTGCGGAAATACCCTCAATTTCGCGTTGCATTTTCTTGAATGTATTGTTCTCATTGATGTGGTTATTGAGATGGCGCATAATCCTCAGTTTCCACTTTCCGCCTAAAACTTCCAGGCTGTCACGGATAGCAGTTAATTCCTGCTCGCAGGTTGCGTCTTTCTTTTCAGCATTTTTCATAGTCAAATATAGGATAGTTAACCAAAGGTAACCGGTTACCTTTGGTTAACCCACGAAGAAAATTAAACAGTAGTGACTAGTTTTGACAACTACAGAACATTAAAAATAATGAAATGGAATTATTGAATTACTATGTATTGGACGTGTTCACCGATCAGCGTTATCAAGGTAACCAGCTTGCCGTCGTTCAGGCCGACCGTGAACTGAGCCTGAAGCAGTACCAGGACATCGCCAGGGAATTCGGCTATTCTGAGACATCCTTTGTCAATTATGGGGAAAACGAAAAGCCATTTACGGTCAGATCGTTTACACCAGCCGGGTTTGAAATTATCGGCGCTGGCCACAATTTATTAGGTGCTGTTTGCCTCGCACTGATAAAGAAATGGGATATCTTTAACGGTCAGCATGATACCCAATCGGTGATCATGAAAGATATTAAAGTCCCGCTCATAATAACTGAAGAAAATGGCATTCCCTACGTGGGAATGAAGCAGGCGTCTGCGCAAGTTATCGGTTCGGTGCCCGCAGAGGTCATCGCAGCAGCAACAGGGTTAAGCGCCGAAGAATTTGACTTAAACGGATGGGGGATCAACATCGTCAAAACAGAAGTCGCTCACTTGATGGTGCCCGTCCGAAATTTAGCGGCTTTAAAAGGTGCGCGATCAAACAAAGACCTGTTGAAGAGTGCGTCCTCAAGTTTCGGTTTTGAAGGCTGCTACCTTTTTACAACCAACGGTCTGTTCGAAGATGTGCTTGCTGAAACAAGGTTTTTTAATCCAGGTATCGGTATTGATGAAGACCCTGCAACAGGAACAGCCGCAGGCCCGCTTGCCGGCTATCTTCATCAGCTTGGTTTTATTGACCGAAACCGGGATTACCGGATTTTGCAAGGTGTTTATGTTGACCATCCCTCAACTATACGGGTAAATGTTTCTGATGACGGTATCTGGATAAGCGGGTCGTCAGTTATCGTAATGGGAGGCCAACTGCTGCTTTAAATCAGAGGGTGCTTAACGTAAAGGCGCGGTTGTAAGCGGGGTAACGGGTTCACGATCAGGAATGCGTTTTTGTACCTTGGGCATGGACACATTCGGTAAATGCGGAAGTACGAGATCCGCAAAATATTTGGCTTCATCCAGCAATGGGTAACCCGATAAGATAAAGGAACGCATGCCCATATCCATATACCGGTTTAGCTTTTCCAGTATCTGCTCAGGATTTCCTACTAAACAGCCACCCGCTCCTGACCTGGCTTTGCCAATATCAGTCCAGAGGTAGGGTTCAGCGTAGCCTTCTTCATCTGCCAACTCGCGCACCTGAGTTTGTCTTTTCACACCCAAAGACCAGGAATCCTGCGCACGGCTTTTGATCTCTGCGCCTTTCACCGGGTCGAATTTGGACATCAGCTTTTTGGCGTATGACCTGGCCTCCGCTTCCGTCTCCCGAACGATGACATGCACCCGCAGGCCGAAGTCAACCTTTCGGCCATAGCTTGCCGCCCTTGCGCTGACATCTTGCATGTTTTCATGCAGCATAGCCTCTGTTTCAGGCCACATCAAAAACAGATCGCAATACCTGGCACAAACATCTCTTGCGCCCTGTGATGCGCCTCCGAAGTAAAGCAAGGGACCGCCATTTTGCTGGTAAGATTTCGATGGGTCAGCAGGGAGGTCGAATTCATAAAGTTTCCCCTGATGCTGAATACGGTCCTTGGTCCAGGCTTGTTTCAATATTTCGATGGTTTCTGCGCATCGCTGGTACCTGAAATCAGCATCCTCCCGGTATCCCGGCAAATCCGAATTAATAATGTTGATTGTCAATCTGCCTTGTAACATATGATCCAGGGAGGCTAATGCCCTGGCCAGCATTGGTGGGTGGATTTCGCCGCAACGAATCGCTATGAGTAGGTTGATCCTGCTGGTTTGCGGTGCTATGCCTGCTGCGAAGGTCATGACATCCTGGCCCACAGTGTAGGAAGTTGGTAACAGAATATTACTGTACCCTAACTGTTCAGCCAGCAAAGTAATATCTGCACAATGTTTAAAGTCACTCCTGCGCTCATTGTCCAGCACACTTAAAAACTGGGTATCGCCACCGCACAGATCGTCAAACCAGGATATCTCAGCGATACGTTCTGGTGTTCTTATTGTTACCTGTTTAAGTTCCTGATCCATTATTTTTAATTACGCTTTATTTACGCCGGTATATTTACAAAGAAAATACAGAACAATGCCCACCAAAGTTAAAATAAATGCATTGATCGCTTCTTCTCTACCGATATTAACAGCCAAAAGCAAACAAACCAAAATAGCTATTGCAGCGATAAAAACGCCCCCACGCACGCTGAAAGGAGCTCTGTCTTTTTCTTTTAGCCTAATTAGTGGTAAGGCCAGGCAAGTGGTAACGAACGTAAACAAGCGGATAATGGCGCTGATAGTTAAGTTATTGATGAAATTTCCGCTGATCGTTAGCACTAAGATGACGATTACCGTGACCACGATGGCAACAGATGGCGTATGGAACCTTTGATTGATAAAGCTTAATCGCCCTGGCAGTTGTTTTTGCTCGGCCATGGCAAACAGCAGCCGGGAACTCGTCAGCATTAGTACATTTAAGGTACCCAGCATGGTGATCAAAGCGCCAATGGTAATCACCAGGCTTCCGGTGGGCCCTATAAACAGCCTGGCGGAATCGGCAATGGGCTTGCTTGACTGTGACAAGCCCGGTAAGGTACCGATACAAACATACTGAATGCCGACGTATAAAAGCGATACCATAGCTATGGCTATCAGCAAGCTTCGGGGTACTGTTCTTTGCGGCGCGATTACCTCACCCGCGGGTACAGATGCTACGTCAAAGCCGGAAAACGCAAAAACGAGTAATAAAACCGAAGATAGCAACACAGACGGATTAAACGGTTTGACGACCTGGAAATTTGCGGGATGAACATAACACAGACCGACAATGACAAACCCTGTCAACAGGAGTAGTTTGATGACGGTAATACTGTTATTGACCAGGGTTGCCGGGCGTATACCGCGATAATTAAGGCCAGCCAATGTTAAGGTAATGAGGGAAATTAACGGTATCCGCCAAATGGGATTTGCCACGGGTGGCCAAATGTTAGCCGAGTAATCGACAAACAGGTTGCAAACAGAAGCAAAGCTAAAAAGACGCGAGAGCCATAACAGCCACCCTGCTATAAAACCAGTTAGGGGACCCAAGGTACTTAAGGTGTAAAGATAAGGGCCGCCTGTTCCGCTAAAGCGGCTGCCTACCTCTGCGAAACAAAGGATCAAGAGCAGCACCAATACGGCACAACAGATAATGGCTGCCAAGCTGTAGATTCCCATGAGCGCAAATAGCTTGGACGGCAAACCTAAAATGCCTGCTCCGATCGTGATGTTGACGACCAGGGCAACAAAATCCCACTGCCCGATTCCCCGGATCAGATGACCGGACACTTTGTTAAGATATTTATGATTCAAAATCGAATATGATCTAATTGACTAAACTAAAGAAATTCCGGGCAATTAAAATGCCTGGATTATGTGGTGATGAAAAGTGTTGATTTTAATTCTTAGTCGACGAATACATCCGGATGTCTTTATCGGTGGAGTGCCCTGTGGGGCAAGACAAAAATACTGCAAATCCTTTATACTGAGTGGCATCCATTGGCCTAACTCTTGAATATTTCGCCGTTTGCGTAGCGTTTTGTATAAATGATCTTATAAAGTTTTATTGGAGGTGATGAATGTCATTTTAGCAGTACCGAAAGAATTCGTTACTTTGCTTTTGATCCGATGCTATCCAAAAAAACCAAATACGCCATCAAAGCGCTCATTTTATTGGGCAGGAACCGCGACCAGCCGCCCATGCAGATCAAACAGATCGCTGAAATGGAAACCATTCCCAAAAAATTCCTGGAACAGATATTACTGGAGTTAAGAAATAACGGTTTTGTCTACAGCAAAAAGGGAGCTGGCGGCGGTTATGCTTTAAATAAAGAGCCCAGCCAGATCATCTTAGTGGATATCATGCGGATCACCGACGGCCCGATCGCGATGGTACCATGCGCCAGCTTAAATTATTACCACCGCTGTGAGGAATGCATCAACGAAGCGACCTGTGGCATCAGGTCTAAATTTATAGAGTTGCGTGATGTCACAGTCAAAGTGCTTTCGGAAACTAGTATCGCCGATGTCATGGAAAGAGAAGATCTGATGCTGAAATCGGAATAGCTCATCTCGCTACTATCGTTAGCCTTCCTGTAGTAACCTCTAATAACGCAGTTGGTTTAGGAGCCAGTTTTTTTAAGGGGACATGATAGATCTGCCAGATCTTCGTTCTCGTTTCGCAAACCTTTTCAGCTCCTTTGATTGACCAAATCGGGAATTTATGACCTCATCACTCAATCACCACACTTATGTAACATTTGTATCACAATACAATATAAAGTCTATAGATTTTGTAGGGTAATAAATTAATACTATGTTTGCCACCGAATTATGAAAACAACCAATGTTTTGCTAAAATCTAAAATGATGCTAATCGCGCCCAAAGCTTGCATCATGCCATGTTGTTGTAACTAATTCCTTCCAATCTTTTCGGATACAAGATTTAAGGGCATTCAAAATGCCTCATCAATCAGTTATGCACTATTCAATTTAAAACAGATGATACCAACATAATAAGAACAAAAACAAAGAAACCGGCAAGGAAGCCTCGCCGGTCACGCAAATGAAAGATCAGTTTAGTAACGGCAAATCACTCCCTGATCTCCATTCCAGTCTCAAACAATGAATTAACATTATTTAAAACCTCGTTAAATATGGAAATATTTATCCGTAAAAAAAATCTGTACCTTTTACTTTTATTGCTCCTGTGTGTCTCGCCGCTCATGGTAACAGCCCAAACAGAACTTCCGGCTACCATCAACTCCAAGTTGGAGGGCCAGGTGCTGGATGTAAACACGAAAGAGCCATTACCTGGCGCAGTGATTAGCATCTCCGGCACCACGCATTCCGTATCTACAAATGCGGAAGGCCGCTTTAATTTTGTCACCGGTCAGAAATTTCCCTATACGCTCATTATTACTTTTATAGGATATGAGCGGCAGGAAATTCAGGCAAGCGGCAGCCCTATTAAAATTTTACTGAAACAAAAGCTTAACCAGCTGAACGAAGTGGTGATCACAGACGGCTACACCACCCAAACCAAGAAATCTTACACAGGTTCGGCTACTACAATAAACGGAGCAGAAAATGAAAATAAGCCTTTTTCTTCGCCTCTTGCTGCATTGCAGGGCGAAGTGGCGGGTTTGAATATAACCTTAACTAATGCTCAGCCCGGGGCTACTCCATCGGTTCAACTACGCGGTGTAGGATCAACAGCCCTAAATTCGAATCCGCTCTATGTGATTGACGGGATGATCCTCAGTAATCCCAATAGTGTTTTGAATGGCATCAACCAGGATGATATCGAAAGTGTAACGGTGTTGAAAGATGCGTCTGCCACTGCCATTTATGGGTCCCGCGGATCAAATGGTGTGATCGTGATCAATACCAAAAAAGGGAAAGCCGGAAAAACACAAGTTGACTTTAGCACAGAAGCCGGACGTACCATCAACATCCCTTTACCCGCAGCTGGCCAGCCTTTGAATGCGGACCAATTTGCCACCTTGTTCATCGAGGGCGTAACCAATGCAGGTAATACCCCTGCGCAGGTGGCTGCCTTGGCAACCAATTATGGGTTGAACAGCGGGCAAAGTAATGACTGGCAGAAGATCACCCACAAAGATGGAAGTCAGCAGCAATATAATGTTTCCGTCAGAGGAGGCAACGAAAATACCAAGATCTTCGCATCGGCGGGATATTTCACCCAGCAAGCTACAACCTTAAATTCTGACCTGAAACGCATCACCAGTTTGTTTAACATTGACCAAAAGATCAGCAAGCGCATTGGTTTTACAACCGGCATAAACATTTCCAACAATTACCAGAATACGCCTGTGGGCGATGTGGGTTCATGGGCAAATCCGGTATTCGCCTCAGAGATATTGCGTCCTTTCCAATTGGCTTACAATCCGGATGGCAGCATTGCATCCAGCAGCAGCAGCAACATCGGTTTCCCCGCACATTACAACCCACTATGGATAGCCGCACATGATAATCACGGCACCTCAGAGACCAGGATACTTTTTAATACCACCTTAAACTGGAATATCTGGGATCAATTAAAATTCAGCAGCTACGTAAGCGCAGATTACGAAGCTACTCAGGCCTCTACATTTCTAAATCCCGTACTGGGTGATGGGTCAAGCTCAAACGGACAGGCCACCGAAACGAATACCCGGAACTACACGCTGTTAACCCGGAACCAGTTGGATTATCGTTATGATATTCCGGGAATTAAAGACTTTTACGTAACGGCGGCAGTGGGTTATGAAGCACAGAAGGCCAATACTTATACGGCCAGCGCTTCCGGTGTAGGTTTTCCCCTTACCCAGCCCACATTGGTTGTGTTATCTGATGCGGCAACAGCAACAGGAGCAAGCTCCAGTACCAGCAATATTACCTTTAATTCAATTTACGCCCGGTTAAGCAGCAATTATAAAAATCTCTTTTCTATTAGCGGATCTTTCAGAAGAGACGGTTCCTCTGTGTTTGGTGCCAACAATCCTTATGGTAATTTTTGGTCGGTAGGCGGCGCGTGGAATATTGACGGAAACGATTTTTTTAAAGATCAAAGGATATTTTCGAGTGCGAAACTTCGGTTATCTTATGGGAAAACCGGTAATGCGCAAGGGATCGGTGCTTACAGCGCACAACCGTTATCTTCCTACGGGTCAAATTATACTACTGGTAACGGTCAAAACTATAATACCGTTGGTAACCCTGATCTGACCTGGGAATCGGCCAAGAAATTTGACATAGGCGCTGATATCGGGTTTTTCAAGGATCGTTTATTATTCACAGTAGATTATTACCGCGACATTATTGACGGGCTTATACAATCAGTTCCCATTTCAGGAACAACCGGTTTTAATACCGTTCCGTACGCTAATATCGGCGCCATGCAAAATACCGGTTACGAATTAAGCATCAAAGGTACCGCTGTACAAACCCAGGCTTTTTCATGGATCAGCAGTTTCAACATAGCCGTTAATAAAAATAAAATAACGCAGTTGGCTAACGGCGCGGGTGCAAATGGAGATTATTATTTCCAGGTAGGCTATGATTACCACACCTATTATACGCCGCTATGGGCAGGTGTAAATCCTGCGGATGGCACAGCATTGTGGTATACGGATGATACCCAAACTAAAACGACAACCAATTATGGTTCCGCTGCAAAAGAGCCTTACAAAACGGCCACTCCAAAGTTTTTTGGCGGTTTCAATAATACCTTCAATTACAGGGGAATCACACTGGCTGTTGACTTTTATTATAATTTTGGGAACTACACCAAAGATTACTGGTCAACCCGTTTCTATGATGGGTCTTATTATACCTTCAATAAATATCAGCGCGAATTCACCAACAGGTGGACCACTCCCGGACAGATCACCGATGTGCCTAAGTATATAGCAGGCGGCGGTACGCAAAGCAGTTCTTCTGCCTACTCCAGCAGATTTATCTATAATGCCTCGTTTATTCGCCTGAAAAATGCCACGCTCGGCTACGATCTTAAGAAATTGAATGTCCTTAAAAACGTTACCGGTGTGAGCAAGGTCTATATCTATGCCCGTGGTACCAACTTATGGACCAGGACTTATGACGATAGGCTGCCCTACGATCCGGAAACAGGTGCGGTTACCATCCCGGCTTTCAGGACCTACACTTTAGGCTTAAATGTTGGATTTTAATTAGGAAAGACATGAAAAAGAAACACATACAATATTTAATTATAGCGGTAGTAATTTTCATTTCTGCCTGCAAAAAGGATTACCTGAAACAGGTCCCTTCAACCTCCGTACCTGCGGCAACATCTATACAAACGCCTAATGACCTCACCGATGCGGTTAATGGACTATATGTAGCCGCGAGAAGCAGCTCTTTGTTCGGGCAAAATGTTCCGATCTTAGGGGATTTGCTGGCGGACAATGTTTTTGTAAGCTCATCCAATTACGGTCAGCTGATTACGGAAAGTAATTATTCGTTCACATCCAGCAGCGGCGAAGCCAGTGGCATGTGGACGCAAGGGTATTATACCATTTTACAGGCTAACCGTATCATCAATGCCGGGCTACCCAGTAGCCCTACTGTTGATCAGTTGAGAGGAGAAGCTTATACATTGAGGGGCCTTACTTATTTAACTTTAGTGAACTACTTTGCCACGCCCGCCACTATAAATCCGAACGCTTTGGGTGTTCCGATTGTTACGCAACCGACCTATGCGACCGGACCCTATTTAAAACCAGCCCGTAATACGGTTGCCGAAGTCTATGCACGCATCATCACCGATCTGGACAGCGCGTATGCATTGATGCCGACCTCGGCCATAGCGGCGACCTATCATAACACCAGCTCAAATTATATTGCCAAATATGCTGCCAAAGCGATCGAGGCCCGGGCCTACTTGTATAAGGGCGACTATGCCAATGCCCGTGATGCAGCACTTTTAGTGGTACAAAACGGTGGCTATACCTTGGCAACTACGCCAAGCGCATTCGCGGCTTATTGGTCGAGCAACGCGGGCAATAGCAGTAAACTGGAAACTATATTCGAGTTCAATAACAGCGTGACCAGTAATTCCACTGCGATGGCCGGTTTGTACTACCAGTCGAGCAATGGCGAAATGTTGGCTACTACCTCGTTATATAATTCCTATAAGTCAACTGATAGCCGGAGGGCTTTGATCCTGAATGGTATCCGTAAAGGAAACGGACAACCTGCGTTCGTGGTGAACAAATACTCCAACTATTTAAATGCCGATCCGGACGAGATCAAAGTTATCCGTTACGCTGAAGTGATCCTGACGCTGGCTGAAGGCTATGCGCGTACCACCAATGAAGGGCAGGCTTTGATTTATTTGAATCAATTAGCCAAACTACGTGATCCCGCTTTCGCAGGATATACCTCAACAGGCCAGCAATTACTGGACGACATTGAAAACGAGCGGAGAAAGGAACTTGCTTTCGAGGGCTTACGCTTCTTCGACCTTACCCGTTTAAACCAGGTCATCAATCGTCCGGCCGAGCCGTTCAGCTATCCGACCTATACACCGGTATTGACGACCGATATCAGGCGCCTTCAACCTATACCCCAGATAGAAATTCAGGCCAACCCGAATATCGTACCCAATCCGGGATATAATTAACCATCACAAATTCCATCACCATCATATTATGAAAAGAAAATTCATCCTTACGTTACTCATAGCCATGATCGGCTATGGTACAGCCTTTGCCCAGCAATCGCCCATTACAGTAAAGAAGTCGACAACCAGGCATGGCCCTGAAAAGGGCTCATTGATCATCATCGGCGGTGGCGGGTCGACGCCGGCAATCTGGGCGAAATTTACTGAACTCGCCGGGGGCAAAGATAAAGCCCGGATCATCGTGATCACCACCGCCGCAGGTGATTCAGCCGAATTTGCGACAGGTACCGTAAAATCGGTCATCAAAAATACAGGGATACAAAATGTTACCCTGGTACATACAGGTGACCTGGAGGTCGCTAATTCCGATGCTTTTGTAGCACTGATCAATAATGCCACCGGTGTCTTCTTTGACGGGGGCAGACAATGGCACCCGGCCGAATCGTACCTGAACACCCGCGCGCACCAAGCCTTTTTTGACCTGCTGAACCGTGGAGGCGTCATTGCCGGGAGTTCTGCCGGAGCTTCTATCCAGGGTTCTTTTCTATGGAGAGGAGATACCGAGGGTGCGCACATTCTGGTGGGCGACCACACCCAGGGCCTTGGCTTCTTAAAAAACTCTGTACTGGACCAGCACGTGATGACCCGTAACCGGATATTCGATTTGACTGATTTCGTCAAACAAGCGCCTGAATTTATCGGCATTGGTTTGGAGCAGGCTACGGCCGTATTGGTGCAACGCGATACCCTTACGGTGATCGGAAAAGCATATGCCTTGATCTATGATTACAATACCATTATCGGTAATGGCCCTAAACACATCGTTAACGGCAAGGAGAATTATAATGCCTCAAACGGCCCATTCTTCTTTTTGCACGAGGGCCAGCAATATGACCTCCGCAAGAGGCGCGTCATCGAGCCGGTGATCGCCAAAGCCAAGGCTCCGGTCAAAGGCAATAAGTACGCGCCTAAAAAAGCAGCTAAAGCTTCGGCTGACGGAGAAGATGACAATTAATGATCAACCCTAATCATACATATAACACAATGAAAAAAAATATATTCACGGGCCTGTTGCTGCTGTCGGCATCATTTGCGGCATTGGCACAGGAGGTACCTGCAAAAAAAGTATTGACTCCTATAAACGTTTATCCCGCGATCAGGATCACTAAATCACCCACCAGGCACGGGCCTGAAAATGGTTCCTTACTGATCATCGGCGGTAACGAAGGTGACAATAAAGCCATCTGGAATAAATTTACTGAACTGGCCGGCGGCAAAGATAAGGCGATAATTGTGGTCGTCACCACGGCTGCAGGCGACGGAGCGGTTAAGGATGTTGCCGCCATTGACAGTATTAAAAAACATACAGGTATTACCAATGTCACTTTGCTACACACGACTGACCTGAAGACAGCGAACAGCAAGCAGTTCATAGAACCGCTAACTAAGGCCACCGGGGTATTCTTTGTGGGCGGCAGGCAATGGCGTATAGCCGATGCTTACTTAAACACACTGACACATAAAGCGTTTTTTGATGTATTGGCCCGCGGAGGTGTCATTGCCGGAACTTCAGCGGGTGCCAGCATCCAGGGCTCGTTCTTGTGGAGAGGCGACACTCATGGTCCCGAAATCACGATCGGCGACCACACACAGGGGTTAGGCTTTTTGAAAAATTCAGCGATCGATCAGCACTTATTTATCCGTAACCGAGAATTTGACCTGGTGGAGCTTATCCGTAAATCACCGAAGCTAATTGGTATTGGGATAGATGAAGCTACAGCTGTAGTTATTCAAAAAGATACACTTTCCGTAGTAGGAAACTCTTTTGTGGCGATTTATGATCATGCCACAATCGCAGGCCTTTCTCCAAAGCATGTGATCAATAATAATGAAGATTATAACAATTCCGACGGACCGTATTTTTTACTGCATGACGGGCAGCGTTATGACCTGAATGAGCGGAAGGTAATTATTCCTCCTCGCAGACCAAGGGGGCTGCGCGCGCCAAGACCTGCTGTTCCGGGTACCACTCCGGCTCCGCCTGCTACCAAAGAGCCGTAGCAATAAAAGACTAACCTTTGATAAAGGATTGGCAGCCTCAAGGCTGTCAATCCCTCGTAAATAAAGACCTATGATCATCGAATTAGAACAGAGCTCGTTATTAAGGGCCTTGAAATGCCCGGAATGCGGAACGTCACACGAAGTAACCGTGATTCAAACTGTATGTACCAGCTGCGCTTCCACGTTATTTGCGCAATATGATTTAAACACGGGCATTACTAAAGACAGCTTAGTGGGCCGCCCGGCAAACATGTGGCGATATAAAGAATTCTTGCCGGTTAGCAATGAAAAATATATCGTTACATTGGGTGAAGGTTTTACGCCGGTCATACCGGTTTGTCAGCTGAAGAAATTCACTTCGGATAACGAGGTTTTTTGGAAGGATGAATCCGGAAATCCAACCGGTTCATTCAAAGCCCGGGGCATCAGCGCGGCAGTATCAAAAGCACTGGAACTGGGCGTAGCGGTAATTGCCACGCCGACGGCGGGCAATGCAGGCGGTGCATTGGCTGCCTATGCGGCGCGCGCGGGAATTAAGGCAATAGTTTACATGCCCAAACAAACCCCTCAAATATTTAAAGACGAATGCCGCCTATACGGTGCTGAATTGGTAGAAGTAGACGGCAGCATCAGCGATTGCGGCAGGCTGGTTAACGAACAGGCTTTAGTGCACGGGTGGTTCCAGCTATCCACGCTGAAAGAACCTTATCGTTTGGAAGGTAAAAAAACCATGGGTTATGAGATCGCAGAACAGTTTAACTGGCAGTTGCCCGACGTGATATTTTACCCTACAGGAGGAGGAACCGGCCTCATCGGGATATGGAAAGCATTCGATGAAATGGAACAGTTGGGTTGGATAGGCAGTAAGCGCCCGCGTATGGTCGCGGTGCAATCTGAAAGCTGCGATGGCATCGTTAAGGCTTTTCAGACCAATAAACCAGTGGCTGACTTTAAAGACGGCGGCTTCACTATTGCCAATGGCCTGCGGGTGCCTAAGCCTTATGCCGACCGTGTCATACTCAGGGTACTAAGCGAAAGTAACGGGACAGCCATCACCATTACCGATGAAGAGATGAGCAGTGCCCTGAAAGAAATCGCCCGGCACGAAGGGATGTTAATCGCACCTGAGGGAGCCGCCCTGTGGCAAGCATTCAAAAAGCTGAAAGCGAAAGGATGGGTACGGCCCGGTGAAACGGTGTTGCTGATCAATACCGGTAGCGGCTACAAGTACCTGGAAAACGTTGTCATTTAGTATCTTAGCAATATTGTATTCTCATTGATAAAATAAACACTGCATCTTTCAAAATGAAAAAAGTTTACCTCACCACGTTCCTGTTGGCATGTTTCACAAGCCTGTTGGCGCAAACCATCCCATCGCCGAAAGCGTTTTTTGGCTTTAACATTGGCGACGATTATCAACTGGCTAATTTCACGCAAACCGAGGCTTACATCAAGAAACTGGCTGCTTCGCCGAGAGCCAAATATTTTGATATGGGCTTGACCGAAGAAGGTCGCCATCAATTCATGCTGATCATATCTTCGCCCGAAAACATTAAAAATATTGAAAAATACAGGGATATCTCATTAAGAATGGCTCATGCCGAAGGCTTGACCGATCAGGAGGCACGCCAACTTTCAAAAACCGGAAAGGCGGTCGTTTGGATCGACGGTGGGCTGCATGCCAGTGAAACCGTGGGGATCCATCAGCTGATACAAACTTCTTACGAACTGATCAGCAGGGATGACGAGGAAACGAAAAACATCCTGGATAAGGATATTATCCTGATGGTACATTGTAACCCGGACGGGCAGGAATTGATCTCGAACTGGTATATGCAGGAAAAAGACCCGCAAAAGCGAAACATGAACGTACCCCGCTTATGGGAAAAATATGCCGGACACGATGACAACCGCGATTCGTATATGATGAACCTGAAGGAAATTCAAAACATTACCCGTCAGCAGTTTATTGAATGGATACCGCAGATCGTTTACAATCATCACCAGGCAGGGCCACAGGGTTCAGTGGTTGCCGGGCCGCCATTCCGCGATCCCTTCAATTATTTGTATGATCCTTTACTAATGACGAGGATAGACGAAGTCGGATCGGCCATGAACAGCCGACTTAACGCAGAAGGTAAACCGGGCTATACCCAACGCTCAGGAACTGAGTTTTCGACCTGGTTCAATGGCGGGGTCCGTACAGCGACTTACTTTCATAACACGATCGGCTTGTTGACCGAAATTATCGGCAGCCCGGCTCCCTCAACGATTCCCGTAGTACCGGAGCGATTGATCCCAAACAGCGCCACACCATTTCCGGTGCTACCGCAAACCTGGCATTTTAAGCAGTCGATTGATTATTCGCTGTCCTTAAATTATGCCGTGCTCAATTATGCCGCTCGTCATTATGATGAGTTACTTTTTGATCAGTACCGTATGGGCAAGAACTCCATTGAACGCGGTAGCCGGGATTACTGGACGCTTTCTCCAAAACGTTCAGATGCCATTGTCGCAGCAGCAAAGGCAGGTGAAGCGAATGATACAACCGCCCGCGTCCGCAGCGGACGCAGGGGCGGAAGCGGTGCCGTGACCGTAGGCAGATCGGCTAACGGGCCTATCGCCTTGAAATATTATGATGCGGTGTTAAAGAATCCGGAATTACGGGATCCACGTGGTTATATCATTAGCGTAGATCAGCCGGATTTCGCAACGGCGGTTAAGTTTGTTAACTTATGTATCCGCTCCGGTTTGATCGTACATAAGGCTACCGCGGCTTTTACCGTCAACGGCAAAAGCTATCCTGCTGGCTCGTACATCCTGAAAACCAACCAGGCGTTCCGTCCGGAAGTGCTTGACCGTTTCGAGCCGGAGAATCATCCGAACGATTTTCTCTATCCCGGAGGCCCACCGATCCGACCTTATGATATGACCGGATGGACCGTTGCTTACCAAATGGGTATCAAATTCGACCGAATACTGGATGATTTTAATGGTCCGTTCCAACGAATCCCTTATGGTAAATTACAAGTCTTGCCGCAGGCTCCGGCACCATCAATTGCTAAAAAAGGCTACCTGATCAGTCCATATGCTAACAATTCTTTTATTGCTGTGAACGACCTCCTGCAATCAGGTGCAAAGGTTTACCGGGTAATTGAGCCATCGGGGAATGTACCGGCCGGCACGTTCTATGTCGAATATTCTGCCCCGGCTAAAGCCTCGCTGGAAAGATCAGCTAAAGAGTTCTACGTAACCGCAGCAACGGCCGGTAAAAAGCCTGCGAAACTGGCCCAATTCAATGCCGCGCGGATCGCGCTGTTTGATCAATACGGTGGTTCGATGACTTCCGGCTGGATCCGCTGGTTGTTTGAACAATACCACTTCCCGTTCAAGGTCGTCTACCCACAGGAATTTGATGCCGGTAACCTCAAAGATAAGTATGACGTCATCATCTTTCCGTCAGGAGCTGTTCCTGCTCCTCCAAGAGCCGATGGGAGCGGCGGCTTTGCCGGTGGTTTCGGGGGCCGCGGCGGGCGCGGCGGTGGCGAAGTGCCGGACGAATACAAGACCTGGACCGGCAGGATAACTGCAGACAAAACCGTGCCCCAGCTCAAAGCTTTCCTGGAAGCAGGTGGTAATATTGTAACGATTGGCAGCAGCGTCAACCTCGCTTATAACCTCAATCTACCCGTGCACAACGCTCTGGTAGATCAGGTAAATGGTAAAGAGGTACCTTTCTCAGGTGATAAATTCTTTATCCCCGGCACCATATTGCGGGTTTCGCTGGATACCAAGCAACCTGCTGATTATGGCATGTCTGACGAAGCCGACGTAATGTTCGACAGCAGCCCGGCTTTTAAACTTGACGCCGACGCCGAACAAAAGGGTGTTAAACGTTTAATATGGTATGCCTCGGATAAGCCGTTACGCAGCGGCTGGGCATGGGGGCAGCAGTATCTGAAGGATGATGTGGCCGCATTTTCTGCCCAGGTAGGTAAGGGTACGCTTTATTCCTTCGGTCCGGAGATCACTTTCCGCGCGCAGCCACATGGCACTTTTAAATTATTGTTTAACGAGCTTTATGCAAAGGGCATAAAGAAATAATAAGTGATAAACCCCGCTCCTGATTACATTATTGGGGGTGGGGTATTTATGATCGCGGACTGCCAAAAAAAATTATATTACGATTAAATTATATAAAGTCTATAGACTTAATAGAATAATAAATATATTTGTTCATCATGTCAATAAGTATAAAAGACACCATCCAAAACACTGTGACCGCAGGCACTTATTGTTGTAATTAATATCCATCCTGACCGGGCTTTTACTTAACCTTAAAATTGATATGTACCTATCCTGCAAGTTCCAAACGAACTACCCTTACTGGCAACGTGAATATAACGAAGTTCTCTTTGGACTGGCATGGTGTTGCGGCTGATGATCACGCATCCATTGTTAAATATTCACTTATCCGTTGTCTTAGCATAATTATGTCTACAAAAACTAAATATCCATATTTTGATTCCCTGGAGCTTTTGCTCGAGAATGACTTTCTGTTCAAACCATTCAAGCCGCTTATTCCGGTTAAAGCCGGAAATAACATTCCTGAAATGCTTTTTTCCAAAGATTTCGGCAAATGGCAGCAATATGTCAATGGTGCGAAAGCAACCGGCCCGATTCCATTTGCCAAATTCAACGCACAGCCGCTGGTCGTAGCCTTCTATTCTCAGTATTGGGGGCAGGCAGGTATCACACAACTTTTGCATCTCAACAAATTACATCACGAAGTTAAGGCCGTTGGCGGTAATCTGGTTGTGGTCATCCCCCATAAAGAGACGTTGTTGCCAAAGCTTGCCTGGAAACACGAGCTAACGCTTACTTTTTATAATGACCAGCAAAATGATATCGCCCGGCAGTTTCGGGTCTTTAACGAAGACAGCCCGGCCTGGAACTTATTTACAGGCGTAGACGAGAATGTGCCTTTACTGGCAACCTATGTGTTGAACGCGGCAAACCAGATTCTTTATGATCATCTCGACCTGGATCTTTCGGATACTTTCGCAGCGGATGAGGTCTTGAATGCTGTTCACCAGGCCGCTCATGATGCAAATGGCCGTCGGTCGGCCTAATCTTCTATTTATTAAAATCATAAATGATATGTCCAATAAAACAATAATCCACAACCAGGTATTAAAAGCGAATCAAGCTTATGTGAAAGATTTCGGCGTCAAAGGAAAGTTAGCGTTGCCGCCGGCCCGTGGTTTTGCTATCCTGACGTGTATGGACGCGCGGCTGGATCCGGCGCAATATGCGGGACTAATTGAAGGCGATGCCCACGTCATTCGCAATGCCGGGGGCAGGGCGAGTGACGACGCGATCCGTTCACTCATCATATCCCACAAACTATTAGGCACCAAAGAGTGGTTCGTGATCCATCACACCGATTGTGGGATGGAACTATTTACCGATGATATTATCCGCGGACTGTTGGCAACCAGTTTGAACACGGCTACCGTAGACGAAAAAGGATGGAGAAATTTAGATGAGAGCGGTGGCTCGGATGAAGCCAAATTCATTTCTTTTCTAACGATCAAAAACCTGGAAGGTAGTGTGGTGGAAGACGTGACCCGCATCCGCAGCCATCCGCTGGTTCCCAAATCTATACCCGTGTACGGTTACATCTATGATGTAAAATCCGGTAAGCTGAATGAAGTGGAAGCGGCAACAAAAGCTGGAGAACCAATAATTAATTAACGTTTTTAGGGTCACATGGCCGAGCGGTTAGGCAAGGGTCTGCAAAACCCTATACGGCGGTTCAAATCCGCCTGTGACCTCTATTTTTTTTGCTTTTTCTAAGTTTAGTTAATGCTCAGATACTACTTGTTTTGCTATTTATTTTGTGCAGCGCTGGCTGTTCAGGCCAGCGCCCAGCATAAAACCGGAGCACCCCGTATCCTTGTTGTAATGGCTCACCCGGATGATGAGAGCATCTTGTCGGTCACGCTGTATAAGATCGCCCGGGAGCAGCATGGAACGGTTGACCTGTTCATCATTACCAACGGGGAAGCCGGCTATAAATACTCAGTTTTGGCAGAGCAATACTATGGTGTCCCGTTAACGGTTGAAAAAGTAGGACGGGAGCTCTTGCCGGGTATCAGGAAAAAGGAACTTCGGAATGCGGGACATATTTTGGGTGTGTCAGGGTATTATTACCAGGACCAGCCGGATTCCCATTATGGTTTAAGCGAAAAGGAGCCATTAGATACCAGTTGGAATACAAATGTTGTATCTCAGCGTTTGAATGAATTACTGAAAAAGAACAGCTACGATTTTGTGTTTTGTATATTGCCTGAACCTGACACACACGGACAGCACAAGGCCGCATCTATATTGGCCCTAAAGGCCATCACTTCTTTACCTGCGGGAAACAGACCGGTCATCTTGGGAGCGCGTACCCGAAATAAAACCGATACCGTGTGCCATTTTCAGCAATATTCAGACTATAAAGATACGAAAGCAGATTTACGTGTGTTCCAGGTTGATCGCACAGCAACCCTGGGTTTTAAGAACAGGTTGAATTATAAAGTGATCGCCAACTGGGAGATCGCTGAACATAAATCGCAGGGAGCTACTCAAATGACGATGAATGAAGGCGATCTGGAAGAATTCTGGTATTTTACACTAAACGGAGAAGCTGGTTTAGCAAAAACCAGTCAATTGTTTAATTCGCTGAAGCGAACACCGGAGGTGAATTGACCGTTAAGGCATTCTTGTAAAATCTTGCCGCGTCTGTTTTAAATTTGGCATCACCATCGCCGATGTAAACCATATGTCCGGACTGGTATTCGTTCACAGCAATATTGCGCCGCAAAGCCGGGTTCAAACCTAGCCGAACGATCACTTCCTTTGTTGCTGCCATCGGTGTCGACAGATCGTAATAACCGCAAATAATATTGACGCGCAGGGATGGGTCATTAACAATTACCTTTTCCAGTATGCGGGAAACGTTAAGAAATCCATTTACCATACCGCTGCCATAGTTCCACGGTGGGTTGATCGTTGCCTGATATTGTTTGTCCGTTTTATAGCTCAGGTCGTCATGGATATACTTATTGAAAGTACTTAGAAACAGCCTTCTGATATTGGTTTCGCTGGGATCTACGTAATGATCTTTTAGTGCTTTGCCTGTAAACCGGCTGTCAAAACATCCTGTAACTAATTTATTTTTACTTAATACATTACTTATGAAGAGGTTATCGGTAATTCTACCTTTGGTTTGAATGATCAATTTTCTTGATAAGCCAGTATAATAATGGAGTGAGTCCACGAGGAGGGCCGGCATTGCTGTCGCATGTTGATTGAGGTAATGCGTGAAGGCGTGTTTAGCGAAATACGCAGCCTTGTCGTACAAAGCTCCCGGGCTCGATTTTTCCAACACAGGATTAAGCATGTGGTGATACTGCGCCGTAAGTGTATAAGTTGGTAAATAAGCGATGTAAGGGCGATCGTTGCCGGGATTGAAGTTAAGCAATTCGTAGTTTAACGCGGGCGATATCAGGGTGATACCGCTTACCTTAACCTGTAAGCGTGTTTGCAGGTAATCCGTCAGTCCTACGGCCCTCGCGGCACCGTAACTCTCACCAGCGATAAATAGCGGGCTGTTCCCGCGTTGATTTTGATCCAGGTAACGTGTGATAAATTCAGCGATAGCATGAATATCCTGATCGTATCCGTAAAATTGTGTGGGGTCCGATCCCTCAGCTGCCCTGCTGTAACCTGTAGCAACCGGATCTATAAAAACCAGGTCGGTAAAGCCCAACCAGGAATACGGGTTATTCTCGTACTGGAAACCTGATGATGGCGCGTCGCCCTTTCTGTTTTTGAATTTGACCCGAACCGGGGCGAATGATCCCATGTGGAGCCATACCGATGCTGACCCCGGTCCTCCGTTAAAAACAAAAGTTATTGGCCTCTGAGATGATAGTAAGTCGTTTTTTTGGTAAGCAACGTAAAAGATATCTGCAGCAGTTCGGTCCTCCGAATCATCAATGCGAATAGAACCGGCTGTGGCATTGTATTCGACTTGCTCTCCGTCAATAAGGGCACGATGTATCGTATGGCAATAGGTATCGGTAATCCTGCTCCACGAACCAAATAGCAATACGCAGATCAATGCAAAGAGCGGCAAATATATTTTAGATTTCATGGATATTCCATTTAGGCTGCTTTTAAAATTGCCTGCCTTTTCCGCGGGATCAGGTAAGCGATAAAAAGGGCGATCAGCATGTTATTTAATTAAAGCGGCGAAGCGCTGGTAAAAGGCTGTCGGACTTTCGGCGGTTTTGGGTTCGTATTTACCGGCAATGATCGGCATGTAGATCACCCTACGGCGGCTTTCTTCGCCGGTCACCGAAGATTGCGCCACCCTGTGCCATAGCCTTCCGTCATGAATGGTCAGATCACCCGCCGTTGGGGAGATGGCCACTTCATTGGCATCGGCATCGTTGTCCAAAAAGTACTTTTTCCGGAAAAGCATTTGATAAAGATTCTGCTTATGGGTTCCCGGCAAAATCCTTAAGCCGCCGTTTTCTGGTTTTACCGAACTTAGGTGTATCCCTACGTTCAGCATAGGGTTGAGTTTTTGACCGTGAAAAATGTCGCGCAAGCCATCGGTATGCCAGCCCATTTGTGTAAAGCTACTTTGTTCGGCATTAACGTAATGGTTAAAAACCATACCGTCTTTTTCGTCTGTACCTATTCTTGCGCCGGGTCCGGTGAGATTTAACAACACCTGAAGACGTGGATCCAAAGTAAACTCATGCAATAGGGAGCTATACTGGTTGATGAAAGCAAAGCGTTGAACGATTGGTGTTCCATCAAGATCTTTACCATATTTAATAGGCACGCCGTTCACCTTTTCAACGGCGCTGTTGATCCAGTTTTTTTGTACCTCTTCGGAGGCTTTGATGATATCGCTAACGGTTTCGGGTTTAATAAAATCTTTAAAATGTATAAAGCCGTTGCGGTTAAAAAAGTGTTGTTGTTCTTCGGTGATAACTGTCCCTAGGGTGAATTTTTGATATTCGGTATTCATAATGGTAGTAATAAACAGATAAGAAAATACAACTATCCGTACTGGTGCGGTTAGTTTACAAGGAGAATAGTAGGCGGGAGATTAACAACAACAGCCACACATGACCCTTTGGGAAAGGGACATTCGCATACAGGGTGCGGACGGGATATGTTGTTTGTTTTTCAAATGTATATAAAGTCTATAGTTTTTATAGACAATGCAAATGTAGAGAAATATTTACATTGCAAAAATTTATTTGAAATTATTTAGCGTTCCGATATAATCCGGCACTGATCCGTTCTATCCATGCTTTATTCAGATGTTTGGCGCCGTAAGCGGATAATTTATTCAATAAGCCAGGGATAATCTCAACTTTACACTCGAACATTCCTTTCAGTCCGATCCGGGCGACATCTGCTGGCTGCATATTGAATTTATCGGCAAGATCAGCCAAACGATCAAGTCCCGCGCGATGCGCAAATCCCGTGTCGGTAGGGCCGGGAGAAAGTACAGTTACAGAAACGGAAGTATTTTTTAACTCATAACGAATGGCCCTGCTGAAGGAAATAATAAAAGCTTTGCTGGCAGCATATAAGGCCAGCGTAGGGAGCGCCTGGTAGGCTGCCATACTGGATACATTCAAAATATAAGCCCGTTCTTGATTTTTAAGCAAGGGCAGCAGGTGATAAGTCAGCTCAACCACCGAATTTAAATTCACCTGAAGCATGTTGAGCTGTTCGGCCAGCGCCAATTCCGCAAAATCTCCCCATAACCCGTAACCGGCATTATTGATCAATATTGACACCTCTGCATGGAGACCGCGGCACCAATCCGCGACAATTTTAGGGCTCAGCTGATTCGCAAGATCTGCAGACAAGTAGCTGACTTTTACCTTGTAACTCGCGATAAGCTCGTCAGCTAATAGTTGCAATTCGTTTTCAGTCCGCGCGATCAGCAGCAAATTGTAACCTTTTGCCGCCAGCTGTGAAGCCATCGCCTTGCCTATTCCCTTACTGGCACCCGTTATTAAAGCATATGATCCCATCATGCTGCAAGGATAATAAAAAAGACGACCAATTTTGTAGTCTTAATTAAAAATACTATGTTTGTCTCCGATGAAAGGTATTAAATCACTTCATGCTATTTTAAACAGCACTTCTTGCTGCATTTGTTGTTGTTGGTAACAGCAACAACTCCGCCAAAATGTATTTTCCTTATTCACTTTCATTTATTTACAATGACCCATCTTGATCAGCCGCGCCGTTTTTATCCCTTTACAATCATAATCATATTGTTTGTATTCACTTTACCAGCTTTTGCGCAAAGGGCGGTAGTAAAAAAATTCATGACCCCGTTCAAAGATTCTTCTTCTTACAGCGTGTTCAAGGATCACCCGGTTATCGCGTTCAATGATGCACACAAAATCAAAGTAGCAACTCCCTTCCTTAGCACAACTCCGGAAGACCATCTGGTGAATAACATCGATGTCGTAACCAAAGAACCGCAGGAACGAAAAAAACTGTTAAGCTATTTAAAAACAATAGAAGTCCAAAACACTACTGCAACGAGCCAGGCAAAGGTGAAGTTCTATTACCATATGGCCAATATTTTTGCCCGGTTGCGTTTGTACCCCCTTGCCATGAAATGTTTCTTAAAAACAGTCCCTAAAACGGCAAAAGAAAAAAGCAGGCAGCCCGAGTCCGTTACCGATACGGATAGTGACCAGGTGGATACGACCGAAGAGGGGTACCTCGCTATCAATAGTAAGGATGATTCCCTGGTCAATTACCATGCAGTGGCACTGAAGTTGAACCGCCCGGTTGAAAGTAAAGCGATCACTTATGAACGGATCAGGCAAACGTTCGATGACGGAAAAGAAGCGGTCGCTTATGCCATGCTGTTCCACGTTAAGCAACCTGTGCGGGGGAAACGTAAGGTATTCGTATTAAATAATGTTGGGCATACTTTTATCACCCTGATCAAGTATAATTCAGATTATACCTATACCTCTTTATCGGTGGGTTTTTATCCTAAAAAAGACAACTTGCTGTCGGCAACCCCTTTGATCCCTTCCACTTCCTCTGTTTTCAAAGATGATTCGGGTCATGCTTGGGACGAAGTTTTAGGTAAGTTCATTTCTAAACGGAAATTTGAAAAGATACAGGGCTTGATCGGGCAATATAACGGGATCAAGTACAACCTCAGTAAAAATAACTGTACGGATTTCGGAATCAAGGCGGCTCAGCTTGCCGGTATCGGGATGACGGAAACCTATGGAACCTGGCCGTTAGGAAGGGGAAATAATCCTGCAATTACAGGGCAAAGTATTTTGGAGCATAAATTTTTAAACACCGATCCGGGCAATGCCGATGCGATCTTTATGGATGCTTTTTCAGCTATAGTAAAACAGTAAATTGCTTTTAACTTCATCTGCCTAAAAGATTCGACTCATAATTTTCAAATAGAATATATAATCTATAGATTTAATATACTATAATTGTAAAGTATCCTTTATTCAGGCTACAATTGACAGATTATTAACTCATTTTTCTAATTATTTATGCCCGATCAAAAAAACAAACAGACCGCTTTAGGCGACGTAGCGGCCAGGCAGTTGGCCATCGCTACCAGAACCGTTCCCCAGTTAGGCACCATTACACCACGATGGCTAACCCATTTATTAAACTGGACACCGGTAGAGTCAGGTGTATACCGTTTAAATAAAGTAAAGGATGCCGACAACGTAGAGGTTGATTGTTCAAACCGCGATGAACGTGAACTGCCGTCTACCTATGTCGACTATGTAGAAAACCCGCGTGAATATAATTTGAGTGCTGTAAATACGGTACTGGATGTGCATACGCGCGTATCCGATCTGTACAGCAAACCCTTTAACCAGATCACGGAGCAATTGCGTTTAACGATCGAGATCATCAAGGAGCGCCAGGAGAGTGAACTGATCAATAACGAGGAATATGGCCTGTTGCATAGCATTGTGCCGTCGCAAAAAATCAAGACCAGGCTCGGCCCACCTACACCGGATGACCTGGATGAGTTGATTACCAAAGTTTGGAAAGAACCTGCTTTTTTCCTCCTGCATCCATTAGCTATTGCCGCTTTTGGCCGGGAATGTACACGCCGTGGTGTACCGCCGCCAACCGTAGCTTTATTTGGATCTCAATTCCTAACCTGGAGAGGTATACCGCTGATCCCTTCTGATAAATTACCCATTGTAAACAACAAATCGAAAATATTATTGCTCAGAACCGGGGAAAGCCGGCAGGGAGTTGTAGGTCTCTACCAGCCTGGCTTACCGGGCGAGCAGTCACCCGGCTTATCTGTTCGCTTCATGGGTATTAATAACAAAGCTATAGCATCTTACCTGGTTTCGTTGTATTGCTCACTGGCAGTATTAACGGACGATGCGATAGCGGTTTTGGAGGATGTGGACTTAGGAAATTATTATGAGTACAAATATTAATTCGGAAGAACATCCAAATCTGAGCGCACTCGAAAACCTGGCGAACCAGTTTTTTAAAGCTTTACCGGGGCAAAGTATCAACCCGGAACCCGTTGTTGAACAGGCAAGCGAACAATTGCCGTTAAGGAACGACAACTTGCAGCAAAGCTACGAGCCTCAACTGCGCGACAAGGCTTTGCGTGATAATAGTTTTGATCATTCACCGCCCTCGGCTTCGGGTGTGGGGATATCGCCATCAGCTGCCAATCAAAATAACGCGGTGGATCTGCGGAACCCCCAAACCAGTTTTGCTGACCCAAATTTGGCAGTAGCTAAACCTGCCGATAATTTGGCCTTACCTTTTCAGGACGACCAGCCTTTTGAGAGCCGGTTGCAGGAAATATTGAGTAATGTTCGTATATCCTCACCGGCAATAAGAATTCCTTTTGATGAGGATACCGATGTGCCGTTTTATTTCCTAAAAAACAGGAATAACCCCTTACAGGGAAAAAATATTTTTGATCGCGATACCACCAGGGCCGGGCAGCCGATCGCGCCGCCCTTTGATGTAAATCTGGTCAGGAACGATTTTCCAATCCTGCAAGAAAGGGTAAATGGCCGCCCCCTGATCTGGCTGGATAATGCAGCTACCACGCAAAAGCCCAGGCAGGTGATCGACCGGATATCTTATTTCTATGAGCATGAAAACTCCAATATACATCGTGCAGCGCATGAACTGGCAGCAAGGGCAACCGATGCCTATGAAGGTGCCCGTGAAAAAGTAAGAGCTTTCATTAATGCTGCTTCGGTTAACGAGATCATCTTTGTACGGGGAGCTACCGAGGCCATTAACCTGGTTGCCAAGAGCTGGGGGGAACAGCACCTGAACGCGGGTGATGAGATCATCGTCAGCCATTTGGAACACCATGCGAACATTGTTCCCTGGCAACAGCTGGCAGCCAAAAAGGGTTTAAAGATCAAGGTGATACCGGTTGACGATGACGGGCAAATCCTACTGGATGAATACGCCAAATTACTCGGCCCGAAAACTAAATTGGTTGCCTTTACACAGGTGTCTAACGCATTAGGAACGGTTACACCTGCTGCAAGGATCGTGGCGCTGGCACATCAGGCCGGGGCTAAGGTTTTGGTTGACGGGGCACAATCCGTATCGCATATGAAAGTTGATGTTCGTGCCTTAGATGCCGATTGGTTTGTTTTCTCGGGACATAAGGTGTTCGGGCCGACAGGCATTGGTGTGGTTTACGGAAAAGAAGCACTGCTAAACGAAACGCAGCCATGGCAGGGAGGCGGCAACATGATCGTTGACGTAACATTTGAATACACCCAGTACCACAAGGCACCGAGCCGGTTTGAAGCGGGCACCGGTAATATAGCCGATGCCGTGGGTCTTGGCGCGGCAATCGACTATGTGAATAAGATCGGTATCGACAATATTTCGAGGTATGAGCATTACCTGCTGGTTTACGCTACCCGCCTGTTGAAGGAGGTGCCGGGTATCCGTTTGATTGGTACCGCCGCTGATAAAGCCAGCGTGTTATCATTTGTGCTGGATGGTTATAAGACCGAAGAGGTAGGCGCTGCTTTGAATAAAGAAGGTATCGCTGTACGCTCGGGCCACCATTGTGCGCAACCTATTCTGCGCCGTTTTGGGGTTGATGCAACAGTACGGCCTTCCCTCGCATTTTACAATACCTGCGCCGAAATTGATACGCTGGTGAATACTTTACACAGACTGAAAAAATAACATGAAGGATCCGCAGCTGAATGGTTTTATCGAGTTACTTTTTCAAACGCATAAGGCGGAGTGGGAAGCTACGCCATCTAACGAGCAGGCGATCCACTGGCTCAGCGATTTGCTGGAGTTTTTGTTCCCTAATAACCGGCTCAACAAGAAAAATATCTATGAGGGGCAGTTAAGAAAGAACCAGATCGAATTGGAAAACGTGTTGTTGAGCTATTTAGACGCCGAACAGATCAACATAGGCGAAACTGTGGATAATTTTTATGCTTCGTTGCAGAATATCTACCAGGATCTGAGGTCGGATGCTACAAGGATACATGAAAAAGATCCTGCGGCAGGAAGCGTACACGAGGTTATTGTTTCTTATCCCGGGTTTTATGCCATTGCTGTTCACCGGATATCACACAAACTTTCAGAGTTGCATATCCCAATTTTGCCAAGGATATTGAGCGAGCATGCGCATGGAAAAACAGGCGTAGATATTCATCCCAATGCCCACATCGGCGTACCGTTCTGTATCGATCATGGTACCGGTATCGTTATAGGTGCTACCAGTATCATCGGCAAAAATGTGACGATTTACCAGGGTGTTACTTTGGGTGCATCGCAGGTGAGCAAAGACCTTTCAGCTACCAAGCGTCATCCAACCGTTGAGGACAATGTTACGATATATGCGCGTAGTACGATACTGGGTGGCAAAACGGTGATTGGGCATGACAGTACCATTGGCGGCAGTGTTTTTCTAACCAAAAGCGTGGAACCATATTCGCATGTATTTAATACCCATCAATTGAGAATAGAGGTTAAATCGAATTTATAAACATTGAACTGAAGCAATTCATGGTATCCAAATTAAGCTCATCCGAAATTATTCATTTTTTGCTGATCCTGATCGCCATCCTGATTCCGGCCAGGATATTGGGCGAGGTGTGCCGCAGGTATAAACTACCCGCCATAATCGGCGAAATTTTTGCGGGTATCATTGTCGGGCCTACTTTGCTTGGCGCTTTCTTTCCCGGCTTGTTTAAAAACCTGTTCCTGGCCGCGCCCCAGGCTTACGGCGCTTTTGATGGTATCGCCAATATCGGTATTATCCTGCTCATGTTCATTGCGGGTTTCGAAGTGGACTTGAAGCAGATCAGGCAAAACGGTAAACAGGCGCTGGCTATCAGTTTAACCGGGATCATTTTTCCGTTCGCCATTGGCTCTATTTCAGTATGGTTCCTGTATCATAGTCATTTCGCCAATTCGGCCAGTAACCAGCTAACTACATCGCTGTTCTTCGGCACGGCCTTATCCATTACCGCGCTATCCGTAATTGCCAAAATACTGCTTGATCTCGACCTGCTGAAAACCAAAATAGGGAACATCGTATTGACCGCAGCTATGGTTGATGACTTTTTAGGGTGGATCTTGTTTTCGATCATCATCAAAATGATGAATGCCGGTAAAGAGGACGCTTCCTTTTGGTCGGTAATTGTCGTTGTGTTATTCGCTGCTTTTATGCTAACAGGCGGGCGCTGGATCATTCACCGGCTACTGGAGTTAGCCGGTAAAAGTGAAAAGATAGGCCAGGTGTTTACGGTAGCGGTATGTTTGTGTTTTATAGGTGCCGTGATCACAGAGTATTTGGGTGTACGCGGTATTTTCGGGGCCTTTTTGGTCGGCATCGCCATCGGCGATTCGGAATACTTTACGGCAAAGCATAAGGATATTTTGCACCAGTTCACCATCAATGTACTGGCACCCTTATTTTTTGCTTCTGTGGGCCTGCGGCTTGATTTTATCGCCAACTTCAACCTGGAAGTTGTATTGATCATCTTGGTTATCGCATGTTTGGCTAAGCTCATCGGTGCCGGCATTGGCGGCGTGGCGAGTGGCATGTCCAAAAACGAATCGATTGCCGTGGCATTCGGTATGAATGCCCGCGGATCACAGGAGATCGTTCTGGGCTTGATCGCCCTGCAGGCCAAGATCATCACCGAACCCGTATTTGAAGGGCTGGTGGTAATGACCGTGGTAACGATGGTAATATCCGGGCCTATCATGAAATATTACTTTTTAAAAGAACAAAAAGAATCCGGCGGAAAAATAGCGTACCTGAAACCCGTCGAACTGTGAAACCATATTTATCAACTCATGAAAAAAAGAATCTTATTCCTGCTTTTAAGTTGCCTGGCCGTCGGCGCGTTGGCCCAAACGGTTGCTACAAAAACCGATGATGACCGGGGCTATATTGTTAAAGTAGGCGATGTTGCGCCGGATAACTTCTCGTTAAAGTTGGCTGATGGCAAAACAACCTCGCTGAAAGAACTGCGTGGTAAGGTAGTGGTGTTGCAATTCACCGCAAGCTGGTGCAGCGTGTGCCGTACCGAAATGCCGTACTTGCAAAAAGATGTATGGGAAGCCAACCAAAACAAAGACTTTGTACTGATCGGCGTAGATAGGGATGAACCTTTGGAAAAGGTTCAAAAGTTCCACCAGGATATGAAGATCACCTACCCGCTGGCGCTTGATCCGGGGGCCGATATTTTTGGTTTGTTCGCAGATAAAAAAAGCGGCGTGACCAGGAACGTGGTGATTGGTCGTGATGGCCGTATCGTTTTCCTTACGCGACTGTACAGCCCGGCAGAATTTGCTGCGATGGTGAAAGTAATTGATGGCTTGTTAGCTAAAACCAGTGCATCTGTTAACTAATGAAGTATGTTATGAAAAGAAAACTGGCTCACTGCGTTATTATGGGGTTACTGATATTAATCAGTAACCAGTCATTCGCACAAAAAACCACCGTTGATGCGGCACCCATCACGATTGAGAATTACTATAAGATCAAATGGGGTTATGCGGATGAGTTCATTGCATTATGGAAAAAGAACCATTACCCGCTTTTGAAAAAATTGTTGGAAAAGGGCGATGTATTGAGTATCAAAGCGGAATCGCCGATCATCCATAGCAGCGAGGACAGCCGATGGGATTTTAAGGTAACCCTTACTTTCAAGACCGAGCACCTGGCTTTTGACTACAGTATCACAGAGCCCTTTAAGAAACAGCTCTTTCCTGACCAGGACAGCTACCAGAAAGCGGAGCAGCACCGCTTCGAACTGGTTATTGCACATTGGGACGTACCGGTGGAAAGTGTTGCCCTGCCCTAAAGTACTTCTTTGCGTAAACCGGGAAACACTTTACCTATCTTTTGCAAAAGATACTCGCCATAAGTTCCTTCAAAAGCATGGATATTCGTTTTGTCCCAACGCTGCGAAGTATCCTGCTCCCGAATATTGTCCGGGATGTTAGTTATCGCTTCGATCTTGCTGTCAAATCCCGGATCAAAAAATAGCGGAAATGATAACCTGCTTTGACCTGATGTGTTCAATACCCGGTGCGGGGTGGACCGGTAGAGCCCTCCTGTCATCTTGTCGAGCATATCGCCGATATTGCAGATGAACGTGCCTGGTATAGGTGGGGCATCGATCCATTCCCCTTTGCTTTTTACTTGAAGCCCACCCACCGAATCTTGTAATAACACCGTTAGTAAGCCATAGTCGGTATGCTCTCCGACTCCCCATTGTGCAGGCTTTGGCGCTTGGGTAGGATAATGAAAAATACGGAAAAGGATAAGCGGGTCGCTGGTGTATTTTGAATAAAAGTAATTTGCCGGCAAACCTAAACTGAGCGCGATTCCTTTCATAACAAGCTGTGCGGTTTCGGTCACGGCATCTACATAAGCCAACACGGTTTGGTCAAAGCCTGGTGGGTAGTCGGGAAATAAATTTCGGCCATGTAACGGTATACCTGCATTAACCTTGGGATGATCATCGGGCAATTCGGTGCCAAAATACAGGCCTTCTTTTTTATCAGGTTTGCCAGACGTAAGTTCCGCGTTAACCGGGAAAAATCCCCGCCAGGCGCTGCCGCCTTTCGCCATGGCGATCTTTAATTTTTCGCTTTCCACGAGCGCGAAAAAGAGTTTGCTTTTTTCCATCAATTCGCCTTGCAGTTCATCGTCCACGTCGTGACCCGAAACATAAAAGAAACCATGCTCGGTACAGGCATGATAGATTTGCCTGGCGATGGTAACCTGATGTTCCGGGTTGTCTATTTGCTGGAAGTCGATGATGGGGATAATTGTTTTATGCATGATATAAGTTCAAGACCTAATATAAGCGATTTAAGGTACTATGCTAAGCGGATTTTCTTATCGTAGTTAATTTAATGCAGCTTGCATATTCCTAACTTCCAAAAAAGGTCATTGGATCATTCAGGCTGCCACCGAATTGTAAACCGCTGCCAGTTTTTCTACCACCCGTTCGATCTCTTCAGGTGTATTGAATTTACTGAATGAAAAGCGGATAGTTATTCGTGCAGGATCCGCCCCGAGCGCTTTGAGTACCAGGGAAGGCGACCCACCTGAACAGGCGCTGCCACCGGATACCGCTATACCTTCACTATCCAGGTAGTGGAGTAAATCAATGTCTGCAGGCGCAAGGCTCACGCTTAAAACCGTATAAAGACTTTTATCGGGATGCGCTGAATTTCCGTTGAACCGGAGGTCCGGCAATATTTCTGTTAAGTTGCCGGCCAGCGAGCTTTTTAACTGGCTGATATATTTGCTGTCTTCTTCGATATGGTTACAAGCGATCTCCAATGCTTTGGCCATTCCAACAATACCCGGTATGTTTTCAGTACCCGCACGTGCGCCGCTTTCCTGCCCCCCGCCATGGATGATCCGGTTCAGCTGCTGCCCTTTTCGGCAATACAAAAATCCAACACCCTTAGGCCCGTGAAACTTGTGCGCCGAGGCCGCCAAAAAATGCACCTTTAATTTACTGAGATCATGCCGATAATGTCCCATGGTCTGTACCGTATCCGTATGAAACAGAGCACCGTATTTTTCACAGAGATCGCCGATAAATTCGATATCATTCAGGTTACCCACTTCATTATTGGCGTGCATAACAGATACCAGGTTACGTGTATTGGTCATTAGCAAATATTCGAGATGTTTCAGGTCTAGATTGCCTTTTTTGTCGTGCCTGATAAAGCTGATACGGGTATGATATTGCTGACTTAAGGATCTCAGTGTTTGTAAAACGGCTGGATGTTCGAATACCGTGGTGATCACATGGTCGATCCGGTTGGCCGTCACCGCTGAAACGATGGCGATGTTATCTGCTTCGGTTCCGCCTGAGGTAAAAATGATCTCTTCCGCTTCTGCATTCAATAAGGTGGCTATCCTCTTGCGGGAACTTTCCAAAGCGGCCCTGGCTTCTCTTCCTGCACCGTGGTTTGAAGAAGGATTTCCAAAATGATTCAAAAGGTAAGGGGTCATCGCTTCCAGTACCTGGGGGTGGAGCGGAGTGGTGGCAGCATTGTCGAGATAAATATTCATCTTTTTTATTTTTTATGTCTTATCTACCTATCGCCAGAAAGCTGTGGGACAGCTATGTATTCTTATCGTTCTCCCGGAGGAGTTGGAGTTAGCACCTTTTATATTCAATAGAGGTTGCTAAGACGTCACAGGGCCATTCCCTCGGTCTTTCTGGATAAGTATAAAGAACGTTTCACCAGCAAATATAGATTATATTCTATAAAGTCTATAGTTTTTATAGAATTAATTTGAAAAGTACAATTCTTTGTATAGATTTGTCAAGGAAGTACTCAAAATAGGGGCTCATGTAATTTAAAAAATGGCGTTGGAAGGATCGTTAAAAAACATTTGGAAAAGGATCACTTCATTCCTTTATTACGGCAAAGAAAGCAAGCCTGCTGATGACAGCCGGCTGATATGGGTTTCGACATCATTGACATGGAATGATGACCTGCCGGTTTGGAACGACGCTTATTCGAATCATATGAGATCGTTACACGATTCATACTTTACGGAGCATCTTTTTTGACTTCTGTGTGAAATAAGAATTCTTTTCATATTAGGTTTATAATTGGTTAGTAAATGCCCCTGCCCATCAGGGGCTTTACTTTTTTTTAAGAGGTTAAGGCCTTTATTTCGCCGATCTTGTAAATAAAGCAACAGACATATTACTCATCTGATGAAGCAGTATTCACATCTATTTACCACCTAATTTTTTCATCGTCAACCTGACGTGTTTTAAATTCTACGAGGTGGTCATTTCCTTAATGATGTTTTTCCTGTGTTGCTTTCCCCAAACGGCCATTTCATCAATAATTGGTTTTAGCGATCTTCCGTAGCCAGTAAGTTCATATTGAACTGTTATGGGTTTTGTTTCCAGGACAGTACGCTTAACTAATCCATTTAACTCCAGTTCCTGCAATTCTTTGGATAGCATTTTGGCTGCAATACCCTCAATATTTGCAATGAGTTCCATGAATCGCTTTTTCCCGAAACTAAGGGAGCCAATTATTCGGATTTTCCATTTTCCGGATAGCATATCCATGGTGTCGCGGATCGCCCGGTGGTGAGCGCATCTAATTCAAAAGATAGTTTCATTTGAAGTTTCAAATAGGTTACAAAGTTATTTTTGAGCAGTCTAATATATTGATTTTGAGCAGTCTAATATATTGATTTTGAGCAGACTTTCTTGACAAGCCATCTGATTGGTTAGTCAGACTCTCAAAAATAGTATTCGCACCACAAGCAGTCCGGTTTTCAGGAAGGGTTACAGACCAGATCTATAAAAGTATATCGTCGCTCGACACGGCACCCGCATTACGTCCGCAGATATCTTGCGTGATTTCTGTGGTCGATACCAGGGTACGCTTGGAAGGCAAGGAGAATAAACTCTATCGCCCTTCAAAGTATTTCCGATATGATGATTTTGACGAAAAAAACATCGTCTCGCTGAAAAAAAAGAGGATATATAAACACCTGACCAACCCTTACCCTGGAAAAACGCCCGTTAGAATCAACCCTATCCTCAATTCCAGGGTAACTTTCAGGTCAAAGCATAGCGAAGAGGATAGTATCGTTTACAACCATGTGCTGGATTTTTTGGGACAGCTGCCCGAAGATTGCATGCGGATAGGCCATTTCGCACAAAATTCGCTGCATCACAGCTACTTTATAACCCCGGCGCAGCTTTTCACTTCGCCGAAAGACCCTTTTGATAAAAAATCATCTGTTAAGAATTATGGTATCGCGTTGATAGAGAATGTACTGAAAAAGATTAAAGCGAAGGAGGAGAATCTCGATGTCAATTATTTTATCAGGTCAGCCATTCGCCAAATTGATTATCTATGTGAAACTTCCGCATTAAAAAGTCATTCGGACTTCGATGATTTTAGCGTCGTCAAAGATAAATTTCTCTGGCAGCTTAATAAGATACAAGGAAGCATCAATGCCAAAAAGTCTTCAAAGAGCAAACGTGACGAGTTTGCAGGCAACGAGGATGACTTTATTTTTTACCCTGTGTTTTCCGGAATAGAGCATTTACACAAGATCGATTTCCAGGAACTTTTCGGTGTCAAATACAGCAATATTATACCCTTGCAGCGTTTTGATACAAACAAGGGGTGGCGGTTCATTATTCCCCAGAAAAGTTACAATGAAAGATTGAAGGGCAAAAACGCGATCGTCGTCGATATGGGGTCTTTCACCGGCGATTCCATCATCCAAATGGTGGACGCGCTCAGCGTTTTTGAGCTGAACAAAATCACGGTTATTTCGTTGATTGGTCGTCTGGAAGATTTTGACCGCGAGTTCTTTTCAAAAGTGCAGGAGCTTAAGGTTAAATTATTGCAGTCGCCAGAGGGTACCGCTTCCGTTCATAAAGACGAGGAAAAGCTGGCCCCGCTTAAAATTTACTTTGGCGTAAATTTACATATTCCTCCCGCCTCGTCTTCTAAAATCTGTGAACACTGCCAAGAAATCACCCTGTTGAACAGGTACCGGCAGATCGAGATATTTAATAAGACCCCCGCTATCAAGTATATTGAGGAACGCTTACGGGTGTTGGAATTAAAGCATTTCAGTGAAATCGAATTACAGTGCCCTCCATACATGCCCAAGACGCGGGGAGGTGCATTTGACGTAGAAACTTTTTTTTCGGTCCGAAACCATCTAGGCAAGATTGATGGTTATCGTTTCTACACGGACTATTACACTTTTTTTGATGATTTAAAGGAAGGGACTGAAGGCTTTAACGAGCATATAGAAGCAATCATTGCTGTCAGTTTGCATGAAAAACACTTATGGAAAACGATCAATAACCAGTTACCTGACGTTAAAGAAAAGATCCGGGTATATATAGACCATATCATGAGCCAAAAGCTGGCGCTCAGACAGCTGCATTACAACTGGGATGTTGTAAGTCTGCTAAAATGTTATTTTCTGGTAAACGAACGTGACGAAGAACTTGTCTTTGGCGTGGAGACCCAAACAAAGCTTTTCGGCTTCATAGTGGCTAACACGAATGATCATGAGCCAGGCTTAAATTATATATCTTACAAGTTTGCTCAGAATTTCCACATCAATAAGGAGGTTCGCAATTTAAGTCAAAAGAATTTTGATCAAACGCCGCTGATCAAATCCATCAGGGTGCTTTGGGGCCGGATCGAGCGTAACAAAAATCTTCCATATCATAGTCTTATTACCCATTTTAACAGAAAGATCGTGAACGCGGAACTGATCGGTGGAAAAGAAGCGGTAAAAGGTTTTTTCACCTTGTCGAGAATGTATGATGAGGCATCAGCCTACTATCCCAACCACAGCAATTTTTCGGTTACTATTAATGGGCTAAAGACATTTATCAACGAAATAAAAAATGTTCCTGCGGACATCAAGAATTTCAAAGCTGAAATGGAGGAAGCGGAGCGCAATTTTCAGCCCCTGATGGAGGGCATTACTGAAGTTAAGACCTACCTGAAATCATTGTATAGGTTTTTTGACAAAAACAGGTTTGCCGAGGAATATTTCAATGGTGGAAAAAAGCTGGGCGACTACCTTGACCGTATCAACTATACACTTGGCCAGCGTATTTCGGTAAAAGCGAGGTTTGATGAGATATGGAATATCGTTCATGAACTGGAAAGTGCCTATTTCTCACTTGATGATGATGACAATTTCTATTCGATCTGGAAATTGGCGAATTACATCAGCGTACTGGACATTTGGCAAGGTTTTACAGAATCCAATAACGAAACCACCCAACAAGTGTTTTCAAAATTCTTTGCCCGTAAAGGTTATGGCAAACGGATCCAAAAGGAATTAGGCCAGTTCGAAGTTTCAGCCACCAAATCTTACGTCAACGTCGGGGTAAACATACACCCTTACCTCTTGATAGCGATCTGCAAAGAATTGTTGGATAATTCATTTACCCATGCCCCGGGATCGGATGTAAAAGTAAGTATTACCACGGAAACTAACCCGGATTCGCAGATCACCTATTCCGTTATCAGGTACCGGCAGAATCAGGCGTCTAAGGGAGAGAAAAAAAATGGTTTGGTTGACGTCGACAAAATCCTCGATGACTTTAACGGGTCTATGAAATTTGTGAATCGTCCAAATTCATTATTAATAAAAATAGCGATTCCAATCACCCAATATTCCAAAGTATGACAAAAGACCCGCTTATAATTTATTTTCACGACGAGAAGAAACTTGCTCAAAAAGATGACAGTGAGTTTTTTAACAACATCTCAAGGATCGGAAAAGAAACGTCCATCCAGGTGACAAATATCGAGCAGTTCACCGCTTTGATGAATTATCTTGATCCGGCTACCGATGTATATGTGCTGGTTCACATCATGGGCGATCTGAAGTCCAAGAACCCAGACAAGGATTACCACGGTGAGGCATGGGGCTTGGAACTGAGCAAAAAGTATGAGCACTGTAATTATTATTTCGTTACAACCAGTAATAATAAACGGCCGGAGATTATCGATGGGCGTAAAGTGTACGTGCTAAATGAATTTTATCGTCAGGCGGTTAAGAATAAAAGTGTTGATTTCCCCTCGCAAACGATCAGGGAGATCAACAAACAACAACCAGCTAATTCTGCAGCAGGCGATAGTAATGATAAGACAGATGTCGATTTTGTGATCCTAACGGCCCTGTATTACGATGAGATGGAAGAGGTAAAATCCGCATTTAATATAACAGAACAGCACCGGTTCAACTTTGGCAAGAACGTAGGTTATTACTTTGTCTTCGAAGGAAACAGGATAGTAGCGACATCCCAGGCACAAATGGGAATGGTTGAAAGCGCTATATTGAGCATGGAATGTATTTATAAGTTTAATCCCCGCTATCTGATCATGCCAGGGGTTTGTGCGGGAGAGAAAAAAACCGAATTCGGCGATATCATTATACCTAACAAAATACATTTATATCAGGCTGGAAAGATCAGTGATGACGGGTTTGAAAAAGAGGTCGTTGATGTTAAAATCGATGAAATGATCCTGGAACGTATTAAGCCCGTGGAAAAGGATATTGTAAAGGAAATTTTTGCCAAGATCAAACGATCAAAAACGAAAAAAGAGGAATTCGAAAAATTCTTGTATAAGCAATTCAGTACCAGGGTAGATCCGATGGCTTGCTCCACTATGGTAGTAGACAAAAAAGGATTTTTTTCTGACAATATCAAAACTGTTGATAGAAAGATGGTGGCCTTGGAAATGGAAAGTTATGGAGTCGCCCGCTCTGCTGAAAAATTCGATAATAGAACAAAGGCTATCCTCATCAAATGTGTGATGGATAAATCCAGCAAAAAGAACGACAAAGCCAAGAAGTTCGCCGCTTACGTCAGCGCCAATTTTGTGAAGAAAGCAATAGAGAAAAAAATATTCGATTAAGATGGCATTTCAAGGTGTTGATTTCATTTTAAAGGAATTCGAGAAATTAAAAGACGAACAAAATAAAAGGATCGAATTCCGGGACCAGATGATTTATCTGACGCTTGCTGCGATCGGAACCGTCTTCTCCTTTGCCTTGGGTAATCCTAAATTGGCGGTTACCTTATTGGTATTACCATTCGTCTGCCTCATAATGGGTTGGACTTATTTGGCAAACGATCTAAAAATAACGCAGATCAATTCGTTCATTAAGGATATACTCATTGATGAATTGAATAAGCGGTTAACAGTTTTACCAATCGACGCGACTAAAAGCTGGGAATCATTCGTTATAAAGGACAGAACCAGGGTGCCAAAAAAGAAGATCCAGCTCATGGTAGACCTCTTTACTTTTGTCCTTCCTGCTTTCATTGCGATAATTTCCTTTTACATTAAGAGTTCAGATTTAAGCTGGTACGACTGGCTGATAATGGATATAGAATTAGCTACATTGGTGTTTCTCACCTGGCAATTCTACAAGGCTGCCAAATAAAAACAATAAGCCATATGGCCATAGCCATTGCCTGTTCGTTAGAGAATGTAAGTAAACTACTAACTCAGGAATTGGTACAAAAAGTGCATGCGGTTACCGTGTTCAGCTGCAAACCGGATAAAGCGTCAACAAGCAAAACTTTCGAGCTAGCTGCCGCTACCGGCAGTACCAATGCCCCGCATTTTTTTAACTGAGGCTTTTACCGGCTCCGACGCGGTATTCTGTAAGCTGCCGCCCTTCGATTATTTTGACCTTGGCCTTAACATCTTGTAAAAGCTGCTGCAAACCGTATTACACATAGCGCGATATTAAGTCCTTAGGATGATTAATTCTCCTTTGATGGTCATCTTATGCCCTTCTGCCAGCACGTAATATTTAACAGTGAAAATTATTGATGATGTTACAATGGCGTTGTTTCTGTTTAAGTGATCCGTAATACGGTCATTAGCGATCGCTTAACAGAGCAGTTATGACACAATTTGTTGAATAGGCATTGAATCAAATAAATATTTCACAAAACGCTCTGATTTAGTCAATAATAATAAAAATAGTTATTATATTGCTCTGCCTTATTTAATATCACGTTCTCCTAAACCCGTATTGCATGAAAAAGTCCTTTACTTTTTTATTCCTCGCGCATGTTGTACTGTTACTGCTAACAGGCGTGTCATCGTCTTTTGCCCAGCAAGCCCCCGAAAAGATCGATCTTAAAGATTCTGTTTTCAGCCAGGCCCTTCAGATTTCGGCAATGGCGGTCTTTAAAGGTGACCGTTACATGGCTGCGGAAAAATGTAAGCTAATACTGATGCTGGATAAGGATTGGAATAAAACAGATGTCATCGATCTGAACCAGGGCATACTGGAAGGCAAGCCGGTGGAAATTGAGGGCATGGCCGTTTACAAAGGCCATTTGCTTCTTACGGATGAACATGCTCCGGCTATCTATAGTATGGACCTTCATAACCGGAAGCTGACGACCGTATCTACCGATCAGGAAAAACGACTTGGGAAAGACACCGGGGATTTTGGACTGGAAGGTATTGCAGTTGATGAAGAAAACGGGATATGTTACCTGCTTAAGGAAAGAAATAAAGACTTTCAAAGTGAAATCCGGGTTTTCCGTATCGTTATTGACGCGGGCTCAATTTCCCTGAAATATCTCCGGAATATTTTGGTTGACCAGGAAAAACTGAATAAAGCACCGGAAGGGAATACCCGTTATTCCGATATCTATTTTGACCCTGCCGGTAAAATTCTTTACTGCCTGCGATCCTATTATGACCGGGCCGAACCCAGCAAAAGCAAGTATGGGGTTGATGCTATCGCCGCCAGCGACTATACTAAAATACCTGCCTCTGCAATCGATGCCAACAAAATATTATACAAAGACTTAAGCACCAAGGTAGCCACAGGTTATCCTGGTTTTAACAATAACCTGGAAGGTATGGCTATACAGGATAAGAAGCTTTACCTCGTGAGTGATAATTTTTTTGGCGACAGATGTTGCTGTGACCTCCTTGGCCAGGGCAAAACATTGCTGCTTTCCGTACAACAATAAATATTAATGAGATGATAGATACAACCAGTCCATGGGTTTACGTCCCGCTGATTCTGATCGGTGCCGTGTTATTGATTTATATCATTGGAAATTTCGTTACCGGCGGGGCGATCTTTAAAAGCGATTTGCTGGCCGAAAATTCGGTGTGCCCTGCAGACCTGGTTTATTATCTACCGGCGGCATCATTACAGTTAACGGTGACGGCCAGCGTTGTCGGTACGCTTGGAGCTGAACAGACAGTAGAATCAGCTGAGTTGCTGGGTCTTGATTTTGTGAATACGGTAAGCATTGTTCCTGACACCGATTATGGCCTCGCTTTACAATATCAGGCTTCAGCATTTGCCGCTGATGAGATGAAATGCGTGGTAGACACTAACGGTTTACTGAGTTCCATTCAGACCACAACAGATGACCGTATCGCGGGCATCTTGAATGAGATCGCCAATGCCCCCCTTAAATTACTGGAGGGCAAAGGGCTAGCCAGTACGCCGCGGGCATCCCTGACAGAAAAAAAAGGGACGACGAACCTTACTTTTGAAAAGACCTTTAACCTGCCTTTGACGGGAATTCCCAAGCGGTTATATCCAATGCCCTGGAAGATCAATATTCCAGGCGGCACCGCTGAGCCGGTAGACGCGTCATTTTCCATTCTTTTTGACGAAGTGATCGAAAAGACAATAGATAAGAGTAAGATGAAAGCGGTGTCAGGAATACTAACCCGACCAATGCGTACCATTAACATGCAAATACTTGCTGCCTTTGAAGGTAAGGACACGAAAACTGCGCCCAATGAGGTGAGTGAGATTTTACCGAAAGCGGAGGAGGCAAAAAAAGATGATGCCGAGAACGATGAGCCATCAAAAAAAGAGAAAATGCTCCAGCAGGAAGACGACGCCGTGAAAAAAAATACGAAAACCCAAGAACCGGCAGAGAAAATCGCGAAACCCGACACTTTGGCCTACGAAGAAGCGAACGCCAGGCTGGAATATCATTTTCTGATCACTATACCCGATACTTCTCGTCTGATCAAAGTAGAAGTCAAGCGGAGTTCCTTTGTCAAAAGAGCCAACGCGCCCAAGTTTGTGTCGGGGCTTCTGACCGAGAATTCGATCACTAAGCCGAGTGAGATCGAAGGGTTTGCGGCCATTCCTGTCGGCATCGGAAAAGCGCTGATATCAATACCGGCAAGGCTGCTGACCTTTACTGTACAAAACAAGAAGACCGAACTGGAGCTGCAAAAACAGCTACTTGCATTACAACAAGAGGCGGCGAAGAAAGACGGCCTCGTTGGCCGATAGTGGCGTAATTCAACTTGAATAATAACTGATATTACCTAACTGACATTGATCACATGAAAACTTGCCTGCTGTTTTTTTTCGCTTTTTCCCTTTCACTTCATGTTCTGGCGCAAGTAACTAAAGGGGATGACAAATATGCTCGGATCGAGTTTAACGAAAAAGGGCAGCTGATCGCGGCTCCGCCGGACGTCATTACCAATAAAACCACTTTCAGGGTGGTGGTCAAGATCAGCGAAGAGCTAAGGCAAAAGCGAATACTGGCTTTTTACAACCGTTATATAAGCACGATCAACCAGTTGGGGGAACTAAACGACGCGAAAACAATGGAAAAGGTGCTTGTGGCACTGGGATTGGATAAATCCACCCATGCCAAGGCCGCCCTGCAAATGACCCAGAAAAAACTAGCGGTCGAACTGCAAAGGTTTCTGGCAAAACCCGAAAACTTGAAAGTACTGGCCAAACAGGTGGATCTGGTTGACGCTACGAATAAGATCAATAAATATGCTGATATCGATTTCGGTACTTTTGGCCGACCAATTTATGACCTCATCAACATTCCGGTATTTGACGACCTTCTTTACCCGTCTTTTTATTTCGAGGTCGAGCTGGTGAATAATAACGGCTTGCCTTTGAATACCCCCTGTCGTAAGGTGCGCAAGCTGCCCAGGATCACTTGCCAGGATTGCGGGCTGACCTACACGGACACAATCCGCTTCAATAATTTCAAGGAAGGCCCTGTGAAATACAATTATCAGTTGCGTATGTCGGAAGATATTTACGACCGGATCACCGAGGATGCAAGACCATTCCTACCTGACCTGCGCAAGATGTCCGCTTATGACCTCAAAACATTTGAAACTGACGTAGCGGATCTGATCGCGTTTAAACCACTGTTGCAGGATGCGACATTGGGCGTTACGCAAGCAGACATTGACCACTTTTTAGCCTATATCAAACTGCCGCAGGGGCAGTCTCCAGAAGTTTTAAGGCAGTACCGGGAGTGGCTGCCAACGCGTAAACTGATGCTGTTGTATAAAAATATTGCTTTGCTCAAAAAAACGACCGATATCTTTGCTGGTGACCGGGCATTTGCATTCCTGATGCAGTATGCCTGGCTGACCAATGGGCAGGTTATCTCGGCAAACCCAGCTTATTCGGCAGCTTTAACAGATGTTCAAAAAGACCTGGCCCAGTGCAATGCGGACCTGCAGGTGGCTCAAATCGATTCCACTGACCTTGCTAAGCAGCTTGTCGTCCTAGAGAATATTTCTAAAGGAACGCTTACAAGTTGCTGCCAAGCCGGTGGGTCGGCAGCGTTCTTGAATACCTACCAGGGAGTGGAAGCCGCGATCAAAGCCAAAAACGTTGAGATCACAGCGCTACGAAAAAGCATTAAAGCTGCTAAAGACAAGCTGACAGCCAATAATCTCCTGGGCAAGCTGAATCCTCCCTCCGTGCTAAGCGACTCGCTGCTTTATGATGGCCTCGTCTTTGCCAATTCACAGGTCGGTAACAGTGTAAACAATAACGGTCATTGGCTAAGACCCAACCTGGAAAATTATGCTTATATGAAACACCATGATAAACTGAACGATTATCATGTAATGGGCAGGGCACCTATACTCCAGATCAATGAACGGCAACAGATGCACCTGCTGGCAGAGAATACAGACGAAAAAGACAAGTTTGCAACCAAACCGGTTATCACCTACATCGCCTCGGCAACAGAGCTCGACGCGTTCTCCGGTGAGCTGGGCACCAAAGCATTACCAGAGCTTCTTTCCCCCGCAGAAAAAGACAGCGTTGTCAACGGTCCGGAAGCCCCTGCCAAATACAATCTGAGTGCCGTTAAACTATTTTACGTGGAGGTCATGACCACAGCATCGGTCATGAACAGTATCATCAAGAACGTTTACGGCAATGGTGTGCTGAAATTGCCGCTAAAGACGACCCGTGATCAGCATGCGGATTACCTAACCGCCGAGATACCGCATAATGTACCGAGTCATGGAACGGCACAGGTCGCTTATCCGATCAATGACCTGACCGGAAAAAACCTAAATTCAGAGGGTGCCCTTTTTCCTTACTCATTTGATAAATTATACCGCTTCCGGATCAAGGCCGGCATGGCTTACAGCTCCTTTAAGGGGCGGACGTACGCAGTGAACCCAGCGAATAATACAGCGACTTATTCGAACTCATGGACAGGGCTGGCACCGGCGCTGGGTGTCCAGGTTTTCCCGGTGCCATTGGATGTGCAAAGCAAACGCATCCTGCCGCACGGTATGATCCCTTTTGGCTATGCCGGTTATCTATTTAATGGCGCGCCCGGCAGCAATCTTCTAGTAGGCGGCGGCTGGGAGATCTATAGCGGAATTGCCGTGTTAGGCGGCGTCCACTTTGGGAAGTCCCAGCGGCTAACGCTCACTGAAGGAATTATCCAGTCACAGGATTATTATAAAACCGGAGCTTTTGTTTCCCTTTCCATTGGCCTGGAGGCATTCAATATTATTTTCGGCTCAGCAAAACCTTCTGTTAATCCATTTAAAGCACCATGAAATTAATCAGCAAAGTTTATCTCCTGCTTTTAGTGCTCTTGTGTTTTTTTGCACTGACCTGTAAAAAAAGCCCCGATCCGGCAACCACTTTCTTTAACGGCACAGCTCGTATCAAAGGCGCAATTTATGTCCGGAATTTTTTTACAAATACGGATGATTCGGCTAAGGCCGTAACCGTTACCTTCTATAAATCCGGTAACCCGGCCGTCAAATATGTCCGGCAATTAACAGACGGGTCTTTTGATATCAGTGGGCTGACCGGCGGCGATTATTTCGCGGACGCACAGTACAATTTTAAGCCAGCCGCAGCAACCAAGGGCATTTTGTTCAAAGCGCATCAGCCCTTTACGCTGGCTGATGGCGAATTTAATCCGGAACTGGATATCCGGCTGTTACCGGATTCCACAGCAACGCCGACTTTGCAGTTGCTGGTCAAGGATGCCAAAGGCGGTGCGATTAGTAATGCCCAGGTTTGTCTGTATGCTGATGTCAACAGCTTAGCTGCCAACAGGGGAACCTGTGGGGGCAGCCTGAAAAATGGAACGACTAACAGCAGTGGTATCGTGGTCTTTGAGGGACTTCAGCAGATCAGTTATTATGCCTCTGTGTCTTTTTCTAACGGAAATACGATATTATCCAACAGTGTCAATGATATACGGGCCATTAAGATCGCCAGCACCAGCAAACTTAATATCGATTCCATCAGTCTGACCCCGCAAGGTAATTCTTTGACCTTATTGGTACAGGACCAAGGTAATGCCAATGTCGTGGGTGCGAATGTTTGTCTTTACAGCGATGCGACCCTGCTGGTTAAGTACAGAGGCAAGTGTACCGGCAGCCTGATGAACGGTGTTACCAACGGTCAGGGACTAATCACCTTCAGCGGATTACAGAATATTCCTTATTATGCTAGTGTATATCAACTGGCGGGCACAGATACGCTGTCGAATAAAGGCAATGACCTCAGCAATCCAATTACGCCGCAGGCCGGCACGTTGGTAACAATCACAATTAAACTGGTCAAACAGGTGCCGGTTGTGTCCACTTCTTTGAGAGTGACCGTGACCGACGCGTTTTTAGGACTGATGGCTAATACTTCAGTTTGTCTTTATACGGATACGACGCTGCTGGTGAAATACCGGGGTCAGTGTTCGGGGAGCTTAAAGAGCGGCGTAACCGATGTTAACGGAATATTGACCTTCGATAATTTGCAACCGATAACTTACTATCTATCCGCTTACAAGGTTGCAGGCAAGGATAGCCTGAACAACAAAGGCACAGATACAGGCACGCCGGTTAAACTGTCTGCCAATACCTTAAAAGATATTACGGTGATTATTAAGAAGTGATATAGGTTAGCTGCCGGGTTAATGACTGACGTATTCTTTATAACCCAGTATCTCACCCGCTGCTTCTTTTATAACGACCAGTCTGACAGAGGGCAACACGCCTTCCTGTTCTTTTTGCTGATAAACCCGGAAACGTACCTTCTGACTAGCAGCAGGAGAGATTCCGGTCGGCAAGGCCTGGGTAGCAAATATGGTGTCCGCAATTGAATTTTCCACGTCAAAGATCATTTCATGTTCGGCTTTAGTCATGAAAAGCTGCTTCAGCACAGCACGCATGGCAGCCGGCGGTCTGAAGCGTATATTCTCAGATACTTTGACCGGCCGGGGAACTGTAACACCGAGATTAAGTCCACTACTGATGAGTTCGAGTCTACGGTTACTTAACGTGCTGAGCATACCTGTAGTAACTGGTGCAGCTACCGGCTGAACCGACGGATCGCCAAGCAAGGTAAACTGGGCAAGTGTTTTGAAGCTTACTGGGTTTGGGGTACGCTCTTTGAGGAAAAATATTTTAGCCGCCAGCAGCGCCCGGCCGGTGGAAGCTCCGTTCATCACATTTTTAAAGAAATATTGACTTAACAGATCGGCCTGATCTTGGTCATTGATCATGCCGAAAGACATCGTGGTACTGCCCATAAAAGCGATCGCATGGTTTTTTAGATAATTGCTAGCCACACTTATTCCAAAGTTGAGTGGATTCAGTAACTGCGCCCCATAACAGCATTCTGCAACGACAACGGTGCCTTTTCTGATGTTGCCGTTCAGGTTTGCCGGGCTTAAACATACGGGCGTGTTGCCGTTAAGCTCTCCCAGGAAATCGGGTGCGTTCAGCCTTCCGTGGCAATTAAAGTAATGGCTCAATGGTTGCAGGTCCTGAGGCTGAAAATTGGAGGTCTGGGGCGGTGAGGGCAGAACGCTATCTGAGTCGTTAAATATATTTTGCGCGGTACGCAAACTGGAATTGATCCATTTAGCAGCGGAAATTGCGAAATAGGATTGATAATCCGATTGGGCGGCCGACCGGAATTGAATAATATCATTCACTAAGCCCTGTACGTAGGCCAGGTCTGCGATACCCGGAAGATCGGGGATGCGGCCGATAACCCGTATGGGATTCGTATAAGTGGTGGCATCACGGCTGGCCGGCGCGTCACAGGCGTAGGGGTAGTCCGAAGGAACGGTTTGGTCCACATCTTTATCGATCGTATGCAGGTGATTATCCAGCAGAAAAAACGGAAATACGTCGTCCGCACCAAAAAGTACAATATAATCTGGCTGCTGTGTCCTGAATAAAGAATCGATCACTTGCTTGCAGGCCGTATCTGATACCGTAGTCATCACCGGGAATCCGTAGTCGCTTGCAGCTGTTGGTTGATCGATATAGATCAGTATAGAGGTGATGCCTCTTTGCTGATCGCTAGCGATCAGGCTGTGCAAGACTGCCTCCAGGGCGTTGATAGAACTTGTATATTTGGTTAACAGCTTGGATTTAATGGAAAGGATCAATTTTTTCGCCATGCGGGTAAAGGTTAAGGATGGTATTGAAATTTGCTAAGTGAAAATACCAAATTATTGTGACTTTAGTTCTGCCAAATGTCCGGGCGTTAAAATAGAGATTTACGCTAACCAAAGAATGGTTTTATAGCAGAGAATATCGATGGAGCCCATGCCTATAAAATTTGGAAATAATCTTCCAATTTCAGTCAGCATTGGTTTACAGTTGGGAGTTAGCTTTTAACTAAAATAAGTTTAGGCTGGTTAGATTGCAAGTAGGTGTTTCCGAATGCTACACAAGTGTTGAAGTCATTTCTCTGTTAATCCATTCGATGAATTCTTTCGTTTTTTACCGGCATTTGGGATCTTTGCAATTATGGCTGTCTTTGAAAATAGGGGCAACTATCTCTCTGCCCCATATTTTATTACCCGCTTTTTGAGGGTTTTTTGTAAAATAATCGTTTCTTGTTTTAAAATATAAGGTAATGGCTGCCTTGCACTCGTCAAGACAACTATAGTCGCTATTATGAATAATTGATTTAGCTAACCCGCTAAATACCGATTCGATTACATTTAAGAATTGTGCAGAAGCTGGTAGCGGTGCCAGTTCCACGATTGGAGTTTTATATTCCTGCCGGTAGCTTTCGCTGTTCAATTGTTCGATATGCTTTACCAGTTTCTTGGAAGCATGCCAGGATGCCGCGTCCCATGAAAAGTAAAGTTTTTCCTCTTTTTGATATTTAATCATTAGCAGGTCTATGAGTTTGATCATTTCATCTGTGTCTTTTTTTTGTGAAAAGAAATGCGTGATCTGGTTTTGTGATAATTCCAAAGCCGCGGTACAAATAGTCCAGCCTTTACTTTTTTGAATCTGCGGAAACGTTTTTCTTTCGCCCTTCTTGACCAGTGACCGTCCTCCTTTCATTTTTACTGCGAAAGGACCGAACTCATCTACTGAGAAAAATTTCTCCTTTGATCCAAGATTTTGCAGGATACCGGTAATCTTGTCCATCTTTTCCCGGAAGTCAGGGTCGGGACTGGTCAGTACTTCCCTCGCCTTACGGTAAACAAAACCCTCTTTTTTAAGGTAATTCGATATGGTTGAGCCGGATATGTAAACTCCATAAACTTTTTGATAAGTAGCTGATAAATCTGCCAGAAACCAGGACGTCCGGTTGATCCCGTGTAATTTGGGAGATTCATGAATTAACCTTACTAAATTGTCGCGCTTATCCTTGATTCCGTTCATTACAGCCTGATTCGCCCGCCGGGGTTGCTTTTCTAACCCTTTTATACCTTTCACTTTATAGTCCCTGATCCAGTCTGACACCTTATCGGCACCGCGATCTACCTTATTAGAAATATCAACTGCTGATGTGCCATTAAAAGACTCCATAATAACTACCGCCCGTTCCCATTTGCGTCTATCTGAGGAATTACGCCACCGTTTTAATATCTTCAGATCTTCAGTAGGAATGTCGGATACTTGGGAATAATTACGAAGGGTTACTTTGCTGTCTTTTGCCCATTTCGAAAAATGCAAGTTGAATGCAGAGCGACCATAACCATTTGGATAAATCGCCAAATAACTTAGCCATATGTCTTTTGCGCTGATGAGCTTGCCTGCTTCCGTTAATAATGGTAAAGCATTGATCAATTCCTTATACCTGTTATTTGCCGGATATTCAATTTTGAAAACAGGAATGCTGGAATCCTGATGCCCCCCTTTAACGGGACAACTATCAACAAATGAGCTATATTTTTTTTTATAACATTTCACGGTGTTCCGGGAAATACCCAATTGTCTGGAAGCTTGTCTGATATTGCTCGTTCCATTTAAAATCATACGGCCGATAAACATTTGTTTTTTTGCTGCGATCCTTGTATTTGCCATTGGTAAGTTGAGTTTAATAAGTCTTTATTACTTATTTGGAACTTTTATATGTTTCTAAAGTTTGCCAAGACAACTTAATGCCATTTTGATGTTGTACTTTAAAATTACTACATTTTAATGTGCACGATATTTTTTTAGCATAGCTTTAATGCCATAAATGCCATTGACCTTAAAATATTTTAATTTTAAGGTCAATAGTGTATATTTGTTTATGGCATATAAAGTGAATCCCGACCGAAACGTTCCCTGGAATACTTTACCAGAACTACCAATTGACAAACAACTTTATGAAGATGTGGAAATTTACAGTCAATTGGGTAATGCCAAAGCTGCGTTAGGCCGCTTACAGGGCCGGAGTATCGTCATTCCAAACCAAGGGCTGCTTATAAACTCTATCAGTTTACAGGAAGCGAAAGCATCCAGTGCAATAGAAAACATCTTTACAACTGATGATGAATTGTATCAGGCATATAGTGAAGAACAGATTAGTCAATTAAATGGTCCGTCTAAAGAAGTGCTATATTATCGTGAAGCGTTATGGGAAGGGTATACCTACTTGAATCAAGAACAGGTTTTTGATGAGAATTACTTCGTGAAAATGTATCGTATCGTCAGCCAGTTCAATGATGGTATAAGAACACCCATCGCCCAGATTGTAATCAAGGAAGGCGGCACCGGGCCAAATGCCGGTAAAGTCTCCTATACACCACCAAGAGGCAAAGGCGTGGTCGAAGCTAAGCTCCGTAACCTTATAGAGTTTTTGAACGACGATAAAACTTATCAGATGGACCCTTTACTCAAAATGGCCATTGGTCATTTACAATTTGAGGCAATACACCCTTTCCGTGACGGCAACGGCCGTACCGGCAGGATCTTCAACATTCATTACCTGACCAAAAAAGGTCTGTTGGATTATCCGATTCTCTTTTTAAGCCGTTATATCATCGATCATAAAGAGGATTATTATGCGGGACTTGCAGGCGTAACCCAGAGAGGGAGTTGGAAGAATTGGTTGTTGTATATGCTGAAAGCTGTTGAAGTTACTTCCAATATTACTTATGACAAGATCAACGATATTGTTAGTGCCAAAGATGCCATTTTAAAAGCCATCATCGAAGATACCGACATAGCACGTCCAGAATCGCTGGTCAATGCCATATTCACCCAACCTTACACTAGGGTAAAGCACCTCGTTGGCGGCAATATTTATGCGGAAAATACCGCCAGAAAATATCTTGACCAGTTAACGGATATGGGTGTTTTAGAAAAGAGAGTAATTGGAAAAGGCAACTATTACTTAAACTTGGAACTTTACAGGATACTATCTGAATAGTCGCAACAGGCAATATTTTCTTCGCAACTTGCGCTTAAGTTTCAAGGTTTCCGCTTTCTCCTGTATTTCTTGATTTGTAAGCTTTTGGTGGGATAGTAACCAATTTATTAGCATCTTTTTCGAAAACCTGATACCTCCTCCAGGTAAAGCTACATGAGGCAATTTTCCAGCAGATTTCAGCTGATAAAGCGTTTGGCGAGAATATCCCGTTACGGTTTCTGCGATCTCATATCCTCCAATTTCGTCGTCTTCGATTACTATTGGATCAACCTGGATGAAACCTGTCATACAGTCTTTGATAACGACCATTAAATCGGCAACGGTCAGGTCAATCAAACGCGTGTTTTTATTTATACTCATAGCATTATTTGATGTTGTAAAACACTCAAAAATGTTTTGAATAATTAAACATATGCTGTATATTTAATTACCGCAAGGGAGAATTGTTGCCGTGTGAGATGTTTCAAATATGTTACAACGAAAAACCGGATTGACATAACTAACTCATCCTTAGTTCGATATAGAGGTCGACCATTTCTCTGTTAATCAGAGGGTCGCTGGTTCGAGCCCAGCCTCAGGAGCTAAGGGTAAGCACATTTTAAATGGTCGCTTACCCTTTTTTATTTCCATAAAGCGGCCTTTAGGATGCAATTACGCATGTTTTCGTCATTTCTGGCGAAGATTTAGCCCTGCTGAACTAAGCAGAGGTCACATCAATCAATTTTTCAGTTTCTCACAGTTTTTTGTTAAACTTCACGAATTTGTGTTACAGTTGTGTTACCAAATGAAGAAACGCCCATTGATGAAAAAACCTTAACATCTGTACTTACTGAGAATGTAACGGAGATCAAAGAAATTAAAGATTTTATCAAAGAGCAGCAAAAACAGCTCGACCAGCGGAATGAGCTTATTGCCGAAAAGGATAAGCAGACGCAAAAGCTGATCAACAGTTTTGAACAAAAATTTCAAAAGATAGAAGTTTCGGTACCTGCGCCAAGCACCTTACCCATATCGAGGATCGCCAATGAGGGAATGGAAAATATCAAAACGTCTGTTTTACAGCTGTTAAATGCAGCTTTTACTAAGAACAGGATATTGGTATTGCCGGAAGACAGCGGTAAGGGGTTTTTAAAGACCATGGCAATGCGCGGTATGTATTTGACTGCTGTAGCTATCGTAGTCGGCCTCGTTAGCTGGTTCGGTTTCCGTTACTGGTATATGGATAGTCAGAACAGCCGCTACCGGATTGCCTGGTACTGGAACTATTTCATTGCGGATAGCGTTAAGAAGCAAAAATTACAAAACCAACTGGATAGTTTGAATGTACCGGCTGTCAAAAGCTTTCGGGCAGATAGTATAGAGCGCTATGAAGAAACGCTGGCAACAGCATTGCGTATTAAGCAGTTGGAAAGGGAAGCAGACAGTTTGAAGGCATTGAAGAGGAAGTAGTAACTATGTTTGCGAAAGTCATTTAACAAACATGGGTAGTAAGCCGCGCCGCTGCGGCAGGCTGCTACATTGCACCACGCGCTACGCGCCGGGTTTCATTTCGCAGGCAGCCTTGCTGCTGTACACAGGCAAGTATTCGTTCCTCATACCCGCCTGTCTTCCAGCCGCACAAAAAAGCCACAACACCGCAGTCAAAAAGTTAGCGACACAAGAAAACAGTCAAGGGTATAATAAACTGTAGCTATCGCCGAAGCTCTTGATAATTTTCTTGTTTAAGCGGCAATGTGTGAGTGTATGCAGATAATAGCAATCGGTACTAAAGCAATTATGCCATACATAAATCAATGAAAATAAGAAAGATAAGCTGCAATCAACATCTTGCACTATATAAATCCTGATTTTTATAGTGCAACTATCGCTGTTGAACCTGCGTATTCGCCTATAGGCAATACGCAGCTTACTCGTTTATTGTTAACTGTTATTACAATCTCTTTTAATTGATGAGATGGGTCGGCAACAAATAAAGACTGCTGTGCAGTACCTTTTTTTTCAATCATTATAACACAAGCCTCATTTACCGAAACACTAAAGCCTTCGGTTTTGATTGTCCCTGGTTGATAAAACACAATTTGTGCCATCCCTGTTTTTAAGTCAATAATTGCCTGCTGTTCATCATTGTTACTTATAACCTTTAGGTGGTTGAACGGCGAAAGGCTGGAAACCTGGTTCAACGGAACACCGGGCAAAACAGCATACACGTAGGTAGCATCATGAGGGAGCGGTCCGTGGTCTATCCACAGTTTAAATACTTTGCCCTTTACGGTATCTGCCGACTGTGACGAATTGATACGTTTCCAGGTTCCTTTCTGTTCAGTGTTTGTGTACTTTATCTTTTCATCCGGCTGAAAGTAATAAGCTATGCTATCCTGCCAAAAAGTTCCATTTAACGAATCTGAAAGCACATCGGTGTGGCTCCAACACTGGTTTACAGTTGTTGTGATGTTTTCGGGCGCGCGCGATTGAATGCCCGCACCCATACAAATAATTTCTTTGCCAAAGAAAAACCAGGCCTTTTTGGCTTTTACGCTATCAAAGTTTAAGGTATAGGTGCATACACCATCGGTACCGTTACTCAAGCCACCTGTAAAGTTGGTGGTCCCTGTCTGATCCCAGGAGTTTACCGCATGCCTATCTATCGCAAAATCCCGGCAAGTAACCCCTGGCACTTTATCATTTTCCCAAACGGGGAATATATTAAAGTATTCGCCACCCGAGCGTTGGATATTAGTGGCACCGTCACCCATATAGCGCCCGTACAAATTTTCGCCATTACCCGTTTCCAACCTTTTAGTTCTTGCGGAGTTAGCTCTAACTGTAAATAAGTAATCCGGATTGACGTGTTGAGTATAATCGCCAATCCAATATTGCTGATGTACCGGCTTTACTTTAAATGATGCGGGTACCTTGCCCGATATACGCCTGGCGGCGTTTAAGCAGCCGGTTACATCGTCAAGTGTTTCTTTATCTGCCTTTTGCAAGGCATCCATGTCCTTTTGTAAAAGAGCAGCTACATTGGTGCTTAAAGAATTTTTTCGACTAAAGTTGCGTCCCATCACATTAAAGTCTAAATATTTATAACGCATTGCATTCAAAAAAACATCGTTTAAAAATTTAGCTAATAATTTTCGTTGTGGTGGCTTCATTTGCCAATTAGTACCACGTACAAGGGCGGCCAGACCATATTCGCCCTTTAAAAATACCAGTCCGTACGACGCGATCTGTAATTGTCGTCCATGTTGCAAATAAGAATAATCGTACATTAACCCCTCGGGTGCATTAGTGAGCGTAAGGGGCTGAAAGCACTGGCTCACCGCCGAATCCATAAGGACAATGTTAGCTGTAAGTAAAGCACTGTAAATATTGTGTAAGGCTACATCAAATTTGTTGGCGCCGGTTTGTTTATACATATCGCCGCGGTTCATTTTTGTTATTAGTGAATCTTGCAATGGTTTTGGCAATGGTTTTGAACTTTTCAGTAGCAGCATAATCTGCCCCAATGTTTGAGGGCAATTGATCTCGTTAAACCACCAATTTTTACACTTTGGATCTAACTGATTCCAGGCCTGCAATGCTTTAACTATAGCAACATGTAAGGTTTCGTTACGGCTGTAAACCCCCTTGGTTTGTGCATATGCCAATGCCAGTTCATAAACCCTGTTTAAATGTGCCGCCGGCGACCAAATTGCTAATGCAGTATCTCTGTAATTTATATCGGCCCAAGTACCGTCGCTTTTAAGATTAGCTACATTTTGAGTTACCGTTTTGATAAATGTAACGGTATTGTGCCCGGCAAGCATATTGTTAACAACACGGTTAATTACCGTATCAATGTCTTGCTGCTGTCCAAAACATTGGTTAACCTGAAAAAAAAAGAGTAATAATGATGCGTATCTCAAATATTTCTTATTCATTTTTTTTATATACTAATATTGTCCTATTAAACAATAAACTACATTTGAAGTGTTAATGACTTGCTATCTTCTGATACCTTAAAAGAGCTTCCAGAAAATAATAATCAGCATATACAATAGGTTTGTCTATTTCAAATCCATGGGGTATGCTACCTACCGAGTGCTTCAAGATAAAGTTGTTATTAGTGCCTTGTTTAGCCAGGTAATTACGCCCGCTTAACGATTTTAAAATTTCAACGGCTGCATTAAAATAGGGCTTCCCTTCTTGCCCCAATTGTGTACTTAACTCAAGAAAAGCCGAAGCCGTGATAGCTGCCGCTGATGCGTCTCTTGGAATGTAGCTAAACTGTCTTGCATCATATTTCCAAAGCGGAACAAAGCCAGGCTCATTGACGTTAAAATCCCACAAAGGTATCTTGTCAGCTGGTAGGCGGTGGTTATGCAGGTAAAAATCTGCCATTTGCCTGGCGGTATTTAAAAAGCGTTTGTCTTTGGTTTCGCGGTACACGATAGTAAAACCATATATCCCCCATGCTTCGCCCCTGGCCCAGGTTGAATTGTTTGAAAACCCCTGAAAGGTTTCGCGCGAAAGTACCTGTCCGTTTTGAGGATCGTAGCTAAACATGGTACGAGCTAAAATCCGGACGGATATGATTTTTCATGGTTGTTTCGGCATGGGTAATGGCTATATTCCTATACGTAGGGTCGCCGCTTTCTTTCGATGCGAAAAAGAGCAATTCCAGGTTCATCATATTATCAATAATAACGGGGAACTGCCAGGTTGTTTTACCATCCCATGAAAGGCGCGGATCCCAGGAACGGATACAACCGACCCTGGCATCAAAGCGTGTGGCTAATGATTTAGCTGATTGAATAAGAATGTCCCTGTATTCTTTATCGCCGGTAAGTCTATAAGCATTGCCATAGCTACAATACATCATAAAACCGAGGTCGTGGGTTGTTTTATTGTATTGGTTGGCAGCCAGCGTGTTTGTCCACCGTGTGGCAGCGGCCTTCCATTTTTCATCTTTTGTATATTCGTATAAATACCATAAGCTGCCAGGCCAAAAACCGGATGTCCACTCCTGTAGGTCGGTGTTTTTTAATGTGCCATCGGGCAAAGCCGTGCGCGGGTATTCATCAAAACGCTTAACGTTGAATATCATGGCACTGTACTGCGCTTCTGCAATCTTAAAGTCGCGCTGCACTGGTACTGTTTCTGTTTTGGTGAATGAAAACATCACAACGGTTATGGCTAAAGCTGTTAAAGCTATAATTTTTTTCATAAAACGTGTTGCTATGGCTTAATGGTTACGGTTATATCGCGTTTATTAGTACTTGAGCCGGTAGCGTTGTAATTGCCTGCTACAAAAACGGCGTGGTAATTACCTGCTACGGGATATATGTATTGGTAATTTGGTTGTGTGCTTGCAATAGCTTTAATGGCAACCCCAACATCAGGCGTTACCCGGTTCAGATCAACAGGCCCCATAATGGCCCATGCTTCAGCCGGTGCCGTTGCCAGTGCCGCCGTCGTTGCGCCGGTAATTACCAAACTGGTTTTATCGGTATAAACCCAGGCATATTTATTGCTGTTTTTTGCCAAATCGTATGATACCGCCCAACCCGGGCCAAAGGTAGTGTTGCCGTAATTTGTAATAGCCGTGGTTGGTCCGTTTAAACTCGCATTGGTGTAAACACCGGCATCCGCTAACGCATTGTTTAAGGTTAGGTTGGTTATTGTCCACTTATTTTGTATCGAACCAGCATCTGCACTGTACTTAAAAGCAATATACACGGGCTTAAGCTGGCTGGCAAAGTCAGAAAGATCAATAACGCCCGACGATAGCGCGGTAGTTCCGCCGGTTGATAAAGAAGCACGGGAGGTAATATCATTCCAGGTAGCGGCTGCAATATTGGCATTTGTGCTTGCTGTATCCCGTACTAATGCTCCGTTTACTATTCGGGTAACAACGCCTTGAAAGTCTGAAGAAACAAACACCGCGAGCGAGTTAGACTGGGTGCCATTTGCCCTTAAAGTACTAAACTGCAATTGCGATGCGCCAAACGCCGACGTTCGTGATGCAAATTCATAACGTTTGCCCTGCTCGCCCGAATAAAAGGTAATAACGTCAGGGTTGCCACTAAAGTTGAATTGCAGCGTGTCTTTGGCTGAAAATGTGGTTGTGGCGGTACCATTTAGTTTGGTGCAGTTAACATCAAAACCAACGGGTTTTACTATCATGTTTTTATTGCAAGCCAAACAAAAAAGTAGCATTGTGGTGCCTGTGTACAAATATCTTTTTAACATAGCGTATTATTTTGATTGTGAATGTTATTACTACCAGCCTGGATTTTGAGTAGCTGCCTTGTTTACCGAAATTTCTGAGGATGGGATAGGGAAAAGTACATTACGTGGGCTAATGTTTGATCCCGCCAACGCGCCGTACGCAAAACTCGTTCCGGCGTTGGCTTTCATATCCACCGCAAGGTTATTCATCGTAGTTACCCAGGCACCCCAGCGTATCAGATCGGCTTTGCGGAGCCCTTCGAAACAAAGTTCGCGGCTTCTTTCATCTTGCAGCGCCAGTTGAAAAGACGATTGGCTTAACCCAACAAGGTCAACCTGTGTTGTGGAAACGGTAGCCGTGCCCGTTGCTTTTAGCCCGGCATAAGTAAATACCGCACCTGTAACAGTTGCCGAAGATGATCCGGACGATTGTGTAGGTGGTGTGGCCGTGGAGATACCCGTTACAGCAACGGTGTATAGGTTGTTTCCATTGGTAGCCTGTGTGCCAGCATTGTAAAGCGTATTGGGAGCCCAGGTTGTGCCGATATTTACGGTAGGGGCAGATGTATAGCCTGTACCAGGATTCAAAACGGCTATAGCTGTTACTTTGCCTGTTGTGGTAGAAACCGTTGCTATGCCGGTTGCACCTGTGCCACCGCCACCGGTAAAAGTTACGGGTATATTTGGCACAGTAAGTAAATAGCCAGTATTGTCCGTGCTGCCCAGCGTTAAACCGATGATGGTTTCCATAGCCAGCGGTTTGAATGAAAACCAAAATGTAGAATGTAAAGAGCAATAGCGCTTTCTGGCGTTCCTAAAAGCAACATACAACCTGCAGGAATGTTTGCGGCCTTTGAAGGATTCAATTGACCTATACTGGGTCTGGTCCAGTTATGCGGATCGACTATCCTATGCACCCGAATAGGCCTGGGTGCAAATGTGAGCAGGTCTTGACTTCCGCATAGGGAATTGTTCAGCCAACCCTCTGCCAGTCTTAAATTTCCTCTGTGAACGATATGGTGAAAATCTGGAAACGTCCCAATTTCTTTTGCTACAATCGTATTTGCCCCATGAAAGTTGCTCATCGGCTCACTCGTAAAAGGATGGATTTTGACCGCTATTAGTTCAATTTTGCCGTGAAATCTTCGTCAAGGTCATATTGACTATCGAATTATATTGCCCTGTTATAGTATGCGCTTTGATTTAGAAAAATCTTACAATGCTTTGTGATATCAAATTCAAAATAGTGGGTTTTGCTCCTCATAGAGGTTGGCAAGAACCAGCGGAATGTGTGTTTTTCCATAGGTTATTTAATTGAGGTCCCTTACGGACTTGTAATGTTTTACCCTTTTCGATCAGCAGTGAATCCTGACAACCTACTATTTCTCCATTTTCATATTGAAGTGTTATCGGATCGCTAATGGCGCTAAAAAGAGCTATAAAACGCACTTTGGACCCGTAGTCAATTACAAACTATAAAATTTCATTATAAAGTGTATTTAAATACACTTTATAATGAACTAATAAAAATTTATAATACTTTTGTTGCAAATAGAGCACTATAATGCACTTTGAGGAAATAATAAGAACAATTAAATTGCGCAGGGAATCCCTACAGGTTACCCAGGAAACGCTCGCGCAACTATCAGGAGTAGGCCTTAGAACGTTAAAGCAGTTTGAAAGTGGTAAAGGCAATCCCACTTTAATGACGCTGCAAAAGCTCGGCGATACATTAGGTCTGGAACTCAGTATGACCATAAAGAATAAACCAGACATTCGATGAGAAAAGCCAAAGTATTATTTAAGGAGCAAGAAGCCGGCATATTGAAGCAGCTTGATAATGGTTTTTTTACGTTTCAGTATCATCCTTCTTGGATTGGAGATGGTAGCAAGCCAAGCATTAGCCTCACTTTACCAAAAACGGAAAAGGTTTACGAGTCTGAATTTCTCTTTCCGTTTTTTTATAACATGCTTCCGGAAGGATCGAATAAACAGGTGGTCTGCAAGCTCAATAGAATTGATCAGACTGATTATTTCGGACTTTTATTAACAACCGCAAAAAACGATACCATAGGTGCAGTAACTGTACTTAAAGCAGAAGATAATGAGTAACCTGCCAGAAATAAAATATTGCCCGGGCACATTGGCACCCGGCTATGATACTTATAGCCGGACTTGTCTTAACCGGGTTTTTAATGGAAAAAAAGTAAATCATATTTTACTTTATGATTCTCCTGCTTCAAACCCGGAGACGGATGAGCTATTTGAGGAAAACCAGAGGCGGATGTCTATCTCTGGTGTACAGGAAAAGTTTTCCGTGTTGTTAGAAAAAAACAGACTAAGGCTGATCAATGAGGGTGAACGAGGAACCTATATATTAAAGCCGATTCCAAACGCTGGCAGAAAATCTGACCAAATGCCCGCTAATGAACATTTAACCATGCAAATTGCCCGCCAGGTGTATGGCATAGAAACTGCTGAAAATGCATTGATATTTTTTAAGAACGGGCAGCCTGCTTATATTACTAAACGTTTTGATGTAACGAAAGAAGGAGAAAAACTGGCACAGGACGATTTTGCGTCGCTTGCAGGAAGAACGCCCCAGACCCACGGAGAACACTATAAGTACCTCGGAAACTACTTAGATCTTTTTAAGATTATGGAGCAATACGTCCCTGCATATAAACTGGAAGCACCAAAATTATTGAAATTATTAATGTTCAATTATTTGTTTTCAAACGGAGACGCCCACTTCAAAAACTTTTCGCTGTTGGAAACCCCGATGGGAGATTACCGCCTAAGTCCGGCTTATGACCTGCTTAACAGCCGCATACATATCAAAGACAATGACTTTGCACTTGATGACGGCTTATTACCAAAGAACCTCGCACAAGGTAAGATTAGGCACCAGTTTTCAGTACTGGCTGAGCAATCAGGCATAAGCGAGAAAACATTTGAGGGAATAGCCCAATCTATGATTTCAGGATCAGCAGCTGTCGAAAAACTCACATTAGCTTCTTTTCTTGACGAAACAACTCAACGGAATTATTTACAATCGTACCAAGCCAGGCTAAAACAGCTAATGAAGGATTAGTCTTTGCAGTATCTTGAATTGAAGAAAGTTAGATTACGACAATTCTTTTGAACACATCATGCCATATTTACCGCTTAAGCAACCAACAGCGCGAGCCGGGTAAAAAGTCAAGGCCACCGCTGAAAAGAAAAACACAATGGCCCGCTATGCATGGCCTTTACTTTTTATCCCGGCGGTGGGCTATTTTTGCGGATGCGGTGAATATGGGGCTAATGTCCGTGGTTAGGAATGTGTGAATCTTAAAAATTGACCTTATAAAGCGATTTGTCCGCTTTTTAACTGTTTTGCCACCCCTTCAAAATATGGATAAACCGAATATTCATTTATAAACAACCATAGTACAGTAGTTCAGCCTTGATTTGACTCTTAAGTTTCCGCATGACTTTAGTCAGATTGTTTTTTTGCCGGAATAAGCTTCGAGCTGTTCTCTTTGCTCATCAGGTACGTCTATTCCCGTAAGATGTCCAGATTGTAATTGTTTGGCCAAGTTTCGACAATCCATCTTATCACTCTTTTGATCCTTATTCTTTGCACTTTGTGGTATATCTGGAAATTCCGCAAGGCTTGACCACGCGATTCCGTAGGCCTTAGAGCATCAAAACGTGTATTCTGATTTTCAAAGTTATTTCTTTTAGTCAATAAATTAGCTTGGTCAAAGTGTTCCGGAATCGATTTGATACATCCTCGGAATGAGGTGGTCAATGGCCTCGGAATTTGCTGCATTACAGTCCGTCTTCATTTTCTTAAATTCTATCCAGCGGCTGGACATTGATGTATTTTCTTTCTTGGCAATATCCACTTTCAGGATACCGTCATCATAACGCGTCTCAATGCATATGGTCGGGCAAAGCGAGCGAACCTACAAAAAATGAAAAAAAGCAGAACCAATTGCTATGTCACTTCTACCCATATTTGTCCTAAAAAGATATGAAGCATCGCTCTATCGCCTCCATCGCTAGAAAAAACGACGAAAAATTATACCTTTCAGTGCAAATCGAGATGCTTTACCATATCTATTATAAGATACAGATCATGCAGAAACACCAGAGATAATCTGCACCACTGGCTGAATTTAACAAAGCTGAAGCAGTATCTGATAGTTACTTTAGTCCCGGTAACGCTTTCTTACGGTAATATCTGTGTCTGCCTGAATATTTTTACCGATTTTCTTTAAAAAGCCGGATGCTTTTAAAGTTATATGATCCAGGTGTTAATTTTGGACGAACCAATAACGCTGCCCCCCCCCTCTTCGCCAATTAATCCTCCCTAAAGATTTGAACTTGAGTACTGGAAGTGGTCATTTTAAAATTGCCAAGTGAGGTCAATTATCAGTGGTATATAGACGAAACAATTTCACTGAATATTTCCCGCGCCAACCTGGCGAATATGGCTGGAATTGCCGAAGAAAATGTGATTAGGCTGCTCAAGGAATTTAAAACAGAAGGTATACTGGTAACAGATGAAAGAAAAATTATCATCAAGGACGTAATTCCGTTCGCTGTCTGTTTGGTATTTACTTTTGATCAGCAGTATTGTGATAATCAATCAATTTCAGCAGCTGATCGATGGTGTTATCATAGTTTTTTGAACCCGTTAACTTGATGTAATCCTTCTTAAGCTCGTTTATGATCTCCAGTTGCTCCTTATAAAACCGCTGCCCATTATCCGTGAGGTAAAGCATAAACGACCTGCCATCCTTGTCACTTTTTTCAGCTCGTACAAGCCCCGAGGCTTCCAGCCCTTTTACGATACGGCTTGCACCTTGCTTGGATATCCTGAACATAGCAGCCAGATCACTGTTAGAGGCACCGGACGAACCGATATTCATAAAGAAAGGTATAAATGTAGCCTGCAGATGAGGATTGTTTAAAGTCTTGATATGCTCTTCACCCCAATCATCAAGGGCACGTTTAAGTACATATACAATCCTGAATAAATTTCTCTCCAAATCGGCTTCCTGCTTTTCACCTTGATATTCCATAGCTCAAAATTAATTTATTTAACTGAATTACAGTTCGTCATCAAATTGCAATAAGTGAATCTAAATCATTTAAATATAGTAAACAATATTGACTAATATAGTAAACAATGTGTACTATTGTATTGTAATTACTTAACACAATGGAAACGGAAGAAATAACAACCGCTATAAAAATGGCACCGGGAAAAATTTGGAACTCACCAATGCCAGTACGAATGTGCAAACGGTATCATTAACACAGCTGCGTTACCAAATCCAGTTATGCCAGGCCAACCTCGAATTGGCCCGTTTAACCGGGATCGCTTACTGGTAAACTAAAAAAAATTTGTCCATGATAGCTTTAAGTATACACCGGAATAACTTATTAAACATCAGCTTACTGACGATAATTCGCAAGCTGTTTCTTGCTAAAAGTTTAGCTATAAAAAGGATGCGACAACAAATCAACAGGGATAACTATACCGCAACCTATGATACGATTGATGGGCATATTTATATATCCAGCTTCATTCGCTGGATTGACATAGCTGTTTTTAAAGTTGTAATGGATTATATCGTAAGAAACTTTGATCCAGCCGGAATAAATATTGGAGGATTAATCGACTCTTTATACTATGTTCTGATTAAGCCCAAACTTGCATCGTTTTACAAAATCCTACACTGCGGTATGAATTGCTATCGTGAGAATAACTGATCAATAAATTTTAATCCTCAAATTATGAAAGCAGATTTTAAGGCCATTATTTTATGTCAGCCCGGGTATATTGATCTTTCGGAAAGATTGCGTGGTGAACTGGAAACGAAAATTGACGAGCTATATGCGCAAAATCGTTTTAACGATTATGTCAATAAACCTACCGTTCTTGTTGAAAATGCAACTAAGAGTGATCTTCTCTATGCTTATCTCCTACGTCAGGCACCAAGGGACTTTGTGCTTTCGGGAAAATTATTGGAGGGTATAAAAACCTGGTTCAATATGTATTACGACGATCGGCACTCTGTAATTGACAAATTCAGGACATGCTATCAAAATGTTATGCCACCGGGGGAAATGATTGCAAAAAAGGTAGTATCCATTGTTTTCTGCAAGTTTCTGATTAACGAGTTGCTGAGCACATTAGCTGAAAACCGTTATCGGAATTTAGTTCATCAGGCAACCGGTTACCGACAAATGTTATCAAATTAAAATATTAAGCTACAATTATGGAAACTCCTGTTATAATTGCTGAAAAGGCACATGAGCTTTTTCTCAAACATGGTATCAGATCTGTTACCATGGATGATATTGCAACTGAAGTGCACGTTAGTAAAAAAACCATTTACAAATTTTTTGAAAGCAAGGATGCATTAGTTGAAAATTTCATTGAAAAGGCTATTGCCGAAAATGAGGAAAGCTGCAAATCATTCATCAGGAAAAGCAATGATCCTATCACCGAATTATTTTTTACGATGGTGGTTGTGCAAAAAATGTACCTGGATTTAAACAAACCTATTTTAAATGAGCTGGAAAAAAATCACCACAAGGCCTATTTAGCAATGAAAGAGCATAAAGATGGATTCATTTTTCAAACTATAAAAACAAGTATTGAAAATGGAATTACTAAGCAGTTATATCAGGAGGATATTAACCCTGCTTTGATGTCCCGATTTTTCCTGGAAAGCCTGTTGTTAATTTCAGATACCAGCATTTTTCCTTCAACAGCTTATCATACAACAACCTTGTCCGAGGAAATATTCGGACACCTGATCAGCGGGATCGCTACTTCTGCTGGAACTAACTTAATAAACCTCTATAAAAATCAACATCGTTTTGTACTAGGACCGCAAACATTGACACGTCCTTTTTGGGAGGATTAAATTTTAATTACGTCATTCTTAAAAAGGTAAATAATAATTAGACAAAACTCTTCATGCTTTGCAAATGCAAAGGATACCAGATAAATGTTAGGGAATCATTAGTCGAAGCGTCATCGTTTTGACCATGACGGTTAAACAGGTAATTATAGGACAGACGCAATGTGGTAAGCAAAAGGCATTAAAAATGATAGTAGGTTAAGAAAAATGATGTATAATACTTGTTTACTTTTCAGGTCCGGCATAAAGTCTGATACCATTACTTTGAAAGACATAAAACTTATAGATACTGAAGCCCAGATCAAGGCAGCCGCAAAAACTGTTTTTTTAAAAAGAGGATTAGCCGGTGCCCGGATGCAGGAAATTGCCCAGGTAGCGGGTATTGGCCGCACTACACTTAATTATTATTATCGTAGTAAAGATAAATTATTTCAGGTGATCTGGAAAGAGGCCTTCCGGAGTATAGCAGTAAGAACCGAGGTGCTTCGTAACAACAATTACTCCACACTCGAAAAAATGGACGCTTTCGTAGACGGATATTTTGATCATGCTCTAGTAGAACCGGAGTTAGATCTGTTTATGCTTAATGAGTTCAATAACAATCCGGATATGATGAAGGATATTTTGATGACTGAAACAAATGATAACCCTTTTCACATCCTTTTGCACGGCATAGAAAAGGCTGTTAAAAATGGGGAAATGAAAGGCGCGCCAGAACAAATATTAATTACGGTGATCTCTATGTGCCTTTTTTCATTTGCCGGTGGCGCGGTGATACAAAACCTCCTTTCGCTGAATAATGAACAATATATGGAATTGATGAAGGAAAGAAAAGTGCACTTAAAAACGTTTTTAAAAACTGCATTTACAGCAGATTTTTTTTAGATTATGTTTCAACAAAAAAGTCAAACAAAAATGATAATTAAAAATCGAATTTTAACCCTGGCTTGTGTACTGGTATATTTTCTGGATTGTCCGTACCAGGCAAAGGCCCAGGAAACGCTAACACTTAAACAGTGTGTGGATAACGCACTACAGAAAAGTCTTCAGTTAACAGCAGATGGCTATGATCTGGAGAAAACTAAAGCAGGAGTTCAACAGCAGTTCAGTACGTTATTGCCCACTATTGCCGGAGAAGGGTCTTATCAATATGCATTCCAGGTGTCTACCAGTGTTATTCCTGCTGATGCCTTTGGTGGTCCTAAGGGAACCTATTCGGCTGTGAAGTTCGGGGTGCCGCAAAGCAAGTCCGGAACAATTACTTTAAATCAAAATATTTTTAACCCTTCGGCTATCATAGCCTTAAAAGCTGCAAAAGTAGCCGTGAATTTAAATCAACTCCAGATCACCAGTAGTAAGGAAGATTTGGTGTACAATGTTTCGGCCACGTATTACAATATTCAGTCTGTCATCAAACAAACGGAATTGAGCAAAGAAACTTTGGTCAACACGGAAAAATTATTGGCAAGCATAAAGGATCAATTAAAGGCCGGCCTTGCGACTCAAACCGACGTAGACAGGCTTAACGTAACCAGAGATAACGATATGGCCAGTATACAGAGCCAGGAAAACAGCAAAGAGAAGTATTACAACATGCTTAAGACCCTCATGAACCTGCCATTAAGCACTGAAATTGCCGTGATCCCATTTGCAGCTGACGAGGCAGACGATGCTATTTTACAGTTACCATCACTTGACGAAACTTCAAAAACGAATTATCAGCAGGTCATGGCAAATGTTAAAATAGCCAAACTGCAAGAGCAAAATATTAAAGCAGGTTATTTGCCAACATTATCATTAAACGGCGCCTACGGTTTATATGGTTATTCAACAACTGCAAATCCTTTCAATACGATCAACAACAAATATTATCCTAATTCCTACTTCGGCTTAAAACTATCCATCCCGATTTTTGATGGTTTCAGCATTAAGTACCAGGCCAGGCAAAAATACTTTGAAATGAAAAAGTACGAAGTAGAGGCACAGCAAACGACGCAGCAAAACAATAAAGATCTGGCGAATGCCTATGCCGATCTGAAAAGCAATTTTATAACCTTTCAAAATCAGCAACGAAACCTGTTGCTGGCGCAAAAGGTGATGAAGGATATTGATGCTCAATATAAAAGCGGGTTGGTTAAAGTAAGCGATTTCATCAACAGCAACAGCGACCTTCAAACCGCTCAGAACAACTTTGTGAATGCACTTATCAATATTAAGCAGGCAGAACTCGATGTTAAAAAAGCGCAGGGTACGCTGCTAAAAAATCAAAACTAAACTTCATCAATAACCTCAAAAAATGAAAAAATCAAACAAAATCATTGTTATTATAGTCCTTCTTGGCCTTGTGGTATTTACGGTCTTCAAACTATTATCTAATAAAAAAGAGGTGGAAGCCAGGGTTTACCGGCCTGCGGTGAATACAAAAGCCATTGTACAGGCAGATACCGTTAAAGGCGCTGACTTTAAAATTGCAACCCCTTTTTTAGGGGCTTTTTCACCAAATAGAGCCGTTACTATCGCATCAGAAACTTCCGGAAAGGTAATTACCGTTGGCATAGAGGAAGGTAGTATGGTAAAGACCGGCAGTCTGATTGCCCGCCTGGATGATGGTGTATTGCGTGCCCAGCTCAGCTCTGCAATGGCTAGCCTTGGCAACAATCAAAACACTTTGAAACGTTATGAATCAGCACCAACGGGAGTTACGCAACTGCAAATGGATAACGCACGAACGCAGGTGCTGACCAGCCAGGCTCAAATAGAGCAGTTGAACACGCAAATTAAACAATATACGATTAAAGCTCCATTTACCGGTGTTGTTACCGCAAGGAATTTCGACCTCGGGGCTATTGTATCCCCTGGAAACCCGATGGCAACGCTGATTGATATTGCTACTTTAAAGCTTGAGATAAGCGTACCTGAAAAATATATCCCGCAATTTAAAAATGGGATGATAATGGATGTTAAAACGGACGTTTATCCCGACGCGGTATTTAAAGGCGTTGTGAATTATGTGTCCAGTGATGCCGATGTTTCTCATAATTACATGGTAAAATTTTTAGTGACTAACAAAGCCCAAACCCCTTTGCGGTCTGGTATGTATGGTCGTGTAACAATGGGTAGTTCCCCTTTGCAAAATGCCTTTAGCATACCGCGTTCAGCCTTACTGGGGTCTTCTAAAAGGCCACAGGTTTACATAGCCGAGCAAGGTGTAGCCAGGTTGCACGATATTGAGACAGGTGCCAGTAATGACACGCGAATACAAGTAACAAAAGGTTTAAATATCAATGATATCGTGATCACAGGCGGACTTGTAAACCTGACCGAAGGTACGAAGGTCGAAATAAAATAGATAGGGAGCTGAAAATAAGTTACATGTAAAAAAAACTTAACATTAAGAATATGACTTTAACCGAAATAGCTATAAAAAGACCCTCCCTCATTATCGTAATGTTTTCGATACTAATAGGCGGCGGGTTATTTTGCTACCAGCAGTTGAGCTACGAGCTTCTGCCTGATATATCCAGTCCGACCCTTGTTGTTACAACCAATTATCCCGGAGCAGCGCCGGCTAACATAGAGCAAACGGTAACAAAAAAAATTGAAGACCAGTTAAGCGCGGTAGACGGTATCAAAACCATCACCTCGCAATCGCTGGAAGGAACCTCTATTATTACTGCCGAGTTCGTCAGCGGCACTAATATAGATCAAAAGCAACAGGATGTACAACGCAAAATAAACAATATCAAAAGCGACTTGCCAACTGATGTTAAAGCATCTAGTATCAGTAAAGTAACGCCAAGCGATCAGCCTATTGTTCAGCTGATGGCCACATAGTCGCTCGATAATGCCGCTTTTTATGATATTGTTAAAAATCAGGTAAATCCGCTGTTCCAACAAATAACCGGCGTTGGGGAGATTACGCTGATTGGTGGACAGGAACGTGAGATACAGGTAAATATTAATAAAGACAAACTGGATTACTACGGCCTTTCTATTTTAAATGTGACGACAGCCGTTGCTAACGGTAATCAGGAACTCCCGGCCGGAAAAATTAAATCCGAGAGCATGGGACAGATGACCGTGCGTTTGTCCGGTAATTACAGTTCTGTATCCCAACTCGATAAACTGGTCGTAAGCCTGCCGGCTGCCGGAAGCCCGGTAAGACTGAGTGACGTTGCCAGCGTAGCCGACGTTACCAAAGACCCGTCAAGCGTATTCCGTTATAACGGACAAAACGGTATTGGTCTGCTTATCAAAAAGCAGGGGGGGGCCAACGCAGTAGAGATTAGTAAGCAGGTTAAACAAAAAATTGCGCTTATTGAAAAAAGATATGCCGCAAACGGGGTGAAATTCATCATTGCGGATGATACAGCTGACTACACGCTTGAAGCCGCTGGCGGTGTGGTGGATGATTTGATACTGGCCGTAATTCTGGTTGCTGTGATCATGCTGTTATTTTTGCACAGCATCCGCGATTCGCTGATTGTGCTGGTAGCTATTCCAACCTCCCTGATTTCTACATTTATCGCACTGTACCTGATGGGTTACACCCTGAATTTAATGACCTTGCTGGGCCTATCACTGGTAATTGGTATACTGGTGGATGACAGTATCGTGGTTTTAGAAAATATTCACCGGCACCTGTCAATGGGTAAAGATAAAGTAACCGCGGCGCTTGATGGCCGCAGCGAAATAGGCTTCTCTGCCATTGCTATTACGATGGTTGACGTTGTAGTTTTTGGGCCTTTGTGCCTTATTCAAAACAGCATCGGTTCTATCCTGCGCGCTTATTCGGCTACTATCGTCATCGCAACGTTAATGAGCCTTTTTGTTTGTTTTACACTGACTCCATGGCTGGCCTCGCGTTTTGGCAAAGTAAGCATACTGGATAACCGGAAGCTATTGGATAAGCCGCTTATCCTGTTTGAGAAACTCATCACCGGTTTGACGAATTGGTATATTAACTCACTCAAATGGGTATTAAGCCACAAACTGGCGATGAGCGGTATCGTGATATGCCTGTTTGCAGTAGTGGTCTGGGTCATGAAATTGGGCGTTATAGGTAGTGAATTTATAGCTCCTACCGATAAAGGCCAGTTCAGGCTGGCATTAGAGTTTGATAAGAATACGACAGTAAAACAAAATAATTTGCGCAGCAATGCCATAGAGAGCTATCTGCGTAAACAAGCCGATGTTGTAGATGTTGCAAGCAATGTGGCCGGATCAAGTACATCGTCACTGGTAGCTGGGGTTGGTTCTGATTATAAATCGGAATTGACGGTAACACTGGTTGATAAACAAGAACGTAAGCTTCCTACAGAAAAAATAATGCTGAAGAAAACCCTTGATATTGCGCAGCATTTCGCAGGTGTAAAGATCAGCCCTACAATGGTCAGTATGGTTAATAGCGGCGAACCGATACAACTGGTATTGAATGGAGAAAATACCTCCCAATTAATGGCAGCCGCCAATGAGTTAAAACAGCGTATAAAAGCCATGCCTGGCGCTATTAACGTAGCATTAAGTGTGGAAGATGGCAACCCGGAAGTAGCGGTAAATATTGATCGTGAAAAGATGAGTCAACTGGGCTTGAATATTAATATGGTTGGCGCGGTACTACAAAATGCCTTTGCCGGTAATGATGATGCCAAATATCGGGTGGGTACGAACGAATATGATATTAAAGTGAAGTTTGACGACTTTGATAAGCATAGCGTGGAGGATGTAAAAGCGATGACCTTTAACAGTTCTTCCGGCAAATTAATTAAACTATCACAATTTGCCGATATAGTGCAGGGGAGCGGTCCAAGCGTTTTGGAAAGAAAGGACCGGCGTACTTCTGTTACTATAAAAAGCGATGTTTTAGGTATTACTTCCGGCGTGATTGCCGATCAGATCAAACAATCATTAGTAGAGAAACCTTTACCGCCCGGTATAGACATTCGCTGGAGTGGTGATGTGGAACGGCAGGGCGATTCATTCGGTGCAATGGGTATAGCTATATTAGCCGCGGTTATATTGATGTACCTGGTGATGGTGGCATTATATGATAATTTTGTTTATCCGTTCGTCGTGCTATTCTCTCTCCCGGTGGCTTTCATCGGCGTGTTTTTAGCCTTGGCATTAACTAAATCTTCCATGAGTATTTTTACCATTTTAGGCATGATCATGCTGCTCGGCTTGGTGGCTAAGAATGCGATACTTATCGTGGACTTTGCCAATCACCGTAAAGAACATGGAGATACTACATGGCAAGCACTTATTGAGGCAGGAAAAGAGAGGCTCCGGCCCATCTTAATGACGACAGCAGCAATGGTTATCGGGATGATACCTATCGCTATATCGACAGCTCCTGGCAGTGAATGGAAAAATGGTTTGGCATGGGTAATTATTGGCGGCCTGTCATCCAGCCTTTGTTTAACGGTTTTTGTAGTGCCAATGGTTTATTACAGTGTAGACCGTCTGCGTGAAAAAATCGGGATATGGCTCCCTGAAAAACAGGAGAAATTGCAACCAACAACTGTTTCTAACAGCAGTCATTAATTTAACATAATCTTTACCGGTAAAGCGGATCTTTACCGGTAAAGATTGCATCAACTATGAAAGCGCCTAGTTTTGAAGATCTAAACATCGGCCGGGTCGAAACATTCAGTGACGGAGTTTTTACTGTTGTAGCAACTTTGTTGGTGTTCGACCTGCATTTTCCCCATATAAATCATCCAACGAATGCAAATGTATGGATGGCCATCCTGTCAACTTTGCCTAAATTAATTGCCTGGATCAATAGTTTTTTAGTGGTGTGTGTGATCTGGATGAATCATCACCGTTTCATACAAATTCTGAAAAGGATTGATCCAACTATTTTTTGGTTAAATAACCTGCTATTGATGTTCATTTCACTATTGCCATTCCCTACTAATTTAATGGGCGAGTATGTAGGAAATAATTCAGCTACATGCTTTTACGGATTGTGCATGGCGATGCCTACTTTATTTTTTTCGGGTATGGGTAATTATCTCACAAAGCATACCCAATTACTAAAAGTGGAATTTGACATCGACATTTTAAGAAAGAGCGCCCGTCTACACAGCTTTTTAGGGCCGTCTGCTTATTTAGCTGGTGCGGCCTTAAGTTGGGTGAATAGCTGGTTAGCTATATTGATTTATACAACAATCACTTTATACTTCATCTTTCCGCGGATAAGGTTACTATGAATTATAGCATTAAACCTAATTACCTGAACATGAAAACAGACTTAAAATCGATTGATTTATTCGAAATAGAATATATCAATCTGCCCGAAAACCTGATAGCGGAGCTGGAATTGAAAATTGAAAACCTGTATATCAACAACCAATTTCGATTTTCGTCAGGAATCGACGGCTTTCGTCGTATTAAATATTACAAAATCAAGACAAAACATTTCGTGTTTAACAAAATTGTTTAACATATTTGTATTGTAATTGTTAGGTATTTAACTATAACAAAAAGCGCGTTTAAGAGATTGAAAAATGGAAACTTTAGCTACAGATACAGAACAACTAATTAAGGATACGGCAAAAAAAGTATTTTTTGTAGATGGCAACATACATGCAACCACCCAGGATATTGCCGATGCTGCCGGCATAAACCGCGCCTCTATACATTATTATTACCGCAGTCGTAAATTGCTTTTTGATAAGGTTTTTACCGAAGCTATTACTGAGATGAGGAGCAAAATGCATTTAATAGCCGTTCAGAATTTACCCATAAGAGAAAAAACCGGAGAATTTATTGATTTCTTTTTTGAAAAGTCGCTACAACACCCTTACCTGGAATTATTTGTGATCACTGAGCGGAATTCAAACAACACTTTGAAGCTTGCGATGACTGAAATCAATAAAGATGATATGCATAAGGAACTGGACAACGAGATTCAAAAAGAAGTGGCAAAAGGTCTTATGAAACCAATTACCGCCAATCACTTTGTTATGACCATGATCTCTTTATGTTCTTTCCCTTTTTTGGGGAGATCTATCGTTCAGGGCGCTATAAATGTTGACGATGAAACTTACAGTAAAATGTTAACCGAACGAAAAAAAATAATTTTGCAATTGTTTTTTTTGGATGTCTGAAAAAAGGCATTTTTTTTAAAAGCGAACAAACAAAAATGTTAAACAAAATAATAAAACTAAATTGTAATATTCATAGCACATAAAACAATGAAAAATAACCACTTTATGAAATGGACCCCTTCGATCAATCATAAGATGACATTCACGCTATTGCCATCTTTACTTGTATTACTGGCAGCTTGTCATAGCGGGCCGCCTGCCGGAGGCCAGCAAGGGCCTGCCGGCCCCATGCCATATAAAACAGCTACGGTTTATTCAGGGCCAGCTACCATGTATTATACCTATCCGGCAACGATACAAGGAGAACAGGATATAGAGATTCGCCCAAAAGTTGACGGTTTTATAGAACAGATATTTGTTGATGAGGGTGCCGTGGTACATAAGGGGCAGCCACTGTTCAAACTAAGAAACCCCCAATACGACGCTGCTTTACGAACCGCCGAGGCATCCGTTAAAATAGGAGAAGCAGATGTGCTGACGGCTGAAATGAACGTTGAAAAGGTCAGACCACTGGTTAAACAAAATATAATCAGCGAATATGAATTAAAGTCAGACGAGTATACCTTACAGTCTAAACGCGCATCACTGGCATCGGCAAAAGCCGACCTGTTAAATGCAAAAGTAAACCTGGGTTATACTTATTTAACCAGCCCTGCAGATGGTGTGATCAGTAAAATACCTTATAAAGTTGGAACCCTGATTACCAGCACTTCAACCAATCCGCTAACCACTGTCTATAATACACATAACATTTATGTGTATTTCTCGCTAAATGAAAAACAGCTGCTTGAGTTTTTAAGGGTTACCAAAGGCAAAACACTGAAGGACAAACTGGCCACTACTGCAGATGTTTCGCTGGTACTACCCGATGGTACGGAATATCCGCTAAAAGGAAGATTGGTCACTGCCAGCGGTTTGGTTAGCACCGAAACCGGTTCGGTAAGTTTCCGGGCAGACTTTCCTAACACCCTTGGTTTGATCCGCAGTGGTAACAGTGCTACCATAAAAATACCGGTTAATATAAATAGCGCTACACTTATACCTCAAAATGCAACTTATGATATGCAGGGCAAAAAATTTGTTTACACCTTGAGTGATAAGGATAGTACCGTAAATACAGGTGTACAGTTATCCGAGAACCCAATCGGTAATTTATATGTGGTTCAAAGCGGTTTAAAAAGTGGCGATAAAATAGTGATAGAAGGTGTAGGTAACCTAAAACCAGGCGTAGCCATAAAACCCATACCGGCCAACACCGATAGTTTGTATGCCGATGCCAAAACCCCGACTACAAACAGCTTAAAACACAAATAATCAAGTAAGCAGCCCATCTGAAAATCAAAGAACATTATCATGCTTAAAATATTCATCGAAAGACCGGTATTATCAACTGTAATATCAGTCATGCTCGTGATACTTGGCGTATTGGCCTACCTCGGTCTGCCGGTATCACAATACCCCGAGATAGCGCCTCCTACCGTACAGGTAACTGCAACTTATACAGGTGCAGGGGCCAGCGTTATTCAACGTAACGTAATTGTACCGCTGGAAGAACAGATTAATGGTGTTGAAGGAATGACTTACATGACCTCAACTGCAACTAATGATGGCAGCGCCACCATTACCATCTATTTTAAATTAGGCACCAACCCCGATATTAACGCCGTAAATGTTCAAAACAGAGTATCTATTGCCAGCAGCGTGTTGCCGGCCGAAGTAACTAAGGCCGGTGTAACCGTACAGAAACAACAAAGCAGTAACCTGCTGTTTTTCGCGCTAAAAAGTAGTAACCCGGCATACGATCAAACCTTTTTGAACAACTATGCCAACATCAACATTATCCCCGAAATTAAAAGGATTGACGGCGTTGGCAGCGCATCTGCTTTTGGCAGTAAAGATTATGCCATGCGCATATGGCTTAAACCCGAGGTAATGTCCAGCTATGGGCTAACACCAACCGATGTTAACAACGCACTTGCCGAACAGAACATTGATGCAGCACCAGGAAAGTTTGGCGAAAATAGTAACCAGGTTTTTCAATACAGTATTCAGTACACCGGGAAACTGCTTGATACTACTCAATTCGGTAATATGGTGATGCGCTCCAATGCCGACGGTTCGGTATTACGCCTGCGTGATATTGCCCGCATTGAACTGGGTTCGTTAAATTACTCATCAACCTTAAGTACGGACAATGAACCTTCCGTGGTTATTGCAGTCAGCCAGGTATCGGGATCAAATGCCCAAACCATTATTAAGCAGGCCATAGCCACACTTGATAAGGATGCACCATCTTTTCCAAAAGGCGTAAGTTATGTTTCGCTGTATAATGCTAATGATTTCTTAAGTGCTTCCATCGACAAGGTTGTAGAAACCCTGGTTGAGGCTTACATACTGGTATTTATTGTTGTATTTATATTCCTTCAGGATTTCAGGTCAACACTTATCCCGGGCATTTCTGTACTGGTTTCTATCGTTGGTACATTTGCCTGCCTTAGCTTATTCGGTTTTTCTATAAATCTGCTTACCCTGTTTGCTTTGGTGCTGGCTATAGGTATTGTGGTAGATGATGCGATTGTGGTTGTTGAGGCCGTCCATGCCAAACTTGATGAAGGATACAAATCGGCACATGACGCAGCCATTGATTCTATGAGCGAGTTAGGTGGAACTATTGTAGCGATTACCCTGGTTATGGCTGCGGTATTTATCCCGGTTTCGTTTATCAGCGGCAGCTCCGGTGTGTTTTTCAAACAGTTTGGGTTAACACTGGCATCAGCAATTGTGATATCTGCCATTAATGCTTTAACACTCAGCCCTGCGCTGTGCGCATTGTTCCTGAAACCACATGATGAGCATGAAACAACCCAAAAAAGTCTTTTAAAACGGTTTTACACCAGCTTTAACACCGCGTTTGATACCCTAAAAAATAAGTACCAAAATTCCATAGGAATTTTAAACCGCAAACGCTGGATTGTACCTGTTATGGTACTTGGTTTTACCGCCTTGCTGGTATTTTGCATGAAAACCACACCCGGAGGATTTGTTCCTAACGAGGATCAGGGTACCATATTTGCCGATATTAGCCTTCCACCAGGTACTTCGCTCGAAAAAACAATAGCAGTAACAGAGATGGTTGATAAGCTTGCCGCAAGCATACCCAGCATAGAAAACAGGGGAATGGTTACCGGGCAAAGTATCATTAACGGTGCAGGCAGCAACTTTGCACTTGGTATCATTAAACTAAAGACATGGGATGAAAGGAAAGGTGTAAAAGCTGACGATGTTATAGGGCAGCTTTTTGGTATGACTGCCGCTATTAAAGGCGCCAAGATATTGTTTTTTGCCCCGCCAACCGTACCAGGATTTGGTAATTCAAGCGGTTTTACCATTGAATTACAAGATAAAACAGGCGGCAGTATAGCCGATTTTTATAAAGTTGCCGGCGGTTTCTTAGGAGCGCTGAACCAACGTCCGGAGATTTTATATGGTGCCACCGGATTTAATCCCAATTATCCACAATTCCTCATGTCCGTTAATGTGCCCAGGGCCAAACAGGCGGGCGTATTAATCAGCGATATCACCAGTACGATGCAGGGTTACTATGGCGGCGTATATGCATCCACCTTTAACCAGTTTGGTAAGCAATACCGTGTGATGGTGCAGGCTGATTACCAATACCGTAAGAATGCGCTGAGCCTGGATAATATTTATGTTAAAAATTCTGCGGGAACTATGGCGCCAGTATCAGAGTTTGTTACCCTTAAGCCAATAAACGGGCCGCAAAGTTTATCACGATTCAATTTATTCAACAACATATCGGTGATAGGCTCGCCCAAGCCCGGTTTCAGCAGCGGCGATGCATTGAAGGCTGTACAGGAGGTTGCTGCAAAAACTTTACCTGCCGGTTACACCTTTGATTATTCCGGTTTATCACGGGAAGAAGTTAGTTCGGGCAGTAAAACGATATTCATTTATGTGCTGTGTATCGTATTCGTTTTCTTTTTACTGAGCGCGCTGTACGAAAGTTATATCATACCGCTTGCGGTACTCTGCTCGCTACCTGTGGGTTTGGCCGGCGTTTACTTGTTTGCCAAGTTAATGGGGCTCGATAACAATATTTATATGCAAATATCAGTGGTCATGCTCATCGGCTTATTGGCTAAAAATGCGATCCTGATTATACAGTATGCAGTAGCACGGCGCAAAAAGGGAATGCCCATTGTACAAGCGGCTGTTGAAGCGGCCACTGCCCGTTTGCGCCCCATATTAATGACCTCGCTGGCTTTCATCTTCGGCCTGATGCCGCTCATGTTCTCTTCGGGAGTTGGGGCAGCAGGTAACAGATCGATTGGTACTGGCGCCGTAGGCGGCATGCTGGTTGGCACTGTTTTCGGCGTATTTGTTATTCCAATATTGTATATCCTGTTCCAAACATTACAGGAAAAATTTAGCGGAAGTGGTCATCCCAAAGAGTCAAATAGTGAAACAGCATCTGCCCACTAAAAAATGTATTGATAAACGATAAGCAAAAAAGTTTATGAACGTAAAATATTTAAGCAAGCTTGCCGCGATAGCTGCAACTGCTACACTCATACTGCCATCATGCAAACTAAGGCAGCCCTACGTACGCCCGGCTGCAAAAACCGATAGCCTGTATCGTGGTGTTAACACCTCCGATACAACCGGGATAGGTAGTCTTTCATGGAAACAAATGTTTAAGGATGAACATTTACAGGCTTTAATAGAAGAAGGAATCCGTAATAATTACGACCTGAAAATTGCCATAACCCGCATCAAACAAGCAGAAGCAAACCTGGCGCAAAGCAAGGCTGCGTTTTATCCAACGCTAAGCGCAGGGCCGCAATATACAAAACAGCGGACATCGTATGCTCAGGGTGGCTCACTTGGTATAACACCAAATAATTTGTTCCAGCTATCGGGCAGTGCCAGTTGGGAAGTTGATATTTGGGGTAAGTTAAGCAGCGCTAAGCAAGGTAACCTGGCCCTGCTGCTGCAAAGCTATGCCAATCGCCGATCGGTACAAACACAAATGATTGCCAACATTGCTACCGATTATTATAACCTGCTGGCTTATGATAAGCAGCTGGCGATAACCCGTCAAACTGTTGAGAGCTATAAAACTGATGTGGAAACCAACAAGGCACTGAAGCTGGCTAATCGTGTAAATGAAGCTTCCGTAGCACAAAGCGAAGCTAACCGCTACGCGGCAGAAGTTACCATACCCGATTTGCAGAACAACATAACGCAAACCGAGAACGCTATATGCGTTTTAATAGGCAGACACGCCGGCGCTATACAGCGCGACTCCTTAGATGTGCAGCAGGCGGACAGTTTGGTAGCAACCGGTGTATCGGCGCAGTTATTAAGCAACCGGCCTGATGTGCAGGAAGCTGAGTATAACGTACGTTATTATTTCGAGCAGATCAATGTGGCAAGAGCATACTTCTACCCTTCGCTTACGATTACGGCACAAGGTGGATGGCAATCGGCAACTATCGGCAGCTTGTTCAATACAGGGTCTGTATTTGGCAGTGTTGTAGGCGGTTTAACGCAACCCATTTTTAATCATGGGCTTAATAAGCAACGATTAGAAGTGGCAAAAGCACAATATGATGAATATGTAAATACTTTTCAGCAAACGGTTTTAAACGCGGGGCAGGAAGTTTCAAATGCACTGTCCGGTTATCAATCTTCAAAAAACAAAACGGCTACACGAAACCTGCAACTGGATGCCTGGAAAAGATCTGTAGATTATAACCGCTTATTATTAAAGGGTGGTTATGTAACTTACACGGATGTACTCACGTCAGAGCAAGGTTACCTCGCAGCTCAATTGAGCAGTGTCAGCGATAAATTGCAGCAGTTAACCTCGGTAGTAACGCTTTACCAAAGCCTTGGCGGCGGTTGGAAATAAACCAAATAGCAGAGGTAAGATATTTTCAAATATCAAAGATTCAAAAGTCATTATACAGTTTCATAAAGTGCACAAGTTAAAGATGCAAAGATAAAGTTCCGTTGTTTGTGATACTTGATCTCAAAATAGTTGCACCGCTTAGTCGGTGCAACTTTAGATCTCCGCTTATATTCAATAAAGAGGTGTTTCATTTATCATAACTGGATAATCCGGGAGGCTTGACCATGCCATTCCGTGCGCTTTGGAGTATCGGGTTGTGTAGGCATTTTGGGAGAATTGAATTAGTAATCAACAAATTGAAATGATCAAAGTGTTACGGAATCAACTGTTTGCTATTCCGGAACGGGGTGATCAATAGCTCCGGAATATCCAGTTACATAATACCAAACTTTAATTTAATGTAAATTTTTAGTTATATTCGTTAGTAGTTTAGCTATGTTATGGACGTGTTTGGTGAACTTCAGGATCAAGAACTTCTAGTGTTATGTTAATCGTGTAATGACGGATAAAGTCTTTTCAGTTTTATTCGCGCATCTTTATTTTCGAACTGCCAGTTAATTTTGCTGTTCTTATTATTTCTGTTGTGTTGCCATGCCGCTACCTCTTCATTGATCTTCAGCATTGTTGAAATATGCCTGTTTAGGCATTGCCCATTCAATACATGCAATTCTATCTCGGCCATATTGAGCCAGCTTCCATGCTTGGGCGTATAAACAAACTCAAACCTATCCCATAGCCTTTTGGCTTCGGCTGGTTCAAATGTCTCGTAAAATGCAGAGGCCGAATGGGTTTTAAAATTGTCCATTACTAAAGTTATTTTTTTCGCTGTCGGGTACCATTCATCTGCTATTCTTTTTACGAATAAAGCCCAGTCCTTTTTGGTTTTAAACGCCGTAATTTCTACAAAGCGCTTGCCCCTCAAAGGCTCGTTGGCCATAAATATATTGACTACCCCATGCCTTATGTACTCGTAATCTACTCTTGCCTCCTGGCCAGGCTTCATGGCTTGAGAGGGCTGCCCTTCTTCTATCAATTGTTTTGGCGACTCATCCATACATACAACCGGAAATTCCTCATCATAAGGTTTTTTGTATACATCCAATACGCGTTCCATATTGGCTACAAATTCGCTGCTTTTTTCCGGTGGTATTACCCAGCCCTTTACTTTCCAAGGCTTAAGTTCGTTTTTTTAAGCACACTTCTTACTGTTACATGCGAAATACTTTCTACATATTCCAACTCTACCATTTTATCGGCGAGTAGCCTTAATGACCATTTAGCAAACCCCTCAGGCGGCTCGCTGCAACACAAGGCAACCAGCTTCGCTTCTACATCGCCATCTGATTTTGTTTCATAAACACGGCTGGTGGGGCGACGATCTAAAACACCTTCAAAACCCTCTTCAATAAACTTTTTCTTCACCCGGTCTATCGTTCGCATCCCTACTTTCAGGACTTTGCTGATCTGTTCATTTGTTATTTTCTCCGCATATTCCCCTTCATCACAATTCAATAGTATATAGGCTGTCCGGAATGTTTGAGAACTATGGGAGCCCTTGTTGATTATCGAGTATAACTCTCCAACCTCCTCTTTTGTAAGTTTTATCGTATAACGTACCATCTGTAATTTGTTTTACAAATATACGCTTTTATACGTCATATTATATTTAACTTAACACTAGATACTGAAAGCCCTATAGAGGTAGATAAATACATAGCAACTAATTTTGACAGTAAGATAATAAACGACTTATCGAATAGCAGCAATTTGACCTGCCCTGCCTTTAAAAATCTAATGGGCTTTTCATATTGGTACCTTTATTACAGTTTCAAACACGATAACAAAGTAAAGAATAGTATTCCTTATGATAAATATGGCTCATTGTTAAAAAAAATCAATACGACCTTTAAAGGTGATGTTAGGGATTATGTTTTTTACAAGTTTATCAATCTTAATTTAAACGCGGTAATTAACACTTATGAAGAATTTAAGGTGGCTGCTAAAAACACTTTACCTTATTTAGGCAACATAAATAGCACGCTTTACCAAAACGAACTGATAACTCTCATAAATAAGAAAGAGTATGAGCTTGGTAAATACAAAATTGGAGATGCAGCACAAGCATTTTCGCTTGTTGATAATAAAGGAATTAAACATACGCTGTCAGATTTTAAAGGCAAGGTGGTTTTAATCGACTTTTGGGCTAGCTCATGTGCGCCATGTCGTGAAGAGACCCCTTACTTAAACAAACTGTATGAAAGATACAAATCTGATAGCCGTGTACAAATTATAAGTATTGCCGTACGCGATAGAAAGGATGCGTGGCAACAAGCATTGCAGCACGATAAACCGAAATGGTTGCAACTTTTTGATGGTGATGGTAAAACGAGCAATTACTTTACCAATGCCATACCTAAGTTTGTAGTGTTAGATAAAGCAGGATTAATAATTAATTTGGATGCCCCGGCACCAAGTAATGCCGACAAACTGGAAACCATTATTAAAACTCAAATTGAAAAGGATAAGTAGCGTTGTTTTAAAAAGATTTATAATTTTTCTTTTAATAGCTAATCCATCTTATAACAGGTGCCTTGCCCAGCATGTTACTATTTTCGGTAAAGCCCCTATACGCGTTGAAGCGCAAGGCGTATTGCTTAAACAAATGAACAGCAGAACTCTTGTTGGCGATATAAGGAATGAGATAAGACAAAAAATAATACCCATTTATATTGCAGGTAATTGGATAGCTATACGAACCACCAATGTCCCTTTTGGCACAATTAATATATCGGAGCCGGGACATAAAGAAAAGTATAATAATCTGATGCTTAATCATTATCAAATCAATAAGCTTTATGAAAGATCATACTATACCACAACCTCGGTACACGGACAGGGGTACATTTTGCAATTTGACAGCTTAAATAAAGTATTAAAGCAAGTAAAAAGCAATAAACGTCTTCTAAAAGAAGGGGTTGATATAGGCTATATTTCGCTAAAAATTAACGATTTCTTTTTTGTAGATTTTTATGATTACAATACCGATACACTGGTTCGTCGATATTACATTAAACGGCTTAAAGTAATTCCAGAAATTAAAGTTTATCATCAACAGCTGAAGGAACAAATACATGAAAGCCAGGTACAGACCGGTGGTATACAAAAACTGTTTTTTTCACCCGGTGGAAAGCTTGTCGCTGCTACTAATGCTAAACCGGAATTTAGGGATTCTGCTGTTAAATACCTTTTAATAAACCTAAAAACACGAGATACGCTACAGCAAATTGGCCCCACACTTTTAATGCTACCAGAGCTAGCTGCAAATACAGATTATGAATTGCAATTTAGCTATGTTATACAGCCAGAAAGCATGGGGTTACTTTATTTATCAGTAAAGCCATATTGGTATCAGTCAGCCATATTTTATTTTATAGCAACAATTGCCTTTACATTGCTTGTAATTACTGTTATACTAGTGTTAAGTTAAATATAATATGACGTATAAAAGCGTATATTTGTAAAACAAATTACAGATGGTACGTTATACGATAAAACTTACAAAAGAGGAGGTTGGAGAGTTATACTCGATAATCAACAAGGGCTCCCATAGTTCTCAAACATTCCGGACAGCCTATATACTATTGAATTGTGATGAAGGGGAATATGCGGAGAAAATAACAAATGAACAGATCAGCAAAGTCCTGAAAGTAGGGATGCGAACGATAGACCGGGTGAAGAAAAAGTTTATTGAAGAGGGTTTTGAAGGTGTTTTAGATCGTCGCCCCACCAGCCGTGTTTATGAAACAAAATCAGATGGCGATGTAGAAGCGAAGCTGGTTGCCTTGTGTTGCAGCGAGCCGCCTGAGGGGTTTGCTAAATGGTCATTAAGGCTACTCGCCGATAAAATGGTAGAGTTGGAATATGTAGAAAGTATTTCGCATGTAACAGTAAGAAGTGTGCTTAAAAAAACGAACTTAAGCCTTGGAAAGTAAAGGGCTGGGTAATACCACCGGAAAAAAGCAGCGAATTTGTAGCCAATATGGAACGCGTATTGGATGTATACAAAAAACCTTATGATGAGGAATTTCCGGTTGTATGTATGGATGAGTCGCCAAAACAATTGATAGAAGAAGGGCAGCCCTCTCAAGCCATGAAGCCTGGCCAGGAGGCAAGAGTAGATTACGAGTACATAAGGCATGGGGTAGTCAATATATTTATGGCCAACGAGCCTTTGAGGGGCAAGCGCTTTGTAGAAATTACGGCGTTTAAAACCAAAAAGGACTGGGCTTTATTCGTAAAAAGAATAGCAGATGAATGGTACCCGACAGCGAAAAAAATAACTTTAGTAATGGACAATTTTAAAACCCATTCGGCCTCTGCATTTTACGAGACATTTGAACCAGCCGAAGCCAAAAGGCTATGGGATAGGTTTGAGTTTGTTTATACGCCCAAGCATGGAAGCTGGCTCAATATGGCCGAGATAGAATTGCATGTATTGAATGGGCAATGCCTAAACAGGCATATTTCAACAATGCTGAAGATCAATGAAGAGGTAGCGGCATGGCAACACAACAGAAATAATAAGAACAGCAAAATTAACTGGCAGTTCGAAAATAAAGATGCGCGAATAAAACTGAAAAGACTTTATCCGTCATTACACGATTAACATAACACTAGCTCTGTTTAGAGAAGGTGAATACGCGGCTTATCAGGTAATTTATAAAAGATACTGGCCATTACTTTTCAAACATGCACGTAGAATACTTCAGAACGATGAAGAGGCTAAAGATGCAGTTCAGGATATCTTCACGATGTTGTGGTTAAAGGGTCCAACACTATTTGTGAATACCACGTTATCTGCATTCCTTTATTCATCACTGCGTTACAAAATATTTGATGTCATTGATCGCAATAAGATAAAAGGGGATTATTTTAATTCTTTAGAATCCTTTATTGACCAGGGAGAATTGACAACGGATAATATTATTCGAGAAAAAGAATTAGCTGCTTCAATTGAAAAGGAAATCTCATTTTTACCAGAAAGAATGAGAGAAGTTTTTGAATTGAGCAGAAAATCTCATTTATCCTATAAAGAAATCGCTGAAAAAATGAACATTAGCGATAATACGGTAAAAAAACAGATCAATAACGCATTAAAGTTGCTACGATTTAAATTAGGTGTTAGTATTTCTATTGCCATCTCTATATTTTATCTATAAACAGCCTTTGTAAGGTTTTTTTAGATTTATTCGTCTTTTTTTCACTTACCTATTACACAAGTACCTTACTTAACCGTCTTATCCATATAGAGCCTTTTTAAATAAGGACATTTATGGAACACAACAGAGCCAAAGCACTAATTGCAAAATATCTATCGGGAAATTGTACACCGGAAGAAAAAATCATTGTCGAAAGTTGGTATACAAAAGAACTATCCGCTCGGGAAGATCAGCTTCCAGAACCAGATTACGATAAGCTGGAACAAGAAATTTGGGATAAGCTTCCTCAACAAAAGATAGGTCAAACAACTAAAATTTGGCCTCGTATTGCTATCGCCGCATCGGTTTTGTTATTTCTTTACACCGGATTTTATTTTTTCGAAAAACGACAGAGGCCATTACAAACTGCACAAAGTATCAAGCATGAAATTGTGCCTGGAAGCACCAAAGCGGTGTTGATTTTGGGTAACGGCAAGAAATTAGTCCTCAATAATGCCAAAAATGGCCTATTAGCCATGCAGGGCTCTGCCGAGGTGCAAAAAACGGCGACCGGTGAAGTGATTTACACTAACACGGAACCAGGTACCGATGTGCCGCTCTACAACACCATGACAACTCCTGTGGGCGGCGAATACCGGCTCACCTTAGCCGACGGAACACAGGTTTGGCTTAATGCCGCTTCATCTATAAAATACCCTACTGCATTTAAAGAGAGTGAACGGAAAGTGGAGATTACTGGAGAAGTATATTTTGAAGTAGCACATGACGCAGCCAAGCCATTCCTCGTAATCACGGGGAAGCAAACCGTAGAAGTGTTGGGAACGCATTTTAATATCAATGCATATCCTGATGAATCAACAGTCAAAACAACACTATTAACGGGCAGTATAAGAATATCGAGCGTTGGAAAGGTGGCATTATTGAAACCTGGAGAACAATCACAGGTGAATGAACGAGGAGGGATTACCAAACTCGATCATGCAAACATTGAAGAAGCTGTATCCTGGAAAAACGGTTATTTCAGGTTTAATAACGAAAATATCAGGAGTGTTATGCATAAGCTATCGCGCTGGTACGATGTAGATATTAAATACGATGGGGCTGTTTCTGATGAAGGTTATTATGGAACAATTTCTAAGTATAAAACGATCAGTGAAGTTTTAGAAATGCTACAGCAAACTAAAGGTGTACACTTTAAAATTGAAGGAAGGAGGATTGTTGTAACCGGATAAATTATACTTAACTCCATTTAGCAATCCAAGTATAAAAGTCATCCCGGGTGGAGCCGGAATGACTAAAGCTGGATCACTTTACAATTAAATTATTAATCAACCGCGAAGAGCCTGCACCATCTGGAAAATGAATAGGCCCAACGCATTAACCCTGCCATAACAAATGTACAAATTTTACCCTAAGAATATTACACGGCGGCCATGCTGTGTAAATAAATTACTGTTGATCATGAAGTTAGTTACTCTGATTTTAATAACAGCTATTGTACAGGTGAGCGCAAGCTCCTATGCACAACGGATCACGTTAACGGCAAAAAACTCACCTTTAATAGATGTATTTGATCAAATCAGAGCACAAACCGGATACGACTTTCTTTTCACTGCGTCAACACTCAAAGGTTCCGCACCTGTTAGTGTAAACGTAGAGAATATTGAACTGAATGATGCTTTGAACCAGATATTTAAAGGACAAGCGCTGGAATTTAAAATCGAAAACAAATCAGTTATCGTTTCTAAAAAGGAATTGTCGCTGTTAGAGAAAGTATCCCAAATGTTAGCCTTGCCGATGCACATCAATGGTGTTGTAATCGGTGAAAACACCCCGCTACCCGGTGTAACCATTATCAACAAAAGAACCGGAAAAGGAACGGTAACCAACCTGAATGGTGAATTCAATTTGAATGACATCAATGAGAATGATGTGCTGACATTTAATTATATTGGTTACGAAAAATACGAACTGGTTGTAAAAGAAAAAAAGACAGCTAATATAATTGTGACGATGAAGTTGAGCACCTCCAAGCTCGATGAAGTTCAGGTAGTGGCTTACGGACAAAAAACCAGTCAGCGTATTAGTACCGGTGCTATTGCAAAGGTAACTGCTGAAGAAATAGCTAAACAACCAGTGACCAATGTACTGCAGGCTTTATCAGGTCAGGTACCCGGCCTGCTCATCACCCAGAATAGCGGTACGCCCGGGGCAGCCATCAATGTACAGATCAGGGCAGCCAAATCTTTGCCATCTGTTCCCGATGGCAATGGCAACACTATACCTGCCACAGGCATAGCCCCCTTATATATTGTTGATGGTGTTCCCTTTCTTTCAGAACCTGTTTATACAGCGGGTGGCAATACTGTAGGCTACCTGAAACCTTCTTTTGGTAATAACCCTTTAAATATTATTAATCCAAGTGATATTGAAAGTATTGAAATATTGAAAGATGCCGATGCTACTTCTATTTACGGTAGCCGGGGCGGTAACGGAGTAATCTTAATTACCACGAAAAAAGGAAAATCAGGTAAAACAAAGCTGAGCGTTAATTTCAGTAACGGCATATCGGATGTGGCCAACCTGCACAAGGTATCTGACATGACGCCTGCACAATATCTGGAAGTCAGGCGCAAAGCATTTGCCAATTCGGGTGCTACCCCAACGACTACTAACGCGCCCGATTTGATGGTATGGGATACCACCAAATCTACCGATTTTCAAAAATTATTAATGGGGAAAACTGCCCATGCTACAGATGCTTCCACCACGTTTTCCGGAGGGAACAGCCAAACCAATTTCCTTTTGAGCGGTACTTATCATAACGAAACAACGGTAATACCCGGAGATTATAAATATAGCAGAGGGAGCGCGCATTTAGCAGTTGAACACAACTCGTTAGACCGGAAGTTTACAGCAAATATCACTGCTACTTTAGCGCTCGACCAGAATAATAACGTGGCCAGGCAGTCAACTACGACAGACCTAGGCGCTGTAGCTTTCAGCCAGGCACCTAATTTTCCATTATATAATGCCGCAGGCACAGGTTTATATTGGTTTAACCTCAATACTTCTTCGCTACAGTATGAAAACCCGCTGAAATACATGTACCAAAAATATTCAGCTAAAAATAACAATCTTATCGGCGGCATCCTGCTGAAGTACACACCGGTAAAGGGCTTGAATATTAAATTGAATACATCCTATAATAAATTGGTTTCCGATGCGCAGGACCTTGCTTACTCGCAAAGTATCAATCCTTTATCAGGTACGCTTCCATCGGCCAAACGCCAGCAAAATGATGTGGAAACATGGAATGTGGAACCACAGATAGATTACACGCTGAAGATAAGCCGCGGGGAACTGAATTTACTTTCGGGCGCGACTTTTCAGGATAATCAATACGACCAACCTATCTATGTAGTGGCCACTAATTACAGCTCTGATGCATTGTTAGGTTCAATTTCGGGTGCCGGTGCGGGTTCCGTTAATGTTTACAATTTTAATTCCGAATATAAATATCAGTCTTTTTTCGGACGTGCTAACTATAACTGGTTAAACAAATACGTCCTGAATGTCAATTACAGGCGGGATGGCTCTTCCAAGTTTGGTGCTAATAAACGTTTTGGAAACTTTGGTTCTGTTGGCGGTGCCTGGATATTCACGCAAGAGAACATTTTTAAGAATGCGCTTCCGGCATTGAGTTATGGAAAACTAAGGGCAAGTTACGGTTCTACCGGTAACGACCAGATCCCTAATTACCTTTATTTGGATTCTTATAAAACCACATTGTATGGTTATAATGGTACAACTGGCCTGGCGCCAAACTCACTTGCCAACCCTGACCTGCAATGGGAGGTTAATAAAAAACTGGAATTTGCACTTGACCTGGGGTTTTTAAAAGATCGGATACTTTTAACAGGTGCCTGGTTCCGCAACAGGGTGAATAATTCACTGGTGAGCATCCCTCAAAGTACGGTTACAGGTTTTAGCTCATATTACGGCAATTTACCCGCTATCATTGAGAAAAAAGGCTTTGAGTTTACTTTAACTACCCAGAATTTCAAAAGCAAAAATTTCAACTGGGTTACTAATTTCAATATCTCCTTTGTACAAAGTAAGTTATTATCCTTCCCTGGTATAGAAAATACGCTGTATACCAGTTCTTTGGTAGTAGGGTCGTCGCTTAGCACCATTTATGCTTATCATTACACAGGCCTTTCACCCACTACTAATTTACCAACGATAGAAGATGCCAACAATAGTGGTTCAACCAATATTACACGCACCTCCGAAACCGGCCTGGCCGCTTATGGCTTGGGCGATAAGGTGGCCGTTGGTAAAACCGACCCGGATTTTTATGGCGGGATGAGCAATACCTTCAGGTATAAAAATTTCCAGTTAGACATCATGTTGCAATTTACCGGGCACAGCATACAATACGGTATAGATTATTATGCCGGAACTGCCCCTCCGGGATACAACGCGGTAAACATGTCCAGTTATATGTACGATTTATTTAAGCAAACAAACGGAAAAATAGCCACGCGCACCTTCGGGATCAATACGGATGGCACAGCCTATAACAGCTATACTAAATACATCCAGTCTGACGCCGTACTTAGCGATGGCGCTTATTTAAGGTTAAAGAATGTGGCGTTTTCGTACACTTTTAAAGATAGCTGGGTTAATAGCTTAAAAATGAGTTCGGCCCGCTTCTACCTGCAAGGCCAAAACCTGCTCACTTTTACCAAATTTAAGGGTTACGATCCGGAGACCCCGGCAAGTAATATCCCGCCACTACGTACAATTATTGCAGGTGTTAACTTCTCATTCTAAAATATCCGATATGAAAACTATAAAAATCACCTATAAACTAATTATCTGCCAACTGGTTTTGTTAGTGTGTGTATTAATCAGCGGATGCAAAAAATTCGTTGATGTTGGTGCGCCCAGCAATCAATTGGTTACGGCTACCGTTTTCACCAGCGACAATACGGTAAATTCTGCTTTGGCAGGTATGTACTATTCCTTCGCTATCAGTAAATCTTACGATTTACAATTCTCCATGTCATTTTTAACAGGCTGTTCAGCAGATGAAGCCCAATATACTACTTCCGGCTCCAGCCTTGATGCTTTTATCCAGAATACAGTTCAGGCAGACGATGGTTACGTATCCTCTATGTGGACCAGCTGCTATTCATCAGTTTATCAAGCCAATGCCATTATAGCCGGCATTAATAACAGTACAGGTGGCATTAGCGATGCTATGAAAACTGAAGCCTTGGGTGAAGCGAAATTTATGAGGGCGCTTTGCTATTTTTACCTTGTGAATTTATGGGGAGATGTGCCGATGCCACTAACTCCCGACCGGGCGATTAGCAATTCGCTTTCCCGCAGTGCAAAAGCTGTGGTATACCAACAAATTATTAGTGATTTAACCGACGCCAAAGCCTCCTTACTGGCAGATTACTCCTACTCGTCAAGTCAGCGCACCCGGCCCAATAAATATGCTGCAGCTGCCTTGTTGGCAAGGGTTTATCTTTATAACAGCGACTGGGTAAATGCCGAAGCAAACGCTACTTTTGTAATTAGTGCCCCGTCATTTAGCTTACTTTCTACTGCTAACCTTGGCGGTATCTTTGTAAAAAATAATACGGAGGCCATATTGCAATTCGATGCTTCTCCATCAGGCACCGCGGGCCAGGGATATACTACCGAGGGACAGTATTTTACATTGGATATTACAACCATTCCGGATTATCAATTAAGCAGTAGCCTGTTTAAAGCATTTGAATCGGGCGACCGCAGATGAGGCTGTCTCAAAAGTGAGGCAGCCTCTTGTTATTTTAGAGTGATTTTTGTTAACTTAAAGGCATGGGAGCGAAAGTAGTTTTTAAGCCATATGACCCTGACCAGTTAACATTTTTACCGTATAAACTGGAGGAGTTAGTACCTGAGGGCCACCCGGTACGCATAGTCAAACAAGTAGTTGACTTGATAGACGTTAAACCGATCAACCGCAAGTATAAAGGCGGCGGGGCATCAAGCTTCCATCCGCGGCTGATGCTGAAACTGCTGGTGTATGGTTACCTGACCAATACCTATTCATCAAGAAAGCTGGAAGACCAGGCGGCACAGAACGTCCACTTTATGTGGCTGTTGGGGATGAAGAAGCCCGATCACAATACCATAAACCGTTTCCGGAGCGAAAAGCTGTCGGGTATCTTAAAGCAGATCTTCTCTCAGATTGTACTGCTGTTGGCAGAACAGGGTATCGTTTCGCTTAAAGAGACTGTGTTTACCGATGGCACCAAGATCGAATCGGTGGCGAACAAATACACCTTTGTATGGGGCAAAAGCATCAAGAACAGTAAAGAGAAGATCAAAAGCCAGCTGGATGAACTATGGAAGTACGCGCAAGGCCTTGCGGCAGAAGAACTAAAAGATACCACGCCAATATCTTTTGAAGAGATCAACCCTGAAAAAGTAAAAGAAACCATAGCTAAGATCGATGCCGCTTTGAACGACAAGGAAGAAGTAAGCAAGCAGGTCAAACAAAAGCTGAACTATGCCAGAAAGAACTGGCCTGCAAACCTGGAACGTTATGACCAGCAGGAAAAGCAGTTAGGTATCCGTAACAGCTTTTCAAAGACCGACCCGGATGCGACTTTTATGCGGATGAAGGAAGACCACATGCTGAACGGGCAGCTTAAACCTGGATATAACCTACAAATATCCACACAAGATCAGTTCATCCTTAACTACAGCCTGCATCAAACCTCTACCGATTATCAGACCCTGCCATCTCACATAGACCAATACGAAGCACTATACAACACACTTCCCCAAGCAGTTGTGGCCGATGCCGGCTACGGTTCAGACGAGAACTACGGCATCTTACAGCAAAAAGGCATCGAAGCCTATATCAAGTACAATACGTTCGACAAAGAACAAAAGGAAGGCATCAAAGCGTTCAGTAATGACAGCCTGCATTACAACGAAGGGGAAAACTACCTGACCTGCCCGATGGGCCAGCGGATGGCACATATCGGTGATGGTCAAAGAATAACCACATCGGGCCATGTACAGCTGATCAGCCGTTACCAGGCAAAGAATTGTAATAACTGCCCCATGCGTGGCGTATGCCATAGCGGGCAGGGCAACCGGATCGTTGAGGTGAACCATTCCCTGAGAAAACACAAGCAGGAAGCAAAGGAAAGATTAAATACAGAACAGGGCATCAAATACCGAAAGCGAAGGCCTGCCGATGTGGAACCGGTATTTGCCCAACTGAAGCATAATCATGGCTTCAGGCGCTTTCTGCTGAAAGGCATGTCCAAAACCGAGGTCGAAATAGGCCTGTTATCCATCGCTCATAACCTCAGAAAGTGGAAAGCCTGAGGCTTTTCGCCCCCTTTTTCCAAAAAACGCTCTTAGAATCGATCAGAAACGAAATATCTGCACAATAGAGCTTCAGCCCCTAATAGCACAATCCAAATATATTCCATAAAAAAACCGCCTCATAATTGCTTATGAGACGGCCTCAACAATTTACCAGGGAACGCCATATTACTATTTTTCTAAATATAAACAAAAGCTTACAAATACAACCGCAACAGGCGAGTATGTTACCTACCTGCGTTTGGCCGAACAATACCTGATACGTGCTGAAGCCAGGGCAAAGCAGGGTAATCTAGCCGGCGCTATTGCCGATATTAACGTGATCAGGACCCGGGCCGGCCTGCTTAATACTACGGCGGTACTTCAACCTGATATTTTGTTGGCTATTGAGCAGGAACGACGGATAGAGTTGTTTGGTGAATATGGGCACAGGTGGAATGACCTGAGAAGGACAGGACGCGCTAATGCTGTTTTAGGAGCATTAAAAACAACATGGACAGCTAATGCCGCTTTATACCCTATTCCAAAAACAGAAATACAAAACAATAGTAATCTGACTCAAAATCCAGGTTATTAAGCACCTGTTTCTTTTAGTATGACCGGGGCAGCTATACCAGTCCCTGGTCGTACTATTATGCCGGTTGCTTATCCAATAACTTACTCATACTGATTTTAAAAGAATCATCAACAATCATTTAACGATGCATCCCATCATGAAAAAAATATTTTTAGCAACCATTTTGTTTTTCCCTTTAATTACACTTGCTCAAAGTGGGCAATTCTTCTTAAAGGCTCAGGTTAGCGACTTGAATAAGCCATTAAAAGCATATTTGTATTACGATAGCGAGGGAAAGTCTGTACTTGACTCAGCGAATTCCAGCAACGGCACTTTTGAGTTTAGCGGCCACCTGTCCGGCATTTCCAAGGCTAGTATTACTCTGGATCATACGGGTGGTGGGCGTTCTAAACTGGGAGATAAAAGGGATATACTCGCTTTTTATCTTGAAAACGGAAATACCAATGTAACCGCAAGTGATTCCATCAAACACGGAATAATTAGTGGTTCTCGTATTAACCAACAAAACAGTATCTATAAAGCATTTTTATCTGCCAATAAGCAAACCTTCGAGTCGCTTGTTACACGTTCTATTGCTGCCACGCCTGAACAGCGTAAGGACAGCACTTTTCGTAAAAATTTGAGTGAATTATATAAAAAGACAGCTGAAGAAAGGGAGCTTCTGCAAATCCAATTTATTAAGATACATCCTGATTTTTACATCAGTTATTTGGCTCTTGTTGAGGTTGCAGGTCCGATCATCGATGTTGAAAAAATCTTGCCACTATTTAACAGCCTGTCTGTAGATATTCGCCGTAGTGAGGCGGGGTTAGCGTTTGAGAAAACGATAGACATGGCCAAAATAACATCTATTGGCGCAATGGCTCCGCTTTTTACACAAAATGATGTTAATGATAAACCGGTGAGTTTATCCAGCTTTCGTGGCAAATATGTATTAGTTGATTTTTGGGCCTCCTGGTGTGGCCCGTGCCGGGCTGAAAACCCAAATGTTGTAAAAGCTTACCAGCGTTACAAGGGAGAAAATTTCACTGTTCTTGGCGTTTCATTGGACCGCGCTGGAAAAAAAGACGAGTGGCTTGCAGCGATTAAAGCCGATGGTCTGGAATGGACTCAGGTATCAGATCTTAAATTCTGGAAAAACGAAGCTGCAAAACTTTATGGCATCAGGGCAATACCACAAAATTTTCTGATCGGACCTGATGGTAAAATCGTTGGAAAAAATTTAGACGGAAAAGAGCTTAGTCAGAAGCTACAGGAAATTTTTGGTCACTGAAATTAGGGTACCAATGAAAAAAAAGACATTTAAGGTTAGGAGAATGGGCTATGCCCTTCTTCTCATTCTGATTTCTGTATGTACAGGCTGTTCGACAACAAAACTGAGTGATCAAAAATACCATAGCCTGATTAGCGGAGATTTAACAATCCTTGCAGATCAAAGCAAGGTTGCTGAGATTCTCGCCTTATTATCAAATTATTCGTTAAATCCACAGGTAATGAAAGAGGCTAAACTTTTTAAAAATGGTGAATCCCTTTTAATGATGACTATTAATATCCAATACCGCGACAGTCTGGAATTAACACAAATTTTGCATAGGCTGGGCGGAAATTATTGGGGAATGAAAGAGTTAGACTTTCAGAACTGACGATAACTATTGAGCAGACTTAAACTGTATTAAAAGCTTTCTGATTTTCAAGATTATGAGGCTGAGCTCGAACCAGCAATGATGCAACCTATTATGCGAAAATATGGGAGTATAAATTATCATTATCTAATTAAGATTTTCAAGTACAGCAAAGTATGTTTAAATTTGGGTATACCGCAAAGGTATGAATTGTTGCTGTGTGAGATGTTTCGAATACCTTACAACGCAAAAATGGATTGACATAACTTATTCATCCTTAACCCGATATAGAGGTCGACCATTTCTCTGTTAATCAGAGGGTCGCTGGTTCGAGCCCAGCCTCAGGAAAGATCATGATGGCTTTAAATCATTCAAGACGCGCATTTGTTCTAAAAATGTAAAGTCTGGGACATTCAAACGACTTCATATAACTTCAATTTGTGCTGGCTTAACTTCAATTGGAAAATTTGGATGTTAAATAATCCTTTTCACTCCCGGAATCAATAAAATAAATGTACCCAGCAAAAAGCTGCCCAATACAGCTAAAGGAGCAACCAGCAGAAGCTTGATAGTTGGATCAACCGCCCAGTTTCTTACCGCAAGGGTTAGCGCAACTATGACCAGTGGGTGAAAAAGATAAACCGCGAAAGAACAGCGGGATAATTTACCGAATAACGGCGATGAGGTATTCCATGACCGTTTTCCGCTGCTCAATAATGCCGTCAGGATAGACAGTCCTATCCATTGTTCCCAAACGGCATATAGTAATGACTGCCAATGAAAACCGCCCGAGTACCAGGCTACCGGCATATTTAATTTGACCCGGATAATGAAAAACACCGGAAAGAATAATAAACAAAGCCATGCAGACCATTTGAGGTGCTTTCCCGTCCGTTCAGACAAGCCGTCAAACCATTGATTTTGGTAGGCCAGCAACCCAACAATAAACAACGCAATGTATTGTGGAAAATGCCCCAATTGAAACCCTAATGGTTTAAGCACCCATCCACCCGGAAACATTATTCTTGCCAAAAAGCTTATTATGCCCAATACAACAGCAAACAGCAGTATGGCACCAATGCCAGGTATCTGCAAAGACTTCTTAAATGTAATTTTGACCAAGCTTCGCACTGCCACATAGATTAAAGTAAAAATCAATAAGGCAGCCACAAACCACATTACACCGGGATCTATCCATGTGTCATATCCGGACAGATATTGTAGGTAGGTAATGTGATGCCCCTTGGCAAAATAATAAACCAAATAACTGATAAAGGGTGAAAGGATGAAAGAATAGAACAACAAAGGTATACCCAGCCTCAGCAGACGGTCGGCAATGAATTGCCCGGCTCCCTTTCTGTCATACGAGGGGCCTGTAAAATAGGCTGACAGCAGAAAGAAAAAGCCCATAAAAAAAGATTGGTTTGTACTCACAAACATGGTCATGGGAACAAGTGCACCAATGTGTGTTGTTTTCTGCATATAATACCAGCCGCCCGAAGCGCCATAGGCAATAAACAGGTGGTGGAGTACCACTAACACTGTTAAAAGTATTTTGATATTATCAATGTAAAATAACTTGTTGGATTGGCCGGATGGCAATGCTGTTGTTGATTGCATGATAGATTTGTTGTTTAAGATTGACAGATTAACCCGTTACTGAGGGCAAACCTACAACAACAAAAACACCATCCTAACCGCTTGTTACCACTAACAAACCTTTGTGATGAACAACAAGCTTACGCGCTGTACAACTGCTGAAGCTGGGTGTACAGGCGGTTAAAACTATCCAATTGTGCCCTTGACACAGGCACCTTTGTTTCGGCAGATTTGAAAGCAAGCGTATAACCCTGGGAATTTCCCGACACATTTTCGATACGGAGCATATTAACTAAATAAGCCCGGTGGCAGCGGAAGAAGTAAGGGTGATCAGAAATTTGCGATTCAAACTGTGTAAGTGAAATTCTTTTGAGTTCAGTAGTAATTTGGGTATCTCTATAACTTGTCAGTTCGATATAATTACCGTCTGCTTTAGCGAAAAGCAAATCGGATAAACACAAACTAAAATCTTCCTGTTTAACTTGTGTTTTGATGAAGAGTGAAGATGGGGTAACGGTTTTTGCCGGTTCAACATTCAGCGGAATAAATTGCAGCACAAATGGAGATCCTTTTTTAGATTGAAAATAGAAACCGGTTAATCTGAAAAGAAAATAAAAAAGACTACCCGCTATCAAACTGTTCCTTACTTCCTCCCATAAATAATACCATGACCAATTATATGTGTTCTTATAAACAATGTCGCGCATTAAAAAGCTGACAAAGCCAGTTAAAAGGAGGACAACTCCGATTTGCACATATTCCTGAAATAAGGTCCAGCTTTTAACCTGTGACCTCTCTCTTAAATAATTAAGCATTCCAAAATAAGTATAAATGATTATTGCTGGTGACAAAGCGTGAAGACCGCATATAAAGAAATAGTTTATCCTTTGTTCCGACGCAGACACGCCAAATGGCTTAAATAACAAAAGGAATAGCAGAATAATACCAAAGATAACAGCCGAAGTTTTGAGCAAATTTTCAGGAAGGTAGCGACTTGGATACTCGATCTCCTTAAGTAAATGTTCTCGATTAATATAAATTTCCATAGTTTAAGCTATTGTCTGGCCACGCATCAAAAATATCGTTTTTTATGTAGGTTGTTTAGTTATGGAGATGTGTATTGTGGCTTAAAAACAATGCCGGATTATCTTTGCATTTATTACGAGTTCAGCATTAATAGATTTTTGAAGAAGAGATTGGCAGGAATGGCCCATACCAAACCAATTAAAATTGATTTAAAATCTTCAATTGCTCCACCCAGTGGTTCGAATTATGTCCAGTCTGGGGAGCCTCAAAATCAATGATTTAACCCCACTCTGGCGAGTGGGTTTTTTTGTTTGCACAAGATTTGCACAAATATTACATGAGCTTACCAATAGATATAATTTACAAAACCTTTTTATTGATCCAGCAATCGGGTGAACTTCTATTTTAGAGATTTAAATTTTCAATCCTCCAAAAATACTTGCAAGCATCACCGTTAATACAATGGTGGTAATCAGGATATACATTTTGTCTTTCTCCAGTACAAAACCTAACAAGGAAAATGCAATCCTTAAAATAGGCGTGGCAATTAAAATTACTACGCCAAGTTGAATGATAGCCGGTGCCTGAAAATGCCTTACACCGACAAGAATCTGCCCGAGGCTGGTGTACCCAACCTTGGTTCCAATAAATTGATGATAAGACGGCAAGGGCAATTGTCCGGACTGGCTTAAATAGAACAACCCGCCAATGAGTACCACAAGGCTCGACGTGATAACGCCATAACGGAGTTGTAAACCAATAAATTGTTCGATGTCTTTATCGGCGAAGCGTAATTTTGAAATTAAATTTTTCATCACGATCAAATTATTTGATTAAAACTGGTGATTGTAGCCATTATAAATCATCTCTGCCGCCACAAATGAAATTGCCAGGCAAAAAATATATTTCAGTACCTTAGGATCTAAACGGGAGAGCAGTTTTGAGCCGGTAAATGCGCCGCCCAGCACGCCCAATACCACCGGGAACGCTATACCGGGATCCATGTATCCGCGTTGCAGGTAAACTACTGCGCTTGCCGCAGCCGTAACACCAATCATGAAATTACTGGTGGTAGTACTTACTTTGAAAGGGATATGCATGGTGGAATCCATAGCCAGAACTTTTAATGCACCCGAACCAATACCCAGCAACCCGGACATTACACCGGCCAGTGCCATAATAGAAAACCCGGCACCTACATTTTTTAACTGATAAGATACTTTGCCTTCTTTGGTTGGATAGCTGTTATTTAGTTTCAATTTAAACGACAGGGCGCTCCCGTTTACCAAAGCTTCCTCGTTTTTTTTGCGGATAGTCATGGCGGCTGAGAAAAGCAGGATGACACCGAAAAGAATAGCAATGGTATTGGTTGGCGTATAAACCGCAATTACCGCCCCGCCAACAGCCCCCACAGTGGTGGCTATCTCCAGGAACATGCCCAGGCGTATATTGGTTATGCCCTCCTTAACGTAGGCACTGGCCGCGCCTGATGAATTGGCAATTGAAGCCAGCAGCGCCGCACCAATGGCATAGCGTATATCTACATGAAAAACCAGGGTAAGCAAGGGGATAACCACTACGCCCCCGCCCAAACCAGTTAAGGAGCCAACCAGCCCGGCCAGATAAGCACCGGCCAGTAATATTAATGTGAATGTTAGAATAGTCATGGTATTTTGATTTAATAGTTATTGCCGAGTATTTCCCGTATAATGTACTGCGCCTGTTTTTTTCTCCTTGCTTTAATGGCCCTGAAAAGATCTTCGTGGAGGTGATGGCTTATTGCAAAATGGCCAATACCCTGAGCCTCGCGTTTGGTAAAAAAGGCCCGTATGGTATAAGAAAAATTTTGGTACAATTCGGCGAGTACCTTGTTATGCGAAGCATGAGCGATTGCCATGTGAAACGAGATGTCTGCATTGGTACAGGCTTGCCGGTCCTCATTAATAATAGCTTGTTTACGAAGGTTAAGATGTTTTTCTATTTCAGATAGTTCGGTTGCGGTGTGGTTCTCTACGGCCAGTTTAACAATCTCTTCCTCCAACAGTTTACGCACGACATTAATTTCGTCGAAATCAGCCACGCGTAGGCGTTGGGTCATGTTTTCCTCCGGTTGGAGTTCGTTTACAAAAGTGCCCAAACCTTGCTGCACCTTCAGGATGCCAGCCATCGCGAGGCTTTTTATGGCTTCGCGTATGCTGGAGCGACCAACTTCGTAGGTTTTCATCAACTCGGGTTCGGCAGGTATTTTATCTCCGGCTTTATATCTGCCGTCCAGAATTTCCTGCCTGATGCGCGCCGAAACTTTTTCTGATAATTTTTGATTTTCCATAGTGACCTATTTCAATACACAAACATACGATGTTTTATTTAAACATCAGATGTTTGTGTAAATAAATTATAGGGTGACTCAAAAAAACAAGCACAATTACCCGAGGCTGACAAATACTTGATAATTTTGAATGAGGAGGGCCTAATTAAATAATTAGCGACAAAGCCCAGTTAAGAAAACATAAAAGTAATTGACATGTCGCTTCAAAGCGGCTTAGAACTCTCGGGTACAATAGGTGAAGACGTTTCAGAACCCTGGTACATATGCGTATTGCTGTGCTACTTAATTTCCTCCTATCTTTGCCATAAAACTGGCCTTGTAGTTACTGCCAATCGCTATTTCGGTTTTACCTATTTCAATGGTGTTACCGAAAACAGTAGTTATAGCATCAAGGTTTACGATGTATGATTTATGTACCCTGAAAAACATGCTTTGAGGCAGCATCTCTTCCATCGCTTTCATGGTATGGGTAATAAGGTATGGTTTGGCTTCGGTGTGTATGCGTACAAAGTTCTGCATACCTTCAATATATAAAATATCGGCAAAGTTTACTTTCACCAGTTTATTATCATGCTTAATAAACATGTAGCTGGCTTCGGAAGCAGGTGCGATAGTTTCAGTTTTTTCTTTTAAACGGTCACTTACTTTTTCCGCGGCTTGCAGCAGGCGGTGCATGGAGATGGGCTTTAGCAAATAATCTACCACGTTAAGCTCATAGCCTTCCATCGCATATTTATTATAGGCGGTGGTGAATATCACCATTGGCGGGTTTTTCAGCGATTTTAGAAAGTCTATCCCGGTAATGGTAGGCATTTTAATATCCAGAAAGATAACATCAACCGGTAAGGATTGCAGCGCCTCAAAGGCTTCAATAGCGTTGCTGCAAATGCGTAGTATCTTCCAGCCGCCCAACTGCGAAACAAAGGTTTCCATTAGTTTGCGGGCCTGTGGCTCATCATCCACAATAATACAATTGATCACTCTCATAAGGTTATAGATAGGTCGGCCTCAAAAATATTACCTTTTGCCGCTGCCAGCAAACTGTACCTGCCTGGGAAGTAATGCCTTAGCCTTTTAGTTACGTTTTGTAAGCCTATGCCTCCGGCTTTCTCCGCGCTGTTATCGGCCACAAAATTATTGCTCACGTTTAACTGTAACTTATTGTTGTTTTGTGTAATGGTTATATTTATCCAGCTTTTATCCAGCTGGTTATCGGCTCCATGCTTAAAAGCATTCTCTACAAAAGGCATCAATAACAAAGGCGGTATTTGCAGGTCATCAAAATCACCGGTTGCTATAAAGCTGATACTTACCCGGTCATCGCAACGTACCCGCTCCAGTTCCACATAATCGGTTAGCATATCGATCTCTTTATCAAGGTCAATGTATTCTTCATCGCACTCATATAAGGCGAAACGCATAAATTCGGACAGGCGACCTATCAGCTCGATAGATTTTGGTTTATTATTCTGTACAATGAATGATTGAATATTATTGAGCGTATTGAACAGAAAATGTGGGTTTACCTGCGATTTAAGGAAATCAAGCTCAAGGCGCAGGTTTTGTTTCTCTAAAGTGGCTTTGATCCGATCGTGAATGAACCAGTCGTCCATAAATTTAAGGAACACGCCTAAAAGCAACACAATGAACGAAAAGAAAAGATTATCGTGAAAGATAAAACCGAATGTTTGGGTTTTTGGATAGTCGGTAACACCAAACAGCCAATCGCTGATCCGCTGGTCGACCAGGAAACGCAGTGGCGGGAATAACAAGAAAGCAACCATAATGCCGGCAAACCGCACCCACAATGGCTTAAGGTTTAATATTACAAAAGCGATAAAATAGGTATAAGAAACTACCAGCAAATAGAACAATATCAACATCGGCTGAAAATCTTTCGCCCAGCTGAAGTGATAGTTTTTAGCGTAAATAGCCGAGAATATGGATTGGTTGGTAAAAATGAGCAGTACAAATAACGCATGCAGGTAAAGGCGTTGCCGGTTTATTTTGTTTTCCATATTCAAATTTGCTTTAACTACTGCGCTTAAGCGATTGTTAATGACCAAACGCTATCGGCCGCGGACAAAACTATGTTTTTGGCTGATAAAACTACTATTGCCAAATAATTTATACTATCATCAGCCGGATTTGGGTGTTTGTACGCTGTTCAATGGCATTGGTCAATATCATTCTATATAGTAACGCGTATCCTGTTGTTTTGAGGCATAATCAACCAAACAACATGAAATCAATATTCGTCAGCCTTGCATTATTATTAGTAAGCTCTCTGCTATTCGCCCAAAATATAAGCGGTATTATAACCGATGCTAAAACCCACCAGCTTCTTGCCTACTCCACAGTGAGCCTGCTAAGAGCAGCCGATTCGAGCCAGGTAAAAGGTACCCTTGCCGGTGATAACGGCAGCTTTCGTCTCGAAAAGATAAAAGCAGGCAAATATTTATTATCGGCCAAACAAATGGGTTACAGCAAACAAGTAGTAGCTATTGAGTTGAACACAACCGATCAAACCATCAATATCTCACTCACCCCGCAAACCACCAGCTTAGGCGAAGTAACTATAAAAGCAACCAGGCCTTTAGTTGAGCACCGTGCCGATAAAACTGTGTTCAACGTAGAGAACAGCATTGTTGCCGTTGGTAATACCGGCATAGAACTATTGGGCATGACGCCTCTGGTAAACGTAGGCCTAAACGGCAACATCCGCATTAAAGGGAAAGACAATGTATTGATCATGCTGGACGGTAAAATAATTCCCGGCGAAACGATAGCCAATTTGCTGCAAAGCATCCCGGCAGAAAACATAGCGCGTATTGAGGTGAGCACCAATCCATCGGCTAAGTACGATGCTTCGGCATCGGGTGGCATTATCAACATCATCACCAAAAAAGGTACAGCTACAGGGCTTAACGGTGTTGCCACTTTAACAGCGGGGCGCAGTAATTACGGTAAATACAGCGGTGGTGTATCGTTAAATTATCGCAGAGGCAAAGTAAACGTGTATGGTACTGCCAATTTGAGAGATGCTAAAGGCGGAAGGAATGAAGCAATTAACCGCTCCTTAACCACGGGCAACGTTACCGAGCAACTGCAAACCCCAACCGAACTTTGGACGCATGGCGTTGTTGAAACCGGTAAACTGGGTATTGATTATGATGTAACCAAAACCAGCACCTTAAGTGCTTCGGTTGAAGGTTCGTACATTCAATCTAACAACCGCGCTACGGCTACTAGCTATTTTAGTAGCACCAAGGCTGATTCGGTATTGACAGCCAATAGTACACCGGGCGGCAATTACAACTTTACGCTGTACGATATGGCTTATCAAAACAAGCTGAACAGCAAGGGCCAGTTATTGAACGTAGATTTTAACCAGGTACATTACAAGGGCCTGAGCCGCCAGGATATGAACGCTCAGCTACTGGATTTGAGTGGTAACAACCCGGCACAAAATAGCTCAGCAACCACACGCACCAATACGCTGTTCAATGTATCCACCTTCCAAACAGATTATACGCTTCCGCTGGATACCAATACTGTATTTGAGGCCGGTGTTAAGGATATGTACACAGGCTCGTCAAACTTATCAACCAGTATGCAGGTTAATTCGCTCAGCAATATCCCCAATTTAAGTACCACCAACTACAACGAAAATATTGCCGCAGCTTACCTGGACCTGAGTAAACAGATTAATAAGTTGAAAATACAAGCCGGTATCCGCGCCGAGCAAACTCATGCTAACCTAAGTAGTTCAGGCATACAGCAACAATACTTTGATTTGTTCCCCAGCCTGACGCTGGATGAAAAGTTTAGCAGTAACAAAGAACTTACCTTTACTTATGCTGCCAAGGTTGACCGCCCAGGTTATACTTCGCTGATCCCTTTTGTTACGCCGATTGACCGTTACACCCAGGAAAAAGGTAACCCGGATTTGAAACCTGCCTACAGCCAGAATTTTGAATTGACCGGTTCGGCCGGGAACATAGCTGTAACTTTAGGCTATATGTACACCAAAAACGCCATTACCGATTTTATTGTTCAGGATGTGCAAACACAGGTATGGACCATAACCAAAGCCAACTTTGCCAATTCTAAAAACTATAACCTGAGCCTGGTATTACCCGTTCAGCTTGCTACCTGGTGGAGCAGTAATAATACACTGGTTGGGTTATATAGCTCTTACTACAGCAATAGCGTTGGTGGTGGTGATTACAGCCGCGGTCAGTTTAGTTATAACTTAAACTCGATGAATACTTTCACATTACCAAAAGGCTTTAAGGCTGAGCTGACTGGTATTTACAATTCATCAGCCGTTTATGGGTTATATCAAATCGGTCATACATCTATGGTAAACGCAGGTATATCCAAAGCCTTTATCAACAAAAAATTGAATATAAAACTGGGAGCTAACGATATTTTTAACGGTAGCGGATATACATTGAATACAAATGCAAGCGTTTTACGTATGACGGGTTACAGCCGTTACGATAGCAGGAAGGTTACGTTAAGCTTATCGTACAAGTTTGGTTCGAAACCAACTACCCATAAAGAGCGCGATCATGATGATGTAAAAGGGCGTTTAAATATGTAATATGCCAAGCTTGATTGATGTTCATTTTATCAGTGTAGGTTAAACCAATAGCCAAATCATTTGTTAATTTATTCACCGAATAAGATCAAAAATTTCATTTAGTCAACAAAGTGGTTCGAATCCTGTCCGGTATATGTGCCTAAAAATCAATAACTTAACCCACGCTTCGGCAAGTGTGGGTTTTTTGTTTCTCACACAATTTTGAAGCTTTTATAACTTGTGTGAGAATTGTGCAAGGCGATGAAGTGATCGGTATATCTGCCGAGGGAGTTCCAACCCAATTGTAGAAACTGAATCATGAAGATTCATTGGAGCAGGTAAAGCCGAAAGCCTCACCACAAATAAGGATAGCATGTTTGTGGCCTATTTTCCTCTTCCCAAACCCCCGTACTTCAATAGAAGTGCGGGTTAAAACCACAGCCCGGCTTCCGGAATATCTAATTTGTTAAACAAGTCACTAAACAAACCTGAATTTTTTTGAGTTGGGTAGCATTTAAATTAAGTTCGGTGCCCAATTTCTTCAACTCGGTAAGTTAAAATAAAATAATCCTTGGTCCTGCTACATTTTTGCATTAAAATTTTTGCGAAATGTACCAGAAATCAATAAAACAATATTATCCAAAAATGATCTTCGCAGGCATAGCCGCCCTGGTTATTGTTGCTATAGTGTATAAACTAAAAAGCAATCAAAAAGCTGTTCAAAATGAGATCAAACAGGAGCAAAAGCCGGTTAGCTATGCAGCCCAGGCAACTTTAGTTAAAGCAATGAATTTCTCCGGCAGCTTTACCTATAGGGGGGCTGTGGAAGCGGGGAAAATTGTTACGCTAACTGCGGAAACTGATGGTAGAGTTGTTTACTCGGCGATTGAAAAAGGGAATACCGTGGCTAAAAGCTCCATTTTAGTTAAGGTGGATAAATCAACACGCTTTTCATCCTATCAGATAAGTGAGGATACCTATAACAAGGCAAAAAGTGATTACGTAAAACTGAAGGAACTTCAGGATTCAGGAAATGCTTCGGGAGCCGAGGTGGAGAACGCCAGGCTGCAAATGCAGAATGCCGCTTCTCAGCTCAATATTAGTAAAAAGCAGGTTGGCCAGACCTTGATACTGGCCCCGGAGAGCGGAACGATTATCGATAAGAAGATTAACCAGGGTGAATATGTTACGCCCGGTACCACACTGGGGGCAATTGCCTGTTTGAATGATGTGCTGGTTAATGTTTTTGTACAGGAAACTGAAGTTGCCCGGCTGAAAAAGGGCAGCGCGGTAACTATCCGGGCAGATGCCTACCCGAGCACAATGTTTACCGGTAAAATATCGGCCATTATCCCCGTGGCCTCAGCCGCCAAAACCTTTCCGGTGGAGATCAGGATTGTTAATAACAAGCTCAACAGGCTCTTAGCTGGCATGAATGTTTCGGTGGCCTTTGGTGAAGATGAGCGGGTAAACACATTAGTAATACCCAGGAGCGCCTTAATTACCGATCATAAACAATCAGCCGTCTATCTTATTCACCATTCACAGTACCCGGTGCTCACGCCTATTGTTACCGGAAAAGAATACGATACTTACCTGAGTGTATCAGGCGGACTAAAAGCCGGAGATACCATAATGACAGCCGGGTTGCTTAATGTGGAGCCCGGCAAAAAGTTGCAATGGCTTACGGTTAATAATTAAGCTGTTTTATCAATTTTCATCACTCCAAATTTATTTTTATGAGTATTACCGGACTGGCTATTAAAAGGCCGATCTTATTTATCGTATTCTTTCTGATCCTGGGTGGATTGAGCGTCATCAGCTACCAGAACTTAAAATATGAACTATTGCCCAACCTGGCTACGCCAACCATTACGGTTATTACGGCATACCCCGGCGCGTCGCCGGAGGATGTGGAAAACAGTGTCACCAAAAAAATTGAAGATGCAGTCTCCGGTGTGAGTAAAAGCAAAAAGGTTAATTCACTATCGGCAGATAATCTGTCTGTGGTTTCTATTGAGTTTATGGCCGATGCAGACCCTGACCTGGCTATGCAGGAAGTACAGCATTCGGTAAACGGCACCCTCGCGGACTTTCCCGAAGGTGTTAGGGCACCAGTGCTGGAAAAATTTAATGTAAATGATCTTCCGGTTTTAAAGTTGGCGGTAACCGCCTCCGTTACGCCAACCGAATTGTATGACCTGGTTAATAACCAGCTTAAACCGAGGCTGGCCCAGATTAAGGGTGTTGGCAAGGTGAAAATTCTTGGTGGTACACCCGAAGAGATTAAAGTACTGGCTAAACAGGATAAACTGATAAGCAACGGCATATCCGTAACCGATCTTTATGAAACGATCCGCAAGGCAAACGCAGACTACCCTGTTGGAACGATCAAAGATAACGACGCGCAGTTTGGCGTTAAACTGGGCGGCAAACTCACAGATACCAACCAGGTAGGTAATTTAAAAATCAAAAACTATCCCGATGGCAGCAGTCTGAGTGTGAGAGATGTTGCTACGGTACAGATCGGCCATAAGGATGAAGAAATCAGCAGCCGTCTTAACGGCCAGTCGTCCATAGCACTGTTTATCAATAAACAATCCGGAGCCAATGCCGCGGAGGTGACAAAAGTAGTCCGGGAAGAGCTAAACAAGATCGAGCTGGAATACGCCGGTAAAAAGATCAAATTCAATGTAGCTCAAGACAGTTCGGAGTTTACGCTGGAGGCCGCACACCAGGTATATGATGACCTGGGTATCGCCATCCTGCTGGTTGCACTCGTGATGCTGGTTTTTTTACACAGTATCCGCAACTCGCTCATCATTCTGGTTTCCATACCGGCATCTCTTTTTAGTGCTTTCATTATGATGTATGCGCTGGATTATTCCCTTAACCTGATGACTTTATTGGCGATGAGCCTGGTAATAGGCGTATTGGTGGACGACTCAATCGTAGTGTTGGAGAATATCTACCACCACCTGGAAAAAGGAAAGGCCAAACGGGATGCCGCGCTCGATGGGCGTAATGAAATTGGCTTTGCAGCTTTATCCATCACGCTGGTTGATGTGGTGGTGTTTTTACCAATGGCGCTGGTGCCTGGCCTTGTTGGCAGCTTAATTAAGGAGTTTTCGCTGGTTATCGTTGTATCTACGCTGTCGAGCCTGGTAGTTTCCTTTACGCTTACACCGATGATCGCTTCGCGATTTGCCAAACTGGAACATTTAAGCACGAAAACAATTTTTGGCAGGGCAAGTATTTGGTTTGAAGCCAGAATGCATGAGCTTACCGAGGGATATGGCAAGCTGCTTAATTGGGGGCTGAACCATAAAATTGTGATAGGTATCATAGCCATGGGTGTTTTTGGCAGCTCCTTATTACTGCTTACCTCCAATATTGTTGGTACAGAATTTCTCCCCGCGGCAGATAAGGGCGAACTATCCCTGTTCGTCGATCTGCAGCCCGGCACCAAACTGGCCGAAACTGATTCAACAGTCCGCATTATTGAAAATAAGCTGAAAGCGATTCCGGAGGTAACCAAAGTGTTTTCTAATATAGGATACCAGAACGATGGCTTTAATGAAAAGTACAGTTCGAACGTTGCAACGATTAATGTGACCCTTGTGCCGTTAACGGAACGGAAGAAAAGCCTGTCCCAATTATCCCGGCACCTGAAGGCATTATCTATGGAGGTTGCCGGTGTTAAAAGCAGGGTTTCACCTATAGGCCTGTTTGGCGCAAACGAGGCACCGGTACAATTGCTGATCACCGGAACCAACCGCGATAGTGTGAATTCCGCGGCATCAGCTATCCTAAATGCTATCCGCAGCGTAAGCGGACTGGTTAGCCCGAGATTATCTTCCGATTTAGGTAAACCGGAACTGAAGCTGGTTGCAGATCGTGATAAAATGGCCAGATTGGGCTTAAACACGGAAACGGTAGGCGATGCGTTACGTATGGCAGTTTATGGCAATGATCAGCTGAAATTTCGCGACAAGGACAAGGAAACGAATACCCGGATACAGCTGGATGTTAATGACCGTAATAAAACAGACCAGTTAACGAAGCTTACCTTTATCAATGCAGATAACCAGTTGGTGTATTTAAGCCAGTTTGCAAAAGTTGTTCCGCAATCGGGTCCTTCGGACCTTGAGCGTCGGAATAAGCAACCCAGTATCACTTTATTGGCCCAGGTTTCGGGCAGGCCGGTGGGGGATGTGGGTGAAGATCTCAAAAAAGAGATTGATAAACTCCAGGTGGGTAAAGGTATCAAAGTATTATATGAAGGTGACCTGGAATTACAGGATGATTCCTTTACCAACCTGGGTATGGCCCTGCTGGTATCCTTCATCCTGATCTACCTGATCATGGTTACCCTTTACAATAACTGGCTGTTCCCTTTCGTGATCCTTTTTTCTATTCCGCTGGCTATTTCAGGTGCTCTGCTGGCTTTGGCGCTTACCGCCAGGTCCATGAATGTATTTTCCATATTCGGACTAATCATGATGATGGGCCTGGTAGTAAAAAACGGGATCTTGCTGGTTGATAAAACAAATGATATTCTAAAAGATGATACAGGCACAACCGCTAATGTAAACGAAGCGCTGATTGGAGCCGGTAAAGCCAGGCTCCGCCCGATATTGATGACTACATTGGCTATGGTGATTGGTATGTTGCCATTGGCACTTGCAAATGGTGCTTCCTCGGCATTCAGCAGCGGCCTGGCCTGGGTACTGATTGGCGGGCTGAGCAGCAGTATGTTCTTGACGCTGGTGGTTGTGCCTGTGGTTTATAATACGCTGGTTAGGCTGAAAACAGGCTTGGGGAATTTGTGGGCTAAGGTATCTGTAAAAAAAGTAACAGGGATAGTGGCACCGGTTATAATTGGCTTAATAATCGGCTTAAATAGTGCCAGTACCGCCTATGCACAAGAAAAAATTACGCTTTCCTTAAAACAGGCAGTTACTACGGGTTTAAGTGCCAACCAGCAGATTAAACTGGCAGAGATCGAGACCTGGAAAGCAAAGTATAGTTTAAAAGAAGCACAGTCTTATCAGTATCCGCAGGTGGGGATCACGGCAGACTATACCCGAAACATTAAACCATCGGTTTTCTTTCTCCCAACATTTGGTGTTAATGCTGCTTCGCAAATCACCTATGACGATAAACACCTCCAGCCGATAACTTCTTCGTCCAAAAATGCTTTTACAGGAGATATTAACGTAAGTATGCCGCTTTTTAATGAAGAGGTTAGCGGAAATGTGAAGACCGCGCATTTGAACGAGGGGCTTAATAATGCAAACCTGGAGCTCAGTTGCTGGGAACTGGCAGACGAGATCAGGAAGGCTTATTTCAATATTTTAATTGCCCGACAGAACCTGGTGTTGACTAATGCCGCCTTAAACCGGTCAAAGCGCAATCTCAAAGACAGCCGCCTGTTATTCGGTAAAGGCTATGCCAATAAAAGCGACACCCTTAATGCCTGGAGTAATGTGGAGCTGATGAAGATCAACAATGGTAAAGCGGGAACAGCTGTAGCGCAATCCGGCAACTACCTAAAATCTCTTTTAAATCTATCGCTGGATAAAGAGATCGAGCTTACAGATACCGTGGGTACGGAACTGTTAGGTAAGTTAACCAATGTAGTGAATGACACGGCATTAATTAGTACCAAAAGACCAGATTTTCGGGTCAACGACTGGAAAACACAAATCGCGCGCCAGCAGGTTAAAAATGAGCAGTCAAAATATTTGCCCTCACTGGCTTTTGTGAGCCAGTATTCTCTACAGGCACAATCGGATAATTTTGATTTCAGCAGTTATAATGTACCCAACAGTTTTTATGTGGGTATTCAATTGAGTATACCCGTCTTCACTGGGTTTCGCACGGATGCCAGGGTGAAACAAAGCAAATTTGCACTGGAACAGGTAATTGCCGAGCGCAGTTTAATGGAGAACCAGGCGAATCTGCAAGTTCGCAATAATCGCCTGGCTATCGCCGAAAATACCGAAAAAGTAAAAGGCCAGCAAAACATCAGGTTTGCCAGGCAACAGGCATTGGCCTTTATTGAGGCAAGGTGGCAAAAGGGCTTCGCCAAATACACCGATGTTGCCGATGCAGAATTGCAGCTGGTTCAGGCAGATAACGATTATACCCAAAGCGTTTTCGAATACCTCACCGCAGTTGCCGGTTATTACAAAGCAACGGGGCACATATTTTAAAATCTTTTTAGGCCAGCTTGTATTTCACCAATCGGCGGTAATAATACCGCATCAATTAATCTCCTTTATGAAAATTAAATTCTGTATTACGCTGATGTTTGTCGGCACATTAGTATCTACTGTGCGCGCACAAAGCAATGATGATCCTACAGCCCGAAAATTGTACCTGGATTTCGGAGGGTCTGTCGGCATTTTTATTCCATATGACCAGGTCAAAAACACTAACACGCTGCTTGGCTCCAATGCAATGACCGCCCTACAGCTCAACTATCACCAAAACTATTTCATCAAATTTCAATTCGGTCAAACTACAGTAGATTTTCAATCTCAAAACGATTTCGGCACCATCAACTCGCTGATTAACGCTAAAGCAAACAGTACTAACCTGGGCTTAAATATCGGTTACCAGCACAGCTTTGGCCGGTGGCAGCCATTTGTTCTGGCAGGTGCTGGGGCATCCTTTATTGATGTTCCTTCTACGTCGTTTGTTAATGCGTCTATTACCGTGAATTACACAACCTTTTCGGGTACTTATCTGTATATCAACGCTGGCGGCGGTATCAATTTCAAGGTATCCAAATCATTTATATTTTACCTGGAAGGCCAGGCATCAACTATTCCCCAACTTCCCAATAAATCAAGTACGCATTTGAGCGGTATCAGCACCATGATCGGTATCAAAGCACCTTTATAATTCATCCTTAAATTTATCATCATGCACAAACAGGTTTTTATAACTATTCTCTTCTCCGTATTTTTCGGCTTAATTTCCCGGGCTCAACAGGTAGCCATAGCAGGTAAATGGAAAACCCCGGATAAAGATATTATCGAATTTTATCAGGAAGGGCGGGTGTTTATGGCAAAACAGATCAATACGGAAACTGAAAAAGACAAAAAAGATAACAACAAAATTATTGCTAAAGACCTGAAGCCAGTAAACGCCAAAATTTTTGAAGGTATTGTGATTGACCCGAAAGATAACAAAACCTATCATGGCCGTTTCACGATCAGCGAAAATGGTACAGAATTGAATCTTAAAGTTAAATGGGGCTTCCTGAGCTTTAATGAAACCTGGACGAGGATGAATTGATGATGATATTTTGTATAGTTCTCCCTATTTTAGCATATGCACAAACACAGCTATAGGTTATATAGAATATATGGCTATCCGGGCTTCGGCGTGGTATTATATCTTATCCTGGTACTTATCAACCCCGCCACCCGTGTTTTTAACAGTTGGCGATATTATGCGTTTGGTGATTTTATACTCGAATTTATGTTTAGCGTTGCTTATGCTGGTGCCCTTTTTGAAACGGGTATACAGCTTACCGCCTTTCTTAATAAATGGTATCCATGGGACGGACGCATCAAAAGCAGGTTTTGCCTACAGTTTTGGATACATATCATTGTTATTTACATGGTGCTGGTTTTGTTTTTTGAAATTAAGTTCCCTAATTATTTTGGTTATGACGAACTGATGTTCAGACAAACGGTTATTGTAGGTATCATTTTTTCGTTGCTTATCACCGCTGTTTTTGCAGCCGAGTATTTTTTTTACCAATGGAATGATGCCAGACTGAAGACGCTGGAGATGGAACAGCTAACAACGCAGGCTCAGCTTGATGCACTAAAGCTGCAACTTGATCCGCATTTCCTGTTCAATAACCTTAGTATCGTAACCGCGTTAATAGAGGATCAGCCACAGGTTGCCATTTCTTACGTCGCTAAATTGTCGTCTATTTACCGGTATATGTTAGCCAATAGAACTCAGAATGTCATCGCTTTAAAAGAAGAACTGGAGTTTATCAAAGCTTATTTATTTTTATACCAAATTCGGTATGGGGACGGTATTTGTGTACAGATTGAGGAGAGTGAGCATATCGTCCAGTACTGTGTGCCTCCTTTAACCTTACAATTACTGATAGAAAATGCCATTAAACATAATGTTTTTAGTACGGACTCGCCGTTGAATATTCACATTTACTTCCCTGATGGAAAATTGCTGGTTGTGGAGAATAATAAAACACCTAAAGCCGTCAATGAACCAGGTGCGAATATGGGCCTTAAAAATATTAGGGAAAGATACCGATTGTTGAATAGCCCGGCGCCTGTTATAACCGATACCGACTTTTTTTTCAGGGTAGAAATCCCGTTAATTAATTTGAATAATTAAAAAAAAATCTGATGTTAAATGTTTTAATCATAGAAGACGAGTTGCCTAACATACAGAGGCTCAAGAAAATGCTTCATGTTTTAGACCGTGACATTACGGTAATAGCAAATCTTCAAACGGTTCATGACAGTATCCAATGGTTGAAAGCGAATGAGCAGCCGGATATCATTTTCATGGATATCCGGCTAACGGACGGGCTGAGCTTTGAGATATTTAATCATGTACAAATTACCTCACCGGTGATTTTTATTACAGCTTACGATGAATATGCATTAAAGGCCTTTGAAGTAAACGGTATAGATTACCTGCTGAAGCCTTTGGAAGCCGATAAACTGGCAAAAGGTATTCGTAAGGCGAAGTCTATGGCAGGTATCGGAAAGGATGAGAGTATACTACAATTGGTTAAAAGCATGCAGGCCAAGCAGGCCATCTACCGCAACCGTTTCTTAGTGGCCTACCGGGACAAGTATATCCTGGTAATGGCCGGTGAAATTGCTTATTTCACTTCCGAAAATAAAGCCACTTTTCTAATTATGTATAACGGACAGCGGTTGATGATCGATCAGACACTGGAAATTCTGGAAAAGGAAATGGACCCTGAGATTTTTTTTCGGGTTAGCCGCCAATTCATTGTTTCTTTAAAAGCTATCCATAAAATTCATCAATCTTTTAACGGGCAGTTAAAAATCGAACTTACACCCGCCCTGGATGAGGCTATCCTGATCAGTAGGGAAAAATCAGCACAATTAAAAAAATGGTTGGATCAGTCAGCCTGATATATTTGTGTAGCTTAACGGAATCCATTGCTGCGGCAATAGCGTTGGTTCTTTTGTGGGTTGGGTGGGCATTTTCGGCATTTATTTCTGGCAATATTCCCAAAGCTATGTCTGGCCCAATAAAAAGTAATCTCCGGTAATCCTTCAATATTACGTGATATTGTCCTTTAATTCCCGGTTAACGGCTCTATCCAGATGGTATATCGTTTTATAATTAGATAAAAGGCGCAAAAGTGTTATTGTACTCAACAAGTAGTTTACAATTTCGACACGTAATGGTAGGCCGGGACTACATGCACAACTTTACCATTTTTCTCTAACCTATCGGTTTGATCAAGCGTAACTATAAAGCCTTCGTGAGCGGCGAAAAAGGTAAGTGCTTCAACAACACCATCCAGTTCACGGTTTATATTATCAGGGTTTAATTCGAAACAAACTTGGACGGCTTCCACTAATTTGCTGTTATTGATGATAACGAAATCGCATTCATTTTTTTCGGCAAAATAATAGATCTCTCGATATTTTTGACGTAGGTGCAAGTAAATCAAATTCTCGAACTTTCGTCCGTTATCTTCCGAGAAGGAGCCTGAATTAACATTAATCAGCCCCGTATCTATGGCATAAACTTTCCTGGGATTAGCGATTTGCTTTCTTAAAGAGTAGCTAAATTTTGGTACAAATTGTAATAAATACGAATATTCCAGGTGGGATAGATATTCCATTACCGTACTGGTTGACCCTATTTCAAAAAGCGTTTTAAGCCTGTTACCGGTGATTAATTTTGAAACATTAGACAGTAGATAGAACGCCAGCCGCTTCAATGTTGTAACATCCCTTATGCTGTATCTCACTGCGATGTCCCTGATCAGTATGTCCTCGAATAATTGGTTTAATATTTCAGGTATTCCTTGCTTTAAATATTCTGGGAAGCCACCCAATTCTAAATAGCTCAACAAAGAAGATTTATCATAAGATAATTCTTTAAAGGTGCAGAATTCATGATAAGAAAAAGGAAAAAGTTCTTTTGTGATATGCCGCCCAGTTAATCTGGTACCTAACTCTCTGCTTAATAAAGAAGCGTTAGAACCGGTTATCACTAATTTGTAATCTTCATCCAGCTTTTGCCTGGCATATCTTTCCCACTCCGGTATAATTTGTATCTCGTCAAAAAAAAGCACATTGCTTCCACTGGCCTTTATGGATTCATCCAGCCTGGCAAAGTCGGTAGGGCCAAATTCATAAAGCCGAGGATCTTCAAAATTAAGATAAAGCGCATCAGGATATCTTTCTTTGAGTAACTGGAAGAGCAATGTGCTTTTCCCGCATCTTCTTATTCCCGAAACAATCAATGCAAATGCCGACAGGTTTGGTAGAGTTGCCAGCGCATCCCTTTTTAGGCCTGCATCTTTTTGAGATAGGTTTGCTTTTTGTGTTTCAATAACTTGGTTAAGAGCAGATTGAAGTATCATGGTGAATTGTGTGATACAAAAGTACAAAATTGTTTGTTAGTAAAATACAATTTTATTTGATAGTAAAATACAGTTTAAAAATCGTTAATAGATAAAACATTGAGAAATAACATGTTTTTTACGCATTTAGCTAAATTAAGCGCAGATTTAGATAAACCCTGCTAACCAAAGTAGCTCATCTTTGTATAAACAGCGTGATGGCCAATAATTATGGTATCATTCCAATTGCGAGCGGAGCCTGGATTCATCCAGGTCCATTTCTCTTTCCAGCTTACGAATAACGTCCGCATTATATTCGCCATCCCGATAAAATTTAACAAGCAGCTCCCGGTTAAATTCAATAACAGATAGTTGTGCTTTTATCACCCGCTCCAGCACCGTGCCTGTTGATATTGCTGCTTCAAGCGCTTTGTTTTCTTTGAGATAATTACCTTTCAGCCAATTGAAGCGTAATTCATATAAGCGTCTAACCTGATCCACAATTTGTACGTCAGTTTCGATGCCAGAAATACGACTATTGATAAAAGCAATATCTTGATCAATAACGAGCAACCTTAATTCTAACTCTTCATCTTCTTGGTCGTTAGTGGGAATAAAGTTAAGCCATTTGATCAATAGCGGTAAGGTTAGGCCTTGCCCAACCAGGGTAATCACCATAATGATAAACGTCAAAACCAAAATCACATTCCGGTGTGGAAATGCTGTTCCCGAGGTTGTTACCAGGGGTAGTGCCAAAGCAGTTGCAATAGAAACCACCCCTCTCATACCCGTCCAGGACAACACGAGCGTGTTTTTCCAAGTAAATACCTGTTCCTGTTTTTTGCCCCGCAAACGGGGAAAGATGCTTGCCGGCATGATAAATAAAAATCGGATTCCTATAGCCGCCATACTGATGACCAGCCCGTGAAACAGTAAGCTTGAAAGTTTAAAGCCCTGGAGGTTAGTTATAACATCTGATAATTCCAGCCCTATGAGTAGGAAGATTACACCATTAAGCAAAAACGTGATCATATTCCATACCACATTAGATTGTGTGCGCCCCTGGTAAGAAAATACCCTGGGCGACTGCCAGGATATAACCAGACCAGAAACAACCACGGCAAGGACGCCAGACATATTGAAGCGCTCGGCAACCAGGTAACAAATAAAAGGGGTTAACAGGGCAAGGCAATTTTGCGCCATAGGATTGCTTCTTGCCTTTTTGAGTATCAAACAGCAGCCGTAGCCCAGCAGCCCGCCAACCACTATACCGCCAACTGTAACGGCTAAAAACTGTAATCCGGCTTTCCAAAAAATGAAGCTTCCACTCACCACGGCTGCCACCGCTGATCGGTAAATTACCAAAGCCGAAGCATCGTTAACAAGGCTTTCACCCTCAATGATTGTAACTATCCGTTTATCAAGGCCCAGCCCTCTGATTAAACTGACGGCGGAAACAGCATCCGGCGGAGAAACTACTGCGCCAAGTATAAAAGCTGCGCCCCAGCCAAAACCCGGAATCAAGTAGTGGGCTACCACAGCGATAGTCATCGTAGTGCAGATGACCAGCCCTATAGCCAGCCTGGAAATGGGCCGGATAGCTGATTTAAAGTCTAACCACGAAGTGTTCCAGGAAGAGCGGAACAATAAGGGCGGCATAAAGATCAGTAAAACAACTGCCGGGTCAAGCCTAACCACAGGAAGACCGGGGATGAAGCCCACCAATACACCCGCTAAAACCAATAAAATAGGGTAGGGTATGTTCCTGATCTTACCTGCCAGTAAAGACAGGCCAATCAGCATGGCCACCATAAAAATAAATGGGGATAGATCTATCATGGGTTTTAAATATCAAAATGCCGACAGCTTTATCTGTCCCCTTGAGTTTTCGGTCGCTTACATTCCTTTGATTTCGGTAATCAGTTTTTGCAGAACATCTTTTGCATCGCCGAATAGCATATTTGTATTGGGCTGTGAGAATAGTTGATTCTGAATTCCGGCATACCCGGGTTTCATGGTCCTTTTATTAACAACAACCATTTTTGAAAGTCCTACATCCAGTATCTTCATCCCAAAAATAGGGCTTTTCGGGTCGTTCTCTGCAGCGGGATTAACCACATCGTTGGCCCCCAGAATCAAGGCGACATCGGTAGTTGAAAACTCCCCGTTTGACTGATCCATGTCCAGTAACAGGTCATAAGACACGTTAGCCTCAGCCAGCAATACATTCATGTGCCCGGGCATCCGGCCTGCAACCGGGTGGATGGCATATTTTACTTCCACACCTTTTTCTATTAATAATTTTTCTAGCTCATGACAAGTATTCTGGGCCTGGGCAACAGCCAGGCCATAACCTGGCACAATCATAATTTTTTTGGCATAAGCCATGGCGGTTGCAGCATCGCTTATACTGATCTGTTTATGTGCCTCTTCTGTTCCCGGAAGCGCATTGCTGGTTTCTCCACCAAATGATCCTACCAATACATTAGTCAAGGAGCGATTCATCGCCTTGCACATAATAATAGTCAGGATCATGCCGGCAGAGCCCACCAGGATACCGCCGGTTAGCATAACCGGATTTTGATAAAGAAACCCGCCGCAGGCGGTTGCAACACCCGTGCATGCATTGAGTAGTGAAATTACAACCGGCATATCCGCCCCACCAATGGGGAGTACAAAAAACACACCGTAACTAACCGATAATGCAAGTAAAGTGTAAAACACAAAAGAGCCCGGCATTCCCGGATTCCTGCAAAGCAGGTAAACAATTCCGAACAGAACCAGTGCTAGTACGATGAGGTTAAAGCTGTGCTGCCCTCGAAATGTATGATCCTTTACCTTACCGCTAAGCTTGCCATAGGCTACCATGCTCCCCGAAAATGACACCGATCCGATAACGAGGCCGGCAATAATGATAAGCGAGTGCAATACCGGAGATGCCTGTGCCATGTGCTCAAATTCAATGACGGAGATGAGTGCTGCGCATAAACCACCCATGCCATTGAAAATACTAACCAGTTCGGGCATAGCGGTCATTTGTACTTTGCGTGCCGCCGTTGTACCGATGACGGCCCCGATGGCCAATGCGGCGGCTATCCATACATAATTATGTAAATGTGTTCCGCCCGAGCGGTAAAGAACCAGGGTGGCGATGATGGCAATTAGCATACCGCCTGCAGCAACCTGGTTACCCCTACGGGCCGTATCGGGATGGGCCAGCATTTTAAGCCCGGTAATAAATGCTACCGAACCGGTGAGGTAACAAACTGATAATATACTTGCTTCCAGGTTATACATTGTGGCTGGTTTTTGTGGTTGTTGGTTTTCGCTTTTTAAACATTTCCAGCATCCTGTCGGTAACCACAAAGCCCCCTACAACGTTAAGTGTACCTACTACAACAGCCAAAAAGCCTATTATGAGCGCAGGGTAATTATCAGGTGCTGTCTCGCCGATGGCGATAATAGCACCGATAATGATTACCCCGTGAATGGCGTTTGCACCGCTCATTAGTGGGGTGTGCAATACTGATGGAACCTGCGAGATGACTTCGATACCCAGGAAAATCGACAAAATGACAATATAAAACATGTCAAGGTTGTCGTGAATAAAATTAAGTAAGGTGCTCATGATGAAATGGGGCTCAAGGTTGACGGGGAATTTGTTTTACTAACTGAACTTACGCAGGCTGCTCTGATGATTTCATCCTGCGAGTTAACATCTAAAACACCCTTTTCATTGATTAGCAGGCCCAGGAAGCTGGCAACGTTTTTACCATAGAGTTTGCTGGCATCTGCGGGAAGTGTAGCGGCAAGGTTGCTATTCCCTATCACGGTTACAGTTCCGCATTGAATAGTTGCGTTATCCACAGTAACTTCGGTATTGCCCCCCGTGGCCGAAGCCAGGTCGATGATAACAGAGCCTGGCTTCATTGCAGCTACCATTTCCCTGGTTACCAATACCGGAGCTTTTTTGCCACGTATCAATGCGGTGGTGATTAAAATATCTGTTTTTTTAATATGCTCTGCAATACTTGCTTTCTGCCTTTGCTGAAACTCCGCGTTTTGTTCTACCGCGTAGCCACCTGCTTTAGAAGCATCCGCTGCTCCTTCAACTTCAATAAACCGGCCACCCAGGCTCATCACCTCTTCCTTTACCTCGGGGCGGGTATCAAAAACTTCAACAACCGCGCCTAAACGCCTTGCCGTGGCTATGGCCTGGAGCCCTGCAACACCCGCCCCAATAATCATTACCTTAGCCGGTGGTACACTCCCCGCTGCGGTCATCATCATGGGTAAGTAATGAGGGAATATTGATGCCGCAAGTAATACTGCTTTATAACCGGCTATATTGGCCTGAGAACTTAATACATCCATACTTTGCGCCCGGGTGATGCGGGGAAGCATATCCAGGCTGAAAACCGTTAGGTTTTGTTGCTTCCAGGCTTCAATGAGTTGTACATTTGCTAAAGGCTGGTAAATACCAATAAGCACTTTGCCTTTTAAAAGCGCCGGGATATCATTGCCGTTGATGCTCAAAATAATGTGGGCAGTTGCTAACACCTCAGACCTTGACTTAATAATAGCACCGCTTGATGCATATTCAGTGTCAGAACAAAATGATTTTAATCCCGCACCACTTTCTACCCATACAATACAGCCGCTTTTAACCAGCGCCGCAACTTCGGCCGAAAGCATAGAAACCCGGGCCTCCAAAGACGGCTCTCTCAGTATACCTATTGTTATCATAAGTAGATAATTAAATTAGCCTTAGCAGCTCGGGTTATGGTTTGGCTATTTCCAGTACTATCCGGCCGCTGATATCTCCTTTTTTCATATCATCAAATACCGTATTGATATCTTCCAACCTGGCGGATTTGACGGTTGCTTTTACTTTTCCTTCAACGGCAAAGGCAATGGCTTCTTCCATATCCTTCCGTGTTCCAACAATGGAACCGCGGATCGTAGAGCCGTTGATGACAGTGTCAAAAATAGACAGGTCGAACGTGCCTGCGGGCAGTCCGTTTAGTGATAGCACTCCCTTGCGCCGCAGCGTGCTTAATCCCTGGCTAAAGGCAATCCGAGAGGGTGCGGTTACCAGTGTGCCGTGCATGCCACCAGTTTCTTTTTTAAGGAATGTACCCGGATCGTTTTCTTTGGCATTTACGGTAATATCCGCGCCTAAACCTTTTGCCAGTTTTAGTTTATCGTCAGAGATGTCTATCGCTGCAACATGCATTCCCATTGCTTTGGCATATTGCACCGCCAGGTGCCCTAAACCACCGATACCAGAAATAGCTACCCATTCACCGGGTTTAACGTCTGTTTGCTTTAATCCTTTGTAAACGGTAACACCGGCACAAATGATAGGTGCCATTTCTGTGAAATTTATATTGGATGGAAAGCGCGCAACATACCTGGCATCAGCCACCACGTATTCGGCAAATCCGCCATCTACGCTATAGCCGCCGTTCTGTTGACTTTCGCATAAAGTTTCCCAGCCTGTATAACAATAGTCGCAACAACCACAGGCACTGTAAAGCCAGGGTACACCAACAATATCACCCTCCTTCATTTTGTTAACACCATGACCAAGCGCTACCACGTATCCAATTGCCTCATGGCCCGGAACTAGCGGCATTTTAGGTTTGGCGGGCCAATCTCCCTGGCAGGCATGCAAATCAGTATGGCATACGCCACAGGCAATAACTTTCACCAGGATTTCGTTTTCACCCGGTTCTCTCACATTCACTTCTTCGATATGCAAAGGCTCTCCAAACGCATGGATGACGGCTGCTTTCATTTTTTTAGGAATCATAATTTTTTTATAAGTAATGGTTATAGAAAATTGGTTTTATTTTTTTGGGTTAAAGGCTAATAAAATAGGGCAATAGCCCTAAAAGCATGAATGGCCGCAAGCAGCGGCCATTCATGCTTTTAATTAGTAAGCACTATCGGGTGTGGTTACCCTAATCAATTTAGCATTAACAAATTCGTAGATGGCTGCAGGAGATTGTTCCCTGCCATAACCAGAATGTTTGGTGCCGCCAAAAGGCAATTCAGGGGCTATCCCGGTTACGTGGTTGATGTAAACCATACCTGTTTCTATCTTTCTGGCCACCTGCACTGCCCTTTCATTATTGGAGCTGAATACGCTGCCTCCAAGGCCAAAGTCGGTTGCATTTGCCAGGTTAATGGCGGCCTGCTCGTTCTTTACCCTGTAAAACATGAAAACCGGGCCAAAAATTTCTTCCTGATATGCGTCGGTTCCTGGCTGTATGTCGGTCAGGATGGTAGGCTCCATAAAAGCGCCCGGGCGATCGATACGATGTCCGCCGGTTATTACTTTTGCTCCCTGTTCAACAGCTTTTTGAACTTGTTTAATTACATCCTCCACTGCTTTTTCACTGCTTAATGGAGCGAGGTCAGTTTGTTCATCCGTCGGATTTCCTACTTTTAACGCGGCAAACTTAGTTTTGACTTTTTCCAGAAATAGGTCTGCCACTGCCTCTTCAACTATTACTCTCTTAGGCGACACACATACCTGGCCGGCATTCCACATCCGGCCGCGTACAGCGGCCTCGGCAGCTTTTTCTACATCAGCATCATCCAGCACCACAAATGCATCGCTACCGCCCAGTTCTAAAGTGGATTTTTTGATATATTTACCGGCAGCCGCGGCAATAGACGAGCCAGCAGGTTCGCTGCCGGTAAATGTTACGGCTTTAATCCGCTTATCGGCTATCAAACTATCTATTTTACTGCCCGGTATAAACAAGTTCTGGTAAACACCTTTAGGAAAACCGGCTTCTGTAAAAATATCTTCCATAATCTGTGCGCATTGGGGCACATTTGATGCGTGTTTCAACAGCATGGTATTACCGGCCATCAGGTGTGGCGCTGCCGAACGGGTGATTTGGTAAAAAGGAAAATTCCAGGGTTGTATACTGAGCAACACACCGATTGGCTCGTAACTCAGAAATGCGGAGCCTTGAGGAGTTTCAAGGGGCTGATCGGCCAGAAACCGTTCGCCGTGCTCAGCGTAATAGTCAAATATGGCAGCACATAGTTCCACTTCTGCCCGGCTTTCTTTCACTAATTTCCCCATTTCCAGCGTGGCCAAATTTGCCAGTTGAACTGATTTTACACGCATGATATGCGCGACACGGTATAAAAGCTGCGCCCGTTCCGTTTTTGGGGTATTTTTCCATTTTTGGAACGCCTCATCAGCAAGAGCAATCTTTGAATCAATCTGTTCTTCGGTCATCACATCGAAAGATTTAACCAACTCATTATTAAATGGGTTTATGGTTTTAATAGGCGATACCTTAGCTACTGTTTCCATTTTAATTTGATTTTTAATGTTATACAAAGCTATATTTATACTGACGAGGGAAAATGATAAAGGACAGTGATCAAGGTGAGCCTGCTCACATTTCTTTGTGTATATTATGGTAGTTTTGCTATTATTAAACAGTTTGCCATGAGTAGAGAATTAATGGAATTTTCGGATGAGATAGATGAATGGTTTGATAGCGTTACGGTTGAAACGGACGACTTTTGGGAACACCCATGCAATCTGTTTATTTGACGGGCTATTGTTAGGTCTAATAACTATGAACACCATACGGCGCTGGCCAAACCGTTATTATATTGCTATTCCCCGCTCTAAGGCTTTTATTATTCCGCGGTTAAGCTACCCAGCTGGCCGTGGCTATGCTGATGAACCCTTGGGATGGGTAGGCCTAGTTTATAGTTGAAATCTGCTAAAGCCGTAACTTTGAAAGAATATGATAAAGGGATTGCACAGGTGTTGGTAATTTGGGGAAAATACCATTTTGCAACAAAATTTGCGTATTGAACAACGGAGGGCTAAGGCGAAATTTATTGATATTCCGAAATCAATAGGGCATCAAGTTATTATCAAAGTTGTTATATACAAAAAGCCCCAACAGGGGCTTTTTGTATATGCTTGGTAAGCAAAATTACTGCTCAATTAATCCTTTTTTTCTTCTTCTTCTTGCTTTCTTTCGCCACCGGAGTGTTTGCCAATAACCTTTACCTCGCCCGATTCTTTATCGTGGTCAACTTCCATTACATCACCTTCAACCAACTCGCCTTTTAATATCTCTTCGGCAATTGGGTCTTCCAGATATTTTTGGATGGCTCGTTTTAATGGCCTGGCACCAAATTGCGAGTCGAAACCTTTCTCGGCAATAAACTCTTTGGCGTTTTCGGTTAATTCAATTTTGTAACCTAAAGCATGTACCCTGCCAAATAATGAGGCTAACTCAATATCGATGATTTTGAATATCTCATCTTTACCTAACGAGTTAAACACAATAACATCATCAATACGGTTTAAAAATTCGGGAGCAAAGGCACGTTTTAAAGCGCTTTCGATAACACCACGTGAGTGCGAATCGGCCTGATTAACTTTGGCTGCGGTGCTAAAGCCAACGCCTTGGCCAAAATCTTTCAACTGGCGTGCGCCAATGTTCGATGTCATGATGATAATGGTGTTCCTAAAATCAACCTTGCGGCCTAACGAATCTGTAAGCTGGCCTTCATCTAACACCTGTAACAAAATGTTAAATACATCCGGGTGAGCTTTTTCAATTTCATCCAATAACACTACCGAGTATGGTTTGCGCCTAACTTTTTCGGTTAGCTGTCCGCCTTCTTCGTAACCTACGTAGCCCGGAGGCGCACCTACTAAACGTGATACGGCAAATTTCTCCATGTATTCGCTCATGTCAATCTGTATCAGCGCATCTTCGGTATCAAACATAAAACGGGCAAGCTCTTTGGCAAGCTCGGTTTTACCAACACCGGTTGGGCCTAAAAATATAAACGAGCCAATTGGTTTTTTAGGGTCTTTTAAACCTGCACGGGTACGTTGTATAGCCTTGGCTAATTTTTTAATGGCTTCATCTTGTCCAATAATTTTATCGGCAACCTTTTCGGCCATGTTAAGCAGTTTTTGGCTATCGGCCTGGCCAACACGTTGTACAGGTATGCCTGTCATCATTGATACTACCTCGGCAACATTATCTTCGGTAACGGTATAACGTTTTGATTTGGTTTCGGCTTCCCAAACTGCTTTAGCTTGTTCAAGTTCTTCCAATAAATGTTTTTCGGTATCCCTCAGTTTAGCTGCTTCTTCGTATTTCTGGCTGCGTACTACTTTGTTCTTCTCAATTTTTATCTGCTCTATCTTAGCTTCAACATCCAATATATTTTGTGGTACGTGTATATTGGTTAAGTGAACGCGCGAACCCGATTCGTCTAAGGCATCAATAGCCTTATCAGGTAAAAACCTGTCGGTTATGTAACGTGCTGTTAAGGCAACGCAGGCATTAATAGCTTCGGGCGTGTATGTAACACCATGGTGCTCTTCGTACTTATCCTTAATGCGGGTTAAAATTTCGATAGTTTCATCGGGAGTAGCAGGTTCAACCATAACCTTTTGGAAACGACGGTCTAACGCGCCATCTTTTTCAATGTACTGGCGGTACTCATCTAAAGTAGTTGCGCCAATGCATTGTATCTCGCCACGGGCCAGGGCAGGTTTAAACATGTTTGATGCATCTAAAGAACCAGAAGCACCACCTGCGCCAACTATAGTATGTATCTCGTCGATAAACAAAATAACATCCGGCGATTTTTCAAGTTCGTTCATTACTGCTTTCATACGCTCTTCAAACTGGCCGCGGTATTTTGTACCGGCAACAAGCGAAGCTAAATCAAGCGTAACAACGCGTTTGTTAAACAACACGCGCGATACCTTGCGTTGTACAATGCGTAATGCCAAACCTTCGGCAATTGCACTTTTACCAACACCCGGCTCACCTATTAATATAGGATTGTTTTTTTTACGGCGCGATAGTATTTGCGATACTCTTTCAATTTCTTTTTCGCGGCCAACAATTGGGTCAAGCTTGCCATCTTCGGCAGCCTTGGTTAAATCGCGGCCAAAATTATCAAGAACCGGTGTTTTTGATTTGATATCGGATACTTTTTTAGGCTGGCTGAACGATTCTTCCTCGCGGAAATCATCGTCGCCTCCGGTTGGTGATCCGGGCATTTCGTCCGTTACATCGTTTTTATGCGAGTCAACTTCGCCTTTAAATACCTCATAGTTCACGTTAAACTGCATTAAAATTTGCGATGCAATGTTATCTTCATCGCGCAGTATTGATAACAATAAATGCTCGGTGCCAATAACGTCGCTTTTAAATATTTTAGCTTCCAGATAGGTTATTTTCAATACCTTTTCGGCTTGTTTGGTTAGCGGGATGCTACCAATATTAACGTTAGTGCCTGATGTTCCCTTTACAGCGTCTTCTATAGCGCGGCGCAAACGGGCGGTATCAACAGCTAAACTTTTAAGCAGTTTAATAGCAACCCCGTCGCCATCGCGGATGAGCCCTAATAAAAGGTGCTCCGTACCTATATAATCATGCCCAAGGCGAAGGGCTTCCTCTCTGCTGTACGAGATCACGTCTTTAACACGGGGCGAAAATTTAGCTTCCATATAATATACCTTTCAAATGTTTGAACGTCCTAATCTATAAAATAGTTTCTATTATTAGCACGTAATTTTCTTTAACAATATCAACAACGCTGCCAAGCTTATTTTTGTTATTAAAACAGACATTACAATGATATAACATGCAATTATTAATAAATTAAGCTTTTATGTAAAACAAAGCGGGGCTGCACCGTAAATATAAACAGCCATTTTGGTTAAAGCAAGCACCACCTGTAACATTAATTAAACGTTTTTTAACACTCCGTTAAAAAAATTACCCGTGAAACAGGAAATTAAGTCACACTATGACAATTAGACAGAACAATTTTAATAACAAGCCAAATTGCACCGAGTTTTACTTTTACTTCAATTCTCTTTTAAGGCGCCCCGGCTTAAAATTTAAATATTTCGTTTTGGATGGCATATAAAACCAGGCCCGTGCGCGATTTAATGTTGAGCTTTTGAAAAAGCGACTCGCGGTAATTATCAACCGTGCGCGGGCTTACAAACATTACTTCGGCAATTTCTTTATAGGTTAACTCCGAGCACGACAGGCGTAAAAATTCTTCCTCTTTTTTTGAGATATGTGGCAACGTTTCCACATCGGTAATGGAGCGGATGAGTTTGCCCGAAACCATTTCGTTAAGGTAGCTACCCTTGTTATAGATGGATTTAATAGCTTCCAAAAGTTCGCGCGGTTTTGATTCTTTAAGTACATAGCCACCGGCACCGCATTTTATCATTTGTATAACGGCCTTATCATCTTCAAACATGCTAAGGGCAAGTACCTTTATTTGCGGATATTTTGCTTTGAGCCATTTGGTGGTTTCGTAACCATCCATCACGGGCATGTTTATATCCATCAATATTACTTGCGGCTGGGGGTGGTTTAGCAGCATTTGTTGTAGTTGCTTGCCGTTTTCGGCATCGAAAACAACCCTCAGTTCGTTAAATTCGCTCATTAAGGCGGCTATACCGTTTCTGAAAAGGGTATGGTCGTCTACAATTGCTATATTTATTTGTTCGGTTTCCATGAGTTAGTTAAGGATACGGAATAGAAATGATGATGCATGTACCTTTATTGGGCTGCGAGTTTACCTGTACCTGCCCGTTTACTATGGCTGCCCGCTTATTCATGTTTTGCAGGCCCATGCCAAGCTTATTTACAGGTAAAATGGCGGCGTTAAAACCCACGCCGTTATCGTCAATTTGCAGGCGCAGCAGGTTATCTGCGTATTCCATTTTCAGGTTAATTTGAGTTGCCTCGGCGTGCTTGATAATGTTATTTAAAACTTCCTGCAAAATGCGGAAAAGGATAAGGTCCTTGTCGGAATTATTAACCGCAGGCAAATCACCTTCCAACACGTAGTCTATTATGTATTTACCCGATCGCTCGAGCCAGTTAATTTCGTGTTTGATTGCTTCGGACAGGCCGATTACGATGAGCTGGTCGCCCTGTAGTAGCTTGCCCAATAACCTCATCTCTTTTATCGACCGCATGGTTAAATCAATAGCCGCATCAATTTTTTGCCTTGACCGCTCTACATTATCCAATTCTATCGAATTCAGCGTAAGCGAAGTTAGGCTTAACAATTGGCCTATATTATCGTGCAAATCGGCTCCTATGGTTTGCATGGTTTGTTCCTGAACCTCGAGTTGGGTTTTGGTTAACTCGGCCTCAAATGTAACCCGCATTAATGCCTTCTCTTCAATATGGCTTTTTTTGCGCTGGTTATAAACAAAAACAAACAGTATGATAAAGGCAGGTGCTATCAAGAATATAAGCGTGGTGACGAGTACTAATACTTTGATATCCATTTTCGGCAAATAAATGAGTAACTCCAACAGCTATAGAGTATAATATTAAGCAACCTAAAAATGTAGTGTGTTAGGTGATACCCATTCCACAGGGTTATGGTTTTTAACTGGTTGAAAAATATGTTGCAGGCCGTGTTGGTAAAATAAAAAAACAAGGTGCCGGCCACCCACCAAAACTCGGGCGAATATTTGAGCACCACATAACTATCGTCCTTTAGCTGGAGGTAATAATAGTACAACGAATACAGCACAAACAGTACCGACATAACGGTAAAGGTTTGTATGTTATAGATGTATAAATGGTGGTTGTAATTATTTGTTAGTTCATAAATATATATGCCAATAAATATAGCAAGCCCGGTAAAAATTACCGGCTTGCTATTGGTGTATTTGCCAATTAAGTGAGCAAACATTAAATGTGTGAAGCCACCTTCGCACAGCAAAAAAATATTGTAGAGCCAATGGTTACTTATTAGCTTATGAGGGCCCGATATATATATACCCATCAATTCGGTAATGCATGTTGTCAATAAATATAATATCATGGCGCGCCAAACATAGCTTTTATCGGTAGCCAGGCAAAGCAGTGCGGCTATAAAGCAGATAAGCTCAACAACGGTATTTGCTGTAAGATATTGAAACATGATGGTGGTTAATTACAGTTATAAGGGCATAGTTCGCCATTGTCGTCTCCGGGAGGCGGGAAAAGCGGACTCCGTGCCTTTTTATTTTTATTATAGCTTTTTCTAACATTACTTATTACCGAGCAATCAAAAACGTCTACATTTGCCCTTGCCGCAGCATCATACAATGTAGTTGTGATAACAAAGGCATCGCGCCCTTCAATGCCGGTATCGGTATTTGGGTGGGTGGCATAATAAATACGCAGGCCGTAGTGGTGAGGGTCTTTAGCTAATACCTCAAACATGTTTAAATCAAACCACTCGCTTACTGTATTTATAGCATGGTTTTTAAAACCCATAACCATTTTTTCAGCTTTATCTCGGGTTATATTATGGGGTAGGGGCACACAATTAACATCATCACGTTCGCCGCTTACCGCATATAATTTTGCACCTGGTGCTGCAGCCACACCAGGCTGTACAATACTGTTTAAACTAAACAAGGCATCGTTAGCCGCATGTTCGTAATAATCGTGGTGCAACCTTTCTTGCGGGCTAAAATCGCCGCTATCCTTAGTGGAAACCAATATAATAGTAGGTTTTAACGGAAACGTTGTTACGCTGGGATCGGCTGCAAAATAAATACGTACGCCATCAATAGGTCCGGGTTTACTGGTTGATGTTTGGGCGGCCAGTTCTTTATCAAGCATAGTAACCATAGCGTTTAACATGTCCCAGCTAATCCAGTAAGATACTATGGAGGGCTTATTGTCGTGGGCACTATATCTTGCAAAATGATCGATCATTTTCAAGGCAGTTGCCTTGTCAATATTATTTAAGCTTAAAGCTTTAACGGAGGCTGGTGGCAGCATAGGTCTCATTTTTGCCTCCGCCGCTGTTGCGCCGGGGAATGCCGTACTACCTTTGTTTTGTCCGCACGATGCGGCAAATAATAACACCGATAATCCAAATAATAAGTTTTTCATGATGTTTAGGGTTTAAGTGTGAAAATAATAATTAATTGTGACTTTTTACGTTTTACTAAATTGTTGATAAACAATTGCAAAATCAACGTATTTCAACCTGTTTAATACCGTAAAAACACCCGATTAAAAAGGCTTATCATACCGTAAAAGGAGTTTATTTTCTGGATGTATAAATGCTCCCGTAAGGCTATCCTGTTGGTTCACTAATTTTAAATATCAATCGGTAACTCTCACATATTTCCCGATATTCGTCTCTCTCTTAAATACTACTATGGCAGACGAAAAGATCATTTTTTCAATGGCTGGAATAAATAAAGTTTATCCGCCGCAAAAACAGGTTTTAAAAAATATTTACCTCTCTTTTTTTTATGGGGCCAAAATTGGCGTTATTGGTTTAAACGGTTCGGGTAAATCGTCGGTACTGAAAATCATTGCCGGTTTAGATAAATCGTACCAGGGCGAAGTTGTGTTTTCGCCGGGATATACCGTAGGTTACCTTGCCCAGGAACCTGAGCTTGACCCTAACAAAACCGTTCGCGAAGTGGTTGAAGAAGGCGTATCAGAAACTACAGCGGTTTTAAAAGAATACGAAGACATTAACGAAAAATTTGGCTTACCCGAATACTACGAGGATGCCGATGCCATGGATAAGTTGTTAAACCGCCAGGGCGAATTGCAGGATATTATTGATGCCACCAACGCCTGGGAACTGGATACCAAGTTGGAACGCGCTATGGATGCATTGCGCTGCCCCGATCCGGATGCTTTGATATCGGTATTATCGGGTGGCGAGCGCAGGCGGGTTGCTTTGTGCCGACTGTTGTTGAAAGAACCGGATGTTTTGTTGCTGGACGAGCCTACCAACCACCTTGATGCCGAATCGATAGATTGGTTGGAGCAACATTTAAAACAGTATAAAGGCACCGTTATAGCGGTTACGCACGATAGGTACTTTTTAGATAACGTTGCCGGATGGATACTGGAGCTTGACAGGGGCGAGGGCATACCTTGGAAAGGTAATTACTCGTCGTGGTTAGATCAAAAATCCAAACGTTTGGCCCAGGAAGAAAAAACGGAGAGCAAACGCCAAAAAACTTTGGAACGGGAACTGGAATGGGTGCGTATGGCACCTAAGGCGCGGCATGCAAAATCAAAGGCGCGTTTATCAAACTATGATAAGCTGGCATCGGAGGATGGGAAGGAACGCGAAGATAAGCTGGAACTATTTATACCGCCCGGCCCGCGCCTTGGTAATATAGTTATTGAAGCGACCAACGTAACCAAGGCCTATGGCGATAAATTGTTGTTTGATAACCTGAGTTTTTCGTTACCGCCGGCCGGTATTGTAGGTATTATTGGGCCAAACGGCGCGGGTAAAACCACGCTGTTCCGTTTAATTACCGGGCAGGAAAAGCCCGATGCCGGAACTTTCCGCGTTGGCGAAACGGTTGCATTAGGTTACGTCGACCAGATGCACGACGATTTGGACGCCAATAAATCTGTTTGGGAAAACATTACCGATGGTAACGAAACCATATTGCTGGGTAACCGTCCGCTTAACTCGCGGGCATATGTTTCTAAATTTAACTTTAACGGTGCCGATCAGCAAAAAAAGGTAAACGTACTATCGGGCGGCGAGCGTAACCGTGTGCATTTGGCTATTACGCTCAAAAAGGGCTCGAACGTGTTGCTGCTTGATGAGCCCACTAACGATATTGACGTAAATACTTTACGCGCCTTAGAAGAAGCCCTGGAAAACTTTGCAGGCTGCGCCGTAGTGATAAGTCACGACCGTTGGTTTTTAGATAGGATTTGTACCCATATACTGGCCTTTGAAGGCGATTCGCAGGTTTACTTTTTTGAAGGCAACTACAGCGATTATGAGGAAAACCGTAAAAAACGCCTTGGCGATATTGCACCTAAACGCATTAGGTATAAAAAACTGGCTGGGTAAAAAGCAAATAAATAAAGGCTGCCATTTTTGGTGGCAGCCTTTCTCACAATTTAGATTAACAAAGGTTATTTAACCCCAAAGCCCTTTACAAGGTTAAAAACGCTAACGTAATCTAGTGGTTCATCAAAAGCTTCTATAGCAGCAGTTATTGATGTTGTACCGCTAACAGCTGCCAAAGTAGTAATGTTAACACCGCCTTGTGTTGTGTTGTTTTCGGCAGGATAACCGCTAACGCCAGCACCATAGTTGCCATCAACAGCGGCACCAATGCCTGTATCGTTGCTCACGCTTGCACTGCCAGATATCCAGGGTTTAAGTGTTGCCGCAGCACCACCACGTTTTTGGCGTATTTGGCGAATGTGTGCCGCATGGCGAGCCTCAACCGAGTGAATGTTTAATGCTGTAGTTAATACCGGGTTACCAATTAAATTTGGAGCCTGGCCTTTGTAAGCCCTTACACCCGTATCTTCGAGCGCGTTTGCAACGGCCAAAAATGTATCGTAATTGGTAAACACGGTTGGGAACGATGTTGTAAAATCGTAAACACCATTAACGCCCTGGCCAGATTGTGGTACCGCTGCGGCACCTAAAGCACCTTGCAATAAAGCTACGTGAGCCTTTTCGTGATCGCGGATTACGGTTATCGAAGCTAAATCGGCAGCAGCAATTAAATTGGTTGTTGCAACACCCTGGGTATAAAATGCAGCTTCAAGGTATTCTAACTTTAAAGCAAAATTTAATACTCCGTTAACGTTACCAATGTCGCCAACAGCTTGTCCGTAAGCGCGTTTAAATAAGGTGGCAAATGCAAATGGTAATGCAGCAACGGCTACCTTTGAGCCAAAACTGGTTATATTTTTTATAGCCGCACGGCGTGGGCTAAACCTGTCGTTCAATTCAGGATCAACTTTTTCTAATTCTTCTATTATACTGAAAATATTCATGGCGTGATATGATTAAATAGGTAAACTGTTTGCTGAAATTTTTGAACCGGCTGCCAAATAAGCATTGGCTATAACAAGCACCTGGCCTGGCGTGCGCGAAGTTTCTAAACCGGTAGATGTTGAAACAACTGTAGAGTCGGAGAAACTACCATAGCTTAACAAGTCGCGTATGGTTGCCGCATGGCGGGCCTCAACCGAAACTATTTTGCCTGCAAGCACCAAATAGACCGGGTTAACAATTAAATAACCGGCACCGTTATAAGCCGAAACGCCTGTATCTTCAAACGCTTTTGCCTGGGCCAAAATACCTGCGCGGGTTGTAAAATCAACCTTGCTAAAATCGGGAGTAAGGGCTGGTATAATGTTGGTTGGTGCAGCTGCGGTTAAAGCGGCCTTAAAAAATTCGCGGTGAGCAACTTCGTGGTCGCGGATGTCTGTTATATAAGCTTGTTCCTGTACAGATAGTGATGCAAAACCACTGCCCTTTACAGCCTGTATATAAAACGCTGCTTCCAGTTGTTCTAAAGCGTAGGCATAATTTAAAATACCTACATCGCCGCTGCCTACATCAATAGAAGCGTTACCTGAAGGTGTTACGTCGTTGTTGTTTTTACAAGCCGCCAAAACGCTCATGGCAGCAGCCCCTGCGCCGGCATACCGCAAAAAAGACCTCCTTTGCATCTTTGCGTTCAATGTACCTTCATCTCCGATGATGAGTTCATCGTTTTTTGTTAAGTTTTCCATAGATAGTTGATTTTGTTAAATTGGTATTACAATAATTTCTATTTAGTTAAATTGATATACGGCGTAAAATTGACGCCGGTTTTACAAAAACATCATATTACTGAAAATAAATACCTGAGAAAAAATGAGAATATTGAAAACCAAATACTTCATTTAAACGTATGCATGTGTAATAGGCAATACACAAAACGGTGTATAAAAGATTAGCAGATGATAGGTGTTTTTTTAAGCTTATTTACTACTTTTGCAAAATAAATACCATACTAACACGTTATAAAACCAATGTATATTTTAATCTTTTTTCTTGCTCACTGGTTTCTATCCTTATTTTTCCAGACGTTTTTTTTGCACAGGTATGCATCGCACCGCATGTTTACCACGAGCAAATTTTTTGAGCGCTTTATTTATCTGTTAGATTATTTGTGTTTGGGTTCGTCTTTTTTAAACCCGCGCGCCTATGCCTTAATGCACCGCGAGCACCACGCTTACAGCGATACGGAGAGAGACCCGCATTCTCCACATTTTTTTAAGGACGTTTTCCGGATGATGTGGGCAACCGTATTAACCTACGGCGATCACTTAAAGAGATTAAAAGAACCCGAGGCCCGCTTTGCAGGCAACATACCAGAGTGGCCACTTATTGACAGGATAGGATCAACCATTGCTTCGCGCATTGTATTTGGTGTTTTGTACACCTGGTATTATGTTGAGTTTGCAACCGCCTGGTGGATGTACCTGTTATTGCCTATACATTATTTAATGGGGCCAATACATGGTGCTATTGTTAACTGGTGCGGCCATAAATATGGTTATGCCAATTTTGATAACAACGATAAATCTAAAAACAGCACACCGTTTGATTTTTTGATGCTTGGCGAATTGTTCCAAAACAATCATCACAAACACCCCAACAGCGCAAATTTTGCCAAAAAATGGTTTGAGATTGATCCTGTTTACCCTATCATGAAGTTAATGCATTGGGTGCGCTTAATTAAGCTTCGTAAGGCGGTATAGCAATACTGTTTTTGAGATATTTATAAGAGAGAGGTAAGCAGTAATGTTTACCTTTTTTTTGTGGGGTTATTACAAACCCAAAATATGCTGGAGCGAAGTAATCCAATGAGAAGTCTGCCGTGATAATCTAAGCCCGGGTGGGGCTGGCAATTTAAAAGTTAAACTTAATACCTGGGTATATAAGTTTTAAAATAAAGACAAATAAAACCACTCAAAACTAAATTTGCGCGGCTTTATTTGTGTGTTTTTTAAGGATTATTTGTTTTCGGGTGGGGTTGAGGTAATTTCGCCAAACTCGTTAACATAGGCCATCATATTATCCAGGCCACCGCCTGTAGAGTTTTGTGCGCGTTCTTGCTTGCGCATTTCTTTTTCCTCTTTCTTTTTTTGCCTGTTCTTTTCGAGTTGCTTCTTCATGAAGGTTGCCTGAGATTTAGCCATAGTTCTGTATTTTAATTTTAAAAATGAACTTCTGTACAATAATACCTTTTGTGCTAAGCTTGCAAACGCGGGTACGTTAAATTAGGATAGATTATATTTAAGTTTTCTGTGCGTAACGGTATGAGCAAAGAGAAAAAAAAGATCCTGATCCAAAAAAAGCTGGTTAGCGGATGGGTAATAAAAGAAGCATATTGGTGTTCCGTTGCTACAAAGGTAAACAATTTTAGTTTATAAACCGCATAGGGTTACAAAGCATTTAGGAAGCGTTAAAATACAAATATTAATTAATAAAATTAATTAAAAACTTAGTTGTGTTGATTTTGTTAACTATAAATTAAAACAACAACCATGAAAAAATTAAGTTATTTATTAATGATTGCGGGGGCTATGTACACATTACAGGCCTGCAACAGCCATCCTAAAGATGCAAAAGAAACGGCCGATAGTGTTAACAAAACTAAAGACACTACAACTAACGCCATGAATACCGGCGGTATTGCTGTAACTAATGATGATGCTAAATTTGCTACTGCGGCTGCCACCGGCGGTATGGCCGAGGTTGCGTTGGGTAAACTTGCACTTACTAAAACTGCAAACCCGGCTATTAAAGATTTTGCTACCATGATGGTTACCGACCACGGTAAGGCTAACGACCAATTGATGGCTATTGCCAGAACAAAAAACATTACCCTGCCTGCTGCTGTTGACTCTACCCATCAAAAAAAGATGGATAAGTTAAGCAAACTTAGCGGTACCGATTTTGACAAGGCTTACGTTGATGCTATGGTTGACGGCCATAAAAAAACATTGAGCTTATTGCAAGATGAAGCTAAAGACGGTAAAGATGCCGACCTTAAAGCTTTTGCAGAAACAACGGCCCCTACCGTACAAATGCATCTTGATGCTATTAATAAAATACACAGTAGCATGAAGTAAGCAATTGATTTTTTAGCTCTGTATTAAAGGGAATGGCAAACGCTGCTTCCCTTTTTTTATGCCTTGTTATTTATATTGGTGGTTAGCTATTTATGCCACAGCATTTTTTAATTGTAGTGTTAAAAAAAGTATTATTCAAATTTAATTTTTGCGGTAACTAAGGATAATAAATTTTGTAGCTTTCCGGCGGCTAAGTAATTTTTTTGATGTTATATTAAAATTGTTATTGAATTTTATCTTGCATGTTAATATTTTGCCTTAAATAGCAGTTAACAATATAAAATTTTATTAAAAATAACGTACAGTAGCCAAATAGTGGATAATACAGTTTGCATGAACAACGCCCTTAATAAAACTATTGGTTTAACGTGCCGCATTAGTGCCTGCATATTGCTTTTATTGCTGGTATGCTCTTGTGGTTTTTTTGCCGATAAAAATATTAACCATGCGGCTGTTTTGAAACCGGTAAACGCCAGGGCCAACGAAATATTTAATACCGATCCCGAAAAAGCGCTTGCTTATATTGAAACGGAATACCGATTGTTGCCCTACGCTGGGCCGCAGGATCTGTATTTTAAATACGATTATTACCGTAAATATTACCTGGCTAAAAACCACAATTATACCAAAGCATTAGCATATGTTGATAGCATGCTGTTGGTTTTGCAGCCAAGAGCTACCGAAAAAGCAAATAGTTTACTTTTAGCAGAGGCCCATTTAGACCGTGGCGACATTTTGTTTGCCCAAGGTAAGTTTAATGCGGCCTACCTTGATTATTACGAAGCTAAAACAACCATACCACCAAACGACCCGCATTGCGATAACGCAGTGTTTCAGTTTGATTTTTATACGCGCCTTGCCAATATTAGCTATGGGCAGGGCAGATTTTTGGATGCTGCCGACTTTAATAAAAGAGCGTTAAATGCATTGCTGGTTTGTTATACCGATTCGGCTACGCTTTACTCGGTGCAGGGTATTTTTGATAATGTTGGCATTTGTTATTATAAAAGCGGGAGGCTGGATAGTGCCGAGTTTTATTTTCATAAGGCGTTAAAAGCCATCAGCAGTGTACATCCTAAAACACCGCAGCAAAAAATGAACGCAGACGTAGCCCGCGGCGTGGTTTTAGGAAATTTAGGATCGGTTAATTTTGCAAGGGGGGACATAAAATTGGCCGAGCAACGATTTGAGGCCGACATTAGCATTAACAGTAAGCCAGGCTACGCTACCGGCGATGCCTTGGTAACGCAGGTAAAACTTGCCGAACTTTATGTTAAAACCAACCAACTGCCAAAGGCAGCGCAAGTATTGCAACAAATTAAAGCAGCTAAAGATAGCTTACCCGAAGTGATTGATAAGTTACAGCTAATTATGTTGCAAGCATCATATGCAAACGCCACCGGGCAACCTAAACAAGCTTATCATTTATTGCAGTTGTACATAGCGCAAAAAAATGCGCTTAAACTGGCCAATATAAATCTCATGGCATCAGACTTTAGCAAGGAGTTTGAGTTGCTGCGCAGGCAGTTTGACCTTCAGGACCTAAAGAAGCAAAACCAACTTAAAAGCTTGTATTTGTTTGTTGCTATTATTACCTGCCTTATGGCCGCTACCATATTGTACCTCACGTTTAAAAGCTCAAGGCAGGCCAGGGCCAATGCAAAGCAATCGGCACTGCATAACAGGCAGCTTGAAATAACTTTGGATGCCCTTGAAATTAGCAACCACGAACATGCACACTTAATGCGTGTGGTGGCCCACGATTTAAAAAACCCTATTAGCGCTATTTATGGCATTAGCTCGCTGATGACAGAAGATGAGGGCCGCACAACCGAAGATATTGAGATGCTGGAATTAATTAAAGCGGCCAGCAAAAATTTGGATACGCTTATTTATGATTTGCTTGCGGCTAAAATTAATAAATCGGTAGAGGTAACAAAAAAAGCAAATGTTGATTTAAGCGACTTGCTTAAAGAAAGTGTTGCGTTGTTGCAATATCGTGCGGGCGAAAAGAAGCAGAAAATTTTATTTGAAGAGGGAAATAGCTGCCTTGTTCATATTAACCGCGACAGGGTATGGCGCGTACTTAATAATTTGATAGTTAATGCAGTAAAATTTAGTCCGGCAAATACAACCATCCATGTAAAATGGGAACGCGACGAAAACGAGGTTAGGATTGGGATAACCGACGAGGGTATTGGCATACCCGAGGAGCTGAAAAGTAAGATATTTCAGCTCTCCACAGATGCAAAACGCCAGGGCACATCGGGCGAAGAAGCTTTTGGCCTCGGCTTATATATATCTAAACAAATTATTGAGGAGCAAGGCGGCAAAATATGGTTTGAAAGCAACGCTCCAAAAGGCACAACGTTTTATTTTTCGTTGCCGCTGGCACAGTAGGTGCCATATGTTATTTGTTAAACATCACTACTGTGATGCTAATGGTGTAATGGCGGATAGTCTTTAGCATTAAGTCTTGAGTCAAAAAAAGAATAATCTAACTTTTGACTCAAGACTTAGTACTATTAACTTAACACTACGTATCCCGGTAGTAATGTTGTGAGCTAAACGGTTTAGCCGGCAATATTTAATATATTGCAGGTAAAGCTTAGTCGCCTTCTTCCAATAAAAATATCTCGTTAACGCTTAGCTTAAAAATGCCGCTAATTTTTAGCGCCAATATGGTTGACGGGGTGTAGCCACCTGCTTCTATAGAGTTGATGGTTTGGCGGGATACGCCTACGGCATCGGCCAGGTGCTGTTGTGTCATATCTAATTTGGCTCTTTCAACTTTAAGCTTATTTTTCATTTTTACCTGTGCGTTTTAGCAGCCAAAACCAAATGAGGTACATCATGAGCATATTCATTATCACTACCTGCCCGGTTATATCTTTGATTAAATCGCCAAACATTGGGGGAACAAAAGGGGCTACCAATGTATATATAGTTGCAAAACCAAAGGCGAATGCCATAGCGTTTAACCGGATAAACATGATCCGCTCATCCTCAATCTTATCTTTTGATATCGATATCAGGAATAGCCCGATAATGATGAGATCGATGAGCAGCAAGGGCATGATATCTATTCCAAACTGAGGCCAAAGGCATTTAATTAAAACCGCAACGGTAAACGATGTTAGGACGACTATCACCCCAACTGTTTTAAAAGAGTTAGGCAATAGCCTCATCCCTCTTTTTTTGTAAACTTTAATTTCCATAATGACAAATGTAGTTTACATTTTTTGATTCGCCAAATTTATTTTGATGATTTAATAATAGCGTGCAATAAAAGCTGGTAGATTGATTTTTAATATTCAATAGCCGTCCTCTTTCTGGCACCTTTGCTATTGCCAAGTGCTAAATTCTTTTTATATTCATGCCCAAATACCTGCCTTATGTACAAAAGTATACTGCTTGCTGCCTTTTTTATGCTGTTTTATGGGCTGGCCTTTTCGCAAACTGTAAAGCAATTTCCAAAGGTTAAGATGGGTACATCATCGGTAGGCAACGGAGATGTGAGTTTACAATTGGTGGGCCGTATACAAAGCTATAACGCGGTTACGCGCAACGCTCGTGATGTTTACGATAGGTCTATCAATTCGCCTAAATCGGTATTGATACTGGAGAAGAGTTTGAACGACAGTACTGTAAAAAAGTTATATGTTAATAACCTGGAGGGTGGCACTACTACGGTTTACAACATGAATAATAATTTTGTTAAAATAGCCGAAATAAAGCATTCGTTTTCCGGTCGCGATACATCGCTTTTTAAAGAAACCAATTTCCCGGGTTATGCTTTCCAAACACATAAGGTGCGCCCTAATGTGTTTACAGGTAAGCCGGTGGAGATGTGCCTGTCAAACCATAATAAGTACCTGTGGATACCCTATTACCGTCGTGATTATGATAAACTGGCCACCGAGCCATCGGCTATAGCCATTGTTGATGTGGATAGCGATAAAATAGTGCGGGTAATGCCTACGGCCCCGCTGCCCAAAATGGTGGCTTGCTCGGCCGATGATAAGTATATAGCCATAACTAACTGGGGCGATAATACAGTGCATTTGGTTGATATTAGCAGCGGCGACCCTATGAAGTTTCATTATGTGGCCCATTTTGTGGTTGATTATCGCCTCAATCTTAATTTTACAAAAGGTGCCCTTATTAACCGCGACCAGGATTGTGGCCTTTGCCTGCGCGGAACGGTTTTTACGCCAGATAGCAATTACCTGTTTGTTGGCCGCATGGGCGGCGGCGGCATAGCGGTATTTAACACGCAAAGCAAAAAATACCTGGGTACTGTTTACGGTACAAAAAATAATGTACGCCACCTGGTTATTAATGGCGATTATCTTTTTTTAAGCTCTAACAAAGACGGCATGGTTGAGAAAACAAAATGGAAGGAAATTCTCGACTACTTTTTGGCAGGGCAGGGCAAAAAAAACTCGGCTTACCACAACTGGCAAACTGCTTTTACCGGCCTTGGAGCCCGTACTATTACGGTTACTGCCGATGGGGCTTATCTTTTTGCCAATGCCAACATGGAATCCAAAATAAGTATTGTGCGCACAGCGGATATGAAAAATATAGGCTCTATTAACGCCGACCCTTACCCGGTTGGTATGGTGATTGACCAAAGCGACAAGTACCTGATAGTAACCGCACAAGGCCGAAAAGACAAAGGTGGAAATTCGGTAATGATTTATCAGATTACGAGGCGGTTATGAGTGCTGTAAATCCCGAATAACTCAATAATATCGGTAATCTTTCCAAAAAGCTTTTTCGTACAGGCTCCAATAGCAATTGCAAATTATAAAATCGCCTTGTTTGGCAATCAATCATTTAACAGGTTTAGCGGCTTGCTATTACTATCAGGATGATATAATATTTTAGGGCTGTGCGCAAATGTTTTAAAGCGGTAGTTAATTGATTTTCAACCGTCCGTTTAGAAATTCCTAATTTTTCGGCTATTTCCGTTATCGATAGGTTTTCTTTCCTGCTCATGTGGTATATCTCGCGGCATCTTCTTGGCAGGTTGTTCAATAAAGTTTCAACGGTTTCGTTAATTTCCTTTTCATCTATATTGCATTCGCCCTGGTTTTGTGAACTGGAGAGTGCCTCGTGTTGCAGGTTATCATAATCCTCAACGTACTGTACTGCCAATTTTGCTGTTGTTTGCCTTTTACGTATGCCATGATACCCGGCAGCGGTAATTACATAGCTTTTAAACGAATTGATACTAAGCTGTTGCCGTTTATTCCAGATATTCAAAAAAATATCATGAGCTATTTCTAAAGCATCTTCTTCGTTTTTAACATAACGGTAGGCCACGCTATAAACTTTAAACCAGTGTCGTTCAAATAGTTGGTTAAACGCTTTTTGGTTATTAAGTTTAATAGCCTCAAATAGCTCTGAGTCTGTTACATTAATATGCGGCATATAATTGATGCGCTAAAGCTATGGATTACAATTTATTTATTAAAAATTTATTTTGTTAGTTAAAAAAGCTTTGCTGCAACAGATACGCAAAAGCTGTTAGCCATAGTTGCTTTATTTACAGTTTTGCAAACAGCGCCTAAACGGTTACCTGTACCCCAATTAAAATATTTTTTATTTTTATGTGTGTGCCGCAGCGGCTACGTATCTATATAGGTGTAAACCAAATTATACCCTTTTTCAATACAATTATTAATGACTGAAGATCAATATCTTTCCTTGTGTGAAAAATATTTTAAAGGCTTAAGCACGCCCGAAGAAGAAATTTTGATTGAAAAGTACCAGGATGCCGCCGAATTAAATGCAGCAAATAAGAAAGATTGGAGTGCTGCCGATAAAGAGCGGTTAAAAAATTTATTATACACCAAGTTGCAAGCTAACCTTGAGCAACCCGCAGCCAGGGTTTTTAAAATATCTCGTTGGCTTTACGCAGCCGCGGCCGTGCTTGTATTCTCAATACTCGGCATTTACCTTAAAAATACGCAAAGCCATCATGTTGCCGTTAATGCGGTTCAAAATACTAATCCTGTAAAAACTGATATAGGGCCGGGTACAAACAAAGCGGTACTAACCTTAGCTAACGGAAACACCATAACACTTGACGATGCCCCGAACGGTGTTTTAAGTAAACAAGGCAATACCGCCATATCAAAATCGGCAAACGGTATAGTTATTAAAAACAACAACCAGGCTAATAGCCAGCTTGCCGGTAATGCATTAAATACCATTGCTATACCACGTGGTGGCAAATACCATATTACCCTGCCCGATGGTACCAAAGTTTGGTTAAACTCATCGTCGGTATTAACATTCCCAGGCACGTTTACGGGTAACGAAAGAAAAGTTAGTATAACAGGCGAAGCCTACTTTGAAGTAGCCAAAAACAAAAATATGCCATTTAAAATAGATGTAAATGGCAAGCAGGTGGTTGAAGTTTTAGGAACTCACTTTAACATTAATGCTTACGCGGACGAACAAGCCATCAGCACAACTTTACTTGAGGGCTCGGTTAAAATAAATTATCAAAACAAAGAAACCTTTATTAAGCCCGGACAAATGGCAGTTAATAATTTTGCCCAACCCATAAATGTTAAACAGGCTAATATTGACGAAGTGATGGCATGGAAAAATGAAATGTTTTTGTTTAACAATGAAAATATTACATCTATTATGCGTAAAATATCAAGGTGGTACGATGTAGATGTTGTTTTTAAAGGCGATATGAGCAGCATCAATTTCGATGGCAACTACTCCCGCTCAAAAGGATTAACAAGCTTGCTTAAAAATATAGAGTTAGTAGACAAAGTGCGCTTTATAACAGACGAAAGGAGGGTAACAGTTATAGCTAAATAATTACTTTCTGCAAAAAAAAATCCAAAAACCGGGAGTGTTGAGACCACCCCCGGCGTTGATTAGCCTTAGTTAGGTTAATTAGGATAAAACACCAATTAAATCGATTAACCAATTATTTAATCCTAAACAAATGTATAAAATTTTTACTGCACAAAAGTGCGGGAAGATGCAGCGTTGTATCCCTAAATTTGTATTGATAATGAAACTTACCGGCATTTTTATGTTGCTTACCCTTTTACAGGTAAGTGCTGCAAGCCTGGCTCAGCACGTAAGTATCAATGTAAAAAATGCGCCTGTAAAAGAGGTGCTTAACCAGTTAACCAAGCAAACAGGCTATAATTTTATTTGCGATGCCGAAATTATAAGCTCGGCTAAACCTGTTACTATTAACGCCAACGATACCGACCTTAAAACGGTACTTAAAGTTTGCTTTGCCAGCGAAACTGCCGAGATATTAGCCGGCGATAATAATACCATTATTGTGCGTAAAAAGATTTTACCGCCAGCTAAACCTGTTGTAGTTATTGCTGCAATTAGCGTTAGTGGTAAAGTTACCGATAGCAAAGGGCTATCGTTACCAGGCGTAAGTGTTGCAATTAAGGGTACCCAGCAAGGCACCACAAGCGATGGAAATGGCGATTATACCATAAAGGTACCTAACACCAGCGCCATATTGGTATTTACTTTTATTGGCATGGTTACCCAGGAGGTTGCTGTAAACAACAGAACTATTATTAATGTGGTATTGGCCGATGAGGCGCATGTATTAACAGATGTGGTAGTAGTAGGTTATGGTACACAATCGCGCGCTACAGTTACAGCAGCCATAGCCAAGGTAGATGGTAAAAGCATTGCCAGCCAACCCGTTAGTACTCCGGGCGAAGCTTTGGCCGGTTTGGCGGCAGGTGTACAGGTGCAGTCAGATCAGGGTTCAAAACCGGGTGCGGCACCTACTATCCGCGTGCGCGGTATCAGCTCTTTAAGCTCATCTAACGATCCGCTTTATGTTGTTGACGGTTATCCGCTCGAAAGTGCATCAAACTTTAATTTAATTAATCCCGGCGATATCGAATCGATAGAAGTATTGAAAGATGCGGCTTCGGCAGCCATTTACGGTTCGCGCGCGGCAAACGGTGTAGTTATCGTTACAACCAAACGGGGAAAGGCAGGTAAAACCACCTTCTCTGTTAGTGCATACAACGGTGTACAAAGTGTTAACAGGTTTATAAGCGTTTTGAAAAGAGACCAGTATGTACAACAAGTAAAAGATTTGAGCCGGATAAAAGGATTGCTGTACCCAACTGCCTTAGACGGCGATGTATCTGCCTTGCCCGATGTTGACTGGCAAAAAGCTATTTTTAGAAATGCGCCTTTAAGAGATTTTGAACTTAACGCTTCTGGCGGTAGCGAAAAAGTGAGATTTAATGCTTCGGCGGGCCTTTACAAGCAGCAAGGGGTATTAATTGGTACCGATTATAGCCGTTACACAACGCGTATAAACCTTGATGCCGATTTGGTAGACAAGGTAAAGTTTGGCTTTTCTATATCACCATCATACGCCGAGCAATTTAGGCAGCCGTCATCAGGCCAGGCAAGTGGTGCCGGTGCCAATCCATCCGATTTTTTGGTTGGTGTACCCGGTTTGGTTGCTAATGTAAACTTACCAAGTCCGTTAAATCAGGCTTTAACTTTCCAGCCTATAGTGCCGGTATACAAAGCAAATGGTGATATTCAACAACCTTATGATCGTGATCTGGGTTACAACCTATCGCCAACTGCTGCATTTTCGGCAAGTAACTTTTATAATCCGGTTGGTATTTTAAGCCAGTCTATTAACCGTTCAAGGGCTTTTCGCACGTTAAGCAGCACTTTCCTGGAGTATTCGCCTATTAGCGACCTGAAATTAAAAACCTATTTAGGTGCAACTTTAGAAAACGAACAAGTACATGCTTATATCCCCGGTACAATGGCTTACGGCTCGGCACCAACGGCCTCTGCGTCAAACCCGTCGTTGATTGGTATTTACGCATCTGACAATACCCGCACCAGTTTTGATTGGGTTTGGGAAAACACCGCTACTTACGATAAGCAAATAGGTAAACATCACTTTAATTTGCTGGGCTTATTCTCGGCACAAAAATATAACTCGCAAATTAATTACACAGCGGGCTTGCCGGGTACGTTTATTACTACAGCGGTACAAAGCCCTTTAGCTTCGCCAAACACTGTTGGTACCGAATTATTTGATGCCAATACCTTTGTATCATACGCTGGCAGGGTTACTTATGATTATGCTAAGAAATACCTTTTCACTGCCGCTGTGCGCGACGATGGTTCGTCACGCTTTGGTCCTAATAACCGTTACGCAATATTTCCTTCGTTTTCGGCTGGCTGGCGCGTAAGCGAGGAGCCTTTTATGAAACCATTTTTAGAGAAGCTAAAAATAAACGAACTGAAATTAAGAGGTGGTTATGGCCGCACAGGTAATGCCAACATCGGTAGCTTTACGTATGTAAACTCAATTGCTCTTAATACCAACTACGCATCTGGCAGTACCCGTACATTTGGTACCCAGCAAACCGGATTTGCCAATCCTGATCTTACCTGGGAAAAAAATGATCAAACCAGTGTAGGTATTGACCTTAGCTTTTTAAACAGTGCTATCGTTTTTACTGCCGATTACTTTCAGCGTAACTCTAACGGCATGTTGCTGAAAAAAGCCTTGCCACTTGATGTTGGCTACGCATCAAGCTACCAGGCAAACTTAGGTAAATTGAGCAATAATGGCTTAGAGTTTAACGTAAACACAGGTTTTAACCTAGGCAAAGTACGCTGGAACGCCAATGCCAATTTATCAACTTACCGCACTAAGGTTTTAGACCTTGGCGGCCCATCGGCATTACCTGCCGTGGCCGCTATGAACGGTTGGAATAATGTTTACCAGGTACAGGTAGGCCAGCCATTGGGTTTAATGTATGGCTATGTAGTAACCGGTGTGTTTAAAAACGCTGCCGATTTGGCCAATAACCCGAAGGCTACATCGGGTAACTCAATTGGCGATTGGATGATAAAAGATATTAACGGTGATGGTAAAATTGATGCTAACGACCGAACTGTGCTAGGCCACGGCTTGCCGGACTATACTTACGGTTTAACCAATACTTTTCAATACAAAAACTTCGACCTGAGTGTTTTAATACAGGGCGTACAAGGCGTTAGTATCATTAATGGAAATAACAGGCAAACCATTAGCGGTAACAACAACCAAAACTCGCGCAGTGTTTATTACAAAAATTATTTCGACCCGGCAACGCCAGATAGGAATGTAACTTATCCATCGCCTTTATCAGGTGCTTTTGTAAACCCGGGCAATGCCTTGGTTAACCTTGATGTTGAAAACGGTTCGTACCTGAGGGTGAGAAACATCACTTTGGGCTACCGCATGACGGATAGCCAGTTGCATAAAATATTTATAAAAACTGCCCGCATTTATGTAACTGCTCAAAATCCGTTTTTGATAACTAAATACTCAGGTTACAATCCCGAAGCAAATATTATGGGCGGCGACCCTACAACGCCGGGTGTTGACCAAGGAACCTATCCTACAGCCCGCACAATAATTGTAGGTGTAAATTTTGGATTTTAATTGTTTTAACTTGAAGATCATGAAAATTAAAAAACTAATCATAAGCAGCCTTTCCTTATTTACCCTGGTAGCCGTATTGCCCGCTTGTAACAAGTCGTTTATTGATGTTACACCGCAGGGTATAGTTCCGGTAAGTACTTATTATACTACCGAAATTGATATAAAAACAGCACTTAACGGAGTATATAGCAGCTTGAGGCCAATTTATAACGAACAATATGGTTTTGGCGAAGTCCCATCTGACAATACCGAAACTTATAGCGAAAGCGAGGTGCTTTACGGAGAAGAGGATAAACTAACCTGGGCCGCAACATCTACAAACCTGCAAAACGCATACACCCGGTTTTATGCAACCATAGCCTACGCAAATATTGTTTTGGGCCATGTTGGTACCCCGGTAATGACGCAGGCTAACCGTGATAGTTATACCGGCCAGGCTAAGTTTTTAAGAGCGCTAATGTATTTTAACCTGGTGCGCATGTTTGGCGGTGTACCATTAATATTAACCGAAATAACATCAGAGCAACAGGCTTACACCTATAACCGTGCAACATCGGCAGCGGTTTACGCCCAAATAGAAAAGGACTTAACTGAAGCTGCGGCAGTATTACCGGCATCATATACCGGTACCGATATAGGCCGTGCAACCAGCATAGCTGCCAACGCCCTGTTAGGCAAAGTTTACATGTTCGAAAACAAGTTTACCCAGGCCGAAGCAATTTTGGCTACCGTTTCGGCAACAGCCGGTACATTGATACCCTACAACCAGGTATTTGGGTTGGGTAATGATAACAATAAGGATATTATATTTTCGGTACAGTACATCAGCGGTGGCTTTAGCGAAGGTAATACCTTTGCAAGGGGTTTTGTGCCACAGCCATCAGGTACAACAATTACCACATCAGTTACCGGTAATAGTAATAATATTGGCACTGCCGATTTATATAGAGCTTTTGAACCCGGAGATGCCCGCTTAGCTACATCAATAGGCATTTATAATTCGGGCACGCTGGTGTATTATTATGCCAAAAAATTTGTTTACTCAAGCGTTACCGGCGTTAGCGAAGGAGATAACGATTGGCCGGTATTACGTTATGGCGATATTATTTTGCTTTACGCAGAAGCACTTAACGAAAACGGTAAAACTACCGATGCATTAACCCAACTTAACCTGGTACGCACCAGGGCTACCCTTACACCAAAACTTGGGCTTTCACAGGAAGACGCACGTACAGCAATTCGTAATGAAAGGCGTGTAGAGCTTTGCTTTGAAGCCGAAAGATGGTTTGACCTGGTACGCTGGGGTACCTATGTACAGGTGATGACAGCTTTTAAAGCCAATAACAGATCGGCAAACGGCACCATTGGCAATGTTGTGAGCACTTTAAATTTATTTCCTATCCCGTTAAGGGAAATTCAGTTAAATCCTAATTTAACTCAAAACCCCGGATACCTATAAAACCATTTGAGGCTGTCTCAAAAGTGAGGCAGCCTCTTGTTATTTTAGAGTGATTTTTGTTAACTTAAAGGCATGGGAGCGAAAGTAGTTTTTAAGCCATATGACCCTGACCAGTTAACATTTTTACCGTATAAACTGGAGGAGTTAGTACCTGAGGGCCACCCGGTACGCATAGTCAAACAAGTAGTTGACTTGATAGACGTTAAACCGATCAACCGCAAGTATAAAGGCGGCGGGGCATCAAGCTTCCATCCGCGGCTGATGCTGAAACTGCTGGTGTATGGTTACCTGACCAATACCTATTCATCAAGAAAGCTGGAAGACCAGGCGGCACAGAACGTCCACTTTATGTGGCTGTTGGGGATGAAGAAGCCCGATCACAATACCATAAACCGTTTCCGGAGCGAAAAGCTGTCGGGTATCTTAAAGCAGATCTTCTCTCAGATTGTACTGCTGTTGGCAGAACAGGGTATCGTTTCGCTTAAAGAGACTGTGTTTACCGATGGCACCAAGATCGAATCGGTGGCGAACAAATACACCTTTGTATGGGGCAAAAGCATCAAGAACAGTAAAGAGAAGATCAAAAGCCAGCTGGATGAACTATGGAAGTACGCGCAAGGCCTTGCGGCAGAAGAACTAAAAGATACCACGCCAATATCTTTTGAAGAGATCAACCCTGAAAAAGTAAAAGAAACCATAGCTAAGATCGATGCCGCTTTGAACGACAAGGAAGAAGTAAGCAAGCAGGTCAAACAAAAGCTGAACTATGCCAGAAAGAACTGGCCTGCAAACCTGGAACGTTATGACCAGCAGGAAAAGCAGTTAGGTATCCGTAACAGCTTTTCAAAGACCGACCCGGATGCGACTTTTATGCGGATGAAGGAAGACCACATGCTGAACGGGCAGCTTAAACCTGGATATAACCTACAAATATCCACACAAGATCAGTTCATCCTTAACTACAGCCTGCATCAAACCTCTACCGATTATCAGACCCTGCCATCTCACATAGACCAATACGAAGCACTATACAACACACTTCCCCAAGCAGTTGTGGCCGATGCCGGCTACGGTTCAGACGAGAACTACGGCATCTTACAGCAAAAAGGCATCGAAGCCTATATCAAGTACAATACGTTCGACAAAGAACAAAAGGAAGGCATCAAAGCGTTCAGTAATGACAGCCTGCATTACAACGAAGGGGAAAACTACCTGACCTGCCCGATGGGCCAGCGGATGGCACATATCGGTGATGGTCAAAGAATAACCACATCGGGCCATGTACAGCTGATCAGCCGTTACCAGGCAAAGAATTGTAATAACTGCCCCATGCGTGGCGTATGCCATAGCGGGCAGGGCAACCGGATCGTTGAGGTGAACCATTCCCTGAGAAAACACAAGCAGGAAGCAAAGGAAAGATTAAATACAGAACAGGGCATCAAATACCGAAAGCGAAGGCCTGCCGATGTGGAACCGGTATTTGCCCAACTGAAGCATAATCATGGCTTCAGGCGCTTTCTGCTGAAAGGCATGTCCAAAACCGAGGTCGAAATAGGCCTGTTATCCATCGCTCATAACCTCAGAAAGTGGAAAGCCTGAGGCTTTTCGCCCCCTTTTTCCAAAAAACGCTCTTAGAATCGATCAGAAACGAAATATCTGCACAATAGAGCTTCAGCCCCTAATAGCACAATCCAAATATATTCCATAAAAAAACCGCCTCATAATTGCTTATGAGACGGCCTCATTTAATATATTTAAGTCGTTTTAAAATTCGTTCTATCCCTTTTTACCAATAAAAAAATTTGATGGGTTTGCCTGCATTTGTTTGTAACTATCATTAATTAATAAAGCTACAATGAGTTTACCAAAATATGTTAAAAGCTGTATTATGGGTGCTTGTCTGTTATTCGTCACACACCTGGCTATAGCTCAGGGTTTGGCGAATTATGTACAACCAATGGCCGGTACAGCTACAGCCACCACATCATCAGCATTAAAACATGGTTCGGTACTGGCGCGTTACGCCAATACTATCCCCGCTGTTACCGTTCCTTTCGGGATGACACAATGGACACCTCAAACCCAGGCATCCGAAAGTAAATGCGTTCCGCCTTATTATTATAAGGATGATGTGTTAAATGGTATACGTGGCTCACACTGGTTAAGCGGATCGTGCACGCAGGATTACGGCAGCTTTAGCGTTATGCCCATCACAGGTAAATTAAAAACAACCAACTACGGTGCTACCTTTAAACATACAGATGAAACATCGGGTCCGGATATGTATAGCATTAACCTTAAACAATACCAGCTCAAGGCCGCAGTTACCGCCACCGAGCGCTGCGGCATGATGCAATTTACCATGAACAGGGCCGATAGCCTGTACCTGTTAATTAAAGCCAATAGTGATTACCACGAAGGGTTTGTAAAAATAGATAAGCGCAGAGGCGAAATATGGGGCTACAACCCGGTACACCGCATTTACCAGGGTTGGGGCAAAAGTGCAGGTTTCAGCGGTTTTTTTGTGATCCGTATTGAAAGGGCTCCGGGTAACACAGGTGCTTTTTTAAACGACAAAATATTTACTGCGGATAGTATTAAAAACGACGATGGCGCGGGTGTTTATGCCGGTTTTAAACTCAACAAAGGCGAAAAGCTAACCATACGGATAGGAACATCATTTACCAGCCTGGAAGGGGCCCGCAAAAATTTACAAGCCGAAATGCCGGGTTTTAATTTTGAGCAGGTTGCCGCAGCCAACAAAGCCAAATGGGAAAAAACTTTAGGCCAGATAAAAATTGAAACCAATAACGTGCAGGATAAACGTGTGTTTTACACCGCTTATTACCACGCCATGCAACAGCCGCGTTTGTTTAATGATGTAGATGGCAGGTATCCGCGGTTTGCGGGCAACTACCAGATAGAAAAATTAGCTGCTGGTAATTATTATGATGATTTCTCGATGTGGGATATTTACCGGGCCGAAATACCACTGTTTGAAATACTGAATCCACCGTTTGTAAATAACCTGGCGAAATCGTTGCTGCTGAAAGGAAAACAAGGCGGCTGGATGCCTATTTTCCCTTGCTGGAACAGTTATACTTCCGAGATGATAGGCGATCATACTACATCGGTAATCAGTTCGGCCTATTTAAAAGGCATTACTGATTTTAATGCCAACGAAGCTTATCAAATTTTAAGACATAACGCTTTTGACATTCCTGCCAACCGTGCCGATTATGTTGAAGGCAAAGGCCGGAGGGCTCTGGATAGCTATTTGAAATATAAATACATCCCGGTTGAGGATAGTGTGCTTGATGCCTTTCATAAAATGGAACAGGTTAGCCGCACACTGGAGTATGCTTACGATGATTATGCATTGGCGCAATTTGCAAAACGCCTTAAAAACACTAACGATTACAGCGCTTTAATTAAGCGGGCCATGTATTACACCAACGTATTTGATGCATCAACAGGCTTTACCCGCGGTAAGCATGCCGATGGTAGTTGGGTATCTCCTTTTAACCCCGATAAAAAAGAAACTTATATTACCGAGGGCACACCGCGCCAATACACCTTTTATGTGCCACATGATGTACCGGGGCTTGCCAAACTAATGGGCGGTGCCGATAAACTTGAACAAGAGTTAGATAGCTTGTTTAGCAAAGGCGAGTACTGGCACGGTAACGAGCCAGGTCATCAAATTCCGTTTATGTATAATTTTACGCCTTCCCCCTGGAAAACACAGGCCGCAGTACGTAAAATATTAGCCGCCGAGTATAGCGACGGGCCAGGCGGTTTAGGCGGTAACGACGATGCGGGCCAGATGTCGGCATGGTACATGTTTGCCGCTATGGGTTTTTATCCGGTTAACCCAATATCAGGCCAGTATATGTTGTGTTCGCCGTTGTTTAATCAAGTCGCGGTTAGCCTGCAAAACGGTAAAAAATTCCAGGTGATATGCCACAAAAAAAGTATAAAAGCAATGTACATTTATGCTGTAAAACTAAATGGCAAGGCAATGCCTAATAGCTATATCAGCTACCGCGATATAATGAACGGCGGGCAATTAGATATTTACATGCAAGATATGCCGGCTAAAAACTGGGCCAGTAAACCCGCTTATCAGCCCAAAGGCATCAATAATTAATAAAAGAAACTGGATAACAAAAATTAACGGGGAAGGTGCATAAAAACCATAAAGCCATGTTACTTTTACAAGTTGTTAATCTTCAAATACTATGATGCCTATCATTCGTAAACCCATTTTTGCAAGGCTGTCGCTATGGTTTGCCTGCTCATTTTTAATTGTGGGTATTGCCGGTGCAACGCCGGTATTAAAGCTAACGGCAGACACCAATTACCGTAAAGATGCGCCGCCCGAAATTGAGAACCCCGAATGTTTGGGCATTAACAAGCAACCTGCGCATGCGGTTTTAATGCCTTACGCCAACCTGCAAGAGGCGTTGAAAGGTAACAGGCATGCTTCAACCTTGTCGCGCAGTTTAAATGGCAATTGGAAATTCAACTGGGTAGCCTGGCCGATAGACCGCCCGGTAGATTTTTATAAATTGGATTACGATGTATCGGGATGGAAAGATATTGCTGTGCCCTCAAACTGGGAAATTAAGGGCTATGGCACGCCATTTTACCGCAACATAGGCTACACGTTCCAAAAAGATTTTCCGCGCGTAATGAGTACGCCGCCCCCCAAATATACGGCTTTTAAAGAGCGTAACCCGGTTGGGAGTTACCGCCGTGATTTTGACCTGCCTGTTACCTGGCAAGGCGGACGGACATTTATTACTTTTGACGGTGTAGATGCCGGATTTTTTTTGTGGATAAACGGTAAAAAAGTGGGCTATAGCGTTAACAGCCGCAACGCAGCCGAATTTGATATTACTGCTTTTGTAAAACCCGGCAAAAATACGGTTGCCGCCGAAGTGTATCAGTATACATCGGGCAGTTACCTGGAAGATCAGGATATGTGGCGCCTGCACGGTATTTTTCGCAATGTAACTTTGTGGCAAGCACCCGAAGAGCATATCAGCGATTTTTTTATTAAAACCGATTTAGATGCGCTTTACCGCAATGCTGTTGAGGAGGTATCTGTTAAAATAAAAAACTATGGTGATAAGGCAAAGGCATCGCAAAAAGCTTTAGTAACGGTTCACGATGGTGTTAAAATTATTGCATCGGGCATAACAACTGTCCCTGCATTGGCTGCCGGACAAGAAACTACTGTAAACCTCCAGATAAAAATTACTAACCCTTTAAAATGGACTGCCGAAACACCCAACCTTTACACTACGGTTATAAGGCTAAAGCGAGATAATAGGGTAACCGAAACCATTTCGGCTAAAACGGGCTTTCGTAAAATAGAAATTAAGGGCCGCGTATTTATGGTGAACGGCGTGCCCATTAAACTAAAAGGCGTTAACCGGCACGAAAACTGGCCCGAGGTGGGCCACGCCATTACCGAAGCCCAAATGCGGCGCGACCTGGACGTTATTAAGCAGGGCAACTGTAACCACATCCGCACCTGCCATTACTCCGACGACCCGCGTTGGTATGAGTTGTGCGACGAATATGGTATTTACCTGGTTGCCGAGGCTAACCTGGAATGCCACGGGTTGATGAATAAACTGAATGATGAGCCACGCATAAAAGCGGCCATGGTTGATCGTAATGTTGCAAACGTGCAAAGCTTAAAAAATCATCCCAGCATCATCATCTGGTCGTTAGGTAACGAGTGTGGCACTGGCGGTGCTAATTTTTTAGCGGCGCTGGATGCTGTTAAAAACATTGACCAAACGCGGCCCACGCACTATGAGGGCTTTGGTGTTGGCGATAAAAACCCGGCTGATATAGACAGTAAAATGTATCCGCCAATTATTGCCTATGCAGACTCGGCCAATATTAAAAAACGTTTGCTGTCATCGGTAGAAAGGGCAGCTTTAGATAAAAAATTAACTAAGCCTTTTTACTTGTGCGAGTTTGCTCACGCCATGTTCAATTCTATGGGGTCGCTTAAAGAATACGGCGACCTGTTTGATAAATACCCTTCTATACTGGGGGGTGCGATATGGGAATTTCAAGATCAGGGTATTTGGAACCGTCGCGATCCGAAACACCCAATACTGGCCTTTGGCGGTGGTTTTGGCGAATTTCCGAATGACCACTATTTTATCCATAAAGGTGTTGTAGCTTCTGATCGTTCGGCCAAGCCGCATTACCCCGAAATGAAACGCGTTTTTCAATGGATCAGCGTAAGCGGGATCGACCTGCAAAAAGGCATCGTGAGTATCCGCAACAAATACCAGTTTATTAACCTATCAGCATTTAAATGTAAATGGACGATTACTAAAGATGGCAAACAAGTATCTTCGGGCAATATTAACCTGAATGGCATAGGTGCGCTAAGCCAAAAAAATGTTAAGATACCCTATGATAGTGATTTGTTTACGCCCGGAGCCGTTTATTACCTGCGCTTATCATTCACATTAGCCAACAATGAGCTGTGGGCAAAAGCAGGCTATGAACAAGCCGCAGAGCAATTGAAACTGCCAACAAAAGAGGCTGTTATGGCCAAAACTACCACCCAGCCAGCTTTGAAATTGAACGAAGATAAAGATGTGATTGTGGTTAGAGGTAACACCTTCGCTTTAACTTTTGATAAAACATTGGGTACTTTATCGGCCATTAAAAATAACAATAGCGAGGTGTTGATGAATAATGGCGGCCCGATGCTGCATTTATGGCGGGCGGCACACCAACAGGATGACCTTTGGGCCGATAAGGATTGGGATGCTTATGGCTTAAAGGAGCTGAAATGGACTGTTAATAACATAACGGCCAGCCAGGCGTCGCCATCAACTGTAGTGGTAAAGGTTGCTTTAACCGGCACGGGTAAAAAGGATTTTTGGATAAAGCACCAGATAATTTATACGATTACCGGCAACGGAACAATTAAAGTAGACAATGAGGTTGATAGTAACCAACCTACACTGGCGGTTGCGCATATGGGTGTGAGGTTGTTTTTGAATGCGGATTACCAACGGTTTAGTTATTTTGGACGAGGACCATTTGAAAACTATCCCGACCGTAAAACAGGATCGGATGTGGGGATTTACAACAGTACGGTTTGGCAGCAGCTTACGCCTTATGAAAAGCCAATGGAATGTGGCAATCACGAAGATGTACGTTGGGCAAAAATTTGGAGTATTAACGCAGGAACGGGCATTAAAGTAGCAGCTAGCAACCATCTGTTACAGGTATCGGCATTGCCTTTTAGCGACGAGGAACTGGCCGCAACAGAATATAAAATTGATTTGCCAAAAAGTAAGGCAACCGTACTTTGTATAAATTACCAAACCCTTGGTGTTGGCTCAAACAGTTGCGGCCCCAAGCCAATGCCCCAATATACAGTTTACGCCGCCCCCGCAAAATTTACGTATACACTATTATTGATACATTAAAGCGATAAAAATATATATAATCGGCTAAACGAAACCCAATGCGAGGCATACCCATTTTGCTGAGTGAAATGCTTACGGCAGATGGCTATTGGATGGCTGAAACTATATGATAAACCAAAAAGTTACACCGTTTAAAGGGTTGTTTATAACGCCTATTTCGCCGTTATGAGCTTTAATAATTTGTGAAGATATATATAGGCCAAGCCCTATTCCCGAATAATTTTGCGAGGTATTCGCTACTCTGAAGAAACGGTTAAAAACATGGCTAATATTGTCTTCCGGTATACCAATCCCCTGGTCCGAAACGCTTAACCTGATGCGGCCGTTGGCTAAACGTTCAAAATGAACTTCAACCTGGCTGTTTGCGGGGGAGTATTTGAATGCGTTGGTTAAAAAATTGCACAAAACCTGGTCAATGCGTTCATGATCGGCGAAAAGCGTCAATGATTCATCGCCACGTATGTCTACCAGGTGTTTTTCATCTGCCGAGCGGCATTGGTCAACACATTCAATCACCATTTCCATTAAGTTAAATTCATTCTTTTTAAGCTCAAGTTTTCCGGCGTGTATTTTTGTTACGTCTAATAATTCGTCAATTAGGCTTGTTAATTTGTTAATCTGTTTGGATGAGCGGTGCACAAAAGGAGCAATGTCGGCCAGGTTTTCGTTTTTGGCAACCATTTTTTCCAGCACCTGCAACGATGCCTTAACGGTGGTAATAGGCGTTTTTAGTTCGTGGCTGGCAATACTCATAAATTCGTCTTTTTTGGCCATCAATTCTTCGGTAGCCCTTATTGATACCTGCTGGAGCCTAACTTCCTCTTCGGCTTTTTTTCGCTCTATTATTTCTGCTTCCAATTCATCAAGCGTGCGCAAGCGATAAATCATCGGTAATAATTTATATAGGGCATACACAGTGAATAGCGACACAATGGCCGTCATGAATTTTATTAATGCATTTAGCCGGTAAGCCGGCCACCAAAAAATAATGGCATCTAATAAATGAGTGGAACCGCATAGCAGTATAAAGGCGATAAAAAGCCACAGGATTTTTGGAAACGGGATATCTTTTCGTTTGCTGATGATGCGGAATAGCAAAATAGGAATAGCAAAATAAGCTATCCAGATTGCAGCATCCGAAATGATATATAACCAGCCGTGGAAGTTGGCCCAATTTCCGCAGTGCCATCTGGCTGGCCAATCGGCAGTATCAAACAGCTTGGTAAAAAAAATCTTTATCTGGCTTAACAGGCTTTCGTTGGCCAATTGGTGCGAAACGCCTTTTGGATAACATATTGTACCGCACTTTGCCGGCGCATGCACCAAAACCTTGTTATTTTCCATTGTTCAGGTTTAAATCATTTAAATTGTATGTGAATTCCGCGTTGATAAATGAATCAAAAGGGACGCTGAATGTTTAACCCCGACACAATGTTACTAACAATTTTTAGTATGAGTAGGATTGAGAAAAACAAAATTTGTTTACACCCTAAACTAACAAAAAGCTGGCAATTGAATGCTTTTGCGCCAAATAATGCTAAAACGATAAATTATTAGGTGAGTTTTAAATGCTTGCTAAATTATTTGCACCGCGCCGCTGCGGTGCGCCTATGCAAAAATTGTTGATTTGCTGAGCTTAACCGAAAGAATGCCGAAGAGATATGCGGCTAACGATATGTTTGTGCCCTGCATATTATTCAAAGCAGCAAGGCTTTTTTATAAATTTATCAGGCCGTGTAATTTAAATGATATTGATTTTTGGGCAGGCAACTAAACTATATTGAGCACCCGCTAATATACCGCTAAACAAAAACTGCCCAAAACTTATAGGTTTTGAGCAGTTTTTGTTTAGCGGCTTTTATTAATTTATTTCAGGTACAGGTTGCCTGTTACGCGGTAACCGGAAGCTGTGTTGCTATACCAATCTGTAAATGATGAACCTCCCGAGCTTGCCCAGGCTGCAAAATGAGGGTAAGCATCGGTTATTTTAACGGTTTCTAGCGGGTAAATAAATTGATCGTTAAAGCTGATAGCCCAAGGTAAGCTTTCTTTCGATAAATAGTATTTGCCCGACGCAGGTACTGAAGAATCATCCTGTGTTCCAAATAATTTAGAGTCTACCAGGTCGGTAGGTGCGTAGCCAGGTAAGTGAATTTCGTATCCGCGTCTTTCGTTGCTAATTAAAAATGGATTTAATAACGATGCTGTTAAACTTGTTTGGTCAATTGGATTAGTTAATGTAACTAAAACGCTTGCCGTACTGCTAACCACTTTGCTATTTGCGTTTAATGTATTTACATAATAAGCACCTCCGGGGTTAGAAGCAAGTATGTCTGAATTATCAAACGGAATAATTACTGCTTTGCTTTGGCCCGCTTCTACGCCGTTGGAGGCAAACTTAATGTAATTATCTTTAGATAACTGCCCGGTTACAGATTTTACTGCCGATGCTGCAATAGGTAACTGTACACCAAACCCATTTTTGTAAGCTGCACCTGCGGCTGCAACAATATAGTCGCCTTGCATGGTAACTACTTTATTTTGTGCGTTAGTTACAAAAGTGTAGCGGTATTTAACAACCAAATCATTCATATCATAATCGCCTTTTATTGGCCAGTTATCTTCAAACGCTAATGAAGCATAACCTGTTTGTGATGGGAAATAGCTGATGTAAGCGCGGGTAGGATCGTTAGGGAATGCATCAAGTGCATCAATTACGCCGTCGCCATCGGTATCCTGTGCTTTATCGATAGCCGATACACCTACATTTGAGATAGCCGTAACCGGGTTTGATGTAGCATAGAAAACAACATCGTTAAAATCGTTATCACAGCTTGCAGCTTGCCTGTTTATATCTTCAAAAGCAATCAATGTTAGTTTATGAACGTCGTCATAAAGTACTACCGAGTGTTTCTTTAAAGAGGCTGTTGTTTCGGGGTTTAAAGCATTGTCCGAATAAAATTTAGTAGCATTTGTATTGATGCCTGCACCCGTCCAGCCGCTACCAATTAGTATAAAACCAATAGATGTACCTGCATCAAATGTGCCTAATTTTACTTTGTTACCGGCTTTTAAACCACCGCCCGAGCCTAAGCCCGAAGCATTAGGAAAAATAATGGTTGCTTTTTTTATGTCGGCTTCGGTAGTTGGTGGGTTGCCGGTTGTGTAAGTATAAAAGGCAAAACTGTTTAGGTTGCCTGCGCCTTCGGCAACAAAGGTTACCCATACGTCGGCCTTTGCGGTAACATTGATAGTTGAAACGGCCGTGCTAGCCAGGTAGTCTGGGTGGGTAGTTGTTAATGGTTTTGACTCTGGCAGCGATGCGTTTACGTAAGATAGTAATGAAGCGTCGATAACATCAGATGTTGGTTCGAGATAATTAGGGATACCATAGCTTGTTGGGTATTGGGCTGTATTTACAACGGCATCCGCAGTAGATGTATAGGGTAGGGGGTAAGCAAATACTATAGAAGATGATAATAATGTAAGACCCGAGTTGCCCGAGTTAGATGGTATAATAATAGCTTCGGGCACTACATCGCCGCTATAGCCTGCTGCCCCGCCAATGGTGGCATTTATTGCATTGTTATTGATGGTTGCCTGGGCGTAATGTAATAAACCAAGGTAAGATGGATCAATAATTAATTTGGTAAATGATGTTGGTACGCTTATTACAGCGTTAAGGTTGCCACTGGCATCTGTTACACCTTTAAATATGGCTGCATCGGCATTGGTATTTGCAGGGTCGTAAACACTTACCACTACGCCACGCAAAGCGTCGCCGTTAGATGCTTTAAGCGACAGGTTTAGACTGATGTTTTTAGCAGTGTTAAAATTAAAGCCGCTAAAAGTAGTTGTGGGCGTAGGGCTATTTGGGTCTGTGCCCGAATCAACTGAACTTTTTTTGCAGGCTGTTAAGGTGGCAAGGCTAATTAAAAACAGGCCGGGTATTAATCGTTTCATATATAATTTAGTTAGGTTTTCTATTTTTTTTAAAGTTATATATGCAAACTGTGGGCCAAAACGTAAAAACCGTATTTGCAGCTTAAAATTAGCATATTGCTTTATTATTATTCCCGATATGGGAATTATTTTCCACAAACGGGAAAAGCCGAATAGTTTAGTACGCTTCTCGCTTTCCATGCAGTTGGGCAGCACTATAATTTTCAATTTTTTGATGTAAATCGTCGGGGTTAAACGGCTTGCTGATGTAATCGTTCATGCCGGCCTCAAAGGCTTTATCTTTAATATCTAACATAGCCGAAGCTGTTAATGCAATAATAGGAATGAGTTTAAATTTTTCGCCGTCTAAATTTCTAATGGCCGATGCTGCCTCGTAACCATCCATCTCTGGCATTTGTAAATCCATAAATATCATATCATAATCATTTGCCTGCACCTTAGCTATTGCTTCCAGTCCGTTAGAAACTATATCATATTCTATTTCCCATAATTTCATAAATTGCTTTATCAGCATCACGTTTATCTCATTATCCTCGGCCATTAGTACTTTAACTCCTTTTAAGCTGCGGCTTACCGGTTGTACAAGGCGGGGTTTGTTTTTGATGAGATCGTTAGAGCCGTTTTTAAATGTTAATCGAAATTTAAAAGCAGAACCTACACCAGGTTCGCTTTCTACATGGATACTCCCGCCCTGCAATTCAATTAATTTTTTTGTGATGGCAAGGCCAAGGCCTGTTCCGCCAAACTTGCGGGTTGTATCCGAACTGGCTTGCGTAAATCTTTCAAATACTGAGGTAATTTTATCTTTGGCAATCCCTATACCGGTATCAGCAATTTCAAAGTCAATAACAGTGTTTTGGTGGTCTCTGCTTTCTAAAACTGCCGAGATAGTTACTTTGCCTTTAGATGTAAATTTGATGGCATTATTGATGAGGTTTGTTAATATTTGCCCTAACCGTACCTGGTCGCCAACTACAGCGTCTGCAACATCTTTATCAATTATCAGCTTTAGTTTTAAGCCTTTTTCGTTGGCGCGGTGCAGTAAGGCCTGCCTAACGTTGTTAACCAAATCTTCAACGCTAAAATCTGCCATTTCAAATTCAATCTTACCTTCCTCAATTTTGCTGAAATCCAAAATATCGTTAATTAATACCAACAGGTTATCTCCCGAAAATTTCAAAACGTTGAGGTATTCCAGTTGTTCGGGGCTTGGGTTTTTTTGCAGAAGTAAATTAGTAAAGCCTATCACGGCGTTCATAGGCGTTCTGATCTCGTGGCTCATTGTCGACAAAAACTGCGATTTTGCAAGGGTAGCCTGCTCGGCCTGTTCCTTGGCTTTTATCAGCTCTTGTTCGGCGTTTTTACGGCCGGTAATATCTACAATAGCACCATATATTTTTGTTACCTCGCCCTTTTCGTTTAAGTAAGGCTTGCCAATGGCGTTAATAACTTTCATGGTACCATTGGGCAAAACAATTCGGAGGTCAAAGTTCGAAACCTGGGCTGTAGTAATTAACTGTTTAACTTCGTTAATGTACAGCTCCTTATCGTCGGGGTGTATCATTTTGCCAAAAGTTTCTGTTGATGGGCCATCCGTTTCCGGTTCGATCCCAAAAATGCGAAATGCCTCAGCCGACCAGTAGTTTTTACCTGTAACGAGGTCGGATTCCCAACTGCCGCTGTGTGTAAGTTCCTGTGTTTCGGATAGCATAGCCTCGTTGCGCCGTATCATTTCTTCGGCCTTCTTTTGTGCAGTAATTTCGTGCAAAACGGCTAACAGTACTTGCTCATGGTTTATTTTTACAAGGCTTAGGGTTACCAGTACAAAAAACAATTCACCATTAAGGCGCTTATGTTGCCATTCAAACTGGTGAAATCCCTTTTCATACGCCACTCTGTCCATCTCTTTGGCTTTGACGTCAGAATATATCCCATCTGGCTGACAGTCAGGTGAAAAGATGGCCGGATGAAAAGAAAGAAGTTCTTCTTTACTTTGGCAACCATAAAGATTAACAGCGGCGTTATTACAATCTAATATACCTTTGGCGCCTACTAACAGGTGTGCATCGGGCGAAAATTCAAATATTACACGCAGGTTTTCCTCAGCTAATTTTCTATCGGTAATATCCTGAAAAACGCCGTATAATTTTGTTGTCGTTCCGTTTTTAAACTTAGCTTTTCCGGACGAACGCACCCATATCGCTTTTCCCTTTGCGGTAATAAAAGGCAATTCAAAATCCCAGGGTTCGCCGGTTGACATTGATTTTGCAATAGCTTCTTTTATAATTTCTCTACCTTCGGGCAGATAAAATGACAAGGCATTTTCCAGATCGGGCCTAATAGCCGGATCAAGCTCATGGATTTTGTACACCTCTTCGGACCAATAGGGGGTCATCGTAGCTAAGTCGAGCTCCCAGGCACCTGTTTTGGTGAGTTTGCCTGTCTCGGCAAGCATTTCATCTGCGTACTTGTAAGTGGTAACATTATGTAAAATGCCGTTAAAAATGGTGGCATCGCCGTTTACCTGGTTGTGTGTAGCTACACCCTGTAGCCACATTTTTTTTCCGTTCGGCAAGTTAAAGCAGCCCTCCCATTGCCAATTTGTTAACGTGCGGGATGAATTTATAATGGATGTGCGAAAATTATCCTGGTCGGATTCTGATAAAAGGTTAAAAAAACAAGATGGGTTTTCTAAAATAGAAATAGGTTTTAATTCTAACTCAGTTTCAACAGCCTGGTTTATTAACAAGAAAGAGATGTTATTTTTAACAACTTTTAGTTGGAATACTATAGACGGTAATGCCATAAAAATGGCTTCAAAATTAGAAAGGGTATTAACTAGGGGAAGCATAGTTTATATGTGTGGCATTTTTTACGAAGAGGTAAACACATTTGTTGTGTTTAAAATTTAATGCATACACATTAAAAGTTGAGTGCAATGATATTGAAACCTTTTGTAAAGTTTTATATTTTAGGCACTTAATATTTAATCTTAATAAAGCGGGGTTGCTGCTGTAACCTAATTGCTTATTTTAAAGGTCGGTAACAATAGGCTGGTGCAGCGGTGTGTAATAATGTATTATAAATTGGATGTAAAATATAGAAAAGAAAATGTTGTATTGTAGATAGCCTACAATACAACCTTTTCTTTAACAGACCGGGCAACCTGGCTGGCAGTGTCTTCGGCGTATGCCTTTGCTTTGTTAACCAAATCCGACGGATTGTCTAAAAAGTCGCTCAATATGGAAGATCCGTCTTCTCTCTTTTTTGTGATATGCTGAACGCCGTAAGCTACTGCCGCACCCAGCACAAATGTTTTAATAAATCCCATAGTTGTATTTTTAATTAATTAGTTACAATGATTGTGCCATTAAATTAAGGCATCAGTATTTGTTTAAAAGCAAGGCTATCGCCCTTAAAGGTGTCAAAATCTACAACATGATGGATGCCGTTAACTGTGGCTTTGCTGGTGTGCTGCCAAAACAGCCAGTTTGCGGCGCGGTTAACACTCAGTTCGGGTTTATCATAATGGGCTATCCATAACGGATAACCGTCATAATATCCTTTAAGGTAGTCAACATAAAAACTTAGGCCCGAGTAAATAATTGGTTTAACGCGGGTTTTATAACGCAGGTAAGTAAAAAAATCGTTTAGGGCCAGGCGCATCCTTTCGGGCGAAACGCCGTCCAGTTTTTCAATGTCCACCACTAAAGGCATATCATTTTTTTCAAGCTTAACGGTTTTTAAAAATAAGGCCGCCTGTATTTTGCCATTTTTGGCCGGCCTAAAAAAATGATAAGCACCGCAAATCAGTCCGGTTTTTGCAGCTTCGCGCCAGTTAAGCTGAAAGTACGAATCAACAAATTGCTCGCCTTCGGTTGCCTTAATAAAGGCGAAGGTAATATGCATTCCGTTTTCTTCCATGGTTTTAACCTTTAACCAATCTATTTTACCCTGGGCGTAGGATACATCAATGCCGTGGATGGTATATTTTTCGTTTACGTGTATGTTGAAACTTTTATAATGGCGGTAGTTTGGGTTTTCGCCAATATCGTTTATCCAGTGCCAGCCCGTTAAAAAGCCCGAAGCGATGTACTTGTAGTAAAAAGGCGATGCAATAATTAATACCAAAATTGCAATTACAATTTTTAACGGGGTAAAAAAACTTTTTTTAAGTGGTTTGGCAGCCGCTTTACGTGGCCTTGCGGTTGGTTTGCCCGCAGGCTTTTTTTTTATTTGACGAGGCTTGGCTGAGGGTTTACGTGGAAGGGCTGGCACACCGGCAAAAATACAAAAAACGTTAAATACGAGATAGCAATGGTGGGGTTAATTTTGACTGTAGGGGGAGTAAACGGGTGTTACCGGCATTTTTTTGTTTTTTTTAAATCAACCCGTTTTGGAAAAAACCATTTCATTTTGGTATGGTTTTTTTTATTGCCTGAGTATAAAAAGTGCTTTTTTAATTGTTTTATTGCTATTTGCAAACTATGGCATTATGCTTGTTTATAGGCCATCAAAATATAAATTACTTTGTTTACTCCCGTTTTTGCTGTTTAATGAAATTATTTATACGGATCTCCAATCCTGCTACTTCTTTTCCCTCTAATATACTATTGATACAACCATGACCCCTCATTTAAAAAAGCTATCCTTTGCAGGGATGCTCATCACCCTCGGAATTATTTTTGGCGATATCGGTACATCGCCATTGTATGTTTTTCAAACCTTGTTAGTAGAAGGCGGCAAAGTAGATGAGGCCCTTGTATTGGGCTCTATCTCCTGCATCTTCTGGACGCTTACACTGCAAACAACCTTTAAGTACATTGTTATTACTTTACAAGCCGATAATAATGGCGAGGGTGGTATATTTTCGTTATACGCACTGGTTAGGCGGTACGGTAAATGGCTGGCCATTCCGGCAATTATTGGTGCAGGCTGTTTATTGGCCGATGGTATCATTACCCCGCCCATATCGGTAGCATCAGCCATCGAAGGTTTGAATTTGGTACCTGCTTTCTCAAGTGCAATTGTGGCGGGCAATAACCTTGTTATAGGTATTGTGATAGGCATTATTGTGCTGCTGTTTTTTTTCCAGCAGTTTGGTACTAAGGTGGTAGGTTCGGCATTTGGCCCGGTTATGTTAATGTGGTTTTTAATGATCGGGGTTTTAGGTGCTATGCAGTTTGTTCATTACCCATCTATCATCAAAGCTTTTAACCCTTATTATGGCTATAGGTTGCTGGTTTATCACCCAAGCGGTTTTTGGTTGCTGGGTGCTGTTTTTTTATGCACCACCGGTGCCGAAGCGCTATACTCAGATTTGGGCCACTGTGGCCGAAAAAACATCCAGATTAGCTGGATATTTGTAAAAACAACTTTGCTGTTAAACTATTTGGGGCAAGCTGCATGGGTATTAACCCGCCCGGCCGGTTTTGATTTTAATAGTGTTAACCCATTCTTCCAGATAGTGCCGCCATCGTTTTTATTGCCTTGTATTGCACTGGCAACCTTGGCAACCATTATTGCCAGCCAGGCTTTAATAAGCGGTTCGTTCACCCTGATAAGCGAAGCCGTAAGTATGAACTTTTGGCCACGTATAACCATTAAATTCCCATCTAACATTCGCGGGCAAATTTATATACCCAGCATTAACTGGATATTGTGTGTGGGCTGTATTTTGGTAACCCTTTATTTCCGCAAGGTTGAAGCCATGACAGCCGCCTACGGTTTTAGTATTACCATAGCCATGCTTACAACTACCATTTTAATGTACTATTTTATGCGTTATGTTAAGCATTGGCCTGCATGGTTGGTTATTATTATATTATGTGTATTCCTGAGTGTCGAGTCATCGTTCTTCATCACTAACTCGGTAAAAATATTAAAACGGTTATTCTTCCTGGTGTTTGAGTTTGGCTTAATATTTACCATGTATATTTGGTTTAGGGCCCGTAAAATCAACAACCGCTTTCTGCACTTTATCGACCTGAAAGATCAGATCCCGATGCTTAACGCTTTGAGTAAAGATACCTCGGTAGCAAAATATTCAACCCACCTTATTTATTTAACCAAGGCTAATAACGCTAAACAAATTGAGCAAAAAATAATGTACTCGATAATGAGCCGCAGCCCTAAGCGTGCCGATACTTATTGGTTTGTACACATTGAACGCACCGACGAGCCTTTTACTATGGAGTACAGTATTGACCAGATAGAACCCGGCAAGGTAATACGGATTGAATTTAGGTTAGGTTTTAGGATACAGCCTAAGGTAAACGTGTTATACCGAAAGGTGGTTGAAGATATGGTTGCGCGAAACGAGATTGATATTACAAGCAACTACGAATCGTTACGGCAATACAAAATTGCGGCCGATTTCAGGTTTATTATTATGGAAAAATTCTTGTCGTATAACAACCTGTTTAACGTTAGCGAAGGGTTTATTTTACGTTGTTATTTTGCCATTAAAAAAATGGCACAATCGGAAGCGAAAGCTTTTGGCCTGGATACCAGCGAAACCCGAATTGAGAAAATACCACTGGTGGTTAAACCAGTAAATAACATATCGCTAAAAAGGATTGAACCACATCTTGCTGAATTTAGCTGATAAATATCGACATTGCAGGCTCAATGGTTTCATGAGCTTAAAAAATAAACTTCGTGCCGGTATTTGCTTCTTGTTTTTGCTTGCCTTGCTCTGTTCGGGCTTGGCGGCTTATTATTTGCAGCGCCTTTCGAGCGAGTCGAATGCGATATTGAAGGATAATTACCGCTCAATTACGTATACCCAAAATATAGGTAATTTATTAGATGCACCTTTAACGGCGGCAAATTTGAGTGCTATACAAGCAAACTTAACCGCCCAAAAACAAAATGTAACCGAAATAGGCGAAAGGCAATTAACCCGGTCGTTGCAAAATTTATTTAATAGTTATCAAAAAGCGGGCGGTAACCCCGCCCTACTTGGGCAATTAAGCTTTAAAATGCGGGCAACTATTGATGCCATAGTGCGCATCAATATGAAGTCGATTGAGTTTAAAGGCCAAATAGCTAATAATACGGCAAAACATGGCTTAATTATTATTGCGCTCATGGGGTCGTTTTGTTTTCTTATCGGCTTTAGTTTTTTGGTTAACTTTCCGGATTATATTGCAACGCCGGTTACCAAACTTGCCGAAGGGCTTGAGCAGGTAACTATAAAAAATGAGGCGAAAACTAATTTAATAGCCACCATTTCGCACGAGTTAAAAACGCCCATATCGTCGATAAAAATGAGTTTGAAGTTATTGGAAGACTCGCGCGTGGGGCAGGTAAATACCGAGCAAAGGCAGCTGATTGAAAACATAACCGACGATACCCAGCGCCTGCTGCAAATTACCGGCGAATTACTCAATATGGCGCAGGTTGAAACAGGCAAAATACAGCTTAATTTTGGCAGTGCACACCCAAAAGATATTGTTGATTATGCTGTTAAGGCCCTCAAATTTATTGCCGACCAGCGCCGGGTTAGCATTAAGGTTTATTATGATGATAATTTGCCTAATGTTAGGGCCGATTTGGATAAAACAACCTGGGTGCTTATCAACCTGCTATCAAACGCGATAAAATATAGCAGCGAAAATGCTTTTATTGAATTGAGCGTTAAAAAAATAAGATCAAATAGCATAGAGTTTTCTGTTAAGGATTATGGGAAGGGTATTGAACCCCAGTATCTTGATCGTGTATTTGAACGTTATTTTAAAATTCCGGGGATTAACTCCGGGCAACCGGGAACCGGCCTTGGGCTAGCCATAGCTAAGGATTTTATTGAGGCGCAAGCCGGCAAAATAGGGGTAGAGAGCCAATTGAACCAAGGTAGCAGGTTTTACTTTTGGTTAGCCGTTGGATAGTATTATTGGTGTTTTATTTATCTGTGTTTCAAGTTACCTGCCGCGCTGGCAACTAACAAATATCTAAATTGTGTAAATATTTATAAAAGCACTAATTAATAAGCGGGTAAAGCATAATATGTTTTGGAATTTGAATGTAGTATGTTACTTTTATAAACCCTAACTAATTATCGGCTATTTAATTATGATTTCGCAATTCCTTTTTACGTATGTACTACCCATCATACTACTTTCGTTTATTATTGTATTAATTGCAGTAAACCTTTTGCCCGCCAATAATAATAAACACGATAATTAATCCTGAAAATTAACCTGTTCATAGGTGTACTGTTTGCTTACACATATCACCGTGGCGTTGTTTTCTGTGGGGATGGTTTTTATCTCATGGTTAACATGCAATTAAAGTGTTTAATACAGCAAATTGGAGCAAAATTAAATTACGTTTCCCATTAAAGGGTCGGTAAAACCTGGCTTTCCGGTTTCCACGCGGCCCGCATATTGCCTGCTAAAGGCATTTGTACCGGTTATATTTACTGTAAAATGATACCAGTTATGGCTTGTGCTTAAATTAAGTACAAGGGTTTCGGTATGCCCCGGCGGCAACGCTTTTTGGAGCTTGTTGGTTTTATAAGCGTTATCGGTTACCAGTACAGTGTGGTGCTGGTTGCTTGTATTGGTTAGTTTTAAAATAACATTACCAGTTAATTTGTTTTTAGTTAGGCTACGTTCATAGTCAACTTCGATAGTAATATCCGGGTCGGCGGCATTGCCTGTAAACTCCCTGTAAAAGCCATTAGGGCCATAAACCCGCAAATGGTATTTATCGTTTTCAAAAGCATGCAGCGGCCAGCTATCGGCCAGTTTATCACCTGCACTTACGGCGTAGGCCCAGGTGCGTACCGCATCAAAAGTTTGATTAGGCTGAAGGCAATTACCGGGCGCATACACATTAAAAGGGCAGCCCTGGGTTTTACTTCCAAAAACTTCGTTGCGGTTATCAAATGCAATTTCGAAGGTTTTTTTATCGGCACTAAGCTTACCGTTTACATGTAACTGGTAAGGCAATGCATTGGAGGGTTTAACGCCGCTCTCCTGCTTTAAAAATGCCGATGGGTTTGCATTAAATTGTTCGGCCTCCTGCTTGTTAAAAAGTTGGTATGTTGTAGGTAGCTTTTTAAACTTGGCTTTATGTATGGTTTCCAAAAAAGCATCCTTTGTAACAAAATCAGGCGAGGGTATTCCATCGCTGTGATAGGGCCTGAAAACCGAAGTAAGGTTGCCGCAAACTGTGCGGCGCCATTGGCTTATATTGGGTTCGCTAATGTTTTTGCCTGTTTTTTTCGATAAAAAGTCTTCTAAAAATTGGAGTGTTGAAGTATGATCGAACACCTGCGAGTTAACCCAGCCACCCTTGCTCCATGGCGATGCAATAACCAACGGAACCCTGTAGCCTAAACCAATAGGCCCTTCGCGTTCAAACTTCTCGGGGAAACCGTTGCGGGCACTTGCTTGCTCGCGGGTTACAAACTCAACACTGGTATCAATCCCTGCCGATACCTTGCCTGTGTTATTGTTACGGGCATCGGGCGCAACAAAAGGTGGTATGTGGTCAAAATAACCGTCGTTTTCATCATAAGCTAAAATGAAAATGGTTTTTTTCCATACCTCGGGGTTTTGAGTTAAAATATCCAGAACTTCGGATACGTACCACGCGCCATACCAGGGTGCCGAAGGATGATCGGAAAAGCTTTCGGGAGCCGTAAGCCATGATACCGTTGGTAATTTACCGGAATTTACGTCCTTCTTAAACTGATGCAACACATCGCCCTTGGGTACTTTTAAGCTGCGGTTTATGCCATCGTCGTTATAATTAAGGGTGGTTAAATCGTGGTAATCCGGATCGTTTTTATTGGTGTCGAATGCTTTTAAATGAATGTTTTTTTGTTGTTGCGATAAGGCTTCAAAAGCGGTTGCATTATAAACTTCGGCTTCTTTTTTTAAATCATCAAGCTCGGCTTGTTTCTTTTTCAGGAGTTTTTTTGTAGCCGGTAATTGCTCGTCTTTTTCGGTTAATGAGTTTATTTTATTTTCAAGTTGAGCTATTTCGGCAGGTAGTTGTGCTAAACGTTTAGTAATGTTAGTGAGATGCGCCTGGTGCAGTTTAACATTGTACTGTGCAAAATATTCGAGTGGATTATCGCCAAAATTAGACAGCCAAAAGTCTTCGTCGCTTTTTAAGCCGGTATCAACGCTGATCTCGTTTTGATAGCATTTCCAGGCAATTCCGTTTTCTTCCAATCGTTCGGGGAAGGTTTTCCATTTCAATTGTGCCGAATCGGCATCTTCGTTCCACACATTGGCCCTTGAGGTTTCGTGTTGTTCTTCACGTACCGTGCCCGACCAAAAAAAGAGCCGGTTGGGGGTAGTTCCCGTAAGGGATGAGCAAAAATTTTGATCGCAAACGGTAAAGGCATCTGCCAGCGAGTAGTAAAAAGGCAAGTCTTCGCGCTTATGGTAGCCCAGCGTTAATGGCATGTTTGCGTATTCGGGCGTGCCCGAGCGTTTAAAATCAAGCCATTTATCATATTTACCATCATTGCGCGCATTGCTTTGATTGGCCCAGCTATGCGGCAGCGAATGCATCCATGTAGCCTTGGTGTTTTTAATATCGAGATGGAAGGGTGCATAGGTTTGGCCGGCGGCATTGGTTTGCAGCCAAACTTTATTTTGATTAGGTAAATCAATGGCCCGTGGGTCGTTAAAGCCCCTCACGCCTTTTAGGCTGCCGTAGCAATGGTCGAAAGAGCGGTTCTCCTGCATCAGGATAACGATATGCTCGGCATCAAGGTAGGTGCTGCCTTCGGGTGCGTTTATAGCCAACGCTTTTTGTATAGATGGAGGCAAAACATTAGCCAACGCAGCAGTGCCGCTTAAAAATGCAGCCTTTTTTAAAAACTCTCTTCGCGTATCACTCATATTACCAATAGTTATTAATTACCTTTATTTTAAATGCCGTTTTGATAGCCGAGGCGCATGTATCACATTACCCCGTTATTAATATCGTTGCCGAATATAAATGGCATTTCCACATGCTTGTAACATTTGGTTTTGGCTGCCCGGCTATCTACTGTTCTAAAATAATAAAACAGTGTTTATGCAGGGTTTAAAATATGTTATCTTTTTGCAACCTCCATTAATCGCAATTGTCCGATGGGTTTAAGCCCTCCTTGTCCCTGGTTAAGGTAGGTACGCCGTTAGGGAAGGTTACTATCCATATGCTATCAAAATCATCATCGGGCCAGGTTAGGTTATCTAATTGAATGCCTAAGGCTTTGGTAATAAAGGGTATGGCTTTGTGTTCCCAGGTTACTAATATTAAGCCGGTTTTAGTTTTTAAATCGGCGGCTATTTCGTTGTATTCGTGTTCGTCGTGGGTGGTATTTACGGCTATGTTGTATTTTACAACAAGTGGTATAACCGTTTGGAACATGCGCGAATGAAGGGTGGCATTGCCAAGCGTCATTGGGGGTACGTATACAAAATTGGGAACACCAAATTTTGATGTAATAACTGCCGGCAATAAGCGCGAACGGTTTAAACCTTTACAATTAAGGTTATTGCCAACTAATGGTTTTTCGCCGTGGCGTATTAGCACTATTTTTAGATTGGCCGCAGTTGTTGTGCTTTGGGCTATACTGCTTTGCGATAACGCGGCAAACATTAGTAGGGCAATTAAAATTTTATTCATGATAGTATCAAGGCTAATATTCAGCAATGTTACTATTACTAACGTTAATATTAGGTTAAATTTTATGCTGCAAATTGGTGCTCAATTTTGTTTAGCAAACTGGTAACATCAAAAGGTTTGGCTAAAAAATCATCGGGTCCGTTTTTTTGCGACATGCAATCAACCAGGTTATGCGTTGCCGAAATTAAGATAACCGGTATGTTGCAGATGTAAGTTTCTTCCCTTTGTTTTATGGCATGGCATATCTCTCGCCCGTCCATATCTGCAAGCATTACGTCAAGCAAAATCAAGTCGGGACGGTAGTTGTCAATGTACTCAAAAATTTTATCACCTCTCGGGGTGGTGTTCACTTCGTACCCGTTATATTCTAATACGTCGCGTAAAGCACCTAATATGGCTAAATCATCGTCAATCACCAATATCCTTTTGCACATAATTTCCACATTTGTTTATGGTTAGGCAATATTTGTGCCAATAATCATGATGCTTATTGGTGTAAGGTTTAATTTATAAAACCATGATAAACCTTTATCTGTTAACTTTGCAAACTCATATATACACGATATGGATAAATTTGTACTATTTGTTTGTTTACTATTTTTAACCAATAAACTTTTTGCGCAAACCAGTGCGGATAGCGGCAAGGTATCCCCTTTAAAAACCATTAGCTATACCCAATTTAAGGCTTATATTGACGGTGTAGACCTTAGCAATATGGCCGCCGTTGCCGAACTAAACGGCTATCCCGACCCTCAGAAAACGTTGAACCTTAAAAAAGAATTGATGCTTAACGCCGGGCAAGTTAAAGAGGTTACAACCATTAATAATGAGCTTAAACGTAAAATGAAAGAAATGGGCGAGTATATATTAAAAAACGAGCATGCCCTTGATGAGCTTTTCCGTACAAAAAAGGTAGACGACGGTAGTTTGATTTTTTACACCAACCGCTTTGGTTTATACCAGGGCGAAATGCGCAATGCCATTTTACAGGCATATATTAAAGTATTAGCTGTTTTAAGCACCGGGCAGCAAAGTAAATACCAGCAGTTACAGAAAATTGAACGTTAGGTAATATACCGATTGAATTAATTACTTTTGCTGGCTTTATGAGTGCGTTGAGCCTTTATAAGCTATACAAAACAGGTAGTATGAGCTTAAATGATGTTCATCACAATAAAAAAACTAATTGATTCTGATGAAAATTACATTTGATTTTGAAAAGCCCCTTGCCGATTTGCAATTGCAAATGGAAAAGGTAAGGCAAGTTGAAGAAAAAACCAAGGTGGATATGTCGGCAACGTTGGCCGAACTTGACGAGAAATTTGAAACCACCAAAAAACAAATATTTACTCATTTAACCGGCTGGCAGCGTGTACAAATTTCGCGCCACCCTGAGCGCCCTTATACTTTACAGTATATTGAGCTGATGTGTGATGATTTTATTGAAATGCACGGCGACCGCACCGTGGGTGATGATAAAGCTATTGTGGGTGGTTTTGGAACCTTGAACGGACAAACTGTAATGTTTATTGGTCACCAAAAGGGTATTAACACCAAAATGAGGCAATACCGTAATTTTGGTATGGCTAACCCCGAAGGATACCGCAAGGCGTTAAGGCTGATGCGTATAGCCGAAAAGTTTAATAAACCCGTAGTAACTTTGATAGACACACCTGGAGCTTTTCCGGGCCTTGAAGCCGAAGAACGGGGGCAAGGTGAAGCCATTGCGCGCAACCTGCTGGAAATGTCGATACTGAAGGTGCCTGTAATTTGTGTTGTTATAGGCGAAGGAGCATCTGGTGGAGCGTTAGGTATTGGTATTGGCGATAGGGTGCTGATGCTTGAAAACTCGTGGTACTCCGTTATCTCTCCGGAAAATTGCTCAACCATTTTATGGAAAACATGGGAAAATAAAGAGAAGGCAGCCGAGGTGTTAAAGCTTACATCGGTAGATATGCTAAAAAATAAACTGATTGACGGTGTAATTAAGGAGCCTTTAGGAGGCGCACACCAAGACCCGGCTACTATGGCTGCAACGTTAAAAAAACAGCTTATTAAAGACCTGAAGGCACTAAAAGAAAAAACAGCCGAGGAATTGGTGAGTGAGCGTATTGAGAAATTTTGCTCGATGGGGGTGGTTTTAGATAATTAAGCAGATAAAATTTAAAAAATGCTTTTGACTTTAAAAATATCATCCTATATTTGCATTCCATTTCGGAAACGATAAGTAACCGAAAGAGATTGCCTGATAGTATAATGGTAGTACGACGGTTTTTGGTACCGTTTGTCTAGGTTCGAATCCTGGTCGGGCAACATAAAAAATTCGGATTTCGGAGTTTCGATTTCGGATCCGATTTTTTTTATTTTAATGAGTTTCAAATCCGAAATTGTAGTTTCGAAATCCTAAAATTTGCCATGCCTTTACAATTCAACCCTGTTAAACTTTTCTCAGGTTCGGCAACAAAAACACTGTCGGTTAAAATTGCAGAAGCGTATGGGCGAGACTTGGGAGATGTAATTGTATCTCGTTTTAGCGATGGCGAATTTCAGCCTTACTTTAACGAATCGGTTAGAGGGTCGGATGTTTTTTTAATACAAAGCACCAATCCGCCAAGTGATAATTTAATGGAGCTTTTAATGCTGATTGATGCTGCACGCAGGGCATCGGCACATTATGTAACGGCAGTTATACCTTATTTTGGGTTGGCCCGTCAGGACAGGAAAGACAAACCCCGTGTAGCCATTGGTTCAAAACTGGTGGCTAATTTGTTGGTAGCGGCGGGCATTAACCGCATTATGACCATGGACCTACATGCCGCACAGATACAAGGTTTTTTTGATATTCCGGTAGACCATTTGGACGCATCAGTAATATTTGTGCCTTATATAAAAAGCCTCGGCTTAGGTAACTTAACCATAGCTTCGCCGGATATGGGCGGCTCGTACCGGGCACGTGGTTTTGCTAAGTTTTTTAACGCCGAAGTGGTTATTTGCGATAAGCGCCGTAAACGCGCCAACGAAATAGAATCTATGACGGTTATAGGTGATGTAACCGACCAGGATATTGTTTTGATTGATGACATTTGCGATACCGCAGGTACATTAGCAAAAGCAGCAGGCTTAATTATGGAGCGTGGCGCCCGCAGTGTAAGAGCGGTTTGTACACACCCTGTACTATCAGGCAAGGCTTACGAAACCATTGAAAACTCGGTTTTAACCGAATTGATTGTAACTGATACCATTGAGTTAAAACATCAAAGCAGCAAAATACGTGTACTATCAACCGCCGAATTGTTTGCCAAGGCAATTGCCAATGTGAACGAACACGGATCGATAAGCGACTTGTTTAGGGTGGATTAAATGGTTGATGGATCATAGTTGATGGTTCATTGGCATAAAAGAGAGATATATAATTCAATAGATGATGGTCTTTTTGAATTTGAAGATAAAAAAATGGATTGTATAGGTAATGAACGATAGGTGCCATGAACAATGAACTATCAACTATGAACCAGCAATCCATGAACAAACAATAAAATAATAAATACAATGAAATCAATTACTATTAGCGGTTCTCTAAGAGAGAACGTAGGGAAAAGAGACGCCAAAGAGCTGCGTTACGAAGGCAAAGTGCCTGCAGTTTTGTATGGTGGGGCAACACAAACCCACTTCGCGGTGTCCGTAGCTGATTTGAAACCGGTTGTTTACACACCCGTTGTTCATTTCATCGATCTGGATATTCCAGGTACAAAAGCACAAGCCATTATTAAAGACATTCAATTCCATCCGTTAACAGAGGAAATTATCCATGTTGACTTTTTGGAGCTTGATGCTAAAAAAGCGGTTACCATTGAAATTCCAATCCGTTTAACCGGAACTTCTCCTGGTGTTAAAACCGGTGGTAAATTAGTTCAAAAATTGCGTAAACTACGTATCAAGGCTTTACCTGGCGACCACATCGATAATATCGACGTTAGCATCGCTACTTTAGAGGTAGGTAAATCGGTACGTGTTAGCGATTTGAAATTGGAAAAATTAGTTATCACCAATGCAATGGAAGATACTATTGTTTCTGTAACTACCTCACGTGCACTACGTCAGGCAGAACAAGAAGCTGCTTCGGGTAAAAAATAATTACCTGCTAAAATAAAAAGAAGCCTCCCGAGTTATCAGGAGGCTTTTTTTATGGCCGTTTGTGATGTTAAATTTAAAACTTTACCATGTTTAACCAGTTACTATAACTATACCATATACAATCATGAAAATCAGATCCCTTATTATAATCACTTTGCTTTTTATATCCGTGGCAGCCAGCGCACAAACGTTAACCGGCTCCGTTGTTGAAGGCGGCAGTAATATTCGCCTCGAAAATGTTTTTATCCGCGAGGTGGGCAGCAGGCAGGTTGCACTGACAGATAAAAGTGGTAATTTTTACATCCGCACGGCACTTAACCATACGCTCATCTTATCGTTACCGGGCTACGTATCAGACACCTTGTTTGTTATCGATTTTAAGCCTAAGCATATTGAGCTAAAACGGGCCGGCATTACATTGCAAACCGTTACCATTGCCGATAGTAAAGCGGCATTTAACCCCGAAGCAGAGTACCCGGAAGTTTACGAAAAAAGCAAATTCGCGTTATCGCCATCGCGTATATTTGGGAAAGAATCGCGTGATGCAAGGCGTTTAAAACGCTATTTTAAAGTTGAAGCAGAGCAAAGGCAGGTTGACGCCATATTTACCCCGGTGCTGGTAAGCAGCATTGTGCCGTTAAAGGGGCGCGACCTGGAAAATTTTATGAGCATGTATCGCCCGTCGTTAGCTTTTGCAAAAAACAGTTCGCAGCAAACTTTAACCGTTTATATTAACGATTGTTACAAAAAATTTAAGTTGTTACCGGCCGATAAACGCGGCCTGCCCCAACTAAATAACAACTAATTATTGTTGTTATTTAATTTTAACGTTATATTAGTGAGCAAGATGCAATTAAAACTCAACCATAACTATTCTTTAGGTTTTGAACCTCATTTAACTAATGGGGTAAGGCTTATTGTTTTTAATGGGGATGATGAGTGGGTTTGCCGAAAAGAAACTTTGCAGAACCTTACCAAATTTATTGCCGGGCCCGAGGCCCATGTTTTTAAAGGACGGCTGCAATTGTATAAAAACGATGATAGTATTGCCGTTGAAGTGAAGGGGCAACATATAGGTACTATTGCCTTGGCTCAATTGAAGGGACTGCTGCAAATAAATTAGTTGGTTTAGGGTACCCATTAATAAAACTCTTTTAATTTTTAAACTGTTATTGAACAAGTATTATCATCACAATGGTAGTTATGCGTAAAAATTGGGGCTATGTTATAATAACCATGTTTTTCATGGGTATAGCTAGTGGTGTATGTGCCCAAAGCGTTCCGGCTTTGCCTTCCGACCATATTTGCGGCAGGTGGATGATTGTACAAAAAAATTTAAAGGTTGAAATTTACAGAGAAGGACAAGAATTTAGGGCCAAAATAATTTGGTTTAATGATGATGACGACAAAAGCCGCCCAATGGAAACCCGTTTGGACCTTGATAACCCCGACCCCAAAATGCGGACGCAAAAAATTTTAGGCTCAAGCATATTGCAAAAGCTGAGTTATAAGCCGGCCAGTAATTCGTGGGAAAACGGAGTTATTTATGATGCCTTGCACGGCCACCACTGGGATGCATCGGCCTATATTACTAAAAAGGGCGAGCTTAAAGTAACGGGCTACTGGCACTTTAAGTTTATTGGCAAAACGCTAACTTTTATTCGCATTTAATAGCACCCGCCAAATTATTAGTTGAATTTTAATTTAATAAGAAAGAAGAGTGGCTACGCTTATTGGCGTTTACCGTAAATTGGTGTTGAAAAATATTTGAGGGTAACGGATGCATGTTTGTTATTTGCGATGCTTATCTCAAAATTATTTCTCTCAACCGCTTGAATATCAAAAAATAACTTCCTACCTTTGCAGTCCCAAATTGTGGGACAAAAACAAACATTAAAAAGGAACAATGCCTACTATTCAGCAATTAGTTAGAAAAGGTAGAGTAGCTATGGTTGACAAGAGTAAGTCGCCAGCGTTGGACAGTTGTCCACAGCGAAGAGGCGTGTGCACCCGTGTGTACACCACTACCCCTAAAAAACCAAACTCAGCAATGCGTAAAGTTGCGCGTGTACGTTTAACCAATGGTAAAGAGGTTAATGCTTACATCCCTGGCGAAGGCCACAACTTGCAAGAGCACTCTATCGTGTTAATTCGCGGTGGCCGTGTTAAAGATTTACCAGGTGTACGTTACCACATCATCCGTGGTGCTTTAGATACATCAGGTGTTGCAGGTCGTAACCAACGTCGTTCAAAATACGGTACTAAACGTCCTAAACCAGGACAAGTTGCAGCTCCTGCTAAGGGCGCTCCTGCTAAAAAGAAGAAATAATTAAGGAGGATAGAAAGCAATGAGAAAGTCGAAACCAAAAAAGAGAATTATCCTTCCTGATCCAAAGTTCAATGATACTTTGGTTACAAGGTTTGTAAATAATATGATGTATGACGGAAAGAAAAGTACCGCATACTCTATATTTTATGATGCTGTTGAACTTGTTGAGAAAAAAACAAGCGATAGCGGATTAGAAACATGGAAAAAAGCATTAAACAACATTATGCCTGCCGTTGAGGTTAAGAGCCGTAGGGTTGGTGGTGCAAACTTCCAGGTTCCAACAGAAGTACGTCCGGAGCGTAAAATTGCTTTGGGTATGAAATGGTTAATTAGCTACGCACGTAAACGCGGCGAAAAAACCATGATGGAAAAATTAGCCGGAGAAATTATCAGCGCTGCAAAAGGCGAAGGTGCTGCGGTTAAGAAGAAAGAAGATACGCACAAAATGGCCGAAGCCAACAAAGCGTTCTCTCATTTCCGTTTCTAAATTATTGATTTATTGATTTTTGATTGATTGAGTTATTGAGTTTTTTTAAACAGGTAATTCAATCAATCATTTATAATTAATACCAATCAATCATTCAATCATTCAATAATTCAAAAATAAAATGTCAAGAGACTTAAGGTACACCAGGAACATAGGTATTGCTGCTCACATTGATGCAGGTAAAACAACTACTACCGAGCGTATATTATATTATTCGGGTGTTAGCCACAAAATTGGTGAGGTACACGAAGGTGCCGCAACAATGGACTGGATGGCGCAAGAGCAGGAGCGTGGTATCACCATTACTTCGGCTGCAACAACCGTAAACTGGAAATATCGCGGCCAACAATACCACATCAACATTATTGATACACCGGGCCACGTGGATTTTACCGTTGAGGTAAACCGCTCGCTGCGTGTATTGGATGGTTTGGTGTTTTTGTTTTCGGCGGTTGATGGTGTTGAGCCACAATCAGAAACCAACTGGCGCTTAGCTAACAACTATAACGTTGCCCGTATAGGCTTTGTTAACAAGATGGACCGTAGTGGTGCCGATTTTTTAAAGGTTGTTAAGCAAGTAAAATCAATGTTAGGCAGCAACGCCGTACCATTGCAATTACCAATTGGCAGCGAAGAAAGCTTTAAAGGTGTTGTTGATTTGATTAACTGGAGAGGTATCGTTTGGAATGAGCATGATAAAGGGATGACCTTTACCGAAGTGCCTATCCCTGAGGATATGATAGAAGAAGCTACCGAATGGAGAGAAAAATTGTTGGAATCGGTTGCCGATTACGATGAGAGCCTGATGGAAAAATTCTTCGAAGCTCCGGAATCTATCACCGAACGCGAAATTTTAGATGCATTGCGTAAAGCAGTGTTAGATGCTAAAATTGTGCCTATGGTATGTGGTTCATCTTTCAAAAATAAAGGTGTACAAACCATGTTAGATTACGTGATGGAATTATTGCCATCGCCAATGGATGTTGATGGTATAGTTGGTACCAACCCAGATACTGGCGAGGAAATTATCCGTCAACCTTCGGAAAAAGAGCCATTTGCAGCATTGGCGTTTAAAATAGCAACCGATCCGTTTGTTGGTCGTTTATGCTTTATCCGCGTTTACTCTGGTAATTTAGAAGCCGGTTCGTATGTATATAACATGCGTTCGGAAAATAAAGAACGTATCTCTCGTATATTCCAAATGCACGCTAACAAGCAAAACCCTATACCTAATGTAGGTGCCGGTGATATTGCTGCGGTAGTGGGCTTTAAGGATATTAAAACAGGTGATACACTTTGTGATGAAAAACACCCTATCGTTTTAGAGTCGATGAATTTCCCTGAGCCGGTTATCGGTTTAGCTATCGAGCCTAAAACTCAGGCTGATGTTGATAAATTGGGTATGGCTTTAGGTAAATTATCTGAAGAAGATCCAACTTTCCGCGTAACATCTGATGAAGAAAGCGGCCAAACCATTATATCTGGTATGGGCGAACTTCACTTAGATATCATCATGGATCGTTTAAAACGTGAGTTTAAGGTTGAAGTTAACCAAGGTGCTCCGCAGGTATCTTACAAAGAGTCTATCACAGGCCAAACACAACACCGCGAAACATACAAGAAACAAACCGGTGGTCGTGGTAAATTTGCCGATATCCAGGTTATTATATCACCTGCTGACGAAGGTACAGTTGGTTTACAATTTGTTAACGAAATATCTGGTGGTTCTATCCCCCGCGAGTTTATCCCATCTGTAGAAAAGGGCTTTAAAGCTGCTATGGATAACGGTGTATTGGCAGGTTACCCATTGGTGAACATGAAGGTACGTTTGATAGATGGTTCGTTCCACGCTGTCGATTCGGATGCATTATCTTTCGAGATCTGTGCCCGTGGCGCTTACCGCGAAGCTTTACCAAAATGTAAACCGATGTTGTTGGAGCCTATCATGAAAATCGAAATATTAACCCCTGAAGAAAACATGGGGGATGTTATCGGTGATATGAACCGTCGTCGTGGCCAGCTGTTAGGTATGGATTCGCGCGCAGGTGCACAGGTTATTAAAGCAACCGTACCATTGAGCGAAATGTTTGGTTATGTAACTCAGTTACGTACCATTACTTCGGGCCGTGCAACTTCAACAATGGAGTTTGACCACTACGCCGAAGCACCTCGTAACGTACAGGAAGAAGTTGTGGCTAAAGCCAAAGGCAAAAAAGCTGCTGCAAACGCGTAATATATTGACTGAAGGATTGAATGATTGATTTATTGAATGTGAAAGCATTTATTCAATCATTCAGTCCATCAATCATTAAAATAAACCAATCAACTATAAATAATAGCTCTTATAGTTGGTTTAAAACAAAACAAAATGAGCCAAAGAATCAGAATCAAATTAAAATCTTACGATTACAATTTGGTAGATAAATCTGCCGAAAAAATCGTAAAAACAGTAAAACCTACGGGTGCTGTGGTAAGCGGACCAATCCCTTTGCCAACCGAAAAGAAAATTTTTACTGTATTGCGTTCACCGCACGTAAACAAAAAAGCACGTGAGCAATTTCAATTATGCTCATACAAACGTTTGTTAGATATTTACAGTTCAAACTCAAAAACAGTTGACGCTCTGATGAAATTAGAGTTGCCAAGTGGTGTTGAAGTTGAAATTAAAGTATAGTGCCCCTAACCCCCTAAAGGGGGAACGAATAGCAACAAAAAATGCCGCCCTTTGTAAAGAGGAGCGGCATTTTTTGTTGAAAAGCGTATAATTTGAGTTGTAATTGCGGGGTATGGAGCAGTTTCTACGCCAGTATACTTTAAAAAAAAACTGCCTTATGAGCAGCTTTTAAATACAGTGTATTAACATTCTACTTATTCAGTAGTTCGGCCAGTTTGTTTCTTTCGGTTTGTAATTCGCGGGCCAGTTTTTTCTCTTTGTCGTTGGCTTTGGTTTTGTAGGCAGCAAATTCGGCAGATAATTCTTCATACAACTTAATGCGGTAAGCTGCTTCGCGTTTGTTACTTGCAGATAGGTAGATAACCGTTGCCAGTGAGAGTGCCAATATAATTACCAGTCCCCACATAATTATGTTGTAAACCACTTTAGATACCGAAGCACCTAAAAAGCCAATGGAATCAGCTTTTGATATAGAATCAGAAAGGGTTTGATCTTTTGTAGTTACCGCCCCTTGTATACTGGCAATAGCTGTAGCTTGCTCGGATATTTTGGTGTTGGCTTGTTGCAACTTGCGCTTTGCAAGGTTAAGCGTATCCATATAATTTTTATAAAAGGCAATAATTGGCTCTTGCTGATAGCGGTATGTACTTTTAAGTATGGCATTGTATTGCCCGGTAAGGCTGTTATCAACCACCGGCGGCGGTGTTACTTTATCTAAATATTTGGCGTGGTATGTTGGTTTGGCAACCGGTATTTGGGCCTTTACGGGCGGATAAGCTGCTTTTTGAATTTTTTTAACTGTGTCTTGTCCCTGCGCTGCGTATCCGGCGGTTAACAATGCCATGCTTAGTATTAACCTTAAAAGCTTGTTCATATTTAATTTAATTGGTGGTATAGTGTACAATTAGTAACATAGGCAACGGTGTTTTGTTGTTAGCCCGATTGTGCTAATATAAATTCAATTAGTTACAAACCTGATTAAAAAAGCAAATAATAATTGAAGCAACATATCATACCACATAACTATATTAGCAGCATGAATATCGGTATTATTGGTTTGGGCGATATGGGCCGCTTATATGCAAAAGCATTTGCTGCGGCTGGCTATGATGTTTGCGGTTGCGATTTACCCCAGAACAGGGAAAAATTGGAAGCCGAATTAGGCCCGCCGGGCATAAAGGTTTTAAATGACGGGCACGAGGTATCGGCCCGGGCAGATGTATTGATTTATTCGGTAGAGGCGGAGAGCATTGCCGCTGTGGTTGCGCAATACGGAGCATCGGCCAAAGCCGGAGCTATTGTGGCCGGGCAGACGTCGGTAAAGTCGCCGGAGATTGAGGCTTTTGAAAAGTACCTTCCGGCAAACGTATACATTGTAACTATACATGCTTTGCACGGGCCGGGTTTTGCTCCCGATCAGCAAAAGCTGGCTATTATTCCGCACCGGAGCAACCCGGAGGTATACCAGCGGATGCTGGACATTTTTGTTAAGATAGGATCGGACATTGTTGAAATTGGGGATTACCACGAGCACGATAAAATTGTTGCCGATACGCAAGCCGTAACCCACGTAGGTTTTGAAAGTATGGGCACCGCCTGGAAAGAGGCCGGTTTTTTTCCGTGGGAAAATGCATCGTACATAGGGGGGATTGATAACGTGAAGATATTGACTACACTACGTATATTTAGCTATAAGGCGCATGTGTATGCGGGCCTTGCCATATTAAACCCCTATGCCAAACAGCAGGTGAAACGTTACGCGGTATCCGAATCGGAATTGTTTAAGCTGATGATTAAGGAGGAGGAAAAGGATTTTAGGGGGCGCATTTACAAAGCCCGCGATTTTGTTTTCCACGAAAGTACTAAGCCTATTTTGCTTAATGATACCGTAATGCGCGAGTTTTCATTAGCCGGAAAGCCCGAACTGCGTAAGCATAACTCGCACCTGAGTTTACTCAGCATGGTTGATGCCTGGTATCATTTAGGCGTAAACCCTTATGATAACCTCATTTGCCAAACACCACCATTCCGCCTGCGTTTGGGTATTGCCGAATACTTATTTAAAAACGAGGAGTTACTGGAAGAATCGATAGAAGCTGCACTTTACGATAAAACCATCAGGGGCGACGATCTGGAATTTCATTCGGCAGTAAGGGAATGGTCGTCTATTATAGTTTATGGCGATATGAAGGGCTACAAAGAGCACTTTAACCAGGTAAAAGAATTCTTCGGCGACAGGCTTGAGCAAGGCCGTATACAAAGTGCCGAGTTAATTAGGAGGCTGATGGAGTAATGGAGTTTATGCTAAAATAGCCATCGTTCATTCCGAATGAGTTTCAGCTGGAATCTTCTGTGATAGTCTACAAACGTAAATTGTTTATTTCTTCAACATTTCTAAGTTAATTTTATCAAAACACAGTGAGTAATAAAGGTACTCTTTGTTTAAGTCAGCTTCTTCTCTTTTAGCTGCCTGTCTCAGTTTAGTAAGAGCTATGCGTGGAAATTCGGAACAACTGCGTGGATCAAACGATTGTATATCAAATAGTAATTGGGTTATAAATTTATTTTGACCAGTTAAAATTGTGTAATGTGTTACTGTTTTAAAATATTCTGAAGTAATTACACTTATTTTTGTTTTTGTCTCAAAGCTTTTTTCATTTCGCGCAATATGCATTTTATAGCTGTCTGTGTTATTATCAAATTTGCCCTCCAACTCCGAGACTCTAAACCAATACTGTTTATGAACTTTGTACATAACTAATTCTTTGTAATATTCTTTCAGAAGATGAGAGATACGTCTTTCTTCAGCAATAAGTCCTATACGTAAGTTTTTTCTTTCTTTTTTAGTAGTTAACAAATAAGTTACAACTTGTACCAAAATAGCAGAAATCGCACCAATTGATGCAGCTATTAAAACGGCCTGTACGGGCGATAGGCCAGAGGGGTGCTGAGACAAAGTACCGATTATCTTGTCAATCTGCTTTCCCGTGATTTCAATTCTTGTAGTGTCTATTTTAATAGTTAACATAGTTATCCCTTACTTCCCTGCCTCAAATAAAGTCCACGGATACGCTTTCATATCCCTTAAATAATTGCTTTGGTATTTATACTGCGGGTGCAGTTTAAAAAACGGAGCGGCTAAAAAATCCTGACCGTCCGGGTGGCCCATGTGTGCCCAAAACTGCATTTTTCCTGCCAATGCTGTAGTGGTAACCTTGCTTTGTACCGCCCCCATCGGGAAGTATGGTGGCTCATCCCATTCGGGGCAGCCTTTCATATCTTCATCCACATGGCCGCTTATCACACATCGGTTACTGGCTTCTTTATTTTGCAGGGCATCATAACGGTCGCCTTCAATAATTTTGGCGGTGTTTTCATCCAGTTTGCCTTTGTACTGTTCCATCAACTGGCCCATCCTAAGCTTGCGCGCATTGGGCGATGTGGTTTTATCATCCACCTTAAACGTCGTTTCCTCAGCAATCAGCTTCGGGTCGCTAGCAAAGTTTGATCCTATGATAGCTGTATCTTTTGAGCGCCACACCCGGTAACTCTTAAGTCCCAGTTCAAGCTTGGCAACCTCGTTGGTTTTGGTATCGCCAATCAGCCAATCGTTAGCATAGCCTCCATTATTATCGGTAGTCATAATTTTTATCACATCATCAATACTGTTACTGTATTGGGCAGCCTTACGGGCACGCATACACTCGGGCGTTTTTGTAGTGTCAAAACCCTTAAATTGTGTAATGGTAGTTTCGGTTATCAACATACCGTTTTTAGTGATCAAAAAGTCATCGCCGCTATGTATAAAGCCGGGCAGGCAATCCATCAAAATATGGTTGCCCTTTTCGGGGATAATATCGGCAATCACATTCCAGCGTTCGCCAATAATATAATCGGTCCAGTTGTTATGGCCCATTACAATTTTGCCATCCTTTGTATATTTACCATTGGCAATAAATGCACTGCAATTTCCCGGTGCTCTATTATTAGCGCTATCGGCTTTAATCTTATTCAGTACCGATGGTACATAGTATGATGACAGCTCGATGTAGGCATTTAAAGCTGTAACATCTAAACTATCATAAGCCATACCTTTGGCTTGCAGGCCTAAGGCAATGCCTTTTATTTCGGTTTGATATTCCGGTTCCAGTTTGGGCCACAAAATGGTTAAGGCGGCATTGCGGTAAAAGTTCCAGTCCTTTTTGCTGGTAACCGGCAAGTAACTTTTCATTATGTGCAGCAAGGTATCTATCTCTTTAGATAACAGATAGCCGTGTTGGTAACCAATATCAGCGGGGGAGCCTTCCAGGTGTACATATATCCAGCCGTTCTTTTCGGTACGGGTGGCTTTAGCCATACGGTCTGCAGGCGGTGTTTTACAGCTTATGGCTAAACAAAATAGCAGGGCTAACGCTAAAAGGGCTGTGGATAATTTCATTTATAAAGTCAGTTAATTTAAAGTACAATATAATGCTTTCTTTATAAACAACAAAGGGGCAGTAGTTTAACTACCGCCCCTTTGTTTGCCTATTCAAATTTTTATTTATTTATTTACTCGCCCATACATTATCTTTTTCGTTGGCATCCATAAAAATGCCGCCGTCTATTTTTACCGATTTGATGGTTTTAGTTGTTTTTAAACCTACGGTAGCATTTTTTTGATTGGTTTGCCAAATGGCGGGTGTTTGGTGTATGGTGCCGGTGGTGCCATCGCTGTAGGTGATAATTACATCAAACGGAACGGCAAAACCGCCAATATTATTGATGCTGACGTTGTAGCCACTGCCGGCCTTGGTTACGGTGGTAATGGCAAGGTCGATATAATAATTGGTGAAAAACCAGTTGTTGAAAAACCAGTTAAGGTTTTTGCCGGATGCATCATTCATGGAATAAAAATAATCCCATGGGATGGGGTGCTTGCCGTTCCATCTATCCATATAGGCATGTAGGGCCTTTTTAAACAGCTCGTCGCCAAGCATATCTTTTAGAGCCAGGTAGCTTAATGATGGCTTACCGTATTCGTTGTTGCCGTTAGCCGAAAATAATTCGCTCGAAGGGGTGATGATTGGCAGGTCTTCAAACGAAGATGCATCATGTATCCAACGGTTAACACGAAAGTTTTTGTATAGCTTTTCGGCAGCCTCTTTACCAACTTCGGCGGTACCAATCAATAGTTCAAAGGTGGTGGCCCATCCTTCATCCATAAAACCATACCGGCTTTCGTTAATACCCATATAAAAAGGGAAGTAGGTGTGCGCTATTTCATGATCCTGAACAAATTGGGCAAAGTGAAGGTCGTCTTGCTTACTGTCGTTCACCATCATGGGGTATTCCATATCGGCAAAACCCTGGAAGGCCGTCATTTTAGGGAAGGGGTATGGTACACCCGGCCAGTTGTGCGATAACCAGCCCAAACTATTGCGGCCGTTTTGTACCGAATGATGAAAATCGTTAGCGGTGTTATCAAAAGCAGCCTGCATGCTGGCTCTGCGGTTGGTTTTATCATCAACCAATACGCTGGCGGCGTCCCATACATAATGGTTGCTAATGCCTACAGCCATATCGGTAATGTTGTTTGCCGTCCATACCCAGGTATTGGTAGCGTTTTGCTGGGTTACCTTATTACCGGTAACTTCGTCCTGGGTGGCTACATGTATGGTAGAATCGCACGTGAAAGATGCCTCCAGACGTTTGGCAAATTCGGGCTTTAATACTTCGGTAGCATTTTGCAGCGTGCCGGTGGCCCAAACCATGTAGTTTTTGGGTACGGTAACGCTCAGTTTATAATCGTTAAAATCGTTGTAAAACTCTAAAAAATCGGTAAAGGGCAGCCTGTCCCATCCGTTATAGTCGTCGTAAACAGATACCCTTGGGTAAAAGTAGGCCAGGTAAAAAGTTGTACTATCAATCATACCTTCGCGTTCGCTTTGCAGCGATATTTGGTAATGCCAGTTGATATTCAACTTAACCGAATCGTGCGGCATTAAGGGCGTTGGCAGGCGAATACCCTGATTGGTGCTTGAGGCGGCTGCATTATCCCATTTTACGGGCTTATCTCCGGCGGTAAAGCTATCCACCTGTACACCCGGGGTTAAATAATCGGCACTTACGTTGCCACCTCTGGCTGCGCCGGGGCGGTGAATGTTAAGGATGAGTTTCATATTAAGCCCTTTAAGGGTATCGGGGCTGTTATTGATGTAGGTGATTTGTTCGGTACCTTTAACAGTACGATCGGGCGGGAGGGCAGTTACCTGTATATTGTAACGGGCATGGTTTTGCCAGTAGTTTTTACCGGGGCGGCCATCGGGCGAACGGGTGCCTTTGTTATAGGCCTTTTGAATGTCGCGCGGGGTGTACAGCGTTTGTGCCGATGTTGCGGCAACAAACCCCAAAAACAGGGCAGCTGTTAGTACTTGTTTAATCATGATGTTGTTTTTTAATGAAATCAATTACCCAAAAATAAGATAATAAATATATTAAAAAATTTATCACTAAGTGTTTGATAATTAACAGAACATTCCTATCTTTGCCGTCCCTTTCGGGGGAATTATTATGCCTTGAACGAAGCCCTACTGCTTCGATGGGCAAAAACTAAAAAGAAAATGTCAGGAATAATTGGTAAAAAGGTAGGTATGACCAGCATATTCGATGAGGCAGGGAAAAACATCCCATGTACCGTAATCGAAGCTGGACCATGTGTAGTAACACATGTTAAGTCTGTGGATACAGACGGGTACGCCGCAGTACAGTTGGCGTATGGCGAAAAGAAGGAAAAAAACACCAGCGGCCCTCTAAAAGGCCATTTCGAAAAGGCTGGTACCACTCCAAAACGTAAACTTGTTGAGTTTAAAGGATTTGAAGATGAGAAATCACTTGGTGATATTATCACAGTAGAATTGTTTGAAGCCGGCGATTTTGTTGATGTTGTAGGTACCTCTAAAGGAAAAGGTTTTCAGGGTGTTGTTAAACGTCATGGTTTTGCGGGTGTGGGTATGCAAACTCACGGTCAGCACAATCGTTTAAGAGCCCCGGGTTCATTAGGTGCTTCTTCATGGCCTTCACGTGTATTCAAAGGAATGCGCATGGCAGGTCATACTGGTAACGCCCGCGTTAAGGTTCAAAACCTGCAGGTAGTTAAGGTGTATCCAGAGCAAAATTTAATAGTTGTTAAGGGTTCCATCCCAGGAGCTAAGGGTTCATTTGTAATTGTGGATAAATAAGATGGAAGTTAAAGTATTAAATGTATCAGGTAAAGAAACAGGTGCAAGTTTGCATCTACCTGAGTCGGTATTTGGTATTGAGCCCAACGATCACGCAATTTATTTGGATGTTAAGCAGTATTTAGCTAACCAGCGCCAGGGAACTCACAAATCAAAACAACGTAACGAAATTGCAGGTTCAACTCGCAAACTTTACAAACAAAAAGGTACAGGCGGTGCCCGTGCAGGTAGTATTAAATCTCCTTTGTTTAATGGTGGTGGCCGTGTATTTGGTCCGCAACCACGCGACTATAGCTTTAAGCTGAACAAGAAGTTGAAACAACTTGCCCGCAAATCGGCACTGAGCTATAAAGCTATTGATAACAGCATCGTTATAGTTGAAGATTTCAACTTCGAGGCAGTTAAAACCAAAAGCTACATACAGTTTGTTGCAGACTTGAATTTAACTAACGAAAAAACTTTGTTAGTACTGCCTTCAGCAAATAACAATATTTATTTATCAAGCAGAAATCTAAAAAAATCTAAAGTTATCACCGCCGATCAGTTAAGCACTTATGATGTGTTAAACGCTGGTAAATTGGTACTAACAACGGATTCTGTTAAAACTTTGGAGGAAGCATTAGCTAAGTAATCATGGAAGTATTAAAGAAACCCTTACTTACAGAAAAGATATCTCAATTAACTGAGAAGCTTAACCGTTATGCTTTTATAGTAGACCCCAGAGCTAACAAGATCCAGATAAAAGGAGCAATTGAGACCATGTATGGTATTAATATAGTTGCAGTAAACACCATGCGCTATGTTGGAAAGTTGAAAAGTCGTAATACTAAAGCAGGTGCCGTTAGTGGCCGTGCTGCAAAGTATAAAAAAGCGATCATCACTTTAAAAGATGGTGAAACGATAGATTTTTATAGCACAATATAAAGAGATGGCAGTTAAAAGATTTAAACCGGTTACTCCCGGTACCCGTTTCAGGGTAGGTGCCGATAACTCGGATATCACAACAAACGTTCCTGAAAAAACGTTGGTGATGTCTCACAAAAGATCAGGCGGTCGTAACCACGATGGTAAAATGACCATGCGCTACCTTGGTGGTGGCCACAAACAATCATATAGGTTGATCGATTTTAAACGCGATAAGTTTGATATCCCTGCAAAGGTTGCAACTATCGAGTACGATCCAAACCGTTCGGCACGTATTGCATTATTGCATTATGTTGATGGCGAAAAACGTTACATGATAGCTCCGGAAGGACTAACTGTAGGGCAAGTTGTAGTATCGGGCGAAAAATCAGCTCCAGAAGTTGGTAACAGCCTTCCGCTAAAAAACATCCCCTTAGGTTCTATCATCCACAACATTGAGTTGAACCCAGGCCAAGGTGGTACTATTGCCCGTTCGGCAGGTACTTACGCACAGCTATCGGCTCGTGATGGTAAATATGCCATTATCAAATTGCCTTCGGGCGAAACCCGTATGATATTGCTTACTTGTATGGCAACTATCGGTACAGTTTCTAACGGAGACAAAGCAAACGAAGTGTTAGGTAAAGCTGGCCGTAAACGCTGGTTAGGTCGTCGTCCAAGAGTTCGTGGTGTAGCCATGAACCCGGTAGATCACCCTATGGGTGGTGGTGAGGGTAGAGCCTCAGGTGGTCACCCACGCTCACGCAAAGGTTTATTAGCTAAAGGCTTTAAAACCCGCGACAAAAAGAAATCATCTGATCGTTATATCATTGAAAGAAGGAAGAAATAATGGCACGTTCAATTAAAAAAGGACCTTATATTGATCATAACCTGGAAAGAAAAGTTCTGACCTTGAATGATACAAGCAAAAAATCGGTAGTTAAAACCTGGTCGCGTCGTTCCATGATATCTCCTGATTTCGTTGGTCATACGTTCGCAGTACACAATGGTAACAAGTTTATACCGGTGTATGTAACAGAAAACATGGTTGGACACAAGTTGGGAGAATTTGCTCCAACCCGTACATTCCGTGGTCACGCAGAAAAGAAAAAATAAGGCATGGAAGCAACAACTAAAATTAAAAAATCAGTCTTAGTTAGACAACAAAAGGAAGCTGCGAAGGCACTTACTGGAGGTGCTTCTATAGCTAAATTACAAGACTGCCCAACTTCACCACGCAAAATGCGTTTGGTGGTTGATTTGATCCGCGGCGAAAAAGTAGAGAAAGCTTTATACATATTAAAGTATACCAACAAAGAAGCTGCTATCAGGGTTGAGAAATTATTATTATCAGCCATAAAAAACTGGGAAGCTAAAAACGAAGGTAAACGCGTTGAAGACAGCGGTTTATTTGTAAAAGAAATCTCTGTAGGTGGTGGCCGTCAATTAAAAAGATTACGCCCTGCTCCGCAAGGAAGAGGATACCGTATCAGGAAACGTTCAAACCACGTTACCCTAATTGTTGACAGTAAAAACGATAACAACTAATTTAAAATGGGACAAAAAGCACATCCAATAGGTAACCGTTTAGGAATCATCAGAGGTTGGGATTCTAACTGGTTCGGTGGCAACAACTACTCCGATAAATTAGTTGAAGACGAAAAGATCCGCAAATATATTTCGGTACGTATCGCTAAAGGCGGTGTATCAAAAGTGGTTATTGAGCGTACTTTAAAACGCATCACCGTAACTATACACACTGCCCGCCCGGGTATTGTAATTGGTAAAGGTGGCGCAGAGGTTGATAAAATTAAAGAAGAGTTAAAGAAACTGACTAAAAAGGACGTTCAAATTAACATCTTCGAAATTAAACGCCCTGAGCTTGATGCACAATTAGTAGCAGAAGGTATAGCTAAACAACTTGAAGCACGTATATCATTCCGTCGTGCCATGAAAACTACAATTGCTTCAACCATGAGAATGGGTGCTGAAGGAATCAAGATCATGACATCTGGCCGTTTAGGCGGTGCTGAAATGGCACGTAGCGAGCAATATAAAGAAGGAAGAATTCCTTTGCACACTTTCCGTGCAGACATTGACTATGCTTTAGCCGAGGCTTTAACTACCTATGGTAAAATAGGTGTAAAGGTTTGGATTTGCAAAGGCGAAGTTTACGGCAAACGCGATTTATCTCCAAACATTGGTGGTACAAGCAGCAGCAGCGGTAAAGGCGGCAGGCCAGAAGGTGCAGCAGCATACGGCGACCGTGGTGGAAATGATAGAAGAGGTGGTGGTGAGCGTCGTGCAGGCGGCCCAGGTAATGACAGACGCGGTGGTCAAGGTGGCGGTAACAGCCGTCCGGGTGGCCAAGGCGGAGGTAATCGTCCAGGTGGTCAAGGCGGAGGTAATCGCCCAGGCGGTCAAGGTGCAGGTGGAAGCCGCCCGGCCGGAAAGAGATAATATTTAGGTAGATATTAGACGTGAGATATCAGATTTTGGAAAACATTTCTGATCCGCTTTTAAAACTACGATTAACAATAAATAACAAGATACGGGACTATAGAGGGCGAGATTAATATCTCAAATCTAAAATCCCATATCTCAATACTAAAAAAAAATGCTACAGCCAAAAAGAACGAAGTTCAGAAAGATGCAAAAAGGCAGAATGAATGGCCTGGCCAGTCGTGGTGCAGAGCTATCATTCGGTTCATTCGGTATCAAATCACTCGAAGCCGCCTGGATAACCAGTCGTCAAATCGAGGCTGCCCGTATCGCTGTAACACGTTTCATGAAACGTGAAGGCCAGGTATGGATACGTATATTTCCAGACAAGCCGGTTACTAAAAAACCAGCAGAGGTACGTATGGGTAAAGGTAAAGGTGCTCCTGAATATTGGGTAGCAGTGGTTAGACCAGGCCGCATCATCTTCGAAGCCGAAGGTGTGCCTTTGGAAACTGCTAAAGAGGCTTTGCGCCTTGCAGCAGCAAAATTACCGGTGCAAACAAAATTTGTGTTACGTAGGGATTACGTAGAAGAATAACAAAAACAGGTTATCAATTGGGAGTTGCCTCTTATCAGTAGACTAACGCAACTTGGCAATCATAACATATAATTAACAAGAAAATGAAGAACTCAGAAATTTTAGAGCTATCAACCGAAGAACTTACTGCGAGGATCGGGGAAGAAAGAGCCAACATAACCAAATTAAAATTTGCGCATGCGGTTTCGGCAATTGAAAACCCTACCCGTATTACCAAAGTAAGAAAGGATATTGCTCGTTTAAATACTGAATTAACCAAGCGCAAAGCGGCGTCTGCTTCTGAAAAGAATTAATTTTTAGAATTGAAATGGAAAGAAATTTAAGAAAAACACGTACCGGTTTGGTAGTTAGCAATAAGATGGAAAAATCCATCGTTGTAGCTGTTGAACGGAAGGTGAAGCACCCCATCTATGGTAAGTTTGTGAAGAAAACTACCAAATTTATGGCTCATGACGAGACTAATACCTGTGGTATTGGCGATACCGTATTGATTATGGAAACCCGTCCGTTGAGCAAGAGCAAAAACTGGAGATTAGTACAAATTTTAGAAAGGGCTAAATAAGATGGTACAACAGGAATCGAGATTAAATGTTGCCGATAACAGCGGAGCTAAAGAAGTTTTAGTTATCCGTGTATTAGGCGGAACAGGAAAAAGATACGCCTCAATTGGCGATAAAATTGTTGTTACCGTAAAGAGTGCTATACCTTCTGGCAATATTAAAAAAGGTACAGTATCTAAAGCCGTAGTAGTTAGAACCAAGAAAGAGATCCGCAGGAAGGATGGTTCATATATTCGTTTCGACGATAACGCAGCCGTTTTGTTAAACAACCAGGACGAACCGAGAGGTACCCGTATTTTTGGACCAGTTGCAAGAGAGTTGCGTGAAAAACAATTCATGAAAATTGTATCATTAGCACCGGAGGTATTGTAAAATGGAAAGAAAGAAAAATACGCAACCGAAATTGAAGATCAAAAAGGGTGACCTTGTTAAGGTTATTGCCGGAGATTCAAAAGGTTCACAAGGAAAAGTTATAGAAGTATTGGTATCAAAAAGCCGCGTTTTGGTTGAAGGTGCTAATATGGTATCAAAACATACTAAACCTAATGCTGCCAGCCCTAATGGTGGTATTATTAAACAAGAAGCAGCTTTACATATATCTAACGTAATGTTGGTTGACCCGAAATCGGGAAAACCTACTCGCGTTGGAAGGATAAAGAATGCTGACGGTAAATTGGTTAGAGTAGCAAAAATATCAGGGGAGGAAATTAAGTAATGACTTACGTACCAAGATTAAAATCGAAATACAAGGACGAGATCCGTACTGCAATGAAAGAAAAATTTCAGTACAAGAGCGTAATGCAGGTTCCTAAACTGGAAAAAATTGCTATCAACCAGGGTGTTGGTGCTGCTACTACTGATAAAAAGCTGATTGATGTTGCCATTAACGAAATGACAACCATTACAGGCCAGCAGGCAGTTGCATCAAAATCTAAAAAAGATATATCAAACTTTAAGTTACGTAAAAATATGCCGGTTGGTGTACGTGTTACTTTACGTGATAACAATATGTATGAATTTTTGGATCGTTTGATTGCTGTGGCGTTGCCACGTATCCGCGATTTCAAGGGTATTAATGATAAAGGTTTTGATGGCCGTGGTAACTATACTTTAGGTATTACTGAGCAAATTATATTCCCCGAAATCAACATTGACAAAATCAACAAGATTATGGGTATGGATATTACTTTTGTAACCTCGGCTCAAAATGATGTTGAAGCATTAGAATTGCTTAAACAATTTGGTTTACCATTTAAAAATCAAACTCCAACCAACAATGGCTAAAGAAGGTGTAAAAGCACGTGAAGTTAAACGTGCCAGAATAGTAGCTAAATACGCTGAAAAAAGAGCAGCTTTAAAAGCCGCTGGTGATTTTATAGGCCTGGACAAGTTGCCAAAAGCAGCATCTCCGGTAAAGTTGCACAACCGTTGCAAATTAACCGGCCGTCCGCGTGGTTATATGCGCCAGTTTGGTATTTCGCGTGTTACATTCCGCGAAATGGCTTTAGCCGGTAAAATTCCGGGAGTAAAGAAAGCTAGCTGGTAAAAAAGAGAATTCAAAAGTAAAAATTCAAAAGCTTTGGTTTTTTGAATTTTTACTTTTGAATTTTGAATTGAATATTAACCGATGGAAGGTCGGCCGGATGTGCCGGAACGAAACCACCATCATAAACAACAATAATGAATACAGATCCAATTGCAGATTATCTTACACGAGTAAGGAATGCTATTAAAGCCAACCACAGGGTTGTTGAAATTCCTGCATCAAACCTTAAAAAAGAGATCACGAAAGTGCTTTTTGATAAAGGTTACATCGCAAACTTTAAGTTTGAAGACAATGGTCCTCAAGGCATCATCAAGATAGCTTTGAAATACCACCCGATAACTAAAATATCAGCTATACGTAACATATCACGTATCAGCAAGCCAGGTTTGCGTAAATATGCAGGTACTGCTAATATGCCAAGGGTATTGAACGGTTTAGGCATTGCCATCGTTTCAACATCAAAAGGTGTTATGAGTGATAAAGAGGCCCGCGCCCAAAATATTGGTGGCGAGGTTATGTGTTACGTTTATTAATCAAATAAGGAGAACAAGAAAATGTCAAGAGTAGGAAAAGCTCCAATCGCAATCCCGGCAGGCGTTACTGTTACCGTATCTGATGATAACGTAGTTACAGTAAAAGGCCCTAAAGGTGAATTATTCCAGGCAGTTGATACAGATATTACTATCGCTGTGGAAGGTGGACAATTAACAGTACAACGTCCGTCGGAACAAAAACGTCATAAAGCATTGCACGGTTTATACCGCGCATTAATTAATAATATGGTTGTTGGTGTAACAGAAGGCTACAAAATTCAACAAGAACTTGTAGGTGTAGGTTACCGTGCAACCAATGTAGGTAATACTTTAGATTTAGTGTTGGGATTTTCTCACCATTATGTATTTGAATTACCAAAAGAAATTAAAGTTACAACCACTGCTGAAAAAGGTAAAAACCCGATCATCATCCTGGAATCAACTGATAAACAACTGATTGGACAAGTTGCAGCGAAAATACGCTCGTTACGTGCACCAGAGCCTTATAAAGGTAAAGGTATCAAGTTTGTTGGCGAGATATTGAGAAGAAAAGCAGGTAAATCAGCATCTAAAAAATAAGCGTCATGACAGGTAAATTATCAAGAAGAGACAGAATTAGGAAAGGGATCAGAAAACGTCTTTCAGGTTCTTCAGAGCGTCCGCGCTTGTCAGTGTACAGAAGCAACAAAGGTATCTATGCTCAGATCATTGACGATGTAACCGGTAAAACACTGGTATCGGCATCATCATTATCAAAAGAGTTTGCTACAACAGGCAGCAAGTCTGACCAATCGGTAGCGGTAGGTAAAATGGTTGCCGAAAAAGCTGTAGCTGCCGGTATTAAGCAAGTGGTTTTCGATAGAAACGGATATTTGTATCATGGTCGCGTTAAGTCGTTAGCCGAAGGTGCACGTGAAGGTGGTTTAATTTTTTAATTACAAGAAGAGATGTCAACTATTAATATAAAAAGAGTAAAATCAAGCGAGATCGAATTAAAGGATCGTTTGGTTAGCATCCAACGTGTAGCCAAGGTAACCAAGGGTGGTCGTACTTTCAGTTTCTCTGCCATTGTGGTAGTAGGAGATGAGAATGGCATAGTAGGTTACGGTTTAGGTAAAGCGAAAGAAGTAACCGAGGCAATTGCCAAAGGTATTGATGATGCAAAGAAGAACCTGGTAAAGGTTCCGATTATTAACAACACTATACCTCATGAGCAGATAGGTAAGTTTTCGGGAGGTTTTGTATTTTTAAAGCCTGCTGCAAATGGTACCGGTGTTATAGCAGGTGGTGCGATGCGTGCGGTTTTAGAATCGGCAGGTGTGCATAATGTATTAGCAAAATCAAAAGGTTCATCAAACCCCCACAACGTGGTAAAGGCAACAGTTTCGGCATTATCGCAAATGCGCGATGCTTATACTGTAGCTCAACACCGTGGCGTTAGTTTAGGTAAAGTATTTAACGGATAATCAGATCATGGCAAAAATCAAAATAACACAGATTAAGAGCGTGATCGATAGAAGTGAGCGCCAGAAAAGAACCATCGAAGCATTAGGTTTGAAAAGGATCAACCATAGTGTAGAAGTTGAGGCTAATGCAGCTATCATCGGCATGGTTAGGAAAGTAAATCATTTGGTAGCAGTAGAAAACATTTAATGTTATGAATTTAAGTAATCTGAAACCTGCAGAAGGTTCTACTAAAAATAGAAAAAGAATCGGTCGTGGTACCGGTTCAGGTCGTGGTGGTACATCAACACGCGGCCACAAAGGTGCCGGCTCACGCTCTGGTACTTCAACCAAAGTTGGTTTTGAAGGTGGCCAGATGCCATTACAACGCCGTGTGCCTAAGGTGGGCTTTAAAAACGCTAACCGCGTTGAATATGTAAGTGTAAACTTAGATGCTCTGCAAGGTTTGGCCGAACAATATAACATCACAACAGTTAATTTTGATACCCTGAAAGAACATGGTTTGGTATCGAGAAACGACTTAGTGAAAGTATTGGGTCGTGGCGAATTAAAGGCTAAGTTAGAAGTTACAGCACATGCATTTTCGGCCACTGCGCAAAAAGCAATTGAAGCAGCAGGCGGTTCCATCGTTAAGTTATAAATTTCAATGAAGAAATTTTTCGAAACTTTATCCAATATCTGGAAGATAGAAGATTTAAGGGTGCGTATTATCAACACAACCTTATTTCTTCTTATTTATCGTGTAGGTTCATTCGTGGTGTTGCCTGGGGTTGACCCGGCATCACTAACCAATCAAAAAGGTAAAGAAGGTCTGATGGGCCTTCTTAACATGTTTGCGGGCGGTTCGTTTTCGCGCGAGTCTATTTTTGCCTTAGGTGTAATGCCTTATATTTCCGCTTCAATTGTGGTGCAGTTATTGGGTATTGCAGTTCCGTATTTTACTAAATTGCAAAAGGAAGGTGAAAGCGGACGTAACAAACTTAACCAATGGACGCGTTACCTAACTATTGGTATAACTGCTTTACAAGCCATTGGCTATGTAAGTTCACAGGTTAGCACCAAATTAATACCTGAGCCATACTTTACCATTTTATCGGTATTTGTATTAACCGCAGGTACATTATTTGTAATGTGGTTGGGTGAAAAAATCACTGATAAAGGTATTGGTAACGGTATATCGCTAATTATTATGGTGGGTATCATTGCACAATTGCCTGATGCGTTGATTAAGGAATTTTCGTCCCGTGTTAACGGTATTGGCGGCCCATTTGCTTTTATAGTTGAAATTATAGCTTTAATAGCTGTTGTAATGTTCACTATATTAATAGTACAGGGTACCCGCAAAATTGCTGTGCAGTACGCAAAACGTATAGTTGGCAATAAGCAATATGGTGGTGTTAGGCAGTACATACCTTTAAAAGTTAATGCAGCCGGTGTTATGCCAATTATATTTGCCCAGGCTTTAATGTTTATCCCAGGAATGATATCGCAGTTTTTCCCTAAGATAGCATCGAGCGGTATTTTAATTGCACTATCTGATTATACCTCATGGGGGCATAATTTGATGTTTGCGATATTGATTATCATCTTCACTTATTTTTATACGGCTATTACGGTTAATCCTAACCAAATGGCTGATGATATGAAAAAGAACGGTGGCTTTATACCAGGTATTAAACCAGGTAAATCAACTGCCGATTATATTGATGGTGTGATATCAAAAATTACCTTACCTGGTTCGATATTTTTAGCTATCATAGCCATATTGCCGGCTATTGCAGCTATGTTCCAGGTATATGGCCCGTTTGCGCGCTTTTTTGGTGGAACATCACTAATAATTTTGGTAGGTGTTGTGTTAGATACTTTGCAACAGATAGAAAGTCATTTATTGATGCGTCATTACGATGGTTTGATGAAAACCGGAAGAATACAAGGACGTACGGCTATCCCTACTGCAGCAGGTACAACGCCTCCGGCAATATAATAGCCTAATGTCTAAAATTAATTATAGGTCGGCTGAGGAGATAGAGCTGATAAGAGAGAGCTCCTTACTGGTATCTAAAACACTTGGCGAGGTAGCTAAGGTAATAGGGCCAGGTGTAAAGACCATAGAACTTAATAAACTTGCAGAAACCTTTATTCGTGATAACGGTGGGGTTCCTGCATTTTTAAACTATAACGGTTTTCCGTATTCTCTTTGTATTTCACTCAATAACCAGGTTGTACATGGTTTCCCGAGTAACCATGTGTTGGTTGAGGGTGATCTGGTGTCTGTAGATTGTGGTGTGGTAAAACACAAGTATTATGGCGATTCGGCCTATACATTTGCTATAGGTGAGGTTAGCGAGCAAACTAAATTGTTGATGCAGGTTACCAAAGAATGTTTGGTTTTGGGCATTGATAAAGCGGTTGCCGGCTTGCGTATTGGCGATATTGGTTATGCAGTGCAAGAGCACGCTGAAAAAAATAATTTTGGCGTTGTTAAGGAGCTGGTTGGCCACGGTGTTGGCACCCGGTTGCATGAAAAGCCGGAGGTGCCAAATTACGGCAAAAGAGGAGCTGGTATTAAGCTGGAAGAAGGTATGGTTATAGCCATTGAGCCTATGATTAACGCTGGCAGAGCCGGAGTTAGGTTTTGGGACGATGGATGGACGGTATCGACCATTGACGGCAAAGTATCAGCACATTATGAGCATACGGTGGCCATTAGCAAGGGTAAGGCAGATATACTTTCAACATTTTCGTATATAGAAGATATTTTAAGTAAAAAAGAGTAAAATATAAAATAATTTATTTACTTTTGCATCCCGCTTTTAAGGCGGATAATTGTATATAAATCAGTAATATATGGCTAAACAAGCCTCGATTGAACAAGACGGTACAATAAAGGAAGCATTATCAAATGCAATGTTCAGGGTTGAATTAGAAAACGGCCATGAGATTATTGCACATATTTCTGGTAAAATGCGTATGCACTATATCAAAATATTACCTGGCGACAGAGTGAAACTTGAAATGAGCCCTTACGATTTAACAAAAGGAAGAATAACCTACAGATACAAATAAACAAAGAGATGAAAGTTAGAGCATCAATAAAAAAACGTAGCGCTGATTGCAAGATCATACGTCGCAAGGGGAAACTTTACGTTATTAACAAGAAGAACCCTAAGTACAAACAACGTCAGGGATAATTTAAATCGTAATGATCCGTACAACGGTGGCCCGCCGTTCGGTCTTACTTGAAAACAAATAATAAATATGGCAAGGATTGCAGGTATTGATTTACCAAAAAACAAACGCGGAGAAATCGGACTTACTTACATTTTTGGTGTAGGCCGTACCACAGCCCAAGGTATTTTAACCGAAGCTGGTATCGACTTTAATACTAAAGTACAAGACTGGACCGATGAGCAGTTAACCAACATTCGTGGTATCATCAACGAGCGCATTAAGGTAGAAGGTGCCTTACGTTCGGAAGTTCAATTGAACATCAAACGTTTAATGGATATTGGTTGCTACCGTGGTACCCGTCATCGTAAAGGTTTACCGTTACGTGGCCAGCGCACTAAAAACAACTCACGTACCCGTAAAGGTAAACGTAAGACTGTTGCTAACAAGAAAAAGGCTACCAAGTAATAATTGATGGATACGAGATGTGAGATATGATAAATATCTTTTGAGCATCCCGATCTGGAATAGAGAAGATAAAAACAAGGTAAGAGTGCCGGGTTGGAGCAATGGCTCACATCTCAAGTCTCGTATCTAACAATCTAAAAAAGAAAATGGCTAAGACTAAAAAAGTAACCAAAAAGCGTATTGTAATTGTTGAGCCAATTGGCGAGGCACACATTAACGCTACCTTCAATAATATCATCATTACCCTAACCAACAAAAACGGACAAGCCATTTCGTGGTCATCTGCCGGTAAAATGGGTTTTAAGGGTTCGAAGAAAAATACTCCTTATGCAGCCGGACAAGCGGCTTCTGATTGCGGCAAAACAGCTTATGATTTAGGCTTACGCAAGGTAGAAGTTTTTGTTAAAGGCCCGGGTTCTGGTCGTGAATCAGCTATCCGTACTTTGCAAACTGCAGGTATTGAAGTTACCACTATAAGGGACATCACTCCGCTGCCGCACAATGGCTGTCGTCCTTCTAAAAGAAGAAGAGTTTAATTAATCAAATCGTTTAAAGCTAAGATTCTACGGCTGCGGGCTGTTAGATACTTTAAAACAACACAACAATGGCAAGGTACACAGGTCCAAAATCCAAGATTGCGCGCCGTTTCAGAGAACCAATTTTCGGTCCTGATAAAGCGTTAGAAAGAAAAAACTATCCACCGGGAATGCACGGTGCCTCAAAAAGAAGAGGAAAACAATCTGAGTATTCAACTCAGTTGATGGAGAAACAAAAAGTAAAATACACTTATGGTGTATTGGAGAAACAATTTGAAAACCTGTTTCACCGCGCTTCATCTAAAGAAGGTATTACAGGCGAAAACTTGTTGAAGTTTTTAGAAGCCCGTTTAGATAACGCAGTTTACCGTTTAGGTATTGCTCCAACACGTTCTGGCGCACGCCAGCTTGTTGGCCACAAACACATCACTGTTAATGGCGAAGTAGTAAATATTGCTTCGTACGCTTTAAAAGCTGGCGACGTGATTGCTGTACGTGAGAAATCAAAAACAATGGAAGCAATTACAACTTCGGTTGCAGGAAGAAGGATTAATAAACATAGCTGGTTAGAATGGGATCCATCTAGCTTAACAGGTAAGTTTTTAAACTATCCGAACCGCGACGAAATTCCAGAAAACATTAAGGAAAACTTAATCGTCGAGTTGTACTCAAAATAATATAATGATACTTATCCGGAAAAATGATTAACTCAAAACAGTTAATCATTTTTCCGGTTTAATTCATCCAATTAGTAAACAAAAAACACAGGATATAAATGGCAATATTAGCATTTCAGAAACCAGATAAGGTTATCATGCAGAAATCAACTGATTTTGATGGTACGTTTGAATTTCGTCCGTTAGAGCCAGGATTCGGGATAACCATTGGTAATGCTTTACGTCGTATCTTACTTTCATCACTGGAAGGTTATGCGATCACTTCTGTTCGTTTTTCGGGGGTTAACCATGAGTTTTCGACCATTAAAGGTGTGGTTGAAGATGTTACCGAAATTATACTGAACTTAAAGCAAGTTCGTATGAAGAAAAGCGGTGAGTCTGGCGATTCTGAAAAGATATTTGTGATCATCAATGGTCAGGATACTTTCAGTGCCGGTGATATCACTAAGTTTTCAAACAACTTTACCGTTTTAAACCCGGATTTGGTTATTTGCAACATGGATTCGTCTGTTACTTTGGAGATTGAAATTACGGTTGCTAAAGGCCGTGGTTACGTTCCGAGTGAAGAGAATAAAAATCCTGATGCAATGGTTGGTGTTATCGCAATCGATTCGATTTACACACCCATTAAAAACGTAAAATACACTATCGAAAACTATCGCGTTGAGCAAAAAACCGATTATGAAAAATTGGTTTTAGATATTGCTACCGATGGTTCGGTTCATCCGGAAGATGCGTTAAAGGAAGCTGCCAAAATTTTGATACAGCACTTTATGCTTTTCAGCGATGAGAATATGATGCTTGAAGCGCAGGCTAAAGAAGAAACTAAAGAAGTTGACGAGGAAATTTTACACATGCGTAAAATACTTAAAACTGAATTAGTTGATTTGGATCTTTCGGTTCGTGCATTAAATTGCTTAAAAGCTGCCGATATACGCAGCCTGGCCGACCTGGTATCGTACGATGTTGCTGATATGTTGAAATTCAGAAACTTTGGTAAAAAATCATTAACTGAAATTCAGGACCTGGTTAAATCAAAAGGCTTATCTTTTGGTATGAACTTGTCGAAATTTAAGTTAGACGAAGAATAATAAAACAGTATCAAGTAGTTAGTATTGAGTAGCAAGTATTTGCGCATTTTGATACTAAGTACCTGATACTTAATAATAACAATAGAAATAAGCGAGCGCATAATTCCGAGGGTTGATTTATTTTATCCCCAACGGTATGTAACGTGAAAAAAATCAAAACACAATGAGACACGGAAGAAAAGTTAACCATTTAGGCAGAACCGACAGCCACAGAAAGGCAATGTTGGCAAACATGGCCTCATCGCTTATTCAATACAAGCGTATTACTACAACATTGGCAAAAGCAAAAGCATTACGTATTTATGTTGAGCCAATTTTAACAAAAGCTAAAAACGATACTACGCACTCTCGTCGTACTGTATTTAGTTATTTGCAAGACAAAGACATCGTTGCCGAATTATTCCGCGATGTTGCTGTTAAAATAGCCGATCGCCCAGGAGGTTATACCCGTATTGTTAAGTTAGAAAACCGTTTAGGTGATAACGCTTCGATGGCGATTATTGAACTGGTTGACTACAACACTGTATACACTAAGGGTGAAGTTAAAACTGAGAAGAAAGCAACACGCCGTCGTGGTGGATCTGGCAAAGCGAAAACTGCCGGTAGTGCTGATGTAACTGCTGCTGATGATGCAGTTGTTGTTGAAGATGCTCCAGTTGCAGAAGTAGCACCAGAAGAAACTGCTACCGAAGGAACAGAAGAAAAAGGCGCATAATTTATCCGCTTTAATGATAGAGAAGCCCTGCTCAGTTTGAGTGGGGCTTTTTTTGTGCTGTGATGTAACTTTTTTTTGAAAGTAAGCGTCATGTTAGTATATGGAAAAGATATTTACCCTTTTAATGCTTTTTATATTAAGCGGCACCATAGTACGCGCTCAAGATTCGCTCATGTTTTCTAAAAAACAGGTAGCCGATGATATTGCCTTTTTTATGAAAAGTGCTGCCGATATACACCCCAATCTTTATCATGATATTTCGGCGGAACAGTTGGTTGTTAAAGTAGATTCGCTAATAAAGGTACTGCCCGATTCGTTATCCGTTTTAAGGGCTTACAGGGCCTTTGCCGAGGTAACCGCTTTTATTAATGAGGGGCATACCGGCATTAATATGCCTAAGCAAATGAGGCAGCAATTAAAAGCCGGAACTTTTAAAACCGTTCCTTTACAAGTTACCGGTTATGACGGGAAATATTTTATAGCCAACCTGCTTGCGCCGGGGAATAGCCTGAAGGGAATTAAGATACTTGCGGTAAATGGCGAAGCCGCCGAGCATATATTTAAGCGGATAACGGCTTTAAAGGGTGGCTTGCAATCGTTTCGTAAGGTGTCGGCGGTTAATTCTTTTAGGCTTTACTTGCCTATTATTGGCATAACACAGCCATACCTTATTAATTATATTGGTGAGAATAATGTTAAGGGGATGGTTAGTGTTAATGCAATCAGCGAAAGCGAGTATAATACCAGCATAGCCAAACCAAACAACACGCAACCTTACACCTTTACTGTGAAAGATGATTTATATGGTTATCTCAACTTTAAATCGATGGTGAGCTACAACGGTTTTAAGCGTTTTTGTGATTCGGTTTTTGAAGTTTTGGATCATAAACATATTGATAAGCTGGTGGTTGATCTGCGCGAAAATGGAGGAGGAAATTCGCAATTGGGATGGTATTTATTGAATTACATTACCGATAAGCCATTTAGAATGGCCGGTGAAAGTGAACGGAAGGTGAGCCAGCAATTTAGAACTTATATTGAAGCCAACCGCGATATTTACGCAAGCCAGTATACTGACTTTTTAAAATTACCAAATGGCGCTTTTTTTAAAATAGGCAGCACTGAACTGGACAAGCCTATGGATTTGAAGTATAAATTTAAGGGTAAGGCTTGCTTTTTGATTGGCCCGTATACTTTTTCGAGTGCGAATATGCTTAGTGCTGCTATAAAGGATTTTAAACTGGCAACTCTAATTGGCGAGCCAACCGGTGAACCTGGGAATGACTATGGCGAACTATGCAATATTAACTTACCGCAAACAGGCCTTTCGGGCTTTACGTCTACAACCATGTGGGTGAGGCCCAATAATAACAAACTGGATACCCAGCCCATACTTCCGGATTATGCAGTTAGCAACACAGCACCGGGCAATACCGATGCTGTGTTGCTAACTGCTGTGAAATGGTTAAAAAACTAAGAGCGAGGCATATCAGATTATAGTAAAGATATTGTTAATAGACAGGGGATATCATACCCAACATTTACAAAATCCGTATCTTTGCAGCCATATTATAACTGACATGCTTAAAGGATTTTTTAATATACCAACTCCGGTAAACGAGCCCGTATTGAATTATGGGCCGCGCAGTGTTGAACGTGCGGCTTTAAAGGCTGCTTTGGAAGAAGGCCGCGCAAAACAAATAGATATACCTATGTATATTGGCGGCAAAGAGGTACGCACCGGCAAAACCGGAACTGTACGCCCTCCGCACGATCATCAACATGTATTGGCTACTTACCATATTGGCGATGCGAGCCATGTTAACGCAGCTATTGATGCGGCCCTGGCTGCTAAAGCAGGCTGGGAAGCCTTGGCTTGGGAAGAACGCGCTGCAATATTTTTAAAAGCTGCCGATTTACTTTCGGGCCCGTACCGGGCAAAAATAAATGCCGCTACCATGTTGGGCCAATCAAAAAACGCTTACCAGGCCGAGATCGATTCGGTTTGCGAGATGGTTGATTTTTTGCGGTTCAACGTAAGTTACATGGCCGAAATTTATGCCCAACAGCCGCCAATATCGCCAAAAGGTATATGGAACCGCGTTGAGCAACGCCCGCTTGAAGGTTTTGTATTTGCCATAACCCCTTTTAACTTTACGGCCATTGCCGGTAACCTGCCAACATCGGCAGCGATGATGGGTAATGTTGTGGTATGGAAACCTAATGATACACAGGTATATGCTGCCAACGTGCTGATGGAGGCTTTTATTGAAGCTGGCGTACCGGCAGGTGTTATAAACCTGATTTATGTTGACGGCCCTGTTGCAGGTGATATTATTTTTAGCCATCCGGATTTTGCGGGTATACACTTTACAGGATCGACCCCGGTTTTTCAGAATATATGGAAAACCATAGGTACCAATATTCATAAATACAAAACCTATCCGCGCATTGTTGGCGAAACCGGTGGTAAAGATTTTGTACTGGTTCATCCGAGTGCCAATGTTGATGTTGCCGTTACTGCTTTGGTGCGCGGTGCTTTTGAATACCAGGGACAAAAATGTTCGGCTGCTTCGAGGGCTTATCTGCCAAAATCGTTATGGCCTGCCATTAAAACGGGTATGCTGAATGAGCTTGCCGGGATAACTGTTGGCCCGGTTGAAAATTTTGAAAATTTTGTTAATGCGGTTATCGACGAGAAATCGTTTGATAAACTGGCCAAATATATTGACGCCGCTAACAGCGACAGCAGCGTTGAGGTTATTGCCGGCGGGACTTACGATAAAAGTAAGGGCTGGTTTATACAACCTACTGTAATTGTTACGCAGGACCCTCAGTATGTTACCATGCGCGAAGAGCTGTTTGGCCCGGTGTTAACTATTTATGTTTACAACGACGCCGAATTTGATGATATTTTAACTGTTATTGATAGCACATCGATATACGCTTTAACTGGCTGTATTATTTCGCAAGACAGATATGCTATTGCGCAGGCTACACATGCCTTGCGTAACGCTGCGGGGAATTTTTATGTGAACGACAAACCAACCGGAGCAGTTGTTGGGCAGCAGCCCTTTGGCGGTGCCAGAGGTTCGGGCACAAACGATAAAGCGGGTTCGATGATAAACTTGTTGCGCTGGGTATCGCCACGAACCATTAAAGAAACTTTTGACCCACCGAAGAGTTACAGGTATCCGTTTTTGGATAGGGAGGTGTAACCCCCCGGCCATTAAGTTAAGACATTTACCCAAGCATAGACTGGAAGAAGCTGGACTATTCCGTTTCTCTAAGTTTTCAAAAACTGAAATATCATATGAATATAATCGTGGAAGTAATTTCAGATTTAAATAACTCCATTATATCCTTAGCTATGCACATTATCTATCTTGCGATAATAAGTGATGGGGATAGTTAAAATTTAGCTAGGATGCCAATAATAATTAATACTATTTATAGAATGTTTAAACAGCCAACTTGCTATTTAAACATTCTATAAACAGTTGTTTCTTGTCAACGTGGAAAGCAATTGTCTGATATGTTTTTACTTTGCCATAAATAAAACATAATTCTGCGGGCTGGTGTAGCCTGACAACCACGTTGAAATCATTTAATAATTTAAGTGGAGATAATTGTTGAACGTATGGCTCACTATCATCCAGCTTGGTCAAAAGCTCGACAGATTGAATATTGATTAAGGGGACTTCTGTTTCTGCCAACAAACCATACCGCAACAGCAAAGAATTGGAGGTAATCTCTATTGGACGTTTTAAAAAAGCACGGGTCATACCCCATAATTGCACGCCTGCATATGCAGTAATAACTGTAAGTATCCAGGCAACCTTTGGACTCCATCTAACCAGCAACAGATGAAACGCCATAGTTTCAACAATGACCATGAAAATTAATACCCCAAAAAGCGCTATAGCACCTGTGTCTTTATGATAGCTAAATTTCTTATCATTATAAAGCATCTTTTTGTGATTAAAAAAAAGATAATAGATCACAGCGATTTCAGAAGTAACAACGTATGCGATTTTGTTCGGAATAATTGAAAAAGTAACCTTCTTTAGCTCATTGTAGAAATCTCCGGAGGAATCTGCTTTACTATCAAGATGTTTTAATGCCTTTCTTACTCTAATTACTAAGTAAGAGACACTTAATAACTCTACAATGGGAACAATCCAGTATTTTATATAACGCAGCAAAAACTGTTCACTGGTAGGAATGACGCGTCCTGCGCATAAAATTCCGATAGTGAATAATACGGATGAAACATATTTTGCCGCTCCGGATCGCCCACTTAGTAATAATGGGAGAAGGGGCAAAATGATGACCATATCAATCGTCATGCCCAAAGCCAATGGACTTCCATATCGATGGTATGCATTCGAAATAACAAAGACAATTAAAATACAAATAAACAGAGTTATAACGGCGATTGATGTCCACAGCGGAAAAGATATTCTTTTGATATACATGATATTCGTTTTGACGGCCCATGACGAAGGCCTTCATTAATTAGGTTCTGAATTTTTATAGAATCTTAGTAGAATTCCATTATAAAACGTCAAAATGGTAATCTGAGAATTATCATTAAACAATTATAGACAGAATACCTTCGCTGCAATTAGTTATTAAACATAAGGGTAAAAGTTTCACTATTAATAGCTATTTCCCTTATCATATTAAAAACTGTGGCAGTTCATCCATCTGCTAAGTTAAGTTTTAATTTACATATGACAATAATCCCGTCAGTTTTTTAATTGCTTTATTTGCTCCTTTTTGTACATAGTTTGAGCCAATACTGAAACAACTCTGAATGTCTGATATATTTAAAGTTATTCTTCGAAAACTAAAAACTGTGGTATGAATGCAAATTCAGAGATCATTTCAGATTTAAAAAACTTTATTAGATTGTCGGCTACAGAACCCGATTTAAAAGAACTTTTCACCGTATCAAAGAATGACTTTTCACGAAATCGCAAACTTGGTTTTGAACGACTGGTATTAATGCTAATCAATTTTTTCCGAAAAAGTTACAGCATCGAAATCGCTGAATTTTATCGTTTGATAAACAGTGAAGAAAGTAAAGTCACCAAATCAGCTTTTTGCCAGCAGCGAATGAAAATCAAAGACCTGTTTTTTGCTTGCCTTAACGAGATATTAGTGGAAAGTTTTTACAGGAATTATGCCGATCATATTAAGCGGTGGAATGGATTTAGGCTTATAGCGATAGACGGCTCTACAGCCTGCTTAATCAACACAGAAAATGTTACAATATCCCCCCTTCGTCAATTTTGAATGATTGAGGGATTGAATGTGGAATTTTGAATGATTGAGGGATTGAATGTGAAATATTGAATGATTGAGGGATTGAGTGTGGAATAAAAGTATATTTGGCGACTGATGAGTTGAACTGTGTAAAAGCCAATAATTCGATAAAGCACAAATTTAAATCTTACTTTATCCCCCCCCCCCCCCCTTGTCTGAATCAGAATTTATAGAATTTGAGGATTAATAGAATTTATAAACTCAATTAGTGATGGTATTGAGGTGTTTATCAATTTTAATTTGGGTTTACTTAAATTTGAAAACTTTATCTATGTTTTGGTTACTGTTAAAGCTTACGTTTAAATCGTTAATGTAGCCGGTGCTTAGGGTGTAAACCCAGCCGTGTACGCTTAGGTTTTTACCGTTTTTCCAGGCGTTTTGTACTATTGATGTTGCGGTTAGGTTGTTTACGTTTTCGATAACGTTTAGTTCAACAAGGCGGTCGGCTTTTTGCTGGTTGTCTGTTATGGCATCAAGTTCGGCGGCATACAGGCGGTAAACGTCTTTAATGTGGCGCAGCCAGTTATCTACTAAGCCGTTTTGGTCGTTGCCCAGGGCCGCAATAACGCCCCCACAACCGTAGTGGCCGCAAACTATAACGTGTTTTACTTCGAGGATGTTAACGGCATAATCAAGTACCGATAGCATGTTCATATCCGAGTGTACCACTACGTTGGCAATGTTACGGTGCACAAATATTTCGCCGGGCTTAGTATTGGTTATTTGGTTTGCCGGTACGCGGCTATCGGCACAACCAATCCACAGTACAGGAGGTTTTTGTCCGTTGGCTAGTTTGTCAAAATAAGTAGGATCAAGCTTGAGTGTATTGGCTACAAATGTTTTATTACCCTCCAATAGCATTTCGTAGGTGATATGGCTGGTGTCGTTTATTTCGGTAGTGCTCATAGTTTATGGTATTTTAAGGCAGATTATTCTGTTTTTGTAGCGGTAGTAAATTTGCGGCTCAATTTATAAAAAGCAAAATCCCAAATGTCATAAAGCAAAATGGTGAGCAAAATGAGCGGGATAAAGTAAAATACGGTAAAATTGTACATTTCGAAAAGAAATGCGCCCGCAATGGCACCTGCAAAATAAAATGCCAATACCGTTAGGCGCACGTATATGCGGTTTTTTAATACATGGGTTTTAGCCGTATGCGGGTGCAGCAGTTCGGCCATATCGGCACCTACATCGGTAAACAAACCTGTTAAGTGCGACGATTTAATGAGCCCGCCGGATATGGTAGAAACAAGGCTATTTTGTAAACCCATTGAAAATAGCACTGCGCCGATGATAAACTTGCGCTCTATATCGGCACCGTTAAAAAAATGATTGCCGTAAACTGCTACCAGTAAAAGGGTAAACATTTCCATTAAAATAGGGAAGGCGTGGGCCTTATAGCGGTTGGTGCGCTCGAACGAACGAACCAGGAAGTGCGACACAAAAGTACCTGCAAAAAACATAAGCAACCAAATGAAAACGGTGACAAACTCGTTGATATCCTGATCGCTTACCTGCCGGGCAAGTAAAGCAACGTGGCCCGTAATATTTGTGGTATAGGCTAAAAAGGCTATTGCCCCGCACACATTGGTAATACCCGCAACAAAAGCTGTTGACGAGGCCAGCATGAGGTTTGATTTTAGGGAGCGCTTATCTTTAACCTGTCGTAACATTGATGGGGGAGGGTTGGCTTACTGTTCTAAGTTAAAAATAAAAGTTTAACAATTTAAGTTGTTGTTTAATGGCATGTAACCACTTAGGTTAATACTTTGAGCTAAGTGGCAAACCAACACTCAAAGATAATTCATATTTTTAACCACTAACATTTAATAAACTAAGAGAAGTGGATAAAAAACTGGATACCCTACGGAAAAAGAAAGAACAGGCGCAGTTAGGCGGCGGCCAGGCGCGCATTGATAGTCAGCATAAAAAAGGGAAGCTAACGGCACGCGAGCGTTTGCACTTTTTATTGGATGAGGGATCTTTTGAAGAAATAGGAATGTTGGTGTCGCACCGATCAACCGATTTTGGGATGGAGAAAGAGAAATATCCGGGCGATGGTGTTGTTACCGGATATGGTAATGTAAACGGACGCCTGGTTTATGTTTTTTCGCAGGATTTTACCGTTTTTGGCGGTTCGCTATCAGAAACCCACGCCGAAAAGATATGCAAGATAATGGACCTGGCCATGAAAAACGGCGCACCTGTTATTGGCCTTAACGATTCGGGCGGTGCGCGCATTCAGGAGGGCGTAGTATCGCTGGGTGGTTATGCCGATATATTTTACCGCAACACCATGGCATCTGGCGTGGTGCCGCAGCTTTCGGCCATTATGGGCCCATGTGCGGGTGGCGCGGTTTATTCGCCGGCTATAACCGATTTTATATTGATGGTTGAAAACACATCGTACATGTTTGTTACCGGCCCCAATGTGGTTAAAACCGTAACGCACGAGATAGTAACATCCGAAGAGTTGGGTGGCGCAAACACACATGCCAGCAAATCGGGCGTAACGCATTTTGCCTGCGCAAACGAGATAGAGGCCATTAACCATGTTAAGCAATTGCTGAGTTATATGCCTCAAAATTGTGAGCAAACTGCACCGATGCTGCCTTATGATGCAGGCGATGAGTTGCGCCCCAAATTGGCCAGCCTGCTGCCGCAAAATATAGCGCAACCTTATGATATGCGCGAGGTTTTGGAGGAGGTGATTGACGAAGGATCGTTTTTAGAGGTACATAAAGATTTTGCCGAAAACATTGTTGTAGGCTTTGCCCGTTTAGCTGGCAGGAGCATTGGTATTGTGGCCAATCAGCCCGCGTTTTTGGCGGGTGTGCTTGATATTAATTCGTCTGTTAAGGGTGCAAGGTTTATCCGCTTTTGCGATAGCTTTAATATACCGCTGCTGGTTTTTGAGGATGTGCCCGGCTTTTTACCCGGTACCGACCAGGAGTGGAAAGGCATTATCACTAACGGCGCTAAATTACTATATGCCTTTTGCGAAGCCACCGTGCCGCGCATTACCGTTATTACCCGCAAGGCTTATGGCGGCGCTTATGATGTAATGAACTCCAAACATATTGGTGCCGATATGAACTTTGCCTGGCCCAGCGCCGAGATTGCCGTTATGGGTGCCAAAGGCGCAGCAGAGATTATATTTAAGCGCGAAATAAGTACCGCACCAGACCCTGAAGCCAAATGGAAAGAGATGGAACAACTATACTCGGACACGTTTGCCAACCCCTACCGCGCCGCCGAACGTGGCTTTATTGACGAGGTAATTGAACCAGCTGATACCCGTATTAAACTAATAAAGGCTTTTAAAATGCTGGAAAACAAAGTGGTGAATTTGCCGAGGAAAAAGCATGGTAATATGCCGTTGTGATAATTCAAAAGTTAAAAATCAAAAGTATTTTGAATTAGTAGATTGAATGAACGGTAGGCGGCGTTATATTATTTTTGTCTTGATATTTGCAATAGGATGTGTTGTAGCATTTCTGTTTGAAAATAGTTATTTCATTTTTGTAAGAAGTCTTTACACTTATTTTTCTAACGGTAAACTTCGTTTTATCGAAAACGGAGAATTTTATTTTCCAACTTATTCTTTCGTATTTTCTTTTGGGTTGTTTTGCAGTTTGGTAGCTTCCAAAATTCGACGGCCTTTAAATGTGATTGTTTTGATTAGGCTTATTGCTTCGGTATTTGCATTTTGTATGGCTATAGTTGAGTTTAGCAATATTGAAAGTGTGGGGGTGTTAATGATGTGTGATCTATGTAATGGTGGGCCAATGAGGTTTGATTATCGTGATATTAGCATCGACAATATATTTATTATAGCTCTTGTTTTTGCCTACTTACCTTTCATATTGTTTAATAAGTATACCATAAAAAGTCAAAAAGAATATTCATAGTCAAGTCCTTTTTAATTTTGATTTTTAACTTTTGAATTTAAAAATGCTTCATATCGAACAAATAACTCCCCAGCTAACGTGGCGACTGCGCCATGAGGTTTTGTATCCCGATATTCCCATTTATAAAATGTGGATGGATGAAGACGATGATGGCTATCATTTTGGAGCGTTTACCGAAAGCGAATTAGTGGCCGTGGTGTCCCTTTTCTCTAAAGGATCGGATTTTCAGTTTCGCAAATTTGCTGTGCATCCTTCGGTACAAGGGCGGGGGATGGGGAAGGCTTTGTTGAATTATGTGATAGCTTTTGCCAAAGCCGAGGGTGCGCAAAGGTTATGGTGCAACGCACGTTTGCCGGCTATTGGGTTTTATTTAAAATCGGGCTTTAAGCAAACCGGCGAAACATTCTCCAAAAATGGCTTTGATTACGAGATAATGGAACTGATGCTTAATTAGTAACATCCAGGGCATTCAGTTCAGCACGTGCATACCAGTTATCATTTCTATTTAACGATAAGGTAGCCATATCGCGCGCAGCGGCTGTATTGCCCATAGCCTCGTAAACTACCGATAGGTTGTAGGCTGCTTTGCTTGCCAGCCTGGTATTTTTATCATTAATCATCGGCTTTAAAATACTGTCGGCCCGTTCAAAATACCTGGCCTGTATTGCAAGCACCGCGTTTTCCAGCTCGTCGTTTTTATACAAGGGCCTCTGTATGATAGATGTATATTGCGAAAAGTATTGTAACATGTTGCCTGTAGCATCAATGGCCGAATTATCAACAGCTATGCTGTTGTTTTTTATACTTGGGCCAAAGGCAACCGCCGCAAAAGTATTGGTTACCAACATATCGGCCTCGTGATGGCTTGATGAACCGCTTAATTTGCTGATAACGCCGCCCTCGTTATTAAAAAAAGTATAGTCAACAGCAGTATTAATATTGTATTGAGCGTTTTTTAGCTTGTCTTTACCATAATCATCTATTTTGTCCAGTTCAAAATTGGCTGTTAAATAGTTGAGTGCTAAAATATATTGTGCATGATGCTTGTTTAATAGCATGGGTATGCTATCGGCGGTTATGTTATTTGGTTCGGTTAAGTTGATTATTTCAACCTGAGAAAATTGCTTTAACCTGTCTACAACACAATTTAACGATGCGTAAGCCGCATTTCGCAGTACGTTTAGTTTTTTTGTGTTTTTGATACCTGTTTGGCTTGCATCGTATAGGTTGATTACCAATACTTTAGCCGGAGAGTTTTTAAAGGTAAACTTAGGCAAATGGGTAATGTATAGATCAACATAAGACGGTGTTGAACACGAAGAGAGAAATACAATGATTAAGGCAAACTGCCAAAGCTTTTTCATTTTTATATCAAGGACAGCGATTTAAAAAACAGTCAGCACTACTCACATGCTGACTGTTGTACTCAACTAACAAACTCGAATTATGAATCAAAAATCACAATGCAAAGTAAGCAGGGTAATGTAAATTGAGTGTTAAAACATTAATAAATCACGTAGTGCTTTTTAACACATTTAATGCCAATTAGCCAGAAACTTATGGCTTTGTAACTTGGTTTACTATATTTGCTTCGGGCTTTTAGGGCCCATATAACAATTGAATAATCATGGCTGAAAATAAATCGGAAACAAAAACACATATCCCTGTTGTTACAAATCAATCACTAACTTTTTTAGAGCAATACATCAACAACCCTTCGCCAACCGGCTTTGAGTGGAAAGGCCAACAACTTTGGCTGGATTATATTAAGCCTTACATCCACGAAACCTACATTGATAATTACGGTACCGCAGTAGCTATCATCAACCCTCAAGCTAAATATCGTGTGGTTATTGAGGCCCATGCCGACGAAATTTCGTGGTTTGTAAATTACATTACCAGCGATGGTTTGATCTATGTGATCCGCAACGGCGGGTCAGATCATCAAATTGCGCCCTCAAAACGTGTAAACATCCACACAGATAATGGCATAGTTAAAGCTATTTTCGGTTGGCCGGCTATCCACACCCGTAGCGGCGAAAAAGAAGAAGCACCCACGCTTAAAAACATTTTTTTAGACTGTGGTTGTACCAGTAAAGACGAGGTTGAAAAACTGGGTATACACGTTGGTTGTGTAATTACCTATGAGGATGAGTTTATGGTTTTAAACGATAGGTATTATGTTGGCCGCGCCCTTGATAACCGCGTAGGCGGCTTTATGATAGCCGAGGTAGCGCGTTTGCTTACCGAAAACAAAAAGGAGCTAAATTTTGGCCTTTACATAGTAAACGCTGTACAGGAAGAGATTGGCTTGCGCGGTGCCGAGATGATAGCCGATTACATTAAACCCGATGTGGCTATTATTACCGATGTTACGCATGATACCCAAACGCCAATGATTAACAAAATAACCCAGGGCGATTTGGCTTGTGGGCGTGGGCCTGTAGTGTCATACGCGCCTGCTATTCAAAACAACCTTAACAAGTTGTTGATAGAAACGGCACAAAAGGCCGGGATACCATTTCAGCGCCAGGCTTCGTCGCGCTCTACGGGTACAGATACCGACGCCTTTGCATATTCAAACGGCGGCGTACCGTCGGTATTAATATCGTTGCCGCTGCGCTATATGCACACCACGGTAGAAATGATACATAAAGAGGATGTAGATAACGTAATTAGCCTTATTTATGAAACCTTGCTTAATATTGAAGCCGGACACGATTTTAGGTATATTAAATTGTAATTTTGCCTGTATTATTAATACTATAGCCTGTACAACCAAAACTTTTAAAATATAATTATTTTAGCAATATGAAACCAACTCTATTAATTTTGGCCGCAGGTATGGCCAGCCGTTATGGCAGTATGAAACAGGTTGACGGCTTTGGCCCCAACGGCGAAACCATTATTGATTACTCTATTTATGATGCCATTAAAGCTGGTTTTGGCAAAGTAACCTTTATTATCCGTGAAGAATTTCTGGATAATTTTAAAGGTATTTTTGAACCTAAACTTGCAGGTAAAATTGAAACCGATTACGTGTTTCAAAATTTTGACCTGCAACAATACGGTATTGATAAAACTGTTGAACGTGCTAAACCATGGGGAACTGCCCACGCTGTTTTAGCTGCACGCCATGCCGTTAAAGAGCCTTTTTGCGTAATTAACGCCGACGATTTTTATGGTTTTGATGCCTTTGAAAAAATGGCCAAGTTTTTAACTACCGAAGTTGCCGATGATAAATACTCGCTGATAGGTTACCAGATAGACAAAACTTTGTCGGACTATGGTTCGGTATCGCGCGGTGTTTGTAAGGTTGAAGATGGCAACATGGTTGAAATTAACGAACGTACCGAAGTTTACTTTGTTGATGGCGATAAAGTTGCCTACAAAGATGCTACCGGCGAACACCCTTTGCCAAATGATACCCGCGTATCTATGAACTTTTGGGGCTTTACCCCGGCTGTTTTTGAGCAAAGTTTAGATATGTTTAAACGCTTTGTTGATGCTAACGAAACTAACCCTAAGGCCGAATTTTTTATCCCGCTTGTTGCCGACGAATTGATTAAAACCGGCATTGCATCGTTTAAAGTGGTGCCAACTGCCGCTAAATGGTTTGGTGTTACTTATAAAGAAGATAAGCCCATCGTTCAGGAAAGCATTTCTAAACTGGTAGAAAACGGAACTTATCCACCTAATTTGTGGGCATAAGCTTTTGCTGAAAATATAGTGCAGATCCCGCCTTGAGCGGGATTTGTTTGTTAATTGGATTAGGTATAAATCTACTTAGTTATTTTGAGTACAGTTGCTCTAATCCTGCCAACACTTCCTCCAAGAATCGAGCGGACGTTTATCTCATCTTAATTTAAACCATTAAAACCTTTTTGCTGTTGCATTAATATGCAGACAGAATTTTTAGGCGATATCCAAAGCATTGCGCCGCAAAATGGTAAACTGGTTATTAAAACTGCCGAAGCCGAGGCGCATGTGTACGTTTACAGCCCAACCATTATCCGCGTAAATATTACAAAAAGCGCATCTGCGGACGATGAATCTTTTGCCGTTATTCAACCGCCATCGGTTAGCATACAATATCACGAACTTAATGATAGTATTGTTGTAAACACACCGGCACTTAAACTGCACATCAACAAATCGCCCTTGCGTTTTAGCCTTTATACTGCCGATGACAAATTATTGAGTGCCGATGATTCCCGCTTTGGTACAACCTGGCAGGACGAAAAAGTTATCACTTACCGTAAGTTATTCCCCGATGAAAAGTTTATTGGGCTGGGCGAAAAAACGGGCAATCTGGATCGCCGTGGTTCGTCATACGTAAACTGGAACACCGATGCTGCCGAACATGGCATCGATACCGATCCGCTTTATAAAACTTTCCCTTTTTTTATTGGCTTGCATAGCGGTTTGATGTACGGCTTGTTTATGGATAATACCCATAAAAGCTATTTCGATTTTGGCGCCACTACCGATAATGAAATGAGTTGGTTTGGTGCCGATGGCGGCGACATGAACTGTTACTTTTTTGGTGCCCAAACCGTGGCCCAAATATTGGCCGATTATACCTGGCTAACAGGCCGTATGGAAATGCCGCCATTGTGGAGCCTTGGCTACCAGCAATGCCGATGGAGCTATATGAGTGCCAATGAAGTGCTTGATATAGCCCAAACCTTCCGCAAAAAACAGATACCCATAGATGTGATGTATTGCGACATTGACTATATGGACAACTACAAAATATTTACCTGGAACCCCAAAACCTTCGCAAAACCAAAGCTAATGATGGATAAGCTGAAGGCAATGGATATGCACCTGGTTACCATTGTTGACCCCGGCATTAAGGTTGAGGAAGGATATAAGCAATACGACGAAGGCGTTAAGAACGATTACTTTGCCACATACCCAAACGGCGATAAATTTATAGGCGAAGTATGGCCGGGCCGCTGCCACTTTCCCGATTTTTTTAGGCAGGATGTGCGCGAATGGTGGGGTGCGGCGTTTACTGCCTTAACCGATGCCGGGGTCGACGGCTTTTGGAACGACATGAATGAGCCCGCCGCCTGGGGACAAAACATACCCTCGCTAATGCAGTTTGGCGATAAACCCATGCCACAGGTACGCAATGCCTACGGTATGGAAATGGCACGTGCCACCTTCGATGGCACCAAAAAGATATTGAATGGCAAACGGCCCTTTGTATTAACCCGGGCGGCATATTGCGGCACACAACGCTACTCGAGCGTGTGGACGGGCGATAACTCGGCATACGATGCGCACATGCTTTTGGGCCAGCGATTGGTTAACAGCTTGGGGCTAACCGGCATGGCCTTGATAGGTGTAGATATTGGCGGCTTTACCGGCGACCCAACGCCCCAGTTAATGGTACGCTGGAACTCGTTAGGGGTTTATACGCCAATGTTTCGTAACCACGCGCGTATAGATACCGCCCACCGCGAGCCCTGGCGCTGGGGTGCTAAAAACGAAGCCATAATTAAAAAGGACATTGAACTGCGTTATCGCCTGTTGCCTTACATTTATTCGGGCTTTTACCAGGCCAGCCAAACAGGTATGCCTCTGAGCAGGACTTTAGCCATTGACTACCCGTTCGACGATAACATCTATCATCCCAAATATCAAAACCAATTCCTATTCGGTAACTCAATGTTGGTTTGCCCGGTTATCAGCACCGAAAAAACTGCCGATGTTTATTTACCTCAAGGCGAATGGTACCGTTTAAGCAGCGGCATGAAATTTACCGGGAAGCAGGTTGCAAATGTACCTGCACCGCTAACAGATCTGCCTGTATTTATCAAAGCATCGGCCATTATCCCAATGCAAACAACCATACAAAGCACAGCCGAAAAAGGCGATGGTACCCTTCAACTCCACATCTGGAATGGTACTGAGGCTAACGAGTTTATATATTACGAAGACGATGGCTTAACCTACAACTACCAGCAAGGCCAATATTACAAACGCCAAATAAGGTTTTATCCTGCCAAAAAACAGATCGTTCTTGATATACCCGAAGGAACATTCAAATCAAAATTTACGCAGTTTAACCTGGTATTACATGGTTTCGATAAAGTAAATTCGTTAACTATCAATGCCGACGTTAAAAAATATCATACCGGCACATCCAAAACAACATCATTTCTGTTTGATAACACCGAGGGTAACATAAGCATCACATACTAAAATCCAATCGAGCAGGGGGGGATAAAGTAAGATTTAAATGAGAAAGATTCGACAACTTTTAAAAAGTTGTCGAATCTCACGTTTCGCAATCCCTCAATCAATCATTCAAAATTTATAAGGGGGGGGATAAAGTAAGATTTAAAAATATTAAAATACCAACCTTTATTCCTATTCAATCCCTCACTCAGTCAATCATTCAAAATTGATCGGGGGGGGATATTGTAAGATATTTTAAGTTAATTTCTCATTTTTACTGCTCCACTCGCTTCTATACAATATAAAAAAATAGCCTATATTAACAAAAGGACAAAGATTCGACAACTTTTAAAACTTGTCGAATCTCATATTCTCACATTCCGGTAATTCCGGTTCCAGACGAATTTCAAAAAAAACAAATCACAATTCCCAAATCTGAAATCAAAATGCTATCTTTTGGCATTAATTAGCGATGATACAAAAGGAGCATTTTTTGGAACAGCATGATCCGGAACGTAAAGATTTCCAGATCGACCGGATTATTTTGTTTAGCGATGCCGTTTTTGCTATCGCGATAACCCTGTTAATTATTGAGGTAAAGGCTCCCGAGGTTGACCACAGCCATACCACTACTGCCGATATGCTGCAACAGTTGGTAGTACTTATACCAAAGTTTTCCAGCTTTATCATCAGCTTTTTTGTAATAGCCGTTTACTGGCGCAGCCACCACCGAATTTTTGGCTTTGTGAACAACTATTCCGAGAGGCTCATCTGGATAAATATCTTGTTCCTTTTTACTATTGTATTAATGCCTTTTTCGTCGGCCTATTATAGCGAAAACGTGGGTTATAATGTCCCATTTATTTTTTACAACATCAATATTATTTTCACTGGCATAGCCAACTATTGGATGATGCGTTATGTATTTAACCCTAAAAATAGCCTGGTTAAGCATCAGCCGTCGCCAATGTACAGCCACTTGTTCAAGTCAAGGGCCGTTGCTATACCCATATACTTTTTTTGCGCCATACTGCTAACACCACTGCCTCACTTTACAAGCCCTATAATTTATATGGGTTTATGGCCAATGTTTTATTTTATCAAAAAGTATAATACCCGTAAATACGGCAACACTGCTCCCGTTAAACAGCCGCATACTAAACACAAGCATTAAAGGTTAAAATTTGTTAAAGCATCAAGAGCACTTGTTTTGATTATAAATAAATGGCTTAACTTAACATTCTGATTATTAACCCGAATAATTGTTATGAAGACAATCTCTACTGCTTTTTTATTAACAATAGCCTGCTTATCCGCGTTTGCTCAAAAACATACCGCCATTGTGAAGATATTTAAGGTTACAACCTTCCAGCCAAATGGCAGTATAACAATACAAATGGATACTGTAAAGGAAAGTTATAATAAGTTAGACTTAACTTATTTTGCAAAGCATTACAACTACCCAAAACCGTGGCTGCCTGATAGTTTGAGAAACCCCATATATAAAAGCCAAAAAGTAGTTGTTAGTGTAGGAGAGCGGGATGACAAGAAATTTCATTATTCCACGTATACTGTTTACGATAGCCTTTCGCGGGTAACCGCCTTTGGCACAACAGCATGTATGGTTTGCAATTTCCTTCCTTCGGAGTACCGGGTGGTATATAACACTAATGGCAATATCGAAAAGATCACAAAATCGTATATGTCGTCATCCAACGCCCAAAACCTGTATACTATTGCCTATTTCCCAAGCGGTAATATCAATGAGTTTGATTGTTTCAATTACAAAACTTTAGTAAAACGGATAGAGTTACTGTAGGATATAAACAAAAAAACTCCCGAATTTTCGGGAGTTTTTTGTTTATATCAGCTTTTAAACTTATTTCACTTCTTCAAAGTCAACATCAGTTACAGCATCACCGGCTGCGCCTTGCGGGGCACCTTGTGGTTGTTCTGCACCTGGTTGTGCACCATCGCCTGCAGTTTTATACATATCTTCTGATGCAGCGTTCCATGCATTTTGCAATTCGGCTTGTACAGTATCAATGGTAGCTAAATCTTTAGCAGCGTAAGCAGCTTTCAATTTTTCTAAACCGCTTTCAATCGGTGCTTTTTTATCAGCAGGTATTTTATCACCGTACTCTTTCAGTTGTTTTTCTGTCGAGAAAATCAGGGCATCGGCACCGTTAAGTTTTTCAACTTCTTCTTTTGCCTTTTTGTCAGCATCAGCGTTAGCTTCAGCTTCGTCCTTCATCTGTTTAATCTCGGCATCAGTTAAGCCGGAAGAAGCTTCGATACGGATTTTTTGCTCTTTACCGGTAGCTTTATCTTTAGCGCCTACATGTAGTATACCGTTTGCATCAATATCAAAAGTTACTTCAATTTGAGGCACACCGCGTGGTGCTGGTGGTATACCATCTAAGTGGAACCTGCCAATAGTGCGGTTTTGAGCAGCCATTGGGCGCTCGCCTTGCAAAATATGTATCTCTACAGATGGCTGGCTATCAGATGCGGTAGAAAAAGTTTCCGATTTTTTAGATGGAATGGTTGTGTTCGATTCAATCAAACGTGTCATTACGCCACCCATAGTTTCAATACCTAACGAAAGCGGGGTAACATCTAACAACAACACATCCTTAACATCGCCCGATAACACACCACCTTGAATGGCAGCGCCTATAGCAACAACTTCATCAGGGTTAACACCTTTTGATGGTGCTTTACCAAAGAATTTTTGAACAGCATCTTGTATAGCAGGGATACGGGTTGAACCACCTACCAAAATAATCTCGTCAATATCGCCTACGCTTAAACCTGCATTTTTCAATGCTTTTTGGCAAGGCTCAATGGTACGTTTAATTAAGCTATCGGCCAGTTGCTCAAATTTAGCACGGGTTAATGTTTTAACTAAGTGCTTTGGCATACCGTCAACAGCGGTAATGTAAGGCAGGTTAATTTCGGTAGTAGTTGTGCTCGAAAGTTCAACCTTAGCTTTTTCGGCAGCTTCCTTTAAACGTTGTAACGACATTGGGTCACGACGTAAATCAAAACCTTCGTCATTTTTAAATTCGTCGGCCAAATAGTCAATAATAACCTGGTCAAAGTCGTCACCACCTAAGTGCGTATCACCGTCGGTTGCTTTTACTTCAAAAACGCCATCACCTAATTCCAAAACCGAAACGTCGTGAGTACCACCACCGCAGTCAAACACAACAATTTTCATGTCTTTGTGTGCTTTGTCCAAACCGTAGGCAAGGGCAGCAGCAGTAGGCTCGTTAATAATACGGCGTACATTTAAACCAGCAATTTCACCGGCTTCTTTAGTTGCCTGGCGTTGTGCATCGTTAAAATAAGCAGGCACGGTAATAACAGCGTCGGTTACTTCTTGTCCCAAAAAGTCTTCAGCAGTTTTCTTCATTTTTTGAAGAATCATGGCCGAAATTTCTTGCGGGGTATATTTGCGGTCGTCAATTTCAACACGTGGTGTGTTGTTGTCGCCCTTTACTACTTTGTAAGGTACACGCTCAGCTTCTTTTGTTACCTCGTTAAACTGGTTACCCATAAAACGTTTGATAGAAGAGATCGTTTTTGTTGGGTTAGTGATGGCCTGGCGTTTAGCCGGATCACCAACTTTACGCTCGCCGTTGTCAACAAATGCAACTACCGAAGGCGTTGTACGTTTCCCCTCACTGTTAGCTATAACTACAGGCTCATTACCTTCCATTACAGATACGCAGGAGTTTGTTGTTCCTAAGTCGATTCCAATGATTTTAGACATATGATTGATTTTACTATATTGATTATTGTTTTACTAAAGCCATATTAACAAGGGTTGTGCCAATACAGCTTTGGCAGACAGATAATAATCAGAATAATTAAATCACGTCAGATTAGGGATATTAGTGGTGACAGGTTGGCAGAAAATGAGGCGAAAGCTGAAAGGTAAAAGGAGAAAGGAAATACGCTTGCCTTGTGTTTTGATTGTATAAAAACTTTATTGCAAAGTATGAAACCATCACGCGGTTTTTAAAATTGTAGTAGCGAGCTGTAGCGCTGCAACCGCATGTAAGCAAGCCGCCACCCGTTACCAATGATTGTAATTCAAATTTACCTAATCCTATAAATTAAAACGAAATAGGCACCGTTATTTCTGCCCGCATGGGCCTGCCGCTATCTATACCGCCGCGCCAGCGCGGGCTGTTTTTCACAATCTCGATTATTTGTTGGTTTAACTCCGGTTCGCCACCTTTAACTACTTTAATGTTTGTTAAAGTACCATCTTTTTCTACTATAAAGCTCACGTAAACCGGGCCTGCGCGTTCACCGGTGTATTTAACATGCTCATTTACATATCTGTTAAAAGCAGCATCGCCACCCGGAAACTGCGGTTTAACGGTTACAGCCATAAAACCCATAACCACATCTTTAATAGTATCGCTTTTGGCGCTTTTAATAGTTTTGTTGTTAACTTTTACCTTCCCTTGTGCATAAGCGCGATCGCTAAATGCGCTGATGCCTACAATGAATAGTGCCGCCGACAACCATTTTCGCCACATTAGTTTTTTAGGCATTTCGGTTACCCGTTTGGCATCATATAATCCGCAAAGCAGGGTGTGGCTTTTGCTGAAGGCTTCCAATATTTCGGCCTCTGTTAACCCTCTAAAATCGTGTACGGTTTCATTGCACGCACCGCAATGCCAGCCGCTATTACAAGCCTGCATGTTGTTGATTGATTTTGGGCAGTTAAACGATAGTTGCATGTTTTTAAACCTTTCCATTGTGTTGGTGTGTGATTTTTAGAAGTAAACCTTATTTACTATCGCCGGTAAAACTAATTGGCATAGTAAATTGTACACGCACGGGCCGGCCATTTTCTGTTCCCGGTTGCCAGCGCGGCATCTGTTTTAAAGCAGCTATAATATGTTGGTCCAAAACAGGTACCGCACTTCTTAATATTTCGATATGGGTAAGCGAGCCATCTTTTTCAACAATAAACATTGCAAATGCTTTGCCTTTAAAATTACCTGCGTTTTTAACATGTTGAGCCATATATTTTGCAAACGCAACTTCGCCACCCGGAAACGTTGGTTGTAGCCCGGCCCCGCCAAACACACAATTGAGTTGAGTAGTATCTGCCGGGGCCGATAATTTTGATGGAGCCTTCCCGGTGGAGTACAATTTAACCTTACCCATAACCTCATTATGGCAAGCCGAGAGGCCAAGTACCATCATAGCTGCCGCGGTCCATTTTTGCCAATTACTTTTTTGTGGTAGTACTTTAATCCTGTCGGCGTTATACATACCACAAGTATTTTGGCCGTATCGGTTAAAAACATCAAGTATCTGGGCTTCGCTCATCTCTCTAAAATCTCGCACTGTTTTGTTGCAATCGTTGCAATGCCAACCGCCATTACAGGGCTGCAACTGATTAAAAAGTTTGGCACACTTAAATGATAACCCGATGCTTTGGTATTGTTCCATATAAAAATACAGCTTTAATTAAAGATGCATTGCGGCGCATAAATTCCATAAGCTATAGTATAAATTATGTCAGGATATTGAAAATGCTATCTTTTTACTTCCAAAATAATAGTTCAATGGTTATCTTCGCAGCAGTATGGGTATAAAAAAGCATATGGTTTACTTTCTGCTCGCCGTCTTCATGATGGCCAGGGTTGAGCCTGCTTTCCCTTATCTTAAAACCATACCCAAGGTTACCCATAATATTATCACCAATCTAACGTCATTATGTACCGGCGCCCAAAAGGTAAATATCCTTGCCGATGTAGCTATTGACGACCAGGACGGCGACAACAACAAGGAAGCCGAAAAAGAAGGTGAAAAGGAAGTTGCAAAATCTATTAAAGAAGAATGCAAAATGTTGCTGTATAATCATTCCTTAGATCTCATATCTCAGGCAAGCAGCAACCGTACCTTATTTCACCTCTATCTCTCGGGTAAAGAAAGAACCCACGTAAACGAAGTATTCCGCCCGCCTCTCGTTTAATTGAATTTTATAAAATCTTCACGTTTTGTTTTAAACGACAACTAATCCTGTCGCCGAAGGTTTTTGCCGTGTTTCAATACGGTTAAATATTTAATTATTGCTTTTTCTGCGCCTTTTCGGGTGCTTAAAAGCAACATTTCAAACTATTTATATTTTCAATTCAAATGGAAACTTTATCATTTAAAAATACATTAAAATCTAACCTGTCGGCAGGTTTGGTGGTTTTTTTGGTGGCTTTGCCACTTTGCCTTGGTGTTGCCCTGGCCAGCGGCGCGCCATTATTATCGGGCATTATAACTGGCATTGTAGGCGGTATTATTGTAGGCGGTTTAAGCGGTTCGCAGTTAGCGGTAAGCGGGCCGGCTGCCGGTTTAACAACTATAGTGGCTGCAGCCATCATAACCCTGCACTCCTACGAAGCCTTTTTGTTAAGCGTGGTGCTTGCAGGCGTAATTCAAATTGTTTTGGGTTTGGTTAAGGCCGGTAAGGTAGGTTTGTTTTTCCCTTCAAACGTTATTAAGGGCATGCTTGCCGCAATTGGTATTATATTGATATTAAAGCAAATACCACACGCGTTTGGTTACGATGCCGACGCCGAAGGCGATTTTGCATTTTTACAGGCCGATAAGGCCAATACCTTTAGCGAGATTAATAATGTACTCTCTAAATTAAATATGGGTGCAATTTTAATTTTCGCCCTTTCAATGGCAGTATTAATGTTATGGGATACCAAATTGTTTAAAAAGGTAAAAGCTTTCCCTGCCGGGCTTGTTGTTGTTATATTAGGTGTACTGGCATCGGCAGGGCTAAGCGCCTTGCCCGATTATATGCATTTACGTACCAATAGCTTTGTAAAAATCCCGGTATTATCCGGAATAAGCGATTTTGCCACTATTCTTAAATTTCCGGCTTTTAGCGCTATATCCAACCCCGAAGTTTGGACGGTTGCACTAACCATTGCCTTTGTTGCCAGTTTAGAAACCTTGTTGAGCATCGAAGCTGTTGATAAACTTGATCCGCAAAAGCGCTCAACCCCTTTAAACCGCGAGTTATTGGCCCAGGGTTTGGGTAATACCATATCGGGTTTAATAGGTGGCATCCCGTTAACGGCTGTAATAGTACGCGGTGCTACCAATGTTAGCGCAGGTGCAAAAACAAAGTTTTCGGCAATATTTCATGGTGTTTTGTTGCTGGTTACGGTAATACTGATACCCAAGGTATTAAACATGATACCCCTTGCAAGTTTGGCCGCTATATTAATTATGGTAGGCTATAAGCTAACTAAACTTAAGCTTTTTACCGATATGTATAAAGCAGGCTGGAACCAGTTTGCACCCTTTATTATTACGGTTATAGCCATTATTTTGACTGATTTGCTAAAAGGTGTTTTAATAGGCATGGCGGTAAGCATCATCTTTATTTTAGTTAATGCAACCAAAGATTTGATCTTCTCTACCGAAACGCTAACCGATAACGGCAAAGTACAAAGGCTTGTTTTGTCTGAGCAGGTAACCTTTTTAAATAAGGCTCACTTAAACGAGTTTTTTAGCAAAATTGAAAAAGGGAGCAGCGTTTGGATAGATGCCAGCCAAACACGCTACATTGAGCAGGATTGCTTAGAGATTTTGCAGGATTTTAAAACTAAGGCTGTGGCCGATAATATATCTTGTACCATAACCGGGCTAAAAGATCACTACTCGTTTTTAGAAGCTAAGGGCGAATTGGTAGCTCACAGTCACGACCATAACCATCAGCGTTACCAGGATTTGTTTGCAAATAACCGCAAATTTATAGCCGATAAGCTGCATTTGGATATCAATTACTTTACCAAGTTAAACGCCGGCCAATCGCCACCATATTTAATAGTTGGCTGTTCGGATAGCCGCGCGCCGCTTGAGCTTATTACAGGTGCCAAGCCGGGCGAAATATTCAGCCAGCGTAATATCGCTAACCAGGTTATACCGAGCGACCCTAACCTGATGTCGGTTTTGCAATACGCGGTCGAAGCTTTAAAGGTTCAGCATATTATCATTTGCGGCCATTACGGTTGCGGCGGTATCCGTGCGGCCGTAGCCGGTGGCACAAGTGGCAACCTCGACCAATGGTTGAGTCACGTGCGCGATGTTTACCGCATTCATAAAGAAGAACTGGATGCCATTACCGACCCCGAAATGCAACACCGCCGCCTGGTTGAATTGAATGTGAGAGAGCAAATTTATCAGCTAAAAACAACTGCCATAGTGCAAAAGGCCTTACAAAACGGCCAGGTGCTCAATATTTACGGTTGGGTTTATGATTTGGCCGACGGCATGCTGCACGACCTGCAAATAAGCGAAACTGAAACCGAGAGAAATCAGCAGGTTGTTTTGGTTTAATACCTTTTATTCTCACACCTATTAATTAATTCCCCTTAATTAACACTGGCCGGCTGCTTTTTGCATCCGGCCTTATTTTAACATTATGCTTTCTAAAAAACAAAATAGGGCAGCGTTTGTAACGCTGCTTGTTATAGCTATACTATCGGGCAATAAGCTTATTGCGCAAAATACCCGTTATAATACCTCAAACTTTAACGGCTGGGTTGCGCTAAATAGTCAGCTTTATTTAAACGATAATTTTGGCATTCATGCCGAAGTGCAAATACGGCGTAACAACGGTTTTAACCAATGGCAACAGCTTTTATTAAGGCCGGGTATATTTTACAATATTAACAGTAACCTTACCGCTACTGCGGGATATTGCTTTGTAGAAACCTACCCTTACGGCCAAATACCCATAGCCAAAGTAGCCTTTCCCGAACACCGCATCTGGCAGCAAGTGCAGCTAACCCAAAAAACCGGAAATGTTGACATCACAAACCGCTTACGTTTAGAACAACGCTTTTTTGGCGATGCCAGTGTAGGTACCTTTACCAACACCCGGTACGAAAACCGCTTACGCTACATGCTGCGCGTAGCTATACCTTTAACAACCGACGCCAGTAAAGTAACCAAATTATACCTCCCCGTTTACGACGAGGTATTAATAGCCTTTGGCAAAAACGTAAAATACAACACGTTCGATCAAAACCGCTTTGGGGCCGGTATTGGCCTAAACACCGGCAAAACCGGTAAAATAGAAGTGGGTTATATGTACCAATACGTACAACAGCGCAACCTGCAGCCCGATTTTAGCCAGGTTGTAGAAAACAACCACACCCTTTCCATAACCTGGGCCACAAGCCTAAAACTCTATAAAAAGCGTTAACCAACTTAAAGTCTCCCCTACCGGGGGAGATTTAGAGGGGGCTAATTAAAAATCAGCGCAATCATGCAAATCAAATAAAATCAACGGTCAATGTTTGCGATTTGATTATGTTGTAACAAATCAAAATCAGTGTAATCATGCAAATCAAATAAAATCAACGGTCAAAAATCAGTGTAATCATGCAAATCAAATAAAATCAACGGTCAAAAATCAGCGCAATCATACCAATCAATAAAATCAACGGTCTATCTTTGCCGTTTAATTATGTTGAAATATTTGCGCTGGTTTTTATTACCGTTTTCATGGCTGTACGGGTTGGTTATTTTAACCCGTAACTGGTGTTATGATGCAGGTATATTTAAAAGCCACAGTTTCAATATTCCGGTAATTTCGGTAGGTAACCTTGATGTAGGTGGGGCAGGTAAAAGCCCCATGACAGAGTACCTCATTCGGTTACTAAAAAACAACCACAAACTGGCAACCCTTAGCCGTGGCTATGGCCGTAAAACACAGGGGTTTTTAAAGGCCACCCAGGCAAGTACGGCTACAGAAATAGGAGATGAGCCCGCCCAATTCAAACAAAAATTTCCGGATATAACAGTAGCCGTTTGCGAAAGCAGGGTTGCCGGTATTAACCAGCTAAAAGCAAATATTGATCTCGTTATTTTAGACGACGCCTACCAGCACCGTGCAGTTAAACCTGGCCTGAGCATTTTATTGTTTGATTATAGCCGCATATTTGAACCCCATTTTATGCTGCCCGCAGGCAACCTTCGCGAACCCTTCGGTGGCATAAAGCGGGCCAATATCATCATCATCAGTAAATGCCCCCATACATTGGCGGATGCCGAACAACAAGCTATTGTACAACGCATCAAACCATTGGCCAATCAAAGCGTATTTTTTACTGCTATAAATTATAGTTCGCTTTACCCCGTTAACAGTAGGGCAGGTACAACGCAGATTGATAAAGATACCGTTGTATTTATCATCACGGGCATTGCCAACCCGGCTCCGTTGTTAAACCATGTTAAAAAGCAGGCAAAACAGGTAATTCATCACAATTATCCCGATCATCATCAGTTTACCTTAAAAAATATTACTAAACTTGCCGATGAGTTTTTGGCTTGCCCGGCAGATAAAAAACTCATACTTACAACAGAAAAGGATATACAACGTTTACGTGAACACGAGTTGGTTGCAGGTTTTAAACAATTGCCGCTTTGGGTGTTGCCCATTGAGGTTCAGTTTTTAAATAACAACCAAGCCGGGTTTAATAATATTATACAAAACTATGTTAGACAATATAAGGCAAACCGCCAGTTACATTAAAAACCGCATTGGCAATTTTGAACCCGAAATTGGTATTATATTAGGCACCGGCCTGGGTGGCTTGGTTAGAGAGATTGAGATAGAAAAACAAATGATGTATTCTAACATTCCCGATTTTCCTATCTCAACGCTCGAGTTCCACTCCGGTAAATTAATATTTGGCCGTTTGGCGGGTAAAAATGTGGTGGCTATGCAGGGCCGTTTGCACTATTACGAGGGTTACAGCATGCAGCAAATTACCTTCCCGGTAAGGGTGATGAAAATGCTGGGCATCAAAACACTTTTTGTATCAAACGCAAGTGGTTCGTTAAACCCCGATTTTAAAAAGGGCGATTTGATGATAATTGAAGATCATATCAACTTACAGCCCGATAACCCGCTGATAGGCAATAACAATTCTGATCTGGGGCCACGTTTTCCGGATATGAGCGAGCCTTACAAGCATCACTTAATTGAGAAGGGTTTAAAAATTGCCGCCCATCATAATATTGCGTGCCATAAAGGTGTTTATGTATCGGTTACCGGCCCTAACCTTGAAACCAGGGCCGAGTATAAGTATTTGCGCATAATTGGCGGCGACGCTGTAGGGATGAGTACCGTACCCGAAGTAATTGTAGCTAACCACATGGGTTTACCCGTTTTTGCAATTTCGGTATTAACCGACGAGGGTTTCCCCGAAGTTTTGAAGCCCGTTTCGGTAGAAGAGATACTGGCCGTAGCAACCGAGGCGGAGCCTAAACTGACTATGATATTAAAAGAATTGATAGCCCAACTTTGATAACAAAAAAGCTTAAATATTTATTATTGCTGTTGCTATGCTCAACGGCCCCGGTTGCGTTTGCCCAGGTTACGCAGTCAACAAAGTTGCCAGTTGATAATACCAACCACATGCGCGATACGGTGCCGGTTACAAAGCCGTTAACCGACGACCAGATGCTGGATTCGCTTCGAAAAAAAGAGAATTCGAAAAAAGACAGTGTTATATTTAATTCTAAATTTATTAAAGTAACCAACGAGCGGTTGCTTAATGATAGTACACAGGTTTTTCCGTTAGATACCGGCTTAACTAATTACGAAAACTATAGCCCGCTTTACCAGCCGCGCAGCCCCAAAATTGGTTTGGGTAACCTTGGCCTTGCCGAACGCAATTTACTTTTTGAGCCCAGTAAAACCATTGGGTTTGATGTTGGCCAGCATTTTTTAGATGCCTATTTGCTGCACCCCGAGGATATACAATATTACCGGGCACGTGTACCGTGGACGAGTTTGTATTTAGTGAGCGGTGGGCAAATAGAGCAAATGTTTAAATTGGTACACACCCAAAACATTAAACCCAACTGGAATGTGGGTTTAAATTACAACAAATATGGGTCGGATGGTTTATACGCGCGGCAAAAGCCCGATCACCTTAATGCTGCATTTTTTAGCTGGTACGAATCGCCAAATAAACGGTACAATATTTTAGGCAACCTGTTTTTCAATAACCTTAAATCTCCCGAAAATGGGTCGATAACCAGCGATACCGTGTTTACAGGCACCGGCGGGCTAAGTTCAACCGGTATCCCCATCAGGCTCAATAACTCGCGCGATAACCTGAGCGATAATGGCTTATACCTTAAACAGTTTTATTACCTGGGCCGGGTTGATACGGTGGGCGGTGCCGGAACATCAAAAGTGTTGCCTACGCAGCGCATTGCTTACACCTTGTTTTACAACATACGCAAGTACCGCTTTTTGCAAGACGATTTAGATACCTACCACGTATTTCCCGATTTTTATTACGATAAAGGCGTCTCGCGCGATTCGCTGGCTTTAATGCATATCTCTAACGAGTTTTCGTATAGCTTTTACCTGCGGGGCAAATCATTAAAATTTGTAAAAAACGAGGCCAAGCTCGATTTGGGTATTAAGCACGATTATTACAGCTACTCGCAATACGTGCGCGATACTTTAACTACGCCTAACCAGCCGCAAACGGGTTTGCCTCAAATGGATCAAAAGCAGGCCAAATCTTTTCAGGACATCACCCTCAAGGCCAAAATTAGTTACCGCTTTAGCGATAGGATGGGCCTCGATGCCGATTTTCAGCAAATAGCCCAGGGCAGAGATTTTGGTGATTACCTGTACGAAGCCAAGCTAAACGTATCTGCCGGAGATAAAATAGGTAAAATTATATTGGGTGCTTACACCCAAAACAGCTCGCCACCGCTTGATTATACCAATTGGATAACCAACCATTACCGGTGGGTTATCACTAACTTTAAAAACGTTAAAACCACCAACCTGTCATTCAATTACATCAATAACAAATTACAGTTTGATGTAAAGGCCGAGTATTTTTTAATTGATAATTACCTGTATTTTGAGGCCGAACAAGGCGGTATTGATGCCTACCCAACTCAATTGGGCGCTCCTATTAATTTGTTAAAAATAAGCGTAAGCAAAAATATTATCCTGGGCAGGTGGCACTTTGATAACTTTGCGGTATACCAAAAAACCGATTACCAAAATACCCTGCGCACGCCCGAATTATATATCTACACTAGTTTATATTACAATAAACTGTTTTTTAACGTACTTAACTCAAGTATAGGTTTAAATGTACGTTACAATACGCCATACGCTGCCCCATCATACGCGGTAGGCCTGGGCGAGTTTTATAACGGCTCGGCAGTTAAATTTTCGTCGTACCCGGTTGCCACTGCTTTTATAAAAGCAACACTCAAGCGCACCAACCTTTTCCTGATGTATGATTATGCAAACCAGGGCCTGTTTAGTAACGGATACTACACCGTAAACCGCTACCCCATGCCAAGCGCCATCCTGAAATTTGGTGTATTATGGAGTTTTTATGATTAACCCCCCAACCCCCCTAAAGGGGGAGCTTTTTGATTGGCAAAGTATAACCGCCTTAATATTCCTCCCCCTTTAGGGGGTCGGGGGGTCATGTTTTCTGTTTCTTTTTCTTAGCTGCGGGGAATAGCACGTTGTTTAATATCAGCCTGTAGCCTGGCGAATTTGGGTGCAGGCTCAGGTCGGTTGGCGGGTCGCCTACTTTGTGTTGGTAGTCTTCGGGGTCGTGGCCTCCGTAAAACGTCCATTGGCCTTTGCCGTATTCGCCATGTATGTAGCGGGCCTCATTAAGCGTTTTGGTTTCGCCCATAATGGTAACGCCCGGTTTAATCAAATTTTCGCGATAAGCGGTGGTAAGCCCCATAAAGCCTTTAATAACCTTATCGTGGTTTTGGGTAAGCATGCTGGGCACCACATCCCACTTAGCCGAAAAATCAAACAGCGTAAAAAAATCGCGCGAACGCTCAACTATCCTTACCGGTGTATCGTCAATATTGCTAAACGAGTGCGACATGTAATTATTATCCAACGTAAAATTTTGAAAAGCAAAGGTTTGTGTAAAATCAAGCTTGCTCTGTGCATCCGGGTCGGCTGCGTCGCCGTCAAACATACGTTCGCAAATGTCGGTATTGCTGGCGGCCAGGGCAATATCAAAAGTATCGGTGCCGCAGCACATGGCAAATAAAAAGCCTCCACCGGCACAAAAATCGCGGATGTGCTGTGCCACAGCCAGCTTCATTTGCGATACCTTTTTAAAACCCAGTTTGTGTGCCATAGCCTCCTGGTTATTTACATCCTCAACATACCACGGGTACAAGCGGTATAGCTGATAAAATTTGCTGTACTGGCCCGTAAAATCTTCGTGGTGTAAATGCAGCCAATCGTATTTGGGTAAATCGCCATGTATCACCTCTTCATCGTAAATAACATCGTAGGGTATTTCGGCATATTTTAAAACCAGGGTAACGGCATCATCCCAGGGTAGTTTACTTTTGGGCGAGTAAACTGCCATTTTGGGGGCCTTTAGCAATTTAACCACATCCATATTAACCGATGGGTCGCTAACCTGGGTAATAATGGCGTTGGCCTTAACCTCGGGTATAATTTCGTAGCTAACGCCACGTATCTTGCATTCCTTTTCAATATCGGCATTATAAGCCATCATAAAACTGCCGCCACGGTAGTTGAGCAGCCAGTCAACCTCCTCGCCATTCTTCAAAGTCCAAAAAGCAATCCCGTATGCTTTTAGGTGATCCTTTTGCGCCTCGTCCATAGGTAGCAAAATAGACGATGCCCTGGTTATAAAAGCCGCAAGGCAAAAGGCAAAAGCTAAAAAGTATTTTACACGATGCTTCATTTTCAAAAGTAACGAATAATTGCAATTGGTATTGTTAAAATGAAGAACTATAAGGCTATACAGGAAAGGTGATGTCAAATGGAAGGTCAATCGTAAATATCTTTCCTGTGCCCCAGCGTTATGATATCAACGATAAGTTCCTGATCTAAAATATTGTAAATGATACGATAATTACCAACTCTGATTCTATAACCATCGCGTCCTTTTAGCTTTTTATACCCTTGTGGCCGGGGGTTTTGGGTAAGACTAACGATTGCTTCTTTGATATTTGAATAAAAAGGTGCGTTTATCTTTTCTAATTCTTTTACGGCTTGTCTGCTAAAATTTAAGGTGTAGTAGGGCATACCTTATTTTCGTTTAGCCTCTATCATGCTAAAAACCTCATCCATAGGGATGCGTTCGCCGGTATCGTTCTTTTTGGCTTCGTCATAAAGACGGATGTCTTCCAGGTCGTCCAATTCTTCCAAAATGGCGTCAAATTCATCAACCGGAATCACGACTAATGATTTATCGCCATTAGCATCTTTAATGTATTGTGGGTGCAACGTAAGCATGAGTTAACTCCTTTATGTAAAATTAACTATATTATAAATGTAGACCAAATTATTATATGCTTTCCAAAGTGCTTACCATCGTTTTATTTATCCGCTCTGCCTTTCCGCCTTCTGCTTTCTTTTACTAACTTTGCCGCTCTGAAATTTAGAACAAAATGAGTAAAGCGATAATTAAAACTGAAAAGGGCGACATGACCGTAGACTTCTACGAAAACGACGCACCTAAAGCTGTAGCCAATTTTAAAAAACTGGCTAAAGAAGGCTTTTATAACGGCATTGCATTTCACCGTGTAATACCTAACTTTATGGTACAAGGCGGTTGCCCGTTCTCAAAAGACCCTGCAACAGCTTACCGTGCAGGTAGCGGTGGCCCCGGTTATACTATTGATTGCGAATTAACCGGCGAAAACCAATACCATGATCGTGGTGTGTTATCAATGGCACATGCAGGCCGTAATACAGGTGGGTCGCAGTTTTTTATCTGCCACAGCCGCGCCAACACAGCACACTTAGACAGAAACCACACTTGCTTTGGCAAAGTTGTTGAAAATGTTGATATTGTTGATGATATTCGCCAGGGCGACAAAATAACAAGTATCGAAATTATTGAAGATTAAATAGCCGGGCGCAGGTAACACAACATATAACGTTTTGCTACCTGCACTTTGCTTTAAGCACACCACATGAATTTACACGGAATTGTTGCAGTATCGGGCAAACCAGGTTTATGGAGGGCATTGGCCCAAAATAAAACCGGTTTTATTTTAGAGAGCCTCGACGCTCAAAAAATAAAATTGGTAGCCAACTTATCAACTGCTAAACTGGCTGCTTTAGATGAGATAACCATTTTTAGCTACGACGAAGACATTCGTTTAAAGGATGTTTTGGCGAAAATGAAAACCGCCGCAAATGTGCCAGATACGAAGGCCGACGGTAATAAACTGCGTGCTTTTTTCAGAGAAGTTGCTCCGGACCACGATGAAGAAAAAGTATATTCGTCGGACATGAAAAAAATTGTTGGCTGGTTCCATATCCTAAAAGATATGCCTTTGTTTAACGAAGAAGAACCAGCAATAGCAGAACCTGTAGCAGTAGAAGCACCGGTTGCTGAAGAAACTGTAACAGCAGAAGCCCCACTTGCGGAAGCCGAACCAGAAGTAGTTGCCACCGAAAAACCAAAGGCTGCAAAAGCTCCTAAAAAGAAGAAAACAGAATAGAATTAGAATCAAGAAGCCAGACTCAAGAATCAAGAAAAGAAAGTGGCACAACCATTTTACATCTTGGTTCTTGAGTCTGGCTTCTTGCTTCTATTTACAAACTTCAGCGCAACGCCTGCAAGCTTCGGCGCAACGGCGGCAGTGTTCGTGCATATCGGCATGTTTGTCGCATTCTTTGGCACATGCTTCGCATATCCTGGCACACAGTTCACACAAATCTTCCGCAAAGGCCGATTGGCGGCTTAACCATTTAAGGCAAAGGTTACAAATATCGGCGCAATCGCGGCAAGCTTTAATACAGTCTGCATGGTCTTTTTCGCCCATTTCTATGCACTTGGTGGCGCATATCTCGCATGCTTTAAGGCAATTGAGGCAGGCTTCAATACATTCTTCAAGAGATCTCATATGCTTGTTAGTTTTTAATAACAACTACATATGGGTTAAATTGTTGGCGGTTGCTTCAAAAATCAGCAGTCAACCTGCTTGCATTTTTCGTTGCTAAACTCGGGTTCAAAAGTACTGTGGCTTATTTCCAGGTGCTCCAGCGCGTGGCGAAGCTCATGTTTAATATGGTCAAACTGCGGCATATCGTCCTTTTCAACAACCAAATGGGCCGTTAAAGCATTCTCGGTGGTGCTTAGTGCCCAAACGTGCATGTGGTGTACATCTACCACGCCTTTAACTTTAAGCAGTTCCTTTTTAATTTTCTCCAGGCTCATTTCTTTGGGCACACCATCAAGCGCAAGGCGCAAGCTATCTTTCAATAAGCTCCATGTGCCGCCTAATATTATTACGGCAATAATTATACTAACAATGCTATCTATCCAGTACAGGCCGGTAAAATAAATAACCAAACCCGATATAACTACCCCTAACGATACTATGGCATCAACCGCCATGTGCATGTAGGCACCTTTTACATTAAGGTCCTTCTCTTTATCCTTGCCGCCGCCGCGGGTAAATAGGTATGCTGTAAAAGCATTAACGCCAATACCAATAAAGGCAACCCAGGCAATGGTACCGCCGGCCATATCATGCACGGGGTGTATAAAGCGCATAATGGCCTCGTAAACAATTACGGCTATACCTGCAATAAGTATAGATGCGTTTACTAACGATACGATAATGGTTGAACGTTTATAACCATAGGTGTATTTTTTATTTGAACCAACCTTGGTTAATTTAAACGCCAGCAAAGCTAGGGCAAGGCTGGCCACATCGCTCAAATTATGACCGGCATCGGTTAATAACGATAGCGAACCGCTTATAATACCCATTGCAACTTCGATAATTACAAAGGCCGAATTGAGTATGATGCCCAAAACAAAGGCGGTATTAATATGATCTATCTTTGGGGCATGATCGTGGTGATGATGACCGATTCCGTGGCTGTGACTATGATCGTGACCTGCTGACATGCTGCAAAGATAGGCGTTTACGTATTAAACCAACATTAAAAACAGTTTAAACTCCGGGCTTATTGGTGATGGTAAGGTTCGCCTTTTAAAATGGTAAAAGCGCGGTAAACCTGCTCCACAAAAAAAAGGCGTACCATTTGGTGCGAAAACGTCATTTTAGATAACGATAGTTTATCATTCGCCCTTTTGTAAATGCTACCGTCAAAACCATAGGGGCCGCCAATAATAAACACCAGGTTGCTTACCGAAGCAATCATCTTTTTATTCAGCAAGTCGGCAAACTGTACAGATGTATGTTGCAAACCGCCCTCGTCTAACAGCATTACATAATCAGTTGCCGAAATGTTTTTAAATAGTAATTCAGCTTCTTTAGCCTTTTGTTGTTCTTGTGTTAGGGCTTTGGTGTTTTTAAGCTCGGGCAGGTCGATAACTTCAAATTTGATGTAGTGCTTTAGCCGTTTTAAATATTTTTCAATGCCATCTTTCAAATAAGCGTCTTCGGTTTTTCCAACAGTTAATAAAGTGATCTTCATCTGAAACAAAAGAACGAATATTTGAGGATAACAGCCCAATTTGGCTTTAATTTGTTGCTGAATATTTACCACTATGGAACAACAGATAATTGCCGATTATAACCAACGCATTGCAGCAGCGCAAGAGCAGGTTAATAAATATAAAAAACTGGTTGATACCTATTCGTTCACCAGGCTGGGCGCATTTTTACTTTTGCTTGTATTGGCCGTAGTGTCTGCCGTTTGGGTTGATTATATAATGCTATCGGTATCTGTATTTGCATTTATTTTAGTGTTTGGCTGGTTAGTATCCAAACAAAACGGGTACGATGCTCAATTGCTGTTTTTTAAAAATTTAAAAATTGTTAACGAGAACGAGGTAAGCAGTATTACGAGTCGGCTAAATATTTATGCTAATGGCGACCAGTACAGCGACGATAAACATTACTACACTGCCGATCTGGATATTTTTGGTCCTTCGTCTTTATTTCAATTAGTTAACCGTTGTGCAACTACGCCGGGCAACAATATGTTGGCGGGGTGGTTTAACGCGCCATCAAAAAAAGAGGTTATCCTGAGCCGGCAAAAAGCCGTTGAAGAATTGGCGGCTAAAAAAGACTGGAAGCTTAACTTGCAGGCATCCCTGTTATTTGCCACCAAGCACGATAAGGAACAACTTAAACGTTTATTTGCCTATCTTAATTTACCCATCGTTATTCCGCACGAAAAGTTGTTGGTAAACTATATTAAAGTAGCGCCAATTGTAATTTTACTAAGTTGTGTGGCTTCGTTTTTTTACCACGATGCCATTTATTTAGCTGTAGTAATTGGTTTGGTAAACGCGCGTATAACTACAGCAAACAATAGTTTGGTAGATAAGGCCGATATTTTAGCGGGCCGCATTGGCAAAGAACTAAGTAATTATGCCGAAGCATTTAAAGTAATAGAGAACGAAAGTTTTACCTCGGCACATAACCAGGCTGTAGCCGATAAAATAACCAACCAGCAAAATGGCGCGGTATCGGCAAATATAAAGGCGCTCTCAAGGCTTATTAACGACCTCAACATTAGGCTCAATTTTATTTTGGCTGCTGTATTTAATGTGTTTTTGCTTTGGAACGTTAGGCAGTTAATTGCTATTGAAAACTGGAAACGTAATAACCACGCCAGCATAGAGGGTGCTTTTGACGGTTTGGCCGAATTTGAAGCCATACTAAGTGTTGCAGGTTTGCATATTAATTACCCGGAATGGTGTTTCCCTCAAATTGCCGACGGCGAGGCTTACACCCTATCGGCAAAAGGTATTGCCCATCCTTTAATCAGCAGCAAAACGCGGGTTGAAAATGATTATGAGTTAGAAGATAGCTTAAACATTGATATTATCACCGGCTCTAACATGGCAGGTAAAAGTACCTTTTTGCGTACTTTGGGTATCAATACTGTACTGGCTTTAAGCGGTGCCCCGGTGTGTGCACAGCGTATGGAGGTTTCGGTAATTACCATTATCAGTTACATGCGAATTAAGGATTCGCTTAACGAGAGTACATCAACCTTTAAAGCCGAACTCGACCGGCTGCAAATGCTGTTGGCCGCTGTAGAGGGCCCCGAAAAAATATTCTTTTTGATTGACGAAATGCTGCGCGGCACCAATTCGGTAGATAAGTATAAGGGATCTAAGGCGGTTATTGAGCAATTGATACACAAAAAAGGCGTAGGCCTTGTTGCCACGCACGATTTACAGATAGCACTTTTAGAGCAAAAGTATCCCCGCTACATTCGCAATTTTTACTTCGATATCCAGGTAATTAATGGCGAGATGATATTCGATTATAAAATGAAACACGGCGAGTGCAAAACCTTCAACGCATCCCTATTGCTGAAACAAATAGGTATTGATGTGGATGCAGAAGATTGAGTTTTCCTTGTTTGATTTTTAACTCATGGACGGGAACGAAATACCTTTAATTTTCCTGAAAAGCTCTACCGCGTAAATATCCGTCATGCCTGATACAAAATCAAGCACGGTTTGTATTTTCGAATAAACATCGGCATTGTGCGTTAAAAACTGTTTGGGGATAAGTGCTATCAGCTTTTCGTGATATTTCGATCTGTTTTCCAGGTAGGCCGGAATAAACTCTTCGAGTAAGCCATTCATAACCTTATAACCCGCAATTTCAATTTGTACAACCGATGCATAGTTGTATATTTTTTTGATTGATACCGCCTCTATCTTTTTTAGTACCGATTGGTAGGGCTCCGCAATAACATCCATCAGCGATTGGTTAAAGGCACCATTCATAATGTTATCCTGTTCTCTGTAAAATATCTCCGAACATTCTTGTATCAGCGTATTGATTGCCCTTGCGCGCATATAGCTTATTTTAGCATCCTCGTCTTCAATATTTGCTAAGTATTTGGGCATGTTTTCACTATTGCACAAGGGCAGCAACAGTTCTTCCACTTCCTGGTACGATAATATACTCAGGCGGTGTGCGTCTTCCAAATCAATCACATTATAGCAAATATCGTCTGCCGCTTCAACAAGGTAAACCAGCGGGTGGCGTTGGTATATTAAGGGCTCATCACTAACCTTCATTAAATTTAATTCGCCCGCTATTTTTTCAAAACCCGCCTGTTCTGATTGGAAGAAGCCGTATTTTTTTTGATTGATAACGCCCTTAATATTACCCGCAACCGCTGCACAAGGGTATTTTGCTATAGAAGCCAGCGTACTGTAAGTTAAGGCATAACTGCCATTACCCCGGCCCGTAAAGGGATGTGTTAATATGCGCAGTGCATTGGCATTACCCTCAAAGTGTGTTAAATCCGCCCATTGTTCGGCCGTTACTTTGTCCTTGTAAATAAGGCCGTCGCCGTCGGTAAAATAGTATGACATTGCCGCCTCGCCCGAGTGGCCAAAGGCGGGGTTGCCCAAATCGTGAGCTAAACATGCGGAGGCAATAATATTGCCCACTTCGCTCATTAAAGGCAGCCGGGTATCAATATCGGGTTCGCTTTCGCGGAGCTTGTTGTAAAATATCCGCCCCAGCGAGCGGCCAACGCTGGCTACCTCTAAACTATGCGTTAACCGGTTATGAACAAATACACTACCCGGAAGCGGAAAAACCTGCGTTTTGTTTTGCAACTTACGAAACGGAGATGAAAAGATTAACCGGTCGTAATCCCGCTGAAATTCCGAGCGGGCATCTGCATAATTGTCGGTATATCTGTCTTCATAGCCCCATCGTTTGGCCGATAAAAGCTTGTCCCATTGCATCGTATTCATATCGGCTCAATATTACCACTATTTCAACATATTTTGGAGGCTAATTTAATTGAATGCGGAGACAGCCGCTCTCGGTGTATAATGCGAAGATTTTGAAGCGGGAATGAATTAAAGGCGTTGACCTGTACGGTTTTGATATGGAGAGAGGATATGGAGGGGTTTCCTCCTTGTTATTTAAGGATCTTCATCTCTCGCCTTTTCAACACCCACACTTTGGAGAGCTATCAGATGTACCATATGTTTTCTATACCCCGTAGGGGTTATAGGTCGGTAGAAAAAAATATCCGGAAAATAATTCGTGCCGGTAGGTACGATATAGACCGATTTTTATATCAAGCTATAAATAGGCCGTTAAGTATTGCACCTGCCGGCGCAAAAAAATCATTGTTTATTGTTTTCTACCAACCTGTTGCACCTACCGGCGCAGTTACTCAGATAAAATGAAAGATGTGGGTTATACGTAGTGCTTCATAGGAGAATAAAAAACGCAATGGTAGCGAATGATACACAGAGAAGCCCAAGTAATTATACTATAGCCACTCCACCTAAGTGCAATAAAAAAATAGCGATGGGCTTTCGCCTATCGCTATCATTCACATTATATATTTAAAAACTATTAAACTTTCTCCAGTTTTTCGCCGGTAACAACGGCTCTAATTTTTCCTTCCAGTTCTTCCATCAATTCGGGGTTATCCAATATTAATTGTTTAACTGCGTCGCGGCCCTGGCCAAGGCGGGTTTCGCCATAGCTAAACCACGAACCTGCTTTTTTAACAACCTCGTATTCAACGCCCAAATCAATAATTTCGCCGGCTTTGGATATACCTTCGCCAAACATAATATCAAACTCGGCTATGCGGAAAGGCGGTGCAACCTTATTTTTCACTATTTTAACCTTAACCCTGTTGCCCGATACCTCGTCGGTATCTTTAATTTGCGATACCCTGCGGATGTCCAAACGTACCGAAGCATAAAACTTTAAGGCGTTACCACCGGTGGTAGTTTCGGGGTTACCAAACATTACACCAATTTTTTCGCGCAGTTGGTTAATAAATATGCAGCAGCATCCGGTTTTGCTAATGGTGCCGGTTAGCTTACGCAAAGCCTGCGACATTAAACGTGCCTGTAAACCCATTTTAGAGTCGCCCATCTCGCCTTCAATTTCACTCTTCGGTACTAATGCCGCAACCGAGTCAATCACGATAATATCAATAGCACCCGAGCGGATTAGGTTATCGGCAATTTCTAAAGCTTGCTCGCCGTTATCTGGCTGAGATATTAAAAGGTTTTCAACATCTACACCTAATTTTTTGGCGTAGTATTTATCAAAAGCATGCTCCGCATCAATAAAGGCAGCAATACCGCCATTTTTTTGGCACTCGGCTATAGCATGTATGGCTAAAGTTGTTTTACCAGATGATTCCGGTCCGTAAATTTCAATTACACGGCCTTTAGGTAAACCGCCAACACCAAGGGCAATATCCAAACCTAACGACCCGGTTGAAATAACTTCTATGGGTTCAATGGCGGTATCGCCCAATTTCATAATGGTACCTTTACCGTATGATTTTTCCAGCTTATCTAAAGTAAGTTGTAATGCTTTTAATTTTTCTACGCTACTCATATTGATATATATTGTGTGGGTGTAAATATACTAACTAAATTAGTAATTACTAATATTTTTGGTAAAATATTTTTTTGTTTGGTAAACTTAGCCATACGGGCCTATCAAATCAAATATCTTTATCCACACTTCGCTTTTTTAGCTCCAGGCTTATTACATCAATTTTACGTTTCTTTTTAGCGGCCTCGGCCTTTTTTATTTGGGCCGCTTCCTGCTTTAACAGGTAGGTTTCGGTGTGGGTGCGCTCGTAATATTTACAAAACCAGGTAAGTGGGCAAACATCGCATTTTGGGCTGCGGGCAACGCATATATAACGGCCATGCAAAATAAGCCAGTGGTGGGCAATAGCTAAAGTATTTTGGGGCAGGTGTTTTATTAATTGCTTTTCTACCGCTAGCGGGGTATTGGCATTGGTTGTTAAGCCAATACGGTTTGATACTCTAAACACGTGTGTATCTACCGCAATGGCAGCAACATCGTAAACTACAGATGCAATAACATTGGCTGTTTTTCGGCCAACGCCCGGCATTTTTTGCAGTTGGTTAATGTCGCTCGGTACTTCGCCGTGAAAAACATCAACCAGCATTTTGGCCATGCCAACCAAATGTTTGGCTTTGTTGTTGGGGTAGCTAACGCTGCGGATGTAGGTAAACACCTCGTCGGGTGTAGAAGCCGCTAATAATTCGGGCGTAGGGAAACGCTCAAATAATGCCGGAGTAACCTGATTGATGCGCTTATCAGTACACTGGGCAGAGAGGATAACAGCAACAAGTAATTGAAACGGATTGGTATAATGTAACTCGGTTTCGGCAACGGGCTGGTTCTTTGCAAAATACTCAACAAAGTGGCGGTAGCGTTCGGGTTTTAACATTTGCAAATATAACAACGGCCACTTTAAAGCAAGCGACGTTGTTATATTAAACTAACGTAAGTTTTGCGAATGATTTAAAATGCTTTGTACTGTATCAAACCGTGGGTTGGTCACCATTAAGTCCAAATCGGCACAAATAGAGTGGTAAAAAGTAGTTTCATCCACTCCAATATTTTCGATGGTGTCTTGCTCATTCATCTTCAAACTGTTAGGTGTTGAATTAATAGTTGTTGTAAAAATTTCGGTCATAAGCGTTTGTGAGATTAAATATAGATTAAAAACGTAGGCTTATGTTAATTATTTCACGGGGCGTATATTTTTTTCATCTAAATTTCATCTTTGTTATTATCAATACCTCAAACAACCTAAACACCCTTACCGGCATTGTAAGCGCATGTTATAAAACGCAAACCCACTTGCTATGTTATACAAAAAGCCAATTTTAATGGTTGTGCCATAAATTGGGCATGTCGGATTTTTTAATAGAAGCATAAACAGGGTGTTTTTTTTGCAGTGTGTTTGCACAGCATTTATCAAGGCTATTTTTCGAGACAGGGGGTTGGAGGCGGTATCGCTTATGCAAAAAAATAGCGATGCTTTAAAGCCATCGCTATTTGTAAAGTAGAATTTGCCCAATTGAGGGCGGAGTATGTAAATACTATTAGTTTTAAGTCAATAGTACTAAGTCTTCAGTCAAGAGTTAGATTATTCTTTTTTGGACTTAAAACTTAAAACTTGTGGCTAAAGACTATCCATCATGATATTAGTTATTGAGCTTAAGGCTGCTTTCTTTACTTTGCAGCATTTTGCGCAAATTATTGAGCGCATAACGCATACGGCCAAGGGCGGTGTTAATGCTTACTTCGGTAATATCGGCAATTTCTTTAAAGCTTAAATCGCCGTAATGGCGCATAATTAATACTTCCTTTTGTTCTGATGGTAAAAGGTGTATCAGTGTTTTTAAATCGCGGTGGGTTTGTTCGCGCACCAGTTTATCTTCAATACTTTCATCATAGCGGCCCAGCACTTCAAAAATATCAAAATCGTCGCCGTTGTTAATTACGGGTGTGCGTTTCTCTCTTCTAAAATGGTCAATCACCAGGTTATGCGCTATGCGTATCACCCAGGGTAAAAATTTACCTTCTTCGTTATAGCGGCCGGCTTTTAGGGTATTAATAACCTTAATAAACGTATCCTGAAAAATATCTTCGGCAAGGTATTCGTCCTTAACCAACAGATAAATAGAAGTATAAATTTTAGCTTGGTAGCGGCGTATCAACTCCTGCAAACCGCTCTCGTCGCCCGCTATGTATAGATGGATCAGATCTTGGTCACTCGTCAATTGGAAATCCATAGAATTCTACTTTATAGTCTTAATTAAATATACGAAATATGTGAAAGTAGAGTTGCTGCTATATGAGAATTGTTTAAGTGAGTAATAAGTTATTCAAATGAAATAATTATTTTGACAATTAGCAAATAATAAAATACAAAATTGTGGTTTTTTAACCAGCTTTAAGCCATATTTTTGCAACGGCTAAACAAATTAAGAACAATGTTCTTATTACACAAATAATTTAGGTTTTTTAACATTTAGATGAAGATAGCAGCAGAGAAGGATTCACAAAAATATATATTGATAAAGGGTGCCCGTGTCCATAATCTTAAAAATATGGACGTCGAAATCCCAAAAAACAAGCTTGTGGTTATTACAGGCATGTCTGGTTCGGGTAAGTCGTCGCTCGCTTTTGATACCTTATATGCCGAAGGGCAACGCCGTTATGTAGAGAGTCTTTCGTCATACGCCCGCCAGTTTTTGGGCCGAATGAACAAGCCCGATGTTGATTATATCCGCGGTATTGCGCCCGCTATTGCCATTGAACAAAAGGTAATTACATCAAACCCGCGCTCAACCGTAGGTACATCAACCGAGATATACGATTATTTAAAACTACTTTTTGCACGTATAGGGCGTACCATCTCGCCAATATCGGGCCACGAAGTAAAAAAAGATACCGTTACCAATGTGGTAAACTTTATAGGTGCTTTACCTAACGATACCACCATTACCGTTTTGTGTCCGCTGCACCCGCATAATAACCGCAGCCTAAAAGAAGAACTTGCTGTGTTAATGCAAAAGGGTTTTGTACGGGTAGAGTACCGTGGAAAGCTGGCGCGTATTGAAAGCATGCTGGAGGATATAGAAGTTGGTAACGAAACTTTAAAAGACGACGAGGAACTTAAAATAGTTATTGACCGGATTAACAAAAACGACGAGGATGAAACTTTAAGCCGCGCTGCTGATAGTGCCCAAACTGCTTTTTTTGAAGGTAAGGGCGATTGCTATGTGCGTTACCAGCAGCCGGATGGCGATACCGAGAAAGAACAATTTTTTTGCGACCGGTTTGAGCTGGACGGTATGCGCTTTGAAGAACCATCGGCCAACTTTTTTAGCTTTAACAACCCTTACGGAGCCTGCAAAAAGTGCGAAGGCTACGGCAAGGTAATTGGTATTGACGAGGATTTGGTTATACCCGATAAAAGCAAAACCATTTACGAAGGAGCCATAGCCCCCTGGCGTGGCGAAAAAATGCGCGAGTGGAACGATAAGTTGGTAAAAGAATCGTTAAAGTTTGATTTTCCAATCCACAGGCAATATAACCAGCTTACCGAAAAGCAACAGCAGCTTTTATGGAAAGGCAACAAGTATTTTAGAGGCCTCGACGAATTTTTTAAGGAACTGGAAGAGCAAACCTATAAAATACAATACCGCGTGTTGCTATCGCGCTATCGCGGAAAAACCAACTGCCCCGAGTGCAAGGGCAGCCGCTTGCGCCAGGATGCATCGTACGTTAAAATTGACGGCAAATCAATAACCGATATTGTTTTGATGCCGTTGGATAAAGCCTTCGAGTTTTTTAGAGATTTAAAGCTGAATGAGCATGATAACACAATTGGCAAGCGTTTACTGGTTGAAATAATAAACCGCCTCAACTTTTTAAACGATGTGGGCTTAGGTTATTTAACCCTAAACCGTTTATCAAACACGCTTTCGGGCGGCGAATCGCAGCGTATTAATTTGGCTACTTCGTTAGGTAGCAGTTTGGTAGGTTCAATTTATGTACTTGACGAGCCCAGCATCGGGCTGCACCCACGCGATACCCAAAAGTTGATAGGTGTTTTAAAGTCGCTGCGCGATGTTGGCAACACGGTAATTATTGTTGAGCATGAGGAGGAAATTATGCAAGCCGCCGATTACCTTATTGATATTGGCCCCGAAGCCGGCACGCACGGGGGCGAACTGATATTTACCGGTACTTATGATGAAATATTAACCGACCAGCACAGCCTCACAGGTAAATACTTGAGCCGCCGCGAAGAAATAGCCATACCCAAACACCGCCGCCCCTGGACGGATTTTATTGAAATTAAAGGTGCCCGCGAAAATAACCTTAAACATGTTGATGCCAAATTCCCCATTGGGGTTTTAACTGTGGTAACGGGCGTATCGGGCTCGGGCAAAACAAGTTTGGTTAAACGCATACTGGCCCCAGCCATACAAAAGGCTTTGGGCAACTACACCGGTGAGCAAACCGGAAGTTACGACAGTATTGAGGGCGATTATAAAAAAATTGAACAGGTTGAAATGGTGGATCAAAACCCTATAGGCCGTTCGTCGCGCTCAAACCCGGTAACTTATGTAAAAGCCTGGGACGAGATACGTAACCTATATGCCAGCCAAACGGCGGCAAAGGCGGCGGGTTTAAAGCCTTCGGCATTTTCGTTTAACGTGGAGGGTGGCCGTTGCGATACCTGCCAGGGCGAAGGCGAGGTAAAGATAGAAATGCAGTTTATGGCCGACATTTTTTTAACCTGCGAAACCTGCGGTGGCAAACGCTTTAAACAGCATGTGCTGGATGTAACCTACAACGAAAAAAATGTTGACGATGTACTGAACATGACCATTGACGAGGCGCTTGAATTTTTTGCCAAAGAAACCAAAATCATCAGCAAAATAAAACCTCTGGTTGATGTGGGTTTGGGTTATGTACATTTGGGCCAGTCGTCAAATACATTATCAGGTGGCGAGGCGCAGCGTATTAAGCTGGCATCCTTCCTGGTAAAGGGCAACAACGCCAATAAAACACTGTTTATTTTTGATGAGCCTACTACAGGCTTGCACTTTCACGATATTAAAAAGCTCCTCAAATCGTTTGATGCCCTGCTTGAGCACGGCAACACCATTATTGTTATAGAACACAATATGGACGTAATTAAATGCGCCGACTGGGTGATAGATATTGGCCCCGAAGGCGGCAACAACGGCGGCAAGGTTGTTTTTGAAGGCGTGCCCGAAAATTTAATCAAAGAAAAAAAATCGTATACCGGGAAATATTTGAAAGAGCGGTTTTAGCCCCACCCAACCCTCCCCGGAAGGGAGAAGCCCCATCCAACCCTCCCCGGTAGGGAGGGCTTAAAAGAATAATCGCAAATTAAAAGTCTTAAAAGTCTCCCCTACCGGGGGAGATTTAGAGGGGGCTTTACAGGGGGCTTTTGAAGCGGCTTTTTGAAGAGCCTTTTTGTATATTAGCCGTGTATGAAAGCACTTTACTTATACCTCATCCTCCTAAGCACACTCGCTTTCACATCCTGCAACAGCAACAAAAACACCGACGGCAAAACCATTTTCAACATGAACATGGAAGACGGCCTAACCTCGCTCGATCCGGCTTTTGCGCGTAACCAGTTTGCCTTGTGGATGGATAACCAGCTATACGATGGCCTGGTGCAAATTGATGATAGCCTGCACATGAAACCCTGCATCGCAAAAAGCTGGGATATTGCGGCAAAGGGAACGCTGTACACCTTCCATTTGCGTAACGATGTTTATTTTCAGGATGCTCCGCAGTTTGTAAATGGCGTTGGCCGCAAAGCCACCGCGGCAGATGTGGTATACAGTCTGAGTCGGTTGATAGACCCTAAAGTGGCATCATCAGGCTCGTGGATATTTAGTGATAAGGTTAAAGATAAAAACTCCTTTGTGGCGGTTAATGATACCACTTTCCAGATACAGTTAAAATTTGCTTTCCCGCCGCTTATCAGTTTACTTACGGCGCAATACTGCTCAATAGTGCCGCACGAAGTGGTTGATTTTTACGGTAAAGATTTTAGGAGCCACCCGGTTGGCACCGGTCCGTTTAAATTTAAGTATTGGAAAGAAGGGGAGGTGCTGGTGTTGCTTAAAAACGAAAAATATTGGGAAAAGGATACCGATGGTTCGCGCCTACCGCATTTGGATGCCGTGCGGGCAACCTTTATTAACGATAAGCAAACGGCCTTTATGGAGTTTATTAAAAAAAAGCTTGATTTTTTTAATGACATTGACGGCAGTTACCGCGATGATATTTTAACAAAATCGGGCGAGATAACTACCAAATACAAGGGTAAGTTTCAGTTTAACAGCCGTCCTTATTTAAATACCGAATACGTGGGTATGCTGGTTGATACTAATTTGCCCATTGTAAAAGCATCGCCGTTAAGGTTTAAAAAAGTAAGGCAGGCCATTAATTATGCCATTGATAAAAAAACTATGATTAAGTACCTGCGCAACAGCGTAGGCACACCGGGCTACCAGGGCTTTATCCCGAAAGGGATGCCCGGCTTTGACGACAAAGCTGTAAAAGGCTATACGTATGATCCCGAAAGGGCAAAGAAACTGTTAGCCGAAGCCGGCTACCCTGGCGGAACAAACTTGCCCGAAATTTTGATTAGTGCCACCACTACCACCCGTAACCTGATTGAGTTTATACAAGGCGAATTAAACAAGGTAGGCATACGCAGCCGCGTTGAAATTACACAGCGTGCTAGTTTGCGCGAACTCATATCAAAAAATGGTGTCAACTTTTTTCGTGGTACCTGGATTGCCGATTATCCGGATGGGGAAAATTACCTGTCGGTATTTTATTCGAAAAACAAAATACCTTTCGGGCCAAATTATACAGGTTTTAACAATAAACAGTTTGATGCCTTGTTCGAGAAATCGTACACGGTGGTAAACGATGCAGAGCGTTTTAAACTATACCAGCAAATGGATCACATAGTAATGGAAGAAGCACCTGTTGTAGTGTTATACTACGATAAACTGGTTAACCTGTACCAAAACAACATAACCGGCTACAGCAAAAACTCGCAAAACTTATTGGTGCTGAAACGGGTTAGGAAGTTGTGATATGTGATAAGGAATGAACCACATCATTAAATCTGCACCGTTAGGTGCAATAGCTCGGTAGAAAACAAAGAGCGATCGTTTTTTTGCGCCGTTAGGCGCAATACTTAACAGACTATTTATAGCTCTATATAAAAAACGGTCTGTATCGTACCTATCGGCACGAACTTATTTCCGGATATTTTTTCTACCGACCTGTAACCCCTCCGGGGTATAGAACATGACATACCTGATAGTTCTCAAAAGTGCGGGTATTGAAAAGCAAAAGATGCAGATTAGTTAGTATAAACCTGAGTTCGATTAATAAATGAGATAATATTTGTCAATCAAAGGAAATGTAAGTATATTTAAGTATCTGACATTCAAATATTTAAATACATTTCCAGATGATTGACTACGATAAAATTACTGATATTTTTTGTATTGTTGACGAGTTTTGCAAGGACTTTGATGCCACTACCCAGCCATTCCTGTTAGGTAAGCCATCTAAACGCCCTCCAACCATGTCTAAAAGCGAGATCATATCCATTTGTATGCTTTTTCATTTAAGTGGCTTCCGGTGTTTTAAACACTTCTATATCTTCTATCTGCAAAGGCACATGCAGCGTGAGTTTCCTAACACCGTATCCTACAACCGCTTTGTAGAACTTAGCCAAAGTGTGCTGATGCCCATGTCTATCTTTCTCAAAACCTGCTGCTTAGGCTTATGTACTGGCATTTCGTTCGTTGATTCTACACCGATAAGGGTATGCCATACCAAACGGATTAAAAGAAATAAGGTATTTAAAGGCATTGCCGAAGTAGGCAAATCAACCATGGGCTGGTTTTATGGCTTTAAGCTCCATATCGTCCTTAGCGACAAGGGTGAAATACTCAACTTCGCTATTACACAGGCCAACGTAGATGACCGGGAACCACTTAAAAACGAAGCTTTCCTGAAAGCTGTTTTTGGCAAACTGTTTGCCGACAAAGGCTATATATCAGAAAAACTGACCAAAATATTGTTTGTTGGTGATATACACCTCATAACCAATATCCGTAACAATATGAAAAACAGCCTGATGACCATGAACGACAAAATCATGCTCCGCAAGAGATCGGTCATAGAGACTGTTAATGATGAACTCAAAAACATCTGCCAGGTCGAACATGCAAGACACCGCTCTTTTACTAACTTTATCACTAATATCGTATCCGGATTGATCGCTTACTCATTTCTCCCTAAAAAACCTTCCATATCCTACCAACAAAATCGATCTAATCAAATTCTTGCTTTCTGATTAATCGAACTCAGGTTATAAATGAAAAAATCCTTTACAAACGGCTGGTTTTCTGTATACCTGCCGCTTGTAAAGGATTTTCATCACTGTGGTTGAAATAACAACCTTTATGGCTAATTACCGGCCTGGGCCGCTTGAGGAGTCACCTTGTTTTAAGTCGTCGTTGTTAACGCCTTTCTTTTTCTTTTGCGTCGGATCGTTCTGATCTGCAAATTTTACCTTGCCAAACGCATAGCTAAATGATATACCGAAAGAACGGAAAGGGAACTGGGTGTTGCTAAACTGTGTATAACCCGCACCTTTTAAGTTGGTATTGAAGGCTTTGTTTTCCCAAAACGGATCGAAAGTGTTTAAGCCAAGGCTTGCCTTTTTATCCCAGAACTCTTTTTTAACACCAATTATCCATAAGCTGAATGATGGGGTGGTACCCTGTATAGTACGTTTAGGAGAGTTCAATATAATGAATGATTCGGCAGCCCAACCACCTTTTAAATTTACCGACTGGCCCAAAAACGCATTGTAATTTATATACGTTCCGTTTTGCGATGCATCAATAATATAACCGCCCTGTGGGTTTGGGTTATAGGTATAGGCATTGATGCTACCGCGTATAGTTAAAATTTTAATGGGATTAATTGAACCAAAAAAGCTTGCGCCGAACGAATTGTTATGGCCAATGTTTTGATAAGTGGTTATCGTTCCGCTTGTGGATGTACTACCACTAACATTGGTGAAGGGAACGGCAATACCCTCTATTAAGTTGCTGGTGTATTTGTAATATGCCGAAATGTTAATTACCGAAGCACCGATATAGGTAGAGTAATTTAACTCGGTATATTGCGAAATTTCGGGTTGCAGTTGCGGGTTACCCTCTGTTATTGCGGTAGGGTTAGTTTCGTTTCTGTACGGATTTAAAAAAGTTAAACTTGGGCGTTGTATACGCTTGGTGTAAGTTAATTTATAGGTTGAGTTTTTTATGGTTTTAGATAAGGCCAGCGTTGGTATAAAAACGTTATAGCTGTTATCAAACGATGTTAAACCACTTACTGCACTGTAGGGGTCGCCATGTATTTGGGTATTCTCCAAACGTGAGCCTACCTGTAATGCATAGCTTTTAGGCAACGTGAATGTTAGTACAGTATAGCCCGAGTAAATATTTTGATTGTAAGTATAATTGTTTGAAAGCCCGCTGTTGTAAGTAAAACTGGCTGGGTCAACATCCAGATCGGTAGATGAACCTGTATAGCTGTCGTATACGCTGCTTAATCTGCGGAAGATACTTTTACCACCTGCCTCAATTTTAAATTTATCGTTAACAGGTAGGGTATAATCAGCCTGAAGCGTGTATTCATTGTTAACGCCGTTATTTACCGATCGTAAATCGTTTATCGTAGTTGTTGTGTATACCGATGTTGAATTAAAATCGGTTATGCCATGGCTCCATTCGCCGGCAATATCTATCTGGTGACCTTCCTTTTTAAACTTGCGGATATAATCGTTATTCCAGTCGAAACCACCAAATGTAGTTTTGCTGTTTGATCTTGATAAATAATCTATCAAACTTTTAACTGCAGGTTGGGCTGCTGTGCTTGCTGTAGCCGCCTTGGCAGGAACATCAATGCTTCTTTCGGCGTCCGAATTTCCATCAGCCTTAAAACCACCCTGGTTAAGTGCTATGTTTGAGTTAAAGCTGTTATAGCTATTAAAATCGTAACTTAATGCTCCCGAACCCCTGTAGCCATACCTGCTTATTCTGCTCGAGCTGGTTGCATGAGTGTAATTGGTAGCATCAAAATCGGTACCCGAAACGGTGTGGCTGGTTTGTGGCCAGGTAAAGTTACCGCCAAAATTGCCGGTTATGCTTAAACGGTTTTGATTGATGTTTAAGTTGGCGTTACCATTGTTTTGCCTTGTACCTACGCCACCGCTAACCGAGCCGCTTACGCCCGATACGTTTTTAGATTTGGTTACGATATTCAATATACCAGCCGAACCTTCGGCGTCGTACTTTGCAGATGGGGAAGTAATTACTTCCACACTTTTAATCTGGTCTGCCGGGATAGATTTTAATACGTCGGCCAGGTTGTTGGCCATAGCACCCGATGGTTTTCCGTTAATTAAAACCTTCACATTTTGGTCGCCGCGTAAGGCTACGTTGCCGTTAATATCAACAGATACTAAAGGTACTTTACGCATCACGTCGGTAGCGTTACCACCTTGCAGGGTAATATCCTTTTCGGCGTTAAATACTATTTTATCAATTTTGGTTTCTATAACGGCGGCAGTGCCTGTAATTTGCACGGTATTTAATGTGCTTGCCACGGCGGCTACATTAATGATGCCCATGTTAAAATCGGGTTTTTCGGGCGTGGTGGTCACCGGGTCTACGGTTTTGGTACGGTAGGTAGGGAACGAGATCACTATTTTCCATTTACCGTTTTTAACTTCGTTTAATTTAAAGTTACCTTTTTCGTCGGTTAAAACACCGTTGTTGGGCACCTTGCCTCCGCTGCGGTATATGGCTACCGAGGCAAACTCCAACGGTTTATGAGTAGCCGAATCAAGTACGGTACCCGATATACGGCCAACAACGCCGGTGGCACCCCCAATTTGGGCCTTAACCGATGCCGTGATAAACAGTATAGCTATAAGTGTAAAAAATTGTTTCATTTTTATTGTTTTGATATTAGAGGCAAAAGTAATTCAAATGTTACTACAAGGCGCATAATTTTTTGCCATTATAGAATTGTTACATTGTTTTATTTAAAAGAATGCTAAACGGAGCGCACACTTATACGTAAGTATAAAAGCGGTGTTTTAACCACAGGATTGGCACAAAGAGGAAAACACAAAGGTTCACAGAGCCTTTTAATGCGCTGTGAACCTTTGTGTAAAATTATTGTGAGTGTGTTAAACTAATTAGATAACCAGGTTAATAATACGGCCTTTTACAACAATGATTTTTTTAAGCGGCTTACCATCCAGGTATTTTTGAACGTCGGCATTGTTGAGTACTATACTTTCAACCTCGCCGGTTTCAAGAGACAGAGAAATGCTTAAATTCATTTTGGTTTTGCCGTTAAAGGAAATAGGGTAAGCAAACTCGTTTTCAACCAGATACTCGGCATTAAATTTAGGGTAGTCCGCGTATGATAGTGTGCCTGCCTCGTTACCTAACAAGGTCCACAATTCTTCGCAAATGTGGGGCGCGTATGGCGATAATATCACCACCATATTTTGCAGAATAGAACGGTTGTTACACTTTAAATCGGTTAACTCGTTAACGGCAATCATAAAGCTTGATACCGAAGTATTGAACGAAAACCTGTCAATATCTTCCTCAACCTTGCGGATAATTTTGTGCAACGATTTTAACTCGGCCTTGGTTGGCTCAGCATCCGACACCTTAAACTCCCATGCCTCGTTATGGAACAAACGCCAAAACTTGCGTAAAAATTTAAACACGCCCTCAATGCCATTGGTGTTCCAGGGTTTACTCTGCTCAAGCGGGCCCAAAAACATTTCGTACATGCGCAGGGTATCGGCACCGTAACGCTCAATAATTAAATCAGGGTTAACGACGTTCAACTTCGATTTCGACATTTTCTCAACTTCACGCAAGCAAATGTATTTGCCATTCTCGTCAAGCTCTATTCCTTTGATATGTAATGCTCTAAATCTATCACTTTTTTTAAATTCTTCTACATCTAACTCATTTGTTAATGAATTTACCAAATCTATATTTATATGTAAAGGCGCTATGGCTGACATTTCCCTATCAAATGATGCATCTAAGCCAAAACTGCGAGCTTTATTTAAACTATGTTGTATTAGTTTAGAAGTCAAATCATCATACTCTCCAATAATTGCTTTGTCGTAAGAAGATTTAGGAATTATATATTTATCTGGTCCATCATAACCTCTCATTATTGCTGCCGGCCCTTCTGAACCATTTGCAATTGATACACCAACACCAAATCCATATACAAAAGCACTAACACCCTGTATCATCCCTTGGTTAATCAGCTTCTTGAAAGGTTCTTCTTCAACAACCAAACCAATGTCCTTCAAAAATTTATTCCAAAAGCGGCTGTATAATAAGTGGCCGGTGGCGTGCTCGCTTCCACCTATGTATAAGTCAACATCTTTCCAATAAGCTATGGCTTCTTTGCTTGCAAACTCGTTAGGGTTTTGCGCATCCATGTAGCGGTACCAGTACCAGCTTGAACCCGCCCAGCCGGGCATAGTCGAAAGCTCGTATTCGTAAGATTTAGAGGGGGCACTGTACTTCCAACCCTCGGCCCTTGCCAAAGGTGGTTCGCCGCTTTCGGTTGGCAGGTATTTATCAACTTCGGGTAGTATCAGGGGTAGTTCGCTTTCCTCTATTAAATACGGTAAGCCGTCTTTAAAATAAACGGGTACGGGCTCACCCCAGTAACGTTGGCGGCCAAAAATGGCATCGCGCATGCGGTAGTTTATTTTGGCGTAACCTGCGCCAATTTCTTCCAGTTTGGCAATTACGGCGGCGGTAGCTTCTTTGTAGCCTAAGCCATTTATAAAGTCCGAATTAATGTATTTACCTTCCTTGGTTGGGTCGGCCTCGGTTTCAATATTCTGAATATCGATGATCGGAATAATGGGCAAATTAAAATGTTTGGCAAACAAATAATCTCGCTGATCGCCCGATGGCACACCCATAACACAACCTGTACCATAGCCCGCCAAAACATAATCGGCAATCCAAATGGGTACTTTAGCACCGTTTAGCGGGTTAATTACGTAGCTTCCCGTAAATGCGCCCGATATGGTTTTGGTATCGGCCATACGGTCGAGTTCGCTTTTCTTTTTGGTTTGCGCAATGCAGGCATCAATTTCTGCCTTTTGCTCGGGCGTAGTTAATGCCTGTACCAACTCATGCTCCGGTGCAATAACAATGGTAGTTACCCCAAAAATAGTATCAACACGGGTGGTGAAAACTTCTAAAAACGTAGCGTTGAGTCTTGAGTCTTGAGTTTTTGGTACTGTGTCTTCTAACTGAAATTTCACCATCGCGCCAACGCTTTTGCCTATCCAGTTGCGTTGCATTTCTTTCAGTGGGTCTGGCCAGTCAATTTTGTCCAGGCCCTGTAATAAGCGTTCGGCATAGGCAGTAATGCGCATACTCCACTGCATCATCTTTTTTTGCTCAACAGGGTAGCCGCCGCGCTCGCTAAAACCGTCTTTCACCTCGTCGTTAGCCAATACGGTACCTAAGGCAGCGCACCAGTTAACTGTGCTTTCGCGAAGGTAGGTAAGGCGATATTTTAATAACTCGGTTTGTTTTTCATCATGGCTCAATGCTTTCCATTCCTCTGCTGTAAAGCTGGCGGTATCATCATCGCTAACCGCATTGATACCTTTCGATCCATTTTGTTCAAAATGCTCCGCCAATAAATCAATTGATTGTGCTTTATCGGCATCCTTATTATACCAACTGTTAAACAGTTGCATAAAAATCCACTGAGTCCACTTATAATAATCCGGCGAACTGGTGCGCACTTCGCGGCTCCAGTCGAACGAGAAACCTATCTGGTCCAGTTGGCGGCGATAGGTGGCAATGTTATCTTCGGTAGTAATGGCCGGGTGCTGGCCGGTTTGTATGGCATATTGTTCGGCAGGTAGCCCAAACGAATCGTAACCCATAGGGTGCAACACATTAAAACCCTTTAAACGTTTATAACGCGCAAAAATATCGGAAGCGATGTAACCCAGCGGGTGGCCAACATGCAAGCCCGCCCCCGATGGGTAAGGGAACATATCAAGCACATAATACTTGGGTTTTGACGATTGGCTATCGGCCTTAAAAGTTTGATTGGCGGCCCAAAACTGCTGCCATTTTTTCTCGATGTCTTTAAATTGGTAATCCATTACGCTATTTTCCGAATGAACTGCAAAAATAGTAAAAACCCTAACAGGTTGATAGGGTTAATTGATTACTTTAACCTTTTGATAATAGACGTGTTATTTTTTTAACGAGTGCGTATATTCGATATATCCGTAGCCTGAGTATTTGGGGCCTTCAACAATGAAAGTAAAAGTGCCATTGTCAATATTAACCACCCTGCATGGGTTATCAACCCCCGGACTTAAAGTAAACCGTGTAGTTGAGTTGATTGTATAAGTACCAGTTAGGTGCGTGCCTGGTACCAGGTTTTCAACGTAAGTGCCGTCCCCATTAAACTGAATATAATCTCCGGACACACCCGTATAAGAACTTTGTTGCCCGAGCAGCTTTCCATTAGTGTCATAGTTATTGCCAACTAAACTAACGTAATTCCACCTGCCTGTCATTTGTGTTTTCAGATCGGTTGAAGTAGAAGCCTGGTCTTTTTTACAGGCGGTAAAAACTAAAAATAATAAAATAATCAGCGTATAACTTTTCTTCATAAGGTAAAGAAAAGCTTTTTTTATTAGATTAAAATTAACAATCTGTTAACTATTTCTTATTCGAGTGTACGGGCTGCTCTTCGTTCTCATGCTTTTTGGCTATGTTCTCATTCTCAGGTTCATCGGCGTGGTATTCTTTATCCTCGCTTTTTACCACGCTTTTATGCCCGTTATCCTGTGGGCGGTGCGTAGGGGTATCTGCCGGTGATGGTTTATCGTGGTCGTTTGCTTCTTTTTTCATGGTGATGATATTTATATTGTATAAACCATTAGCTATGCGAATAGTTTTAACATGGCGCAATCCCCCAATAACTCAATAACAAATAGCCAATAACCACTCCCAAGCGTTAATTTTTGTTAAAATAATTACCCCAATAGTTCGGCTGCAAAATTTAAACAGAATAATATTTTACCTTTATGGCAACGTTTTTTTATTTTCGCAGATAGTTTAAAGCAACATGGAAGAATTTGAGGCCAGCATATCGGCAAAAAAAACCAAGGCAATATATATATCAACAGTATTTGGTATTGCTATGGTATTATTGATGATTGGCCTTTTGGGTTTGATATTGGTACATGCCAATAACCTGTCGCGCTATGTAAAAGAAAACATAGTACTTAATATTATAGTTGACGATGCCGCGCACGAAACCGACGTGATACAACTTAAAAAACAGCTTGACCAAAACCTGTATGTAAAGGATGCCGAGTACGTGAGCAAAGAATTAGCTGCCCGCAACCTGCAAAAAGACCTCGGTAAAGATTTTGTAAGCTTTTTAGGCTTTAACCCCCTGCCATCATCAATAGACGTGTATTTAAAGGCAGATTATGCCAACAATGTTAATATAGACCAGTTTAAGGCACAATTGCTAAAAAACCCATTGGTTAAGGAAGTGATCTACCAACGATCGTTAGTTGACCAAATGAACCAAAACTTAGGCTCAATTAGTTTGGTAGTTTTGGCTTTCGCCGGAATTTTCCTGGTAGTTTCGGTAGCGTTAATTAACAATACCATCAGGCTGGCCATTTATTCGCAGCGTTTTTTAATTAAATCTATGCAGTTGGTTGGCGCAACAAAAGGGTTTATCCGCAAACCGTTTTTATTGTACGGTATATGGCACGGCTTATTGGGCGGCCTTATAGCCGTTATATTGCTCATAGGTATGCTTTACCTGGCAACCATCCAAATACCCGATTTGGTTATACTACAAAGCAAAGCCGAGTTTGGCATTGTATTTTTAGGAGTAGTGGGTATAGGTATCTTAATTTCGGTATTGAGCACCTACTCGGCAGTGAGCAAATTCTTACGTTTAAAAATTTACGACCTTTACAGATAATGGCACAAAAACAAGTTAAACCTATTATAGCACAGCCGGTTAAAACAGCCGAAGCCCGTGCTTCACAAACAACAGCACCGGCGCAATTTGTGTTCGGTAAACAAAACTACCGCATATTTTTAGTAGCTATAGCCGTAGTAGTTATTGGCTTTGTGCTAATGAGCGGCACTACCGATATTTACGATACCCGTAAAATTGTTATAGCACCCCTTACCGTATTAGGTGGTTTCGCCATTGGCTTTTTTGCAATATTTAAAAAACCTGCTAACAAAGCATGAGCATACTACATGTAATTATCCTTGCTATAATTGAAGGGATAACAGAGTTTTTGCCCGTATCATCAACCGGGCACATGGTTATTGCAAGTTCTTTGATGGGTATAGATAAGGATGACTTTGTAAAACTCTTTGAAATTGTAATACAATTTGGAGCTATCCTTTCGGTAGTTGTATTGTATTTTAAACGATTTGTACGTTCGTTTGATTTTTATGTTAAGCTGCTTATAGCTTTTATCCCTGCGGCTATAGTAGGGGTATTGTTTAAAAAGAAGATCGACCTTTTGTTAGAGAGCCCACTGGTGGTAGCCATAACGCTGCTGGCTTACGGTATTGTGCTTTTATTTGTCGATCAATGGTTCAACAAAGTTGAGGTTGACGATTCGAACAAGATATCAAACGCCACAGCTTTTAAAATAGGCTTATTTCAGTGTTTATCCATTATTCCGGGTACTTCGCGCTCGGCAGCAACCATAGTTGGTGGTATGTCGCAAAAATTGAGTAGAACCGCAGCCGCCGAATTTTCATTCTTTTTGGCTGTACCTACCATGTTTGGCGCCACCTGCAAAGCGTTGTGGGATTACAAAAAAGACCACGCCGTTTTATTTACGGGCGAACAACTTAAGTTTTTGGTAGTGGGTAACGTTATCGCTTTTGTGGTAGCCATGCTGGCCATCAAAACCTTTATTACTTTTTTGGAGAAAAAAGGCTTTAAATTATTTGGCTACTACCGTATTATTATTGGTATAGTGTTAATAGCAATGTATTTTACCGGGCATTTGGCCTAAACAAAATCACAAAATTAAATGCTGAATTTTGGAATTTATCCGGAATTCAGCATTTGTTATTTAATAGAAACATCGTTGACTGAATCGAACTCAAAATTCCGGAAATTTAATTTTACCGAAGGCGAAATGCTATTGGTAAACAAGCCTTATAATTGGACGAGTTTTGATGTGGTTGGCAAAATACGCAACTCGTTAAAGCCGCTAAAGTTAAAGGTAGGCCACGCCGGCACGCTCGATCCGCTGGCTACCGGGCTGCTCATTATTTGCACCGGTAAACTTACCAAGCAAATAGATACCTTTCAGGCCGAGGAAAAAGAGTACACCGGCACCATGATACTGGGAGCCACCACGCCATCCTACGATATGGAAACCGATGAGGATGAAAAATTTGACATCGGCAATATTACCGACGAACAAATACTGAATAACACCGCGCAGTTTACCGGCGACATACAGCAATACCCCCCGGCACATTCGGCAGTGAAAATTAATGGTGAGCGCCTGTACGAAAAAGCGCGCCGTGGAGAAGAAGTGGAACTGCGTTTACGCTTTGTAACCATAAGCGAGTTTGAAATAACCCGTATTGCCTTACCCGAAGTGGACTTTAGGGTTGTTTGCAGCAAGGGTACATACATCCGCTCGTTGGTGAACGATTTTGGTCGGGCCTTAAATAATGGCGCATATCTGTCAAAACTGCGCCGAACCCGCAGCGGTAATTTTAACGTGAGCGATGCCTTTGAGGTAATGGAATTGGTTGAGCATATCCGATTGTTAAAAGTTGAGCCCGAATTGCTTAAATAACCTATTTTTGCACGTATAACATTCCCCGCCAGTACATGAAGATCTATAATAATATTGACGATTTTGAGTTGATAGAAAACGCCGTTGTAACCATTGGCACATTTGATGGCGTGCATACTGGTCACCGTAAAATTATAGCTAAAATACAGGAGCTTGCTAAAGAGTGCGGCGGCGAAACGGTTATACTAACTTTTTTTCCGCACCCGCGGATGATTTTGAACCCCGAAGACCAGAGCCTTAAACTCATCACCACCATAAGCGAAAAGGCTCAACTTTTAGAAGAATTAGGGGTTGACCACTTAATAGTTACCCCGTTTTCACGGGATTTTTCAAACCTATCGGCCCTGGAGTATATTCACGATGTTTTGGTGGCTAAAATTGGCATCAAAAAAATTGTGATAGGTTACGACCACCGTTTTGGAAAAGACCGCAAAGGCGGCCTTGAAGATTTGCAACGCCTAAGCAAAGTTTACGAGTTTGAGGTAATAGAAATACCCGAACAGGATGTTAATGATGTTGCCGTAAGCTCAACCAAAATACGCACGGCACTATTAAGCGACGATGTTGACCTGGCTAATCAGTTTTTAAGTTATCCTTTTTTTATCACCGGCAAGGTTATCCGTGGCGATCAAATTGGAAGGCAAATAGGTTACCCAACGGCCAATATCCTTATCCCCGAAAGCTACAAACTAATACCTGCCGACGGCATTTTTGCAGTTACCGTTGAGCTGCAAAGCGGTGTATACAAAGGTATGGCTTACATAGGGCACCGCCCAACCATTAACGGCATGACGCGTAATATTGAAGTTAACATCTTCGATTTTAACGAAGATATTTACGACCAGCAAATCCGCATGCATTTCCATCATTTTGTGCGTAGCGATATTAAATTTACCGGGCTCGATGAGCTTAAAATTCAATTAGCCAAGGATAGGGAAAGCGTGTTAGCGTTGTTAAAATAACATCTATCCCAATCATGTCATTGCGATTGCCACGCTTTCGCTCGCAACCACATAGTTTTTTATTTCTTGTAGTAGCCACCGTATTACCAATAGCGCGATTTAACAGATAACCCCTATATTAGTGTTTTACAACATCGCCTTTGGAAAAACTCGACCTCGATAAACAGGAAAGCGAATTTTTAAATCACGCCATTAACCATTGGGAAAAGGAAGGGCTTATTGATAAAGCCGTAGCCCAAACGCTCAGGCAGTCGTATGATATTAAGGGTTTTGATTGGATGCGCCTCGCCAAGTACTCGTTTTGGATAGCGCTTATCTGCGGCGGCATATCGTTCGGCTGGTTTATTATCGACGATGCGTTTATCAACTACATCAAAAAACTTTATTACACCCCAAACATTGTTATTGCCATCATATCGGCAGTAGCTGCTGTAGGGCTGTTTTTGTGGGAACGGCGCTTAAAGCGGATTTCTCCCGAAAAGGTTTTTAGCAACGAGGCTGTAACCTTTATGGCTGTTTTATTTACCGCCCTATGCATAGCATACCTTGGTAAAACGTTTGATAATGGTTCGGGACATTTTTCACTGCTTTTCCTTGTTTCGGTATTTGTGTATGGCATACTGGCCTGGAATATGGCGTCGCAAATGATATGGCTTTTTGCTCTCATTTCGCTGGGAAGTTGGTTTGGCAGCGAAACGGGCTATCAAACACATTGGGGCTACTACTTTTTAGGGATGAATTATCCGCTGCGCTTTGTACTGTTCGGCGGGGTTATCGTAACTGCTGGGGCAATACTAAAAAGTAAAACATGGTTTAAGCAATTTGCCGATATTACTTATATCACGGGCTTATTGTACCTTTTCCTTTCGCTATGGTTTTTGTCGTTTTTTGGTAACTATGCCAATTTCGATCAATGGTGGCCGGTTAAGCAAATCACGCTGTTTTATTGGGGCATTATTGCAGCCGCTTTTTTTGGCGGATTTTTGTTTTACGGGTTAAAAAATAACGATGTAATAGCCCGCGAGTTTGGCATAACTTTCCTCATCATATTAATCTATACCAAATACTTTGAGTATTTTTGGAGCAACACCAACAAGCCGCTTTTTTTTGCTATCCTGGCTGTTTCGTTCTGGTTCATTGGCCGCCGGGCCGAGAAGATATGGAACGTAAGGAGTGCTAAAAGGGAGAAATAAGGGCTTCTGGGACGAAAAAAATCATACAATTAAAAGCAACTTTCATCATTCTATATATTGAGTATGGCTACAGAAGTTAAGTGTCCGGGATGCGGTAATGTATTTCCTTTAGAGGAAGCCATGACCGAGGAGTATAAAAAGGAACTGCGCGAAAAGATGCAAACCTTTACCCGCCAAAAGGAAGATGAGTATCAGCGCAAGCTGGACGAGTTTAGCAAAAAGGAGCAACAGCAATTGTTGCAGTTTGAGCATAAGTTGAACAGCGAAAAAAAAGCTTTGCAGTTGAGCCTGGAAGAAAACCTGCGCAAAACCATAGCCGCCGATTTTGAGAACGAGTTAAAAATGTTGCAAAGCAATAATAAAGATGCTGAGGAAAAGCTCAAAGCTTCGCGCTTAAAGGAGCTGGAATTTTTGCAGAAAGAACAACAGTTAAAAACCCGCGAAGAAGAAATGGAAATTAATCTGCAACGCAAATTGCAGGAGCAGCGCAACGAACTGGCCGAACAAATACGCAAGCAGGAAGCCGAAAAAAGTTTGCTTAAAGATAGCGAACACCAAATGCTGATAATGGAATACAAGAAAAAACTGGAGGACCAGAGCAGGCTTGTTGAAGAAATGAAGCGTAAAGCCGAGCAGGGTTCTACACAGTTGCAGGGCGAGGTGCAGGAGTTGGTTTTAGAAGAATTATTACGCAACAGTTTCCCTTTTGATGTGATAAGCGAGGTGGGCAAAGGTGTTAGAGGGGCCGATTGCGTGCAAACCGTGCGCAACCAGTTTGGGCAGGAGTGTGGCCGCATCATCTACGAAAGTAAACGCACTACAGCCTTTGGTGGCGATTGGATTGAGAAGCTTAAAAAAGATATGCGCGCCAACGGGGTTGATGTTGCCGTTATTGTTACCCAGTGTTACCCTAAAGGGATGGACTGTTTTGGCGAGCGCGAGGGCGTTTGGGTATGTTCGTTTGAAGAGGCGAAGGCTGTGGCGTCGGTACTGCGCGATGGTATTATCAGGCTGTATAATGCCACACGGTCGCAAGAGAACAAGGGCGATAAAATGCACCTGCTGTATGATTACCTTACCGGGACAGAGTTTTCTGAACAATGGAAGGCAATTCGTGAAGGGTTTATGAGTATGCGTATATCCATTCAGCGTGAGCGCGATGCGATGGAAAAGCTTTGGAAGGCCCGCGAAAAACAATTGGAAAAAGTATTACTGAATGCGGCCCATATTCGTGGTTCTATCGAAGGTATTGCCGGCAGCGAGAACATACAACTAAGCTTAACCGATGATACCGATGAGCTGTTAATTGAATAATTGAGTTTGCTTGTTACAGCATCGTGGCTTCATAAAAATAAAAAAAAGGCCGGGATCGTACCCACAGATACCCGGCCAAAGCACACCATTAACTATACACTAAACTAAAATCAATTTTAATTACTCCGGTTAAATTAAAATTGATAACCGGAACTTGCCTTTTTAAATGGCATTAGCTTGATAGCAAGCTATATAAGCTATAGATTCTTACAAGCAATTTTACGGCATTCCCAAAAAAAGGTTTCATTTTATGAGGCGTAATTCAAAAAAAACAGTTATGTTAATTTTTTTAATCAAAAATTAACATAATGATACATTTTAGGCCTTTTGCTTAGTGAATTATTCAATTTTCCTAAAAAATAATGCTGGTAAGATTTCAATTGTCAAAAAAAAGTAATATATTGCAGGTGAAATATGAAGCCTTACCTGTCAGTTTTTTTCTTTATTTTGTTTAGTTGCGTTGCTTTAACTGCAAATGCGGCGCATAAACCAAAAAATAATTCGGCAGTTAAAGATAAAGGAGCTAACTCAACTGTAAATACCGCCGAAGTTTGTGCCGATGATATTTTATATTTTGCCGAAACATTAATAGGCACTCGCTACAGAACTGCCGCTGCTAACCCCTTGTATGGTTTTGATTGTTCGGGGTTTGTAAGTTATGTTTTTAAAAATTTCAATTTTGCTGTGCCGCGTTCTTCGTGCGAATTTATCAGCGTAGGCGAAAAAATAAAACTTGAGGATGCCCTTCCCGGAGATATTATTTTATTTACTGGTACAAGTAAAAAGAGCCGACGCATTGGTCATATAGGCATTTTGGTGAGTAACCAAAATAGCGAAGTAACATTTATTCATTCAACATCGGGTAAAGAACATGGCGTTACCATTACCGCAATGGACGACCGGTACAAACGCAGGTTTGTACAAATAATACGTTTGCTGAAACAGAACGACGAGCCTCAAACAGCTACCTTATAATCCAAACTTTTTCCTGCCAAAATAAAATGCCATTTGTGCGGTTTGTAGCCTATACCGTAACCTTTTGGATTGCAATACCGTATAAATGCTATTTTAACTATTTTGATTAAATTATTACTCTGCCGATTACGCCAAACAGGCCATTATGTTGGCTTAATGCTTATTTTAATAATAAGCTCTACCCCGTACTCCAAAGCTCAACAGCGTGAACTTGATAGTTTAGAAAGTGTATTGCGAAAGCATCCCAAAAAAGATACTGGCCGGGTTGATATACTCAACCAGTTATCGTTAATGTATTACGATACTAAATCAAGCCGGCTTAAAATCTATGGTAACGAGGCACTAAGTTTATCGCTCCGGTTAAATTACAAACCCGGCCAGGCAATGGCTTATAAAAATTTAGGATTAGGGTACCTTGCAGCCAACGCAAACCCGGTTGCGCTTGATTATTTTAGTAAGGCCCTCAACATATTTACCGCCCTGCACGATAATTTGAATACGGCCCGCGTGCTCAATAACATCGGTTATTTTTATGGCCTGATAAAAGACTATGACCAAGAATTGAATTACATGTTAAAGGCTTACAACCAGGCCAAAGGTTCGGGTAATGCAGCAGTTTTAACCGTACTTTTAGGAAACATTGGTAATGCTTACGAAATGGGCAACCGGTTTGAAAAAGCACGCCAATATTACATCCAGTCGTTAAACCTGGCTCAACAAAAGCAAATAACCGGCGGCGTTGTTGCCGCTTATTCTAATTTAGCATCGGTTAGCCTGAAGGAAAAAAAATATGCCGAGGCCATGCAATATTGCGACAAGGTTTTGCTGTTAAAAAGCGTGAGTGATAATTTTAAACCGCGCGATTTGGCTAATATTTATACCATAAAGGGTAAAATTCATTACAACTTAAAGGAGTATGATAAGGCCAGGCAAATGTTTACCGAAAGCTCGGCAATAGCTGGTTTTATTGGTAACGCCGAGTATTTAAGCCAAAATTACTACAGCTTATATCTTTTAGACTCTATAAAGGGCGATTTTCGCGGAGCTTTAAAAAATTATTCGCAATACGTCAAACTTGATGATAGCCTTGTTGATGTTAATAAAAACATATTGGCTTCGTTGTACCAGGTAAAATTCGATTCGGAAAAGCGAATTGCCGAAAACTCCCGTTTAAAAATTGAGCAGGAAAAAAATACAACCATTATTGGCCAGCAGCATACCAGCCAAATAGTGCTTATTGTTGGTTTTTTAATTATATTAATTGGTGCTGTTTACTTGTTTAGGATAAATAACCAGGTGAAAGCTAAAAGCCAAATAATTGAAGAGCAAAACCAGATATTGGAAAACAACAATATGGTGAAGGATAAGCTGTTCTCGGTAATATCGCACGATTTGCGGAGCCCCATAACCCAGGTGATAGGTTTGCTTGATTTGTGGGAAGCAGGCGAAATGAACCAGGCAGAAATGGCAGTTGTAACCCCAGCCGTTAAAAGCAGCATCAGGCATACGCTGGAGCTGCTTGATAATTTATTAATATGGTCTAAAAATCAATTACAGGGTTTTAATTTTAATCCCTTGGTTTTTGATTTGAGGTACCTTGCTACCGAAAACATTAAAGGGTTGCAATCGCTAATCCAAAAAAAGCAACTTGTTGTTAAAAACGATATCAGGCTTGATACCTTGGTTTACGCCGATATGGAGATGATAAAAATTGTGCTGCGCAACCTCATATCCAACGCTATTAAGTTTACTCCCGATAAAGGTATTATCCGCATTAGCAGTTACACTAAAAACAGTGAGATTATAATTTGTGTTGAAGATAATGGCATAGGTATTAAAAGCGGCGATCAGGATAAAATATTTTCCTTTACATCGCACACCACCCTGGGTACCGCTAACGAAAAGGGTACAGGGATAGGCCTCAAAATATGCCGCGATTTTATTGAACTAAACAATGGCCACATTTGGATGCATAGCGAAGAGGATAAGGGTAGCAAATTTTATATTTCGCTGCCGCTTAATATTGCTGCTATGCCCAAAACAACAGCTGTAGCTGTTTAATAATGTGGTAAAGCGCAAAGGCAAAAAACAAAGCAGCAATACAGGTATTGATGGCGCGGGTGCTTAACTCAAACTTACTTTGAAAATAACCAGCTACTCTGGAGTATATAAACAGGCATAAAAACGCCCCCGCTGCCGAGCCTAAACTAAAAATAATAAGTGGTAAGGTGCCTGTTGTTATCCATCCGTGGGCAATTACGTAAGTTCCGCATATCATCCAAAACGGTATCTGCATGGGGTTTACAAAGCCTAATACAATGCCATATTTTATACTGTCGTATTTAGAGTAATCGGTGGTTGGTGCTTTTTTCCGGTTTATCCAGGTAACAAGGGCCAGGGTAGTAAAAAGTACTATCATCACCCAATCAATAATAATATCCAGTTTTATTTGGCCCGCCAGCCAGTTTGCCGCATGAATAATGAACCAGGTAAAAAAAAACTCGATGCACGAAAACGCTATGATAAAGTAAAGGGCTTGTTTAGTGCCGCGGTTTATAGCAATTTGAACCAGCGTTAAATTGATATTTCCGGGCGGAATATAACCCATAAAGTTAATGGCCAGCCCAAGTAAAAAGGTTAAAAACATCATTACCCAAATTAAGGGCTTTTTGCGCTTACGTGCAATTTTTAATGAGATGAGGCATTGCATACCATAGATTTGTACATTTGCGCAATAATGACAAACCGTAATATTATTTCGCTTTTACCCGCAGCTACCGAAATTGTTTGCGCCCTGGGGCTGGAGCAAAACCTGGTGGGCCGCTCGCACGAATGCGACTATCCCTTATCCATTCAAAATTTGCCGGTATGCAGCCAGGCTAAATTTATGCCCGGCTCAAGCAGCCAGCAAATTGACAGGCAGGTAAAAGAGATACTGAGCGATGCTTTATCCATCTACACCGTAAATAAGGAGTTAATTAAACAACTAAAACCCGATGTGGTAATAACGCAGGCGCAGTGCGAGGTTTGTGCAGTAACCCTTAAAGACGTAGAACTTGCCTTAGAAAATTTGCTTGATAAAGATGCAAGTATCATATCGTTACAACCCAATACGCTTGCCGATATAATTACCGATATAAAATTAATTGCTGACGCCCTGGATGCAGCCCCGGAAGCTGAACTTTTAATTGAGAGGCTTAACGAGCGCATTGATATTGTTAAGCATAAAATTAAATTTATTGCCGATAAACCAACGGTAGCCTGCGTAGAGTGGATTGAACCCTTAATGTTAGCCGGAAACTGGACACCCGAACTGATTGATATTGCAGGAGGCCAGTCTGTTTTAGCCGAAAAAGGCAAGCACTCGCCATTTGTGCAATGGGAGGCAATACAACAACAAGACCCTGATATTATAATAGTTGCGCCATGCGGTTTTGCTATGGAACGCACCATGAGGGAGATGAGCCTGCTTTTAGCTTTACCTGGCTTCGCCGAAATGAAAGCCGTTAAAAACAACCGTTTATATATTGCCGATGGTAACCAGTATTTTAACCGCTCGGGCCCGCGCATTGTGGATACTGTAGAGATACTGGCCGAAATTATTAACCCCAAACAATTTATATTTGGTTACGAGGGCGAAGGCTGGATAAAGTTTTCGGTTTAAAACTTAGCATTAACGCCTACAAAATAATTTCGCGAAGGCGCGGGGTTATAATACCGGGCTGCTGCCGCGTTCAAATCATTGCCCAGGCTATACCGCTGGTTTAGCAAGTTATCGGCCCCGGCGTATAAGTTAAATTGTGATTGGCCTATCAGCAGTAACCAACCTGCCTTTGCTTGCAGTAAATGATAGCTTGATGCATAAACGGTATTAGCGTCGTTAAGCGGTGCTTTATCGGTAAAGCTATACTGTGTAAATACATAAAAACGCTGCGGAAGCAAGGCATATACACTGCTTACTAAGTTGTTTTTTGGTACTCCGGTTAAGTTATTGCCCGAAAAACTTGTTGTTGCATTGCTATAATCCCGAAAGGTGAATTGGCTGTAAGTGTAGCTTTGGTTAAATTGTAATCCCCGCAAAAAACCAATAGCTTTTTGCCTGAGTAGCCAACCCGTAAAATAAACCTCCAGGCCTGGCTGGTTGGTGCCACCTGCATTAATATAATACGTTGAGCCATCGGGGTGCATTTGCTGAATAATGGCGTTATTGAGCCGGTAATAAAATACCGAAGCATCCAGCAAAAAGCGTTCGCTTTTATCGCGCAGCCTAAAACCTGTTTCGTAATTATAACCATCCTGGGCTTGTAGCAGCGGGTTTATGGTATGGTCGGTTGGCCTAACTTCTGCGGTGGTAGGGGTGGAGTAACCGCGGCTTACGGATGAGCGCCATATCAAATTATTGGTTATTTGGTAAGATGCTGCCAGCCTCGGCATTAGCTCGGCATTAAACGGCCTTTTAATAAAACCGGTTTGTGCAAGCGGGTACAGGTTTTGAAACTGGTACTGGTAATTATTAAGGCTAAGGGCGGCCTCGATAGTGAGTTTTTGATTGATGTGGCCCTCAAAACGGGTAAAAATAAAACTCTGTATGGTATGGATATAGTCCTGCGTTTGCGTGGTGTCTTTATTGCCGTGGTTGTTTCCGTAGTTGCCTATGTCCGAATTGGTTTGTTGCCATTCGCCGCCCAGGTTCAATTTCCAGGTAAAGTTTTGTTTAGGTTTGCCCGATAGTTCAAAATAAGTGCGCAGACCAATTGTGTTTTCGGCCCGTTGCTCATATGTGGTGAACGATGGGTTTGTAAAGTTAACGTGGGTGCCAAAAATAGAAAATACATTGCGTAGCGTTGGGGTTAGCCGCATATTATTTACTAAACCACCAAACAACATTTTACTATAAACAGCAGCTTTTAAATCCTGTGCGGACGGCGTTGCTTTGGTGGCCAGCCGTGCATCCTGCGGGTTGGTTTGAAATTGCGCCAGCGTGAGCCCTCCGGGAGTTTGATAATTCATATCCGAATAAAATGCAATTGCCCGTAACTGGTGACTGCCCGCATAATTAAGCTGATTAATAAGCTGGAAATACTTGCGTTGCATACTGCTGTTTTGCCGGTAGCCATTGTAATTTTGATATGCTTCGCCAATATTAAGCGTATTGTTTCCGGTTTTGTTTTGAACGGACGCCGTTTGATGCAGCAAACCAAACGAGCCACCATTAATACCAAGGCTAACCGTATTACTATGGGCATGCTTATCAACTGGATTTATTAAAACAACACCGCCGGAGTTGGCGCCAAATAAACTACCGTCGGGCCCTTTTAGTATTTCTATGCTGTTAATACTGTTTACATCAATGGCGTTTAAATAGGTATTACCGCCGGCATCGGTTAAGGGTATTTCGTCAAAGTAAATTTTAACATCGCGTACACCGAACGGGGAGCGCAGCAAACTGCCACGAATAGCCAGCCGGTAACTTCCCGGCGAACGTTCTTCCATGCGCACACCCGGCACAGTATTGAGGATATTGACCAACGAATTGCCGGATTGCAAGCTTAATTGCCCGTTATTTAAAACGCTTGCCGATGCAGGTATATTAAGCAACAATTGCTCCGAAAGGTAACCCCTAACGGTTACCTGGTTTAGGTGGTGGCTGGTGTCTGCACGGCTGGTATCGCGCTTTTGGGCAGCGGCTGTTAAACTTGCCATAACAACAATAAACACAAACACTAATTTGCAAAGCTTGTAAGGCATAGTTTAAAAGCAATAAATATAGGCTTTTAGAGTTATTTGTAAACTTTTTAAAGGCACAATATAATTAGGGGTTTACGCTCACCTTCCATATTTTGTTGGATGTATCATCGGCTATTAATAACGCTCCATCTTTGGCAATGGCAACGCCAACCGGGCGGCCATGTACCTGGTGCTTTTCGGCATCCGCAATAAAGCCGGTTAAAAAATCTTCGGGTTTGCCGGGTTTGCCATGAGTAAAAGGGACAAACAGAACCTTATAACCAACCAGTGTAGAACTGTTCCACGAGCCATGCTGCGTTACAAATGCACCGCGCCAGTACTTAGCCGGAAAAGCCTTTGCAATATAAAAGGCCAAACCCAATGATGCTGTATGCGCACCTAAAGAAACATCGGGCACCAAGGTTTTTTTAACCATGTCAGGCCGTTCGCCTTTATGGTTTGGGTCTTCGTGCTGCCCAAAGTAGGCGTATGGCCAGCCGTAAAATGCACTATCTTTGACACTGGTTAAGTAATCGGGTACTAACTCGTCGCCCAAATCATCGCGCTCGTTAACCGATGCCCAAAGCTGGTAATTAAACGGATTAATACTGATACCTGCCGGGTTGCGTAAACCACTGGCATAAACCCTTTGTTGCGAACCATCGGGCTTTATCTGCAAAATATCGGCCCTTCGAACTTCGTTATCCATGCCGTGTTCGCCGTCGTTACTGCCCGAACCTACCGAAACAAATAAATGCGTGCTATCGCCGCTCACAATTACATTGCGTGTCCAGTGGTTATTGTATCCGCCGGCGGGCAGGTCGAGTAATTTTTTGCCCGTTGCGGTAATGCGTGTTTGGCCCTGCTGATATGGGTAGGCCCATAAACCATCGGTACAGGCAACATAAAAATAATTGCGCCAAATAAGCATCCCGTAAGGTTGGTTTAAGCCGCTTAAAAATACTCCAAGGTTTTGCGGCTTGCCGTTTACCTCTCTAAATAAAATAATATCGTTTTTGCTTTTGCCCAGGTATTGCGATTTTGTGATGCCTAAAATAGCTGCGCCCCAACGTTTAACCGTGCCAAGCTCGGTATTAGCTTCCGAAACAAATACATCGCCGTTGCGACCCACATAAATATTGCGGGGGTTGGTTAAGCTATCGCCAAACAGGCTTACTTTAAAACCGGCAGGTGCTATGGGCATTGCCTTGTTCCAGCCAATAACATCGCAATAAACTTTGGTGCTTTTTGTGGCGTAAGGTGCAGGCAGTTCAATTGTGCCAATGCCTGTGGCTACACTGGCTTTACTTTGGTCGGCCTGTTGAGGTGGCGAACAGGCGGCAAACACCATGATAAAAAAAAGCGGGGCCAGTATTTTTTTCATACAGTTAAGTATCAATAGAATTTGATACTTAACTGATGGTGTTGATTTTTGTTTGGCTACTTTTTACCGAACAGGTAATTGATGCCCGCTTTGTAAAAAGCAATGTTAAGAGGGGTGTTTCTTGAATTAACACTTCCCTCGGGACTAAATCCTACATAAATATCAAATTTGTTATTAAGCGTAAAGCCTGCCTTTGTAGTTACATCGATAAGTAACGAACTTGAATTATTAAACGTTAGAACGTTTGAGGTGACAAAAGCGCCATCGAATAAAGAATAATAGCTTGTATTACGTTTCTCATTTGAAATGAATGAGGCATTAAACCCTACACCCACAGCTAAATATATTTTAGCGGTGGGTTTGTTATAAAAATTGTATAAAAATTGGGGGTTAAGGGTAATTATTTTTTGATTGAACGTAATGTTTTCTGCCAAAAGCAGCCCGTCGGCAGCGCCTTGCAAATTGTAATTGCCTTTGTTAGCGGTTACGCTTAACTCGGTACGTATGAGTACGGTTCCAACATTTTTGTTAAAAAAGGCATCCATGCCAACATGCACTTCAGGGAAAAAATTTACCGTGGAAGATGTGCTGTTTAAATAGGCGGTGCCTTGGCTGGTAGTTTTGGTGCCGTTTGCTGCCAGGCCAACATAAAACCTCAACCCATTTTGGCTTTCAACTTTAATTTTACTTTGTCCGTTCGGCCCGTTTATTTTGCTGACTATTTTTTGTAAATCGCTTTCGCTGTAATCAGAAAACTGGATTTGATTGGCTGTTTTTTTGTCGGCAGGTTGGTAGCGGGCAATTAGTACCTGCAACTGGCGCCTGTAAATAGTTTGAGTAACCGTTTTTGATCCGTCTTCGGGGTTTATAAACACGCGGTACGTTAATTCAGTGGGGACCGAGTTGCCTTCGGCTATAAAATACCGTGTTTTAAGGCTATCGGTAAAGCTATATAACGATACATTTTTACCGCCGGTGATTAAGCGCAAAAATACGGCACTGGTTGTCGAAGAGCTATCCATTCCTGTCGATAAGTCGGAAGTGTTGGTTTTAGCCATACTTATGGCTAACGTAAACCGCTTGTAATATTCAAAACCGGTAACAGCAAAGGCCTGTGTATTATTGGTGTTTTGTTTATCAACCTGGGTATTATTGCCCGTTTTAAAATTAATGCTTTTGGGGTTTTGGTTCCAATCTTTGTAATCAACAAAACCTTTTACAGTATCGCCATTTAGGTTTATAATGTAGCCTGGTTTGTAATTGCTTTGAGCTAAGGTAATTAGCGGAATAAGTAATAATAGTGTAGTAAAATATTTTTTCATTGATGATAATAGGTTTGATTTGCCTTAAATATAGGTTTTTTTCATAAAAAAAATAAACCGTATTATTATCAATGAAAAACAGGAGGCTTTTGCCAGTGGTAACTAGCAGTTTGCTTAATATTTTATAAATTTATCTATCTGTTCGTTAGTAAATTTAATGGTTTCGGGGTTCGAGAGGTCGCCATCTTCGGTAAACTCGTTTTTAATTGCTGTGATGTGGATTTTTAAGGGCATCACATGCAAATTTACGTAGTTACAAATACCGGTAAAGTGTTCAACACCGCGTATATTACCATATCTGCCGGATGACAGGCCCACCAAAGCGGCCTTTTTATCATAAAAGCTATCCGGAAAAGTGCAGGCATCAATAAATACTTTTAACACACCCGGGAAACTGCCATTATACTCGGGTATTATAAAAATAAACTTATCGGTGGCAGTTATAGTTTCTTGTATTTTATCAAATTGTGGGCTCCGTTTGCCATAAAGGTCGCTCACAATTAAATTATCGGGCAGTTGCGCCATTGATAATATGCCGGCTTCAACACCTTTATTGCCTAAAACTTTTTGGTAATATTTAGCCAGTTTAAGTGTTGCGCTGCCTGGGCGGTTAGTACTGGCAATTATAGTTACCATTTATATATTTTGTTTGTAAGTTAGCATTAGGTGTAGATTACAGAATTGTTTAATTTTGTATCTTTAACCCGGTTTAAACATTGCGAAAGTATAAATTTCTGTTTGTAATTACAGCCGGGAGTTTGTTTTAAATGCAATGTGCTTGCTAGTAAAATTTATTAACTGCTATTTATAGTATTGCCCATAAGTGTTCGTTTAATATAGTACCAGCCAATTTTAAGGTTAAAAATTTATAAAAAATATAATGAGTAAAATTATTGCTTTAGCTAATCAAAAAGGTGGCGTAGGTAAAACCACATCATCTATTAATTTAGCTGCATGTTTAGCTGTACTGGAGTTTAAAACTTTGCTTGTAGATGCCGATCCGCAAGCAAATTCCACATCGGGCATCGGTTTCGATCCGCGCAATATAAAAAATAGCATTTACGAGTGCATCATCAACGAAGTTCACCCGGATGATGCAATTCAGAAAACAGACACTCCTAATCTTGATTTATTACCTGCCCATATTGACCTTGTAGGTGCCGAAATAGAGATGATTAACCTTACCGACCGTGAGTATAAAATGAAAGGGGTTTTGGATAAGGTGCGTGATAAATACGACTTTATTATTATTGATTGTTCGCCATCGTTAGGTTTAATAACCATTAACGCACTTTCGGCTGCCGATTCGGTAATTATACCTGTACAATGCGAGTATTTTGCATTGGAGGGATTAGGCAAACTATTAAACACAATAAAAATTGTACAAAACAGGTTAAACCCTAAATTAGAAATAGAAGGCATTTTATTAACCATGTACGATGTACGCCTGCGCTTATCAAACCAGGTAGTAGAAGAAGTTAAAACCCATTTTGAAAACCTGGTGTTTGACACCATTATACAGCGTAACACCCGTTTAAGCGAAGCACCAAGCTTTGGCCTATCGGTAATTATGCACGATGCAAGCTGCAAGGGCGCTATAAATTATTTAAACCTTGCACGCGAAATTATACGTAATAACGGTTTAGTAGCGGTAGAATCGGACTTTACCAGAGCAACAATAGAATAATGAGTGTAGAAAAGAGAAAGGCGTTAGGGAGAGGATTAAGTGCACTGTTAAATGATTCTGCAGATGTAGTTCCAAATACCAGACCGACGGCAGATAATAGCAACAACAACAATAATAGGGATAGTGTTAGCAGCAGTCCGCAGGTAAATGATATGGGTTCGGTTAACGAGATCCGTATCAGTGAGATAGAAGTAAATCCTTATCAGCCGCGTACCGAATTTGATGAGCAGGCCCTGGCCGAGCTTGCCGATTCGATCAAATTGCAAGGATTAATACAGCCTATTACCATACGCAAGGTTAGCTCCAATGCTTACCAGTTAATATCGGGCGAGCGCCGTTTGCGTGCTTCCAAATTGGCAGGTTTAACACAAATACCCGCCTATATACGCCTTGCCAACGACCAGCAAATGCTGGAAATGGCACTCATAGAAAACATACAGCGCGAAAACTTAAATGCCATTGAGGTTGCATTAAGCTTTCAACGGATGATTGAGGAGTGTAACCTGCGGCAGGATGAACTGGGCGAACGGGTAAGCAAAAACCGATCGACGGTTACAAACTATTTGCGCTTACTAAAATTACCACCAGCTATACAGGCATCTATACGCGATGGGCAAATTACAATGGGCCATGCCAAAGCACTCATTACCATTAGCGACCCGGTTAACCAGTTGTTTTTGCATCAGCAAATTTTACAAGGCGGCCTATCGGTACGCAGGGTTGAAGAGCTGGCGCGCGATCTGCAAAATGCACCACAAAAAAAGGATGTAAAAAAGCCGGCCGGTTTACCCTTCCAGGTACAAAAAATAGAAGACGATTTGGCTTCGAGGTTTGGTACCCGTGTTAAGGTTAAATTGGGGCAGCAAGGCAAAGGGGCTATTGAAATACCCTTTTTATCCGAAAACGATTTAGGCCGTATTCTTGAAATGTTGGATTGGTAGGCATGTACAGGCATTTACTTTTTATTGTTTTTATATTTGTTTTTTTTGAGGCCAAGGCTCAAATTGCAGATACCACCCAACATCGCAATAAAAAGGATAGTTTAAATATGAAGCGCGATTCGCTTTTATCTAAACCCTTTGTACCTAAAGTTAAAAAGCCAAAAGTTTACCATCCCGATAGTACCCATAGCCCGCGTAAAGCGGTGATGCGGTCGTTATATTTCCCTGGCTGGGGGCAAGTATATAACAGGCATGGCTTATGGTGGCGGTTGCCGGTTTTATATACGGGTTTATACTTTTTGGTAAAAAACGTATATGTTAACGGGCGCGATTACAATTTATTTTTAGCGGAATCTGAATGGCGCTCGCACGGACGGCAGGGAACCGAACCGCTGCCGCTTTACAAGCAAGGTACCGATTATATTGTAATAACAACCGTAAGCGACCAAACCATTTACAATTACAAAGATAACCTGCGCCGCAACCGCGACCTCAGTATATTTGGTATAGTGGGCGTTTGGGGCGTAGCCGCCATTGATGCCTATGTTGAGGCCAAGTTTATCCATTCGTACAGTATGGATGATAACCTGAGCTTTAAAATTGCGCCATCGCTGATGAGCACGCCAAGTTATGCTTCAAATTTTAATACTACCTTTACTCCTTCATTAAAAATAACATTCTTTTTACGATGAAAATAGCCTTATTGGGATATGGTAAAATGGGCAAAATAATTGAAAAAATAGCCCTCGACCGTAAGCACGAAATTGTATTAAAAATAGATTACACCAACCTTAACGAGCTTACCGTTGAAAACCTTAAACAGGCCGATGTAGCTATTGAGTTTAGCACGCCCGATTCGGTTTTAAACAACATTGCCAAGTGTTTTGAGGCCAACCTGCCTATTGTTATTGGTACTACCGGCTGGTACGGCCAACTGCAAAACATAAAAGACGAATGTATTGCGGGTAACAACGCGTTGCTTTACGCATCTAACTTTAGTGTAGGCGTTAATGTGTTTTTCCATGTGAACAAGTTGCTGGCCAAACTGATGAATAATTACCCTTATTATGATGTGCAGGTTGAAGAGATTCACCATACCCAAAAGCTGGATTCGCCAAGTGGTACAGCCATGACTATTGCCGAGGGTATTATTGATAACATGGAAGGCAAAACCGAGTGGGTAAACGTGCTTGAGCACGATGGCAGCACGGGTATTGATATGGTAAAAAATAACCAGGTGCTTATCGAATCGTTAAGGATAGATAGCGTACCGGGCACGCACACGGTGATCTATGATTCGGAAGTGGATATGATTGAATTTAAGCACACAGCACACAACCGCAATGGTTTTGCTTTGGGTGCCGTAATGGCCGCCGAATGGTTAAAGGATAAGAAAGGGTTTTTTAGTGCTGCCGATATGTTTAATTTTGACGTTTTAAGTAAATAATATAATGAATGTAGTATATTTTGTAATAGCCGTTATAGTACTTATAGTACTACCATACATCGGATTGTGGAAATTATTTGAGAAAGCGGGTGAAGCTGGATGGAAAGCATTCATTCCTATTTATAACTTATATGTTATGATAGAGCTAAGTGGTAGACCTAAATGGTGGGTGATACTTCTTTTTATACCGGCCATTAACATTATTGTTGGTGTTGGCATAACCATTGATTTTATAAAATCATTTGGTAAGACCTCCTTTGGCGATATAATTAAAGGGGTAGTATTACAATTTATATATTTACCCATTTGGGGGTTTGATCCCAAAACTCAATATTTAGGTCCGTCAACAAGCGAAGAGTTCAAAGAGAAATATCAAAAAAATATAAAAAAATCGTCTACTCAAGAATGGACAGAAGCTATTATATTTGCCGTTGTAGCTGCCACATTAATCCGCACACTGTTTATTGAGGCCTACACTATACCAACACCATCAATGGAGCGGTCGCTCCTGGTTGGCGATTTTTTGTTTGTAAGTAAAGTAAACTACGGTGCCCGCACACCCATGACGCCCGTTGCCTTCCCTTTTGCACACCATACCATGCCTTTATTAAATACCAAGGCTTATTGGGACGGTATTAAATTGCCTTATTATCGTTTGCCGGGATTAAGCGAAGTTAAAAAAGGCGACGTAGTTGTATTTAACTACCCGGTAGATGCCGATTCGCCACTTTATCGCCCGGTTGATAAGCGCGAAAACTATATAAAACGCTGCCAAGGAACCCCCGGCGATACTGTGAGCGTGGTTGATGCGCAGGTTTATGTTAACCGCAAAGCCGCACCTAACCCGCCGGGTGCACAAACACAATATAACCTAAGCTCGTCCAGCCAGTTAAATCAAAAGATATACGATGATTTGGAGGTAACCTATTACCCCAACGATGTGTTGCCTACCATGACAAAGGATGCTTTTAACACACTTAAAGGTTATTCGCAAGTAGCTATAAGCCCTGTAATTGCAAAGCGCGGTACTGGTGATCCATCTGTTTTTCCAAACTTTCGCAACTTTACCAAGCTGTATCCTTTAAACGGGAAAACACCTCAATATAATTGGAACGTTGATAACTTTGGGCCTATTATTATCCCTAAAAAAGGATGGACCGTAAAACTGGATAGCTTAACCATGCCACTTTATGGCCGCGCCATTGAAGTTTACGAGAATAACAAGGTTGTTATTAAAGGCAATGATATTTTTATAAATGGTACTAAAACCGATACTTATACCTTTAAAATGAATTATTACTGGATGATGGGCGACAACCGCCATGATTCGGAAGATTCACGCTTCTGGGGCTTTGTTCCCGAAGATCATATTGTTGGCAAGGCTCTGTTTATCTGGATGAGTTGGGACGATAACGCGTCGTTTATACACAAAATACGCTGGAGCAGGCTATTTAGAGGAATACATTAAGAACAAAAGTAAGAGTCCCCATTTAATGAGGGCACTTAAAAAGTACAGTACCAAAATGGGGCAGTTCATCAAATCATGAATTGCCCCATTTTCTTTAAGCTCTAAGTGGTTTTTCTCAACCATCATTTTCTATAGCCGATTATCAGGGCTTCAAATTCAATTTTTGCATCACTTTATTTATCTGGTTAATTTTTAAGTTACTTTTTCAGTGCAAAAACAAAAGCCTTCGGTTTTGTCCGGAGGCTTGAGTTTGTTAATATATATAAAGGATTGATTTGGGCTGTTTTTATCTGCCTTGCAGTGGGGCAAATTTGTTACTATAGTCTTTAAGTTTGGCATATAGTTGCGCGCTCAACTGCGGCTGATTGTTATTGCGCGTGGTATCAACCATAGCACTTAACAACGACATCGATATTTGAATGTTACGAATATCAAGGCCTCCGCTTTGTTTGTCCATCAAGTTATAGTTATACTCTAATTGGTCGGTAACGTAGTTGTCAACACTTTTAATGTACCTTGTACCTATACCATAGTCATGTAGTTTGTATGCGGTTTCGGCCAAAATATATTTTTTGCTGGCAGTATCAATATCCGGGTTAATATCGGGCATTTCGGCATCAAACTTATGCAGCGCGTTAAGGGCCAATTGTGTTTTGCCATCTTTTATCAATCCGTTGGCGAGGTTAATAAAAGTTGTTTCCATAAGGTCGTAAAATTGCAGGGTCGATACATTGTCTAAATACCGGGCTGTTTTATAATTCCCGAATTTAAACTTGGCCATTACGTTATTATACATCACCAAACTATTGGTTTTGCTATATTCGTCGTGTTGGGTGGTATCTGGTTTTAGTGGTAGCAGGCGGTAGGTAAAGCCCTCTTTATACAAATAAGGTTGCAAGCCGGCCATACTGGCTGTATTGCCGGTAGTGGTAAAGCAAATGGGGCGTTTCCAGTTGTTGTGCGCCAAAATATCTATCATAGCCAGGTTATCTTTAGTAATATAATTACCCGGAAACTGCCACTCCAAAGTTTTAGCAATTTTATTTTGTTGTTGCGCGCTTACAACGCCGTTTTTAATTACTTCGTTGGCATCAACTGTTAATTTAAAGTTTTTGGTTGGCAAATAGTTTAGTTTTTCGCCATTAGAGTATTCAACCTTGGCGCGTTCGTCGTCGGATGTGATGAAATCAAAAACCTCCTTCACTTCAACAGCTCCTGCAATTTTAGCATCATTGTAATAAATCACATCGCGGGTGCCATCCTTAAATTTATCAAAATTCATGGTTATAGGCAGCGGTGCCGATTGGTTCATTTTGCCCTGCATTTGGTGTACATACCAATCGCTGCCAAATAAACTCAGGCAAACAATGCGCACATCGGGCCTTATGCCCTCCACTTCCTGGTTGTACCATAGCGAGTAGGTGTCGTTATCGCCATAGGTAAACAAAATAGCATCTTTTGGGCACGATATTAAAAAGTTGTAAGCCATATCGTGCGGCGTTAATTTGGTCGACCGGTCATGGCTCTTCCATTCCTTCACGCCAATTAATACCGGCACAGCCAGGCAAATAGCAAACGAGCCTATGGTGGCAGTGCGGGCATTGAGCCATTTGCGGGTAAATTGGGTTACGGCTATTACGCCGAGGCCTATCCATATCGCGAAAGCATAAAACGAACCTACATACGAATAATCGCGCTCGCGCGGCTGGAGGTTGTTTTGATTAACATAGAGTACAATGGCAATCCCGGTGAAAAAAAAGAGCAGCGTGATTATGATGGCATCATTTTTTCTCTTCCTGAAATGGTATATCATCCCCAGCAAGCCCAGTACCAGCGGAACTGCATACAAAGGCGTATATGTTACCCCCTGTGTTATTGATTTGGGCAGGTGCTTGTTGCCGTCAAATATGCCACTCGTCCAGTTGCCATCAACACTGCTTGCATTTTGCTGCCCGTCGGCATCGTTATAGCGGCCCACAAAGTTCCATAAAAAATAGCGGGCATACATTTGGTATATCTGCCAGTTCAACAACCATTTTAAGTTATCGGCAAAGGTTGGGCTTTGGCCGTCGGCAATGTTTAAAAAGTTTTTGTAAAACTGCACGTTTTGGGCATACTGGGCGTCTTGCTCGGTACTCCATATGCGGGGTAAAATGGTTGTATGGTCGTAAGTATAGCTCATCTTTTTGCCCGCTTCTTCGTACTTTGTTTTTCCCTTACGGTAAATGGGGCTGCCTTCGCTTTGGTCGGTTATTTTGGCATCATAGTAAGGGCCGCTTAATAAGGGTGTTTCGCCGTATTGGGTGCGGTTTAAGTAGCTGTATAGCGTAAAAGCGTTATCGGGATGGGTATTGTTTAAATTGGTATTAGCCGTTGCCCTGATGGGTATGTAAGCGAACGAACTATAGCCGAAATAAATAAAAGCCAAACATAACAGTGCCAAATTGAGCAAGGGCTTTTTATTGCGGATGCTGTACCTAATGCCATAAACCATAGCGCCAATTAACAGTGCAAAAAACACAATGGCGCCGGTGCCAAAAGGCATACCCAAAGTATTAACAAAAAACAAATCGAAATAAGCGGCTATGTGTATGGTGTAACCCCTTATGCCAAACTGTACCAGGGCCAATATAGCAATGCCGGCAAAAAATGCCGCAATACCTGTTTTGGCATTAATGTTTGTATACCTGCGGAAATAATAAACCATTGCAATAGCAGGTATGGTAAGCAAATTGAGTAAGTGTATGCCAATAGATAAGCCCATAATGTAGGCTATTAAAATAATATACCTATCTGCGCCCGGTTCATCGGCGTGGGCATCCCACTTTAATATGGCCCAAAAAACTATAGCCGTGCAAAGCGACGACAGTGCAAACACAATAGTTTCTACAGCCGAAAACCAAAAGGTATCGGTAAAAGTAAATGCTAAGGCGCCAATTAAACCCGCGGCCATAATAACAGGGGTGTTTAATTTGCCCTCTTTTTTGAGTATGAGCTTTTTGGCCAGTGCCGTAATGGTCCAAAATAAAAACATGATGGTTGCACCACTGGCCAATGCCGACATTAAGTTAGTGAAATATGCAACCTTGGTATTATCGCCCAGCGAAAGCAGCGAGAAAGCTTTACCCAACATGGCAAATAATGGATAACCCGGCTGGTGCGATACCTGCAACCTAAAGGCGCACGAAATAAATTCGCCGCAATCCCAAAAGCTAACAGATGGTTCGAGCGTTAAAATGTAAGTGGCCGAGGCTATTAAAAAGCAAAGCCAGCCTAAAAGGTTGTTTAGTTTTTTGTATTGCATGTTGGTGAAAAGTAAAGTTTTACCATATAGTATTGAAGCCAATTTCAACACTATTTTTAGTAAAACATTGACATTTAACACCTTTTAACATCATTTAACATTTGGCAGGTTAAGCTAGGGGAGAAAATCTCCCCCGCATTAAATCTGTTTAATAATGAAAATCATATCTTTTTTAACACCACAGGCTCATTTAAAAAGCTATACATCTGTTTGTAAAACTCGCGGATAGCTGCATAATTTTCAGCAAAATATAGCGATTGCTTGTGGTTAACAGCCATGCGTACCCTAACCATGCCATTTTCTTCGGTTACTATGCGTTTAAAGGTAATGGTACCATCTGGTATGGCAACGCTTACGTTTTTGGGCAGCGCGTCTAACTTATAGCCATTGGGTAGTTTGTAAAAACCGCTAATGGTGTAATTATGCCTGTACCCAAAATCAATATCCGATACCCGGTTTTCTTTCATAAACGGGTTGGCACCCATTAAGTTAAACAGGTTTATGTTAAAGTAAAGATATCCTTCGGCCAGGCCGGTAAGCTCCTGCTCAAAGGCAATTTTTTGTTTTAGCGGTAAAGTATCAACATCCATATCCTCAAATTTTATGGATGATATTTTTAAGCCCGTATAATCGTTGGTAAGGGATGTTAAATATTTTTCTTCGCCATTAGTTTTGTAGCTTTTTATAGCGTTAATTTTGTTACGGCCCGTGCTTGATATTTCTGTTGTGCCGGCCATTTTTCCGTTTGCATTAACCTCTGCGTTAACAAATATGGATTGAATAGCAGGTTCTTTTTTTTCTAAAAAAAGTGCATCATGGTGGTTTTCATCCGGGTCTATTTTCAAGCCAAAATGGTTCAAATAGTCCTCTGGTATTTCATTAAACTGGCCATACTTGTCTGATGCATCTAAAACATAACAGCGCGTGCTATCAACACGTAGGTAAACCACCATATTGTTAAATATATAAGCATCAGGGTTGGCCACATTTACCCGGCCATGGTTTTTGGTGCTTACCAGCATCGGGAAGCTTTTTACGCCGACTTTTTTTAGCAAGTGATAAACCATCATATTAATCTCGCCCGAGTAGCCGGTTTGTTTGTTCCAGGCTGAAGATACGCCATCAAACGAAAAAGGAGCATGTTTTTCGTTCCAGCGCATGTGCTCTTTAACTGTATTAAAAATGTACGATATTTTTTCATTGTCGCTTGCCATGCTTTTTGCCTTGTCAATAATTATTTTTTCCTGGGGTAAGCCTTTGTCAAGGCCGGATGAAAATTCCGGAATCTCCATATACTTATTGCCCACAATTTGCCAGGTAAAGTTGAGGCGGCTGGCAAGGGTATATTCCAACCGTTGTAAATTTGTTTGCCGGCTAGTCATAAAAGGCTCGTCGGGTAACGATGGTATATTGGCAAGAGCCCTAATTTGTCTAAAATCGTCAACACCGCCAACGGCTTTCGCAAAGGGTTGCCTAACATAAGGTATAGCCCTAAAAGTTACGCCCGTTGGTAAGTCGGTATCAATTTGGCTGTACCTGGTTGGGATTTCACGCTGAAAATACCATGTAGGAAAGCCTCCCACATAAAAGGTAAATTCCACTTCAATAACCGAACCCGCCCTTACATTAGGAAATGGAAATACCATAGCGGAATGCTCACGATCTACCGTTTCGGTATAAATCGATTTTTTATCTAAGGGGCTGGCAATAATCTCGCCATTCTCTAAATTCAGCGTTTCAGCTTTTAAACCCGATAATTGTTTCTCCATTAGGGTGCTCAAATATTCTATCCGGAAGTTGGCTACTCTTTTACCGGCCTCATTAAAAATTTTTATGCGCACATGTTTTTTGATGTATACGCCTCCGTCTGATGTAATGGTTCCTTTATCAAAAAGTACCTCGGCATTGGCGTCTTTTTCAAAATCGCAGGCTTTCATGGTCATGTCGTCCATACTTATTTTGCCGTAGGGTTGCAAAGCATTTGGCGGTATTTGGGCACTTTGGCTTGTGGTAACTATTGTTTGGGCGTTGGCGGCAAATACCAATAGTAAAAAAAGGCTGGTAAAAAGTTTAGTCATACTTGTGTGATAAGATATATGCTAAATTTATAAAATCTGCGTTTAATAAGAGTAGTATGTATTAAATATTTTGATTGAATTAAATAGCGAAAGCTACAAAACAGATGATTATTTTGATGTTGATAAATTAATTTAATAAACTTACCTTTGCACCCGCGAAACATCTTGAGATAAAATACGTTATACATAAACAAAGTACACAAAAATTAAAAAAGCAACCCGCTCCGGCAGGCAAAAAATGCCGCTAAAGGGTTCAATAAGGTAAAATTGTTTATAAAATGTTGTTATTTCAGGATAGTGTCATTTAAGTGATAAATGTTTATTTATACAACAATTTTAATTTAATTTTTTTCGTTTATCAATGTGACGAAACAATTTAGTACATTGTACAGCATAAGGGTACAATAATTTATTTATGTTATTATAACAAATGAGACAACTCAAAATATCCCAATCCATTACAAACCGCGAATCTCAATCGTTAGATAAATATCTGACCGAGATTGGCAAAGTAGACTTGATAACCGCTGATGAAGAAGTTATATTGGCACAAAAAATCAGGGAAGGGGATCAGGCTGCTTTGGAGCGCCTAACAAAAACTAACCTGCGTTTTGTTGTATCAGTAGCTAAGCAGTATCAAAACCAGGGCCTTACCCTTGGCGATTTAATTAACGAAGGTAACCTGGGTTTAATTAAAGCGGCAAAACGCTTTGACGAAACTAAGGGTTTCAAATTTATTTCGTACGCCGTTTGGTGGATTCGTCAGTCTATTTTATCGGCTGTAGCCGAGCAGTCACGTATTGTTCGTTTACCATTAAACCAAATCGGGTCGTTAAACAAAATCCGTCAGGCCTTCTCTAAACTGGAGCAACAATATGAGCGTGAGCCATCGCAGGCAGAATTAGCCGACATATTGGAAACTACCGAAGACAAGATCAGCGATTCGTTAAGTAACTCAGGCCGTCATGTATCCATGGACGCACCGTTTGTACAAGGCGAAGAAAATACTTTGTTAGACGTTTTGCAAAACAATGAGCCTACCACTGATGATTACTTGATGGAAGAATCGCTTTCACAAGAGATCATGCGTTCGTTGGTTACTTTAGCCGAGCGCGAGCGCGAGGTTATTGTATTGTTTTTTGGCTTAGGTAATAACTACCCTTTATCGTTAGAAGAAATAGGAGAGAAATATAACCTTACCCGCGAACGTGTTCGCCAGATAAAAGATAAAGCTTTACAACGTTTACGCCACACTTCGAGGAGTAACCTATTACAATCGTATTTGTAATAAATACAGTTTTAAAATAACAAAAAGAGGCTCCCGGAAAAATTTTCCGGGAGCCTCTTTTTGTTTTATGCAGATTGCTTAATTACCTATGTGGCGGGCAACCCGGTTTTCCTGATGGTTTAACCGTGCGGTTTCGTGGCTGGTTAAATGGCCGTTGTGGCGCATTGCCATTCTGCTTTCTTCTTTTCTTATCCGGTAATCGTTGCGTTGTAAACGTGCGCCCTCCCTGTACGACATTTTGCCTTCCTTCACCTCTTGGTGAATGCGGCGGTCCTGGTTAGCCAACCTGTGGTTTACTTCGGCGCGGCGTGGATGGGTATTGTCAAAACGGGTTTGAGCAAATGATGAACTTGATATTCCGAGTATGGCGATCATGACTGACATGATTAATGCTTTAGTTTTCATAATAATTTATTTTTTGTAAGTATGACGGATAATAAGCACCAGGGTTTAGTGGTGACTCGCTTGTAGCCTAAACGTTACTTTATTGTGCAAAATGCTTAACCATTTACGTAAATGTTTGTTGATGCTGCTAAATACAGTAGATTTATTGGATGATGATGCGCCGGTTTTTAAAAAATATTTTAAGCAAACCCATTGGAAAATTAGCCGACAAGTACGACTCAAGGCCCGACCAAAAGCGGGTGTTTGCAGCCTTAACCGAATTAAATCAGAATATTAAAACTAACCCCGGTAAAAAAGGGCCTGTTATTGAGTTTGATGAGCAGCAGCAGTTTATCATATTTTCCGATCAGCATAAGGGTACAAAAAACGGCTCAGATATTTTTGCTTTCGCGGAACAGAATTACATAGCAGCGCTCGATCACTACAACAAAAATAATTTTACCTATATTAATTTAGGCGATGGCGAAGAGCTTTGGGAAAATACTATTGCCCGTGTAAAACGGAAAAATAAAACCAGTTTTACTAACGAACGCTTATTTGCCGATAGGGATGCCTTTATAAAGATATTTGGCAACCACGATTTATATTGGGATAACGACCCGCTTGCTCCCTTGTTTATTGAGCGCATTTACGGGCGCAAATTGCCAATTTACGAAGGCGTTATACTGCAATGCAAAATTGATGGTAAGCCCTTGGATATATTTTTAACTCATGGCCACCAGGGCGATTTACAAAGCGATGGCAACTGGTTTAGCAAATGGTTTATTGCTACCATATGGGGGCCGCTGCAAATGTACCTGCAACTTAATTTGAATACACCATCGGTTGACGACCATTTGAAGACCTTGCACAACACCATGATGTTTAACTGGAGCGCATTACAAACCAATGCCTTGCTTATTACCGGGCACACCCACCAACCTGTTTTTGAATCGCTCACGCACCTGGAGCGCATGTATCGCAAAATGGACATCGCAAAAGCCGACAACGATACTGCTACCCTTAAACTGATAGAACAGCAAATTGATAAACACGTAGTTAAAGGCAGTGCCCTGCCAAGTTTTAAAGGCTACAAGCCCACCTACTTTAACAGCGGCTGCTGCTGTTTTAACGACGGCGATATTACCGGGATAGAAATAGAGCAAGGTTTTATACGGCTTGTTAAATGGAAGTATGATAGCCAACAATCGGTAAGGGTTGTATTGGAAGAAATAGCTTTGCGCGAATTGGTTGCTGCCATTTAAATTGCAAATTAATTTTCTTTAGTGCTTGTTCGTTGCTTTTCATCAACTGCACCGTTGCTGCTTGTTGTCTTTTTTATTTTGCCGCCAAACGAGTAACTTAAACTTAGCCTTACAGCGGTGGTTTCGTTAGCATTTGCCCAGTATTGATTTACAGATACCGAGTTTTGTACATAGGCTATTTTATAAGTATGCAGTATATCGGTAACGTTAAGGGCCAGCCATCCGCGGCTACCAAATAGGGCTTGCCGCAAGCCGGTTGTTGCTACAAAATATGGATCGTTAACAACGTTGCGATCTTGCGCCTTACCCCTGTATTTCAGCAGTAATAAAAACGAAAGCTTTTTGTTGAGTGCAAAGCTGTTATACGTATCAAAATTAGCGGTTAATAATTGCTTATTGTAAACGCCGACATCGTTATCTGTTGTTTTAAACCATTGTTCGTTTAAATTTACATTTGTGCTTGTAAACCACCAAGGTGTAATTTGCCTGTTGTAAGCCAGTATAAAACTGGCATATTGGGTGTAGCGGTTATTATCGGGCCGGGTGGTGGTAATGGTTTTATCGCCGTTGTAAGGAGAGGTGAAAAAGGTAAAGTCGTGCAGGCTGATGCTGTAATTAATTGTAGCAAAAAAGGCATTTTTAAATGCGTTTGTTACCGATGCATTGTATAAAATTGCGGGTTGTAATTGTGGGTTGCCTTGTAAATAGGTGGTGGAGTTTATAATTCGCAGTAGTGGGTTCAGGTTTTCGTAAGTAGGGCGGTCTATCCGTTTATTGAGGGTTAGGTTCAGGCTTTCGTTAGCGTTTAGTTTAAAGTCGAAGTATGCCGATGGGAATAACTGGATATATTTTTTATCGAAAGTTTGCCCGGTTTGTTGCTGTTGCCCGGTGCCCAAAGTACCTTCGCCGCGAAGGCCCAATTGGTACGAAAATCTCTTGTGTTCTTTATTGTAAGTGAAATATAGCGCATTGATGTTTTCGGAGTATTTAAAATAATCGTTTTGTGCTAAATTGGGGGTGTTTACATCGGCAACAATATTATAGAGCATGTTGCTGTTGTTTGAAACCACATAGCTCGATTTAAAACCGAACTCTAAGTGTGCATTATTTTTTAATGGGTACTGATAATCTGCCTTGGCAGAATATACATCAAATCTCCTATCCTGGTTGAAAAGTGTTTTTTGGGCATCGGTAAAAGTACCCAATGTATCGTAATTTGTGTTTTGGTTGTGTTGGTTGGAGTTATTGGTGTAAATAAAATAGTCCATATCAATAGTATACTCTTTACCCAGAGTATCTAACTGGTGCAGCAAATGCATGCCCGATGAAAAATTATTGGTATTGGTTTTTACCAGGTTTGAAAACGAATTACTGCCGTTGATGGCTTGGTTAGCAGTATATAAATTAGTACTCGAAAGCGCATTTCTATCGAACACTTGCAAGCCATTAGTTGCCGAAAATGACAATGTTGTTTTTTTAGACAGGTATAAATCTAAGCCTAATGTAGGAGTATAGGTTGCATTGCTGCGAATGCTGTTAATGGCCGACACATTTTGGTTGGTGAAAACGTGGTTACCATCAAAAAAATCAGACACTAAGTTGTTGTCAACATAGTATTTGTTGTGCGAGTAATCGGCATTGAAAAATAAATTGTAACCCGTGTTTTTATAGTTAAGGTTTAAACCTCCGTTTTGCTTTCCAAAGCGCCCCTGCCCGGCACCGCCGTAAACGTTTCCGTTTAAACCTTCCTTATGGTTTCGCTTTCGCACAATGTTAATAATGCCACCCGCCCCGGCAGCATCATACCTGGCCGAAGGATGGGCTATCAATTCTATTTTCTGAATATTTGTGGATGACATGCCCTTTAGTAAACTGGATAACGCACTTGAAGATAGGGGAGTGGCCTTACCATCAATATATATCTGCACGCCCTGGCCGTTCAGGCTAATTTGGTCGTCGGGGTTAACGGTAACACCCGGCAGTTTATCCATTACTTCCATTATTGATTGGCCTGCTGTTAAGCCATTGTCAAGGTTTACTACTATTTTGTCTGCACGCCTTTCAATAAACTGGGTTTGCGCCTTAATGGTAACGGCGTTTAACATTTTGGTGGCGGGTAGTAATTTTATCACACCCAAATCAATTTTCGTGTTGTTTTCAAAGGCAATGGCTGGTGTAGCATAGCTTTTAAAACCAAGCATTTTTATTTGCAGCACATAGCAGCCTTTGTTTATTGTACCAAAACTAAAAGTGCCATCATTGCCGCTAATTCCGGTTTTATAAAAAGTTGAATCCGAACAGTTTTTCAAAAACAGGGATACAAATGGTAATGGAAGGTTAGTTTCGTCAACCACTTTACCCGTTAGTGTACCTTTATTTAAGCTTTGGGCATTGCCGCTTAATACCAGTAGCAGCATACACACTGCCATTAAAATAAACTTGAGCGAAAACCTTTTTGGGATGAGCATAAAGTAAGTTTTAAATATGTTAAACTAAAAACATAGTTACAAAACTAATTAAATAGTTTATAAACTAAAAGTATAGTTTAAAATAATTATTGTCATGCCGCTGCTAACTTTTATCAATGGCTTTACACAAAGCCCATTTCGTTGTATCTTCATATTTATAAATTAATTACACGTTATTGTGTGATACCTTAATTTTACCGCAATGAGAAAACTGATGGCAGTAATTGCCTTTTTAATATTGAGTTCTAATATAGTTTTGGCTCAGGCTAAATTGGTTAATGGCATTTGGCATGCATCGGTTAAAACGGCATCCGGAAAACTAATTCCTTTTACTTTTGAGGTAAAGGGCGATGCCGGCAAAAAACAACTGGCCATTATAAACGGGAGTGAGCATTTTTTGGTGCCTGATGTTAAAGCCGAAGGCGATTCGGTGTTTATCCACATGCCTTTGTTTGATTCGGAATTTAGGGCCGCTTTTGTTGGTGATGATTTAAAGGGCCGTTGGATAAGACATTTACCAAAGCAAGATTTGCTGTTTGATTTTGCCGCCGAGCCTAATCAAAATTATCGCTTTTTTAAAACTACTGCTAAACCGGCCTTTAATGTTAACGGGCGGTGGGCTGCCATATTTGCCAGTGGCGATACCACAGTAGCCGAATTTAAACAGCAGGGTGCGCACCTAACCGGCACCTTTTTAACCACAACCGGCGATTACCGTTACCTTGAAGGCGTAGTTGCAGGCGATAGCCTTTATTTAAGTTGTTTTGATGGCGGCCATGCGTTTTTATTCACCGCTAAAATTAGGGATGCGCAAACGCTTACCGATGGTAAGTTTTTTGCAGGTTATACCAGTAAAGACCAATGGACAGCTATAAAAAACGCCAATGCCAAATTACCGGATGCCTACTCGTTAACGGCCCTAAAGCCTGGTTATAAAAAGGTGGCATTTACTTTTACCGATCTGGATGGCAAAAAGGTATCATTAACCGACGATCGCTTTAAAAACAAGGTCGTTATTTTGCAGATGATGGGCTCGTGGTGCCCAAATTGTATGGACGAAACGGCCTATATGGTTAACTTTTACAAAAAATATCATGCTAAAGGCGTTGAAGTTGTTGGCCTGGCTTACGAACGAAGCACAGATTTTAACCGATCGAAAAAAAGTATTGAACAGCTAAAAAATCGCTTTAACGTACCTTATCCGTTACTGATAACGGGCTATACTAACGACAAGGCCGAAACCGGTAAAAGCTTACCCATGATGGCTAATTTTTTAGCTTTCCCTACAACTATTATTATTGATAAAAAAGGAGATGTGCGTAAAATACACACAGGTTTTAGCGGCCCCGGAACCGGAGACCACTATGCCGAGTTTATTAACGAGTTTGAAAAACTTAACGACGATTTGTTAGCCGAAAAATAATTATCTGCTTTTTTCCAAACTATGGAAAAGCATTTTAATTAAAGCCAGCGCAATGGCAAAAAGTGCCGCCGAAAAAAAGCCGTGTACATAAAAGCCGTTTAATATATGGCTCACCAGTAAAACCATAAACACGCTTATAATAAACGATATCAGGCCCAGCGTTAAAATATTAAGCGGAAAGGTAAGTATGCGTAAAATTAAGCCGATAGTTGCATTTACCACGCCAAGCAAAATGCCTGCTATTAAAGCTGTTAAATAACCATTAACTACAACGCCCGGTATAATTTGGGCTACAATAAGGATAGCCAGTCCGGTTAAAAATATTTCGAGTATAAATTTCATCATTTTATATTTGAAGATACAATTGTACTAAAAAGCTTTATGATATGCCACGCCTGATACTTTGTTTTTTTTTGCTTGTATTTGTGGCCTGCCACGCGCCATCGGTTAAGCAAAACCAGGGTGTCAATATACGCCTCGCGGCCGATTCGCAATCGGTTTGTATTACGGGGCTCGATTATTCTGTTTTGCAGGAGATGAAAAAGGACTCGCTTACAACCGAAAACTGGCAGGGAATATTCCCGGTTTACCACATGCCTGCCGATACCGATATGAAGGACCTGCAAAACGAGCAACCTGGAAGTTACCGTGTAGCCGATAGCACCATCACCTTTACGCCCGATACCGCCTTTAAAAAACATCAGCAATATTTTGCGCGTTTTTACGGCAACACAACAAACTTTAGCACGTCAAATTTAATTCGTTCTAAAACCAATTTAAAGGGGCAAAACTATACCGAGGTAGTGTTTAAGTTTTAAGTTATGCTTTGGCGGCTGTAACCGGTAGTCTATCGCTCGGCAGTAACCTTATTGGTTAGCGTTACAAAATCGGCAACGCTTAAACGTTCGGCGCGCAAGTCAAGCAGTGGGTGGTCGGTTATTTTTTCCTTTGGTATTAGGGATGATATGGCATTGCGCAAAGTTTTACGGCGCTGGTTAAAGCCCGCTTTCACCAATTGCCAAAACAATTTTTCGTCGCAATCTAATTGCGGGGTTTCATTCCGCGATAAGCGTATCACTGCCGATAGCACTTTGGGTGGCGGGTTAAACACACCGGCCTTTACGGTAAATAAATAATCAACCTTATAATAAGCCTGCAAAAAAACGCTTAAAATGCCATACTCTTTACTGCCGGGTTTGGCTGCGCAACGCTCGGCAACCTCTTTTTGAAACATGCCTACAACTTCAACCACTTGCTGCCGGTTGTCTAATACCTTAAATAATATTTGCGATGATATGTTGTACGGAAAGTTGCCGATGATAGCAAACGGGCCGGTAAAAGTTTGGCTAAAATCCATCTCCAAAAAATCGGCATTAATAAGGCGGCTGCCTAAAGCCGGGTATTTTTTTTGCAGAAACTGAAAGCTTTCGGTGTCAATATCAATCAGGTACGTTTCATATTCGGTTTTTTTGAGCAAAAAATCCGACAGGATACCCATGCCGGGACCAACTTCAAGCACCTGTTTATAGCTATCGGTTAGTTTAAGGCTGTTCACTATCTTTTCGGCAATATTTTTATCCGTTAAAAAGTGTTGCCCCAGATGTTTTTTTGCCCGTACTATACTCATTATATTATACTTTACCGCAAATAACGTCATATTTGTGCTTTGTTAAGGTAATGAGGTTTAAAATCTTTTACTTTGCGTGTTAAGAAAGGCGATTGTAGTAGCCGGTAGGCTGACGACGAAATCGAAGAATAGAATCGGTGTAGTTAAAACTACATCGGTGAAATCATAAACATATGAGCGACAAATTAAAAATAGGAATAAGCATAGGCGACGTTAACGGTATTGGGCTTGAGGTAATTATTAAAACCCTTGCCGATACTAAAATACTGGATTACTGTACCCCCATAGTTTATGGGCACACCAAGGTGGCATCTTTCCACCGTAAAGCTTTAAAACTTAACGATTTTAGTTTCAATGTAATTAACACTCCGGCGGAGGCCAACCCAAAGCGCGCCAATATTATTAATTGCTGGGAAGAAGATGTTAAAATTGAACTTGGCCAATCAACACCAACAGGCGGTAAATACGCATTTTTGTCGTTAGAAAAAGCCACAACCGATTTAGTTGCCGGTGATATAGATGCCCTAGTTACGGCGCCCATTAACAAACACAATATACAAAACGAAAATTTTAAGTTTGCAGGCCATACCGAATACTTGCAGGAGCGTGCCGGCGGCCATGATTCGTTAATGTTTTTGGTTAGCGACGACCTTAAAGTTGGTGTAGTTACCGGCCACATCCCGGTTGGCGATATTGCAAAAAATATAACCATCGAGGGCATCGTATCAAAGCTTAAGATGATGAACGAAAGCCTGAAAAAAGATTTTTGGATACGCAAACCCAAAATTGCAATATTGGGCCTAAACCCCCATTCGGGCGACGACGGTTTGATAGGTAACGATGAGCAAACAACCATTAACCCGGCTATTAGCGAAGCTAAGGCACTCGGTATTTTAGCTATGGGCCCGTATGCGGCCGATGGCTTTTTTGCCAATGGTGCGTACCTTAAATTTGATGCCGTGCTTGCTATGTACCACGACCAGGGCTTGATACCCTTTAAACAAATAGCTTTTGAAAATGGCGTAAACTTTACCGCCGGTTTAAATATTGTACGTACCTCGCCCGATCATGGTACAGCTTATGATATTGCAGGTAAAAGTGTTGCTTCCGAAATCTCTTTCCGCGAAGCTTTGTTTTCGGCCATACACATTGTTAAACATCGCCGCGAGTCTGCCGAATTACTCGAAAATACATTAACCTTTACCAAACTCAGCAGGGATAGGGATTAAGTAAAAGTATAGCTGTATTGGTAGCAATTGCTCATGCACCTGTACTTTGCTATACTCCTGTTTTATTGTTTTTGGTATGCTTGGTAGCCCCCAAGGCTGTGCAAAAGCGTTTAATGTGGTTTAGATTTTAAACTAACTACTCCTTTATTGGCTTAAAAAAATGCTTTAAATTAACTGTAATTGCATAAAAAATACCTGTACGTCAAGGTATAACATGTTTTTTACACTATAGTTAAAACAATTAACCCCATAGTGTTTTTATGTTTGTTGATGAGTAGTAAGTTTAAAAGCCGAATCCAATCGATAGACATATTCAGGGCTGTAACCATGTTCCTGATGATTTTTGTGAACGACATTGACGGCGTACCTGGTGTGCCCGAATGGATAAAACACGCCGGCGAACGAACGGATGGCCTGGGTTTGGCCGATATTGTTTTCCCTGCGTTTTTATTTATAGTTGGCTTATCAATACCGCATGCCATACAAGGCAGGCTCAAAGCCGGAGAGAGCAAGCGTAACATAACGGGTTACATTATTAGCCGTTCGGCCATACTCATCTTTATCGGGTTTATGCACGCCAATATGGAAACCTACAGTGCCGATGCCGTAATACCCGAAACGTGGTGGGAAATACAAATTACACTAAGCTTTTTTTTAATTTGGATGGATTATCCTCCCAATACCTCAAAGGCGTTGCGCTATGGGCTACGCGGGGCGGGCATAGCGCTGTTAATTGTAATGTGCGCGCTTTATAAGGGTGGTACAGCAGCGGCACCCACGTGGCTGCATTTTAGCTGGTGGGGTATATTGGGCTTAATAGGCTGGGCCTATTTATTATGCGCACTCATTTACCTGTATTCCGAAGGTAATTTGCTGGTGCTGGTTACCGCCTGGGTGTTTTTCCTGCTCTTTAACCTCGATTTTCATTTTGGCTGGCTTGGCTTTTTAAATGGTACGCAAAATTACCTGGGCCTTGCCGGCAATGGGGCAATGCAAGCGTTTACGGCGTCGGGGCTGGTTATATCGTGCCTGTATGCCTGGTTTATGCGTAATAAACAGCCCCGGTTAATTTGGGTAGCATTGTTACTCATGTCGCTCATTTTATTTAACATGGGTTTTATGGTGCGCTTTTTTAGCGGCGGGATATCAAAGGCCGGCGATACCCCGGCATGGGTAATGATATGTACCGCAATTAATATTTTAGCCTACGGTGCTTTTATGTTTTTTATGGATATGCGGGGTAAACAAAACTGGTTTAGCATTATTAAACCTGCCGGTACAAGTACGCTAACCTGCTACCTATTGCCCTTTTTATTTTACCCCCTTTACCAAATGACCAACATAGGCTACCCCGATTTTGCCACCCACGGCATTGGCGGTTTAATAAAATGCCTGCTGTTTGCCTTTTTAATGGTTTGGCTGGCTGGCAGATTAGAAAAATGGCATATCAGGTTGAGGATATAGTGATTTGGGATTTTGGATGGCCGATTTCGGATTTGCCAGATTATGGTATATCAAAGATAAGAATGAGCATTATGCCGCGTTAGCGATCGTAGTGGAAAGCCCGGAGTGAGCTTCTATCGGCGAACGAGGACTTGGAACGAAGAGCGCGGGCCGTAAGGCAACGCCCTAACATATCACGTAATGCAATTGCTTGTAAACTTGTTTAGTTGGTGCCCCTATCTATTAAAATAATTCAGGTTTTTTACATCTAACCCTAGCACTGCGGCGCTCTGTGCGCTTTGTGGTTTAAAAACCAACTTTAAATCGGGATTGAAAATTAAAAAGAAAACAATCAAAAACCGTTCATACAGTGCTATTTACGCATTATTATAATAGCACTCGTCGCTATCTTCTCCATTTTTTAAAAAACTCTTTCCACTTGTGTTATTTTTCCTAAATTTGCGGGCTAATTATCGCTCGTTGAAATCGCTCAAACCATATTCGATTCCCTACACTGGGCTCAAACTCGGAAAGCATTCTTTCGATTTTGAGATAACTAAGGCCTTTTTTGATGAATTTGAATATTCATTAGTAAAAAGTGGCAAATTAAATTGCCGTGTTGAACTGGATAAGCAGGAAACAATGATTATCCTTGATTTTAAAATCAGCGGTACCATTGATATGGGGTGCGACCGTTGCCTTGCCGAATACCCGCAGGTAATTGAAACCGGCGAGCGGGCGATAGCCAAGTTTGGCGAAGTGGAGATAGGGGATGATGAAGTAGACATTATTACACTCAGCAAAAACGATCACGAGATCAACGTAGCTGGTTTAATATACGAATATATAAATGTAGCGGTGCCGTTTGTGGCGGTATGCGGCTATGAAGGTAAAACGCAGTATTGTGATATAGAAATGCTTGACCAGTTAGATAAGCTGGCAAGCGGTGAAGAACCACCAAGTGAAGATGCGGACCCACGGTGGGACGCGCTTAAAAAAATTAAATAAAATAGTAATACCAACAAGTTATGGCACACCCGAAACGGAAAATATCCAAATCAAGAAGAGACAAGCGTAGAACACACTACAAAGCCGAAGCTCCTACTTTAACTACCTGCAAAACTACAGGTGCTGTACATTTACCGCACAGAGCTTATACTGTTGATGGTAATGTTTACTTCAACGGAAAAATACTGATTGAGAATACTGCTGCAGTTTAAGTTAATTTTCTGAAATGAAGATTGGCTTAGATATAATGGGCGGCGATTACGCACCCCAGGCGACTGTTTTAGGTGCAATTGCGGCTCACGGGGCCTTATCGGCTAACGAACATCTTGTTCTGATAGGCGATAAGGAGGTGGCTGTAAATATTCTTCAGGAAAATAATTTTAATCCCGATCATTTCGAGTTTGTGCATACAACCGAGGTGATTGGTATGGGTGAGCATCCTACAAAAGCCGTAGTGCAAAAGCCAAACTCCAGCATAAGTGTTGGTTTTAGGTTATTGAAGGAAGGTAGCATTCAAACTTTTGCATCGGCGGGTAACACCGGTGCCATGCTGGTGGGCTCTATGTTTAGCGTAAAAGCTATACCAGGCGTTTTGCGCCCGGCCATGACGGCTATTGCCCCTAAATTAAAGGGCGGCCTAAACATATTGCTTGATGTAGGTGCTAATGCCGATTGCAAACCCGAAAATTTATTGCAGTTTGGCATATTAGGCAGCCTTTTTGCCGAATCTATTTACAATATACCAAACCCACGCGTGGCTTTGATGAATATTGGTGAGGAAGAGGAAAAAGGTAATTTGCTTTTACAGGCCACTTATCCGTTATTTAAGGAAACCAAACTTTTTAACTTTGCAGGTAATGTTGAAGGACGTGATTTATTTGGCGACCATAGCGATGTTATTGTTTGCGACGGTTTTACAGGTAACGTGGTACTTAAAATGGCCGAATCGTTTTACGTAGTTGCGCTTAAAAAGCAATTTAAGGATGACTTTTTTGATCGCCTCAATTACGAAGAGTATGGCGGTAGCCCAATATTAGGGGTTAACGCCGCGGTTGTGGTTGGTCATGGCATCTCAACTCCAAAGGCCATAAAAAACATGGTTCTTCTGTCACGAGACATGGTCGAGAGCGGCCTTGTTGATAAAATCAAAAAGGCTTTTCAATAAAAAGGAATTAGATGAATAAAATTCATGCTGCTATAACGGCAGTTGGTGGTTACGTACCAGATTACGTTTTAACAAACCATGAGCTGGAAACTATGGTTGATACCAACGACGAATGGATAACATCCCGTACCGGTATTAAAGAGCGCAGGATACTAAAAGGCGAAGGCCTGGCCACATCAGACATGGCTGTACCGGCCGTTGAAGAATTGCTTAAAAAAAGAGGCATCAGCGCCAGCGAAATAGAACTTATTATTTTTTGTACCTCAACGCCCGATATGCCTTTCCCGGCAACGGCAAATATATTGGCCGATAGGATAGGTGCTAAAAACTCCTGGGGATATGATTTAAATGCAGCCTGCTCGGGTTTTATATTTGGGCTTGCTACAGGTGCCGGTTTTATTGAGAGCGGTAAATATACTAAGGTTTTGGTTGTAGGTGGCGATAAAATGTCGTCGATAATTAATTATGAAGACAGGGCAACCTGTATTATTTTTGGTGATGGCGCAGGGGCTGCCCTGCTTGAGCCCAATACCGATGGTTACGGAATAATAGATTCTATTTGCAAAACCGACGGATCTGGCCGTGCCTACTTAAATCAAAAAGCTGGCGGGTCATTACACCCAGCCACGCGCCAAACTGTTGATAACAAAGAACACTTTGCATTTCAGGAAGGCCGCACTGTATTTAAGTTTGCGGTAACCAACATGGCCGAAGTTGCCGCCGATGTAATGGAACGCAACGGTCTAACCGCTGATGATGTTAACTGGTTGGTACCCCACCAGGCCAATAAACGTATTATTGATGCTACAGCCATACGTACCGGTGTACCTACCGAAAGGGTAATGATAAACATTGAAAAATATGGCAATACCACCAACGGTACCATCCCCCTTTGTTTGTGGGAATGGGAAAGCAAACTAAAAAAGGGCGATACCCTTATTTTAGCTGCTTTTGGCGGAGGCTTTACCTGGGGCTCCATTTATTTAAAATGGGCCTATTAATAAATGTACAAATGCGCTAACGTGTACACGTGCAAATGATATGAAACAATGTTGTACATTTAAACATTATAAACAGAGGTCTGTCAAAATAAATATCAGTAAATAAAAAGCATTTACGCATGGGCACATTTGCATTTTCGCACATCAAAATACGCATATTTGCACATTAAAATATAACTTTATCCAAAACACCCACATACCTAATCAATGGATATTAAACAAATTCAGGAACTTATCCGCTTCGTTGCCAAATCGGGCGTAAACGAAGTTGCAATTGAGCAAGAGGATTTCAAGATCACAATTAAAACCAACCAGGCACCAACAGTAGTACACGCAACTGTGCCACTTGCAGCAGCACCGGTTGCCGCTCCTGTAGCCTCTGCACCTGCCGAAACCGCACCCGTTGCCCCGGTTGGTCCCGATACTTCAAAATATATTACAGTAAGGTCGCCCATGATAGGTACATTTTACCGTTCGGCCGGCCCTGATAAACCGCTGTTTGTAAACGTTGGCGACGAGATAGCTGTAGGCAACGTGACCTGCATTATCGAAGCAATGAAACTGTTTAACGAAATCGAGTCGGAAGTTGCCGGCCGTATAGTTAAAATACTGGTTGATAATGCATCGCCGGTTGAATACGACCAACCTTTGTTTTTGGTTGAGCCGGTTTAGTATTTAGTTACTAAGTTATTGGTTATTAGGTTATTATTTTTTATGACCTGATAATCCTTTTAACTATTAACTCAATAACCCAATAACTCAATAACTAAATCATGACAACAAACACATTAGCTAATAATAATATGTTTAAAAAAATATTGATAGCTAACCGCGGTGAAATTGCCCTGCGAATTATTCGTACTTGTAAAGAGATGGGCATTAAAACTGTTGCTGTATACTCAACAGCAGATCGTGATAGCCTTCATGTTCGTTTTGCCGATGAGGCCGTGTGTATCGGTCCGCCGCCAAGCCGCGATTCGTATTTAAACATTCCCAATATCATTTCTGCCGCCGAGTTAACCAATGCCGATGCTATACATCCCGGTTATGGTTTCCTTTCGGAGAATGCAAAGTTTTCGGCTATTTGCGCCGAATACAATATCAAATTTATTGGTGCTACCGCCGATCAGATAAACGCCATGGGCGATAAAGCTTCGGCTAAAGCCACTATGGAAAAAGCCGGTGTGCCAACCATTCCCGGTTCAAAGGGCTTGGTTAACGATATTAAAGAAGGCATTGCAATAGCAAACAAAATTGGCTACCCTGTAATACTCAAAGCAACTGCCGGTGGCGGTGGCCGCGGTATGCGCGTAGTTTGGAAAGACAGCGAATTTGAACCAGCCTGGGATTCGGCCAAAGCCGAATCGGGAGCGGCCTTTGGCAACGATGGTTTGTACCTGGAAAAATATGTTGTTGATCCGCGCCACATTGAGATACAAATTGTAGGCGACCAGTATGGCAAAGTGTGCCATTTATCTGAGCGTGATTGCTCAATACAACGCCGCCATCAAAAGCTGGTAGAAGAAGCACCTTCGCCATTTATGACAGAAAAACTCCGTAAAAAAATGGGTGAGGCTGCTATAAAAGGTGCTAAAGCCGTAAAATACGAGGGTGCTGGCACGGTTGAATTTTTAGTTGATAAGGATAGGAATTTCTATTTTATGGAAATGAATACCCGTATACAGGTTGAACACCCTGTTACCGAAGAGGTAATTAACTTTGATTTGATAAAAGAGCAAATTAAAGTAGCATCGGGCGTGCCCATATCTGGCAGAAACTATGAGCCAACTATGCACGCCATTGAGTGCCGTATTAATGCCGAAGACCCGTTTAATAACTTTAGGCCTTCGCCGGGTAAAATAACCAATTTCCATTCGCCGGGCGGCCATGGTGTGCGTATTGACACCCATGTTTACACCGGTTATGTAATACCACCCAATTACGATTCGATGATAGCTAAGGTTATCTGCATGGCTCAAACCCGCGAAGAAGCGTTAAGCACAATGGAGCGCGCCCTTGGCGAATTTGTGATAGAAGGTGTTAAAACTACCATACCTTTTCACTTAAAACTTTTAAAAGATCCAAATTTTAGGGCCGGTAACTTTACCACCAAGTTTATGGAAACTTTTGAATTTTCGGAAGACTAATAAAACCATAACGATAACTTAAACCGTAAGTACCATTCTACGTTATAGAACTATAATTAAGAATGGTACTTTTGTTTTTAATACACATATGAGTAAAATATTAGATGCCATAAGGGGCAAAGCAAAAAGCATGGAAGGCGAAATGTCGTTTTTCGATCACCTTGAAGTGTTGAGATGGCACCTCATTAGGGCGGCGGTAGCAGTAATTGTTTTTGGAGGTTTGGCGTTCTACTTTTTTGATGATATATGGCAAAAGATCATTATGGGCCCCAAAACCCCGAGTTTTGCTACTTACCGTTTTATGTGTTATATGGGCCAATTGCTGCACAGCGATGGCATGTGTATTACCAGCATTCCCGGCAAGCTTCAAAGCAACGAAATGGCCGGGCAATTTTCCCTTCAAATTAACGCTGCCTTAATACTGGGCATTACCTGCGGGTTTCCCTATCTATTATGGGAAATATGGTCGTTTGTTAAACCCGCCCTTTTAGAGAAAGAACGCAAGGCAGCCAGCGGTTTTGTATTTTTCGCTTCGGCTTTATTTTTCTTAGGTATATTGTTTGGTTATTTTGTGGTTGCGCCATTGTCTATCCACTTTTTAACCAATTACCAGATCAGTCCCGATATAGAAAATATTTTCACTATCGATTCGTACGTAACCTCCGTTGCCACTCTTACCCTGGTTAGCGGCGTGGTTTTCCAGTTGCCCATAGTTATATTTGTACTGGCAACCATAGGCATTATAACCGACAAGTTTATGCGCGAAAAGCGCAGATATGCCATCATCATTATACTTATTGTTGCCATGCTGGTAACCCCAACGCCCGATGTAACCACCATGTTGGTCATCAGTATGCCATTGTTCGTTTTATACGAGATTAGCATTATTGTAGCTAAGCGCGTGGTGAACAAGAAAAAACAAACAGAATTAGAATTTTTTGGTAAAGCATAATGACCGATCTAAAAATAGCCATTGGCAGCGACCATGCAGGTTTTGCATACAAGCAGCAATTATTACAAACCTTAAAGGTTAAGCAAATAAAAGATTTTGGCACCTATGATGCCAGCTCGGTTGACTATCCGGACTTTGCGCACCCTGTTGCATTGGCCGTTGAAAGCGGTGAGTTTGACTTGGGCATATTGGTTTGCGGAAGTGCAAACGGTGTGGCCATTACCGCCAACAAGCACCAGGGAATACGCGCGGCTATTTGCTGGAACGAGGAATTGGCCAGCCTTGCACGCAAGCATAACAACGCCAACATCGTATGCATTCCCGAGCGTTTTATATCGTTTGAGCTTGCACAGCGTATTATCGAAACATTTTTTACAACAGAATTTGAAGGAGGCCGCCATGCCAACCGTGTAAATAAAATGTTGTGCTAAGGCAATAGCTTTTTATTAAAATCAATTGCTAAATTAGCTATCGCAATAATTTACTGCGCTGCACACCGGCGCAGTATTAACTGACCCATAAATATCATACCTAATGAAAAAAATAAACACCGCATTAGCGGCCTTGTTATTTTCGGCTTGTGCATATGCGCAAAACCCTACAGCAATAAAATACGCTAAGCTTATTACTGCCCAAGATGCTAAAAAACACCTTAGCATTATAGCATCCGATGCTTTTGAAGGGCGCGAAACGGGTAGGCCGGGCGCAACTATGGCGGCAAATTACATAGCGGCCGAGTTTAAAAAATTGGGTTTGCAGGCTCCGGTAAATGGATCGTATTTTCAGGATGTGCCGCTAATTGAAACTTCGTATAACGTAAAGTCGTTCTCGGTTAATGGTACAGCATACACTTATAAAAAAGATTTTTATACAGGCGCATACACTACCGGTACCACTACCGACAATAACTTTTCGGCTAAAGAAATAGTTTTTATAGGCCACAAAATAGGTGGTGATGTAGCCGCCGAGCTTGGTGCCACTAACGTTACCGGCAAGGCAGTTTTATTAATAAACGACGGCGAAACACCGCAAAATATTACCCGCCGGATAGCACTTATCCAAAGCCAAACGCCATCGTTTATTATAGCAACAGCAACAAACGTTGCCGCTATGCTAAAAAGTCCGCGCATGGCGGGGGCCAATGTACCGCGCATGGGGCTTAAGCCCGATAAGCCTGCCGCCATACTTGCGCCGGTATTTTACGTTACTCCCGAGGTTGCCAATCAGTTATTAATCAACCTGGGTAAAACAGTTGATGCATTAAAAGGCACCGCAGATGCTGCACAACCAAACCAAAACATTAAAGCCGATATAGCTGCCACTATAAGTACCACAAGTACCCCTGCAAAAGCGGTTGATGTACTGGGCTATTTACCGGGTACCGATTTAAAGAACGAGGTATTGGTGTTTTCTGCACATTACGATCATATCGGCTTAACCAAAACCGGCACCGATAAGGTAAATAACGGTGCTGATGATGATGGATCGGGCACAACTGCTATTTTAGAAATTGCCCGGGCTTTTGCCAAGGCAAAAAAAGACGGACATGGCCCGCGCCGCAGCATTTTGTTTTTAGGTAACGTGGGCGAAGAAAAAGGGTTATTAGGATCTGAGTACTATACAGATCATCCGGTTTTTCCGTTAGCTAATACCATAACCGATCTTAATATTGATATGATTGGCCGCGTGGGTTTTGATTATATTGGTAAGCCAGATTCGGCCAATTACGTGTACGCTATAGGCTCAGGCATGCTAAGTTCCGAGTTGCATAACATTAACGAGGCTGCCAATAAACTTTATACCAACCTGGTTTTGGATTATAAGTACGACGATCCCAACGATCCTAACAGGTTTTATTACCGCTCAGATCATTACAACTTCGCCAAGCATGGCGTACCTATTATTTTTTATTTCAATGGCGTACATGCCGACTATCACCAACCCGGCGACGAGGTGAGCAAAATTAACTTCGCGTTGCTGGCTAAACGTGCCCAGCTTGTATTTTATACCGGGTGGGAACTGGCCAACCGCGACAAGCGGCCCGTTGTTGATGTGAAGTAATTTTTTGATCTATAATATCCGAATTTTAAACCCGTAGTTATTGTGATGTCATCCTGTGCCAAACATGGGATGACATTTTTGTTGATCATTCAACAACCTTTTCTATACAAAAATGTTATTTTAGCTAATATGAAAACCATCGCGGAAGAATTTGTAGTTGCATCGGAAAATAAGGTATTTGATACAGATCACCGCCGCATTATTAACTTTAATATTGGCAAGTATGATACTGCTGTTGGCCGCGGTTTATCGCGTATCAGCAATCTGGAAAACGCCAAGCGCAAGGCCCATTTGGTGAAATGGAAAGTTATCGAAAACCTTGACAAGGTACTGCCTGAGTTTGAAGGTAACTTTCAGCGCCGGGGTGGTAAGGTAATTTGGGCAAATGATGCAGCCGAGGCACAGCGCGAAATATTGGCCATAATGAAACGTGCCCATGCTAAAACGGTTGTTAAATCCAAATCGATGGTTACAGAAGAGATTCATTTAAATGAGTTTCTGGAAAGTAATCATATTGAATCGTTAGAAACCGACCTGGGCGAATACATTGTACAGCTGCTTGGCCAAAAGCCCTACCATATTGTTACCCCGGCAATGCACCTCTCGAAAGACGATATTGCTAAATTATTTCATGAGCGTTTTGGCACTCCGGCAGATGCTACATCAGAACAGATAGTGTTGAAGGCGCGCGAATTGCTGCGCGAAAAGTATTTAAGGGCCGACGTGGGCATTACCGGCGCTAACTTTTTGATAGCCGATACCGGTAGCATAGCGATAAGCGAAAACGAAGGCAATGCCCGTTTAAGCACCACTTTCCCTAAAATACATATTGCTATTGTTGGTATCGAAAAGATAATCCCATCAATGGCCGACCTTGATTTGTTTTGGCCACTGCTGGCCACGCACGGTACCGGGCAAAATTTAACAGTTTACAATACAATTTTGAGCGGCCCGCGCCAACCCGGCGAAACAGACGGCCCCGAAGAAATGTATGTGATATTGCTGGATAACGGGCGCACTAATCTGCTCGCAAAAAAAGACCAGCGCCAGGGCTTGTACTGTATTCGTTGCGGTGCGTGTTTAAATGCCTGCCCTATTTATAAAAATGTTGGCGGGCACACTTATAATACGCCGTATAGTGGCCCTATAGGTTCGGTAATAACGCCGCACATGCGTGGCATGGAAGATTTTAAACACCTGAGCTATGCCTCAAGCCTATGCGGTGCTTGCTCTGAAGTTTGCCCCGTAAAGATTGATATACACAAAATGTTGCTGATTAACCGGCATGATGCAGTAAAAGAAGAATTGAACACCAAAAAGGAAGGCCGCGCCTGGGGCATGTGGAAAAAGGCCATGATGAGCCGCAAGCTAACCGACTTTTTTGGCGGATGGACAAAAAATGCTATCCTTAAAATGTTTTTTAAAAAAACCTGGGGAAGTTTTAGAACCATGCCTAAAGTTGCCGAAAAATCGTTTAGTAAGCAATGGATGGAGAAGGAGATAAACGGGAAGTAACAGCAATCCACAAAACAACGATATTTATTCACTATTGATGTGATTGATTATCATTGATTTGCATTAATAATTTACCTATTGATGAACGAAAAAAATGCAGCGGTAGAGCCTAATTTGCGTGGGCTTTTAGTTGCCGACTATGTTACAATTATGTTGGCTTACTGGGACAAAAACCTTGTTTGCCGCTTTGCTAATGCTGGCTATTATACCTGTTTTGGTAAAACCGGCGAGCAAATGGTTAATAAAATGACCCTTAGACAGCTTTTGGGGCCGGTTTACGAACAAAATTTACCTTACATTTTAGGTGCCCTTGCCGGCGAAAATCAAAGCTTTGAACGCGAACTAAAAACACCCGGCGGCAAAAACATGGTTTGTTTTGTAAACTATTTCCCTGATAAAGTTGATGGTGAAGTAGTTGGTTTTTTTGCCCACGTTAGCGATGTTAGCGAGCAAAAGGTGGTTGAAGAAAAACTGCGTGTGAGCGAACAGGCTTTTCGCGGTGCTTTTGAATACGCCGCTACAGGTATGGCACTTGTTGATATTACCGGAAAGTGGATAAAGGTAAACAATTGCCTAACCGAGATGATTGGTTATACAACCGACGAGTTATTGAACCTCACGTTTCAGGATATAACGCACCCCGATGACTTAAACAAAGATCTTTATTTATTGGACGAACTATTAGCCGGGCAAAGGGAACATTACCACATGGAAAAACGGTATTTCCATAAAAATGGGCATATTCTTTGGACAATTCTGGCTGTTTCGTTGGTGAAAGATAGAAAAGGCAACCCCCTGTACTGTATATCGCAAATTACAGATATAAGCCAGCGAAAAGCTGCCGAAGAGAAATTGCAAAACGTAGTTTCAAAGTTGCAAGCAATTTTAGAAGGTAGTTCCCAGGTTTCAATTTTAAGCACCAATTTAGATGGCATCATTACGTCAATAAACAAAGGTTCCGAAAACTTGCTTGGCTATACTGCTCAAGATCTTGTGGGTAAATTTACTCCGGCTGTACTGCATACAGCCGAAGAAATAGAGGAAAGATCAAATGAACTTACTCTGCTTTTTGGAAAAGATATTCGTGGTTTTGATGTTTTTGTTGAATTTGTAAAACAGGGCCGTTTTGAAACCCGCGAATGGACTTATGTACGAAAAGATGGCACGCACTTCCCGGTTCAGTTAATTGTTACTGGTATAAAAAACCAGCAAGGCCAAATAACCGGTTATTTAGGTGTGGGGACAGATATTAGCAAAATTAAAGCCGTTGAAAACGAAGTTAAGGCGGTGCTCGATTTAACTAACGATCAAAACAAACGCCTTCTCAATTTTGCTCACATTGTGTCGCACAATTTGCGGTCGCATTCAAGTAATTTGAAAATGTTGCTTGATTATATTAAAACCGAAGACAACGAAGAGTCTCGCAGGGAGATTTTCGGGATGTTGAACGATGCGGCATCAAACTTACAGGAAACCATTACACATTTAAATGAGGTAGTTGCCATAAATACCAATCTCGAAGAAAGCTTGAAAACGCTTAATCTGTGGTCGGCGGTAAATGGTGCCATTGGTAGCATTAATGCTTTGTTAAGCGGTGCAAACGGTATTTGTATTAATAATGTAGATCCGGATGAGGAAATTAAAGGTTTTCCTGCGTATATAGATAGTGTTTTATTGAATACCCTAACCAATGCCATCAAATACCGTTCGCCCGCTCGGCAGTTGGTTATTGAGGTATTTGCAAAGCGTATGGGTAATTTTGTTGTTTTATCAATACAGGATAACGGATTAGGCATTGACCTGGAAAGAAACGGCGATAAAATATTTGGTATGTATAAAACCTTTCACGGTAATAAAGATGCCCGCGGCATTGGGTTGTTTATAACCAAAAACCAGGTTGAAGCAATGGGCGGCAAAATGGAGGTAGAAAGCCAGGTTGATAAAGGCAGCACCTTCAAAATATTTTTAAATGTACATTGAGCTAATTTAAAATTAGCTCAATGTAATAGCTATAAACAGTTCTATAACGCTTTCAATATCCCAAACTCCAAACCGCGTAACTCTGCTAAACCACGCAGGCGGCCAATAGCCGAATAACCGGGATTGGTTTTCTTTTTCAAATCGTCAAGCATTTGGTGGCCGTGATCTGGCCGCATGGGGATGCTAAGTTTGCGGGTTTGCATTACGTGTACCAACTCTTTCACCACATCGTACATAGGTACATCGCCTTCCAGGTGGTTATCTTCGTAAAAGTCGCCGTGTTCGTTACGTTTGGTGCTGCGCAGGTGTACAAAGTTAATCCTATCGGCAAAGTGGCGCACCATGGCAGGCATATCATTATCGGGCCTAACACCAAACGAGCCGGTGCAAAAACATAAGCCATTGTTTAACGATGGCACGGCTTTAACAAGGGCATCAATATCGGCTTTGGTGCTTACCACGCGCGGTAATCCTAAAATTGGATACGGCGGATCGTCGGGGTGTATTACCATTTTTACTTCGTGCTCATCGGCAACAGGCATAATTTGCTGTAAAAAGTAAATGAGATTGCTGCGCAGTTTATCGGCATCAATGCCCTGGTAAGCATCCAGTGCCTGCTGAAATTGTTCGAGTGTGAAACTCTCTTCGCTGCCCGGTAATCCGGCTATAATGTTACGTTGCAATAGCAGTTTTTCATCATCGCTCATGGCATCAAAACGGCTTTTAGCGCGTTGCAGCTCATCGGCGGTATAAGCTTGTTCGGCACCTTTGCGTTTTAACATAAAAACCTCAAAGGCAATAAATGCAGCTTTTTCAAAGCGGAGTGCTTTAGAGCCATCTTCAACCGTATAAGCCAAATCGGTACGGGTCCAATCCAACACAGGCATAAAGTTATAAGTAACTATATTAATGCCGCAGTGCGCCAGGTTAATAAGCGATTGCTTGTAGTTTTCAATGTATTGCTCAAAGCCCTGGGTTTGCGTTTTAATGGCTTCGTGTACGGGTACGCTTTCAACAACGTTCCAAATCATTCCGGCAGCTTCTATTATTTGCTGGCGTATTTTTATTTCTTCAACAGGCCAAACCTGGCCATTAGGTATATGGTGCAGGGCAGATACTATGCCCGTGCAACCCGCCTGGCGTATGTCTGCCAGTGAAACAGGATCGTTAGGACCATACCAACGCATGGTTTGTATCATGCCGAGGGGTGCTTGTGTGTTGTTTGATGTAGTGCTCATATTATTGATTTGATTTCACCGATGATCTTTTGATTTCACCGATTAATTAAACGCTAAAATAGCTAATACAAGCACAATGTTTTACAATAATGTTGGCCTAAACTTCAATAATTATTGCACTTGCCAAATAGTTATCAATTGGTATTCATCATTTGCAATCTGCACATTTGCTCATGTGGCCATTAGCATTTGTACACCCTGCACATTTACTAAATCTGCACATTTAAAATAATTATTGCACGCGCCAAATAGCATCAGTAAACCAATTTTTAGCATCAAAAAGGTATTTTACCGTTTGGAAGCCGGTATTGGCCGCCATGCTTTTAATTTGTTCGGTGGTAAATTTTTGCGAGATCTCCATGTAAATGTATTCGTCCTTTTGGAAGTGGATAGACTCGTTGTAATCGGCTAGGTGAACTTTTTGATCGGCCAAACTAATGAGATAGCTTTTGCAGGCTCCGGTTTCAGGGTCGTAAGTAGGGTAGTGGTCAAATTGCTCTACCTTAAAATCGGCTCCGAGTTCTTTATTAATCCTGGATAGTAAATTGAGATTGAATTTTTTGGTGATGCCATCGCCATCGTTATAAGCGGCTAAAATGGTTTTTGGATTTTTTTTGAGATCGAACCCAATTAAAGCCATATCTCCCGGCGAAAGGCTATTGCGCAACTCATGGCAAAAAGCTTCAGCTTCGGCAACCGGCATGTTGCCAATATTCGAACCCAAAAACAGTACTACTTTACGCTTATTTGATAAGGTTGCCGCCTTTTGCAGCATTTCAAAATATTCGCCGTTAAGGCCCCGGAAATTTAGGCCCGGCAGTGTTTTAGCTAAGTTGGTATCCAGTTCTTCAATTACGTGAGCCGAAATATCAATAGGCAGGTAGGTGAACTTTATACCTTCATCTAAAAGATACTTTAACAGGTAGGACGATTTCATGGCATCTCCAGCGCCTAATTCTATCAAGTCGAAATCATCCTGATCGTTGCCGATGATGGATTTGGCTAAAGCGGCGGTTTGATTTTTAAATATATCCAGTTCGCAATTGGTAGGGTAGTATTCGGCACAATTCATCAAGTCCTGAAAAAGCTGATCGCCGATGGCATCATAAAAATATTTGGAATCCAAACGTTTTGGTGTTGATGTTAGGCCTCTCAACACATCTTCATGAAACTGATTAACCGCCGTGTGGTTATGGTTTGAACCGTTGAGCGATAAAGTTACTGTATTGGTATCCATATGGTTTGGTATGATGTTTTTATGATTTGGCCAACCGTATTCCGCAATACAGCCAGCGTAAATTGGGATGGAAAAAATTTCGGTATGTAATGCGCCCATGCCCCGGTGATGTAGCGTCAGACGCTCCGCGTAGCACCTTTTGGCTCACCATAAACTTGCCGTTGTACTCGCCAATGGCCCCTTCTGCCTTGCTGAAACCAGGGTAGGGCAGGTAAGCGCTTTCTGTCCACTCCCAGCTTTTGCCCCAGTTAAATAGAGTTGCAGCTACTTCCCACTCAAATTCGGTTGGCAGGCGCAGGCCTTTCCATGCGGCGTAAGCGTATGCTTCGTAATAACTGATGTGGCAAACCGGTTCGTCCATAGCTACGGGTTTTAATCCGGCCAGGGTATAATTATGCCAGCCGCCATCAATAAAGTGCCAGTACATGGGTGCCTCAATCGTGTTGGTTTTAACCCAGTCCCAACCCTCGGCATGCCAAAAGCGGAAATTGTGGTAACCATTGGCATTAATAAACTCCAGGTACTCGGCATTGCTTACCATAGCGGTGCTTATTTGGTAATTATTTAAATAAACCTTGTGGCGGCTTAGTTCGTTATCAAAACAGAAACCTTCACCTTCAAAGCCAACCTCGTAAACACCTTCGGCAATGTTTATCCATCCGGCAGGTTTTTGCTCAAACGCCGGTGCCTTATAATGCTTATCGTAAGCCGGGAACAAAGGGTTGTGACCCAAAATGTATTTAATATCGTAATATAGCAGTTCCTGGTGCTGCTCTTCGTGGTTAAAACCCAATTCAAGCAACTCTTTAATCTCGGGCGATGGTTCAACACATAAAAAACTTTCCATCGCTTTGTCTACATATTCGCGGTATTTGTAAATATCGGCAACCGTTGGCCGGCTTAAATTACCCCTGTCTGTACGGATAACGCGGTTGCCTACGGTTTCGTAATAGCTGTTAAAAACGTAGTTATAATCGGGATCAAACTCCTGGTAGCCCATCATGTTTGGCTTTAGTACAAAGGTTTCAAAAAACCAGGTTGTATGCCCAATATGCCATTTAGGCGGACTAACATCAACCACCGGCTGCACAACGTAATCTTCAATTTGCAGCGGATTGCAAATTTGTACACTTAGCTGGCGTACCTTGTTATAGCGGTCAATCAAGTTCATATATTACTTCTTATCCAAAAAGGATTTAAGGTTACTAATTGTTTTAATATTTAAAGCTTCGGCTTGTTTACGGCGCATCATTAGCGCGTAAGCATTATTAAACCCTACAGGTTTTAACCATTGAATATGGTATTTGGTTTTAAACTGCGTACTCACGTAATTGTAAACTTTTTGCTTATCGCCGTTTAGGCTGTCAATAGTTTTTGCTTTTGCCTGTAGCATTACCAATAAGCCCGTTCCGGTATATTCCGGGTAAAAATCAATCTGGTTATTGGTAAGGGCATCAAAGCATATTTTGGTACCGCCCAAGCCTGTTTTGGTGGATACATTATAATTGGTATTACCTTTTATAAGCATACTGTACATGCTGGCCAAAATGTATTGCTCGCCAAATATTTTAGAGCCAATAACCACGGTGCCGTTGTTGCCGTTTTGCGGTTGTTTATATAAACCTTTTGCGGTGAGAAAATCTTGCGCTACCTTTTCGGGGCTTTGGTGCAGGTAATCAACCCGGTAATTCAGTTCAGTCATGATCGAGTCTGTAATATGTCCCGAAAGGAGATTTAAAGTTTCGGCAAGTTTAGGGAACTTTTTGAGTGCCGTGCCCGATACGATGGGCGCACAATAGTAAGGTGGGAAAATGCCTTTATCGTCGGTAAGTACCACCAGGTTAAAAGCTTTTAAACGGCCATCTGTGGAGTAGCCGCTTATCACATCCAAATGGCTTTCATACGCCGCCTTGTACATTACGGCATCGCTTATAACTACAGTGTGGATTTTTAGTCCGTACTTTTGTTTCAGGCCCAAATCGCCGTCAATACGGCCCATAAATTCGGGCGTAAACCCAGCGGTTAATTTGCCGCCATAGGCAGAAGGTATTAAATAAAAGCAAGCCAGAAATAAAATTATTACCGGCGAGGCCCAAGTAACCGGGCGCATTTTTTTGAAATTGATATTCTGTATCCGCGAAAGCAGAAAATCGAAAATAATAGCCAGTAAAGCCGACGGTATGGCCCCGGCCAATATCATGTTGGTGTTGTTGAGCGATATGCCGCCAAATATAAACTCGCCCAGGCCACCCGCCGCAATTAACGATGCCAGTGTAGCCACGCCCACATTAATAACCGTAGCAGTACGTATTCCGGCTAAAATAACGGGCATGGCTAAAGGTAGTTCAACTTTTATTAGTATTTGCCGGTAACTCATGCCCATGCCTTTGGCGGCTTCTTTAATAGTAGCATCAACCTGTGTAATGCCCGTGTAGGTATTGCGAATGATAGGCAGCAAGGCATACAGAAACAAGGCAAATATGGCCGGCTTTGCGCCGATACCTAAAATGGGTATTAAAAACCCTAAAAGGGCAATACTTGGTATAGTTTGCATAACCCCGGCAAAACCCAGCACAGCACCGCTAAATTGCCTGCGCCTTGCAATAAATATACCTAAAGGTAAACCAATTAAAATAGCAATAAACAACGATGTAAAGGTTAAGCCTATATGTGTTAAGGTTTGCCCGATAATTTTATCAGACTCCTGACGCATAAAATCCCACAAGCTTTGTTGTCCTTCTTTCATCAGGCTTCGGCAGTTTCGTATTGATAAAAGGCAGCCATTAAACCATTAAAAGTTAAGGTTTTGGTCTGTCCGTTTGCCGGATTTGCAGCCGTTAAGGGTTGTTTGGCATTTGCTGTAAGGGTTTCTAATACCTCCCAAACGGTGAGGTTTTTATTGATAGCGGTGTGGGTTTCGGCCAAATCATCCGGCAGGGAATCCCAAACATCAAATAAAGTAACCGCTTTAAACTCCAATTGCAACCGCTGTTTGGCTAAAAACTCTTTAACAAAATTGTTGGCTGGTTTAAATAGTAGTTCGGCGGGTGTTCCGGTTTGCACAATGCGGCCCTTATCCATCAAACAAATACGATCCCCCAGTTCAAAGGCTTCCTGTACATCGTGGGTAACCATAATAATGGTTTTGCGCTTCAGTTCGTCCAACTCTTTAAATTCGCGGCGTATTTTAAAACGGGTAACCGGGTCCAACGCGCCAAAGGGTTCGTCCATTAACAGTACTGGCGGGTCGGCCATTAAGGCCCGGGCCAAGCCAACTCGTTGCTGTTGCCCACCGCTTAGCTGATCGGGATAGGCATTGAGCTGTTCTTTTTGCAGATGGATCTTTTCAATAAGTTCATCAGCTCTGTTGTTTATTCGTTTTTTGTCCCAACCCAAAAGCTGCGGCACAATGGCCATATTTTGCGCAACGGTATAATGCGGAAAAAGGCCATTATTTTGCAGTACGTAGCCGATACCGCGTCGCAATAGTTCCGGGCTTTGCTGATAAATGCTTTTACCGTTAACCGAGATGTCGCCCTTGGTGGGTTCTATCAAACGGTTTATCATTTTAAGCGTGGTGGTTTTACCACAACCGCTGGTGCCCAATAAAATAAGGTTTTCGCCCTCTTTTACATCAAATGAAATATCATCAACCGCCTTAACCTTTCCGAAATGTTTGCATAAGTTTTTAACAGCGATCATATTATAGCTGACTATGATTCTAACTTCATGAACAGATTATTAAGCGATTCGGAATAGATAGGATGTGCAAACATCATAAACCGTATCTCATCATAAGTAATGCCGCCCATCATAGCCATTTGCATTACCGACATAATCTCGCCACCTTCCTGGCCCAAAATGGCTACGCCTAATATTTTTTTAGTATCGGCGTTTACTATTGCTTTCATAAAGCCGCGTGTTTCGCCAACTTCTATGGCGCGGGCAACATGCTCCATAGGTAATTTTGCTACTTTGTAATTTATGTTGAGCTTTTGGGCTTCGGCCTCGGTAATGCCAACGCGGCCAAGTGGCGGGTCGGTAAACATGCAATAAGGTATCAGCCGGTCTTTTATGCTCAGGTTTGCGCCTGCAACAATATTCCGGTGGACTATGGTATAATCGTTATAGGCAACGTGGGTAAACGCTGGGCCGGGTTTAACATCGCCTAAAGCATAAATGCCCTTAATGTTGGTTTCGAGCTTTTGGTTAACCTTGACATATCCCTTTTCGTCTAAGGTAACACCGGCTTTTTGCAATTGTAAAGCTTCGGTTTGCGGTTTGCGCCCTGTAGCTATCAATATATGCGAGCAGGTTATATGCTTCTTTTTCCCTGCAATTAATAATTCGGCTTCAATTTCGCCATTTGTTTTTTTGCCGAGTAGCGAAGCTTTTGCATCGGCATAAAAGGTGATACCTTCGCCTTGCAATATGTTAACTATTTCTTCGGATACATCCTCATCTTCTTTAGGTAATGCGCGTGGTGAGGCCTCAAGCATCGTTACCTCGCTGCCAAACCTGCGAAACATTTGGCCAAACTCCATACCGATATAGCTTGCGCCGATGATGAGTAAATGCTGCGGTACGGTTTCCAACTCCAATATAGAGGTTGACGTAAGGTAATCGATATTGTTTAAACCCAGAATATTAGGAATAATGGTTTTTGCTCCTGTATTTATAAAAATCAAATCGGCCGTATATTCTTCCGTTCCGCCATCGGTTAGCTTTACGCTGATGGTTTTTGCTCCGGTAAATACAGCTTCGCCAAAAATGAGATCGAGCCCTTTGGTACCTTCCAGGCCTTTTTGTGCACCATTATGAAAGGTTTTAACAATACCGTCTTTACGTTTTTTTATCAGAGGTAAATCAACCGTGAAGCCTTTAATGTGTATGCCCATATCGTCGCACTTGGCAGCGTTGTAGGCCAGCTTGGCCGATGCAATCATGGCCTTTGTAGGCGTGCAGCCGTTGTTAATGCAGGTGCCGCCCACAAGCCCTTTTTCAAAAATAGCAGTTTTTTTACCCGCCATAGCCAATCGCTTAGCTAAAGGGGTGCCCGCCTGCCCAGAGCCTATAACAATAGCATCGTAAGTTTTCATTTGCTTACCTGCATTCCTCTCCAAAAAGTTGCGTAACTTTTAATGCCAGTAATGTGTTTAGTAGAAAGCTCAAAACAGTTTTTGGTAATGCTATTGCATGAAAAATAGCACTTTTTTTCGATAGTAATAATATTGTGCCCGATGGCTATAATCAAGTTGTTCCAAACGGTTTCCATTAAGGCAAAGGGTTTTGATGATATGAATATACGCAGTTATATTTGTGTTACCATTAATGTTTAAGCTGCGCCAGCGTTAAAATTTGATAACTACAGTAAAAGGAAAATTTGTATTTTTTGTTTTATAAATAATGGCTGTAACAGCCAGTTTATAGTTTAGCTGCCAGGTGTTTTTTACGGCCAATAAAAATTTCACATAAAATTTTAAAATTGTTATTAAACCCATATCTTTGCAATCCCAAAATAAGGGTGCGCTTTTTTTATTTGCAATTGTAAAACACAATCTAAAAATAATTTAAGCAACAAAATGCCAGCAATGGCCCGTTCGTCTAGGGGTTAGGACGCCAGATTTTCATTCTGGAAACAGGGGTTCGATTCCCCTACGGGCTACAAAAAACAATATCAAAAGATGCTAAAAGCCTGCAAATCAAAAGTTTGCAGGCTTTTTTGTTGGTATCAAAACACCAAAATATGCATAGAATCGCAACAAAAAGGTGCGTAATTCGGTGCGTAGATGAATGGTAAAATAGTACGCACCGAATTGCTTATAATGAATTGATTCACAAGATGTTCAGCGAGTGAACATCTTGTGAAAGGCAGATTGCAAACTTACTTTTGTTTCACTTTTAAGTCTGTTAATCATGAAAAGTAACTTCAGTCTGTTGTTTTACATCAGAAAACAAAAAAACTACAAAGGTGGCGCTATGCCCATCTACATCCGCATTACAGTTAATGGCAGACGTGCCGATTTGTCTACAGGGCGGGAACGCGAACCAGCCAAATGGAATAGTAAAGCCGGACGTGCCATCGGCACCAGGCAAGAAACCAAATCCTTGAACAATTACCTGGATAGCCTGCAAAGTAAAGTCAGAGAAGCGCATCAAACATTAATTGATACACATCAACCAATTACCACAGAAAATTTAACCAACCAATTCACCGGTAAAACTCAGCAGAGCCGCTACCTCATGCAATTATTTTTAGAACACAATGCTAAGGTCAAAGCATTGATTGGTAATGGTTTTGAAGCTAACACGCTCAAAGGATACAACACATCTGAAAAGCATCTTACCTCTTATTTGAAAGAAAACTATGGAAAAAGCGATATTGAAATCAATCAATTAGATTACGCCTTTATCGCGGGCTTTGAGTTTTATTTAAAAACAACCTGTAAAATTAGTGGGGTATCGGCAGCCAAATACATCAAACACCTGAAGAAGATAGTTAACTATTGCCTTGCCAATGGCTGGTTAAAACAAAACCCTTTTATCAATTATAAGTCAACCGTTAAAGCCAAAGAACGCACTTATTTGACCCAGGAAGAACTGGATATGATAGCGAATAAAAAATTCAGTATTGAACGGTTATCCCAGGTCAGAGATATTTTTGTTTTCAGTTGCTATACCGGGCTATCGTATGCAGATGTCAAAAAGCTGAAAAGATTTGAGATCAGCAATGGCATAGATGGAGAGAGCTGGATATTTACATCTAGGCAAAAAACAGACACATCCTCGAGAATTCCATTGCTACCTGCCGCTTCGGCAATATTACACCGTTATGAAGATCATCCGGAATGCCAGGTGAAAGATATAGTGCTACCTGTGTTGAGTAACCAGAAAATGAATAGCTATTTGAAAGAGATAGCAGATCTGAGTGTAATCCATAAACATTTGACCTTTCATTTAGCCCGGCACACTTTTGCCACAACGGTAACCCTTTCAAACGGTGTACCTATTGAAAGTGTCAGTAAAATGCTCGGTCATACGAATATTAAGACTACACAGCATTACGCTAAGATCCTTGACCTTAAGGTGAGTAAGGACATGGCACAGCTTAAGCAGAAATATGCTGTCATTTGATATTTATCCGCTCTTAAGGTTGCAGATTGTGACCTTAAGATTTACCAACAACATTAAAAATTTTCACACCATAATCTTTATATTTGTATGAGAGGATTCCATCAAACTATGAGCAGCACAACCGAAATTGATTTACGTTTAAAACCGGTCTTTCAATTATCGGACGAAGAACTACAGGAAAGACTGAAGCCAACTTATGAGGCCATGAAACAAGACGCATTTAGCAAGGGTAGTTATATTACCTATTATGATGCATCAGTTTGTCCAACTAAATCCCATGCGGTGCACGAATACAGCGATCGGAAAGAATTGATGTGGATGGATAACAATTATCAGGAGCACTTCATAAAAACACTTTGATCCTATGTCCAATAACCCGCAGCTATTATTTGTCGCGGGGCCAAATGGTGCGGGAAAGTCGACTTTCTCCAAAGAATTGTCGGAACCTGGTGCCATTATTTTTGACGTAGATAAAGTTATCGCACGTATTGAGGCCCAATCTCCTCATATGCCTAAAAAGCAGGTATATCAGGAAGCGACAGAAGTTTTTTTTAAGCAGGCCACCGCCGCTATTAACGATAAACAGCATTTTACTTTAGAAACCAATTTTAGAGATGAAAATTTGGTTGACATCGTAGCTGAATTCAAGCGCTATGGCTATGCCACAAACATGATCTACCTGACTTTGGAGAGTATCAATCTATCTATTTATCGTGTAAATCAAAGAGTAAAGAATGGCGGACATGATGTAGATTACAAAAATATTGAACTGAATTATGATCTAGGGTTAGAATACCTTGAAAAATTTGCCGACCGTTTTGATAATTTGGAAATTATTGATGCCTCTGGACCGGGCTTTCAGCTACGTTCTTTGCTTCGAATTCAAGATCAAAAGCTGAAGCACGTTTCTAAAGACTTACAGGAAAGAGTTGTAAAAACTGTAAACACAATAGTTGAGAAGTTTACATCATCAACACCGAAACAAACGGTAAGGCGGTACAAAGGGCCTAAGCATTGATACTCCAAAATGCCACTACTGATCAAAAGCCGCTTAAGAGGGAGGCCTAAATTTCCAAGCCATGTGCGTATTTCGCGATAACAGAGGAAAAGATTAATTTCGTCCTTTAACCCCTAACTCCGCATAATTACCCCGTCTATTTTGAAAAATATAGTGGAACAACGCTTGATTGTTCCTTTTTTTGTTTATTTTGGGCTACCTAATTAGGTTGTCTATGTCGTTACCTTCCTGGATTCAAAAATTTAAAGAGCCAAAAACAGAGATCAGGCTTATCAAGGGTACATTTTACAAGTACGCTGTTGAGTATCGTTATAATTCTGAAAAAAAGCGGACGGATAAAATAACCCTGGAACTTCTTGGTAAAATCACCGAGAAGGAGGGCTTTGTCCCGTCGGATAAAAAACTAATAAAAGATAAAGGCAACAGCCTGCCGGTAGTAGATATCAAAACATACGGATTGTATAATCTCTTTACGTCTTTGCTTGCTGAGGATCTTCCCAGTTTACTTACACTCTTCCCAGAGCCTGTTAGTCAAACATTATTGACAGTAGCAATGATGCGTTTTGCTTATCAGCACCCAATAAAGCGTATGCCGTTTCAACATGCACATGACTACTGTTCTCTGAACTGGGTCACAAAAGGTCTTGATGACAAAGCAATTACAGCTGCATTGAAATATGTAGGAGAAAACAGAGAACTATTGCTGGGCTGGATGAAAGGCAGATTAGGGGTAAGGGAAGCTATGCAGGATAAATTTGTAATGATTGATTCTACGCACATACCATCCCTTTCAGAACATCTTTCAGTCAACGCAATGGGTTATAATCCACAGCATAGCTATGATCCACAAATACGCCTGATGTACATTTTTTCTGCACAAATGCAACAACCGGTGTATTATAGACTTATCAATGGGAATATTACTGACGTTACATCGATGAAGATATGTGTAGACGAACTAAATATCAAAGATGTGGTTTTCATTGCCGACAAGGGATTTTACAGCAAGAAAAACGTCGCTGACCTCAAAACTGCCTCCATTCATTTCATTATCCCACTATACAGAAATAATAATCTCATAGATTATGAACCGCTACAGCAAGCCAATTTTAAAAAAGGTATAAAGAATTATTTCACCTATCAGAAGAGGGTGGTCTGGTATTATGAATATGAAAAAGAAGGACTGATGCTAACTACTTACCTTGACGAGCGCCTTAGAGTAGAAGAAGAAGCTGATTTCCTTACCCGTACTCAAACACATCCTGATAAGTATAAAGAAGTTGATTTCTTTGAACGGGTTGACCGTTTTGGAACACTTACACTCACGAATCACCTGCCTGAAGCGGTGTCCGCACAAATGTTATATGAAACCTACAAACAGCGCAATGAAATAGAAGTCATGTTTGACGCCTACAAGCACTTCCTGCTTGCAGACAAAACCTACATGCAGAACCGATATGTGCTGGAAGGATGGTTAATGGCAAATTTTATAGCCATGATCGCATACTACAGGTTGTATACACGACTAAAAACAGCAAACAAACTTTCAAAATATGCACCAAAGGACATAGTAGAAATATCAAAAAGCATCTACCAAACTAAAATCCGAAACACCTGGGTAAGATCCGAAATAACAAAAAAGACAAAAGACCTCTTTAAATCTATTGACATAGACTACCTAAATTAGCGGAGTTAGGGTTTAAAAAAACAATAACTATGGAAAAATTCAATGCATTAAAGGAATTAATAGCTTCTGCTGAAAAAGAAGCAGCTGCATTTTATGACAAGGGTAACAAAGCCGCTGGAACACGTTTAAGAAATGCGATGCAGGAACTTAAAGTGGCAGCTTCTGATATTCGTAAAGAAGTAACAGAGAAAAAAAACGAAGCATAAACAAATCCTGTTTTGGGTAAAGGGCCTGGCTGAAAATGCCGGGTTTTTTATTTTTAACGGTAATAGCTTACTGGTGAATATATTGGAATAACAATTGTGGCTTTTTTTAAAAGCGCGATATGAGTCAGTATAACTTTAAGCACCAGAATTTCCTTGATTTTAGACCACATCCATTCGATATCGGCCACCCATTTGGAAAATGGCAAGGCCACGAAGACAATCATTTTGTCAATAAGTTATACAAACTTGACAAAGCCCAATACGAAGCGTACTATCTCCACCATGCGGATGATTATGTTAAAGAAGGTAAGGGTACAGCGGACCAGTTCTTTAAAATCGTGTGGGCTCTTGTTCAGGACCGGATAGATAATTTGAAAAGAAAGAATCCTTTCAGCAGCGACCACCCCAAAGACGTCATCAACATCAACAAGTTGAATGCCTTCCACGAATTTATGGCAAGAATAGATGAATGGAATGCCCGGCCTCCCAGTGTGATCAATGCTGAGATGGAAAAAACCATTGCTGCTCAAAGAGAACAAATCAAAAAGTTGGAGGATCGATTAGCATTGCTAAACGAATATGAAACTGTGCAGCAAATCAGAATAGACGAAGGACACCTGCCGACCGTGATTGACTTATTCCTAAAGTTTAAAAATTTAAAAGTAAACGGTACCCGCGACTTGGTAAAGTGCGACCATAAAAGTCCCTACTATAAAATGATCAGTAAGTACTTTACCGATGGTGGCGACCCTATCAAAATTGAAACAGTAAAGAATTATTTTACGCCCATATCTGGTACAGATACGATGAAGACCGAAGTGCCGGAAGACAAGCAGTTATTCATTATTGTTCCAAATCCTAATCTCGTAAAAAAAGACGACAAAAAAATTTAGTAGATTCCAATCTGCCGCAACACCTTCCTATTCGCCTCTCAAACATGACCATCGTGAACTGATGGGCATTGGTTTCCGCTTTTACCACCCTACTTTCGCCAACGTTAATCACAAAAAGCGGAGGGAAAAGTGCAGATAGATTTTATTACCAAAGAAGACCTCAAACAGTTCAAGGCAGAGCTGGTACAGGAACTCAAAGAAGCCTTGATCGGTAAGGTTAAACCCACAGGAAAAGAATGGTTAAAGAGCCAGGAAGTACGAGTCTTGCTCGGTATTTCGCCAGGCACATTACAGAACCTGCGCATCAACGGAACGCTACCTTTCACCAAGATCGGTGGCATGCTTTATTACCGACAGGAGGACATCACCAAGCTATTGGAGAAAGGGGTTAACGGGTGAAAAATAAACCTAGTGTCGAAGCTTTCTTAAAGCAAGTTCAACAAGCCGGGGGGCTAAATCCATACCACATTAGCCTGTATACCGCCATGCTTTCATGTTGGCAGGAACAGGGCAACACATTACCATTCAGGGTAACACGAAAACGGTTAATGGCATTATCCGGTATCCGGTCAATCGCTACTTATCACGATTGCATAAAGCTACTAATGAACCGGAGGTTTATTCTTTACGAACCGTCGTACAGCAAGCGAACGGGAAGCCAGGTAACCTTGCTTGACTTGTAAAGGGTAATTATCCATGGTCAAATAAAAACAAACGTCTGCCTAAAAAACACCCAAGCGAATGCTTAGCAACGGAACAGCTAAACAGCGGGACAACTATATCGTAGGATAAGAAGCAAGTTTGTGTTTTGCGTACCCGCAAAACTCCCCCAAGCCTTCGGCAAGGGGCAAACTTGCCTTATGCTCCCGTTGGTCTCATAAGGTGAAAATAAGAATTGAATATCGAAAAGTTCCGGTGAGGGGAAAAAACAAAACAAGATGGAAACTTTGGGAAAGGGCGAAGAAGCAGACACAGGTATCAAGCCGAAGCATAAAGGAGGAAGGCCGAAGAAAAGAATACGGCGTGACCGGGAAGTTAAGATCAGGTTGACGAATACAGAGTTATTCTTCGTGAAGTCAAAAGCTAAGGAGGCACGGATGCGGATGGCTGACTGGTTCCGCAGAGTTGCGATCACTTCTAAGATTGTTCCATTGTTGAGCCGGGAGGACCGGGAACTGTTGCACATTATTACAGGTATGGCTAACAACCTAAATCAACTAACCAAGCTGGCGCACACCGGGGGGATATTAATAGTGGCGAGACGGTGCGACGAGTTACTGATTCAGATAGACGAAGCTATCCAATATTTTAACAGGCATGATCGGGAAAATACCAAAACCGGGGAAAAGCTTTAAGGGATTATTACAGTATAACCTGATGAAAAAAGAGGCAACGATTTTGGATGCCGATGGCATCCGCATCGACAATATTGCGCACACGATTAACGACTTCAATATGCAGCGTAAAATGAATCCAAATTTGGGTCAGGCTGTCGGTCATATAGCTTTGAGTTGGAGCGAAAATGACATACCAAAATTGAATGATGAGGTGATGACAGACATCGCAAAAGAATACCTGCAAAAAATGAAAATTCAGGAAACGCAGGTACTGATTGTCCGGCACCAGGATAAGTGTCATCCACACCTTCATATCATCTATAACCGGGTTGATAACAATGGCAAAACCATACGCGATAATTTCCAGCACATCAAAAATATCAAGGTCGCCAAAGAGTTGACTTTGAAGTATGGATTCTTTATGGCTGAAAATAAAATGCAGGTCAATCGCCAGCAGTTGAAGGGCGCCGATAAAGTGAAGTACGAACTGTTCGACACGATCAAACAATTAAGTAAGCAAGTTAGAAGTTTGGATGAGTTAAAGCAAATACTTTCGACCAGAGGCGTTGAAATGATTTACAAATTCAAGAGTGGTACAAAAGAAGTGCAAGGTATCAGTTTCAGCAAGGGCGAATATAAGTTCAAAGGTTCGGAAATAGACCGCAGTTTGAGTTTCGGCAGATTAACCCAGGCCATTGAGCAGAATAAATGGCAAAATGAATCAGAGCAAGCAAAGCAACAGCAGCCAACACACGAGCCTAAACAAATACAAATTCCGATTTACACTCAACCACTTAACACCGGATGCAAGTCCTTACTTGAAGTTTTACTGGAACCGGATTATGTAGATCCGATGCCAAACATCTACGATACTGACGAAAGAAAAAGGAAGAGAAAAAAGAAACCGCATGAGAGCCATAAAATCAGCAGGTAACAGTAGCAAATTAAACAATGGAAAATTCAGATAGAAACATAAACGACGAAATCCTTGACCGTATCGTGATCCAGGTTGAAGGATTAAGTAAACAGTTAGCCAATCTATCTGATTATACTAAGCAATTTGAAACCCTATCTAAAAATTTTGATCGATTTCTACAGCAATATCAAAATGATCATCACGAACTAAAAAACAACATCAGTCAATTTAAAAGTGGTAACAACCATGATAAACAAATTCAGACCGCTTTGGTAGAAACGAAAAGCATACTAGAGGATATAAGAAAAATGCTGCCGCTTAAGCTTATCAATACCTTTGACCACAAAACCAAAGGCTTTATCATTTCCGGGATCATTTTGTTAATAGTGGTAGCACTATCTACAGGTTTGAGCTGTCATTTATGGAAAGAAAATAACAAACTTGAGGCTGTAGATATCAAGTACCGTTTGGCAAAACATGTGGGTACCACGATTACCAATTGGGTTGATAGTATTTATTTACACAATCCGGAGGAAGCAAAAAGAATATTGGCGAAAATGGAAGCGAATTGGTTAACCAAGGATGAGCACCCAAAAACAAAGTTAAATCACGGTAATAACCAACGTAAGAAAAGAAATATTTAGTTATAAGGATGCGTTGCTGCGTTCAGTATATTCAAATCTCGTTGAGGAAAAAATAGTATTTATCTCAACAATGTGGAAGGGAAATTCTCTAGTACCTTACAAAGAATTAAGGAATTTTTCGTGTCATTCGTCGGTATTTACATATTATAGAATTATTATTCATCACAATTCTTCGTCTACAGTACTACCTCGCAGGAGCGATATCAACTTTAATTTATCCGGACGAGACCTTGTTTTTTCTAAATTCGCTGGGTGTGCAGTTGTATTTGGCTTTAAATACAGTTGCGAAGTAATTCGGATTTGAAAAACCAACCATATAGGTTATTTCGGCAATAGTATAGCCCTCATTGCCGAGTAAATACTTAGCTTTTTTAAGCCTTCGGTTTAAAATATAATCAGTTATGCTGCAGCCTAAAAGGGCTTTTACCTTTCGGTAAAGCTGTACCCGCGAAATGCCGATAACTTTACAAATATCATCCACATTAAATTTTTCGTTCGAAAGGTTTTGCTCCACTATACCAGAAAAATCACTCAAAAACTTTTTATCCAGGTTATTGGGTGTTTGTGATTTTTCGGAACTGCTGATGTCACTCGTAAAATGTTCTTTTAAAATTACCCGGTTGCGTATCAGGTTCTGTATGTTGGCTAATAAGTAATCGAAATTAAAAGGCTTAGTGATATAAAGATCGGCCATGGATTGTATACCCTCAATTTGCTGCTCAACACTTACCTGGGCCGTGAGCAAAATGATAGGAATATGAGAAGTTCGCAAATCGGATTTTAATTTTTCGGCCAAAACCTTACCCGAAAACCCGGGCATAACTACATCGGCAATAATCAGGTCCGGAACTTTTTCATAAGCTTCCGTTAAAGCGTTGTTACCGTTATTGGCTACAAAAATCTCATAATATTTAGCAAGTTGTTCGCTCAGGTAAAGCAACAGTTCAGGGTTATCCTCTACGATAAGTATAGAATATTCTTTTGGTTGACTAAATACATCCGCTGAATTAGTTTGGTCCGATTTGATGACCTCGACCTGGTAAACTTTTGATTTGGCAACTATGTCCGATTGGTTTAATAACTGTTCGATTTTTTGCTCTTTTTGTAGGTGCGCGTCCCCTAACGGTAGCGAAACAGTGAAGGTGGTGCCTTTCCATTTTTGGCTCTCTACAGCAATAGCGCCACCGTGGAGCTGGACAATCTCTTTAGATAACGAAAGCCCGATTCCCGATCCTTTGCCATCATGGTGGTCAACCTGGTAAAATTGGTCAAATATCCTTAAAGCTTCATCAGGTGCCAATCCAATGCCGTTATCGCTTATGGCTATTTGCACTTTCCCATCATTTTGTTGGATTTTGATTTGAATATGGCCTTTCTCGCGGCTAAACTTAATGGCGTTGGATATCAGGTTAAAAAAAACTTTGTCCAGCATATTGACATCAAACCAAATCTTAATTTCCTTATCACGTGGTATAAATTGAATATCTACATTTAGCTTTTGGGCATATTGTCTAAAACTGTCAACAATATCCTTCAAAAATACCACCAGGTTATTTTCTGATGCTTGTAACTGCTGTTTATCGTATTCAATTTTACGATAATCTATCAGTTGGTTAACCAGGTGTAGCAGCCTGTACGTGTTTTGATGGATCAGTTGCAACTGTCTTCCCGCTAAGGCTTGTAGCTTGTCGTTCTTGATCAAGTCCTCAATAGGTGAGATGATCAATGTGAGCGGCGTACGAAACTCGTGCGATATATTGGTGAAGAAATTGAGCTTAGCTTCAGTTGCCGCCTCCGCTTTTATGGATAACTCTATGAGTTGGTTTCGTTGTGAAAGTATTTCGGTATTCTTAGCTTCAAGGCTTTTATTAACCTTGCGGTTTTCTACCAGAAAGTAAAAAGCCAGTCCCCCGAAAATAACAGCTAAAACCAAGGTGATAACAATGATGTTTAAAATCACCTGCTGGCTGTTATAAACTGCTTCTTGCTCTTCGAGTAAGCTTTTTTGTTTTTCAATATCCTTTTGCTGGCTGTTTATCTTGTTCCATTGCACCTTCATCAATTGCACATTGGTAGAGTCAATTACGAGCGATTGTAGGATGTTATCCCTTGAAAAGGCTTCTTTATTAAGGATATGAAAGGCTGTCACGATAGCTTCCTTACCGCCGGTTGGATAAAGTAAACTGGCATCCAAAACTTTGTCCGAAACCAATTCAAGACCGCCGCCTGTTCCCGGTAAGGCATCAATGCCAATCACCTTAATATTCCGCGGCAGTTTCAGGCTGTTCAATACCTCGCGCGCGCCCGCCGCCATAACATCATTGTGTGCAAAAACAGCACCAGTACCAGGCAATTTGTTTTTAATGTTTAGCAATTGTTCTTTTGCGTTTTTCTTCAGCCAGTCCCCATATATTTTATCGCGGATGTTAATATTGCTAAATTTTTTAATACCATCAATAAACCCTCGGTCGCGCTCAATTGCCGGCGACGATCCGGGTAGCCCCATAATTTCAATCAGGTTAACCTGCCCTTTCAAAATCGTGCCCGCGTATTCTCCGGCCATTTTGCCTAACTGATAATTATCGGCGCCTACGTAAGCGGTATATAGCGATGATGCCGTTTTACGGTCGATAACTATTACAGGGATACCTTTATTATAGGTTTGTTCCACAATTTCGGTAAGGGGCTGGGCTTCATTTGGGGAGATGATGAGCAGGTCGATACCATGTTCAAGCATGTTTTTTACCTGTATAATCTGTTTTTTGCTGTTGCCTTCCGCATCGGCATATACAAAATCGGCACCGGGATGGAGGGAAAGCTCCATTTTCATTTCGTCGAGCATGGTTTTCCTCCACAGATCAGAACCAACACACTGAGAAAAGCCGATTACATACTGTGTTTTTTTGTTTACAGGCCTGCAAGCGGATATTGCGATGATCAGGCATATCCAAAATCCAAACTGTCGCGTAAAGAAAGATACCTGATTATACATTTATAGTTGCGTTAAACATTAAAAAGCCCGGCCATGTGAGCCGCATTATAACTGGTTAGCAAACAATTGCCGCCCTAAAATTAAATATAAAGTACCCGGATAACAAATTGCCTTACTAACAACACGCCCCGTGTATAAGCCCTGATGTAACATAAGCAAACATTGATGTAACATAGGCAGAGATTAATTTAAATTTGAGGTACCTGTGTCTAAATAAGTAATTGATATACAGTAAGTTATTTAAAGTTAAAATTTTAGAGATTTTTGTTATAAAATCAATCACTTCTGTGGGTTTGTTCGGCCTACTTTCGAACTGTTAACCAATAACACCCATATATTATGAGAAATAATTCCGTCCTGGCATGGTCCATGGTCGTAGCCCTTGGCGGCTTTTTATTTGGCTTTGATACGGCAGTAATATCCGGCGCCGAAAAATCCATCCAGCAATTTTGGCACCTTTCGGTATTGGAGCATGGTTTAACCATTTCTATTGCGCTTATCGGTACTGTTATCGGTTCGCTGCTGGGTTCTAAGCCTTCAGATAGATTTGGGCGGAAAAATACTTTATACTTTGTAGCGGCTGCTTATCTGCTTTCGTCACTTGGTACGGCCCTTGCCGACAACTGGTATATCTTCTTAGCTTTCCGTTTTTTGGGCGGTTTAGGCGTCGGTGCTTCGTCGGTAACGGCACCTATTTATATATCCGAGGTTTCACCTGCCGACCGCCGTGGCCGCTTGGTGGGCTTGTTCCAGTTTAATGTAGTACTGGGTATCCTGGTGTCTTATTTATCTAACTATCTCATTAGTCAAGGCGGCGAAGCTTCATGGCGCTGGATGCTGGGTGTACAAGCTTTTCCGGCTCTTATTTTCCTGGTATTGATCCGTTTTATTCCGGAAAGTCCTCGCTGGCTGATCCTCAAAAAAGGGGATATGGATAAGGCGCTGCGTATTTTAAGAGTGATCAACCCGTTAAACTGCGAAGATGAACTGATCGCTATCCAAAATTCAAAATTGGAGAGCGACCAGTCTGCAAATAGCAACAATTTATTTTCAGGGCAATTTAAAACCCCGGTTATGCTGGCTGTTCTGTTCGCGTTTTTTAACCAGGTATCAGGTATTAACGCTATTATTTACTATGCGCCTCGTATCTTCGAAATGGCCGGCCTCGGTGCTCACTCTTCCTTATTATCTACCGTAGGTATCGGAATTATCAATTTCATTTTCACGCTATTGGCAATCAATATCATCGATAAAGTTGGAAGGAAGCTACTGATGGTGATTGGCTCATTTGGCCTTATCGCAGCACTATTTATGGTGAGCTTTACCTTTTATCAAGGCAACTTTAATGGTTTTGCCATCCCTATTTATATGATGATTTTCATCGCCTTTTTTGCTTTCTCGCAGGGGGCAGTTATTTGGGTGTTTATTTCAGAGATATTTCCTAATCAGGTACGGGCAAAAGGCCAAACGCTGGGTAGTTCCACGCATTGGATCATGGCAGCTATAATCGCTTTCAGCTTTCCTTATTTCGCAGAAAAGCTTGGGGGTACCATTACCTTTTCTTTCTTCGGCACCATGATGGTTTTGCAGTTAATATTTGTTTGGAGGTTGATGCCGGAAACCAAAGGAAAATCTTTGGAGCAAATAGAAGATAATATTGTATTGATGCACTAAAAAACAGATAATGATATCAGAAAATCACAGTTCACCCGCTATTTGCTATGGCGAAATACTATGGGACATGTTACCCGATGGCCCGCAGCCTGGCGGGGCACCACTAAATGTAGCCTATCATTTAAATAAACTTGGTGTAGACACCAGCATAGTTAGCCGTATAGGTAATGACGCCAACGGCGATAAACTTGAAGCCTTGCTTGATAATTGGCAAATTAAAAAGCATATGCTGCAGCGGGATGTTACATACCCCACCAGTGAGGTAATTGCCCGGATGAATAATGGGAACGAAGTATCGTATGAGATAGTGTTCCCGGTTGCCTGGGACTTTATAAACAATGTTGATGAAATAAAAAACCAGATTAAGCCCTCTACTTATTTAATTTATGGAAGCTTGTCGTCTCGTCATAACACGTCAAGGGAAACCCTATTGAAAATATTGGAATGCAACGCTATTAAGGTATTTGATATCAATTTACGTCCGCCATTTGTTAATCGCGATCTTTTGGAAACCCTTTTACATAAGGCTGATATCGTAAAATTTAATCAGGCAGAGTTAGAGATGGCACAATCCCTTTTCAGGGGGGCACTCGGTAATGAAGCGTCGCAGGTTAAATTTATACAACATTACTTTAACGTTCAGGAGGTCATCGTCACCAAGGGCGAATTTGGTGCATCCTATTATAAAAACCATGAAGTTTATAACGCATGGGGTAGCGAGGTTAAGGTAAAGGATACTATTGGGAGCGGCGATGCTTTCCTGGCCGCTTTTATAGCCAACCATTATTTAAACAACGAACCAAAAACAACCATAAAAAATGCGGTGGCTATGGGGGCCTTTATCGCTACCAAGAAAGGAGGTTGTCCGGAGTACCGATTATCTGAATATGTAAACTTTAAGAGCAAGACTTTTTAGACCAATTATAAACCATTATGAGAAAACTATTACTAACAATCTCTTTGATGCTTTCAGTAGCATTATGGAGCTACGGTCAGTCCAGAACGGTTACGGGTACCGTTACTGACGATAAAAATGAATTATTACCCGGTGCAACTATTATGGTTAAAGGTACAAGTACTGTAACCTCAACCAACATTAAAGGTGCGTATAGCATTAACGTTTCCGATGAAAATGCCATTTTGGTTGTTTCATTTGTCGGGTTCGACAATTTAGAAGTTAAAGTTGGAAAGCAAAGTGTCCATAACATTCAACTACTTCAGCAAAGTAAAACGCTGAGTGATGTGGTAGTTACAGGCTACCAAACACAAAAGAAAGCCGATTTAACAGGTGCTGTATCTGTGGTCGACGTAAAAGAGTTGAAAAAAATGCCTAACAACAACCCAATACAGGCACTGCAGGGAAGAGTACCGGGTATGCTTATTTACACAGATGGATCGCCAAGTGGCAGCAATGTCAATATACTTATCCGCGGTATCAGTTCTATCAATGGCACAAACCCGCTGTATGTGATAGACGGTGTGGCTACAACAGCAGGTATGCACGAGTTAAACCCTAATGATATCGAAAGCATTCAGGTTTTAAAAGATGCATCATCAGCCTCTATTTACGGTTCGCGGGCGGCCAGTGGCGTAATTATTATTACGACTAAAAAAGCTAAAAAAGGCGAATTACAGGTTAATGCTAACGCACGCCGGAGTTACTCTTTCTATGAAAGTAAACTTAATGTATTAGATGCCGAAGGATATGGAAAAGCTGCATGGCAAGCCAGCGCGAACGACGCTATTGCTTATGGAGGCAGTCCGTTAAGTAGTTATCTGATTTATCAGTTTGACTGGAAGCAGAATGCAAATGGAACGTACAGCCTCAATAAGATCAATATTCCCGAATACATTGACCCTGCAAAGACGATGAAAACGGCTAATACCGATTGGTTTAAGGAAATTTCGCAAACAGGTATCTCGCAAAACTACGATTTGTCTGTGGCGCATGGTACTGATAAAGGAAGTAGTGTTTTTTCGATGGACTATACCGATAACCAGGGCATAGTTAAAACTACCGATTTTAAGCGTATATCAGCCAGAATGAATACCGATTACAAGCTAATTAACGATAAGCTACTGATTGGCGAGAATTTTACGGCCAGCACCACACAAGAGGTGCAGGGCAACACGCTGAATGCTGCGTTACAGGCATTACCCGTTATACCGGTACATACTGTTGACGGGATAGGTTGGGGCGGACCATATGGCGGTATGAACGACCGACAAAACCCGGTAAGGCTGCTGGAAGATAACAAGCAGAACCACTATAATTATTTACGCTTGTTTGGTAACGCTTTTGCCGATCTGGAAGTTATTAACGGTTTGCACCTGAGATCAAGCTTAGGTATTGATTATGGAAACTACACTATGCGTAATATGCAATTAGCGTATGTTTCGGGTTATCTCAATAATCCGATTAATCAGGTAACTATGACGAATTCGAACACAACAAAGTTAACGTGGACCAATACGCTGGATTACAAAAGGATAATTGGCAAACACAGTATTGATGTGTTAGGCGGTTTTGAGGCTTACAAAGAAAACAATCTTGATTTTTCGGCAAGCCGGCAGGGCTTTGCCAGCGAAGACCCTAATTACATGTATCTTAATGCAGGTACAGGGCTAAAAGATAATGGCGGCGGGGCTTCAGAATATCGTTTGCTGTCTTACTTCGGTAAAGTAAATTACGTTTACAACGAAAAATATCTGGCATCAGCAACGGTAAGGTATGACGGATCATCAAGATTCGGTACCAATAACCAATTCGGTTTGTTCCCTGCCTTTAGCGTAGGCTGGCGTATCAATAACGAAGACTTTATCAAAAATAATGTTCGTTTTATTTCTGACCTGAAATTGCGTTATGGTTACGGTAAAAACGGTAATCAGGATAATATCCCGGCTACAGCAAGCAAAACTTTATATGCAACAAATTATAACGGTACCTCCTACAATTTTTCGGGAAGCGGCTCGGGTAATTTGCCATCGGGCTACCAAATCATTCAGCGTAGCAACGATGATGTGAAGTGGGAAACAACTACCCAATCTAATTTGGGTTTGGACTTTGGCTTCCTGGAGCAAAAGGTATTTGGTTCTGTTGATGTATTTGTAAAGAAAACGTCGGATATGCTTATCACACCAGCTTACATAGCTGTAATTGGTGAGGGCGGTAACCGCACGGTGAACGGTGCCAGTTTAGAAAATAGAGGTTTTGAGTTTCTAATAGGCTACAGGGGAAGGATAGCTTCCAAAGTTGACTTCGAGGTAACCGGAAATATTGCAACTTATCGCAACAAATTTACTTCGTTACCTGCCGAGGTTGTTAATAGTTACGGTGGAAACGGAACCGGTGATAACATTCTTGGTCATGCAGTGGGTTCGGGTTATGGCTACGTTGCCGATGGCTTGTTTACCACAACCGATCAGGTACTTACTTCGGCCGATCAGTTGGGTAAAGGCCTTGGCCGTATCCGTTACAAGGATTTGAATGGCGACGGCGTGATAAACGAAAAAGACCAGGCCTGGATATTTAACCCTACTCCCGATTATACCTATGGTGTTAATTTCAATTTTTCGTACAAAGGTTTCGATCTGACGATGTTTTTCCAAGGAGTTGGCAACCAGCAAATTAATGTACAGGACATCAAATCGGCTACTGATTTTTGGAGTGTGAGCGAAACCGGTTCCAACAAAGGAACGCGCCTTTTAAATGCCTGGTCGGTTTCAAACCCCAATTCAACTATTCCGGCACTAACGCTTACCGACCGCAATAACGAAAGCAGGTTTTCTACCTATTATATTGAAAACGGGAGGTATTTAAAACTACGAAATTTACAGATAGGTTACAGTCTGCCTAAAAATCTGTTAAGTAAAATTAAAGCCAGCAACTTTAATGTTTATGTAAGTGGGCAAAACCTGTTTACTATAAAATCAAAAAGTTTCAGCGGAGTCGATCCCGAAATACCATCATACGGTTATCCTATTCCTACTATGATTACGACCGGGATAAAAGTAGCCTTTTAGTTTTAAACAAGTCTATTAAAATATTATCATGAAAAAGATAAATAACATCTTAAAATGGACATTTTCAATGATCTTCATTACGGCACTGGTATCGTGCAAAAAAGATTTTTTGAATGTTTCGCCCAAAGCGGTGCTCAGCGCCGACCAAGTAAGCTCGGGTACCGAACAATTTGTAACCGCAGCTTATGCATCGTTAGAAAATGATGGTTACACTACCCCGGTAAGCCTTTGGCCATACGGTAATGTACGATCGGGTGACGCCTACAAAGGCGGTAGGGACGAAAGTGACATCCAGGAATTTTACTTTGTGGAAATCTTCTCAAGTGTTAGAAGTGACCTCGGGCCGTTTGACGGAATATGGTTTCAATATTATGTAGCCATTTCGAGGGTCAACGCTGCTATTACCAGCCTTAATGCACTTCCGGATAGCGATCCTCTAAAGAAAACGAGACTTGGCGAAATGCACTTTTTGCGCGGTTTCTGGTATTTTCAGCTGAAGATACTGTTCAAGTTTATTCCTTATATTGATGAAACCGTTAATACCAACGATTATGCTAACATATCAAACCGGCAATTAACCAATGATCAGTTGTGGGACAAGATTGCTGCAGATTTTCAAAATGGAGTTGATAACCTTCCTTCCTCACAAACAGATGTTGGTAGGGCTAATAAATACGCCGCTCTTGCTTACCTGGCTAAAACAAGATTATACCAAGCTTATACTCAAGACGATCAGAACAACGTAACCGGTATAAACACCGATAAATTAAACCAGGTTGTGTCGCTTACTACACAAGTATTAAGTTCTAATTACGGTTTGGAATCCGATTTCGCCAACAATTTTTCACTTGCTACAGAAAACGGAACAGAGTCTATTTTCGCTATTCAATACTCACGCAATGATGGAACACCTTTTGGCCGTTTGGATTTTGGCGATGAGCTATCTACCCCACAGGGCGTAGGATGTTGCGATTTCCATAAACCAAGTCAAAATTTAGCCAATGCTTATAAAACCGGCACAGATGGTTTGCCGATGACAAGTACCTACAACAACAGCGATCTGGATCTTTCGGTTAACACGGTAGACCCCCGTTTGGACCATACCATAGCGATACCAAACCATAATTATAAATATGATCCTAATACCTTGTATTTGGCCAGTTGGAACCGAACCCCTACTATTTATGGTTATTTCGCATCGTTGAAAGAGAATGTGCAAAAAAACCAATATATCCAGAACGGTCCTTTTTATGCAAGCGATAAAAATAAGATACTTATTCGTTACGCCGATGTGATGCTTTGGAAAGCAGAAGCATTAATAGAGTTGGGCAGGCAGGATGAAGCACTACCTTTAATTAACCAAATACGTACCAGGGCAAAAAATAGCACCGGGCAGCTAAAACTTGCTAATGGTAACTTTGAATCTAATTATAACATAAATACTTACAAACCAGGCATTAATTGCACCTGGACCCAAGTTTACGCCCGTGAGGCACTGAGAATGGAGCGCCGGCTTGAATTTGCCATGGAAGGCTATAGGTTTTTTGACCTTGTTCGCTGGGGCATAGCCGATACTTATTTGAATACTTATTTCACTACCGAAAAAACCAAAAGGGCTTATTTGAAAGACGGACTTTTCAAAAAGAACCGCGACGAGTATTTACCGATACCGCTTAACCAGATCACCTTTAGCCATGGGCTTTACAAGCAAAATAACGGGTATGTACAATAGTAATTAAAACCAAAATGTAAGTCAAAATGAAAAACTATAAAATTATTTACATCATACTGTTAGGCATAAGCCTATGGTGCTCATCTTGCCAAAAAAATACCATTGCGGTTAAAGAGGCAAATTTAAACCCGGTATCAAATTTAAAATATACCTTGCTTGGCGATTCGGTACTATTGTCGTGGAACCTGCCTCAAGGCAACGGCCCTTTAACTGTAACAGTTAACGATAGCACAAACACAACAACTCTTGCTGCAAATGCTGTATCTTTTAAATATGGTATTGTACAAACCAATAAAAAATACGTATTTATTGTAAAAGTTAGCGACAATAACGGCAACAGTTCCTTAGGGCAAATAGTTCGGTTTACAAGGGATGGAGCTGCACCCGTAAAAAACGCAAGTGGTTTACAAACCGATAACAATGTTACAGTTAGCTGGACAGCGCCTGATTTGCCGGTTACTAAGATCACTATAAAAATGGGTAATCAATCCGTTGATGTTGGGCCTACTGTTACATCGTACCAGTTTAAGAACGTCCCTATAGGGGCCTACAACATCACTTTTGTAACCACTAATAGCAGTAATCAGTTATCCAACACCGTTATACTGCCATTTAAAGTTGGTGCAACAAGCGTAGCCTATATTGGTATGTATACCGATTCGCTTACGTTGTTAAATACCGGTGATGATGATGAGGTGGCGGGTGCCAAATGGTTATTTAAAAACTACACACGGTCAAAGTACGTTTCGTTTAGCCAGGTCAAAAACGGGACGGTTGATTTGAGCCAGTTCAGGGTGATTTGGTGGAACTATGATTTAGTGAGTACAACAAGCCTACCCGCTATAGCTACCGATGCTGCCGTGGTTGCAAAAATGACCCAGTTTTATAAAAACGGTGGCAGTTTGTTACTAAACCAATATGCCGTACAATACCTGTGGACAGTTGGTAGAATGACAGTAGGCTACCCTATGGGTGTCGACTCCGGACCTGGTGGCAATAATCCGGATATATGGGGTGTAGGTGTCAATATCAATGAAAAACACGACCAAAGCGGGCATCCTTTGTATAAAGGAATTACAATGACCAAGCAGGGCGATAGCAGGATTACTTTCCCGACCATCGGGCCGGGCTGGAAAGAAAATCATAACGATGTTATTGTTACCATTCCTGATTTTCTGAAACTCGGGCCTAACAATAACGAAGCAGCATATACCAAATTCGTTACTGATAACAACGTGGAATGGTTAGGCCAGTGGGATGGTATAGGCGATTACTATATGGCCGGAATACTGGAATTCAAACCCATGAACGATTATCAGGGTTCCGCGATATTTATTGGCATAGGTGCTGTTGAATGGAACCAAAACTCAGGTACTAATCCCTACCAGTCAAACATCGAGCTTTTGTATAAAAATGCCATAGATTATTTAAAAACAAAATAAGAAATGATTAACCTTCCGGTTAAACGCCGGAAGGTTAACGTTAACAAACATCATTATGAATAAGCTAAGTTTGTTTTGTATCGCAATGGCCATGAGTTGTTGTTTTGCGTGTAAAAAGAGTGGTACTGATGGCGGGACATCAATTATCAATACCATAAAAGATTCTACGGCATCTTTGGTAACAATGAAAGAGGCCGATTACCGCCCCTTATATCATTTTACCCCATCGCTTCATTGGATGAACGATCCAAATGGCTTAGTATATTATAAAGGTACTTATCATTTGTTTTATCAATACAACCCTAATGCCAGCGTTTGGGGTACAATGAACTGGGGGCATGCCACAAGTACCGATCTTTTTAATTGGAAAGATCAACCTGTCGCGCTTGCACCCGACAATTCGGGAACAATATTTTCGGGAAGTGCTGTTGCCGATGCTGCAAACACAGCCGGTTTTAAAACTGGAACTGAGGACCCATTAATAGCTGTTTATACGCTTAATGGCTCACAGCAACAACAAAGCATAGCCTACAGTAACGATGGCGGAACAAGCTGGACCAAGTATGCCAACAACCCCGTTTTGCCTAATGCAGGAGTGCCGGATTTTAGGGACCCGAAAGTATTTTGGTACGCCGCAGGGCAAAAATGGATAATGATATTGGCTGTGGGCAACAAAGTGCAAATCTATTCGTCGGTCAATCTTAAATCGTGGAGTTTGTTGAGTGAGTTTGGTGCAAATTTAGGTGCGCACGGCGGTGTTTGGGAGTGCCCGGATTTGTTTCAACTACCTGTAGATGGTACTGCAACAACCAAATGGGTAATGCTGGTGAGCGTTAATCCTGGTGGACCCAACGGCGGTTCGGCTACGCAATATTTTACAGGTAATTTTGATGGGACTACTTTTACAAGCGATAGTAATACAGTTAACTGGATGGACTACGGGACTGATAATTATGCCACGGTAACTTATAACAATATACCCGCTGCCGACGGAAGAAGACTGGCAATTGGGTGGATGAGCAACTGGAACTACGCGCAGCAAGTACCCACAACAACATGGCGTAGCACCATGACTGTACCAAGGGCCCTTTCGCTTGTTAGTACTACTGCTGGTGCTGTGTTAAGGTCGCAACCGGTATTGGAGTTGTCTAATTATAAAAATAGTACCCCCGATACAACCGCGCAGGGGGCAAACACAGCTATTAAAATGTTAAATAGTAAACTAATAGGTAGTGGCAGCTATGAAATTGATTTTACCGCCGACCTGAATTCAACAAACACTTTAACTTTAAGCATAGGGAATATTGTTGAAAAGATTGCATTAACGTACAATAAAGCCAGCGGGTTATTAAGTGTTGACAGGAGCAAATCGGGTCACATTGATTTTAATACGCAGTTTCAACAGCAAATTACCTGCCCTTATATCCCAAAAACAGGTCTCCCGACAGACTTTCAGGTTTTAGTGGATAAAACATCGATAGAGATATTTGTTGACCACGGCGAAAAAGTTATCACGACTATTTATTTCCCTAATTACCAATACACCGACTTGAAATTGCAAGGAGATGGTAATGCGTCGGTAATAAGTAACTTTAAAGTAAAAGGTATCAATAAAAGTTTAAGATAGGTTATGAAAAAGTTAATTCTTTTATCGATAATAGTTATAATGATGTTCAAGGTTTTTGGTCAGGAAACTGAAAAATATCAAGAGCTATATCGCCCGCAAGTACATTTTTCTCCAAAGGAACATTGGCTAAATGATCCCAACGGGATGGTTTACTACAATGGTACCTATCATTTGTTTTATCAATATTATCCTGGTGGTATTAATTGGGGCCCGATGCACTGGGGGCACGCCACCAGTAAAGACCTTATGCACTGGAAAGAACTACCGATAGCCTTGTATCCCGACAGCCTTGGCTATATTTTCTCGGGCAGCGCGGTAGTTGATGTGGATAATACCTCCGGATTTGGCAGCAAGGGAAAACCACCGATCGTGGCTATATTTACCCACCATGATCCGAAAGCTGAAAGGGCCGGAAGGAACGACTTTCAAAACCAAAGTATTGCTTACAGTTTAGATGAAGGTAACACATGGGTGAAATACAGAGGTAACCCCGTATTGAAAAACCCTGGAATTAGAGATTTTCGCGATCCTAAAGTAATGTGGTATGCCAGGCAAAAGAAATGGATCATGACACTGGCTACGTTAGATCATATTACCTTTTACTCTTCCCCAAACCTAAAGGACTGGAAAAAAGAAAGTGAATTTGGGAAGCATTTAGGTGCGCATGGAGGTGTGTGGGAATGCCCCGATTTGTTCCCGCTTACGTTTGAAGGTAAAACTTATTGGGTACTTGTTGTTAATTTAAATCCTGGAGGCCCCAACGGCGGCTCGGCAACACAATATTTTGTGGGCGATTTTGATGGAAGCACGTTTATGCCCCTAAATAAAGATAGCAAATGGGCGGATTATGGCCCGGATGAATACGCTGGAATTACCTGGAGCAATACCGGTAAACGAAAAATATTTTTAGGTTGGATGAGTAATTGGGAGTACGCAGGCCAGTTACCTACCGAAAAATGGCGTAATGCAATGACTTTGCCGCGCGAGTTATCATTAACTAAAATAAATGGAGAACTTATTTTGGTGTCGAACATTGTAAGAGAGCTTGATGCAATTGCCTTGAAACCAGTGGTGAGCAAAGCAGCATTATCTATTAACCAGCCGGAATTTAAATTTGAACAAAAGCTGCCGGGCCAATTCAAAATGAAATTTAGCCTGGATAAATTAACCACTCATACGCTAAAATTCCAGAACGATGCCGGTGAACAGATATTGATCGGTTATGACGATGAAAAAAAGCATTATTTTATTGATCGAACAAAATCGGGTGTTGTAAATTTCAATCCAAATTTTGCCAAAATAGTTTATGCGCCGCGTTTAGCAATAACTTCTAATTCGGATATCGAACTGGTATTCGATTATTCGTCTGTAGAGTTATTTGCTGATAATGGCTTAAGTGTAATGAGCTGCTTATTTTTCCCCCATCAACCATTTACACACCTTACATTGGTTAACAACAAAGGCATTATCCTAAAAAATCTTGAAATAGTTCCTTTGAAATCTATTTGGAAATAATGAAGTAGCTCTAAAGCGTATTGATATTAAGAGCAAAGCAATTTTTATTTAAGTAGTGTTTACCTGCCATCAGCAACATGATAAATATTGCTGATTTTTTTTGATGTTCTGCTTGATTAAAGGTGGAATAAAACGGGAATATTAAATTTGGATTTTTTTAATGCGAAAATCATTAAATTGCTACAAACCTTGCTGTATGTTTAAATACGATTTGTAAAATAGTTCAGCACAGCGCATGATGGACATGCCACGCTGAATAATTAATTTTCGTCCGTTGGATAACCTTCAGCAAACCAACCATACCTAAAATAGTACTTTTATGAATTTTCTTACCCGGCCCATCAGAAGTATTTTTTTATCTTTTTCTCTGGTTTTCAATATTGTGATTTTATCGTTCGCGCAAATCAAAATTCCACCCCGTGAAAAGATAAACATCAATCGGGAATGGAAATTTATACTTGGTGATCAGCAAAACGCTGCACAACCTGGTTACGTGGATACGGCCTGGAAAAACATTAACCTGCCGCATAGCTTTAGCACACCCTATTTTGGAACCGGACAATGGTATACCGGTTACGGGTGGTACCGTAAATATTTTGATGTGGGCTATGCATGGAAAGATAAACGGATATTTATTGAGTTTGAAGGCGCATTTCGGGATGCGGAGCTATTTGTGAATGGCAAACCTGTGGGTCATCATCAAAGTGGGTACACCGGCTTTAGCTATGATGTTACTGATGCTGTAAGGCAGGGAAAAAACGTATTGGCCGTTCGGCTGAACAATTTGTGGAACCCACAGCTTGCGCCGCGAGATGGTGATCATAATTTTTGCGGTGGCATTTACCGTGACGCGTATTTGGTGGTGACTAATACCGCCCACGTTACATGGTACGGCACTTTTGTAACAACACCAGTATTATCGAGAGCATCGGGTACGGTAAACGTTCAAACAGAGGTAGCCAATCAAAGTAATTCAACAAAGATATACGTACTTAAAACTTCTGTTATTGACCCAGGGGGCAAAATTGTCGATAGCTTTTCATCGTCGATGAAGATAGGCGCAGGCACTACAGCCAACTTCAACCAAACAGGCCAGCCTATCCCCAACCCAAAACTTTGGCATCCTCAACATCCCTATCTATACAAAACTGTAAGCCAGTTGTACGCTGGCGAATTGTTGGTCGATACCTACGAAACACCATTTGGTTTCCGCTCGGTGGAGTGGACAGCCGATAAAGGTTTTTTCCTCAACGGCGAACACTATTACTTTCACGGTGCTAACGTGCACCAGGACCATGCCGGGTGGGCAAGCGCCGTAACCAATACCGGGTTTATGCGAGATGTTAATTTGGTGAGAGGTGCCGGATTCGATTTTATTCGAGGCTCGCATTACCCGCACGACCCGGCTTTTTACGACGCCTGTGATAGCCTGGGTGTGATGATGTGGTCGGAGAATGATTTTTGGGCAGCTGGTAATTTTACAAAGGAAGGAAGCTGGTACGATCGGTCAGGCGCATACCCGATCCATACGGAAGACCAAAAGCCGTTTGAAGAAAGTGTAAGAACCAGCTTGCGCGAAATGATCCGGGTAAACCGCAATCACCCTTCGGTAGTGATATGGAGTATGTGCAACGAGGTCTTTTTTTCGGAAACTTCGACAAAGCCGCGCGTCAAAGAATTTTTAAAAGAACTCGCGGATTATTCGCACCAACTTGACCCGACACGTAAAGTAGCTATTGGAGGTTCACAACGCGGAGGTATAGATAAACAAGGTGATGTTGCTGGCTACAACGGTGACGGCGCAAGGATATATATTAACCCCGGCATACCAAATGTAGTTAGCGAATACGGTTCGACATTGGCGGACCGGCCAGGTAGGTATATCCCCGGTTTTGGCGATGTGCAGGGCACACCACTTGACTGGCGCAGCGGGCAGGTACTTTGGTGCGCTTTTGACTACGGAACTCATTTTGGTGACGGCAAGTTTGGGCACATGGGTATGATAGATTACTTTCGCCTGCCAAAGCGTATGTGGTATTGGTACCGTAATGAATATTTGCACATACCACCACCGGAATGGCCTGTTGAAGGTATCCCGGCAGCATTGTCGTTAACTGCCGACAAAAAAACCATCAGTAATACCGATGGTACCGATGATGTACAACTGATAGTTACGGTTTTGGATAAGAGTGGCAAAGCGGTCAGCAATTCGCCCGATGTTACGCTAACGCTTGAATCTGGACCGGGCGAATTTCCAACTGGAAATATCATCAACTTTTCGGCAACATCGGATATTGCGATCCGCGCCGGGCAGGCAGCAATTGAGTTCCGTTCGTACTATGGTGGCACGAGTAGGGTAAGGGCAAGTTCGCCGGGCTTAAAGGATGCTTTCATTACCATCGAAACCAAAGGACTACCCGCTTTTATACCCGGCAAAACACAGGTTAACGCATATGTACCTTACATTAAATATGGCGACTATAAAAACTTTTCGCCTACTGTGAGCAAAAGCAATATCATTTTCCAAAAACCAACAAGAGCCAGCAGCGAAGCGAAAGGACACACGGCGGGCATGGCCGATGATGAAGACGTAGCAACTTATTGGGCTGCCATGCCTAACGCTATCGAAAATTGGTGGCAGGTAGATATGGAAAGCTTGACCAGTATAACCAGAGTGAACCTATATTTTGCTAATGACACCGATTTTGGGTACAAAATGCAGGTCTCATTCGATGGGCTGCAATGGACGGATATTTATACCGCTCCTGCTAGCCACCAAACAGATAGAAAGCGGGCCATCACCATCAGTAAAGCACCCGAGGCCAGGTTTTTAAGGATCATTTTTATCGATGTGCCTTTAGATAAACAAGCAGTTTTAAATGAGGTTGAAGTATTTGGAAAAAGCCAATGATAACAGATTTATTAATTAAAAACAAAAAAGTTAAGTTTTACCTAAACTAGATTATTTATCCTGTTAATGATTTTATGAAACAAATTCTTTTTTATCTGCACAGGGTTAATTAAAATCAGTTATTAATTTTTATGATATATGTTGGAAAACCGTTTAATGAAGCTTGGTATAGTAGTACCAGTTCCATACTTTTATAAGTAAAGATTTGTATCAATCTGCATCAAAAAAAAGGTTAGTAATTCGGTGCGTATCAAATTATAGACCAGGTAAAATATTGTAAGTCAATAGGTTAAGAATCCCGTTCGATTCCCCTACGGGCTACCAGAGGGGAAAGGTTATCAAAAAGATAACTTTTCCCCTTTTTTTTTGATGGGCCGTATCTCATGCATCTCTGTATAACTACTTTATATTTTATAACCTCCTCCTTTCTAAATACCCCCTACTCATACCATAGGTTTTTTTGATGTTTCCATGTGTGGATTATCTGGTTGCTTATAATGATATTTAAAATAACGAATTTATCACCCTCATTTAACCGATGGTAGCCCCCTGGGGAAATAATAATGCGCATAAATTTGAATGCGTAATCACCTGGGCTCTTTCTAAGCAACCTGATTTCAGAATCCAGTGAACCGAGCCGGGGGTGGTTGAACGCCTCTAATTAAGGCAGGCCCGTTTATTTAAAGGAACCCGAACGTATTTTACTTAACTAATTGAAATTATGATAAAAAAAATCGTTTACGCATTATCAGTCACACTTGATGCAAACGCAGTATGCGCACAATGGTTATCACCCGGTAATTTGATAATATTTATTGAAGGAGCTACAGAGAAGCAAGCAACACTAAAGCTAACCCAACGTGAAATTTAAGCCAGTGGTAAAAATTATCGATTTTACTTTTAACTATTTAGGCGTTTTCTTATATCATCCCTTAATTGTAAATACACACCAATCAACAAATCCGGATGCGTTATTTAAATCCATTCGGGGTTTGCATAAATCCACCCATTAGTTATCAAACTATGAAAAGAATTTTACTTTTTTTGTTTTTATTGCTGAATACGGATTTGGCAAGGGCTCAGTGGGTTAATGTAGCCCAATGGTCTTACGATTTTGGTACAATAACAAACTCGTATACCAATACTCCCGGTACCAATAAGTCATCTACAAGCACAGCATCAACCGCCGGATTTTTACCGGTTACATCTGGAGGAAATACCGGTGTGTATATTAGTGGTAGTGCTGCTAATGGGGCTTTTACGCTAAACAATAATCACACCATAACTGAGCAGCTTCCTACCAGTAATATGGTGAGGTATTCTGCAAATGATATACCGTCTGCAACAGATGTTGTATTGAACTCCTTTACTATAAAGTTTAGCAGTTCCATCAGTACTGCAGATGCTGGATCTTATATGTACGCCATCGGCCATAATAATGGTAATCTGTTTAATCCTGTAAGTAACAATAGTGTAAATAGGGCAAGTAATGAGCTGTTTACGGTGTTAAGATGGGCTCCTGTAACAACGGCGGGCTCAACGGGTATTACTTTCGCATATCGCCTGGGTGCCGATTCTTTAACAATTACTACGTATACTACAATTGATGCTACCACTTTTGCTAAAGGGGGGACTTATAATGTGGAAGTTTATTGCAATAATTCAACTTCGGCAACAGCAAAAACTTATACACGTGGTGGTGTTTCGTATAATTTACCTCAAAATACATTTCATATCTGGGTTAATGGTACAAAAATAGGCAGCGATTACCCACGCTCTATCGAAGTAAACGGCAACTCAGGTTTATCGGGAGGAACATCTAAGGCAATGCCCAATGGTACAACGCTGAATTCTTTCTTGTTTTCGGCTACTGGCGGAGCTGGTGCAACGGGCAATATTACACTTTCTTATCCGGTATTATCTTATTTAACAACCGACACATTTGATAGCGCGGCACCATCAAAATGGTCGGTTAGCGGTGCATCTTCACTTGTTTTAAGTAATGAACATGTTAAAGGGGGGAGAAATGCATGGAAGTGGACAACTAATGCAGGGGGTAAGTTATCGGCTTCCGCACTGGGTATTTCTGCGGCCGATATCTGGTATTATTCGGCAAATTCGGCTAAGATACATATCTATAGTAAAGCCATCTCCGCAGATACCCTGGTATTTCAGTTTTTAGATGCAGCAGGGAATGTACAACGGGAAGGGCATATGCTGCTCAATTATAAAGGCTGGCGGGATTATCATCGCAGTTATCGTTACGACTACAATTATGGCCTGCAATCTGCATCAAGTTTTGCCCTCGATAAAGTAAACATTATTTACAGGCCTGCCGGCGGAACCGGGCAGGCGGTGATTTACGTAGATGAAGTGCAGTTTTCTCTAAACGCTGAAACACGCACGCCTGGCCCGCATATGCGATTGGATTATCAGCATTTTCAAAGAACTGCGGATGTCTCGGGCGCACTTGAAAGTTGGCTGAACACTCCCGATATGGCGGCAACCACGCCATCTTCGCAAGAACTTGCTGGTATAACTCAGGTTAAAACTTTTTATAACCGAACTTTAAGCACAGTTACCGCGGCAGCTTTACTGGCAGCCAAAACATACGTTGCCAATTGCGGGATAACCAGAAATGCCGACAATTCTATTAAAGGACGTGGGATAAGCGCAACCAGTAATGTTGATACGTTGGTGCTGTTGTCAACCCATTGCGGTGCTTTGGCAAGTGCCTATGGCCTTAATGGTGATACAGATGCCTTAAGCAAGCTTCGTTTGTTGGTAGAACATCTTATCGATCAGGGTGTATCAGAAGGGGGAGACAATATTATAGCTTACAGCGATTATACTTCTGCACGTGCATTTCCGGTTGGTTTTTTACAGGCATTGCCTTATCTGGATAGCACAACAAAATCAGATGTGATGAAAATGCTGAAATGGTCTAACGAATACAATCGTATTTATCAAACCACATTTACCCCAGGTTTAAGTACCGACTATACTCATGTTAAATCAAACTTTGTAACCGAATTAGCTTTATTGGGCAATTCAAACGCGGAAATTACCCGCGACCTTAAATCTGTGAGCCGTTACCTCGAACAATTTACCTATCCGGGGCAGGGAGCGAGAGATGGCATTAAGCCCGACGGTTCGGGATTTCATCATAACTCTCAGCATATAAGTTATATGTATGCTTTTAGCACCTGGATAATCCGTGCCTATGAATTTAAAGGGACGCCGTTCAAAATATCAAATACCGCTTATCAGAATATGTCGTTTGCCATACGTAACCTGTTTTTGGAAACCTCCAAGGGTACATTAATTCCAAATTCGGCCTCGGGTAGGGCACCATTTCAGTCCAGCATATCTGTTGCTGCTTTAAACGTGAGGCAGCTTGTTGAGGTTGGTGGCGATTTGACGGGTCAGGCCTACGAGCCACAACTGGCAGCATTTTATAATTACATTTTTAAAACCAATACTTATGCGGTAACCACACCCAACCTGGATGGATTTTATCAGTTAAATTATTCGCAAACCGGCATACAGCGTAAAAATAATTGGGTGGCTGTTATGCGGGGATTAACGGACCGCATGTTTGGTTCTGAGATCTATACCGGAGCAAATCGATATGGCCGTTATCAGAGTTACGGTGCACTTGAAGTATTATACGACGGTAACCTCACCTCTACAGGGTATATAAGCGCCGGTGCGGGATGGGATTGGAATATGATGCCCGGAACAACCAGTGTAAAACAAAGCTGGACGCTGTTACAGCCTCTTATTTCGGGTACAGCTTCAGAATATCAGGGCGACGCCTTTGCCGGTGCGTTAAGTATGGGCAATAATGGTATTTTTGGGATGAACTTTACGCAAAACCCCGGCACCCGTTATGCAACAAGCGGCCTCAACTTCAGGAAGTCGGTTTTTACATTTGATAGTGTAATGGTGTGTTTGGGTAGCGGAATTATTGCTTCAAATACAACAGATCCGGTAATAACAACTTTGTTTCAGAGCGTAAGTACAGCAACCGATCCGGCAATTTATATAAATTCTGCAACGGCGCAGTCTGCCGCAACAGATCAAACACTATCTACAACTTCATCATCTCAATGGCTGGTGAACGGGCAAACAACAGGCTTTTATATACCACAAGGAAACGGTAGTATCCGGGTTTTCCGGGGCACCCAAACCACACCCATAAATTCGGTAGATAATGCTACCACCACCGCTACAGCAAATGTTAGTAAATCCTGGTTTGAACATGGCACGCAGCCATCTGGCGCAAAATACCAATTTGTAGTTGTACCGGCGGTTACCCCGGCGAAGATGCAGGCACTAGCCACTTCTTTCTCGTCTGGAAGTTATTATTCAATATTAAAACAGACTGATTCTGTACATGCAGTGCTTTACATTCCGCAACAGCTTACTTCTTACGTGTGTTTTTTACCTAAGACGGATATCAATACAGGTTATTTGCAGAGTATATCAAATCGTGCGTTGGTTGGCATCCGCGAAAGTGCCGATTCTTTATTTATTTCTGTTGCAAATCCCGATCTAAAAGCTGTTGACAATGCCGCCAGTACTTGGGTATCTACCGCCAGTACAATTTCGTTGGGCATAACCGGCCTATGGCATGCAGTGGATAATGCTACTGGCGCGGGCATTACTTTAAACACTAATTCTTCAACGGTAAGCTTTACGGTACATGATGGTTTTCCGGCTACGTTAACTTTAGTTAAGAATGAGATCATACCCGGAGCAATGTTGCCCTTATCGGCTCAAAGTAAAGCCAAAGATGCTGTCCTTTCCTGGGGTGTTACGGCTAATAGCTCAACCAATAAATTTACTGTTATGCGCAGCACTGATGGTAAAAATTACAACGAGATTGCTTCGGTTAACGCCAATTCGGGTTCAAGTTATCAATACACCGATAGCCGTGTTTTATCAGATGCAACACAAGTATACTATTACATAAGAGCTGCGAATAAAGATGGGGCAACTTCTGACGGTAACGTGGCAACGGTGAAATTGAGTTTGAATAATGCTTCTTCCACCTCAACATCCAATCCTGTCAAAAGCGGCGCAACCTTTAACATATCGCCCAACCCTACTAACAGTAAGGCAACTATCAGTCTAAATGCAAAAAAAACGGAATCTGCATATGTTAAAGTTATCAATGCAAAGGGTGAAATTGTTTGGCAAGCTACTAAAATGCTGTCTGAAGGGTTAAATACCATTGAGGTCGATCTTTCAGGCCGCCCGCCAGGCACTTATGTGGTTTATTTGAGCCGCTCGGGTGTACAGGGCTTAGGGAAAATTATCAAATTGTAAACCATCGCATTTTAACGGAGGCAATAACTAAATCAACAAACATTACGATAAATAACTCGGGTTAAACTTTTTATTACACCCTGATAGTGAGACGGAATATGGTAAAACAGCCGCTACATATGGCATGTAAATTTATGACTAAAAGCACAATTTACAGAATCAGCATACTTGCAATAGCTTTCTTCCTAACCTGCAATTTAAATCTTAGGGCACAACAACCATCGGTTATTAACTGGAAACACTTTTTATCTGGAAGTGATATGGTTTATGATACTCTTACTACCGCATGGCATGAGGGTGCATTTACAGGCAACGGCTTACTTGGCACAATGATCTATCTTAATGATGCCAACTCCATCCGTATGGATATTGGCCGCACCGATGTGCGCGATCATCGTATCGATTCGATGCCCGCCTTGTTTGCCAAAGCCCGATTGCCAATAGGGCATTTTATTATAAAGCCCCTGGGGAAAATTAAAAAAATAACAGCAAGGCTTGATCTTTGGAATGCCGAACTGAGAGGTAGTATACTTACAGATAAAGGTGCTATATCGTTTACCGAGCTTACCTTTTCGCAAACTAATATCATTTATTTTGATGCTGCCTGTACCGGCCAGGAAGCAGGTTTTACCTGGGAGTGGGTTGCTGATGAACCAGTTAGTCCGCGCGCAAAGACACATGGAAGGCCAGCAAATTATACAGCAAACCCCGAAGCCATAAAAAGTGTTAGAGCTGATATAAATTTGTATAACCAGCAATTATATGCCGGCGGAGGCTTTACCACCGCATGGAAAAAAATACCCGGTAGATCAGGATGTAAATATCTCATTACCGTAGCAAATTCGCTAAAAGATAAACAATCTGTCGGTCAGGCTTTTACCCTTCTTTCCCGTTTTAATGCGGTTCAAATAAAAGCAGCTATTCAAGATCATAGGGACTGGTGGCATAACTACTATAAAAAAAGCTTTATTGCCATACCAGATAAACGTATCGAAAGCTTCTATTGGATTCAGCAATACAAACTTGCATCAGCAACTCGCGCAAATAAGCCAGCGTTGGATCTTATAGGCCCGTGGTTAAAGCCAACACCGTGGCCTGCATACTGGTATAATTTAAATATTCAGTTAACATACAGTCCGTTGTACACTTCAAATAGGTTGGATATTGCCAGTTCGCTGATTAACATGATCGATGCTAATAAAGACAATCTAGTGAAAAATGTACCTCAGGAGTACCGGTATAATTCTGCGGCTATTGGTAGGGCAGGCGGCGATGATATGCTTGCGTCAATCGATTTGAAACGTGGCAGTTTCGAAAACGTATCAGACGGATATGCTGAACTGGGCAACCTAACCTGGATACTTTATTATTATTGGGAACAATACCGGTACAGCATGGATCAAAAACTGGCCGATAATTTATTCCCGTTATTAAAACGCAGTATTAATTATTACCTGCATCTCCTTGAAAAAGATGCAACGGGGCAATGGCATTTGTCTGTAAAAACGTATTCGCCAGAATATCCCGGAGGAACAGGATATGATACCAATTATTCGCTTGCGCTGTTGCGGTGGGGATGCAAAATTTTGCTACAATTAAATAGCGAACTTAAACAGAACGATCCTCTTGCAACACAATGGAACGATGTATTGCAAAACCTCACACCTTATCCACAAGATGCCAATGGATATATGATAGCTAAAGATATACCTTTCAATCAGTCGCACCGGCATTACTCGCATTTGCTGATGATCTATCCCTTGTACGAAATTAACTGGGATAATATAGCCGACCGAGAAGTAATTAGCAAATCATTAGCACGGTGGCATAGTTTTCCGCAATCCTTGCAGGGATATTCTTATACCGGCGGCGGATCTATTTATGCCATGATGGGCGAAGGCGATAAAACACTTAACTGCCTTAATCAGCTTATAGATAAATATGTAAAGCCCAATACCATGTACCTGGAAAGTGGTCCCGTTATAGAAACGCCGTTAGCAGCTTGCGCCACTATACAAGAAATGTACCTGCAATATTGGAATAATACCGCGAGGGTTTTTCCGGCTCTGCCGGCCATCTGGAAGGATGCTTCATTTGAAAACTTGCGCACCGAGGGCGCATTCCTTCTTAGTGCGGTGCGTAAAAATGGCCTTACCAAATGGGTGAAGATAGAAAGTTTGCATGGCGGTTCACTTGATATAAAGCCCGGTATGGTTGGCGAAATAAAAGTACAAAGCAAGCAGCAGGTACAAATAACAAATAAAGGTAACGGTACTTATAGTTTAAATATGCCGCAGGGATGTGTAGCTTACTTGTATAGCCGGTCGGAAGATCTTAGCTATAAAATTGCGTATACCAATGGTGATAATATTAAGCGTAATTTTTTCGGTAAGCATAGGTAATGTTACAAGCTGCATATCCGCTCTTGTTGCGTTTAAATGTTGGCTCACATACCATTAATTATTAGTAAGCCACCTTTAAGTTATTTCATTATTCATTAAGCCTTATTATGAAGATTTTTAGAACCTTGTATTTTAGTTTATTGCTGTTTACGATAGCCGATACCTGCTGCGCCCAGCAATTAACCTGGACAGTTGTTGAACCCGGAATATGGAAAGCTGTTGCAGGTAATCCGGATGGGTTAGACCTGCTCAAAACGGCAGGGGCGGTGCCATACCATGCAGGCCTGGCCGAAATGGGAACTACGGAGTTCCCGTTGCCACAAGATGAGATCAAGGCCACAATAATAGACGGCAAAACATATCTGCGTTTTCCATTAGATACCCAAGAGCAGCTTTATGGCTTCGGCTTAAATTTTCAAACAATACATCAGCGTGGTAAAATCATAACCCTGCATGTGGATAATTATGCAGGCAGGGATGGTGGGCATACTCATTGCCCAACACCTTTTTATGTTTCTACCAAGGGCTATGGCGTTTTTATCAACAGCGCCCGTTACATTAAGGTTTATGCCGGCACCGCGGTAAGGGTGGATAGTAAAACGCCGCCGGAAATAAAGGATCGTAATTTGGATAAAGACTGGAAACCGAACCCATATTCAGACGCGGTAGAAATGCTTGTGCCAGCCTCAGGAGCAGAAATTTATGTGTTTGGCGGCCCTACTATGATGAATGTGGTACAGCGTTATAATTTACTAAACGGCGGTGGCTGTTTACCTCCGCGCTGGGGCCTTGGATTTACCCAACGGATGCAACGGTTAGCCGACGCTGCAAGTGTTGCCGCCGAAGCCCAGGCTTTTGAAGACAAAGGATATCCGCTGGATTTTATAGGACTTGAACCTGGTTGGCAAAGCAAATCTTACCCTTGTACTTTTGAGTGGGACAAAACCCGTTTCCCCCAGCCGAAGGCTTTTGTGCAAGATATGCTGAAAAAAAATATCCGCATTAATTTGTGGACCAACCCTTATGTTTCGCCACAGGCTCCCGTTTATAACAACATATTACCTTATATAGCAACCCACACCGTATGGAACGGGGCAGTTGTTGATTTAACCCTACCTAAAGCCAGGGATTTGTTTTTTGGTGCGCTGGATAAAAATAAAATAGACATAGGAGTAGGTGGTTATAAAATTGACGAGGTTGATGGTGGCGATGCTTATTTATGGCCAGATGTGGCCATTTTTCCATCTGGCAATAGTGCTGAGGAATTGCGCCAAACTTACGGGCTGATGATGCAGCGCTATGTTACAGAACTATACCACAGTCGGAACCAGCGGACTTATGGATTGGTGAGAGCATCAAACGGAGGAGGAGCATCACTGCCCTATGTGATCTATAATGATTATTATAATCACCAGGATTTTATTACCGCGCTTATCAATAGCGGATTTGCTGGGGTGTTGTGGACGCCCGAGGTGCGCTCCTCTAAAACTGCTGAAGAGTGGCTACGCAGATTTCAATCGAATATTTTTTCGCCAATGGCTATGATCAACGCCTGGGCTAGCGGCACAAAGCCCTGGAGTTATCCCGAAGTTGCCGAACAGATAAAGCAATTGGCAAACTTGAGGATGCAGATGATGCCCTATTGGTACAGCGAGTTTGCCAAATATCATTTTAAAGGCATACCTCCGTTCAGGGCGATGAATCTTGAGCCGGGCTTCCAGAGTATGCCGGCAGAAAAGCCGGTTGAAAAAGAGAAAATAAACCTGGAAGAAAATCCGTACGAAAGCGTTGTGCTGAAAGAGATAAAAGACCAGTATATGGCAGGCGAAAATATTTTGGTAGCCCCCATGTTTACCGGCGAAACAAGGCGCACTGTAATATTACCCAGAGGTAAATGGTACGATTTCTATACCGGCAAATTTGCAGGTGACGGACAGGTGATCACGGTAATACCGGGCCTTGATAAAATACCGGTTTATGTTAAAGATGGCGGTATTATTCCCATGATGCCATCTATGCTTCATGCGCCCCAAATTAACCAGCAAGTAGATATCGAGGTGCGATATTATGGCGAAATGCCGGGTTATTATAAGTTGTACGACGATGATGGCGAGACTTTTAATTATGAGAGTGGTGCATACAGTTTCAGGGAAATAAAAGTAACAAAGGCCAATGGTAAAATAATTGGCAGTATCAGCAACGCAGTTGCCGGTAAGCCTAATACGGTTGGTAAAGTAACATTTAAAATGATGACCAATTAATTGTTTTATGGTAGACATCTAAATTTTACGGTTGTTTGAGAGAACGAAGTTTTAGATAACAGGAGTGCCTGGCCGAGGCATCAATAAGAATTTGATGCAGGCCAGGTTTTTTTGAATACTAGATGAGAAACTTATACTCTTATTTGGGAAGTTAAATTTAGTTTGCCGCCGACTGGTTATTTTATAAAAGGCAATATATATGTAAAAAAAGTATCCGGAAGGTTGTAACTGTAAAATGATATCGGTAAAGCATATTGAGGCATCGGAAAAATTATAAAAAATATTGATGCCAGCCAATCGGTTTTATCAATCGCAAGCTCAAAAACTACAGAAGTTTCAATCAATCAATTAGATGAAAAATGTATAAAAAAATATTATCACTTGCTTTTATCCTCGTCAGCCTTCAGGGTATGGCCCAGAAAAAGAAAGCGCTTTTTATTATTGTGGACGGCGTTCCGGCAGATGTAATGGAAAAAATAGATCCGCCGTATATGAAAGCCATTGCCGCTGATGGCGCTTATTTACGGATGCATCAAGGTGGAGACCTGGGTACCTATAATGAAACGCCTACCATTTCTTCCCCGGGTTACGCTAATGTGGTCACCGGTGTTTGGTTGAATAAGCATAATGTGAAGGACAACCAGATCAAAGATCCCGATTATCATTATCCAACAATTTTCAAACTGTTTAAAAATCAGTATCCCGGTAAAAAAATCGGCGTTTATTCAACTTGGGAAGATAACCGGACCAAACTGTTGGGCGATGGCCTGCCGCAAACCGGTAACCTTAAAGTAGACATTCATTACGATGGTTATGAAAGAGATACGGTTAGGTTTAAAGTAGATGAGTTTGGCGACAAGTTTTACCAGATTGATAAATTGGTTGCCACTGAGGCTGCAGGTTCCATCAAACGTGATGCGCCCGATCTGTCATGGGTTTATTTGGAGGAGACGGATAGTAAGGGGCACCGTTTTGGCGATAGTCCCGGATATGTTGATGCCCTCAAACGCGTGGATAAGGAAATAGGTTTGATCTACGAAGCCATCAGATACCGCGAGCAGCATTTTCATGAAGACTGGTTGTTGCTGATCACCACAGACCACGGACGAACAGAATTGGATGGAAAAAAACATGGCGGTCAAACAGACCGCCAACGGAATACCTGGCTGGTTACCAATAAGAAAAATCTGAATGCCTATGCCACTACCTATAACCCTTCGGCAGTTGATCTGTTGCCCACCATTACAAGATTTATGAATGTTAAACCTGCTAAAGAGATACAATATGAACTGGATGGAACACCTTTAATGGGGCCTGTTTCTGTTGCGGAACTGCATTCTTATTTCGTGCAAGGTAATCTGGTTGTAACCTGGAAAGCACTTGACAAGATTGGTAACGTAAAAATTTGGGTGGCAACAACCAATAATTATAAAACGGGCGGCAAAGATAATTACATGTTGCTTGGTGAATTTCCGGTTGGACAGAAACACGCAACGGTTGATGTAAGCAGATACCCCTCATCCTTTTATAAGTTGGTGGTTGAAGCCCCGCACAATATGCTTAACACCTGGGTAACACCAGCGCCGGTGTCGGCTAAATGAAAACCACTATTGGCTAAATAGATATCTTCTTATAATAAAAGATTGGTTGGCCATCGTTCAGCCTATTGTTTTAAAGTATTTACGCACATATTTGCGAAAGCAACAAAGTAAATTTCGTTAAGCGGTTTTTGGTAATATTTAGTTGGTGTTGGTCGGTTAATAGCCTGGTAACAATGCGGCCATTCGCCTTCCTTAAATTACTATGTATTTAACTATAAATCTTTTTTAACTTTAGGGTAATAAAGGTTACAATTAACTTGCTAGCGCTGTATGAAAAAGATCTTAATTCTTATTATTTTACAGTTCATTTTAGTAAACCTATCGTTTAGCCAGTTTTCTTTTGATCATGTTTCTGTAAGTAACGGCCTTTCCCAAAGTACAGTGCTATCTGTACTTAAAGATAGCAGAGGGTACATGTGGTTTGGTACCCGCGACAGGCTTAACCGATATGACGCACGGAACATCAAAATTTACAACTATAACCCAGCCGATTCCAGTAGTATCAGCTGTAATGACTACGTTTTTTTTGTTTTTGAAGATCAAGGGAAAAATATCTGGATAGGTACATCAAGAGGCTTAAACAGGTATATTCCCGAAAGCGATTCATTTGAACGTATTTTACAAAAAAACATAGATCCGGGTAGTTTAAACAGCAACAATATTTACTGTAGCTATCAGGACGCCAGTGGGCGGCTTTGGTTTGGGGGCGATAAGGGCATTAATATGTTAAGTTCTTCAACATCGCGTAAGTTTATCCATTTTTATAAGGGTACTCTAACTAAAGCGGGTTTAGCCGGTAATCAAATATATGCCATTTGCCAGGATCGCGCTCAGAATATTTGGGTAGGAACTACAGAGGGGCTAACCCGCATTAGTTTTAAAAACGGGAAGTATGTATTTAAAAATTTCACCAGTTCGCCAACGGACCCTGATGGCTTGGATGGTAATTCCGTAAAAACGATAATTGAAGACCGTAAAGGAAACATCTGTATTGGCACCGAAACCGGCGGGCTCAATTTGTTTAACCCCAAAACGTCTAAGTTTAGTCATTTTAAGCACGAGCCTTCAAATAGCAATAGTTTGATTAATAATGATATACGTAAAATTATAACTGATAAAAACGGCGTATTATGGATAGGAACAATGGACGGGTTAAACCTGTTTGATGAGGATAAAAAGGAATTTAAACTATATCAGCACGATATCGAAAATCGCAATAGTTTAAGCGATAACTCTATTAAAGATATTTATATCGACAATTATGGCACAGTTTGGATTGGCACCATGTTCGGGGGTGTCAATATTATTCATCCTAACGCAATACCGTTTACTATTTACCAGGCAAGCAAGTATAAAAATAGTATTAGCGGAAACGTTGTTAGTACGATTATTGGAGACGCGAAACAAAATCTTTGGATAGGTACAGAAGGAAAAGGTATAAACTATTTTGATAAAAAAAACCAACTTTTTACTCATTATAACAACGACCCTAAAAATGCCGGTAGCATAAGTGCCAACTTTGTAAAGGCTATCTTTAAAGATGGCGATAATAACATTTGGATAGGTTTACACCGAGGAGGTTTAGATCTGTTTCAGCCTTCGTCCAATTCATTTAAACATCACCGCCATAACGAGTCTGACCCATATTCAATAAGCAGCGATATTGTGAGTTGTATATTTGAGGATAGCTTTCACAGATTTTGGGTTGGTACGTCCAAAGGGCTTGATATTTTCGATAAAAGGTTGCATCAATTCCGTAACTATATAAATAGCCCTTCAACACCACTACGTTTGAGCAGTTATGGTATCAGGTGTATATATGAAGATAGCCACCATAATATATGGGTGGGTACAACCGGCGGACTTAACTTAATGAAAGCCGGTTCAACCACATTTACCTGGTTTAAAATAGATGAAACGGATGAGAAAACTTTAAGAAAGGGATATATTAATTGTATTAATGAAGATAGTGATGGTGCCATTTGGGTAGGTTCTTTTCATGGTGGGTTAAGCCGCTATGATCCGCAAACACAAACCTTTAAAACCTATAAAATGCAATCCGGCTTACCCAGCGACAACGTACTGAACATACAATCATCCGAAAATCATTGTCTTTGGGTTAGTACTGATAATGGCTTAGCAAAATTTAATACAGTTACCCAAAAATTTAAAAGTTATGCCGTTGCCGATGGTTTGCCTACAAATGAATTCAGCTACAATTCATCATTCAAAGATGCAAGTGGTAATTTATATTTCGGCAGCTATAACGGATTGATCAGTTTTAATCCCAGGCAGATCAAAGAAAGCGGGATAGCGTCACCTGTTAGATTCACAAGCCTCAAGTTATTTAATCAGCCTGTCGGTATTAAAGACAATACGAACCTGCTTAAACAAGATATCAGTTTAACCCAAAGCATCACTTTTACCGCCGCGCAAAATGTTTTCAGCATCGATTTTGCCGCTCTGGATTATAACCAGCAAGGCGGCGGCCAATACATGTACAAGCTGCAAGGCTTCGAAAAAAACTGGAACTATGTTAAGGTACCCAATGCCACCTACACCAACTTACCCGCTGGCGATTACGATCTGTTGGTAAAGGCCGGTAATAATGATGGGTATTGGACTAACGACGTAACAAGTGTGCATATCGTGATATTACCACCGCTATATAAAACCTGGTGGGCATATTTTATTTATGCGATATGCTTTGCAGGAGTACTCTTCCTACTTATTCGTTTTTTTAGAAGGCAGGCGAGGCTTGAACGCGACCTTTATTACGAACACCTGAATAGCGAGCGCCAACAAGAAGTTCATCGGATGAAACTTGATTTTTTCACCAAGGTATCGCACGAAATCAGAACACCGCTTACTTTGATATTGGCACCCGTTGAAAAAATGATTGACCTAACTGTGGACAATAGTTTGATTGGCCGCCAGCTTGTATATGTAAAGCAGAATACCGACCGTTTGATGCGCCTGGTTAACGAGCTGCTTGATTTTAGAACCATTGAAACAGGGCATATGATGCTTCATGTTGCTGAGCTGGATATTGTAAAGTTTTGCTACGATGTGTATATGTCGTTTGAGAGTGTAAGTGCCGCTAAAAACATTAACTACCAATTTCATTCGCCCAGCGAAAATGTTTTCGTTTATTTTGATGCCCCTCAATTTGAAAAAGTACTATTTAATATTCTATCCAATGCCTTTAAATTCACACCGGCCGAAGGCACAATCATCATGCGGGTAGATTCTCAACCAGATTCGGTAAACATCATCATTACCGATAACGGAGATGGGATATCCTCGGCGGCACAGCAATTTATCTTCGATGAATTTTATCAGGATAAGCAATCTTCCAAGTCTTCCGGATGGGGCATAGGCTTAGCGCTGGCAAAAAATATTACCGAATTACACAAAGGAAAGATTACTGTTAAAAGTACGGTCGCTACAGAAGATAATTCAGGCAGCACATGCTTCGAGGTTTCATTATTAAAAGGGAAGGAGCATTTTTCTGAAGATGAATTTGCCGATGTATTAATACAACATCGTAAACCGCTTGAGCCCGATTACCCGGCAGCTATTTTGCACATACCTGTGCCCGAGTTTAACAACAAAGAAAAACAGTTGTTGTTAATAGTAGAGGATAATGATGAAGTAAGGGGCTTTATTAAAGAATCATTGAGCGAAGTATATGAGATAATTGAAAGTACCAACGGTTTGGACGGCTGGGATATGGCTTGCAAGATCATTCCAGATTTGATAGTGAGCGATGTAACTATGCCTGTAATGGATGGTTTGGAGTTTTGCTCCAAATTGAAAACAGACGATAGGACCAGCCATATCCCTGTAATATTGCTCACGGCCAAAGCTGCGCATTCTTATCAGTTACAGGGTTTGGAAACAGGGGCAGACGTTTATTTAACTAAGCCGTTTAGTATGCAGGTATTAAAGTTAAATATTCGTAATTTAATTTTAGCCCGGCATGCCATGCGGAAAAAATATGCCCAGCAGATTACTTTAATACCCAAAAACAAAATCATCGAATCGCCTGACGAAAAGTTTTTGAACAAGCTGATGGATATTGTTGAACGCAAAATGGAAGATCCGGACTTTGATGTGATTAGCTTAGTGAACGATATTGCAATGAGCCAAACCGTGTTATATCGCAAAATTAAAGCCCTCACGGGCTTAAACATTGCCGATTTTATTAAATCGGCACGTTTAAAACAGGCAGCTTTACTATTGGCTCAAAATAAGTTAAGCGTTGCCGATGTTGCCTACAACGTGGGTTTTAAAGACAGGAAATATTTTAGTAAAGAGTTTAAAAAGCAATTTGGCAAAGTGCCATCTGAATACGCAAGAGACGCTCAACCAACGTCTATTTGATGTTTTTTTGATGATTGGCCGATAACCCACCCTAAAAAGGTTGAAATTTCACCCCTCCCACAGTAAATAGAATCTCAAATTTGCTTTTAGGGTAATTGCTGCTTTAGTGTACTGAAATACATTATACAGTATTACCTCTATATCCAAATACTGTATAATGATGAGATCGACTATCCGCTTTAAACGTGCTACTTTAAGCATGTGTGCTTTGCTTTTTATGCTAACCTGTATGGGTTTAAAGACCGACCCTCCGATATATAAAGACGGGTGGATTGATTTAAATAAAAATGGCAAAAAAGATATATATGAAGATAGCACCCAACCTATTAACGCCCGTATTGATGACCTGTTGAAGCAGATGACACTGGAGGAGAAAACCTGCCAGCTTGCTACCTTATATGGCTATAAAAGGATATTAGCGGATTCGTTGCCGACGGCTGAATGGAAAAATGAGATCTGGAAAGATGGCATTGCCAATATTGACGAGCATTTAAACGGGTTTATTGGCTGGGGCAAAACATCAGATTCGCCATTGGTAACAGATATTAAAAAGCACGTTTGGGCCATGAACCAAACCCAGCGCTTCTTTATTGAGCAAACCAGGCTTGGCATTCCGGCGGATTTTACTAACGAGGGTATACGGGGCGTTGAGGCTTATGAATCAACGGCTTTCCCAACCCAATTAAATATGGGGATGACCTGGGATAAACCCCTGGTTAACGAAATGGGAAAAATAACCGGCTCCGAAGCAAGGGCGCTTGGCTACACCAACGTTTACGCACCCATTTTAGATGTAGCCCGCGACCAGCGTTGGGGAAGGCTTGAAGAAGTTTATGGTGAAGATCCTTATTTGGTGGCCCGCTTAGGTGTTGAGATGGCTAAGGGTATGCAGCAAAATAACCAGATAGCCGCTACCGCCAAACACTTTGCTGTATACAGCGCCAACAAAGGTGCGCGCGAAGGACTTGCCCGTACCGACCCGCAAGTAGCACCGCGCGAAGTGGAAAATATACTATTGTATCCTTTTAAAAAGGTTATACAGGAGGCTGATTTAATGGGGGTTATGAGTTCGTATAATGATTACGACGGTATTCCTATTTCGGGAAGCGAATACTGGCTTATACAACGTTTGCGGGTAGAGTTTGGATTTAAGGGCTATGTAGTGAGCGACAGCGACGCGCTTGAATACCTGTATAACAAGCACCACGTTGCTTCTGATTTAAAAGATGCGGTTTTACAAGCCTTTATGGCTGGCATGAATGTGCGTACCACATTTAGAAAACCCGATAGCATCATCATTTATGCCCGCCAACTGGTTAAAGAAGGCAAATTACCCATTGATACTGTTAACAGCCGGGTACGCGATGTATTGCGCGTTAAATTTAAACTTGGTTTGTTTGACCATCCGTACGTGAAGGATGCCAGCGCAAGCGCTAAGTTTGTTAATTCGGCAGCACATCAGGTTGTAGCGTTGCAGGCTTCAAAAGAAAGCATCGTTCTGTTAAAAAACAAAGCTAATATTTTACCTTTCTCCAAACAGTCAATAGTTGCTGTAATAGGCCCCAATGCAGTTAACGACGATTACGCTCATACGCATTATGGTCCATTGGCTTCAAAAAGTATCAACGTATTGCAGGGCATTCAAAATAAGCTCGGCGCAAACCATGTAATGTATGCGCTTGGCTGTAATTTGGTTGACAAAACCTGGCCCGAAAGCGAAATTATGCCGCAAGACCCGGATGAAAGGGAACAGGCCATGATTGATAGTGCTGCAACCGTGGCTTCACGGGCGGATGTTGCCATTGTTGTGCTCGGCGGCAACACACAAACTGCAGGCGAAAATAAAAGCCGCACCAATCTGGATCTTCCGGGTTACCAATTGCGGTTGGTTAAGGCTATAAAAGCAAAGGGCAAACCCGTTGTTGTTGTTTTAATAGGCTCCCAGCCCATGACCATTAACTGGATTGATCAAAATATTGACGGCATCGTTTACGCAGGCTACCCGGGCACACAGGGCGGAACCGCATTGGCCGATGTGTTGTTTGGTGATTATAATCCGGGTGGTAAGCTTACCTTAACCTTCCCAAAATCGGTTGGGCAGTTACCTTTTAATTTCCCAACCAAACCTAATTCGGAAACTGACGAGGGCGAACTGGCAAAAATAAAGGGTTTGTTATACCCGTTTGGCTTCGGCTTGAGCTATACCACCTTTGCATACAGTAATTTAAAAATAAGCCCTGCCGTACAGGATATCGATCATAATATTACCGTAACTTTTAATGTTACCAATACCGGCAAAATAGCCGGAGATGAAGTAGTTCAATTATATACCCGCGATGTTTTGAGCAGTGTTACAACATACGAGAAAAACCTGCGTGGTTTTGACAGGGTAAACTTAAAGCCCGGCGAAACCAAACAGGTATCGTTCACTATAGTGCCCGATGACCTGAAGCTATATAATAGGCAAATGCAGCATGTTGTTGAACCTGGAGATTTTAAAATAATGGTAGGTTCATCGTCGGACGATATTAAGTTGAACGGCAAATTTGAGATGGTAAAGAGCGGTGCTGTTATAGGGAGTGCATTGAGGTAATTATTAAAGTTATACAAAAAATAGCTATGGAAATTTCTAAAAAGCTGTTTAACAAAACTGCGTTAATATTTGTATTGAGTTTGGCAACTGTACAAGGCGCAATGGCGCAACAAGCCAAGGCAAATAAAGAGGAAGCCAACCGCATAAAAATGGAGCATGACCAGATTGGTATAACCGAGGATAAAAAATCGGGGTATACACATACCACTAATGCGGGTGCACAATGGTTTCCGCAGGCAGATTTTGGGTTATTTATACATTGGAGTATAGCTTCTATAAAAGAAGTTGACCTATCATGGCCGATGATGGCCGGTACACAAATAGGCTGGACACGGCCCATGCCCGATTCGGCAATGGTAGCCAAATTTATAAAGGATGGAGATTATTTTGCAGGGCATCACTGCGAAGTAGACAATTCGTGCTTAACACCAAACCAATACTGGGAACAGGCAAAGGATTTTAACCCGCAAAGTTACGATGCTGATAAATGGATAAAGGCCGCAAAGGAAGCCGGAATGGTTTACGCCGTATTAACTACCCGCCACCACGATGGTTTTGCCATGTGGCCGAGCCGTTACGGAAACTTCAACACCAAAAACTACATGGGAGGGCGCGACCTGGTAAAAGAGTTTGTGGCTGCCTGCCATAAATACGGCATAAAGGTGGGCCTATATTACTCGGGACCGGACTGGTATTTTAATAAGGATTATCAAAGCTTTATGTATTATGGCGTAGGTAAAAATTACCCTAACATACCCGAACTGGATGCCAACCTCAAGCCCCGCACTACTACCAGAACCGCAGAAGAAAAACAAGTACATTACGAAGCGGTAGCAGCCTATATAAAGGGCCAGGTGCAAGAGCTACTTACCAACTATGGCAAGGTAGATATGATATGGTTCGACGGTTCGCCGGACATCCCGAAAGGAAACCCGGCCTGGAAAAATTGTATCACAATGGAGCAAATACACCAATTGCAACCCGGCATAGTGGTAAGCCCACGTTTTTTTGGCTATGGCGACTATAAAACATTTGAGGGTGATAAAAGCGTACCCACAACCAAGCAAGACGGCTGGGCCGAACTTTGCATGACGAGTGCAAATGGCTGGGGATATACCAAATCCCCATTAAAAACCACCGCTTACATGTTAGATAAGCTGGTTAACTGCCGCGCGCTGAATACCAATTTGCTGTTAAACTTTGGTCCCGATAAAACCGGGGTGTTTAACAGCCAGCAATACCAACGCTTTGCCGAAATAGCGGCCTGGATGAAAGTGAACGGTGAAGCGGTTAGGGGTACGGCTGCCATAAACGCCGCAGAATATTCGTCGGTGCCGGCAACTGCTAAGGATAAATACCGTTACATTTTCCTATCGCCTAACGCAAAAGGGGCAGATGCTAAGGACGAAACCATAACTTTTAAAACAACGGCTAACCCCAAAAATGTAAAGATGCTTTTGGGCGATACAAAGCTAAATTATAAGGTACAAAACGGATTAATATCAGTGACTGTTCCGGGCAAATTACGCAGTCAATCTGTTGGTGTTGTTGCCATTGAGTTATAGGTTGTTAACAACAGGTGCAAATGGCATAAAATGCTCCGAAAACTCTAAAAATAAACACTCGACGAAATTTCAACCCCATTTACACCAATAAATCACCCCTGTTTTGAGTAAAATAATTTCACATTCGCTTTATACCAAAATTAACTTTTAAAAGCATGAAGAAATTTTACCCAAAGAGTACATTGATGATGTTGAGATACGATTTTTTTCCTTTAGTAAAAAAATCGAAACATTTCCGATCCGCTTACCACCCAGGCGGCACATTACAGGATTGTTATAATAAATAAAAAAAATCACCTAACTAAAAACCAAATAAATGGAGCCCCAAAACCTAAACTCTAACTGGAAACATTTTAAGGTGTTTCTGCATTTTAAAACACTCTTTATCTTATTGATATTTATGCTGTCGGCAGATAGCTTATTTAGTCAAACAAAAGGCATTAAAATTAGCGGTGTTGTTACCGATGCGCAAAGGCAGCCATTAATAGGCGTAACCGTAAGGGTAAAGAGCGCCCAAACGGCTACCAGTACCGATGCCAACGGGAAGTATCAAATTACCGTTGCAGATAATTCGGCAATACTGGCATTTAGCTATCTGGGTTTTGTTACACAACAGCAGGCCGTAAATGGCAAAAGCATTATTAATGTTGCCCTTGCCGAAGAATCATCGGGTTTAAACGAAGTTGTTGTAATTGGTTACGGTACATCAAAGAAAAAAGACCTTACCGGTTCGGTTGCCCAGGTTAACATGCCCGACCTTACTAAGGCTCCGGTTATGTCGATAGACCAGGCGCTTGCCGGCCGCGTTGCGGGTGTACAGGTTAACTCTTCGGATGGGCAGCCGGGCTCGGCGGTGAATATTGTTATCCGCGGTGCTAATTCAATTACCCAGGATAACTCGCCTCTATATGTTGTTGATGGTTTCCCGATAGAGGGATTTAACCTTAACACGTTTAACCCCCAGGATATTGAATCGATAGATGTGCTCAAGGATGCATCGTCAACAGCTATTTACGGTGCAAGGGGCGCAAACGGTATAATCATAATAACCACCAAAAAAGGCAAAGCAGGCAGTCCGCAAACTACTTTTACCACCACACAGAGTTTTAGTAAAAACACTAAAACCATGAAACTGATGGATGCCTACGAGTTTTTGAAATACCAGATAGAGCTTACCCCCGGTTTAGGGAGCGCGGCAGCACCAACACCAACCTACACTTACCTAACCGCACCGGGAAAAACGCTCGACGATTATAAGGATTACCCTGCAACAGACTGGCAATCGCCATTTTTTAAAACCGGGAGTCTGCGCAATTACTCGTTGGCGGTTCGTGGCGGTACTAAGGAAACATTGTACTCGGTTTCGGGCTCGGTTGATAACCTGGACGGAACAATATTAGCCACTAGCTATAAGCGCTACCAGGGCCGTATAACCTTGGATCAAAACTTAACCAACAAGGTGAAAGTTGGCGTCAACGCAAACTATGCCTATTTATCGCAAGCCGGTAACTCGGTAAGTGCCTCAACAAACAGCGGCACAACCAATATACTTTATAGTGTATGGGGCTACAACCCGCTATCGGCCTTTAGCAGCGACCAGGCCATTGATGCAACCACCGCTACCGCTAACGATTATAAATTTAACCCGGTATTGAATCAGGAAAATCTGGTTCGTAACGTTAAAACCAACAGTTTAAATGTAAACACTTACTTATTATACGCTATTACACCCGATCTGACCTTAAAGGTTACCGGTGTGTTGAATAACAGTACAGTAAATAACGAAAACTTTAACAACAGCAACACGTACTATGGTAGCCCACTAACCAATGCAGGCCAAACCAGTGGTGTAAATGGTTCGGTATTAACCTCTAAAACCAATAACTGGGCTAACGAAAACACGTTAACCTATTCGCATATCTTCAATAAGGTTCATAATATTAATGTTGTGGGCGGTTTTTCCGAACTGGGTATCACATCCAGCACTTCGGGTTTTGGCGCTAACTTTTTGCCAAACGAATCGTTAGGCATAAACGGCCTTGACGAAGGTACCATAAACCCGGCGTTAACAAAACAAACCAGTTCGTTATCTAACGGAGCTTCCTTTTTAGGTCGTATAAATTATAATTACAACTCTAAATATTACCTCACCTTGTCGTACAGGGCCGATGGCTCATCTAAGTTCAGTGAGAAAAACCATTGGAGTTATTTCCCATCGGGAGCTTTAGCATGGCGCTTTAAGCAGGAAAGCTTTTTAAAGGATGCGCAATGGTTATCTGAAGGCAAATTAAGACTGGGCTATGGCAAAACCGGGAATAACCGGGTAAGCGATTTTCCATACCTGTCAACATCGGGTGTAACGCCGGCAAAAAGCTATTCGTTTAACAATACTTATATATCCAGCATCATACCATTAACCATAGGTAACCCCGATTTAAAATGGGAAACTACCGACCAGTATAATGTTGGTATCGACGCAGGTTTTTTAAATAACCGCATCAGCTTAACCGCCGATGTGTATCGTAAAACAACTAAAAATTTGTTGCTTAACGCAACCTTACCAACATCAACCGGTTATACATCGGCATTTGAGAATGTTGGAAGCGTACAAAACCAGGGGCTGGAGTTAACCCTGAATACGGTTAATATTGACTCGAAACAATTTAAATGGACAAGCAGTATCAACATATCTTTTAACCAAAACAAGGTACTTGCATTGGCCAATAACCAGGAATCGATGACTACGGCTTTGGCATGGGATAATGGCTGGTCGGCCATACCAGGCTATATTGCTAAAGTAGGGCAACCGTTGGGTTTAATGTACGGCTACCTTGCCGATGGCGTTTACCAATACAGCGATTTTAATAAAACATCAACAGGTACCTACGTTTTAAAGGATAATGTGCCTACCAATGGCAATACCCGTACAACCATTCAGCCGGGCGATATTAAATACAAGGATATTAATGGCGACGGCGTGGTTAACGCATCTGACTATACCATTATCGGTCGTTCGTTGCCTATCCACACCGGGGGTTTCAATAATAATTTTACTTATAAAAATTTCGATCTTAATATTTTCTTCCAATGGTCATACGGTAACAATATTCAGGATGCCAATAACATTCTTTTTAATGCCAAAGGTGGTACATACCTGGAGGCCTTTGCAAGTTATGCCGACAGGTGGTCGCCAACAAACCAAAATTCTACCATTAACCGTGCGGGTGGGTATTTTGGAGGAGGATACTCTTCAAATACCGTTCAGGACGGATCGTACCTGCGTTTAAAAACTGCATCGTTGGGTTACAATATTCCCAAAAAATGGTTAAAACGCATTAATGTATCATCGTTAAGGGTATATGCTTCGGGCCAGAATTTATTGACCTGGACAAATTATACAGGCCTTGACCCGGAAGTGAGTACTTATAATTCGGTGTTAACGGGAGGGTTTGATTATAGCGCTTATCCGCGGGCCCGTACCATAGCATTTGGTGTTAACCTTACTTTGTAAAATTTAGCAATGAGCAATATGAAAAGGATATTATACATAGTGGTAATTGTGCTTGGCATTAGCGCAGTTTCGTGTAAAAAGTTTTTAAATACAGTACCAACAGATTCGCTGGTGCAAACAGAATATTACAACACCGAGGCCAAACTGAATGAGGCGCTGGCTGGGGTTTATCAGCCACTTTCGTCGTCGGGTATATATGGCGACAACATGTTCGACGAACTTGGTGCCAGTACCGATGAGGGTTTTTATGCCCGTTCGGCCCAAACTACGGGCATTATGGTTTATAATTTTGACTATGGCAACAGCGATGTCAACAACTTTTGGACACAGCTGTATGTTGGTATTGAACGTGCCAATATTTTGATCCAAAATATTAATATAGCCAAAATGGACGAAACCAAACGGCAGGTTATTTTAGGTGAGGCGTTGTTTTTGCGCGGATATTACTATTTTTTACTGGTGAGTAACTTTGGTGATGTTCCATTAAGAACGGTTCCTACACCATCGGTTTACGATGTAAATGTGATACGTAGCCCCGCCAAACAGGTTTACGCCCAAATATTGGCCGACATGACCGCTGCCGAAGGCAAGGTAAGTTCCATTACTGCTATAGGTTACGGTGGGCACGTTTCAACTACGGCGGTAGAGGGTATATTGGCCAGGGTGTGTTTAACTATGGCTGGAATGCCTTTAAATGATGAATCTAAATACGCCGATGCTTTGTTATGGGCAAAAAAGGTGCAGGCCTCGGGCATACACAGCCTTAATCCAAGCTACAAACAAATGTTTGTAAACCTGCACCAGGATGTTTACGATATTAAAGAAAGCATGTGGGAGGTTGAAAATAAAGGAACCGATGCCGATGGTTTGGGTAATACTAACAGGTTGGGTAATACAAATGGTATAGCTTATTCTGCAAATAACAACTATCCGGGATATAGTTATGCTTTCATCAATACAACGGCCAAATTATTCAACCTGTACCCGGCTGGCGATATACGCCGTGATTGGGCTATCGCACCGTACAGCTACAATGCCGCCACCACACCGGTATCATACAGTTTTTTTGCTTCTTCATCCATTTATAACCGTAATGTCGGGAAATTTCGCCGGGAGTACGAGTTAACACTTGTGAGGAGTAAAAACACTACGCCTATTAACTTCCCAATTTTGCGTTATGCCGATGTATTGCTGATGCTGGCCGAAGCTGAAAATCATATTAACGGCCCAACCAGCATAGCTTACGATGCTATAAACCAGGTGCGCAGGCGCGGTTTTGGGTTAAACCCGGCTACTCCTACAGTTTCGGTAAGTGTGGTTAACACTTTAACACTGGCTACAGCGGGCAACACGGGCTATTTAACCACTGTGCCAAACATCCCGGTAACGTTTACCGGCGGCGGCGGCACAGGGGCCACAGGTATGGCCAGCGTAGCATCAACAGGTAAAATAACCGGTATAACCGTGCTTACGCCTGGCAGCGGCTACACATCGGTACCAACCGTAAGTATAGGCACCGCGTGGGCGGCCAATACGGCATACGTTACAGGTACGCAGGTTTACAATGGCAACAACCTTTATACTGTTACCACAGCGGGCACATCAACTGCTACGGGGCCAACGCAAACTTCGGGAGCATCGGTAGCAGCTACTACGGGTGCTGTGTTTACCTATGCGGGCGCAAAGGCAACTGCTACGGCAACCATTGCAACATCGGCGGTTGATTTAATCGGGTTAAACCAGGGTTCATTTTTAACAGCTCTGCAGGATGAGCGGTCGAGAGAGCTTTGCTACGAATCGTTACGGAAACCCGATTTAATAAGGTGGGGAATTTGGGTATCAACCATGAATAATTTGGCTGCCGATATGAAAGCCAATGCGGGTACCACGTATTCGTATGGCGCGCTGGCTGGTTCAAATATTACCAGCCGCAACCTATTATTCCCGATACCAGCTTCGGAGATAACGGTTAACAATTTAGCTACGCAAAACCCGGGTTGGTAATTAAGCACAAATTAAAAAGATACTTAATCAAAATATTATGCGCAATAGATATTTTATTATAACAGCACTATTACTGGCCTGCGTGGCCTGTAGTAAACAAATAGCAGTAAAGCCCGTAACGTTTGATGCCGCCAGTTTTAAAAACAACGGCACCGCAACAACAACCTTTACCAATAAAGATACCGTTCAATTTCGTTTTACAGGTAACCCGGATGAGATCACATTTTTCTCGGGCGAGGCCGGGAAAAACTATGATTACCGGAACCGTACCAGCGTTGCAGGTACACCTAATTTACAGTTTAGCACCATCAGGGCAACGGGTGCGCAGGCTAATTCGTTAGCGGTACTGGTATCAACAGATTTTAAGGGCGTAGTGGCCAATATGGTTTATGGTGTACTAACCCGCGACACGGTTACTACCAATGCCAACATAGCAGCCGCCACCTGGACGGATATTACCGGCCGCGCAACACTTTCTACCGGAGCCACTACAGCCGTGGCCTCGGGAGTTATTGATCTGTCGGATTTTTTAACACAAGCCAAGCCCGTTTACATTGCCTTTAAATACACCGCCACAGCCGGAACCATCCAAAATAAATGGACGGTTAGTGCATTATCGGTTAACAATGTACTGGCCGACGGCAGCAGCTACGTTGTGGCCAATTTAAATGCGCCTACAACATCGTACACCAATTATGGTAATGTAACTTACGCACCGGGTTGGGCTGTATCATACGATGTGGCAAAAAACGCCAACAAATACGCCTGGGTTTTTACCGACAAAACATCGTTAGTAATAACCGGGGCAACTACCGTACCCCTTGCCACAGCCCCGGCAGAGGCATGGGCAGTAATGGGCCCGGTTGATTTAACACGTGTTACACCGGATGCAGGTGTTGCTATCAAGGCAATTTCGGCAACGTTAACTGGTTACTCCTACAATTACACTACAGCAGGTACGTATAATGCTGTATTTGTAGCATCAAACGTTACTAACAGCGGTATCAGCAGCGTTGTTAAAACAATACCTGTAACGGTTACTCCCTAATTAAAGCATATCAAAAGCCAATTAGAGCAGGATATTTTAACATATAGATGAACAAAAAAAACATTATTATAGGTTTAACAGCATTGGTTGCCACAATGCAGCCAAAAATTACCGTTGCCAACACTTTGGCAACGGTAATTGATAGCGCAGACGTAACTAAACCCGTGGCACCGCTTGTACCGTTGGATATGCAAAGGGTTGCCGAGGTTGCGGCAATGCTGCCGCTAACGCCACAAGGTTTTGGTGATACTTACCACAACCGTTTGGCATGGGGTAAGTTATATAGCAATGTAAAATACCATAAAGTTATAAGTACTGCCGAGGCGCTGTTAAACAAGCCCTTCCCGGCATGGAACGATGCTGCGTATTTGATGTACTTTACCAAAGGCACCAGGCCCGAAGGTGAGAAAATGATGGGCAACAGGTTAGGCTGGCTGGCTCCGCTGGTTTGGGCCGAGTGCCTGGAGAACAAAGGCAGGTTTGTGCCAACCATCCAAATGGTGCTGAACGAGCTGATCCATCAAAAATCGTGGTCGTTGCCGGCGCATGATAAAAAGAAACAGAATATTGACGGCCGTAATTACACGGTTGATCTTGGCGCTGCCGGGTTTGCCCACAATGTAGCACAGGCTGTTTATTTGTTAGATGACAAGCTAACGCCACAACTACGCGCCGATGTTTTAGCCGAAATGGAAAAGCATGTTTTTAAGCCCGTTCTACAGTCGGTTGCTACGGGGAATAACAATAGTTATTGGCTAACTGTAACCAGTAACTGGAACTCCGTTTGTTTGGCCGGGGTTACCGGGGCGGCTTTAGCTATCATTCCGGATAGGGAAGAGCGGGGCAAATTTGTAACCATCGCCGAAAGGTACGCTAAAAACAGTGTTGCCGGGTTTACCAACGAGGGCTATTGCACCGAAGGTTTAGGGTATTATGATTATGGCTTTAGTAAATATATTTTGCTGCGCGAAAACATTTGGCAGGCTACAAACAAAACCATAAACCTGTTTGCCGACCCTAAGATAAAACGCATTGCAAGCTATGTACCCAACCTGGAAATTATAAATAATGTTTACCCCAACATTGCCGATTGCCATGTGGGCGTAAAAGCGCCTGCCGCCCTGCTTTGGTATTGCAGCCGTAATTTAGGCTTGGGATTGCAAAAATACGACAGCCTTACCTTTGCCGGCGGAACAGCCACCCTTACCGACGATGTGATGCGCGCCTTCCCAAACTCGGCTTCCCAAAGTAAGGTTAACAGCAATACATCGGCATTAGCTTTTGGTTTGCGCTCGTACTTTAAACAGGCGGGTGTATTGATTGAACGGCCGCTTGCAGGTTCAAAAGCAAATATAGGCGCAGCTTTAAAGGGCGGTAATAATAACGAGATACATAACCATAATGATGTTGGCTCGTTTAGCGTGGTGGTAGGTGATGAAATGCTGATGGGCGACCCCGGTGGGCCATCATTTTATACAGCCAAAACCTTTGGCCCCGAAAGGTATAGTTATAAACTGCTTTCATCCTATGGGCACCCCGTGCCTTTGGTGGCAGGTGTGGAGCAACAGGAAGGCGCTGCTTCAGAAGCCAAGGTGTTAAATGCCACTTTTACCGATAAGCAGGACGAGTTTGTGATGGATATTTCGTCGGCATACCCCGTACCTGCATTGAGCAAGCTCGTGCGCACTTTTACGTATAACCGTGATGATGCGGGTTTTTTAACTGTGAAAGACGATTTTGCCTTTAAAACCAATCAGAAATTTGAGTTTACACTGATAACCCGCGCCCAGTGGAAACAAATAGCCCCAAACCAGATTGAGTTTGATGGCAAAACACAAAAAATGATAGCTACCATCAGCACCAAAAGCGGCTTCGCCGTAAAGGCCGAAACTATTGTGGAAGATGCACCTGCCTTTAAGCGGATAGGTATTGTATTGCCACCAGCAGAAGCAGGGGCAATAACGGTAACTTTTAGGCCTGTAAAATAATTAAAAATGAAAAAAATTTTGGTTTTAGTTTCTTTAATGTTGGCTTGTTGCGGCGGTTTCGCTCAAAAAAGCAAGTCTGCCAAGCATAGGTTTACGGTGTATGGTTTTATAGTTTATGCCGGGTATAGCCAAAACGGTAGCAATGTTAAAGCATCATACAAGCAATTACAGCAGTACTTGCTTCAATACGGTGTAAACACAATGGATTTGATTTATGAGCAAAAGGTGCTTGACTACCCAACAGGTGATAAAAAGAACGGCATACCAAACATTGCTCGTATTGATTCGCTGTCGCAACAAGCCCTCGGTTTTAAGGATGTCCTGGTATCGTTAGATCTGGAAGGGTGGAACAGGTGGGATACTGTTAAAACTACTGCAAGAATGATAGAAACCATTAACTACTTTAAGAAGGTAAATAGTAAATCGAAGGTTGGGTTATATGCTACCGTGCCACAAAATACGTATGCTTATTCGGAGAATATTAACAGGTATGATAAGATAAACAAAGGCTATGCAGGCGTAGCTGCTGCGGTTGATTATTTTAGTCCGTCGTTGTATAACTATGATGCCGATACTGTTAACTGGAACAAAACAGCGCTGTATAATATTAACGCCTGCAAAAAGTATAACTATCCGGATAAGCCTATTCTACCCTATATCACTCCCGAAGTAGATAACAAGGGTGTTAAAAGCATGCTCACTTATGATGAAATGATGAGCCACTTGCAAACCCTGTACAAATTGGGCGCAAATGGTTGTTTATTATGGACAAGCAGCGGTATGCGCTATGCTAACGGCCAAAAAGTATATGTTGATGTTAATAGCGGCTGGATGAAAGCTGTAAAAGATTTTATAGCGAGCCACTAATTTATGATGATGAAAAGAAGTTACAATTTATTGTTGATAGTGTTTTTGCTGTTCGGCGGATTTGGAGCGAAGGCTTCGGGGTACAATGCTGCCAAACCCGGCGATAGTGTATACGCCATAATGAAAAAAGTTGCCGACTGGCAATGGAAAAAGCTGGAAACCGATGGGTGGAAAAACCCTAAAACCGACTGGACAAACGGTGTAATGTACACCGGGATGATGGCCTGGTCCAAAATTGCTCGTAACGATAGCTATTACAAAAAGCTAATTGATGTTGGTAACAGCCTAAACTGGAAGATTGGCCCCGACAGGCATTTTGCCGATGATTATTGTATTGCGCAAATGTATGCACAACTGTACGGCATTTATAAAAACCCACTATATATTGCCGACTTTAAAAGTATGGCCGATTCGTTGGTTGCTGCACCGCATACCGAACCCTTATTATGGGTAAACAAAATATACCTGCGCGAATGGGCTTGGTGCGATGCCCTGTATATGGGCCCGGCAGGCCTGTCCAATTTAAGCAAGGTAACCGGCAACCCCCAATATTTAAACCAGGCCTGCAAGCTTTGGTGGAAAACAAGCGACTACTTGTACGACAACAACGAACATTTATTTTTTAGGGATAGCCGATATTTTACCCAAAAGGAAAAAAATGGAAAAAAGGTATTTTGGAGCAGGGGCAACGGCTGGGTAATAGCGGGTTTGGTTAATGTATTGCAAACTATGCCCAATACTAATGCCAACAAAACCAAGCTGATTAAACAATATAAAGAGTTAGCGCAAAAGATAGCCAGTTTGCAACAGCCGGACGGAACATGGCACGCCAGTTTGTTAGACCCTGAAAGCTATCCCGTGAAGGAAACCAGCGGGACGGGCTTGTTTTGCTATGCCTTAACCTGGGGTATAAACCATAATATTTTGCCGCGCAAAAAATATGCTCCGGTGGTTAAAAGGGCTTGGGTGGCCTTAACAAGTTCGGTACATCCGGATGGTAAGCTGGGTTATGTGCAGCCAATAGGCGCCTCGCCCGAAAAGGTGAGTTTTGACGATACCGAAGTTTATGGCGTTGGCGCGTTTTTGTTAGCCGGGAGCGAAATGCTAAAACTAAATAATACTAATAACCACCATTAGCAGCAGAGATAATTATGAAAAAGCTTTTATTGATTCTGTTTGTATTTGTTGAGTGTTATGCATTTGGCCAGGACTGCCCTATTATTCCACTGCCAAATCATATCCAGGCTGTGGTGGGTAATTTTAAGGTAAGCAATGCTGTGGCCATACTTTACAATGTGCAGCAATTGCAGGCACAGGCTAATTATCTGCAGCAGCAATTGCTTAAATACAGCGGGCTTACCTTGAGTGTGCAGCAGCAAGCTACGGGCCCGGCTATTAGCCTCAATATTGATGCGAAATTCAATTTAACCAAAGCCGAAGCCTACATACTTGAGGTTAAGCCAACGGGTATAAAAATTACCGCTGCAACTAACCAGGGGGTATTTTACGGCATCAGTTCGTTAATGCAACTAATACGGGTTGGCGATGTAAAGGAGAGTACCCCAACCATTAGTTGCTGGACTATTACCGACCAGCCACGTTACGCCTGGCGGGGGTTGTTATTAGATGAGTCGCGGCACTTTTGGGGCAAGCAAACCGTAAAGCAACTGCTCGACTGGATGGCTTTTTACAAGCTGAACAAACTACACTGGCACCTTACCGACGAGCCTGGCTGGCGAATGCAGATCAAGGCTTATCCTTTATTGACGCTTACGGGCGGCATAGGCAATTATACCGATAAATTTGCCCCGGCACAATATTATACCCAAGAAGATATTAAAGAGGTTATAGCCTACGCCAACGAACGCTTTATTGATGTAATACCCGAGGTTGATATGCCCGGCCATGCCAGCGCGGCAAACCGTGCTTACCCGGCGTTTAGCGGGGGAGGTTCGGCTAAAAACCCCGACTTTACCTTTAATCCCGGTAACGATTCAACCTACAGTTACCTGAGCAATATACTGAAGGAAACCGATGCTTTGTTCCCCTCTCAAATGATTCATTTGGGTGGCGACGAAGTGAACTTCGGCAACGAAAAATGGAAAACCGACGCCAACGTTAAACAGCTAATGCAAGAAAAAAAATTGCCAAACCTGTTAGCCGTTGAGCATTATTTTACCATGCGCATGGCCGATACCATTTTTAAACTGAACAATAAAGTATTGCTTTGGGACGAAGCCGCAGACTGCGACCTCCCTGCCGATAAAACGATTATTTTTTGGTGGAGGCATGATAAACCCGCACAATTAAAAAAGGCTTTGGATAAAGGATACCCGGTGGTTTTATGCCCGCGCCTGCCATTTTACTTTGATTTTGTGCAGGATACCACCCAACGCTTTGGCCGCAGATGGCAAGGCGCTTATATACCCTTAGATAAGCTTTACAGCTTTAATACCAGCACCCTGCCCATTACAGCCGCGCAACAGAAACAGGTATTGGGCGTACAGGCAGCTTTATGGACGGAGAATATTTTAACCGAAGCCAAGTTACAATACATGCTTTTCCCGCGAATTACCGCGCTGGCCGAAGTTGCCTGGGGCTTTGATGAACAAAAGGACCTTGCCAAATTCAAAGATCGTGTAAAAGAGCAATTCAAACTTTATCAAAAGGATAAGATCTATTATTACGATCCTTATGATCCGCTCAGAACCCCCGAACCCTTAACGGCAGAACAACAAACTAATAATCACTGATCAATTACGGTCAGCTACTAAACTTATATGTCACGATTAAATTTACTCGAAGAAACACGCTTTGAAAAATTACCGGTAAAGGTATTTGCGAACCAGATTGAAGCAAGCCAACGTGTTGCCCGCCGGATTGCGGACATCATCATAAAAAAACAAGAGAATAGCGAAAACGCTGTTCTGGGTTTGGCTACCGGCGTTACGCCGATCAACGTTTATAAAGAGCTGATCCGCTTACATCGCGAAGAAGGCTTAAGTTTTAAAAACGTAGTTACTTTTAACCTGGATGAGTACTTCCCGATGAAACCTGATGCGGTTCAGAGCTATGTCACTTTCATGAATGAGAATTTATTTAACCACGTGGATATCAACAAAAGCAATATCCATATACCCGACGGTAATCTCAAACAGGAATTCGTCCAGGCCTTTTGTTATGAATATGAGCAAAAAATAAATCATTTTGGTGGTCTTGATGTGCAGTTATTAGGTATAGGGCGTACCGGGCACATCGGCTTTAACGAACCCGGGTCTGCGCCAAATTCGGGCACCCGGCTGGTCACGCTCGATGACCTGACCAGAAGAGACGCCTCCCGAGATTTTGGAGGTAAGGAAAACGTTCCTAACAAAGCTGTCACTATGGGTATTGGTACCATCTTCAAAGCAAAAGAAATCATCCTGATGGCCTGGAGCGAAAAAAAAGCGGCCATCATAAAAAAAGCGGTAGAAGGCGAAATTTCATCGGATGTACCTGCGACCTATTTGCAGTTATCCGATCGCGTGGAGTTTATTTTAGATACCGGCTCAGCTTCCGAACTCACCCGTTTCAATACCCCCTGGCTTGTAAAAGATTGCCGGTGGGACGAAGTTTTGATCAAAAAAGCAGTGGTTTGGCTGGCGCAAACCTTGAATAAGCCTATCCTGAAACTAACCGAAGAAGATTACAATACGCATGGCATGGCGCAATTGGCTACCCAGCAGGGCCCTGTTTATGATATTAATATTAACATATTCAATGGAATACAGCATACCATAACCGGCTGGCCGGGTGGTAAACCCAATGCCGATGACAGCCAGCGCCCCGAACGTGCCGAACCTGCAAAAAAACGTTCTATTGTGTTTTCGCCGCACCCTGATGACGATGTGATATCAATGGGAGGGACCTTCATCCGTTTAGCCGACCAGGGACACGAGGTGCATGTAGCCTATCAAACATCGGGTAATACCGCAGTTTGGGATGATGATGCGTTGCGCTATGTTGAGTTTTCGATCGATCTGGCGAAAAGCGAGGGCCGTGAGACCTCCGAACAGGAATTATTTTATAAGCAAATGCGTTCGTTCTTCGAAGCAAAACTACCTAACCAGGCCGATACCCAACCGATTCAAACCATTAAGGGCTTGATTCGTAAAGGAGAGGCAATAGCGGGTGCGCGTTTCGCAGGTTTACCCGATGGTAATATTCATTTTCAGAACCTGCCTTTTTACGATAGGTTAAAAGCGCAGAAAACGGTAAGCTACGAGGATGACATCATCCAAACAATGGAATTACTGAATTCAGTTAAACCACAGCAGGTATTTGCCGCAGGCGATTTTGCTGATCCGCATGGCACACATAAAGTTTGCTTTGACATTATACTGCAGGCATTAACCCGTTTAAAAACTACCGAAAGCTGGGTAAAAGATTGCTGGCTGTGGCTGTACAGAGGTGCCTGGCACGAGTTTGAGATACACGAAATAGAAATGGCCGTACCGTTATCACCGCAAGAGGTTGAACGTAAGCGATTAGCGATATTTAAACACCAGTCGCAAAAAGATATACCGGTATTCCCGGGTGACGACGCACGCGAGTTTTGGGTACGTGCCGAACAGCGCACCAGTGAAACCGCCAAAGCTTACGATGGCCTTGGCTTGGCCAATTACGAAGCTATTGAAGCTTTTAAACGGTGGGAATTTTAAATAGAAAGAAACAGGCATGCTCATACCGTTGCCAATGGATGAGCTTATTTATTATCATACGGTATCAAACTATACAGCAATAAAAACAAAATATGCGTGAAAACCATCAACCATCAGCAATAGCAGCTAAACGGGTAAAAAGTAACGGCCTCCCGCCGATACTCATCATCGGTGCCTTATTTTTCATCTTCGGTTTTGTAACCTGGCTGAACTCGATATTGATACCCTATTTAAAAATGGCTTGCAGGTTAAACAATAAAGAGTCGCTGCTGGTAGCCTTTGCTTTTTACATTTCCTATTTTGTAATGGCCATACCTTCTGGTATAATTTTAAAGTATACCGGCTTTAAAAAGGGAATGGCGCTTGGTTTGTTCATTATGGCTATTGGAGCCTTGGTTTTTATACCGGCGGCTATAACCCGCATCTACCCGCTGTTTTTATTGGGGTTGTTTATCCAGGGTACAGGGCTAGCTATTTTGCAAACCGCCTCCAACCCTTATATCACGGTTTTGGGCCCGCCCGAAAGCGCGGCCAAACGCATCAGTATCATGGGTATCTGCAATAAAGTGGCCGGTGCCATAGCCCCCGTGGTTTTAGGCGCGGTTACCCTCAAAGGTGCCGATGAATTGAAAGCCAAATTAGTAAGTATGACCACTGGTCAGCAGGATGTGGCTTTAAATGAACTTTCATCGCGGGTTATTTTACCCTATATCTGTATGGCTGTGGTATTGGGGCTGCTAACCGTGCTCATTTATTTTTCTAGCCTGCCCGAGATCAACACCGAGCATGAAGACGAAAAATTAGCACTGGCAAACATTAATAAAACCAGTATCCTGCAATTTCCGCATTTGTTGCTAGGTGTACTAACGATGTTTTTATATGTTGGAGTTGAAGTTATAGCGGGCGATACCATTATTAATTACGGGGTATCGCAAGGCATTGCTTTGTCCACGGCGAAATTCTTTTCAACAATTACATTGTCATGCATGATCCTGGGTTACATTACAGGGATACTTTGCGTACCTAAGTTTTTAAAGCAGGATGTGGCACTTAAAGGCTCCGCGTTGCTGGGCGTTTTATTCGCTATCGCGGCTATTTTTACTCATGGTTATTTATCGGTTTTATTCATCGCGTTGATGGGCCTGGCCAACTCGCTGATGTGGCCAGCATTATGGCCCTTGGCCTTAAAAGGCTTGGGCAGGTTTACCAAAATAGGTTCATCATTACTCATTATGGGTATTGCCGGTGGTGCTATACTGCCCTTAGTGTATGGTGCGCTGGCCGATAAATTTAATGCGCAGCAGGGCTACTGGGTGATGGTGCCGGCTTACCTGTTTATTTGGTATTATTCGGTAAAAGGACATCAGGTTCAAAGTCACACGTCGTGATCATGAACATGATATGCTTCATCAGTTTGCAAATAAGCAATTTATTGCATTTAAAACAAATAAAGGAGGCAGTTATACCTTGCAAGGTGATTAGCGTTAAACGTAATGGCTAATTGTTTAAAAAGATATTAAAATGCCAATATCAATACTGAAGCTAATACAATGTTAATTAAATTAACTATCAATATAACTTTCATGAAAAAGTTTATCGCACCTTTTTTATTCATCCCATTATTTGCATTAGGCCAAACCCCCAAGGGTACTAATAATCAACCACCTGTTACAGTCAACAAAAAGGAGGCTCAAGACGAACACGCCGGTATTGGTATTGGGAAAGAGACGCGAAGCAACCGGCACACACAAAACCCAGATGCGCAGTGGTTCCCTGACGCGGGCCTGGGGCTGTTTCTGCATTGGGATGAAGCCTCCACCGGCCCGGTTAGCATTTCATGGCCCATTATCGCCGGACGTGGAATGTCTGACAGTGGTATCCCCTGGGAAAAGGAGATCCCTTCCGCTGATATTGACCGAATGATCCGCGAACGGAAGTACATGAAGAACCAGATCACCCCGGCGCAATATTGGGCTATGGCAAAGCAATTTAATCCCTACAACTACCATCCTGAGATCTGGCTTAAAAAGGCCAAAGAGGCTGGATTTACCTATGCCGTGCTCACTACCAAACACCATAATGGGTTTTGCATGTGGCCTTCGGCCTATAGTGATCTCACAACCAGAAACACCCCCATGGCAGGGCGTGATCTGGTGCGCGAGTATGTAAACGCCTGCCGTAAGGTGGGATTGAAAGTAGGGCTCTATTTCTCTGGTCCGGATTGGTATATTGACCGTGACTACATGAATTTTTTTCATTATACAGGGGCCAGAAAATATCCGCAAGTACCCAGGCTTGACATGAATTACGCGCCACAAAAGGAGCATACGCCTGAAGAGATTAAAGCTCACCAAAAGGACTATGCCGACAAGGTTCGAGGTCAACTGGAAGAACTGCTGACCAATTATGGAAAGATCGACATCATCTGGTTCGACGGGAAGGCGGGTGTCCCAGACTTCGCCTCCATCATGCCCATCGAACGGATCCACGAACTTCAACCGGGCATCATTATGAATTCGCGTTTCCATGGAAAAGGCGGGGACTTTGTAACGCCAGAGCGGGAGTTGCCAGCCGATTTGCACCTCAAGGCAGACGAATGGGGTGAATTTTGTACGACCTGGAACGGTGCGTGGTCATATCTGAAAAAGCCTTACCGCCCGCTTAATGATGTGCTGACGGAGATCGTCCGGTCTCGTGCGGCGGGTGTCAATACCCTGCTTGGCATCGGGCCGATGGGTAACGGCGATCTGGCGCCCGAAGCATACCAGAACATTGATAAATTAGCGTACTGGATGAAGATTAACGGCGAGGCTATCTATGGCACCCGGGCTCTGCAGGGCAGGGAAACATCCACAGTACTCGCCACTGAGAAGGGGAAAGTGCGCTACCTTTATCTTCTTCCTGATAAAACTTACGACGACATCTCGATCACTGGATTAGCCGGCTCATATCAGGCCAATCTGCTCGGTAGCAACGAAAAGCTCACCGTTACAAACGAAGGTGAAAAACTTTCGGTGTCCGTACCTGACGGTATCCCTGGCAAGGAAGTGAGAGTGGTAAAGCTTTCGCCTAAGCGTTGACCCGGTGTTGGACGGCTTCCATTTGCCCGGATCAAAAATAAAAGCCGGGCATGAAACGGCATCCAAGGCGTCCGTGCCCGAGCCTGCCAATGGCGCGATCTAAAATCATCGGGCCTGGTATTAACATAACCGTTAAGAACAATACGGTCTACCTATTTGCATGCAGTTACAAGGATACTATACGGGTACGTTTGCCACAAAATGTACCCGTATAGCCTAAATTGATCCTGGTGGTTAAGGTATTAACACACAGGTGGGTCATGAATAACAGGAGTTATCTTAATAATGACCTAGTTGTATCCCTAGTTTGGTCTCTATTTACCCCCTCTATGATCTGCCTCCTCCTAAATTTGTAAATACAACGAAGTTTACGCAGGCTGAACCAGCCTTTACGTTAGGTAAACCACAGAAAAATTAACGCTATAAATTGTATTTATGAAAAGAAAATTACCCCTTATTTTTTTCTGATACTGGTAAGTTTAAACCTGGTAAAAGCGCAGAATTATTACAAGTAAAGCATATACAAGCGACGCATTTTTATTTGTTTTTAGCGGTGCTTTGTATTCTAATAGTTTTCCAAATGTTTCTTATCAAAAATTAGTATTTAATTCTTTTCAACGGTTCGCTGATCAAACATCAAAGTACTTAACAATAAAAAAGAACAAAAAACGAGCAACCATTTAAATTTAAAAATTGCCAGCAAAAAGGTGTTACCAGCATCATTATCAACTATTGCTAAAATTGCGTATGCGGCAAATAATCCGGCTATTATTCCTAATGCAGCAAGCAAATTAAACCTGATGTCACTTCTTTTTTTCAATTTTAGTTTTAGCTGACCGGTGACTTTGGCGGAAAAATTAAATGGCAAACCCTGCTCAGGTTCTGTTTTTAGTTTTTTAAACAAAGACTGGTAGCTATCCATCTGTTCTTTTTCTGAACTATTCGAAATCTCGTCAGCAGGGTTTAATCCGCTTTCTAATAGCGCCTGTATCTGTTCATCGGTTAATTTTTTCATAATTCTTTAATGTTTAAGATCGTGTTCTATTTTTTCTTTTAACAGTTTTCGTGCCCTAAAAAGGTGGCTCTTAACCGTTCCCTCAGGTATGCCGGTAATTTGTTCAATTTCGGGGCAGGTAAATTCGTTTAAGTGATACAGCGTTAAAACGGTGCGGTATTGTAAAGGCATTTGTTCTATGAGCAAATTAACATAGGCCGCAGTATCTTTTTTTACCAGTTCCACTTCCGGGCTCTGCTCTGTAAAATGATAATGATCTATATTTTCCGGATAATCTGCCTGCCGTTCTGCCTTGTTTTTTTTAACATGGTCAACAGCGGTTAAATAGGCTATTCGTGCTATCCAGGTAGATAGTTTAGATTGAAACTGAAACTTAGCAAGGCTTTGATGTACTTTTATAAAAACTTCCTGGCAAATATCTTCCTTATCCTGCAGGTGGTGTACCAGCCGGTTCACTACAAAGAAAACCAGCTTTTCATACTGTTTTACCAATAGTTCAAAAGCGCGGAAATCTCCTTTTAATATCCTGGTTACAACCTCCTTTTCATTAAACATAGTATAGTAGTCGGCTTCGGCCTGCTAACGGTTGCAAAAAATAAAAAAAATATTTGCAACCGTTGTGTTATTTTTAAAGACTACTGTATCAAAATCATTTAAATTAAAACATCATGAAACAGTTAATGCCATTTATAATCGTAATCGTATTTTTTATCCTTATCGCGATTTTCATTCTTGCCTTGTATAATTACCGTTTAAAGAAACGCATTATTGATGCTGGACCTTTAGACGAAACCGGACTTAAATTTTTACAACAGCTTTCGGGCTTTGGTACCGAAGCTATGAAATGGGCCATCATAATGATGACTACCGGTTTAGGTTTAATAGTAATGCAATTTATCCCTTACAGTGCCGAAGATTCACCGTTACCTTACGGAGTGGAAATGCTATTTGTAGCAGCCGGTTTCTTCCTTTATTACCTTTTTATCCGCAATCACCGCGATAAGCAGTCGCTTTAATCAAAACTTAGGGGTAACATACCCTTAAAAGCAATCCCTGTAAATACAGCAAAATTTTTAAAGGCCTCCGGTCTTTACGGGGATTGCTTTGCTCAAATTTACCATAATCAAATCTTAAATATCATGAAAACCAAACAACATACATTAAGAATAATTTTATTATTTGCCTTTTTTTTAGCACAAACCAGTAGCATACTTGCGCAAACCAACACGGGTAAATTGATGCTAAAAGGCACCATAGCCGATTCGGCCTCGCGTAACAAATTAGCTTTTATCACGATAAAGTTAAACAACGACAAAGGTGAAACCATTAGGGCAGGGGTAACCAAAGAAGATGGTTCATTTGCTTTTTCGTCACTTGCCCCGGCAACTTATCATATCGTAATTGTAGCTATTGGCTACCAGCCGAAAATATTTTCGCTTGATCTGCAAAAAGATTCTGACCTGGGCACGGTTGTTTTGAAGCAGCAATCGAATAGTTTAAAAGAAGTGAGTGTAACGGCAACAAAGCCTATTATTAAACAGAAAGCAGATCGTATTATATACGATTTATCAGCCGACCCTGAAAGCAAATCCAGCAGCGTTTTAGCAATGATGCATAAAATTCCTTATATTACTTTGGATGGGCAGGATAACATTCTGTTAAAGGGAAATTCGAGTTTTAAAGTACTAATTAACGGTAAACCATCTGCCAGTGTGGAAAGCAATTTAAATGCGATACTTAAAAGTATGCCTGCCTCCACTATAGAAAGAATAGAAGTTATCACCATTCCACCATCTAAATATGATGGCGAAGGTCTTGCGGGTATCATCAATATCATCACTGTAAAGAAAGTAAGCAATGGTTACACAGGCACACTCAATGCTAACGAAAGTTTCCCTGTTGGCGGCCCGGGAGCAGGTGGCTCTTTTACTGCTAAAAGCGGCAAGTTCGTTATCTCTGCTTTCGCTGGCGCAAGTATAGTTAACAACCCGCAAACCAGTTTTACCAACAGCAGGGAAACCTTTGATGCGGCCCCTACCAGCCTGCTGCAAACCGGAGAGCGGCGGGCAAACAATAAAACGGCCTATTTTGGTACCGAAATGAGTTATGAGATAGATTCGCTTCATTTAATCTCGGGCCAGATTAACCTGAATGGCAGCCGGGCTACCGATTATATGAGCCAGGCATCCCAACTAAATGGCAGCCCCGTAGTTACTCAGGCTTATGATCTGTTAAACAACAATAAAGGAACAAGCTATGGAGGCGATGCCGCCATTAATTACCAAATTGGATTTAAAGCGGTTAAAAACAGGTTGCTCACTTTTTCTTATCAATACTCCGGCAACCGTAACAACCGCAATGGCGACGTAGCTATTACCAACCCGGTAAATTTTAACACCCCCAATTATACCCAAAACGACAAACAAAATTTTAACGAACATACTTTACAGGCTGATTTTGTAACCCCAATTAAACATATAAACATTGAGGCTGGTGTAAAAGGCATCCTGCGCACCAGTAACAGCAACTTTGGCTACAACAGTTTTAACAGTACTACCGGGCAGTTTGATCTCAATACGGCGCTTTCCAACCAATATACCAATAAACAAAATGTTTTCAGCACCTACAATTTTTACCAAATCAATTTAAAAAGCTGGAACATCAACGCCGGGGTGAGGGTAGAGGAAACCGTTATCAGGGCAGATTTCATCAGCACCGCTACTACCGCCGATCAGGATTATTTTAATGTGCTGCCATCCATCTCGGTGGGTAAAAACTTAAGCGATCAAACCGCACTTAACTTTGGTTTCTCACAACGCATCCGCAGGCCGGGCATCAACAGGCTTAACCCCTACATCAACCGCTCGAACCCTAACTTTGAGGTAACGGGCAACCCCAACCTGCGCCCTGTATTGTTAAACGATATTCAGGCAGGGTACAGCAGTAACAAAAAATTATCTTTAAACATAGGGCTTGATTATTCGTTTATGAACAACCTGGATTTGCAGGTAGCCGACTTTGACCCTGCAACTCAAATTACACGAACCACTTATGAAAATACAGGCAAATCAAGCAGCGCGGGGAGCAACCTGTCGGTATCTTATCCGGTTAGCAAAGTTTATAATGTAAGCCTTAATGGCAACGTAATGTATTTATGGCTACAGGGGATTTCTGATGGTGTTGTTGTGCATAACAATATGCTGATGTATTCTTTTTCCTTTTCAAACGGCTTCCGTTTCGATAAAGGTTGGGCCGTAAATGCCGACCTTAATATAGTGAGCCGTAACCCTACCGGCTTGCAGGGATATTCGAATGGTTTTTTTGGTACAGCTTTTAGCGCGAATAAGGAATTGATTAAAAACAAACTGGGGTTTGCAGTGCGAGTAAATAACCCCTTTACCGGTTATAGGAATAATGTTGCCCGTACATTCGGTCCCGACTTTAACCAGTTGTATAATTCCCGCGATTATTACCGGTCATTCGGCATTAGCCTGAATTATAAATTTGGCGGCCTCAATGATGGAGTTAATAAAAGCCGGAGGTCTATCGAGAATAATGATGTGGCAAATTAATGATGATCTTATAAGTGTTATTTTGAAGATTATGAGGCTGTCTCACCAAGTATTGGGAACAGCCTCTTTTCTTTAATTTATTCTGGTAGGTGACTGAGGTCGTTTTCGTATAAGCAATTCTTAGAGCCTTGAATTTACTTTTGAGACGACCTCATAAAGAATTAAGTTACCATAAAACCTTTTCTTCTTTGTTAAGTATCTTTCAGAGCTGGCCATTTTTGTTTGTTTTTCAGCTAAATCAAGGTACTAACCACCTTTGCCTTGCATTAACAAGACAGGAAGCAACATATTTACGTCCTTTGGGACGGTCGGAATTCTTATTTAAAACACTTGGTTAAGGATTTGTGTCCGGTAAAATGCTTAGCCGGGAAATACAAGAGCTGGAAATGAACGGACTTATTAAGAAAACAGTTGCCTGGGCCAAGCTATTATCCGCCAGTTACGAAATAACAGCATACGGACTTTCTCTCTAAAAGTTGTGGCTGATAGCATAGCGTATTGGGGGCTAAAACATAGTGAGCGAATTACTAAATCCTGTAAAGGATTGATGTTATCGGCAGTTGATAATTCAATTGCCGATAACAAAATGTTTTTTAAGAGCTTATTTTACATCAGGTTAACTTTTTTTGCAATATCACTTTATGGAAACTGATGTATGATACCACTAAAACCAAAAGCATAATGAGCGGTGCTACCATATTAAATACAGGGTCACCCGCGTTATAATGGGCAATGACTGCAGATGAGAAACTGAGTAAAAAACCGAAATATGCCCACTCCTTAACACGCGCAGGAACCGCCGGGATAGCTACCGCAAATGCGCCCAGCAGCTTGGCAATGCCGAGTTCGACACGGAACCAATCGGGAAATCCGAGATGCGCGAAAATCTTTTTGAAGTCGGGGTTAAAGAAATAATTGGCAAACGTGGCTAACATGCCCAGCACTAAAAGGCCGGTGGCTATCCAATAAGTGATCTTTTGAATTTTCATTTTTTTCTAAGATTATGGTTTAAGAATAATACTACCGGTAGTTTGGCGGGACTCCAGATCGGCATGTGCTTTTGCAGCATCCGCTAATGAATAAACGGTTGGTTTTTGGACATCCAATATACCTTCTCTTACCAAATTAAATATCCCGGTAACGGCTAAGGTTATCCTTTCGCGGTTTTCCAGGTATTGATAAAGGGCAGGGTTGACATATTGAATCTTCCTTTGCTCCATTTCTTCTGCGTTTATAACCGGCATGCCAGAAGGCCAGCCGTATAATATCGCACTACCTCCAGCTTTAACTAATTCGATAGATTTTTGAAAAGTTGCCTGGCCCGTGCCATCATATACGGCATCCAGGCCGTTGCCTTTCGTTACTTTATTGACTACTTCAGCAAAATTTTCGGATTGTAAATCGACGACATGCTCAAAGCCACGCTGTAAGGCCAGCTCTTTTTTGGCTGCATTTCCCACTGTCCCTATCACAATAGCCCCCAACGCCCTTGCCCAGGCACTCAATACGGTACCCACTCCACCTGTCATGGCGTGTATTAAAACAATATCGCCGGCCTTAACACGGTAACTTTGATTGAGGAGCATATGGGCAGTAAGACCCTTTACCAAAACAGCAGCAGCCTGGTCAAAGGAAATGTCATCAGGAAGCTTAAATAAACTGGTGGCTGGAATAATCCTGCTTTCAGCATATGCTCCAATAGCAAAAGGATAGGCTACGCGGTCGCCAATAGCGAAATCTTTAATCCCGGCACCAACAGCTTCGATAACACCTGCTGCCTCCGAACCTATTGGAGCAGGATAGGAGTCCATTGGAAACGTCCCGTTTCTGAAAAAAACATCTACGAAATTTACGCCGATGCTTTTTTGAGCAATTAGCACTTCTCCATCTCCGGGTTCCTTTAATACGATGGTTTGATATTTTAAAACGCCCGGTGGTCCGGTCTGTTCAACCAACACCACGGCGCTTGATTTATTTGTTTTCATTTTAATCTCCCTTTTATTTTTTATGAATTGCAAAGTTAATCGGCTAACTTTACAAAAGACATGTGTTTCCCAAAGGGAAGTAACTTTACTTTGGGAATGTATTTATAAAAGAGTTAGTTATGGAGAAGATATCAAACGATTGCCTGCAAAAATTTAAGGCGGTAAATGATGTAAAAGACATTTTAAGCGGAAAATGGAAAGTGATGATCATTGCGAGCTTATCCGTTTTTGGTGAAAAGCGATACATGGAATTGCAACGGATAATTGACGGTATCGGAACTAAGATGCTTTCCAAAGAGTTGCAGGAATTGGAAATAAACGGTTTAATTAAGAGGACCGTAATGGATACAAAACCCATTACCGTGAAGTATGAATTGACCGCTTACGGGCTCACACTTACGCCTATTATTGATGAGATGGCTTCCTGGGGGATTCAGCACCGGGAGCGGGTTATAAAAGAAATGAGCGCTAAGTAAACCATCGCAAAACATGTTAATAGAGTTTGTTACCCAGCCGCAGTTTAATTTTTTGACGGCATTTGCTGAAGCCTTGAAAGTACCTGTAGTGAATAATGAGCTACAAATTCCTTCATCCCTTGGCGAAGGGTTTGTACGCCGCGTTGATTTGAATGATGATTTCCGCTTGCTGATACACCGGTACCGGCTTAACCAGGAGTTGATTTTAAAACGGATAGGTTCAACAGAACCTGCAAGCTTCATCAGCGTAATTTTCTATAATAATGAGGAGCCAGGAAGCCTGATTACAGATGGCGAGCAAAAACAGAATTTTAGCCGTTATAACGATATGGCGATCCAGATTGCATCTAATAATTTAGATTCGTTGATCACTTTTCCGGCCAATGCCGAGATCTATTTTACTGTTATAGGCTTGAGTGCAACGCGCCTTAAAGGCTTATTGGAACTTAATCGTCCTGATTATTTAATCAATACCATTGTTAACCCCAAAGAATCTTTTCTTTTTTATGAAAGTATGGGGACTGAAACACAAATGACACTCAAGCAGCTTTCGGAAACGCAATCAGAGAACGGGTTAGGTGGCTTTTACTATCGGCTTAAAGCGGAAACGCTGCTCTATCAAGTGTTTAGTCAGCTGCACAACCGTCAATCTACCAGTCATAACCCCGTTAATAAAGCCGATGCAGAAAAGCTTGCTATTATCCGTAAAGCTATACTCAGCGATCTTAATCGGCCTCCCAGTTTGCCTGACCTGGCTAAATTAGGTGGTCTAAGCGAAACCAAAATGAAAGACCTGTTCCGCCAGGTATTTGGTGATAGCATTTACAATTACTATCAAACGGCCCGCATGGAAGAAGCGGCCTATCTACTTAAACATAAAAATTACTCGGTAAGCGAGGCTGGTTATCAATTAGGCTTTAGTAATTTAAGCCATTTTACCCGCTTATTTGAGCGGCACCATCAGCAAAAACCAAAAAAATACGCATCAGGCGGATAGGACTATTTTTCGGGCGAAGCGCGCTATTTTAAATTCGGCATCCTGCCGACCTTTGACTTATCATTTAAAATATAAAAACAAACGATATGAAAAAGTTACTCATGCCCTACAATAGCCAGTCCCTTAATTTGAAAAATCATTTAGTGATGGCCCCCATGACCCGCAGGCGTGCTATTGGCAATATACCAAACGCCCTGATGGCCGAATATTATAGCCAGCGCAGGGGCGCAGGTTTAATCATCACCGAAGGCACTGCACCCGCCCCTGAAGCTTTGGGTTACGCACGCATTCCGGGTATATTTTCGCCGGACCAAATTGAAGGTTGGAAATTAACAACAACCGCAGTACACCAAAACGATACCAAAATATTTTTGCAACTGATGCATACCGGCCGTATCGGGCACCAGGCGAACCTTCCCGAGGACGTTCAGGTGGTAGGCGCATCAGCTATAGCGGCAGCAGGGCAAATGCATACTGATACCATAGGTATGCAGGATTACCCGGTTCCTGTAGCCTTATCTACTGAGGGTGTAAAAGATGTGATCAGCGGGTATGTAACAGCCGCAAAGAATGCTATGGCAGCAGGCTTTGATGGTGTGGAATTACACGCGGCAAACGGCTACCTCATTGAGCAGTTCCTGAACCCGAATGTGAATGACCGCACGGATATATACGGTGGCAACATAGAAAACAGGGCCAGGTTTGCCCTGGAAGTGGCGCAAAGTGTAGCAGACGCTATCGGTAAGGAAAAAGTTGGCGTCAGGATATCGCCTAACTCGACCCTTGGTGACCTGCAAGCTTATGATGCCGATGCTACTGAGGAAACTTATATTCATTTAAGCCGGGAGTTTAACCGGATAGGGCTTGCTTATATACACATCAGCATTAATCCGCAGGTGCCTGCACATACCTTAACAGCGATCCGGACTGAATTTGAGGGGATAATTATTTATTGTAACACCTTTACAGCCGAAAAAGCGGAAGCTGAATTAAATAAAGGAGATGCGGACCTTATTGCTTTTGGCAGGGCCTTTTTAGCAAATCCGGACCTGGAGCAACGCATCATTAACGGAGCGGAGTTAAACGCACCTGATTTCAGTACTTTGTATACACCCGGCGCAAAAGGTTATACCGATTACCCGGTTTTATTTAACTGACCTGTTGCTGGTAATCTCATACATGTCCACAAGTTCCGGCGGTATCTTCTGCCGCCGGGGCAAAAAGTTGTTCTTTAGGCGTACTTAAAAGCTCTATTATATTGGGGTTATCCTTTGTCAATAATTTCAGAAAATGACCTATCTCAAAATAAAGGAGTTAAAAAAAATGGAAAGTATTGACTTTAGTTGTACTAAAATAAATGAGGCTTTTAGATTTTTAATCTAAAAGCCTCATTTTCAATGTGTGGAGAATATCGGATTATTAAGAGCCGTTATTGCATTACTCAAACTGCGTTTTTGATGCTCGGAGAGCGGTTTTTGATTTTTCATTTTGCAGTTTTCTAGTGTTTTTGGCAGAGTTTTGGCAGAGTTTTTTTTTGAAAATCCATATTAAAATCATCGTTTAAACTATCCCAAACAGGCATTTTTGAACTTTATCCAAATTTTCGTTCCTATGAAAATAGCGATTTCCCTTGACTTCTAAAAGTATTCACCACATAAAAATGTTATTTATGAATAAGAACTATAGTTCTGTATTAGATATTCTGTGGTCGATAATTAGTCCGATCCAACCCCGAAAAATAGTTTTTTACGGATTAGAAGATCGAATTAATCGAATCAAAGAAATCACAGTCGCTATCGCGTTAGTCAATAAACTATTGGGTGTAAAAAAGATCTGGACTGAATCGCAATTAAGCAACCTGTCCAGTATGGAGGTGGCTACTTCAAAACATGAGTTTTCTTGCCTAATTTGCTTTTTCTTGCAGATTTATGTTTATACTTTTAGTAACACGTTTTCAAAAACAGTGGCGACTCAGAAACGGCGAGAACATTTATCTTTATCAGATGGCGAAACGAGTTAGGTAATGTTTACCGAAGGTTTGATGGATGTAATAGAATTGCATATCAATAAATTAGCATCGTTGTTTACTGTCGGGCCCAGTGTAAAGTCTGCCGCGCTCTCTGCACGTTTAGTAAAATCGGTAAGTAGCAGTATTAGTTTTAGCTGCCACATTTAGTCTGAGATTATTAAAGCCTTGTTATATTCATAGTTCATCCTTGCGATATGCAATACGGAAATTTCCTGCGGGCATTCTACCTCGCAGGCCTCCATATTGGTGCAATGGCCAAAGCCTTCTGCGTCCATTCGGCCAACCATAGCAATGACCCTTTCTGTGCGTTCTACCTGACCTTGCGGTAATAAAGCAAGCTGGGTGATCTTGGCTGAAGTAAAAAGATCAGCGCTGGAATTCTTACAAGTGGCCACGCAAGCACCACAGCCGATACAGGCCGCAGCATCAAAGGCTGCTTCGGCGATTGGATGTGAGATCAGGATCCCATTTGCCTCTGGCGTTTCGCCGGTGGCTGCTGAAATATAGCCACCCGCCTGGATAATCTTATCAAAAGAACTACGGTCTACCTTTAGGTCCCGAACAATCGGGAACGCAGCAGCGCGGAATGGTTCGATGTAGATCGTGTCGCCGTCCTTAAAACTTCGCATGTGCAGCTGGCAGGTAGTGGTGTGGCTAAGCGGGCCATGTGCCCGGCCGTTGATCATCATTCCGCATTGCCCGCAAATGCCCTCTCGGCAATCATGGTCAAATTCCACAACCCGCTCACTTTTCTGGATAAGGGATTCGTTGAGCAGATCCATCATTTCTAAAAACGACATATCCGCTGAAACATCATCAAGCTCATAGTTCTTCATCGCGCCGGGTGCCGCAGGGCTATCCTGCCGCCATATCTTCAAATATATTTTCATGATCGGGGTTATTTATAGCTTCTAACAGTTAAGGATACATTTTCAAATACCAGTGGCTCTTTGTGCAATTCGTGTACGGTATTTACGCCTTTCCATTCCCAGGCCGATACATAGCAGTAGTCTTCATCATTGCGCAGTGCCTCACCATCCGGGGTCTGGTATTCTTCGCGGAAGTGGGCACCGCATGATTCTTCGCGGCTTAAAGCGTCCTCACACATTAATATACCCAGGTCAAGATAATCGGCCACACGCCCGGCTTTCTCCAGTTCGCTATTCACCGTATGGTCGCCGGTTATTTTTAATTCTTTATAGAACTGATCCCGTAGCGCTTTAATGGATACAATAGCCTTCTCTAAACTCTCTCTGGATCGGGATAAGCCACAACCATCGTATAACAGCTTTCCTAATGTTTTATGGAAATGATCTGCCGAGAGGTGCCCGTTGATATTCAAGAACTGCTGCAATTGTTCTTTTACAGTCTGTTCGGCTTCGACAAAAGCCGGGTGATCTGTAGTTATCTTTTCGGCTTTTAACTCGCCTGCCAAATAATTTGGTATACTATAGGGTGCTATAAAATAGCCATCAACAGAGGCTTGCAGTAATGAATTTGCGCCTAAGCGGTTGGCGCCATGGTCGGCAAAATTTGCTTCACCCAGGGCAAATAAACCGGGGATGGTAGTCATGAGTTCATAATCTACCCAAAGCCCGCCCATTGTAAAATGCGCCGCAGGTGAGATCAGCATCGGCTCCTCATAGGCATTCACCGCGTTGATCTTATCATACATTTTGAACAGGTTGCTATATTTCTCCTTGATCTTTTCCTTTCCCTGTTCTTTAATGGCTTTGGAGAAATCCAAAAACACGGCGTTCTTCATAACCCCAACGCCGCAACCGGCGTCAATACGTTCTTTTGCTACGCGGGAGGATATATCCCTTGGCGCCAGATTACCGAATGTGGGGTAACGGCGTTCCAAATAATAATCCCGCTCTTCTTCCGGAATCTCATTTGGCTTGCGTTCGTCGTGTGCCTTTTTGGGTACCCAGATTCGACCGTCATTACGCAATGACTCGGACATTAAAGTCAGTTTAGACTGATGTTCGCCGGATTGCGGTAAACAGGTTGGGTGAAACTGGATCCAGCTTACGCCCGACATATAAGCGCCCTTTTTATGCGCCCGCCAAATGGCGGAAGTATTACAACCCATTGCCAGCGTAGAGAGGTAGTAAACTTTACCGTAGCCGCCGCTGGCCAGTACCACTGCGTTTGCCGCGTGGCGCTCTATTTCGCCTGTGACCAAATCACGGGTGATTATGCCTTTTGCCTTACCATCTATCACCACCAGGTCCAGCATCTCGTGCCTGCTGTAGGTCTTTACTTTGTTGGCTCCCACCTGCCGCATTAAGGCCTGGTATGCGCCTAACAATAGCTGCTGACCGGTTTGCCCGCGTGCATAAAAGGTACGCGATACCTGTACACCGCCAAAAGAACGGTTATTTAAATAGCCGCTGTACTCCCTGGCGAACGGTACACCCTGCGCAACGGCCTGGTCGATCAGGTTGGCCGAACATTCGGCCAGCCGGTAAACGTTGGCCTCGCGGGAGCGAAAATCGCCGCCTTTAATGGTATCTGAAAACATGCGGAACACGCTGTCGCCGTCGTTCTTATAATTCTTGGCCGCGTTAACACCGCCTTGTGCAGCCACGCTATGCGCCCTGCGTGGGGAATCCTGGAAACAGAAGGATTTAACATTATAACCCAGTTCGCCCAATGATGCGGCGCAGGAAGCGCCGGCAAGTCCGGTCCCCACCACGATAACGTCTAATTTCTTTCTGTTAGCAGGGTTCACCAGCTTAACGTGTTCTTTATAGTTATCCCATTTATCGGCCAGATTGCCTTCGGGTATTTTTGAGTTTAACATGATGATAAGTTATTAAAGTAAACAACAATGGGTATCAGCATAAAACCACCGGTAATAAAAGCGGTATACAGCCAGCCCACATAACGCACGACCTTTACATATTTCGGATGGTACAACCCCAGCGTACGGGCGGCGCTGAAAAAGCCATGCAGCAGGTGGAAACCCAGGGCGATAAAGGAAATCTCATAGATAAGCACATACCACCATTGATGAAAGGTTAATACCACAACGGTATACATATCCTTATAACCCTGCTTATCCAGTCCCATAGTGGTAAAATCAGATACGTACCAAAAGTCCTTTAAGTGGATTACCAGGAACGTCAGGATAACAGTGCCCAGCAAACCCATGTTGCGGCTGTTCCAGGGACTGGCATCAGCGCGTTTATCGTACACGTATTTGGTGCCATTAGCCTTTTTGGTTTTTCGGGCCAGTACCAACGCATAAATCGCATGGGCGATGATCGAGATAAGCAGTACCCACGAAATGATCTTTATAAGCATATTGCCGGCAAGCAAATGCGAGTACCAGTTAAATTGCTCTTTAGCTTCGTCGGCAGGCAACAACAATTGCAGGTTGCCCAGCAAATGAATCACCAGGAAAAAGCAAAGGAACAAGCCTGTGCCGGCCATTACGAGTTTATATTGAATGGTTGTTTGTTTCATAAGTTGGATTTTATCGGCAATTATTATTTAATCAGATTCATTCGTTGGCTACCACGAGCCGATAACCTTCCACCAAAGTCCACCGACAATGAACCAAACCAAGAGGAACAGTACGCTCATGAAAAAGCCCTGTTTCCACCAGTCCTTCATATCCACATAAGTACTGCCGAAGAATATAGGTGCAGGTCCGTGGCCGTAGTGCGTTAGCGAACCCATCAGTGTGGGGCAGGCACCTAAAAAAATAGCTAGCATCGGCCCTGGTACGCCCACGGCTATACCCACCGCTAAAAACACAGAGTACATAGCCGCCACCTGCGCAGTTGCACTGGCGAATAGGTAATGGCAATAAGAATAAACGAGAATGATTAAAGGAAATGCCAATTGCCAGCTGAATTGCTTCATGCTGCCGCCTACCAGATGGCCGAACCAACCGATCAATCCCAAAGAGTTCAAATATGAGCCCATCATCACCAGGGCCGAGAACCACACAATGGTATCCCATGCGCCTTTTTCAGCTTTGACATCTTCCCAGCTTAGTACACCGCAAAGCAGCAGGATACAAAGGCCGATAAGCGCGCCGGTAGTGGCATCGATAGACATCAGGTTACCAAAGATCCAAAGCACCAGCAGGACGATGAACGTAGCCACCATCAGCCATTCCTGCAGCGAGATCTTACCCATTTCCTTCAGTTTAGCGGCCGCCATGGCAGGCGCTTCTTTGGTCTGCTTGAGCTCGGGCGGGTAGAATTTATAAAGGAATAAAGGCACCAGTAAAAAGCAAACCAAACCCGGTATCGCGGCTGCCATTGCCCAGCTACCCCAGGTGATGTCGACCCCCAAATCATGAGCAAACTTTTGCGCCATGGGGTTACTGGCCGTAGCGGTTAGGAACATCACTGAAGTGATCATATTGGCATTATAACTGCTCAATGTGAGGAATGCGCCTATTTTGCGATGCGTTTCCGGCTTTTCCGGCTCTGAACCCATGTTTACCGCGATAGATTTCATGATCGGGAAGATCACCCCTCCGGCCCTTGCCGTATTACTGGGTATGGCCGGTGCAAGTATCAGATCGGCGGTATTGAGTCCGTAAGCTAAACCCAGCGTGCTTTTCCCAAACAATTTGATAAAATTATAAGCGAGCCGGTTACCCAAACCTGTTTTAATAAAGCCGCGGGCAATAAAAAATGCCAGTCCGATTAGCCAGATGGTGGAATTGCCAAAACCGCTTAAGGCATTGGTAATGGATTTAACCGGGTTGCCCGGGGCCAGTACCTGCGTACCGGCGCAGAGCGTAATACCCAGCATCGCCATGGTACCCATGGGCGCGGCTTTTAATATGATGCCGACTATGGTGGCTACAAATATGGCCAGCAAATGCCAGGCATTGGGCTTAACGCCTTCGGGCACCGGAATGAACCAAATGATGAGGCCTACCACAAGCGTAATGGCGAAGGCTTTTAAATTGATCTCTTTCATGATTAAAAATTAAAAGCGTACCTGTAATTGGAGATAAGCCAGGTTGTGGTTATAAGCCGTAGTAAACGGAACGTTTTTTTGATAGAGGTCGATGGACACGCCTAATTGCAGTGCGGCATAGAAATCATCCGCAAAAATGAGGGATACGTTGGGTATAACGGTTTGCCTGGAGTTGTGATCAAACCTGTAGTTCTCGTTGAAATATTCGTAGCGGGAAGAGAACTCGATACCTCTGATCCTGCTCATATTAGTATTGTAGCGCACTATCGGGAATATATAAAAACCCTGCATCCGCACATCGCTTAATCGGGGTTTCACCATTAAGGCATTGTATAAGGCAAAATTTGTCCCGGTTTTATATTCGCCGCCCAACGACAATTCCCATCGTTCATTTAAGGTAAGACCTCCCTTTACATCAATACCCAGTGCATTACCGTTACCGTTGCCCAAGCTGCCCTGTGCGGCGTTAACACCCAGGGTCAGCCCTTTAAATACATCTGCTTCCAGCCTGCCATATACGTTCTTGGCATTGTCGTTATCATTGGCCTGGTTGCGGTTGTTTCCGTTATAAGCTCCTGCATAATAGCGCAACCGGCCGCCTTTATTAATATTGCCGAATATGGCAACACCAGTCTGGAAACTTTGCCAGCCGCTCGCACCGAAGGCATAATACTGGTTAGAATAATCCAGCGTACGGATGATATCGTTAGGGACCACATCTTCGATGCCGAAAAACGGCCGGAACTGGCCGGCCTGTACGTTCAGATAGTTGCTGAGCGTATATTTGACGTAGGCATTCTCCAATACTTTATTGGCCGGATCGCTGTTAAATTCCGCGAAGTTGACCAGCAGGTTGGCGGAGAAGTGATCATTTACCGTACCTTTTACAACAAAACGCACGCGCTTCAGCATAAAGCTGTTGGTGATCTGGCCCGTAGTGGCCGTAGCAGCCGGATCGAAATTCTTGCCGTTAATATCCACATCTTTGGTCAGTGAGCAGAGGAACCGGGTTTGTAAAAGCCCGGCAAAAGTGATAGATCTTTTGTAGGCAGAGAAATTCCTGATGGTATCGGTATTGACTTGCGGCGTTGCTGCCGTTTGCTGCGCTGAAACCTGAAAACAGGCAAACAGCATCAGGACTTGTAAGGTAAGATGTTTCACATGGTGATGATAGAGAACGTTTGATTAAATGCTGTAAAGACGATCCTACAGTAGATTAAAACATTGCCCGGAATATTTGTAAAAACGATCCGGGCAATTCATGAGTGATTTTATCAGAGAGTGCCCACCATATTAGCGGGTTTTACCCATTCGTCGAATTGTTTACTGGTCATTAGTTTTAAACCAATGGCCGATTCCCGCAGCGATAAATTCTCTTTCATTGCTTTTTGAGCTATCCGGGCAGAATTTTCATACCCTATATGCGGATTCAATGCGGTTACCAGCATCAGTGATTCTTCAAGGTGTTTTTTTATACCTCCGTAATTGGGTTCGATTCCCATCGCGCAATGCTCATCAAAGGATGTGCAAGCCTCGCCGATGAGGCGGGCGGATTGCAGGAAGTTGGCGGCCATTACCGGCTTAAATACATTGAGCTGAAATTGCCCATTAGATCCCGCGATAGTAATAGCCACATCGTTCCCCATCACCTGTGCGGCCACCATGGTAACTGCTTCGTTTTGTGTAGGGTTGATCTTACCCGGCATGATTGATGAGCCAGGTTCGTTCTCCGGCAAATGCAGTTCGCCTATACCACAGCGTGGGCCTGATGCTAGCATGCGAATGTTATTGGCTATCATCATTAAAGATACCGCGATCTGTTTCAGTGCACCATGACTTTCTACAATAGCATCGTGGGCCGATAGTGCTTCAAACTTATTATCGGCTGTGCGGAATGGAAGGTCAGTGAATTGGGCGATATACTCCGCCACTTTCACATCATATCCCTTTGGTGTGTTCATGCCCGTGCCTACAGCAGAGCCGCCAAGGGCTAATTCAGCCAGATGATCCAGGGTATTTCGTAAGGCTTTCAGGCCATGATCCAATTGGGATACATAGCCGGATATTTCCTGGCCCAGCGTCAAGGGCGTCGCATCCATCAGGTGGGTACGGCCAATTTTTACCACATCTTTAAAAGCTTCCGATTTCGTTTTTAACGTATCACGCAGTTTTTCGATACCCGGTATGGTCATATCGATCAGTATTTTATAAGCTGCTATATGCATAGCAGTAGGAAAAGTATCATTGGATGACTGTGATTTGTTTACATCATCATTGGGATGGATCACCATTTTACTATCGCCCAGCGCACCGCCGTGAATTACATGCGCACGGTTGGCAATAACCTCGTTCAGGTTCATGTTGGATTGCGTGCCCGAGCCGGTTTGCCATATCACCAACGGAAACTCATTCGGGAGTTTTCCATGCAATATCTCATCGCAAACCATCGCGATCAGATCACGCTTATCTGCAGGTAATACATTTAAATCGGTATTGGCATAGGCGGCTGCTTTTTTCAAATATGCAAACGCTTCGATAATCTCAACCGGCATAGAAGCTTTGGGGCCGATCTTAAAGTTATTACGGGAGCGTTCTGTTTGTGCGCCCCAGTATTTTTCTGCAGGCACCTGCACATCACCCATCGAGTCATGTTCGGTTCTGAAATGTAGTTCGGTATCGGGAATGTTTAACAATAATGTTGACATAGGAGGTGTAGTTTAATAGATGTGGTGTAATGGTGGACTATTGCGAAAGAAACTATTGTGATAAGCAACCGCTTTAAAATGATGATGATCACTAATTCACGTAACACTGTTATTCCCACCTGGCAGGCTTAATTTTTCAGGAGAACCGGAACGGCGTTATTGTTCCGGAATGGGTAGTGCTGTAACAAGCACCGGAAAGGTTAAATGTTTCGATTTCATAAATTATAATTTTTCACTGAAGGCATCCGGTTGGCAACAGTCACTAATGTTCTTATAAAATTGTTTCATAAATTATTGAGAACGCGACATTCGACACGTACCATATTGACAACCGTGATATTCAATAACTTAAAATCGATAATATTAAAACTCTGCCATGCGAATTTCAAAGGAATTTGTGCCAAATTAACTCCTAGTGGAGAATGTAAATCCGCAATTTCTAAAGCTTATAACAATGATATTCAAACAGTTAAGTGAAGCGGGTGTTTTATTGGCAGACTTTGCAAAAAACCATTGGTTTTTATTTACAAGTATTTAAAAATCAATTACTTGCAATGCATCATGAAGATATCGGAGAGGAGAGCGCCGTTATTGCGTTACTCAAACTGCGTTTTTGATGCTCTGAGAGCGGTTCTTGATTTTTCATTTTGCAGTTTTTAGTGTTTTTTGTCACTCTTTTGACAGAGTTTTTCTTATCCAAATTTACGAAAAAGCGAACTTTTTACGCAAAAAAAAGACGATTTTTTCCGTTTCGTCGAGAAAGAAATATTCTCCATTTTTTGTAGACATTTATTGCTCCACGCTTTAGAAACGCATTGTTTTTGTCGTGAAGAAAAACCAATTCTCCACGGAAAAAATTGGGTCAAATGCAATATTCTCCATTTTTTGTGGTGATTTTTGTATTCTCCATCGCTCAAAAAAACATAAGAAAAACAAAAAAAGCTTGCCAAAAGACTGGCTAATACTCCGTCAAAAGTGTGGCAAAAGTGTGGCAAAACTCTACCAAAACACCTTGATAAATGCCATTAATCAGCAGTAAAAAATCAATTATTCTCCACATAGCAAAGGGGTATGTTAATGCGCAAATACAGATGCATTCGCAAAGAAGTCTCGTTGGTTATTAAAATTTCCTAATTTGCATAAACCTAAATTTGTAATGCAAGTAAGATTTACTCAAGCTCAACTAACTAATCTTTTTAAAACGTCGAGTGACACTGCCCTTCGGTCTTTAGCCTGGGCCTTGACTTGGTTCACCCTGTTCTTTGTCAACAAGATACTTTCGATAATAATCACAAAGTAAATCTAAAGGGCCTTGACATTTCGCCCGGCGCGTGCTCTTGGTTGCTTAAGCGGTAAATATGGGATGGTGTGTTCAATAATTTATTCCACTACGGGCGTTAGCGATATGCATTTCGACTAAAAAAACTTACTGTTTTTGTTTTTCAGGCAGATTGTAGCGAAGAAAACGCGATAAAAATAAAGGAAAGTGTTGTACCTATGTTGTTCCCTCAAAAAAAACAGGCCTTCAGAGGTTAATCTAAAAGCCTGATAATCAATATGTGGAGAATATCGGATTACTTAAAGCCGTTATTGCATTACTCAAACTGCGTTTTTGAGGCTCTGAGAGCGGTTTTTTAATTTTCATTTTGCAGCTTTTTAGTGTTTTTTGGCAGACTTTTGACAGAGTTTTTCGCCGGAAATTATTCCCAAAATCCTTGTTTAGGATATCAAAAATGCGGTTTTTAAACTTTTTTCAAAATTGCCTTTTATAAAAATACTGACTTTTTTTGTGATTTTAGGCCTTTTTCATCTATTCTCCACTAAAAATTCAGGTATTTTAACCACTCTTTTAATTTTAAATCCTTTTTTCTTTTACGACTTATCACAACTTCTCTTGGTCGTTATCCCTCTTGTCAATTTCCTTTTTAACCTCTGCAATTAATTGTTGTTCGGTAGGTAAATACAATTTATACTCACTTGCAAAAATGGTTTTGTTATCTTCCGGAAGGGAAATCTTCACAACGGCATTGTTCTTTTCTGCACATAATAAAATACCTATTGTTGGATTTTCAAAGTCCTTCTTTTCGTACCGGTCATAATAGTTTACGTACATCTGTAGCTGACCTATATCCTGATGGGTGAATTTTGTCGTCTTTATCTCTATGATTACAAAGCATTGCAAAAGCCGGTTGTAAAAAACAAGGTCAATAAAGAACTCGTCACCTTCAATATGTAACCTCTTTTGCCTTGCAACGAATGCAAAACCGTTACCCATTTCTAATAGAAAATCATGCAAATGTGTAATGATCGCTTGCTCCAGGTCTTTTTCATAATAGGATGCCTCACGGTGTAATCCTAAAAATTCCAAGTACATTGGGTCTTTGATGATCTCTTTAGCATCAGACGGTTGCTTTTCGTTTCGGGCCACAGCCAATACGCTATTTTTGTCGTTGCTCATTAATAACCTTTCCCATAAACTGCTATGGATTTGACGTTCTAATTGGCGTACGGTCCAGTTATTCTTAATAGTTTCAGCTATATAAAAATCACGTTTATCTTGGCTGTCAAGCCTGATGATAACTTTATACTGGCTCCAACCCAATTGCGAATACAGTGTATTCGCAATTGGGAATGTGCGATAAAATTGGCGGAATAATTCTATCTGCCGCTTCGAGAATCCGCTACCGTATTCGGGTTCTAATTGATCAGCAATAAATTTAGTGAGATAATTACCATAATCCGCCCGGTCTTTCCCTTGTTGTTCTTCTTCGAAAATGCGTTGCCCTATTTGCCAGTACATTAATGTACGCTCATGGTCAACCAACCTGATCGCCTTGTCTTTAGCATCATGAATAATGGCTTGAATATCAGCTATGACAGATTGATTAATAAGCATTGTATAAAGAATTATGGTTCACTCGCAAAACTACAAAAATAGAGGATGTATTAAAAAAGATGAAATCCTAACTAAAACCGTGGTTACTCAAATCAATTAGAACGGGAATAATTTGTTTCCTAAATTTGGACGAGGCTAAATTTCTATGTTAAATGAAAGATGACCGATTAAATCTATACAAGTCCTTATTCAAAGGCAGGGAAGATGTGTTTGCTTTAAGATGGGAGAAAAGTGGTAAAAGCAGCTATATGCCTGCTTATAGTTTTGATCCTCACCGATATCGACTGCATCAAATGAAAGGCGGTACTTTTCAAACCTTTACCGATAAATCATATCAAACGTTAACAGACGATCATTTAATTAAGCATTTAAAAGGTGAGCAAGTTGTAGGCCTCTACCCATTATTACAAGATAATACATCCTGGTTCATTGCGGCTGATTTTGATGAAGCGGACTGGATTAAAGAATGCAGGGCATTTATCAAAATCTGTGAGGAACATGATATACCTACTTACTTAGAGCGCTCACGTTCCGGCAAAGGTGGCCACGTATGGATATTTTTTGAAGAGCCCTATGAAGCATTTCGGAGCAGAAAGATAATGATGGCCCTGCTACAGAAAGCAGGCTTGATTTCTGTTTTCGATAAAAACTCAAGCTTTGACCGGCTTTTTCCCAATCAGGACTACCATTCAAAGAAAGGCTTAGGAAACCTTATTGCTTTACCCTTAAACAAAACGAGCCTAAACGATGGCAATAGCTGTTTCGTTGATCCTGAAACCTTACAGCCCTTTGATGACCAGTGGTCTTTTTTAAAAACAATCAAAAGGATTCAGATAAGCCAACTCAATTACATTTACAAAGAACAAACTGCCCACGACGAACTTTCAACAGGGCTATTTCAAAAAGATCAGCCTATAGCTGGTAAGTTAGCCATATTATTAAACAATGAAATTCATATTAGCCGCATAGGATTACCTGCTTCGGTTGTTGGCTTTTTGAAAGAGGAACTAAACTTTCCCAACAATGAATACCAGGTAAAAAAGAATATCAATAAAAACACTTTTGGCGTAAAACGCTACTTTAAACTATTGAATGAAACACCGGATTCTATTTCAATCCCCCGTGGATTTATTGGTAGGTTATTACGGTTTTGTAAAGAGCTGCAAATTGAATATGTACTCGAAGATCAAAGAAAGAAAGCAGAGTTAATCAGTTTTAAAGGCACTATTTCATTAAGGGAGTATCAATTACCCGCGCAGCAGGCAGCTACTAAAAAAGATTTTGGAGTTATTGTCGCTCCGCCTGGTTCTGGTAAAACAGTATTGAGTTTGGCTATTATAAAAGACAAGCAGCAACCGGCACTCATTTTAGTTCATCGCAAGCAACTGGCAGACCAATGGATAGAACGCATAGAATCCTTCCTGGGGATTCCTAAAAAGGATATTGGACGTATTGGTCAAGGAAAGAACAAGCCCGGTAAACACATTACTGTTGCCATGATCCAAAGTATGGAAAAAGCACTGGCAACAGCTGAAAATGTAGAGTTGATGAATGCGTTTGGTACCATCATCATTGATGAGTGCCACCATGTTCCGGCTGAAACTTATCAGCGTGTTATTGGGAAACTGAGTAGCTACTATATGTACGGGCTCACCGCTACACCATTTAGAAAGTATAATGATGGCAAGTTAATATTTATTCATTTGGGAGAAATCATCCATGAGGTTAAAGCACCGGATGTGCAAAATCAAACTGGTACGCAGATTATCATTAGGGATACCGATCTGTTTGTTCCCTTTAATACCAAAACAGACAAGTTCGAAACACTATTTAAGATCTTGATCCATGATTCGGCAAGAAATCAACTCATTTTAAATGATGTGGTATCAAAATTAAATACCGGTAGAAAAGCTGTTATCATCACAGAACGGAAAGAGCATATCACTTCTCTGCAACAATATTTAAAACAAAATTACGATACCATAGCATTAAGTGGCGAAGATTCTGACTTATCTAAAAAGTCTAAATGGGCAGCTATAAATAAAGGTGACTTACAGGTGCTGATTACAACAGGCCAGTATTTTGGCGAAGGAACCGACATCCAGAATATAGAGTGCCTGTTCTTAGTTTACCCATTTGCTTTTGAGGGTAAGCTGATTCAATATATCGGCAGGGTACAACGATCAGAAGTATTACCTGTCATTTACGATTACCGTGACCACAAGATTAGCTATCTGGAAAGACTCTTTCAGAAAAGAAACCAGTATTATAAAAAGCTCGATCAAAATGGACTAACGAGCTTGTTAGATGAAAGCGAAGTAGTAAGCGGTCAAATCAATGAGAAAATTGAGGTGCCCATTGAGAATTTGGAATTTAGATTTGGTAGTATTGCTTTTAAACGCCCCTTAGCCGCTTTTAATAATAAAGAAGTTGAATTTGAAATAGAGAACCTAAATATCAGGCCCGAGTTTACCGTACTTAAACCCTACTTTATCAGGTTTCTAAAAAGCACAACTGTATTGATAAATATCCGGGCCACTTTTCAACATAATAGGCTGGTGTTTAAATCAGCAACCTCAATTGATCTTGATAAGATAAACCGCGAGGTTATTGAAAGTGTAAAGTTCCGGTTCTTGAGTAAAGAGATCATTAAAGGCATTCCTGCTGGTGAAGAAAATCTATTGGATGCCGGGCAAGTGCAAGGCGGTAGTGAACAATTGATTTATACAAATGAGGATGATCTATTGGAAAACATACTGACTCTCAAGCAGTATAAGCATCATCGTCATCTCCGTTACCTTTCCCAAAAACATGAACGATCTATATTAAAGCTCCGCTTTGTATTAGAGCCTTTTTCATTTGTGTTCTTGCTCTCTGGCAATAATCAATATCATTTGGTTTGGGAAACATTAGATACCGAAGAAGCAACCTATATATGGCATATCGAAAAGTCTGCCTACGAACTTGAAAGGAATTTAAAGCGGATAGATGCACTGCTTGGACAGATACGAACAAAAGGGCGGCAGCTATATCTTGAAACTAATCCTGAACATTTTAGCAGGGTCGTTCATGATTATTCCGACGACAAAGGCTTCATTATTTGGAAGGATCTATTGGAAGAAAAATTATATTAGCTTAAAGATCGATACTTGAAAAATCCTCAATCCTCGTTTGGCAATTCGTGCTCTAGTGAATGTTGCTTTTCTACTATTTCATAGCTACTAAGTGTTTTTTGTAGCTGCGCCTTAATTTGTTTCACCAATATCCTTGGACGCAAGACTCTTATTTTTGAACCGAATCCCAATAGTTCCCGCTCCAGCTCAAAATTAAGAATCACTTTGATACTAAAAACCTTACCCTCGTTTTCGTCACCTAACAGCTTTTGCGTATGATGAAGCGGCTTGGTGATTACATAAGGCGCGTTAGCATTATCGATCCAGAATACCACCTCGCAATCACGCTGACCGGGAGATTTGGTAACGCCGATCACATCATTGTAATAAGTAGTCAAGTCTATAATTCTATTCTCCCGATATTTCTCATCATGCTCTTCTATGGATTGTATCCTGTCAAGCGCAAGGTTTAACAGATGACCTCTATTTTTATGCGGTATTCCCAAAACAAACCAGCGATTTCTGTATTCTTTTAACAAATAAGCGCTAAAGCAAAAAGTACTGGCTTCCCGCGCTTTGAAAGACTGATACGTTAAGCAAAGTGTTTTCTTAGCCACAATCGCCTTACGGATGCCTTCAATATATTCCAATCCTTTCAGGTTATCATTCTTTTCAAAATCATCACCGGCGGGCTGTGCGTTTTTTGCGAATAGATCTTATCTTCAAGTTTGCTCACCATTTCGTTCAAATCGGTAAAATGGTTAAAGCCTTTAAACTGCTTCAGCAAACTGGATACCTCACTTAAAACCTGCATGTCCTGCTGGCTGATCGGGCTGTTGGTGATACTATAGTTTTTTTCAGCATAGGTGTAATATTTCCGGTCAACAACAATGATAGGTGCCTCGTAACCCAGCTTATTACTACGCATCATTTCAATATCTGCCTGTACCGATCTGCGGCTCACACCCTTATCAATGCCTTCAAACTGATATAAAGCATCAGAACATGCATCTATAAGATCGTCCAGCGTCCATTTCTTATAGCGGTTCTGTAGACAGTTATCAATAGTGCGATATCGGACAAGGGCGTTGCGGTTAACAGGCATCGAAAAATATTTTAATAAATATGCTAATTATTTTTTACTGCGCAAAAAGACTGCGCACTTAGTATTCACCTTTGTAGTGTTGAAAGCGTGCATTGCTAATAAAGAAGGTAATGCACGCCGCATTGAGGAGAATAATTATCTTAACCGTTCAATCTTAAACTGATGTTACTAACCATATCCACCACGCATTTCCCAGCAGATGATCTGAGCTACTTATTGCACAAGCATCCGGGTAAAATACAATCTGTTGATCTATCGGCAGGAAAGGCTCATATCTTTTATCCGGAAGTAAGTGATGAAAAATGCACAGCCGCTTTACTACTGGACATCGACCCGGTGGGATTGGTAAGGAGTGCCGGGCCTAAAGGCAATGACTTTGCCCTGGAACAATATGTGAATGACCGGCCTTATGTGTCAAGTTCATTTATGAGCGCTGCCATTGCCAAAGCTTATTCCTCTGCTCTTAACGGCAGATGCAAGGATAAGCCGGAGTTGGTAGATGTAGCCATGCCATTTACAGTTAAGCTATCAGTATTGCCGGTAAAGGGTGGCGAGCTTGTGTTGAGAGCCTTATTTGAGCCATTAGGCTACCAAGTTAATGCCGTGCAACATACCCTTGATCCCACTTTCCCGGAATGGGGTTACAGCCGATATTTTACTGTAGAGCTAAGCAACAAACTGACTCTACAGCAACTGCTTTCGCACTTATATGTATTGATACCCGTCTGTGACAACGACAAGCATTATTGGGTAAACCAGGAGGAAGTCGAAAAGCTACTGGAGAAAGGTAAGGATTGGTTGGAAACCCATCCGGCCAAAGAAATGGTCGTTCGCAGGTACCTGAAAAATCAGCGATTGCTGACTAATCAGGCATTAGGTGGATTGTTGAGCAAGGATGAGATCAAGGAAGCGGTAGAAAATGAAATAACGATAGAAGGAATGACCGATATTGAAGAGCCGCAATTACGCATACACGAATTACGCTTACATGCCGCTAAAGAGGAGTTATTGTTGGCTGGCGCTAAACGGGTAGCGGATTTGGGTTGCGGCGAAGGTAAACTCATCAAGCTTTTATTGGCCGAAAAGCAATTTGAATTTGTTTTGGGCATGGATGTGAGCTATCGCTCGTTGGAGATCGCAAAGGAAAGACTGAAACTGGAACGGATGCCGGAAAGGCAACTGCAAAGAGTACGGCTGATTCAAGGCTCATTAACTTACAGGGACAAAAGACTGGAAGGCTTTGATGGCGCTGCATTGGTAGAAGTGATAGAACACCTGGATGAACCGAGACTGGCTGCGCTCGAAAGATCGGTATTCGAATTTGCAAAACCGGGCGTTGTAGTTATTACGACACCAAACGCAGAATACAATGTGCGTTTTGCAGATCACCAAGAAGGTAAAATGCGCCATAGCGACCACCGCTTTGAGTGGACGAGGAAAGAATTTGAAAGCTGGGGTACTGATTTGGCTGTAAAATATAGTTACAACGTGATCTTTAAACCGGTTGGAGAGGTGGATGCTGAAGTTGGGGCATTAAGCCAGATGGCGGTATTTAGCCGCCGTGATGAAATAGCAGAACAATTGGTATAATCACCATTAAGAAGAAAAGAAATGTCAACAAATAAAACCATACAAATACCCGAATTAGCATTGGTGGTCCTGATAGGCGCTACCGGCTCAGGAAAATCTTCGTTTGCTAAAAAGCATTTTAAGCCAACGGAGATTGTATCTTCTGATGCCTGCCGTGGCCTGGTGAGTGACGACGAAAACAACCAGGCTGCCTCTGCCGACGCATTTGCTTTGGCCAGGTACATCACCGGCCTGCGCTTAAAGAACGGGTTGGTTACGGTAATAGATGCCACCAATGTTCAGGAAGAGGCGCGTAAAGACTGGATAAAGCTGGCCAGGGAATATCATTGTCTGCCGGTAGCTATCATCTTGAATATGCCGGAAAAAGTTTGCGCGCAGCGTAATGGCTTACGCCCCGACAGAAACTTCGGCGCGCATGTGATACCGCAGCATATCTCGCAATTGAAACGAAGCTTTAAAAAGTTAAAGTACGAAGGCTTTCGCCATATCTTCGAATTGCGATCACCTGAAGAAGTTGATGCGATAAGCGGTATTGTGCGCGATCCTTTATATAACAATAAAAAGGAAGAAACAGGGCCATTAGACATCATAGGTGATATACACGGCTGCTATGACGAGTTAATACAGCTTTTGACAGACTTGAATTACACTAACAATGGTGAAACATGGGTTCATCCTGAGGGCAGAAAGGCTGTTTTTGCAGGTGACTTAGTTGATCGCGGGCCTAAAACGCCTGATGTATTAAAGTTGGTCATGAGCATGACATCGACCGGTAACGCTTACTGTGTGCCTGATAACCATGACATTAAACTCATGCGCTGGTTAAGCGGTAAAAACGTCCAGGCCAAACACGGGTTACAGGAATCGATCGATCAGTTAAGTCTGGAAACTCAGGAATTCAGGGAACAGGCCAGGAAGTTTTTAGATGGGCTTATCAGCCATTATGTATTTGATGGCGGTAAATTGGTAGTTGCGCATGCAGGTTTAAAAGAAAGCATGCAGGGTCGTGGTTCAGGTGCGGTACGTGAATTTTGCCTGTACGGAGAAACTACTGGCGAGATTGATGAATTTGGCTTACCGGTCAGGTTGAACTGGGCGGCCGAGTATAAAGGCAGAGCAATGGTTGTTTACGGGCATACGCCCGTTCCGGAAGCACAATGGCTAAACAACACCATTGATATTGACACCGGCTGTGTATTTGGCGGGTCATTAACCGCTTTGCGCTATCCTGAACGGGAGTTGGTAGCCGTAAAGGCCGCCCAGGTTTACTGCGAGCCGGTAAAGCCTTTAAATCATGGTAAAGCCGACAAAACAAGCTTAACCATGCAACAGGAAAATGATACCGTGTTGGATATCGCTGAATTTACAGGGAAGCAAATTGTAGAAACGCGCTTGGGTAACAACATCACCATAAGGGAAGAAAACGCCATTGCGGCTTTAGAAGTCATGAGCCGCTTTGCGATCAATCCAAAATGGCTGATCTATTTGCCGCCTACAATGAGTCCGTCGAAGACCAGCATACTGGATGACTACCTTGAATTCCCAACCGAAGCTTTTGATTATTACAAAGCAGCCGGGATTAGTAAAGTGGTTTGCCAGGAGAAGCATATGGGTTCAAGGGCGGTGGTTATCGTGGGTAAGAATGAAGAAGCGATCAGCAAAGCATTTGGAATTACAGGAGAAGGGATAGGTACGGTTTATACCCGTACAGGTCGCGCCTTCTTCAATGACAAAGCAACCGAGCAGGCCTTGTTGGCACGATTGAATGAAGCTTTGGTCAATTCGGGATTCTATGAAGCATTCGATACCGACTGGGTTTGTTTGGATACTGAGTTAATGCCTTGGAGTGCTAAAGCGCAAGCTTTACTACAAACGCAATATGCAGCTGTAGGCAGCGCGGCAACGCATGCCTTGGACGATGTGATGGATGCGCTGAAACAATTAACTAAAAGGGATGCAAACGGAGGAGCATTGTTAGCGGAATATAGCGAAAGGCAAAATGAAGCTAAGCAATTCACTAAAGCTTATCAGCAGTATTGCTGGCCGGTAAACAGCCTTGACGATTATAAACTGGCGCCATTCCACATCTTAGCATCCGAAGGAAAACTTTGGACAAGTGAGAATCACGAATGGCATATGGAACAAATAAAAAAGATTTGTGAGGCCGATCCGGTTATATTGTTGGCTACACCTTATAAAGTCGTGGAACTGAATGATGAAACCAGCATTAACTATGCTACGGAGTGGTGGTTATCTTTAACGGGGAAAGGCGGTGAAGGTATGGTGGTTAAACCTTACAACTTTATTGAAAGAGACGGTAAAGGATTGATACAACCAGCTATCAAGATCAGGGGAAAAGAATATTTGCGGATCATCTATGGTCCGGAATATACCGCCGCTGAAAACATCATCCGCCTAAAGTCGCGCGGATTAAATGCCAAAAGAGGATTAGCCATGCGCGAGTTTGCTTTGGGCATAGAAGGGTTGCAGCGTTTTACAGATAAAGAACCGTTAAGACGCGTACACCAATGTGTATTTGGAGTGCTGGCTATGGAAAGTGAACCTGTAGACCCAAGATTGTAAATGAATAATTATTGCTAACATGAAAGACATCATCCTGCAAAAGTTAACTGAACTGGAGCAATCGGAAAATATAAAAATCCTGTATGCGTGCGAATCGGGTAGCCGGGCCTGGGGCTTTGCCTCGCCCGATAGTGACTTTGATGTTCGCTTTATTTACGCCCGGAATGTCAACCACTATCTGAGTATTGCAGAAATGCCGGATGTGGTTGGCCTCCCGGTTGACGAAGTATTGGATATCGGCGGTTGGGATCTAAAGAAGGCTTTGAAGCTATTCCTCAAATCAAATGGCCCTTTGTACGAATGGCTGCAATCACCTATCGTATATCGTCAGGATAATACTTTCGCTGATGAAATGCGCAGTTTAATGCCAGCTTATTTTTCCTTGCGCTCGGGTGGTAATCACTATTTATCAATGGCGAACAATACGCTTAGAGATGATCTGCAAAGTGAACTTGTCAAGCTGAAGCGCTACTTTTATGCACTGCGCCCTACTTTAGCTTGCCAATGGATAGTTGAGAAACAATCTGTACCGCCAATGGAATTTGATAAACTGAGGGTATTAATAAGCAATGATAAAATTCAAAAAAGCATCGATCATTTGCTTGAACAAAAGAAAGACGCGGATGAAAAGGCTTTTATCAAACCCGTTGCTTTGCTTAACGAGTGGTTAGCTGATACACTGAATTATTGCAGGGAACAATTGCCTCTGCTGCAATCGGAGAAGAAAGACGCAGATGAACTGAATGAAGTGTTTAGAAAATACATACAGCCATGACCTACGAACAGCTAAAGCAACAAAAAGAACTTATACTATTGGATTGTATCAGCGGCAGCACAGCTTACAACCTGAATGTGGCTGGCTCTGACGTGGACAAAAAAGGAATCTTCATCATGCCTCAAAAACAGCTATATGGATTTGAGCGGCAAGATCAGATTGCTAATGCATCTAACGATGAAGTTTACTTTGAGATAGGTCGTTTCCTGGAGTTATTGGCGAAGAATAATCCCAATATATTGGAGTTATTAAGCACGCCAAAAGAGCATGTATTATTTCGCCATCCATTAATGGATCTGATAAAGCCGGAGGATTTCTTGTCGAAACTTTGCCTGGATACCTTTGCCGGATATGCCCAAACACAAATCAAAAAAGCAAGGGGACTAAATAAGAAGATCAACAAGCCATTAGATACCGAACGTAAATCGGTATTAGATTTCTGCTTTGTAATCCATAATAATGGCAGTATCCCATTAAAGGAATGGCTAATAGAACATAGCTTCACACAAGAAGAATGCGGCTTAGTTAATCTCGACCATTTCAGGAATGTGTACTTACTATACCATCAAAAGCAATTAACCGAAGGACGATTCAAAGGAATCATATCGGGTGCCGATGCCGATGACGTACAGTTAAGCTCTGTGCCTAAAGGTGTAGAAAACGTCGCTGTCATAAACTTTAACAAGGATAGCTATTCCATTTACTGCCGGGAATACAAGGAATACCAGGAATGGGAAACAAAGCGCAATGAGCAACGCTATCAAAGCACATTATCACATGGCAAAAGCTACGATGCTAAAAATATGATGCATACTTTCCGGCTCTTAAACATGGCCGAAGAAATTGCGCTATACCAAAAAGTGATCGTTAAGCGTGATGATCGCGACTTTCTGCTCAAGATCCGCAATGGCGAGTTTGAGTTTGATGCACTGATGCGAATGGTGGAAGAAAAGATGGAAGAAGTCAGGGGCGCTTATGAAAAATCTGCTTTGCCTGATAAACCTAATATTCAAATAGCAGAAGGGTTGTTGGTGCAAATTAGAAGATCTATTTATAGCAGTTAAGAAATGTAGTAATTAAAATACCTTGCATATTCATCGACCATAAATAAAGTGGAGAATACAAATTCTCATTCTTGCAATTGTAACTTATTGATATTCAAATGCATATGGAAAGCGAAACATTTACTGGCAGACTTTACCAAAAATTACCGATTTTACTTTTTAAGTGTTTGATAATCAATTACTTAAAAAGTCACATGGAAGATATCGGAGAGGAGAGCGCCGTTATTGCATTACTCAAACTGCGTTTTTGATGCTCTGAGAGCGGTTTTTGATTTTTCATTTTGCAGTTTTTAGTGTTTTTTGTCACTCTTTTGACAGAGTTTTTACCTACCCAAATTTACGAAAAAGCTAACTTTTTGCGCAAAAAAACGACGATTTTTTCAATTTCGTTGAGAAAGAAACATTCTCCATTTTCCGTAGACAATTATTGCTCTACGCTTTGGAAACGCATTGTTTTTGACGTGAAGAAAAACATATTCTCCACCGTAAAAATTATATGAATTTCCTGTTTTCATTTTTTTCCGTGAAGAAAAATGTATTCTCCACGGTTGTTTTTTGAAAAAAAGTTTACGCAAAAGGCGAAAATTTCAGGTGGAAAATACGGCTTTGGCAGAGTTTTGACAGAGTTTTTTCATCCCAAAAAACAACGTAATTTTCCTGAAAAATATATTTTAGCTGTATCATTTTGTTCAGCCGCGAATGTGTATTCTCCACGTACTTTAATGCTTCGTTTAGCTACCTTTCTGCATGACCTTGCCCGATATCGATAAAAATCAACTAAAATCGCTATTTTCTTTTCACCTTGCTACATGGCATCGATTTTAGTAATTACTTATTATCTTCACACTTTGATAGATATAATTACATGAACAATATTGTCTGGATTTTAAAGCCTTTAAAAGACAACTCTAATTATATTGATTTGGTAGTTAATCTATCGAATAAAGAAGGTGTTGACCTCAGTAATTACGATGTGAGTCAGGTTTCAAGTGTTGTTTATTCTTTTAAAGATGAAATTGTAGAGCACTTGCTGAATAATGGATTTTCGAGTTTGATCTCAGCAGACTTGCTATTAGAGGATGTGGTTGCTAAGGATACACCGGCTAACAAGATCATTCCTCTGTTACAACGCTATTTAGATAAGATTGGCATTAAGGACGAGTTGATCATTGTTGATCCTTATTTCTTTGCCAAATCAAAAAACCCTGATTATGTAACCATTGTTATTCAAGTATTAGCTAAATATTTGCTACAAATAACCCAATTGATTTTCATTACCAATTACTCTATTGATGCAACGTTGAAAGCCGCGATAGAGTTTTCTTTAAAAAAGCTAAACCCATCTTTGAATATAATACACCAGTTGAGTTATGATTATCATGATAGGTTTTGGATTTCAGGTGATAGGGAAAAAGGTGTTGTTATGGGAACTTCGTTGAATGGCTTAGGAAATAAACTGGCTCTTGTAGATCGACTTAATATCGTCGACGTAAGGTTGATCGTTAAAGAGCTTATCAGTGATGGTCTGATCTAAATTGAGATGAATGTGCTAAACGAGACACTTGATTCATTTAAATTATTTTGTATCGCCATCGATGCGAAAGTTATCCAGCAAAAAGATGTCCAGGGCGGGGTTCAAACCAGTATTTCACGTGGACAACAAATTGTACACCTAATTGCGTATAAAAGTGGAAATTTTCTTGTGCAGGGTGCAAAAGGTCTTTTACGAGAGACGGTAGATAATTGGGCGAACAAATCCGGGCGACATAATGCGAAAGGATGGGGGGATTTTCCAATGAGTTGGAAAGAATGGGGTAGTAACGCTAACTGGATTGCCGATTACCATAACCGGCACGGCACACCGAAGGAAGAAGAGGCCTCACACCACTATCGAATAAACAGAGAAGTCCTGTTTCATGATTTTATGTTCCGGAATGCACCGGGTAATCACATTACGTTTATCAATCTGTCTTTTGTGGTTAGGAGCTGGTTCAAACGGTTTTGTTATATGAATTTACCCGTGAGTCGCCTGCTCGATAACATTGCTAAATACATAGATCAATATGATGTTGGCTTAGACGATATTCCTTTGGCCATAGCCGCAGATGCAATATCATATACGATGAGCCACCATTGCCCTGTTAAATTTATCACTATAGGGAGTAACGAAATCTGTCCACAGGTGAAAACAAATCAAGATGATTGTACGGCGGATTTAATCGATGCACTTTATCCTTATTGTAAGGGCCAACAGATGTTAGCCTATACCAAAGGTAATCTTGACAAACTGATTAAACGTAAGCATAATCTATCATGGCTGGATATTAGGCCATCAACACCAATTGAAGAGAAAATGGCGGATGGATTAAAATCAGCAGGCTTACTTCACATTCCGCAATATCAAGCATATAGTGCAGAACATCGTTATAAGATCGATTTTGTAATCAAAACGAACAATGGGTTATCTCTCGCCATCGAATGTGATGGTTTACAATTTCATGCAAGACCTGGGACCTATATACGTGACCGCGTTAGAGATCGCTACCTTCAGCAACGGGGCTTTCATATTCTTCGATTCTCGTCCATTGAAATCTTTAATGAAATTAATCATTGTGTAACAGAGATAGAGGAAGCCTTTCGCCTTATACAGCAAGGAAAACTTTCCTTAAAAACTGATCAGCGCATTGGATATTTCGGAATATTAAAAGAAGACAATATCTGATCTAAGATGGTTTACGCTACAAAAACTTCCTGTAAGCCTGTTCAATCAACTTAACCTGAAAGGAAACAGGATAATTATGCGCACCGCCATGCCCGTCTACCATCGTTTCGGGGTGGAAATTCTCGATTTCAATGACCCTACTGTCATGCAAATTTTCCAAGGCAAAAATATATGTATCCATGCTGACGTTTTTAAGTGGCATTAGTGTAATAATTTCATTTGCCGAATTAGCCGCCAGTTCTTCAATAATCCTATATTCAGTAGTATCCAAAAACCTCAAGCCGTCAAAAACGATGGTATTTTCTTTTGTTAAGATTAGAGGAATCGCGCCCGTCAAATATCGTATTCTGAATGTAAGATCCGAATAACGAGGATTGTAGCCTGCTAAAACATTGGTAATAATATATTTTCCTATAGCTTTTGCAGCATCGAGCAATGTAGCTTTTGTGCCACCGCCTCTTACGTCGATCATGATCTGATTCTGCACTTCGCTCACCCTTGCGAACTCTCCGAAGTGTTTTATCAAATCATTCATAATCTCCACTTTGTAGGTAATCCCGGTTTCGCTCTCCTGTTCATATAAGACGTCGAAAAAAAACTGATTGATTTCCGGGCGTAGGCCTTGGATCAATGCAAAAAACTCCTTTCGCTTATGTTCTCTGTCTTCATCTTCCTTTATCAAAAATTGAACAGTGTTGTTCACATATCCAACAATATATCTGTCGCCCAATAATTTTTCTAACTCAACTACTAACTGTCTGATGTTCGTTATGCTCATTATGTATCTGTACTAAAATTGTGGCGTTTTTGAATTTGGCTCGATTGTAGGCTTATTAACTTTTAGTATTACTGGCATAGGAAAATCAACACCCATAAGAATTGCTTCACCCTCGCCAAGAATAGGGAGAAAAGAAAGCGAATTTCTGTTAGCGGATGAGCAGGCATTTTCTATAGCCTCCTTATCGTAAGGATTAATTAGGCGGTGTACGATAAAAGTTCCCATTTGACTTAAAGTTCCAGGAGGAATATCCCGGGGCATCTGGGTAGCTAAACATAAAAACAAGCCGTACTTTCTGCACTCCTTTGCAATTTGATCAAAGGAATTTAGACGCGTTTGTTCAAAATATTCATCTTTAACATGTTTGTTCAAATATTGATGAGCTTCGTCGATAAATAGCACTAAGGGTTTCGGTTTGAATTTCCCTGTCCTGGAAACTAATAACAAATACTTGCCGATGGCGTTGGCTAAGATTTCCCTGATTTGAAAATCAAACCCAACTGATTCAAAGCTTACTCTTAGTAAACAGTCATTATTTGTCAAAAAACTATTAACCTGAGTAATCAGCTCGTTTGGGTCCGATTTTGGTTTATTTAACCCGAAAATCTTATCATAATTTTGATTGTGCAGTAGACTATTAGACCTTAGAATAAGACTTATACAATTGTTTAAGTGCGTATCCTGTCTATTCCCCCATTGTAATCCTTCATTATCCCATACACATTCAGCGGTTATTTGGTCGGATAGCGCCAGAATGTTAAAGTCTGCTTTTTCGCTCTCAATCTCGTTAATAAATTTACTATAGATTCTATTATATGGTCTTTTTTTTTCTCCCGACTTTTTTATTGTTCCATTGTTAACCTTTATATCTTCGTAATTGGTATCGTTAATTTTAATACTGAATGAACCATCTGCAAGCTTTTTGATGTTATCATTGTCAACGTTTTTATCTAAAATATTTAGAATTTTTAAAGATTTAATAGCATCCAATAGTTTGGGTGCTTGAACTTGACCAGCAGGCTTTAAAAGGACAAAAATATCCTCGACACTTAAATTAGAATAATGAAAAAAACAATTGTCTCCTAAAATAGTTGCGGCTGAGACTTTAGGTTTTCCATCGAAAGATGAATACTCCCCGGTTGCATCGATAATGATTGCTTTGCCATTATTCCTGATAGTTTCTTCGAGGCATTTACTAACTGTCCAACTTTTTCCACCTCCTGTAGTTCCAACAATTGCACAATGTCTGCCGAATAAGGCCTGTTGCGCCACTTCGATCGTTGTTTTATTATCAGATGTTAACTTTCCGAAGTCAAACAAAGGCGCTGTAGCTCGGCTCTCTTCTTTCAAACCAAAGCCCTTAAAATACTTTTGAATAAAATCAGAAGCGCATACAAATACTTTGGAACCGATATTAGGATAGCAACTTAATCCCTTGCTAACTTTTTCAATATTAAAATAATCAAAAGATAATAGTATCTCGATTTTCCCAACAGGATGAAAATCCTTTCGTTGAAAATCATTTTCATTTAATACCAACCGTTCTTTTTCCGGGAGTGATAATTCCAATATTTTACCTAAAAAACCATGATTTTCACCCTCTATTGTAATATAGTTACCAACCAACCCCGCATTAAATTCTTCTCCCGAAAAGATAAATTTATTCAATAGCACCGATGATGGGAAATGTACCCGTACAAAGTCCGGGAACACTTGGCTTATATAACCAATAAAATAGTTATGATCAAAAGGTTTATTGTACTCCATTCGTTGTAGGAACTATAAATTGGTTATCTGAATAAACTTTAGAAGCGGGGTAATGTTGAGCAAAGTCTAAAAATTCTTCAGCAACAATGGTAACATTATATTGCTTTGTTGCTTTGTCAATAAACCATTTCATAGCATCAGTATCCCTAATAGTTCTAATTATTACAAGTAACCTAAAACTTGGATTTTGACTAACAGCTTCTTTTATAGCAGTTACTATATGTTTATCGTTGAAGCTAAATCCTACTTAAATCAATAAAACATTATCCTTGCGTAAGTTTTGTTGGAATCGCGACATCATTTCAAAAAATGGCTGATCATACGAGTTTTCATACTTGCTGTCTTTTGGATAAATCATCAAAGCTTTCGTAGTATGCTCGTTAATCACAATCTGATCTTTCCCATTTAACTCCCAATTAACAGAGCCATGGGGTTTGTATAAATGAAAAACTTTTGGAACAAAGCTTTCTTCTTCTTTAATTCTGCTTTTTTCACGATAGACAATATCATAATCGAAATTCCTCCCGCTCAATGTTCTTGGAGAAGAGAACGAAAAACCATCAATAACAGTAAAATTACCGTTGATCGCGGCCTGCTCAAATAACGTATCGTAATTCAATGTGAAAATTTTTACTCTGGGGTCTTTTAATTTTCTATTTGTGATTTTATTTAGGAAAGTTTCGTGAGGTGAATCGTCTTTCAATCCGATTTTGCAATTAGTGAAAATTTCAGCTTCACATATTTCTATTGTACCAGCTATATCAAAAGTCGACACAACAAAATTTTTCGCAGTATTGGCTTTAGACAACAATTTTTCTAAGTCTTTTTCGGATTCTGAGAGAGTTGATAGGGCAACGTTACCAATAAACTTAACCTCTTGGCAAAATTTTTCCAATACAGCAGTGGTTAATTTGGTCTCTACCTTATCCCAAAGCTCTTTCATCGTTAAACCACCCCATCCCACAGAAGATCCCGCTCCGGTTAATACAACTAAATTTTCAAAATGCGCCTTTAGAAATGTAGAGTATGCGTTTCGTTTTAATCCGTTAGCGAAAGCAACCTTTTCTGGTGTTGTGGTAGGGGCATCCTCGACAAATTTAAACGGTGAGTCATTAACCATTATCGTTGTTGTTTCAACACCTCCAGTTGCTGTTTCTGAAACAAGGGATATTGTCTGATTAGCTGAAATAAGTAATCTCGTTTCTTTTTTAGGTGTTGGAGGCATAAATTAATTAGATAAGGTTGACTAATAATATCAAATCTAACCTTACTGTGGTGGATTTCCTAATATGTATTTATTAAGTAAAAAATAATACCTAAATTAGAACTCGTAGGTAAATTAGTTATTCATTTAATAGAGGTACGACTATCCTAAAAACTCTTCATTTCAATGTAGCACGCGCATATGTGACTATAATCAGCGTTGCTAATCCTATACTGCTGTTTTATTGAGAACTCTGCATTCGATACAGTAGAGTCTACATATTTGATATTTAGCACGTTATAATAAACAACGAGCAAACTCTGCCAAAGTCTATTAGTGGCGGAGTTTAGCAGGTTTATGCGAACGGGCGATAAACAAATAAATACTTGGGTTTTGATTTACCTGCAATGTGCAATTTGATAAAAAGATTAACTTTTCCTTTGTTTTTGGGATGCCAGTTAAATGAATATTCATCTGCGAAATTCAGTGATGTTCTTGTTCTTGGCTGTAGAGCCATATGCAAATCTTCGTCCGCATGTAGATTGATTGGCTGATCATTATTGAAAAACAGAAAATTCTTTCTTCTCCAAACTAATTCCCAATAATCCACTAAGATCGGAACGGCAGAAAGGTTCGTTAAATAAATGCTGTCATGGCCATTGGGATCACCCGTAATTGCGTAAGAAACAGCGACTCCCTTTTTATCCCGTCTATATTCTACTATACGAATCCAAACTAACGTTCCTGAGAACAGAAGACTAATTAGGGCGAAAACTAAGCTATAATAGGGAATGTCTGTTGCTGCCATAATGGATAATAAAAATTAAATATAGTTTAGTACGTTTTACCTATCGCAATATATGGTGATTTAGTTATGTATTTCGTACTTGCAATAAGTCACCATTGGCAAATAAGATCTTTTCGCGGCTACAGATTTGCTCGTAAGCATTCTGGCAAACATTTAAGATTATCTCGTTTTCGGAGTGTTGTTTGGCTATTTGTCGTAAGTATGAGAGAGCTTTTGTTGTACCCGCAAAAGCCAAACATTCGGCGGCTCGCCGAAGTTGCGGAAATTCAAAACCGTCATTATAATTCATATCGTCCAACCGTTCCAATATCCAGTCCTCGTCCGCCGAAGTTACCAACTTGACCAAGCTACGCATTGGCCGTTCTAGTTCATATCCTGCATGAGTTCGAGCCTGTTTTGCATCACTAAGTAGCGCCTCGGCGATTTGTTTTACCCGAGGGACAAGTGCGTACTGGCCTAAATCATCAATAGCGTCAAGGAACACACCCGTTTTAAAGCGAATGGGGTCGCCGTCTGGAAAATAAGTGCGGAAATAACAATCCGCTACAGCCACCGCCAACTCAGGTTCGATATATTTCAGGTGCCTCATTAGGTGAAAATGTAAGTTATCCGATTTTTGAAGAAAGCTGATGCCATCGAAAAACCAGCTAACGATTTCGGTATGCTTTTTAATTGTACCAAGAAAATAATAGGAGCCAGCAAGATCCATCGCTAAAGTCACTTCTGATTCGTAACGCTTATTTTCGGCTAAAGCCTCAAACACTCTTTCCATTAACGGTAACGCTTCGGTAAGGTGAAAACGCCGAACACCTTTGAGCAATGTATGCGCACCGGGGGTAAAAAATTTATGAGGAAATTTCTGGGACCTAACCAATCGGACAATTTCCCCGTTATCAACTAATACGCGCACAGCCCAGCTTTGCAATTGTGGCTGTTCCGCATATAAATGCTGCTCTACAACTTCCTTTACCTCTGCATATGAAAACCTTTTAAGCGCTCCAATAGCATGAGAGGCAATATTACTATCCGAGTGAGTAATTAATTTAAAGAAAGTCTCCTTCGGCACGTCATAGGCGCTATCGACAATAATTTCTGCCAGTTTTTCTACGATGTAATGTTCTTCACCCGAATCAAATAGTTTAGCTATCACTAATTCGATTACTGCCTGAGAGCGGTACTCCTTCAATAATTCATATATGCTGTCTACTTTGGAGAGTTCTTTATCAATAAAAGGCAAGTCAAGAATTTTCGCAGCAAAAACATCATCAGGTACCAGCGACAATATTTTAGCAAGTGCTCCGAGTTTTTCCATGCCGTGACCTTTGGCTTTATATTCGTCAATATACAGATCTTTCAACGCTGCGATCAACTGCGGGGTAAGCCTGTTCTGGCTGTATAACTCAATAAAAATGTTTTTACATTCCTGGTCCATTAGGTAGTTCATGGTTTTTTTCCAGTTCGAAACAATCTGCAAATGTTCAGTTTCGTCGTAATAATAAAGTCCTCGGGCGACGTGAGCCTGCGCTGACGGCCCCATTAAAAATGAGCTTTCTTCCCAATCAAGTTGTTGGTAGATAATTGCTCTCGCTTCCGAAGATCGGGTTTTGCCGATGGTGCTCAACGCAATCATTTTTATATCAGCAGGATAATCTCCGGCAAATACATCAAAAAAAAATTGCCGGGCAGGTGCCAAATCAATAACGCTCAGATAACGTGCTGCTTTTTGGCGTACATCGGGCACACTTGAATTTGTCTGTTGGATCAATTTGGCAATGATGCGTCCGGCTTCGTTGTCACCGCAATTATTGTTTTCGACAAGGCAATAGCCAGATAGCCAAAGATTGTTTTCAAGCTGACTAACTACTCCTGTCACCGATGGCAGTAAGGCGGCCAAGCCGACAATTACAACATTCCAACGCTCATCGGCAATTAAGGTGCTTATGGTATTGGAATCCTGAAGGTACTTTGCTTTTAAGCCAAGTGCTGCAAAGTGATTAAGAAACAGCCGGTGCCAGAAATAAAGGTGATCATGATTGACAATAAGTAACCCTGTCTTAGCGATTATATCGAGAACTTCTGCGGTAGTCATACCTGGCGGAAGTTTACGTTGCTTTTCCAATTCGGGCAATGCAATTAACAACAGTCGTTCTGTGCCAGCCAAAGTGAGCGCTATTTCACCAGAGTGGAAAAGTTCAAAAGCCAAACTCGCAAGAAGCGACTCAAGGACCTCCCATTTAACAGCTTGATGCTGTAGATTTTTGCCGTCCTGCCAGATTTTGACACGCGCCACTATAGCGGCAATAATCTTACTGACTGTTCCTGGAAGCGTTCCCGATTCTTTAAAAAGTGAGATCAAAAAGAGCAAAAGCAGAATGTTACCAGACTCTGCACGGAGATTATGATCATCAATCTGTCGTTGAAATTCATAATAACGGCTATCAATATGCTGGCGAACTATCTCTTTAATCTGTGTTTCCGAGATAGGAAGCAGGTCGAAAGTAGCTGAAGGCCGGAATGCTGGCAGAGCATTTGGTCTTGTACTTATATAACAGAATGACTTGTGACTCAAATTTTGTATCGCCGTAAATACTTCGGGCCGAAAATCCTCTCCTATTTCGTCGAAAGCGTCCAGATAGAATATAAAATCATTTTTATCCGGCAAGTCAAAAAAAGAAGTGCAGCTATAACCGTTACGATTCAATCCCGCGAGAATCAGGTCTTCTAGTTTATAACCGTGACCAATCTCCCGTAATGAAACAAAGATCGGGATTCTGGTTTCCTGATAGTCTATACAAAACTGAGCCGCTTTGTAAGCTAGGTACCGGAGTAAGGAGGTTTTACCACTACCGGTTTCACCGACAATAAGCTTAATTCGAACGGCATCATCACTTTCTATTTGTTGGAGTTTGAGCGGACTTTTATCGGGAAGGCGATCATCTTTAGAAGTATGCGAATGAAAAGAAAGCAGCAAGTTTGGATCGATCTTCCGCGCCTCCAGGTTGTTTATTGCCTGAAAATGTTGCGTTGGTAAGTGCCAATTCATAAAATCAGTACTCACCTTTCGCAAATAAGGCTGAAAATCCGCCAGTATGACCTTTTTCCTCTGTAATTCCTGGTCTGCCAAACTTACCCCCGCACCGCTGATGGCGTACTCGTAATTAAATTCTTTTAATATATGGATGTCAGACTTCATGGCCTGATTATCTCTGCCCAACAGTTCTACCAAATAACTAAGCTTAATCTGTAGATCCGATATATCTGCTGAATAGAAAAGAAGTGTGTTGACATCATAAACTTTCAACTCCTTTCCATTCGTCATCATTAGGAAATTTTTCCCAACGCTGATAGCGTAAGATCTTAGCTGCCCCAAGTGGTCATCGATACCTTCGTTTGGCCCCTTGCTGTCGATGATAAATTTGGGTTTCATGGCGTCACCATCCAGACAAATGACAAAGTCAGGCCGGTGATTCAAACTTTTAGAACCACCTTCACTAAATTTCACCCCGGAGTAAACATCCTTAGCAGCATAGTAATGCTCTGGTAGAATTTCCTGCAAGGCATAACCCAAATAGGTTTGTAATAGTGGTAAAATAAAGTTCTGGCTTACCTCGGCTTCGTTATGAAAAGACAAGTTGCCGAATTCATCAAATAGTTTTCCCATGTACGTTAGTCAAAGTTGGCTAGTGTTATGTTAATCGTGTAATGACGGATAAAGTCTTTTCAGTTTTATTCGCGCATCTTTATTTTCGAACTGCCAGTTAATTTTGCTGTTCTTATTATTTCTGTTGTGTTGCCATGCCGCTACCTCTTCATTGATCTTCAGCATTGTTGAAATATGCCTGTTTAGGCATTGCCCATTCAATACATGCAATTCTATCTCGGCCATATTGAGCCAGCTTCCATGCTTGGGCGTATAAACAAACTCAAACCTATCCCATAGCCTTTTGGCTTCGGCTGGTTCAAATGTCTCGTAAAATGCAGAGGCCGAATGGGTTTTAAAATTGTCCATTACTAAAGTTATTTTTTTCGCTGTCGGGTACCATTCATCTGCTATTCTTTTTACGAATAAAGCCCAGTCCTTTTTGGTTTTAAACGCCGTAATTTCTACAAAGCGCTTGCCCCTCAAAGGCTCGTTGGCCATAAATATATTGACTACCCCATGCCTTATGTACTCGTAATCTACTCTTGCCTCCTGGCCAGGCTTCATGGCTTGAGAGGGCTGCCCTTCTTCTATCAATTGTTTTGGCGACTCATCCATACATACAACCGGAAATTCCTCATCATAAGGTTTTTTGTATACATCCAATACGCGTTCCATATTGGCTACAAATTCGCTGCTTTTTTCCGGTGGTATTACCCAGCCCTTTACTTTCCAAGGCTTAAGTTCGTTTTTTTAAGCACACTTCTTACTGTTACATGCGAAATACTTTCTACATATTCCAACTCTACCATTTTATCGGCGAGTAGCCTTAATGACCATTTAGCAAACCCCTCAGGCGGCTCGCTGCAACACAAGGCAACCAGCTTCGCTTCTACATCGCCATCTGATTTTGTTTCATAAACACGGCTGGTGGGGCGACGATCTAAAACACCTTCAAAACCCTCTTCAATAAACTTTTTCTTCACCCGGTCTATCGTTCGCATCCCTACTTTCAGGACTTTGCTGATCTGTTCATTTGTTATTTTCTCCGCATATTCCCCTTCATCACAATTCAATAGTATATAGGCTGTCCGGAATGTTTGAGAACTATGGGAGCCCTTGTTGATTATCGAGTATAACTCTCCAACCTCCTCTTTTGTAAGTTTTATCGTATAACGTACCATCTGTAATTTGTTTTACAAATATACGCTTTTATACGTCATATTATATTTAACTTAACACTAGTATCATTTTTATTGAGTGTCAGGAATGGTAGAGATACTTTTGGAAATTGCGGGGATAATGATGTGTTCGAGATCATAACCGCTAATCTTTCCGTGATAAGCACCCTTTTTAGCTGTCAACAATTCCAATACCTCCTGTAGCCAAGCTTTTTCTGGTTGAAGCTGGCGTGAATAGGAATAACTATACCTTGTTTCAAGCGCATCGGAAATGGCAATCTTATCTGAATTGGATAATGTCAGAAAATGATCTACAAATTCAACTGCATCAACATGCTTTAACACCGGAAATCGAACATAATCCAAGTTGGCGGGCCGGTCAGCTTTTAGCTTATCCGTAAAACTTTTTACCGAAGTCTTTAGCGCAGACATGAGTTCACCCGCCTTGATCGGTTGTTTTTCAAGCTCATTTTGCTTTACCATATCAGCAGCATATTTTAAAAATGCTTTGAATTCAGTTTGCTCTATGCCCGCATAACCCAAACTATGGCTGTGATCCCCAGGAAATTCATCAGGGTTTTGTATCTCCAGTTCGCCGCGTGCTTTCATTGCGTTTAAATTACCCTTACCAAGCTGAATAATCGTGTCCTGATCGAACTCAATCAATTTATGGGATGTTAGAAAAAGCAGGATGCCGGTAATTTGTATAATATAATAGGGGTTGTTGATACTTAGCGCCGCAAATTCTGCATAAACCACGTCAAAAACGGGATTTAATTCTTCGTCTTTTAGCGATTTAAAAAAATACAATCGTTTCCACTCCGGTTGTTCCTCTTTTGAAAGGTAGCTGGTTGCCTTAAGCTCCTGATTGAGTTCGTTTCGATCTACTGTTCCAGCTTTGAATAACCTAGTCCAGGTACTGCCTTCAAGTGGGTGAAAGCCAAAGGTTTTGAATATCGGATATTTTGCCCTAATAACCTGTGTTTTTGATTTGCCATCCGTTTCTTTACGAACCAAATGAGAAAAACTAAACAATTGTTCCAAGTCATCTTCATGAATGGCTCCTTTTTTTATTTCAAATGAGATGAGAAGAAATAAATTAAATAAATGATCCATCAGATCTTCGCAATTTTTAACCTCGTTATCAAGTAATTCATAAAACCGATCGAAATCCAACAGAGCCTGTTTCAAATGGCGAAGATTTTTATAACCCGCCATGATAAATAATATTACGATCAGGAACTTATGTGTGTTAAGATAAGCGCGGGATTCTTCATCCGGCACCAATCCAATAAAATCATCCAGGGCCGCCTCCATGTCCGTTTCGATCTCGAAACTTTTGCCGACCAGCTTCTCCTTGATAGTCAGGTATCGTCTGGCGTTATCTTTACTATCCTGTTCCTCGTCAAGTTTTACAATTTCATCTTCATTTGCAACCAAGATGGTTTTCATTCCACTGGTTTCTACAAATTGATTGATATATCCCATAATTTGGTAAATCGGAATAGAACAACGTTCCAAATCGTCAAAGACAAGTATTTTACCGTCAAGTTTACTTAGATAGTCCGGCAACCGAATGTCGGGAAGACCGCCACCAATAGTCAATTCGTCTTTTTTTGCAGTATCCAGATCGATTTTAATGGTCGTCTTGATCACGCCTTTCAATAATTTACCGGCAAATTTCATTCCTTTTGAAGCCAAAAAAGGATGTAACTGGGCAAAAAAGGATTCTTCTATCTCTGCATATGAGGTAACACCATATAAACTAACGTACAAGAAATTTTCCGGCGAATGACTTTCAATGTATTTTTTTATGAACCAAGATTTACCGCTTCCCCAATTGCCTCGCAACATAACGGCAAACTCAGGGCTGTTGGATAAAGTACAGTAATAATCTAAATAGTTAGTAACGTGGCTGTTTTTTAGCATGATCAGATTGGCCGGTTCAGAATTGTAAATGTACAAAAAAGCCCTTATCAAGATTTCAATTGAATAGCATTTAAACTGTAATTGGAGGTACGCAAAATGGTGCAAAAAAATATCTTTACCTTAGTGAAAAAGCGAATCAACTATAAATGGAATTTGATAAAGACGGTAATCCTTATATTAGAAAAGAAATATTGGAATTACTAGGGAAAGATGACCTCACGCAAGGAGATATCCGGGCTTATATTGATAAACAGAAAACGCTATATCAACAGAACCTAAGCGAATACCAAAGTATTGTTAATCCTCCTGTCTACGGCTGCCCAAAATGTTCTATGGGTAAATTATCCTTCCTGACGGGTATAAGAAATAAGATTGCGCATTATAAGATTTTATTTCATTCTGGAATGTATCAACCTGAAACCGCAGAGATCATGAGTCATCATTATGACTATTTTCTTGAGGTTGCAGATTTCTTTTCCGATACCAGTCTCGGAATCTGTCATTATAACCACTGCGTTGGCGATTTATTGGAGATCAGGCTTTTAAGGGTCAATGATATAGTTATGCAAATGGAGATTGATTTCCAGAATGAAATTGTTCAAGCAGCTCTAAAAAATGATCCTGCTGGAACCCATATGGATCTGATAGAAATTAACCGTATCTTATTAAAGGATGAAAAGTATAGGGAACATAAAAATGTTCCGGTTACTGATTATGAAAAATACTACTTAGATAGCTTCAAAGACCTGGAATTATATGCTTCAAAAATGGCCCCTTTATTATCAATTCAAAATTCAAACCCACAAATGCCAAATCCGGAATTAGCATTGAATTTTGAAGATTTTTTAACAGATGAGGGAAAGAGATCAATCCCGGTGATAGTAAAACATTTTCAAAACATTAAAGGGGTAAAAATAGCCTATCTGCTATATGCTTTACACGAATTGTCATTTTTAGTTGATCATCCTAATTCTTTACCACAGCAAAAGCTAATTGACGCACTAAAAAAATTAACAGGCAACGCCGGGCGTAGACAAGCGCTCCAGTCGGGTCTTAAAGTAGTTGATGAAAATCGACGTAAATCGGAAATATCGCGCTATAAAAAAATATTGATGTCTTAGTTCCTTGCTATTTGCTTGCAGCAATAATTATCGCCTGGCTAACAGCGATTTTAGTGGCAAAGTTTATAATTATGGATCAAAACCAATACGATACTCAAGCTTCTGCAACAGAAATCACACTAGTAATCAACCAAAATAGGCGAATATGTCAGGTACTATCGCTTGCAGGCTCGCCGCTCACCCGGAGAGAAATCACGTCACTCACACAACTCGAAATCACCTCTGTTTGCAGGGCTTTACATTTCCTAATGTATAAAAGTGGCTTGGTCATTATCCATCATTACGCCCCATGCAGAACCTCTGGCCGTAAAGTAATGTATTTCTGTTTGAAGTGATTTCTAAGCAAAATAAAAGCACTTACTTTGAGTACAGCCTTGACGCGCTTTAGCAAATTTTAAACAAACAAAAAAAGCCCTGTCTTAATAAAAGACAAGGCTGAAAATTATGAGTTTCGTTTTTACTTTAAAAATCCCTGTAGTTTAATATTGCCTAACCACATATCGGCAAATTCTGCGTGGTCGGCCTGCATCTCTGTATGCACCTCGCCCATAATTTGGTTGGCAAACTCAATACTTTCTTGGTAGATACCCAAATTAGCTTGTTGAAACATAAAGGGTGCTATGGTAACTTTTGAAAGTTCCTTAACATCATCTGCACGGTTATCCAGTATTAAAAAGCACATTTCAGGGTCTTGCATCAGATCGCCGTTTTGTTCATAGTAGTGGCAGAGGCTGTATGCACAACCTACGCCTATTGGGGTAATAATATCCTCACCGATTTTTTCGATTGTTAAAGGCATGAAAGGGTCGTTTGTAATTTTCAAATGCTCGTTGCCATTCATCAGTTCAATAAGACGGCAAAATATAGCGGTACTGTTTTGATTTAATGTTTTCATAAAAAATGCGCCCTTTGAACGGTTGCGCCTCCGCTTTAATTAACTCCTTAAAAAATGATGTTTGTGTCGGCTGGCGTTATTACCGTTAATTACTTCACTGCCGTATTTTTCACGGATTTCGTCAAGGCTCTTTTTACCTCCCTTGCTTACTTTGTATTCAGCCGTTCTGAAATACCATGCTACTTTTTTAGAAGCATATAAAAACCCTGCGGCTTTTAGTATTTCCTTATTGGGGCGGGTGTTACCCGTTACCCAAATCCACGCGCCGACCAACTCAATTAAAATTCCATCCAAGTAAATAATGGCCTCTATAGCCTTGCGGTACGCTTCCGATGACAGGATTTCGTTTTCTGTTTCTTCCTCGGAAAGATTAGCCCTTTTGATGGCTTTTGCGGAGGCAAATGCGTAAGCCTTATTTATTTCCTGCATCGTTGCTGTATCGCCTCCTAAATCAGGGTGGTACAGTTTAGCCAGCCGTTTGTACTCAGCTTTTACATCTTCAATGCTCTTACACTCATTAAACCATTTCATAAGTTTAGATTTTGGGTGTGTAATTCTATGATCTCTGTTTCCAGCACTTTTACATTGGGCGTACTGCCGATATGATAGTCAGTTTCAGTTTGCAGTTCGTCAATGGCAGTATGTATGTTAAGGTGGGTAGTTTCTACCACTACCTTAATAAATAGAAATAGGGTGTCTTTCATGGCTAATAGTTGTTATTGCTGAACTCGGCTAATTGCCTGTTAAAAGCATCGAGGTTAGTTTCCTGAAACTCGACACCGTACCCGTTCCAATACAATTGGTCAAGCAGCTCTATAAATAGTTCGTACATTTGCGTTGAATTTGCTGTGTAGGTGAATTTTAAACGCCTCCTTGTCTTAGTGCAGACAGGAGGCGTTAAGCATTATATTTAAGCAGGGATGATAATTTCGGCTTCTATTTCCGCTATCTTCTCCACACACAGGCTATTGATAAACTGTGCGGATTGCTGAATAAGGTTTGCATTTTTGGTGCTGAATGTGCGCCCCTGGTCGTCCCTTATAATAAGTTCGCAGCCCTGCAAGCTGTTTGCGCCTGTTTCCTCGCCCGCTTCTTCCTGCTTTACCGTGAACTCGTCCAGATTGGCCACAATGGTTTGCATCCTGTTACGATGCTGTATTTTGCGGTTGAGGTCTAAAACTACCTTTACCGTGCTGTCCAAATTCATCACTGGTTTAAAAGGTTCGGGTTTTACCTCTGCCTTTGGTTGCTCGGATTTTGGCTCTTCAACTGTCGGCGCATCCTTTTTGGCCGGCTCTGCCTGAACATTCTTTTCATCGTCGGGTTTCTGCGCCTCGTCTTTAGGCTTTGACACGGTGTTAACGGGGTTACTGTTTACAAATGCCACTTTGTTTTTGTCGGCAGTTACAGGGTTAGCGGTGTTTGCTGTTCCGTTTGCTGATGCGCTATTGTTGTTTTTTGCTTCGTTGATTTTCATGATTACTGATTTTTAATGTTTCTGATTTGAATAATTTGGCTGTGAACGGTCTGCGGTTGGCTGTCTACCGTTCGGGTGGCGCTCTTCCTTTTAAGTGTTTCATACAGGTGCTTTTTGTGTTCAATTTTTAAGTGGCTCGCACACGCTCGCTCGCTTTTTATTGAGCAACTCACCTGAATAAGTCCGCTACTAAGGCAAGACTTTTGGAAAAAAAATACGCTCGGAAACAAACCCGCCGAAGGCAACCCAAGAAAAATGCGAGGAAGATTTTTTTTTCAAAACCGGAGGCCCGGTCTTGCCGTGTAGCTGACGAATCAGAAATTTGTGATATAAAAAGTCGAGGAGGGTAAAAAGGAATCAGTTTATAAAACTTAAAAAAGCGAAGCCGTAAAAATGAAAAAGATCCGGCGCAGGAACGAAGCTGGGTCTTTAAATGCAGCGAAGCGGCTGAATTGAGGAACGAAATGAAGCGGCTGGAGGTGTGAGTTATTTAATCTTATATTCACCTTTAATATTGTGTAAAACGAAAGTCACCAAACAAATTAAACGTGGAAGAATTATTAGTATTTATTATTAAGGTGAGGAAAGCATTCGAGCAAGATGATGTCAAAGGTTCTTATGTCGGCTTTCATGACTTTCCGCGTGGTAGTTGCATGGATGCGTCGATCTTATTGGGCGTTTTGTTAGAAGAAAGATTATTTGGTAATTATCAACTCATATCTGCATGGAACGACTTGGAATCGCATTCGCATGCTTGGCTTGAAAATGAAACTCACATCATTGATGTCACCGCAGATCAGTTTGTAACGTGGCCCGTACAATCTTTGATTCTTGAGAAAACTGCATTGCCGCAGCATTATGCCAAATTCGACATTCTATGGAGAGAACCGGTGTTCCAACACCGTGCTGTGCCTGACCTCGGCTATTATACCGCACTCAATTTGGTAAAGAATGCGGTGTTTTTTAATCAGTTTTAGATAATGTCCTCTTACCAATTGCAATTCGCATACTTCAGGTCATTGCTAAAACAATAGACTGATTTTAAAATAAATCATCTAGATTGCCTGCCAGTATTATTTTTTCCATCTGAAATTCTTTGAGATCAAAATAATCCCGTAAAATAATCCTGATCAGATCGGTTATTAATTCCTGTGATTCTGATAATGACAATGGATTTGCCGGCGGCTGCTGCGCAAGCGTTCCATGCCTTGATAATAAGCCAATTGTTGCAAAATTATTCGCCGTATGCGTAAACCTGTTTAATTTTGCATTGTCAATGCCGATATTTTCAATCTTCCTTTTTCCTTTGAGAAACGACTTACACTCATCAAGCGCCTGGTAAAGGTTTCTGAAATCCATGCCCTGACTTAAAATTAATAGGATGTTCAGCACAAATTCGTTCTGCCGTGCCAATTGAATAAGCTTTGCAACAGTCGATTGTGATTCCTTTTCGACCACCGGATTAATCGAAAAATCAACATCAAAACGGGTTGGTGTTATCTGGTCAGCAACTGTAAAGAAATAACCGTCTCCTTCCCGTATTCGTCCCAATTTAATAGGGCGGTAGGCCTGTTTATCTTCATAAACCAAAAACGATGCACCATCAACTAATAGTTTAAGCTGTAAAGCTTTATTATATGCTTCCGTAGAATCAGATATGTGATTTAGATGTATTGACCCAAAAATATACTGAAGGGCGCTATAATCATCATAATTATCCTCTGCAATCAATATATCTGTTGAAGGCATAGATGTTGCAAGATTGTGTATATAATTTGAAGTGGGGGATAATAATTCAAAAATCCAGACAGACATAAAGTAGTAATATTGGGTAAAAATACTTGGATAAAATCGTAATCAGAGTATAATCAAAACAAAAGGTGGTGCCGTCATACCCGTTTCCTCACAATTGATTCAGCCATCAGGTCGCCGATTTCGCCGTCGATGAATTGCTGACGAAACTCCGCAAGCTCTTTACCAGATGCACCGACGATGGTTTCTGTAAGCTCTTGTAGATCATGAGTAACCTTAGTAATAAATTTGAAAGTGGTTTCCCATTGCAGGACACCAATTCTTGCAGGATCAATCATGCCTTCATCCGTATAGTCTAAATAAAAGCAGTTTTGTTTGAGTTTGTCTGCACTATCCCACCATTGGTAATTTTCAAGGCCATCCTTAACAGCTAACAGACCATCCATGAACATTTTAGCGAAATTGTCCCCACCCTTTGTTCGTTGCCTTACTGCGCGGTATTTCATAACACTGTCGGCAAAGACAAAAATTGAGTGAAATTCCTTCAGCACATTATGCCTGGCCGCATGTAAGTAAAATAACTTATCATAGTTCTTGATATCCCTAACCGGGAAATCATAAGCTTGTAGCATGAGTACCGCAGCTTTAACTTGTTCCTCCGTGCCAAGGATGAGGTGAGCGATGCCATTACCAAAATCCAGGTTTGCGGCAAGCAGTTTAGCGGCATGAAAATGTTTAGCGGCATTCAATCTAATACTCGGATAAACATCTAAGCATTGTTGTTTACTCAGACTGCGGAATTTACTAACGGATTTACTTACAGGCATGTATCAAATGTATTAATCAGATTAGGTTTCACTATTATTTCAACACAGCTTTCGGCATTAAATTTTCACCAGCCATTGCACACCGGTTAAGTTTTTAAAGTTTTGCATAACAAGAAAGCTATATAACAATTCATAATTGTAAACCTTGGGTAGGTTTTCTTCCAAGATTTTTAGTGACTGCCCGTAATAAGCGTTTTCTGCAACAATACTAATCAGCCTTTTCCTAAAGTTAATAATGAAGTCGCGGTTGCGTTGTTCTTTATTGTCGTTATTTGAGAATTGCTCCAATCGACCTAAAAGGTCGAGTTTTTCTATATTTTCAGGGTCGCTGCAAGCTATTGAATGTAAGCCAGCTTCTACATACGTATTTCGGTGGTGCCCATCTAATTTGTGGCACTCGGTGAAATTTGATGAGCTGATAATTTCGTTATTCTTTTTTTTGCCAACGAGTACGTTAATATCATGCGCAGTAGGCGATGCGTATAGAATTAACAGCCTATCGGTAAATTGCTGATGGATCTGCATAAGCAAATCCTGCTGTTCCTGGTAAATATCGTATCTAAAGTATGGCTGGTTCCAGTGTCCCCATTCGCTGCCAGAAGACAAGGTTATATATTGCGGTCGCTTGTACTGAAATAAAAGGTTTGCTTTCATACGAGGCATATCATCGATAGCAATGCCCAAGTGATGTTCCATTTCGTCAGCGATCTCACGCAAGTCTACGCCGCCAAAATGGGGGTAAAACCAAAATGGATAACCAACGTTTCGCCAAAGTCTGCGACTCCTGGAGTATGCAGATGAATCAAAGCCTAAATAGCCCTCCTGTACCTGCCCTAACGGAAAGAATATATCGGTCTTAGTATCTAATTCGGCGTTAAAATAGTTTTCGTAGGTTTTCTCTTCAAATTTGGCTCTCATGATCAAAGCTGGTTATAGGTATTCAATATTAAACAAAAACCGCAATAATAAAACCGCAATGAATATTAATACTAAATTTATCCTTTTCAATTATCTAAAACGCAATGAGGTATTTAAGGTTGTATGAGCCAAGAACAGTAAATGAATATTATAAGGATAACCTTGAAGCCCATTTTTTAGGCAATATTAAAGAACTGAATATTATTGTTGGCGCAAATAACAGCAGGAAAAGCCGCTTTTTAAGACGGGTGATCGAACTCGAACTAAAAGCCGTCTTTGAAAGCAATTTTGATTTGAACCAAGCTTACATTAATAGCCAGCAGATTTTCGATGAGATAGCAGGCATACCCGGGCTGAGCATAAACACTCAATTGGCTTATTTGATCTTTCCGCAAGGTGCAGGCACTAACGGAGATTATAAAGCAGTAAAGGATTACGTTACGGATGAAGCAGGAAATAGCAACATAATAGACTTTGCTAAACTGCAAAATTCTTTAAAGAACATCAATGAGACTTTGCTGGCGCTCGGATCTAATGATCAATTTAAAACGATGTGGACAATAGTTCACCGCACGCTAAAAACCGCAAAAGTATTGGAAGCAATCTACATAGACGCTCAAAACATTGGCGGAAAATTCGTTCAAAAACCAATTTCACCTACGATCATAGATAATATTCATTATACAATTCAAGAACTGGAAGGGGATCTTGTACCACACTGTGATTTAAGACTAAAAGTGATTCAGCGAGTTGGAGATTATCTTACGCTTATCAGCAGTCTGAAGTTCGAAGAACAAAGTCCCAATTTGATTTATATACCTGTTTTACGGACATCAAGGCCAATTTCGGGCGTTGGGGCTGATATTTTCGAGAACACCATCCTCAACCAGTATTTTCCCAAACCGCCCAATAAACTGACGATAGAAACCGGCTATAAGTTATATGATCGAATCATTTATGCGAGAAATGGCAGTAAGCAACAAATCAAGGATTATGAAATCTTTGAAAAATTTATAGGCGAAACTTTTTTTCAATCATCGGACATTCATATTGTTGCTCATCAAACTTCAGGAACAAATGAAAGAAACATCAAAATCAGTTTACCAAACGAATTAGATGACGTTCCGATGCATCACCTAGGTGATGGTGTACAGGGGGTTATCAATTTATTATTCCCTTTATTTACAGCAGATGAGGGTAGTTGGATTTTTATTGACGAACCGGAAACTCATTTACACCCCGGCTATCAGAATATTCTAATCAAGACGATTTCTGAAAATGAAGCAATCCGAAAAAGAAAGTTAAAAATATTCATTAATACGCATTCAAATCATATTCTTTCAGGAGCTTTATTGGGGAGCAATAGCGCGGAAATGCTGGTTTTTAGTCGCAGGGATAAGAATTCGTCCAATATTCAAACATTCAACGGCAATGAGTATAATACTTTGGAAATGTTAGGTGTTTTTAATACTTCCGTTTTAGTTAGCAATTGTACGTTGTGGGTGGAGGGTGTAACAGATAGATTCTATCTGCAAGGTTTTCTATACGCTTTTTGTAATAGCGTAGTCCAAGCGTCATTTCAACCGATAGAGGGGCTACATTTTTCCTTTATTGAATATGGAGGAAAGAACCTAATTCATTATGGGTTTGATCATGAGTATGCCCTTAGCGAGAGTAAGGCTATACACAATCATATTAATACTAAAATCGAGGCTTACTTTATCAATGCCAATGTTTTTCTTTTAGCGGATAGCGATTTTAATAAAGTTAAGCATGATGCTTATGAAGCAATAGACCGATCTAATTTTAAATATCGGCAGACTGGTGTTCCTGAAGTTGAAAACTTGCTGCCTGAGCATATCATCAAACAATATTTGTTAGGGCTAAAATGTGATCCTGCCGAAGTGGAAGCTTGTTTTCCTATTTCAATTGACGTAAAACTGGGTGAACACTTGAAAGACAAGATTAGCTATAAAAACGGTTTTAGAAACTTTGAAGCAGATACAGGTGGTACATTAAACAGTTATTATAAAAAAGGGCTTGCGGATTTTGTTCACAGGAAAACAATGGACAAGACATTTAAATGGTCAGATTTTGAACAATCTCCACATTTAAAAGAAATCATCATCGCTTTGTATGAGTTTATCAAGTCTAAAAATGCATTTAAATAATTGATAGTTTTATGAGCAGGGACGAGTTCATCGAAAAGATTTTGGCTAATGGTAATGGTCATTTTTTAGAATCTATTACTATTTTACCATTTGCGGATTACGATGACGACTGTAGCACACCATTAGTTAAAATTTTGAACCTGGATCTTTCTAAGATTTCAGAAGAAGGCAAACTGGTGCTTGAAATTTTAGAGGACGATACTGAATTTCCATACCGCAGTAATTATCAGCAAATGAAATTCAATATTCTCGCTCTATGTGCTGTTCAAGACATATTTACCGGAACCATTTATAATGATTATTCCATAGATGCGTTTGCAGCACAAAACTATTTTTATTATGAGGGATTAAGTTTAATCCGTGAATATTTCTATGCCGGATTTAACAATCTACTGAAAGCGTCAGATCATCTTGTACGAACAATTTTAGAGTTCAATATCAGGCATTGTTATTTTTATTGGAAATGCGAAGAAACGCATTCGTACAAACCAATTACTGAATATCTGAAAAATGGGATATGTCCCAGTAATCAGGTTATGATCAACAAATTCCTTCCTAAAGACAGTTTTTGTAAACCGATAAAGGCTAAAATACAAGCTTTAATTCAGAGTCTTTCAAACAATTCATCCCATGCCTTCAATCCTGAGCATTCGATCAGGTCTAACGGAAAAATGCATTTTGAATATACGGTGGATTCATTGTTGTTTTGGCTCAATTTAAACCGGGTTCTTTCCGCCGTACTATGGTCGTATTATATTTCTTATCCTATGCTTCTTCATCCGAAAGATATTGTGAGCAAATGGGGCTATAATCCCTCGTTAGGCTTATTTATTTCGGAAAATCATTTCAAGATTTTTAAGCGAACCTTAGACCAGGGGGATTTGCAAGACTTTATAAATTATACTGCAAATCAGCAGATCGTTAAGGACCTAAATGATTACTATGTCAGTATGCCTGAATTGACAGAGGATGAGATTAGGGATACGTGGAAAAAAGAAGATTCTGCCTATCCGGAAACGCCCTTTAATGGCTATGTAATGGTAATGGCCAATATGCGGGCAACGCGAGAAGTGATGGCAAACCGCTGTACGATGGTAGAAGCAAGTAATACCGACCAGTATCCGAGCATTTTGAAAGATTACGGTAAGTACAGCTTCTGGAAAGATAACTATTCGAAATTTCGTTAGTCTGCCTGCTATTTAGAAATACAATAATGCCTGCGGCGTTACCCGACAGGCATTATTGTACAAGCATTTACGTTAATTCGCGTTTTTATTTGCTGTTACTGCTATACGCACATTTTGCGCAGTGCGTTTGACTTGTTGCATTGCGGCGCGCAACCTCCTGCCTGCGGCTTTGTTGCCCTTTTCATAAAATTTTACCGCATCACTTTCTGCATTGGCAATAATTGCTTTTAATTCCTGGAACTTTTTCATGGTGTTAAATTATTAATGGTTATATAATCTGTTATTTACTCAATAAGGATAGAATGCCTGCCGGTTAGCGGATACCCCGGCTTTGACTTTGTTGCTGTGCTTTGTTTTGTGACTGGCTGCGGTTTTGGCTGGTTTCTACGGCAACTGTTTTTGTAAATTGTTCCCGCTTCATCATGGCACCTTTTTCACTAAAGAAGTTAAGTTTGCCATAGCGGGGTACTACTTCAGCCATCACCTTAGCTTCTTTGCCATCCTTGCCGATAGCGGTCACAGCTACCCGGTCACCATTATTAAACGCCCTGATCAGTTCAGCTTTTTTCTCCGGCTCGGCCAGTTCTTTGATCTTAAAAGCGTTCAATGTTTTTTCCATATCAAAACCGTAGGTCGGGTGATGGAACTGTTTGAACTTATGGTTACCGTAATCATCCTTCTTAGTATCAAAGTCAAGCCTGACCCAAGCTTTATAAGGATCGCCTTCTTTTGTCATCATATCAGTCCTGTACACGGTTCTGTCCTGAACCAGGTTGGCCGCCTGCGTAGCGGAATAACCTTTTCCATCTTTGATATAAAAGGTTTGAGAAACAGCCGGGCTAAAATAGGCCTGCCTGAAATCAGGGTTGACGTAATTTAATTTACCGTCTTTCATAGAGGCCAGGTTTTGTTTAACCTCTGCGCTTTCGCCAACGGCCAGTTCACTCGTGCCCTTTTGCTTTTTAAAGAAGTCCAACGCTTCGTTGGGGCTTTCAAAATTTTTCACCAGGAATTTATCTGGCTTTTCCTTGTCGGCACTGATCACCATGTAATGCTGATTTTCTATGGTAGGCGGCACTTTACCCGCCGTAACTTCAAACTTGTTAAAGGCGTAGTTATCCGATTGGCCGGATTTGTGGAAATGCAGTGTCATATCCACAATGCCTTTATCCCCCGGCAATTGATCCTTCAACGTAAAATGACCGGGTAGGGCTTTCATATTCTTTTCCAACTCATCGGTAACTTTGGGGTTAAAACCAAAGTCTTTAAGCTCCCTTTGGAGGTCTTGCAAATTATTTAAGTTCATGATATTGGGTGTTTATTTTATTGGTGAAGAATGATGGTTAATTCTATTAGCGGTTCTTGTTATCGTTGTTACGAAGTAACACCTGCCTGCTATCCTCCAACTTTACTTTTATGCGCTTAACCTTTTTACCGAGTAAAGATTTGGCGGCACTGATACCCGCTCCTGCGGCCTGTGTTGCCAGGGATTGATCCATGGAAAGGAACTGCATACTTTGTAAAGCATCGTCGGTGCCACTGCCTGCGGCTTCGGCTAATTCCGCTTCGGGTGCATTCAGGCCGATGATCCCATCTAAGGAATACACCGTTAGATTGACGGGAACAATAGCGATACCTATCCTCATATTTTTGATATCCAGTAATAAACGCTGGTTAACGATGGTACAGTTACCAAAAAGCAATTGCCCTTTATTGAATACCAAACCTTTCAAGTGCATGGTATCGGTTAAACGCAGTTTAACAACACCGCCCTGCAATACTTTTTGGGAACCGTCAATGATTGCCGGAATGGCTTTAAACGCGGTGTCTTTAACAGGTGGTAAACTTGCTTTCAGGTTACTGAGCGTGAGGCCGGGGTTTTGGATAGCCTGTATCTTGTCCAGTAAAGCGCCTAATTGCTGCATTTCGGGATCTTCAGTTTTACCCTGTTGCACGGACTTTAACAATTTTTCCAGCTTTTCGGTATTGGGGTCTGTTCCCTGCTGAACTGCTGCGGGCTTAACCACCGGTTCCGGCCTGTTAACTTCCTGACTGATCTGAGCCAGTTTTTGTTTGATCGCCTGCTCGTGGTCGTCTGCCGTTAATTCTGACCGGCGAATCGTTGATGGTTGGCCGCTCTTTTCATCCGTAAACCCAAAAGTAGGGTTAACGGTATTATTGGATTCCGATACGGAATCTCTTGCTGCCTGGTCGTAAAGGCCCATTTTGGTTTGCTGTTTTTCATTTTTAAACTGCGCTTCGGGCAATTTTGCATTGATGCCCTGTTGCTGAACCTGTGCGTTTCCTTCGCCTTTACCGCCACTTAAAGCGTAAAAGCCTAACGTCAGGAATGGCAGGATCAATAAAGGCAGGATGAGCAGAAATTTCCTTTGCTTTTCCTGTTGCTGCGTGTTAGCTGCTGTGTTTTGTTTCATTGGTTTTGTTTTGTGCTGCATCGCAGCGGTTAAAAATTTAATTAGTAAAATGCCCGGATGATCAGGCTTAAGCTTAGCGCGCCCAAAAGCAGGCAGATGCCTAACAGGAATAAAAACTTAGAAGCAATATTCCAATGCTGGGTTTTACGGTCGAGGAAATCAGCCAGTACGCGTTGCCGCTTAACCACCGATTCATTAAGTCTCCCGATAACTTGCTGCCTGTACTTTGCTGCAACCTGCCTGTTTCGCTTCAATACTTTCATGGCTGTTTGCTTTGAGTGGACAGGTCTTTGTTTTCCAGCGTTTCCCATTTTTCAATCAGGAAACCATGCGGGTTATTGTCGCTCCGCGATACATTCCGCAAATAACCCTGGGTAACCAGGCTGCGGGTAACGGTCGATGTAGCACGGATCAGCCTTTCCGTAGCAAAGCATTTAAAATAGTAGGGGTACTGGTTCATGTCCAGCGCAATACTGTCCACTTCCACCTGCTGGCTGATATTGCCGGAGATCAGGTTGGCGTAATAACCGCTCTCCTTCAGATTGCTGTAAGCTGTCTTTGCAGAACCATCGGCCATATACAAAGCTTTGGTAATATTGGCCTCTATTACTTTATCGTCGGGATCGAGGGTAAAAAAGTCATGGTGGAACATCTTTACATGATCCCTGATCTCAACGGGTATATTATCCTTGCGGTCGGCGGCATAGGCTTCCAATGCCTTACCGTTCGCCAGGATATAAATATGGTTTTTGTAATTATCCGAACTCTGGTAGCTTTTCCAAACCGCAAAGCAGGAGATCAGTACACAAGCGCCGATCAGCAGATAGCTGAATAGTTTAATGTGCTTAAAAGCACTGTCGATATTTCTGAGTTGCTGAAACATAGTTATAAGTTTAATGACCCGATAATTTATCATAGGCGTAAGCGCCTGTTTTGCCCATTGCGCGACCTGCGGCACCGTGGGTGCCCTTGCCGCCAGCCTTACCTGAATAACCGTCAGCAATATTGCCGGGCAGGCCGGCAATGTTCCCGGCACCGTTCAAGGCTCTTGAACCGGTGGCACCGGCAATGCTTCCGGTTGTACTCACGGCAGTACTGCTTATCCCTGAAACTCGCTGTAACATGCCGTTATGACCGTGTGCATGTACCACGAAATTGGCGACTGTCGGCACCGAGAAGTAACCTACAATACCAATGAGGAGAAATACCAAATAAGCTACATCGGTCTGGTTAAAAAAAGTATCGCCTTGGCTTTGGATCTGCGCAATATCCATTTTGAGCATTTCCTGTTGGATCTGACCGATGATACTGCCGAAGATATTGGCGATAGGCAGCCACAAAAAGATGTTGATATACCGGGCGAACCATTGCGTTAAACTATGCTGGAACCCGTCGAAAACCGATAAGCCGAATACCAGCGGCCCCAATATGGCCAGCACGATCAAAAAGAAAACCCGCAGGGTATTGATACATAAAGACGATGCGGCATACACCACCTCCAGAACTTCAGCCATCCACTGCTTAATGCTGTTCCTGAAATTATAAGATTGCTTATCCAAAAAGAACTTGATATCATTACCTAAACCATCAATGATCCCCTCGTTGTTACCATTGGGGTCATCTGGATGGGTGTATTTGTACCATTTTTCCTGCGAACCGTTGCCGTCATCGCCTACATATATTTGGTATAGCGTACTGTTCTTTACCGCATCCTGTTTCTGCTTCAGTAGTTAGGTAATCGCTGAATTGCTATCTTTCATCATGCCATTGGTCACCGCAACGACCGGCTGCAAAACGCCGTTCATGACCGGGATAACCAATGTTTGAAAAAGACCGATAGCAATCCCCAAGGCAAATGGCCTGATCAGCGGGTAAAACTCGATGGGTTCCGCCTGCGCGATCTGCTTCCAAACCCTTGAACCGATGTACCATAGGGCGGCAAAGCCTGCAATGCCCTGGGCAACATCGATCAGTTTAGCACATAACGGCAGCATTTGTTGATACACATGATCCAGTACCGGTTGCATCCCGGTTAGGGTATCGGTTATACCCTCGGCATGTGATAAGCCCGGCACCAATAATAACAGGGCCAGGCCCAATAACATTTTCAGTTTTTTCATGGCCTGTATAAATTTTGAAGGGTTTGCGTTTCGTTAACTTGCTTTTGCCGCTGTGCCTGCAAAATGCTTGTCCGGCTGTTGAAGCTGCGGAGAAATTGCAGTTTGTCATTCGTGTCCAGGTAGATCCGGTCAATGGCGCTTAACCGCTCATCATCCGACATGCGCAGCTTCGAAGCGGTCAGCACATCGGCCAGGTCGGCGGCGTTGTGTAAGGCAGCGCTGGTCAACCGCTCATAGATATTGCTGATATAATCCAGTTCACTGATACTGAACCTCCCGCTGTTCCGAAAACGGCTATATTTCTTTTTGTACTCCGACAGGATGCTGCTTTCATCGGCTATAATATCAGCTACGCGCTGATACTTCTTTACTTCAGGGCTAACCTGTAAAAGCCCATCCAAAAACACTTCATGCAGGTTGAAATTACCCTGGGTCAGGTTCTTAACAGTACCGTACCCTTTGGTCAGGATGGTATAGCCATCATACATTTCGCTCAGGATACTTTTGAACTGCGCCAGTTTGGCCACATCCAGTATAAGTTGCTGGATCTCGAATGATTGCGCTTTGGCCGGTGTCACGTTGAATGCAGATAGCGCAAGGCAAAACAATCCAGCTATTGACATTTTAATTGATCTCATAAAACCTCCTTTCTGTTTGTATTTGTTGTAACTGCTGCTGTTTTTGAAGAAATAAGGTCCTGACCTGGTTGCAGTAGGATACGGTGAAAGCGAATTTGTCCTTCATGCTGTCATATAATTTATCCAGCCTGGACAAACGCTCATCGTCGGTCATTTCGGCTTTGCCGTTTACAGCAACCAATTCCAGTTCCTGCAAATCCTTACTGCATTCAGCCAATACCTTTTTTCGTACCGCATTGATGTACGCCCGGTTATCGGCAGTTAACCCCGGCAGGTTTTGCAGGTGGTCAAATTGGCCCGGAATGGCACCGGCATATTCAGCAATAGCGTTTAGCTTGGGATTATTTCTAATAACGGGATTAACCGTTTTCAAAGCATTGTAATAATCCTTGTGCAAATTCAACTCGCCATTTTTCCAATCACCGATTACGCCCAGGCCTTTTTGCGATATATTGTAACCCTGTTTCAGGTAGCCGTAATAAACCTGCGCGGCGATGATCTGCTGTTCCAGGTATTTTATTTGGGTGCTTTTCTGTGACCACCATTCAGCAAAAGTTTGAGCCTTAACAGCGGAAGAAAAACAGAGCAAAAGCAGAAGCCCACCTAACCCCCTAAAGAGGGCGTTTTTGATTAGCTTAATTGATACCATAATACTTTCTTAAAGTGATGACCTCGTTTTCAGTCCTGGCCCGCTGCACACTGAGCATGTAGTTTTGGTTATTGAATTGGTGCAGGTCGCTGTAATTGGTGTCCATGCGGTCGGCAGCGGCATTGATCAGCTCCAGCCTTTTGGCATCGCTCATTTCCGTTTGAAAGGACTTGATGACCAGCATGAGTTCGTCCAGATTCTTCACGCTTTCTTCGAGGATACCGCGGTAAACTTTCTGCATATAAGTCAGTTCATCCCCGCTGAAATGTTTGTCGTTCCGAAGCAGACCCCAGGCATGGTTATATTCGTTCAATAAGCTGGTTTGCTTGTTCGTCATATCTTTGATGCGCTCGTAATAAGCGATCACTGATTTTACCGTTTGCAACTCCTTATAGTACTTGCCATAAAGGTCTTTTTGCTTCTGTGACCATTCAGAAATCTCATCGAGTTTAAATTTGTGCAACTGGTTTTCTACCGTCTTTTGCGCATTTTGCAGCCAGATGGTTTGATTTTGCAGCCGCTGTACTTTCAGGTCAATCGCTTTGATCACTTTAGTAATGGCAGCTTTAATCACATCGGCAATAATAAATTGTGCGTCTGCACCTTTGGGCAATGCCACGAATAATGTCATTGCGGATAATGGTAGAATTACCATATACTTTTTCATAGGCCCCCCTTACCCCCCTGAAGGGGCGTTTAAATAGTTAAAGAATTTGTTGATTAGATAGTGACTAAAGCTTCCAGTATTCGCTTACCCCGTTAAGCAGGTTCCGTTTGTCTGGCTGAAAAATGAGGAAAGTATGGGTTTGCATCACCTCCAGGATCTGCTTTTGGTTATCCCATGTCCCTGACCAGCGTTTGACCTGGTGCTGCAAGGGTTGCAGTTTGCCGTCGGTTATCCGGCGATAACCTGTCTTGCGGGTAATGAGGTAAATGTTATCGGTGTTCTTCGCCTTGTCAATAATTAAAGTATCATTGGCCACACTGTACCCGCTCTGCGCCTGGTTCACATAAGTACCGGGGATAAACTCAGTTATTGCATTGCTGTTATTGCCATTGCTGCAGGCGGTTAAGCCAATAGCTATACTGACTAATAAAATAATCCTTTTCATGATTTTTGTTAATTGGTAAATGGTTAATGGTTAATTGATTTACTGTACTTTTCCCGGATCAGCAGGGCAATACCTTTTTCCATATCACCGTTGCAACGGGCGGTGTATTCCTCAACCAGCAGTTTTTCGGATTCTTCGGTCGTGTAGGCCAAATATTCTGCAACGGATAGCTCATTACGGTACACTTTCAGTTCCTGCCCGCCCTGGTCGATAAATACCTCGCGGTACATCCGGCCTTTTTCGTTGGCCTTATTGACCGACAATAAAAGCGTTTTCGCCTTTTCGGACAAGCCTAAAGCATCCTGCAAACGGTCAAACTTGTTCATGAACTTGCGCATATCCAGTAACAGCTTAGTATCAGACATATTGATCACCGTTTCTTTGATAATAGGTGAACTCAACAAATCGTCAACTTCCTGCGTGATCAGCGCGGCTATCCCGTTGAACTTACGGATGGTCTTAAAAAGATACTTGATAAAAGAGGCCATACCCGACTTCGCTATCGCGATCCACGCTTCATCTATGGCCAAAATCTTGCGTTTGCCTTTCAGCTTGCGCATTTTGGAGATAAACATCTCCATGATAATAATGGTCACCACCGGAAATAAAACTTCGTGGCCTTTTATCGCATCCAACTCAAACACAATAAAGCGCTCATTCAGCAGGTCGAGGTTTTCGGTAGCGTTTAACAGGTAGTCAAACTCACCGCCTTTGTAGTACGGATTCAACACATAAAGCAGGTTACCCATATCAAAATCCTTTTCCTTCACCTTGCCGTTCTCCATCACCTGCATGTATTCCAGCATCAGGAAATCATAAAAGGTATTGAAGCAGGGAAATAATAGCGGGTTATTTTTCAGGTGTTCATAGTATAAGGTGATCGCACCGGATATGGCTACATACTCCGAACGGTTATAGCGTTCATCCTCCCGTTTCCAAAGGGCAAGCAACAGCGTTTTCAGGCTTTCCTTTTTTTCAATATCCAAAACCTCACCCTTACCGATATAGAAAGGGTTGAATTTGATCGGGTTTTCTTCGGTATAAGTAAAGTAATAGCCTTTAACCAGTGTACATAAACCTTTATAGCTGCCACCTATATCAATGGTTACACAATGCGTACCCTCATCGTAAAGCGTTCGTAATATGTGGTTCATGGTCATGGATTTACCACCACCTGAACCGCCGCATATAAACATATTACGGTTGGTGATCAAACCTGTTTTTATCGGCTTGTCGAACAGGTCAACATAAACCGGCCTCCCGTGGCTGCGTTCCCCAAAACGGATACCTTTGCCATCGGAACTGCAATTGCCCTCCATATTCATAAAGCAGGTAGCCTGTTCCACGAACGTATCAAAGGTGTCATTCATCGGGAAGTCTGCCGCGTTTCCCGGTAAGCCTGCCCACCAGATCTGCGCGGCCCCGTCCGTTTCCTGCCGGGCAACCGCATCCATTTGCGCCATTGCAGAACCGACCTTATTCCTGATCGGCTGTAAAGCCTGCCTATCATCCGTCCAGGCCATCACATTAAAGTGCGCTTTTACCGGCAGCCTTTGTTCACTGATCGCCTCGTTCAGAAAATCCGATGTCGCATCCCTGGCGATGGCGTTCTCCCGGCTGTAAGCCGATAAGGATTGCAGGCGTAAGCGCTTTTTCTCCATACCCTTTAAGGTCGCCTGTGCATCACCTATAAAAATGTATTGGTTGTATAAATGATTACAATCTAACAGTAAACCGATAGGAGAGGCAAAGCCGATACTGAAATTGCTCTTGTCAGTACTGTATTTATCATAATTGACCCGGCTGCCGCAAAGTGATGGCAAATCCTCCACATCTGATAAGGTAAATAATTGGCAATGGTTATCACCGATCCTGATCTCGTCCTTCAGGTGTACATCTTTGAGCATCGGTTTTTCATCCGGTGAAAGCAGGAAACAATAAGATTCGATAATCCCGGCTTTGGTTCTCGTTCCGGCCAGTTCATCATCGGTCAGCCGCTTTAAATCAAGGTAGCCGCTATCGGAAAGGATCTGCTCAAACGCGCCGACCTTTTCCATAAAGTCCAGGAACAGTTTTTCGTCGGTAGTTTGTTTGGGAACAACCCTTTTACGCATCAGCCCCGAATAACCGCTGCTGGCCGCCTTGCGGTCGTCCGGCTTTTTGGTCAGCATGATATAACAGGTATGTTCCAGGTAAGGACGGCCCTCAAAATGAGCTTCGCCTGTCTGGGCGAGATAACCTGCATCCGCATCAGATTTGGCCTGGTGTTTTGCTTTGAGAAAAATATCCTGTTTATGAAAGACCGTATTTTTAGGCAATACTTTCAGCCCTTTTACAAGTACGTGATGCGCACCCTCGTAATCATCAGCGGAAGCGGTGAAAATATCCTTATGGGTTACTTTAAACACAACCGTAATATCACCCTGTACCGATACGATACAGCCGTTCTCCACTTTATACACCGGTAATATATTTTCAATATTGACCATTAATTTCCTTTTTTAAGATTAATAAATGATTTCCTCGTCCTGAACTTCAGGTAAGTGGGAATGCTCCGTTTGGCGCTTTTCTTCAGTAATCCATACTGTCCGTATTTATGGCTAAACCGAAATATGGACATCATCAAACCTGTTCCTAAACCACCGATAATCACCAGGCAGATATAGTTGTTCAGCCCGCTGATATACAATACTGCGTACAGGATAAGCAGGCAAAGCAAGCCGCCACCTAAATAGCCGATGTATTGCGCTTTCAGCCCCTTGAACATTAAAGGTTTGTTTATCCCTTTATTAATTTCATATACTGAACTCATGTTTCTCCTTCCTGGCCCTCGGCACCGTCCCCGGTTGGGGACGGTTACTGAAAGCCTTTTTATGGGTGATTATTTATGTTTACATTAACGACTGGCCTATAAGCCGAAGAACGATTTGATCACCGTTGCTACCACTACTAAGAAGATACAGGAACCGAACCAGGCCGCTGCCACACGGTTGGTATCAGGCTCGCCAGCGTTCGTGTAAAGATTCAATATTCGAACTGATCAACCGGAGATCTTCCGCGAGTTGATCATCAGAGAGAGAGAGTGGGATCTTCTGATTCCATTGGGCATACCAGCTTTCAAGAAAAGCGATTTCGTCCGGTGTACATTCACCGGCCTGATATTTTTTTAACAGTAGTTCAATATCTGTTTGTTGCATATTACCCCTAAAGACGAAGAAGTATATCGCTGGGGGTAAAACAATTTAAAAAAATCACCAAATAATTTTACCGGTCGCTAAATCAATGCTTTTCGCATCAATAGCCTCATTTTCACGAAAGCCTAATAAATTATCTGGTAAAGCATAAACCTTGAAACGGTTTCGCATTACATTGGTCAGTTGGAATCGTTCTGGCGCGAAAAAATCAGCGTTAAAAGCGAAATTAATGCCCTGCCCGCCAAATGGCACACTTGGATAACACACCGCTGCAATTCCAGGTTCATTCAAAGCAAGGACCGTATTACAATAGGCAGCTGTAATAATATAAACTAACGGGTCATTTTTTGCAGATTTTCGGAACTTGTCATAAAGATACCTGTAAAAAATATGGCTTGCCTCTTGCGTAGGCTTGTCAAATTCCTTTACTATCTCATCATAATGGCTTCCATGATAAAGATCAAAGTCTGATGTTCTCAGTTCTTTATCAGGAGAAGTAACAATCAAGGTTGGAACATCTCCGCTAATTTGCCATCGACCAACCGTGGCATATAAATGATCACCTGGTTTTTTATAGGACACCCAATAATTAACAAGCTCCATGAAAGAGGTAGGACGATCTTCAGAACAGTAAAATTTCGATTGGAATGGACGGTTACACCGGGCAAAATTCTTAATTAAATGAGGCTTAGGGTTGGTAATCTCACTGATATCCTCAAATAATACATCATTATCGTGCGGCCTGGTTCGATAAAGTATCAATTCATTATGAAAAGGATATACTACAGCAGGCAAGCTTCTTACGGAAAGAAAAGCAAGGAAAGCCCGTTCATAAGCAAATTCATGTGTTGGGTCAATCTGCTCCAACTTTTCAATTGCCTTTAGAACTCTTGCAGGCTCTATTGTCATAACAGGAAAAACATTGTACCAAGTTTTACCCGGAGTACTTTTAACGCATTATTCACCGTTGTTTTTACCGTTTGCTCTGAAATGTCTAATTGCTCGGCTATCTCTCTATGCGTAAAGTGGCCCTTACGGCTCAATTCAAAGATTTCACGTGTTCGCGTCGGCAAGGCTTGTATTTCCTGTTCAATAATGGCCGTTAACTGATTTTGACGGATACGGTGGTCGGCGGTAATATGGTTGGTTGCAGCAAATTCCTGAATGGAATTGAGATAGGAAGATTTTAACTTTTTCCGTGCCAGCAGGTCAAATATTCGGTTTCGAACTGAAGTATATAAGTATCCTGATAACTGGCCGCTAAGTTCTGTTTCTGCTCGCTTTAACCAAAGATTGGTAAACAACTCCTGAATTATATCCCGGCACTCTTCCCGCTCTTGTAAACGTTTAAAAGCGTGAATATATAGCGCAGCATAGTAGCGGTTATAGATCTCTTTATACGCAGCATGGTCACCTGACTTAAATAAGTCAAACAACTCCGTATCAGAAAAGGTGCTATAGGCCGCCATTGTTTATTAATAACGAATTTACCAAAAATCCGGCGTAAAGTAAACAATTGCTTGTGAATTAGGTGTTAAGCAGCTCTTTAAAAACACTGGCTATATATGGTAACATTAATTATTTAACATATTTTTATTTATTATATCACATTGATATTCTTATATTTACAACAATAAACGATCTTCTAACCTTCCTTAAACTTTTTCACGATGAGATTTAAATCCGTACCCGGAACATTCCAGCTGTTTGCAGTTACCGGAACACATACCATCGCATTTGCCGTAGATTGCAACGATGACGCGATGACCGACTTACTCGGTTTTACTGTTGACAAGGAGTACAACAAACCGACAGGCGAACATATCAAAGTAACCGTCATGGGATTCAAGGTATTCCAGGAACGCGTAGAAAACCCGGTACCCGGAGCACTATATTCCACTTACGATAACCCGATACAATCCTTTACCTGGGAAGATTTCACCGCAGATCCCGGAACAAAATATACTTATCATTTTACACCTTTATATGATAAGCCACAAAATATCCGCAGAGGGCCGGAATTTAAAATAGATGTTGAAACCGAACCACTCTATAAATTAAACGACCATAGCGTGTTCTTTAACCGTGGCGTAGCGTCCAGCCAGGCTTATACCAATAAATTCGGCAATAAGGCCCCCGAGAAAATCCCTGACGGAAAAGCATTCGATTGGCTGTCCAGGGGGCTAAAAGAAGCGATGATCGTCTTTATTGATAAGGCTGGTGCCGGTGACAGCCTGCATGGCTGTTTTTATGAGTTCAGCAACGATGAAATATTAAACCAGTTCAGAACCGCTGCAGACAGAGGAGCCAAATTGCATATTATTTACGATGCCAAGGACAACGCACACCTGGACAGCAAAACCGGTAAAATGGTGGAAAGCTTCCCTAAAGAAGAATCCGAACGATCTATCAAAATAGCTAAACTGGATCAATCTGCCAATGTAACCCTGATCCCCCGGCAGCGTAACAAAAGTTACCTCAGCCACAACAAATTCATGGTCATCATCAAAGCAGATGGAACGAAATTATTATGGACCGGTTCGACTAACCTTTCTGATGGTGGAATCTTTGGGCAAAGTAATGTCGGCCACTATGTAGAGAATACAACGGTAAGCGAGCAATACATGAAATACTGGAACGAACTGAAAGATGATCCAGATGCTGCCGGATTAAAAACGGGGAATGAGAACATTCAAAAAAATATCACGATCAATAACATACCGGATGGCGTTACCACACTATTCAGCCCCCGCAAAAACCTGGAGAGTTTACAGTTCTACGCAGATCTCCTTGATTCCGCAAAATCCTGCGGCTGTATTACATTCGCGTTTTCTGTTCATCCATTCTTTGAAAAAGCATTGTCAGATAACGACGATAAAAGTGCACTGACATTCATCCTGCTGGAAAAGAACGACGAGGATATCTCGGATTACGTGTACAAGAACAATATAGTCAAGGCAGTAGGATCAGACCTGTCCAAAAACCCGGTATATAAATGGGTCAAGGAAACCAACACCGTAATCTCCATCTTAATACGCATGTGATGTATATCCATACGAAATACCTGTTAAAAGATCCTTTGAGCGAGGTACCCGTTGTCGTAACCGGTTCTGCCAATTTCAGTAAAGCCGCAACGGATACCAATGATGAGAACATGATCATTATTAAAGGAAACAGAAGGGTGGCAGATATTTATTTTACAGAGTTCCTGCGCTTATTTAATCATTACTACTTCCGTTGGATAGTAGAGAAGCTGGCAGAATCAGGACATGTGGACAAAACCAACCCCGCATTCCTGAAATCGGATTACAGAGAATGGACAGGACAATACCAAGTCGGTAAATTTAAGCGCAAGCGAATAGACATCTTCAAGAATATGTTTATCCCGGCTTAGTACGACCGATAATAAATTTCAATATATTGTCGTTAAAATTATGCAGGCATCCTGTCTGCATTGTGATAAGGTTTAGGTTGAAAGTCTCCGGCGGCGAGCGTTCGGAGACTTTTATTTTTTGTAGCTACATAGATACCGACTGCTGATTACCTTTTTCTTCAATTTTTTGATTTAAAATTTCCTTAGCCTGGTTAACCGCCGATGCACCGCCCATTTCGGCTTCCGCTTCATTCCTTGCCTTAATCATCGCCAACTCCGTAAACAATAAATTATTGATATCTTCTTTGACCTTAGCATACGTTTCCTGTATTTCTTCCGCTGATACCTGCTTTACTACCGGTATAGGCTTATAGTTATCCTCCTCTTTTTTCAAAGCAACATGATCATTTTGTATCTCATTATGAAAGATCTTCAAGGCTATTTTATTATCAGGATCATCGGCCACCATTCCAACAAACTGCCCTGAAGACAACGTAGCGATCTTTGAAGCCGGCACCGCATAATCCAGTTGCTTTGATTTATTGACCGAAGTGTCTTCACTTGAAATATTGATACTTGTCCTGTCCTGCATGATCTTGCCTAACCGCTCCGAATACTGTTTGGCCGTATCCCCCGTAACCTGTCCGCTGATCACGTTACCCACGATATTCATAATTACATCTGCCTGGTCACGTCCGTAATCCTTTTTCAACTGGCTCAAATCCTGCAAACCCAACGTTGTAGCCGAAAGGTAACCACGGGCAACCGCTATATGCGTATCAATGCCATTTACAAAAATCGATGAAAATTCATCAAACACTAAACTGCTTTTCAGCATGTTCTTTTTATTATTCAGTTTAAGCAGGCGGTTGACAAACAAGGAGAGCACTGCACCATAGATCTGTGTTTTCTGTGGGTTATTGCCGATACATACGATCTTTGGCGCGGCGGGATTATTAATATCCAGCGTAAAATCATTACCGGATAAAACATAGTATAAATGCGGTGATGATAAACGGGCCAGACTGATCTTCGCACTGGCGATTTGTCCTTCTAACTGCTCCTTGGCCCCCTGCCGGAAAGCGGATAGAAAAGGATTGATCAATACTTTAATTTCCTCTTCCTCTTGCAGCACGGCAAATAAAGGATCGTAATCGGCTTGCATCAATTCGATCACATGCGGTAAAGTACAATACCGCCCGTCCCTGTATTTGCGCAGGTACCAGATAATGGCCGTAACGAAGTTGATCGGGGATTCCACGAAAAAATCACCCTGCTTTTTGATCCATTCGCGGTTCAACCCCAACATGATGGTAGTAGCCGCTTCGCTGGCATCTGTTACATCAAGCATACTTTGCGGGTCAAGCGGATTACAGCGATGGGTACGGCTGAGATCATCAAAATTAATGACATAGAATTTCGGCGCGATCTTGTAGCCCTCCCGGTGATTTAAAAGCGTGTTGTACGCGATCTTAGTTAAATCGTCAAACTTGAAATCATAGACGAACATGGTAAAGCCCTTTTTGATATGCTGGGTAATGATATGGCGAATTACAAAGTAAGATTTACCTGAACCAGGCGTACCGGTAACCAGTGTACCCCTGAACGGATTAATGATGTTTATCCAGCTTTGATGCTGCTTTCCTTTCAGGTTATAAGTAGCGGGGAGGTTGACCGAATATTCGTTTTCTAAAAGCCGTCCCTCCTGTGGAAATGTTTCGTTTTCTATGTTGAAAATGTCGTCCTGCAAGCCAATCTTGATGAGGCGCGACAATAATGTGCCGCCGGTCAGTATTAAAAGGTAGCCGATTGCCGTGATTGCCATATAAATGAACGCAATTAAGGTTGGCGGTGCGGACAGGTATAATGCAAGTTGGCTGATGAAATAGAGCAACAGGCCACTTAGCAAATAGGCTACAATCGCGCGTTTATCTATTTTTTCCTCTTTTTTACCTTTAGCGCCAACCAGAGAAATCAATAACATCAGCAGAGCGGCTACTTTGGGTTTCCAGATGTTATTGAATAATCCTGTTTTAGCGATATTACTAATGATGCGTGTGGTAATATCTGCGGTAAAGTGCCATTGCTGAAATGCTGTAAAACAGGCGATATAAAAGTGTATCGCCAATATAAATATGCTGATCAGCCTGGTAAAATCGATGATCTTGCGTAGTCCTTGGGTATCTTCCCCTGTATTCATACTATGTCCTCCTTAAATTGGTGTGTTTATAATCCTTTAGCCTGTTCGTTTTTCTTCTTTTTTTTGCGGGTAACGAGCGGCGCGCCGCCATCCCCGCCTTTGCCCATCAGGTTATGGAGCAATTTGTCAAATGCCGTTGGTTGCAGGTATTGATCTGTAGATTCATCAGCTTTTAAATAATCCGTTTTCTGGGTGGCCGGCAGGTAGGTTGGCCTGATCAGTTGATCAACGGTGCCGAATTTTTCAGTTAGCCCTTTTGCAGTATAGCTTTTGCCCAGGTCGCTGCCATTGAATACGGTCTTATTAAAGTTGTCTATAAAAGTCACCCCGTAAGTAATACCCTGTTCATTCTGCCGGAATACAACCTGGATATTTCTTTTTTGCAATTCGTTGATAAAGGTGCTTTTAGTGATGCCTTTATATTTCCTGAATACTTTATCAATATTTCCTTTCAGGTTTTCTTTAAATGGTTTGCGCTTTTCTTCGTTCTGTGAAAACCTGGCTTCCAGGTTTTTTAAAGTCGGCTTATCATTCAGGCTGCTGGCTTTGAATGGTATCCCGATCTTATTCCCTTTCTCGTCCAATATCGAATAGATCAGCCCTTTCTTTTCAAACATCAGGGTATCTTCTTTGCCACGGTCGGCAATAACATTGAATTGCTTTAATACGGCATTAAATTCAGCCAGCGATGTAAATTTATACTGGCTGACCACCGCGCTGACCACATTGGTAATCGCACGTTTGGTGGGTGTCTTGCCATATTCCGCTTTTTCTAAAGCTATCGGTTTGATCCGGTTGGCCTTACTGATGGCTTTGCTATCGGCTTTAACCAGGTTAAATTCTGTTTCCAGTTCTTTCCTGGCAGGCTCGGATAAAGTTTTACCTATATTGTGTAAACTGATCCGGTTGCCGTCCGCTTCAATATTTGTAGTTACTATATGAATATGCGCGTGCGCGGCATCATTATGTTTATATACCAGATAAGGCTGGTCGCCAAAACCGATCCTGTCCATGTATGCCGTGGCGATCTGTTGTAAGGTTAACGTGTCGGGTTTTTCGCTTTCATCGAAGTTGAGCATAACGTGTACCGAGTTAGTTTTCACCCGGTCGTTGAGTTCGGTTAGATGCTGGAAGCGGTTCAGCTTGTCAAAGAATTTCAGGTTTTCCAGTTCCGTACCGAACAGGCTGGCCATAATGAGTTGCGCTGATCCGGCGGTCACTTTGTTCTCATTATAGTTAAGCAGGCCCCGGATGCTTTTACCGCTCTTTATTCTTGCAACCATTTCTTTGTTAATGAAGTGACCAGGATCATCAGGCGGTCAATCTTCCCGTCGATCTCCTTCGAGCGTTCAATTGCTTTTTGCGTATAAAAGGCTTGCCCTGCTTCGTTCCGGGAGCTATTAAAACCACGGGTGAGCTGGTTGATATTGATGCCAATGGCTTTAAGTTCCTTTCTGATACGGGCTAATTCCTCCATTGTACCACTTAGGGTAACGTCCTTATACAGACATAGTATCTTCTCTTTGGAAAGGATCTTTCGCGCTACTTCCCCGATAGAGTGGCAATTGCTGTTAGCCAGTAATTTTTCAAGGCGTTGATAGTTAGTTTTAGTTACCCTTGTCCGCACCACTTTTGTATATAATTGCTCCCTGTTTTTTGTCTTTGGCCTGCCCATAAATACACCTTTAAATTCCATGACCGCAAGTTCCGCAGCGGTCATTCCCCGACTGAAAGGAGCGGGCAAGATCCGTTTGTGTAGACAAACGTACATCTTGCCAAACACTGGTGTGTTTGGTTCGCTCCCTTGCGGTCGTTGGTAAAACTTCGTTTTAGTTTGTTGTTTTTGCCCTTACCGTTGCTGTTAGTCCTTCGGATTTCCAGCGTTTTGTTTGGCACCTAAAGGTGCAAACGGGCGCAGGGTTGTGCCGGCCTTGCGGCGGCTATGGACGGTCGTTTTGTGTATTTGTGGAATGTGCTTTTGATGGTGTAATTTTTGGATGATGGTATTTCGTATCATGGCTTGTTGTTTTGTTAAGCCAAAATTGAGGGGATGGGATTGGTAAAATGGGAGTTAAGGGATGTGGCGAAAGATTTTTTTCATCTATCTCTATATCAACATCTATTATAATGTTTTAAACGATATTTAGATTGTAATTTGGCATTAATCTTAAACAATATCACTACGGGGGATATCAAATGAAACATTCAAGACATGGCTTTTCGAAAAAAACCATTGAAGTTTTAAGCAAAAGGGTCGCTTTTAGGTGTTCAAATCCCGATTGCCAGAAATTGACAGTAGCGGCGAGTTCGGAAAATAACCTAAGTTCGACGACGATAGGAATAGCTGCCCATATTAAAGCCGCATCCCCAGGTGGAGCCAGGTATGATGTAACAATGACACCCCAAGAGAGAGCATCTATAGAAAATGGCCTATGGTTATGCATCGCATGTTCTACAATAATTGATAAAGAATCGTCTTCATATCCTGTACACTTACTCAATCAATGGAAATATGAAACGGAGAAGGCCATAAGGAAAGAGTTTGAAAAGGCATTTAATCAAATTGATCAATTAAAGAAGATTCAAAGAGATAGCGTATTTTCTCAAGATATTTTTGTTAGAAAACATTTCAGTATCGGCGAACTATTAGAATTATTACGCACTATTGGTTTTACTCCTATTATAAGAGAACTTTCAAACAGAGGAAAGAACGATCCGTTTTCAAATGAATTAATAAATTATGGAGCGTATCAATATCCTAAATTACTATCATTCAGCGTCGAGGAGGATAGAAAAGTCAATTATGGGATAGCGCTTATCACCAAAATCGAATGCGAACAATTGCGAATTATAACGCTAAGTGAAACAACTAAATCTAAATTGAAGGTTCAAGCTATATCAACCATGTTTATTGAGCATGATAAAATTCCATATTCTATTCCTAATTTTAGAATTTCTAAAACTCCTTTAAAAGTGAGGTCGCAGTCACAAGAGACTTTAACTGATAAATCTATAATTCCTCAGCATTTTATAATAGCTAATCCTTCAAAATTAAAAGTAGATTTTTTCGATGTATCCTCTGAGTTACTTGCTATTGATTTTATATTCCATTTATTTCTTGGACTATCTGACCTTACATGGGAAATAAATCTTAAGGATACCAAAAATCTCTCAAGATCCTTAAAGTCTAAATTCAATTCACCGCTGATATGGGTGATAACTGGTAATGCCTTGGATCATGAATTTATCGACTTCTATTTTTATAGTGACGAAAATGACATAGTTAAGATTATTCCCAAAACCTCTCATAAAGTTATAAGAGATACATTAAAGGAGATAATTGTACATAATATCGGTGATTTTAAAAATCTAAATTTCGAGTCACTATTGATTGATTATTACAAAAAGAAATCCTAACCCGCTCTGTCAATGGCCAATTGGCTAAATTTATCACCGATTTGCATAACTGCTGTATCTCGATAAAAATATAAATCAAATTTGTGTTTTAGAGAGAACTATGCTGCCAGAAAAGGTAAAAGAGCAAAATTCGGAAATAGCCGAATTGTTATTACAAATTGAACGCGGAGATATACCAGTAAAACTGATAGTCCAGCGTTTAGTAGAACTAATTGTAAAGCTAGATGCCAAAGAACGGCAATTAGAGGGCTTGCTAAACTCAATACCCATGCTTTCCGACATTACCAAAAAGATCAGCGAGATACATACGCTGCACTTTCCGGCAAAGCATTTAAAAAAGAAATCCCAAAAGGAACGGTTTATGGCCGAAATCCTTTTGGGATCAGTCAGGAAAAAGAAATAGTTGTCATATAGCCGGTATCAGCTTATCTGATTGGACGAATTTTAACAGGTCTTTCAGATAAGTTTCCGTTTCTACTAAGCTGCTATGCCTGTTGGCAGAGCATATTTCCGCCAGTGTCCAGCCAGCCTTGAACTTTTTGACATTGGAAAAGTGTTTAAAGGAATAGAGTGTATAATTCTTGTCTTTAAGTTTTAACGCTTTCAGACACTTTTGAAAACGGTCGTAAGGCGTATTTTCACCGATCTTATGCTCAGCTATGATAGTTTCCGGCGAACCTAACAGGAAATATTCCCTGGGGTATTTCGGAATGGCAAGTTTATCCAGCTCTTTCCTTAAACTCACATCGATATGCACCGGCAGGGATTTTTTGTTTTTAGCAACAGATGCGGGTATCGTGATGGTGTTGCTTTCTAAGTTGATAAATTTTAATTGCAGGTATCTTAATTCTTTGGGCCGGATACAGGTGTAGTAAATCATCCTGACGAATAGCAGACAGTAAGGATCATTGGCTTGTAGCCAGTCCATGATAGATTTAAAATCGGCATCAGAAAATACCTGGTGGGATTCCGTCGCTAATTTCCGCCTTGTTTCGGTATCCGTTACCGGGTTGATGTCGATGTACTTGTTCTTTTTAAGGTAGCGGAAATAGTTATTGAGCGATATCCGGGCATTGTTGTAAGTAACACCCAGCCATTTTTCTTTTTGCTCGTGGTGGTCTAAAAAGTGGGTGATCTCGTAATCGCTAATCTCATTAGCTTTTTTATGTTCCCCGTAATAGGTGATGAACATTTTAACTTTAGAAAGATAGGATTGAATCGATTTTTTCCTGGTGCCTTTAGCTTGGTGGTAGGCTTCAAAAAGAACTTTACCTTCTTCTAGGGATAGTGAAACGACCTGTCGTTTTAGTTTCTCGTTGCTTCTTTCGTCAATCGGACTCCAGCCGCCGTCTAAAGCTTCGCAGTAGGTTTCCAACAGTTCGTTGAAAAGGCTGAGTTTTTCTTTGGGATCTTTTACCCTGTTCAGATTTTTGCTGAACCTGAACCGCTCCATGTTACGGGTAGCCGGATCGTAAAAGAAAAATTCGATGTACCAGCTTTGTTTGGCTTCCTCGCGGGCTTTTGTAGAGCCTTTCGGAACCGAATCAATCTTTTTTCCCTTGAATAATTTGGGGGTTGTGTAGGTGATTTCTGCTGTTTTCATGGCCCCGAAATTGAGAGGCGGTGGCAGAGTTTTGTCAGAGTAAGCACCTGGTTAGTAGCTAAATAGCTGATTACCAGGTGCATTAAGTGTCTGAGTGGAGAATATCGGAGTCGAACCGATGACCTCTTGCATGCCATGCAAGCGCTCTAGCCAGCTGAGCTAATCCCCCGTTTGTTTGGGTTGCAAAAGTAATAAAAAAGTTTTTGTACCAAAATTTAGTTTGTAAATTATTTAAAACAGTAAAGCCCCCTGATGGGCAGGGGGCCTTTACTAACCAATTATAAACCTAAATTATGAGAAGACTTTTTTAAATAATCAGCATCTCTGCCGATTTGATGGTGTAAAATTAACACTATTAATTTAATCTCCAAATTATAATTTGTAATTTTTTTGTCACAAGCTATTAAATTTTTCAATTAAGGTATCACTTCGCTGTGATATTGATAACAAAATTAACAAATGTTTAACACTATTCAAAATTGAATAGTGCTTTTATATGTTATAACGTTAAAATTTTAATTTTTTTATTGTTAGCTTTTTTGTTTTTAAGTAACTGTAATACAGTTTTTTATAATTATAAATTTGGAAAGTGTAATTGTGCTTTTAAGATGATATAACGCGCGTTTTTTTAATCAATTGTTGCAATTTTGATAATTAACAACATTTAACGTTTGCTCAAATTTTATTTGGCTATATTTCAACTTCAATAGTAATCCCGTTTTATAAATGAAAAAATGTTTAGTTCTTACAGCTTTTTTATTAATTGGTTTTAAATCTTTTGCACAACTGCTAACACTCAGCGGCACTATAACCGATGAAGCAGGTAAAGGTGTGCCGTTTGCTACCATTTATGTGAAAAATACCACTAAGGGTACGTCCGCAAATAGCGATGGCAATTATCAGATACAGCTAAGCGCGGGCGAGTATGAAGTGTTTTTTAGAGCCGTGGGCTTTAGGCAGGATAGCCGGAAGATTGATTTGAAGGCAAGCAAAGTAATTAATATTAGGCTTGCCGCCGAACTGTACCAATTAAAAGATGTGCTGATAAACGGTAATGGCGAAGACCCTGCTTATGCCATCATCCGTAAGGCAATAAAAAAACGCAAAACTTACCTTAATCAGGTTAATGCCTACAGTGCCGAGGTTTACATTAAAGGCTTGCAAAAGTTATTGGCTGCACCAAAAAAGTTTTTAGGTGCTGATATTAATAAAATGGCCCGCGAAAACGGGTTGGACTCTAACCGCAGGGGCATTGTTTATTTGTCGGAATCGCAGTCAAAAGTCACATTTATGAAGCCAGATAATATACATGAGGAGATGATTTCGTCAAAGGTATCGGGCCGTAACAATGCTTTTAGCTTTAACCGGGCATCAGATATGCGGGTTAACTTTTATGCCAATTTTGAAGAGTGGGAGGGTATAAGTAACCGCCCTTTTGTATCGCCTATAGCCGATAATGCTATGTTGTACTACCGGTATAAACTATTGGGTACCACTGTTGAAAATGGCGAAACCGTTAATAAAATACAGGTGATACCAAGGCGCGATTATGATCCTGCTTTTTCGGGCGTGATTTATATACTGGAGGATAGCTGGCGGATATATGGTTTGGATTTGTACATGACAAAAAAAGCTAACCTTAATTTTGTTGATACCCTTAAAGTAAGCGAGCAATTTTACCCGGTTAGTAAAAATGTGTGGATGCCATCTACCATCCGTTTTGATTTTACAGGCGGGATATTTGGTTTCCGCATTGGCGGATATTATATTTCTATCTATAAAGATTACAACTTAAACCCGATTATCAATAAAAAGGAATTTGCCGAAGTGCTTAAAATAACCAAAGAGGTTAATAAAAAGGATTCGACTTACTGGAATGCCGAAAGGCCAATACCTTTAACCAGCGAAGAAACTGTTGATTATCAAAAAAAGCAAATACTGGCACAAAAGCGCGAATCCAAACCATATCTCGACTCGCTCGATCGTATTTACAATAAATTTAAAGCAGATCAATTTATTTACGGTCGCGGTTACAGCCATCGTAACAGGTTTAGTAAGGAGTATTATAATTTTGGTTCGCTTTTATCATCAATACAGTACAATACCGTGCAGGGTTTTGTGTTGAGTTATAATGCTTCGTATTTTAAAAATATAGATAGTTTAACCAATCGCTTTGTTAGATTGGCTGCAAATTTAAAATACGGCTTTTCCGATCATAACATACACGGCAGCTTAAACGGCACTACGCCTGTAGATAAATTTATTTTCGGTTTTGATTTAGGATCTGATGTGGTAGATATGAATAATCAGCAACCATTTGGCAAAGCCTTAAATTTAAATACCTCGTACAGCCTTTACCTACGCCAAAACTACCAAAAGTTTTACCAAAAAGATTTTGCCGGTATCTCGCTTTCGCGGAGGATAACCGGTGGCTGGCAGGCTGCTTTTTCTACCGAGTTTGCCGATAGGAGCTGGTTAAACAATACGTCAAATTACTCGTTTTTTTACCAGGATAGCAGGCAGTTCACTTCAAACAACCCTTTTTCGCCCTATAGCAACAGCCCTTTGTTCGCCAATAGCCAGGCGTTTAAAATAGGCTTTCGTACCACTTACGATTTTAGTAATAAATACGAAACCTTACCCTCCGGCAGGCGGTATTTCCCATCAAAGTATCCGACTATTGGTTTAAGCTATACAAAGGGTATTAAAAACATATTTGGGTCGGATGTGGACTACGATTTGCTATCGGCGGATATATCCAAGTCAAACATTAGTTTAGGCTTTTATGGCAAAACATCATTTTACGTAGGAGCCGGTAAGTTTTTAAATACCAATAGCATCTATTTTACCGATTATAAACATTTTAACGGTAACCAACTATCGGTATACGAAGCAAGTATTAACAAGTTTTTATTGCTTGATTACTATAAATACAGCACCAATACCGAATATCTGGAAGGGCACCTTGAGCACAATTTCTCAGGCTTTATAACCAATAAACTGCCCTTGATACGCAAGTTTAAATTGCAGGAAATTGTGGACGTAAATTACCTGGCAACCCCAAGCTTAAAAAATTATACCGAACTGGGCTTTGGCTTAGAATACCTGGGCTTGCGTGCCATGTACGGTACATCGTTTATTAATGGCGGCCACGTAGCTAATGGCTTTAGAGTGGGGCTAAGGCTTGGCCTATAATGTATTGGCAGGGCTTACCATAAGCCTTGTTGTAATTTAGCGCGCGGTAGTGCTTGCTTAAATAAATATGCTGCCACAAATGCAGCCCAATGATGTAAAAAAACTGAAAATGATATAGTTAAAATGTTACAATGGTGATGCTACAACGGTGTAAAACCACAAATACTACATTAGGTAAAAATGATTTTGAAATGAAAGCTTTATTAATTGTTTTAGCCGTTTTACTTACGGGGCCGTTAGTTTTAAAGGCACAAAAGGTTGTGCCGCCTATACAACCAATTTTAAAAGGCAGTGGTAGGGTGCAACTTAATTTTACAACCCATTTAACAACGGTTGATATTGTACGCAGCCACAATAAGGAGTATCGTGCTGATAGTTTATACTTTAAATCGATAAAATGGAATTGGCTGCGCAGTTTCTCGCTTTTAAATGATAGCGTTTCGGTAAAAAAATATGGTAACCCTACTGGTAACGGTGTACTGATAGTAACCCTGAACGATGACGAGCACCCGGAAGCCTTTATAAACCTTAAAAAGCACCTTAAAGCATTCTAAACTATTTTGCGGTTTGGGGTAAAATAAGTCATTCTTAATTGATACCTTTGCGGCGAAAATTATTTCTTGAAAATCAGTACATTAAAGGCTTTCAACGACAATAATCAATATTAATATCATGAAAAAAATTGTCGATTACAGAAAGTTACTTGGAGTAACTGAAGCTGCCGAATTAAAGGAACTAAAAACCATTTACCGCAATTTAATGAAAGACTGGCACCCTGATAAATTTCAGGATAACCACGAAGGTAAATTGGAAGCAGAAGAAAAAAGCAAACACATTATTGAAGCCTATCATTTTTTGGTAAGCATTGCTCCCGAAACCCGCCAGCAATCATTAGCCGAATATACAGAAACCACTACATCATCAAACATTGCCGATTTTGAATACAAATCGCAAACGCTACAAATTACTTTTTTAGATGGTAGCAGTTATGAGTATTTTGATGTGCCAAAGGCTGTGTACGTAAAATTGATTAATGCTGATTCGCCGGGTAGATTTGCCCGCAGGCATATCTACAATACATTTGTTTACCGCAACCTAACCAAACGCCAGGAAGCAGTAGCATAAGCCGGCTTTTTTGCTGTTTAATTTAATCAACAATCCTCAATTTAGTATAGCTTTAACGGTGCTAAATTGAGGATTGTTGCATAAATATTGGGCTTATGTTGCATAAATGATAGTTAGAGAAACTCAAAAATGCATTTTTTTAAATTTGCCATTATTTTATTTTTTACTCTTAATTTTAACTGTTTAGTATAAAAACAAGAGTAAAATGTAAAAATGATACAATATTTTTGCCAATTTGTTTGCAAAATAATAATGCAATAATTGCAAGGAATATTTATATTCGTCGGCAAGAAAGTAAGTCAACCAAAAACGACAAGTATGAAAATAGCAGTAGTAGGCACGGGCTATGTTGGCCTTGTAACAGGCACATGTTTAGCAGAAACCGGCAACCAGGTAATTTGCGTGGATATTAACGCAGATAAGGTAAAAATGATGCAGAACGGTAAATTGCCGATCTATGAACCAGGACTTGATATTTTATTTCACAGGAATATTGCCCAGGAGCGACTACACTTTACTACCGACCTTGGATCTGCAATAGCCGAAGCACAAATTATATTTTTAGCACTGCCAACGCCTCCGGGTGGAGATGGTAGTGCCGACCTGAGCTATGTACTTGGCGCAGCTAAAGATATAGGCAAGCTGATAACCGATTATAAGGTAATTGTAACCAAATCAACCGTACCGGTGGGCACGGCAGATAAGGTACGTGCAGCTATGGATAGCCAAACCACTGTAGAATTTGACGTGGTATCAAACCCTGAATTTTTGAGAGAGGGTGTGGCTGTAGAAGACTTTATGAAACCCGACCGGGTGGTTATAGGTACCCAAAGCGAAAGGGCTCGCAAATTAATGGGCGAATTATATGGCCCTTATGTGCGCCAGGGTAATCCTATCATTTTCATGGATGAGCGTTCGTCCGAATTAACAAAATACGCTGCAAACTCGTTTTTGGCAACCAAAATTACCTTTATGAACGAAGTGGCTAACCTGTGCGAACTGGTAGGTGCTGATGTGGATATGGTAAGAAAGGGCATCGGATCTGACGACCGTATAGGCCGCAGATTTTTGTTTCCTGGTGTAGGTTACGGCGGTAGCTGTTTCCCTAAAGATGTACAGGCCCTGGTTAAATCGGCAGATGAGAATAAATACGACTTTAAAATTTTAAACTCGGTTATTGAAGTAAATGAAAGCCAAAAAACTGTACTTTCTGGCAAGGTAAAAAAATACTTTAACGGTGATGTAAAGGGTAAAAAGTTTGCTTTGTGGGGTTTGGCTTTCAAACCGGAAACCGATGATATTAGAGAAGCACCAGCTTTATATATTATTGACGAGCTGGTTGCAGCCGGTGCCACCATAACAGCGTTTGACCCTGAAGGAATGAACAATGTGCGTAACCTGATAGGGAACAAGATAAGTTATGCAGCCGACCCTTACAGTGCCCTGCATGATGCCGATGCATTGCTTATAGTTACCGAATGGTCGTTATTCCGCACGCCTGATTTTGACCAGGTAGCCAAGCTGCTTAAAAACAAAGTTATATTTGACGGCAGAAACCTTTACGATTTGCAAAAAATGATTGACTGTGGTTTTTATTACAACAGCATCGGTCGTAAAATTGTGAGTTAATATTGGTTTATAAATCAATGAATTAAACAGCAAAGTCCGTTATTATTATAGCGGACTTTGTTGTTTAATTACCTAAAAATTACATCACCTTTTCTATTAAATAAATTTTACCGTTTAGGGTAAACTGGTTGCCTTGCTTTTGGCCTTTAAGCAATAAACCTATAGGCGAGGCCGGCGAAACGGCTATATAGGTTTGCTTATCAACCGTTAGCGCGCCTGCGCTAATTGATAAAAAAAAACTGCCGTTGGTGGTAATTACCAGGCTGCCTAATTCGGCTTTTAGGGCATTGCCGGTAATATTAATTCTATTTAAAGCAACCATTAGCTTGCTGGCTTCGCTTAGCTGATTCATGTTGCGGTTTGTATCTTGCTGCATCATCTCGCGCGATGTTTCGTACTTATCGCCGGCGCTGCTTTTTGTATCATCGTTAGATGCCTGCTGGGCAGATAGAATAGCCTGTTGGGCGTTATCTATTTTGTTTTGTACGTAATTAATGCACTGTTGTAGTAATTGCTGTTTTAAGGCACTCATAGTTTGTAATGGATAGGCACTTAAAAAATATTGGGGTGCAGTATTTTACAGCAGGCTTAATAATCCAGATAGTCGCTGCTGGCGTTGCGTGCGGTTGTTATTTTATAAACTATCCAATTATCCGACTCAAAAACAGGATACAGGCGAATATCGTTCTTCTTCTCCATAATATCCTTGTATTTATAATTAAGTTGGGTAAAGCCACCCACCGGGTTCTCAAAAGTAGTTATCAAAACATAATCAACATACTTATTGGGGTTTTCAATGGCACTTAAAAACGAGCTTTGGTAGGGTAGCGTAATAGCCTGCATGTCTTTAACAAAAGCGACTATGGGATAGGCGTTGGCATCGTCAACCAATACCTGCGAATTACGGGGCAAGTGGTTAATATAGCTTGCAACATCTTTGTATTCGTCGTAAGCATCGGAGCTGCCATTGCTGTTTCTATTGAAAGTGAGAAAGTTTTTTTCGCTTTCGATAAACGAATTTTTAAGAAAATAATAGCCGGTATAAATTTGTACGCCAACCAACACCGATATTAAAACTTTATAGCCAACATGCCGCGAAATGAGGTGCCCCTTAAACACTAAGGTTAAAAACGATATTACCAAAAAGATGAGGTAATACTGCATGGGTAAAAATGTGTTATCGTATTTTATTTTAAAAAATTCAACCAGGCCAAAGGGGATAAGTATGGTTAAAAGGTGTTGCGTGTTAGAGCGGAAAAAATAGGCAGCTAAAATGATAAGCGGGCAAAATACCAGCATCCTTACTGAAGTTAAAAAGCTAACCTCGGGTATTTTGTAATTATCAATAACGGGTGTTATTGAACATTCGAGCTTATCAACCAATACAACCCAGCTTGCATAGGGGTTATCGTTAAAATAGTTAAAATCGTTAGCGTGGGTTTGGTTTAATACCTTATAACAAAAAATTGATATGATAGGTAAAATAAAGATGATTACATACATGGCAAATGTTTTGTTTACCAGTTTGCGCCTTAACGATGGGCTGTTGAAACTTAAAAACAAACGGAAAATAGACTGCTTTTCGCCGAGATTAAGGCTCTGTATTGCTATTGATATAATGAGGGGTATAAAAAACAGGGTTATCCATATAAACCGGTAATCGCAAAAGATGAGTATCACAAATATGATACTGGCAATTGAAATGTGAAATGTTGTGTTGGAATAATAGAACCTGAATATGTTATAAAAAAACAGGAAAAAGAAAATGAGGGATAGGTATATACCCTTGCCCGAACATGCCGTGTATAAGATACCGGGGTGGAGCGTAAACAGAATGATAAGTAGGAGAACAAAAAAGTTTTCGTTAGTGGTTCTAATTACACACAGGCCTATTATTAAAAACAACAAGGCCGTGCCAATTGCCGATGCAAATATAGGGGCGAGCGCGTAGCTGAATTTGGCCCCAACAATGGGCAGTACACCGTAAAACGGAAATATAGGCGATGTTAAGCCAATTACCTTTAACCTATCGCCGGCACCTTCGAAAATGATACGCGCCTTTTCGACGTAGAAAAGTGCCTCGTGATTGTGATAACCCGCATGGTACATGTTTATGCCCACTATAAGGTAATAGATGGCAAGCAGTATAGAAATTGCAATTAAATATAATAACCTGCGTTTTTTCATTAATAAAACAAGGATTGTAAATAATTTGTGTAAGCCGTTGGTATTACTTGTTGGCGTTATTTACCTTACTTAAACCATGATTTGTTTTTTCCCAGTAAAAAGGTTTTACTATTAATTGATAAAGCCCTTTGTAAGCCGATATAGAGTGTAAAAGCCAATATATTGGGTTGGCTAGTGCAAACAAAATAAGCTCGTAATAACGACGCTTAAATACGGCCATCATGTTTATATAAACCATTAATACGTTGCCAACAATGAGGTTAAAAATAGATATAAACAGCACCCAGTTAGGAAACAATGATTTAATGAAACTAAAATCAAACACCACATAAAACATAAAAAGCGATAGTAAAACCGGATAAATTAAAAACGTTAAAGGTGTTGCCCCTATAAAAAAGTTAAAGCCTAAAAAGCCTCTTAAACCAATTTTACGGTACAGTTTAACAGGGTTACGCATATGCACCAGGTACGATTGCATGTAGCCTTTTATCCAGCGCGAGCGTTGGCGAATCCAGTTAAAGGGTTCGTTATTGGCTTCTTCGTAGGTTGTGGAGTTTACGATAGATACTTTGTAGCCTTTGGCATAGGCCCTTACTCCTAAATCGGCATCCTCGGTTACGTTAAAGGGGTCCCAGCCGCCCAGCTCAACCAGCTTATCTAATTTAAAGTGATTGCTTGTGCCACCCAGCGGAATGGGTATATCCAGGGTATCTAACCCGGGCAGCATATAATCAAACCAGTACGAATACTCCAGTGTAAACATGCGGGTTAAAAAGTTTTCATTGCGGTTAAAATAATTTAGCGCGCATTGTATGCATATGTAGCGTTCGGGTAGTTTTTCAAACAGGGTAATTACTTTTTTTAGCTGGTCGGTATCGGGGATGTCTTCAGCATCGTAAATGGTGAGGTACTTGCCGCGCGAGAAGTGTAAACCATAATTGCAGGCCTTTGGTTTAGTTTTAGGCGCGTGAAAGGGTACTACAATAACATCAAATATGGCCGGGAAATTAAGATCGCGAACGGCGTTAAGCGTTTTATCATCGTCTTCCTCTATCAGCAACTTAATATCGAGCTTTTCGCGCGGATAATCTAAACTTTGAAGGTTCCAGATTAGTTTTTTAATCAATTTATCCTCTTTATACACCGGTAAGTGAATGGTGTAAATAGGGAGGGTATCGTCAACAACGGCTTTTATTTCCTCTTTAGTTACGGCCTGGTGCAACTCAAAGCGTGAGCCCGTTAGTGCCAAAAATAATTTAAACAGAATACTTATTAAGAAAAACGTGCTGACAACTACATTTAAAACAATGGCCGTTTTAATAAAACTCAAAAATAAAAATGCTGCAATAACCGCAATACTGCCAAACATTACATACAGTTGGTTATTTGAAAACGTAATTACCGCCGAGTTTGCGGGTTCGCTTTTCATGAGCTCAAACACTGCCGATTTTACGTAGGGCTCGCCCAAAAGCTTGTGGCTCATCCAGGCAATATCCAGGTCGGAGGCCAGGATGATCTCGGGTTCAAGGCCGTAGGTATCATAAACAAAGTTGATAAATTCCTGGTCGGTAGGGTCGGCCATGAGGGTAACTACCCGGTTATTCTCTATCCGGATAGGCAGGGCAAAAACGTTGCTGATGTGTTTTAAATCGAGCACCCGCAATACTTCGGTGTCAATGGGTTGGTTGCGTACGTTGGTATCAAATACGTAGCCATGGTTGCTTAACGATCTTTCGTAGTTTTTACGGGAAACATACCCAAAGGTGAGCATGATTTTGATGATGGATATTCCGGAGCGATATGAAAAATCGCGTATTTTTTCAAGGTCGGTGTTGGTTATAAACTTATCGTTGATCAGGATATCATATACCGGAATAGTTTCATCTATGAAATTTGCCATGATCGATAGGGTAGTTTTTAATGCTTTTAATATTATCGGTTAACCTACTGTTGCGGTAAAGCTAACAGCCGGTTAACCGATTGGTATGATATTGAAAAACGGGTTTAATCGTTAAATGAATCTTGCGATTTTTGTACCCTTGACCGTACATACAAGAATGATATTAGTATGAGCACCAGTATTACCAACAGTATGTACAAGTTATAGGTTTCCCAAAACAAAGCAAACGAGCCTTTAGCATCGGTATATTCGAGATTGTCGCTATCTTTACTGATGTTGAACAGGTATTTATTAAACTCGTCGGAAATACAAATATTACTTGATAAGGTTGATAGCTGATCGGTAATAGAGCGGGCCGCCGATAAAAATGCCTGATCTAATTTGCGTCCTGTTCCGGTTATAATCAAGGTTCCGTTATTGCCGCGCCCGTAAAATATTTGAGCCAAACCGTTAGATACGGTGTCGTTAAGTTCGTAAACTATTTTATTATTCTCGTTGTTATACAACCGGAAGTTTTGGTTAAACTTGATAGGCGCATCCGGAAATTCATTCATAATCGGATCGTCTTTGTCAAGCAAAGCAATGATGTTGTTTTTCTTTAGAATTGATTTATCCAACGGATCGGAGTAAACAAAATCAGGAAAGTTATCGGCGTGTAAGTTATTGTTTAACTCGTAAATAATTTCGCCAATGGTTGCAGCGGTAGCCGGTGCTACTTTGCGGCTGATAACAATGGTTGTTTTACCGGTATTAAACGCTTCGGGGTATTGATAGAAGCTTAAGTTGTTTGCTATAAACGGTATTTTAGTTTGGAGGTACGATTTGGTTACGTTTATTTCGGCAAAGTAATTGGTGAAACTGTTTTCGCAGTTACCATTACTTGGATAGATACGGAACTCTGTTTCGAGGGTGTTAAACTTTTGTAATTCGTAACGGTTAATTAATGCACTGGTATTGAGCTTGCCCGATGGATCGAGCTTTTCGCTGCTAATTAATATCCCGTTAAGGTAAATATTAAAAAAGCCCCTGTCGTTAACGTTTAAGTTGGCATAGTTACCAACTATCTTAATTTCTATTTCTTTAGGAGTAAAAGAGAAATCACTGTTTTTAAAGCTATAGGTGTTTTTTAACGAGCCAATACCGGTTAAAAAGGATGTTAAGCCGCCCATATCTTTTAAAGTAAGGCGCGATTTACTTTCGTCGATAGTTTTTACGCCTGCGTTCTCGGCCTTGTTAATCACCAGGAAATCGCCAAAGCTTGAGTTTAAAACGTTGCTGTTGGCCAGGGTGGTTATGGTGTTGTTATACCCTTCGTCGCCGGCTCCGGTAACAATGAGTGTTTCAACGGGCACGGGGCGTATGGAAACTCGTTTTTCAAACCTTATATCGTTGTTTTTACCCGCTACTTCAACAGTTGAGGTATCAGGGCGCATCACAATGTCTTTGCGGAGGTAAAGCAGGCCCTGGCCTTCCTGGGGTTTAACTTTTAAAAGTTGTTTTTTATCGTCGGTTAGGCTGGCCATGTTACCAACAACAACGTAGTTGGTTAAACTATCGGGCACATGGTTAGATGGGTAAACGTGTATTGGTTTTATTTGCGTTCTTTTTAAACGGGCGTATACCCAGCCAACAGCCTTTAAATCAATAAGTGTTGGGTTTGCGGGGTAAACTATGGCGCGCTTGGTATCAAAGCAGTTTGATATGTTAACGTTGTTAAAAAAGTTGCTTGTGGTTTTTATTAATGATAAATACGATGTGCCTTTTATTTTGATCCACATGGCAGGGTTATCAACATCTTTACACTTATCGTCGGTTACGTTAAGCAAAGTTCTGATCTGTACCTTTAAATACTTTCTGTCTTCGGTTAAGCTGCTGTTGGTTAACTTAATGGTATAGCGGATGATTGAATCGGGAGCTACGTGCGAGCTGAGAACGGGTTTATCGTTAATCATGATGTTAACGTACGAACGCGCCCTTAACAGTACCTGCGATGGCTCAATAAATAACACCAGTTTACTGCCTTCTATTTGAACGCTTGGATCTATCCTGATAAAGTATGCTGATGAACCGCTTACGCCGCCAATAATATCATCGTCGTAACCGAGAGATTTAAAAGAAACTATACTTTGCCCGGCCGAGAATTTAGCAAGCAACATCAGAAACAAAAAGAAACCAAAAACTTTCTTCATTTTAATATTTAATATGAGGTGTACGGGTATTAGCTTATTACGTTAAATTCTACTCTAAAATAGTTGCCATTATCATCGCTGCGGTAGTACAAATCGCCACCCATGTCTACAGTCATTAATTTAGCAATTGAAAGCCCTAAACCTAAACGGCTCTCAAACGTGTTTGAAGCATCGTTAAGGGTGCGCAACTTGTTAAACATACTGTCCAGTTCTTCCTGCCCTATGGCTATACCACGGTCAATCACTTCAAAAACAAATTTTTGATGCTGCAACGTGGTAACTACTTTTATTTTATTATTGGTTTGCGAAAACTTAATGGCGTTTGAAAGCAAATTTTGGAAAACCTGCCCGGTAAAAACCTTATCAAGCCGCACGTTTAGCGGTAGCTTTAAAATATTATCAATAATTTGAATATTTTTCATTTGGGCGGTTTCAATAAGGCCCCTTACTACGTGGCTAACTTCGGTATTGATGTCAAAAATTTCGAGGTTGTATTTAATCTCGGGCGAATCAATTTCTTTAACATCCATCAGTTTGCTCAACATGTATGCCATTTTATCGGCCGATTGGGCGATGTAACCAACATACTCGCGCTGATCGGTGCTTAAGCGATAATCTTCTTCCATCACCATGTTATTACTTACAATGATAGAGCCTATTAAATTTTTTAAATCGTGGCCGGCAATATTAATAAAGCTGTTTTTTTGCTCGTCCATTTTTCTTAAACGCTCGTACTGCTCATCAATAATGTTGTTTTTTTGCGTAATGTCGCGATATTGGGTTTTAAGCTGATCGTTTGATTTTTCTATCAATATTTGCGACCGGGCTTCGCGTTCAAGCACCTTATACCGGGCGTTAGGTATGAGGCATGATATAACGGCGATGATGATAAAAAACTGGCCGCCGTTGGATACAAAAATATCAACACTATATTCGTTAAACGAGCTGAAAAATAAACCGAGCAGTATTAACGAAACGATAGCCTGTACCACCGAGTTGATGGGTTCCCAAAAAACCTGTACGTTAAAAAACAATACAATTGCTGCATAAGTTAAAAAATATATGTTTAACTGACCTATATTTACCAGCGTACAAAGTATTGCCGAAATGATGGAGATGGAGAAGAGTGTTATGTGAAGAAGGATGCGATAATTGTAATTATTGCGTTGGAAGAGATTGTAAAGCATATAAACCGTCATGACGACGATAATGCGGGCTATGAAGAACTGTACCCAGTAGGTGTTGATGTAAATAAAATCGAGAATGCTAAAAAGCGGAAAAATAAAAATAATTGTCCAAATTATATTATTGGTTAGGTACCACGCTTTTTTAGTAATTTCTTTGGATAATTCGTCTTTATTTATCTGAACAAACATTAGGCGTATTTATTTAGTGTTTAAGCTTAAAAAATAATGATGTTTTTAAAATTACAAATTTAACGATGAAGTATCCCCGATTTTACAGATATTATTACGCGACACTTTTGTTTTTGATGCTTTTTAATCTTTCTGCTACATCGCAGACGCATAGTGCAAAAACCAAACCAACTCCTAAAAAGGTAGCCTTGTCAAATGTTCAAATTATGTTTAACCGAGCCGCAAGTTTAGATAAAGGGATGAATTTATCGTGGCTTGAACAAACCTGGAACAAGAATATTTTGAGCGATACAACCCTAGCAGAAAGCGACTATGTTTTGTTAAAAAAACTTGGTTTTAAAAGTATTAGGCTCCCGGTGGCGTTTACTTATTTTGAAAACAATAACGTGCCGCTTGATAGTGTGTTAACACATATAAACAAGGTACTAAGCTATTGTAAAAAGTATGGCTTTACCCTTGTTGTTGATTACCACTATGGTAACTTAAATAATGATAACTATTTGACAGAGACCGCACATATAATTGAACTATGGCAAAAAGTTGCGCAGTTTTTTATTGCCGAAGGCCCCGGCCAATTGTTTTTTGAGATATACAACGAACCCACCGTACACGATGATATTTGGAAGGATGCCGCTTACAATATTGTGCAGGGCATACGCAAAGTTGATGCTAAACGTACCTTGCTTGTGGGTGCATCAAACTACAACAGTATTTACGAGCTGAGCCGCTTTGTAAGGCTTGCCGACGATAATATTATATACAGTTTTCATTTTTATGAGCCGTTTTTTTTTACGCACCAAGGGGCTACATGGGTGGGCGACCAGGTGGCAACTACCGGGGTAAGTTTTCCTTATAATGAGGCAAGATTTCCACCATTGAATTTGAAAGCAAAAAATACCTGGGGCGAAACCAATTATTATAATTATAAAGACGATGGCAACGAACAATCGTTAATGGATAAGCTTAATAAGTATGTTAAGCCCTGGCGCGACAAATATAATGTGCCCGTGGTTTGCACCGAGTATGGCGTGTACAATAAATATGCCGACCAATATAGCCGCTGCCGCTATATTAAAGCTATGCGGGCCACCCTAAAAACATTAAATATGCCCGGTATGATGTGGGAATATAACAGCGGTTTTTCTATTTTTGAGGGCAAACCATCAATAAATACATTGCCTGAGTGCATGAAAGCGGCTATTGGTTACACTAATTAAAAACCATTATAAATAGTAAAATTGGCTTTTATGATTAACTTTGCTTATTAATATAACAAGATGAATTTTTTTGTAGAGCAGCGCAGGGAAGTAATGCAGCACATCGAGAAGTATATGCTCGAGAAAATGTACGACTTTTTAAAACCAATTGACGAAATATGGCAACCATCAGATTTTTTGCCTGACTCCACTAAAGATACTTTTTTTAGTGATATTAAGGAGTTGCGCGAAAAAGCTCAAGGCTTATCGTACGATTTATTGGCGGTGCTGATAGGCGATACGATTACCGAAGAGGCCTTGCCAACATACGAATCGTGGTTGACGATGGTTGACGCCGTTTACAAGGGCGAAGAAGGTGGCTGGATGAAATGGACGCGCCATTGGACATCGGAAGAAAACCGCCACGGCGATTTGCTGAATAAATACCTGTACCTTACCGGGCGCGTTGATATGCGCAAAATGGAAATATCAACCCAGTACTTAATTGCCGATGGTTTTGATATAGGCACCGGTACCGACCCTTACCGCAACTTTATTTATACATCGTTCCAGGAGTTGGCTACTAACGTGAGCCACCGCCGCGTTGCCAGTTTGGCAAAACGAGACGGGGATGCCTTGCTATCAAAAATGTGCGGTGTAATAGCATCCGATGAGGCTCGCCATGCCAAGGCCTACAAACATTTTATTGAGAAAATATTTGAAGTTGATGCCAACGAAGCCATGCTGGCTTTTGAGGACATGATGCGCAAAAAAATTGTTATGCCAGCCCATTTTTTACGCGAAATGGGTACCAAAATAGGCCAAACCTTTGGCCATTTTACCGATGCTGCACAACGCCTTGGTGTTTATACCGCGGTAGATTATGTTGATATTTTGAAAGAGTTAATTGAAGACTGGCATATTGAAAGCATAAGCGGTTTAAGCGAATCGGGAGAGAAGGCGCGCGATTATATTGTTAAATTGCCCGAGCGTTTAACACGCATTGCCGAAAGAATGAAAAACCCCGGCCTTGAATATAAGTTTAGCTGGATAGCAGTTTAGTGATTTCGGAGGTTTGATTTCGGATTTTAGGAGACTGAGGCAGAATTTTGGATTTTTTTGACTGTGACTACTTCGATTAGCAGTTACTCAAACCTGCGCAAATACTTCATATCAATTAATTCCTGATAGGGGATGCCGGCGGGTTTATCCAAACTAAACCAGGGCGAACCGTTTTGCAGTAGCTGGATATCCTGGGCGGGCATGTAACTTTGGGCCAGTAAAAATATTTTTTTGTGTGCGGCATTCTGTGCCATATCTACCACAATAAAGCAATGGCCGGGCGAGCCTCCGTGTATAAAAATATCCCCAACCTTTAATTCGTCAACCGAATTTACTTTTTTAAGCTCTTTCTCTAACGACAGGGTGCCTGCATAAGCAAATACCAGATCCATATAGCGGAGGAAATTGGCGTACCCATAATCGGGCTTGGCCCTTAAAATCCATTTATCATTACGGTAGCGGTAGCCGTTGGCGTAATGCAAATAATCGCATTTAAAACCGCTGGTGAATTTAAAGCTGATGGCATCGTACTTTTTTTGGTGATACAGGTATTCTCCGCGTAAGCGCATAACGGCATCGGCACATTGTTGCAAATCTTGCTTGCCCAGGCTTAGGTTTACCACTGCGGCGGTGTAGGCATCGGTAGCGGCAATAGTACCGTAATAAGTTTTGGTATGCGAGCCAGCCGCTTTAAGCGGTAAGGTTTGCAAATATGCAGCAAAGCTGTTAGCCTGGGTGTTTACGCGTTGGTAACCGGCGGGTATGGCAAAGCGGGTGCTTACATTATCGGCGGTTTGCATTGAAACGAAAAGGTAAAAAGCCAGTAGCAAATGTATCTTCATTTTAGCCAATTTTTTAAGTTAAGGTTGCTGCAATAGTTCGGGCCGGTACTCAAAGTGCATGGTATCAAAATGATACCATTTGCCGCCCCAAATAAAGCCGTACTTTTCAAATATATCTATTATAATTTGGGGTATTTTGTTTTTGTATTTAACGGCGGTGTCTTCGGTTGTGCATTTGCATTCCCATTCCCAATAGTTTGAGTACTTGGTGTTGATATCAATCGTCATCCCAAAGCTGTGCATACTGTGGCGGCTTGTGCCTTTAATATTGCGCCAGGCAAACGTGCCGCCTATATTGGTAAGGTATTTTTTTAACTCGGGATGCTCGTCAAGTTCTTTTGAAACCTGTATCAGTTTTTTATCAATATTGTTAACTGTAGTTACCCTTATTTGCTGACCAACCAATTTTGGGCACCAGTTTATGGTGGTGAGGTGTTTGCGTACCTGTTGCTCGGTATTGCCATAAATTTTCAAAAACAAGGCCTCGTTACGGATGCGGCCCGGATCGTAATTTTTAGCGGGATGCATTGTTGGGGTGCCTTTTAGGTAATGCTGGGTAAACATATCTTTCAAATCGGGCTTATCCAATATTTGCTGAAACGATTTGTTTTTAATGCCATCATCCCAAATGAGTTTGCTTTTATCTTTAAAAATAATGTAGTTATCGGCGTAGCCGGCAATGGCGTTGCCGTAGCAGGTAATTAGTGCTTTTGCCGCTTTGGGTATGGTATCGGTATTTTGATGTACCACAGTTTTGTTTGCCTTTATTTCGCCACCTTTTAAAGTGGGGTTATAATTACACAGGCAAAGTAACAGTAGCATACGAACCATTATGAATTTTATTATTGTGGTAATGCTTTTTCTAAAGCAGTCATGAGGTTTAGGCCCATTGCATCGCCGGTGCTTGCGTTGTTGGTGAGCAACACTAAAACTATGGCTCGTTTTAAGTTAACACATACCACCGCGCGGTAGCCGCCCGTTGCACCGGTATGTTGTATAACCGGGTCGGCATCGGTATAAAGGTAATGCCAGCTTAGGCCAACTTTGTTAATACCATCGTCAATTGTAAAGGGATGCGTGAGCGCAATAGCCTTTGATAGCGGGTTACTAAACTGTGGTAACTGGTTTTTACCGTATTGCAGCATATCTGCCGCGGTAGATTTAATTGCCGCGGCGGCTTTAGTGCTTTGGTGGTGCCAAACCGGTACCGGGATGCCGGCTTCGTTGTAACCCTGGGCCAGGTGCTTTACATCTAAATCGGTAAGTTTTACTTTGGTTTCGGTAAGTTTTAGGGGCTGGGTTATGTATAGCTTTACCAGTTCGTCGTAAGGTTTGTGGTATATTTTTTCTAAAATTACGCCTAACAGGCCGGTAGCCAGGTTGCTGTAGAGGTAGGTGGTGCCGGGTGTGCCGGTTAGCCTGAATTTTTTAAGAAAAGCAAACATAAGCCCCTCTGTATAATGCTCGTAAGGCTGGTTTAAATCGGTTACCGAAGCATCAATATTATCGGGCATTCGGGGTAAACCCGATGTATGGTTGGATAGTTGTTTTAATGTAATAGCTTTTAGATCGGCATTGGCGGAAACGGAATCGGGCAGAAATTTAGTTATCGGATCGGAAAGTGTAACCAGGCCTTCGGTTACGGCGCGGGCCAATAGCAACGAGGTAAATGTTTTGGTGATGGAACCAATTTCGTACAAAGTATGCGCAGTTGGCAATTGGTGGTTGCCGTTAACGGTTTCGCCGTAATTGTAATAATGATCGGCACCTTTGTAGTAAACGGCTGCGCTTAAACCAACATTGCCCTTGGTTTGGATGTAGGCCGATAGCCATTTATTAATTACGCTATCCAGATGCGATTGTATGGGGTTATCGGTTGCAACCTTTTCGGCCTTTTGGGCATCTTCCTGATAAGGCTGTATGGCAAATACCTCAAACTTGCCTGCTTTATCTAAACTCATCAAAAACTGCAACTTGCCGGTTTTGTATTTATTTACACCGTTTTTACTGCCTAAAAAAACAAGGTTTTGCAGCGGCAGCATGGGGGCAAGCTGTTTATCGGTAATGTTGCGCCAAGTTGCCGAATCGATAGCGGTTCTGAATTTTTCTCCGGCAAAGGCATAGGCGCTACCGGGCAGGCCCGCGTTTAGGTAATCTAAAACTTTGGTAGCAACGGCATCGGTTTGCTGTTCCTCTACCGTCATGGTGGCGGGTTTTACTTCGTCCTGGTAAGGTGTAAACGTAAAATTGGCTATTTTATCGTAGCTATCTAAGCTGATGTTTAGGGCGAGCAAAACGTTGCCCTGCAGCTTGTATTTGTTTATACCATCTTGGCTGCCTTTAAAGGTAATACTTTTAAAGGGTAGCAAATTAACCAATTGGGTTTGGTTAATTTGCCGCCATAATTGCAGTGATATTTGTTGTTTAAAGGCTTCGCCGGCCAGTTTGTAAACGCTATCGCTCTGGTGCGCATTCATTAAGGCGATAACCTTATGGGCAACGGCGTCAACTTTTTTTTCTTGCGGGGTAGTGGGCATTTGGGCAAATAAAGGTGTTGCAGCAAAAATTGAAAGTGCTATACCACATATTTTAAAATATGTTGCTTTTAAATACCGGGGCATTATTTTTTCTTTTTAAAATTCTTTTTTTTGCGATAACTACGGTCGTCGGTATGGGTGCCTGGTGGTTTAAATACCGGTGCCTCGCCTAACTCGGGTGGCAGGTCCGTTACCTTTACTTCGCGGCCCATCATAGTTTCGATATTGATGAGCTTACGCTGATCGCGCTCATTAACAAACGTAATGGCTGTACCGGTTGTTTCGGCGCGTGCGGTACGGCCAATGCGGTGAATATAATCTTCGGGGTCGCTCGGTACATCGTAGTTGATAACCAAATCAATACCTTCCACATCAATACCCCGCGAAAGTACATCGGTACCTATTAATACCTGTAGCTTGCGGTTTTTAAACTGCAGCAATATTTCTTCGCGCTCGGCCTGCTTTAAATCGGAGTGAAAGGCTTCTACCTTTACCTTGAGTTTGCCTAAGGTTTTGTAAACTTCTTTAACTTTTTCTTTAGTGCCGGCAAAAACGATAACGCTGGTATAGGCGGCATCCTTCAATAGCATCTCGGTAAGGGCAAGTTTTTGGTTATCATAAACCTTGTAGACTTGCTGATCGATACCAACGGCGGGTTGCGATATGGCAATATTAATTTGCTGCGGATTGTTTAAAATTGATGCCGCAAGCTTGCGAATGCGCCCCGGCATGGTGGCCGAAAACAGCAGCGTTTGCCTTTTTTTAGGCAGAAAGCTGATGATGCGCATAATATCGTCCATAAAGCCCATATCAAGCATGCGGTCGGCCTCATCTAAAATAAGATGCTGCAAATCGTCAAGCTTTAATACGCCCGAAGCCAGGTGGGCCAAAAACCTGCCCGGCGTAGCTATCAATATATTGGCATGGTGCTGTATGGCACGGCGTTGCTGTTCGTAAACAATACCATCGCCACCGCCAAATATGGCTACCGATGTTACACCGGTAAAATAGGCAAGCCCTTGTATCTGCTGGTCTATCTGCTGGGCCAGCTCGCGCGTGGGGGCCAGTATTAAGGTGTTGATTTTGGGTTTGGCCTGCCGGCTAATGTGGTCTAAAACGGGCAATAAATATGCCGCGGTTTTACCCGTACCTGTTTGGGCACAGGCTATAAGGTCGTGCCCCTGTAATATTACCGGAATAGCCATGCCCTGGATAGGCGTAGGCGTTGTGTACCCCATACTCTGGATACCTTCGAATAATGTGTCGTTGAAATTAAAATCCTGAAATGTCAATGTTTATGCAGTAAACGTGCAAGGTAGTCATTTTTTATGGGATGTGGATATTTGGTTATATATGCTTAAAATTGTAACATGGAAACGATAACAGAAAAACAGGTAAAAGAGAAGATATATAGCCTGGAAGATGCATCGGCCCAGGTCAAAAAATGGCAGGCCGATGGCGATAAAGTGGTATTTACCAATGGTTGTTTTGACCTTTTGCACCTCGGCCATATTACTTATTTGGCCGAAGCGGCTTCGCTTGGTAATAAACTTGTGGTTGCCATTAATTCGGATGCATCGGTTAAACGTTTAAAGGGCAGTAACCGCCCCATTAATAACGAGGTTAGCCGGGGTATTATGCTGGCTTGCTTTTTTTTTATTGATGCTATTGTGGTGTTTGATGAAGATACCCCACTGGAAACTATTAACAGCATTATGCCCGATATTTTGGTAAAGGGTGGCGATTATACCATTCCGGAGATTGTTGGTGCGGTTGAGGTTATGGCTAACGGTGGTACTGTTGAGGTGCTGCAGTTTGTGCCGGGATATTCGAGCACTAATATTATTAATAGGATTAGGAACGGCGCTGAAGCGGGGTGAACTTTTTTGTGGATTATAAATCCACGGTTATTGGGGTCGGGGATCGGAGATCCCTACCAACTGTTCTCGACCAACGGTGGCTTTTATATTCGATCTGCATAGTTCCCGCTCAATTGCCGCGGGGGCTGTTACTTTGTAGCCACAAAGTAACCAAAAGGCTTGTCGGCAAAAAGGCTTCTTTGCCGCACAGGGCCTTTCACGCACAAGCCGAAAGAACTCACGGGCGGCTCGATCCATTGCCCCAATGCCGCACATACCCCGTGCGAGCAAGAATCGAAAGGCCCTTTCCTGCCGCACTGTGTCCATCACGTTCTTGCCGCTTTTGGCCGAAGCTGTTTTGCTGACGGGAAGTAAGCAATGTTTCGTGGATTATAAATCCACGGTTATTTGGGTCGGGAATCGGAGATCCCGACCAACGGTTCTTGACCAACGAGGAGATCCCGACCAACTGGGTTATTGGGGTCGGGGATCAGAGATCCCGACCAACGGGGTCTGCCTTGTTTTAATATTCTACAATTATTCCGTATTTCCCTAATAATCCTATCAACCCTTGTTGCGAGAACCTGGCTTTGCGCATTTGGTTTTGTTCCGGGTCGATGGTGAAGTTGGAGGCTGTTGTTAGGTTGGCTCCGGTTAATATGGTGCGGCCAAATTCGGCATTTTGGAGGTCGCAGTTTTGGAAGATGGCTTCGGTTAGGTCGGCTTCGGTGAGGTCGGTACTTTTCATGGAGCAATTGATGAAACTGCATTTTTTGTTTTTCTTTTTGTGGAGGGATGCATAATCTAAAATGCAATCCTCAAAATTGGCGGCGAATAAAAAATCGTTACAAGAGCCAAGGTTCACCCCGCTTAGTTTGCAGCCCTTAAAGCTTGCATTTTTTAGGCCGGTGTTTGCGAACTTTGCCGTACTAAAATTACAGGTATCAAACAGGCAATCAATAAAATCGCTTCCCGAAAAGTTGATGCCCGATAGGTCGCAATTTTTAAAAGTGCAGTTTTCAAAAATAGTTTCCTGGTGTGCTTTTCCCGGAAACGGGGTTTTATCAAATAGTTGGTCGGTATAGTATTGAGCCTGGGTAGAAGCCATTTTTGGTGCCTTAGTTTGGTGCTGCAAATTAATAAAGAAAGTGCCAAATAATAAACACTGAGTAACGAATGTGGAATGATGGGGTAAGTTAAATGCGATGTTAAACGCCGGGGCTTTCGCTGAATAAAAAAATCCGCCCCTATCTCAGATCAGGGCGGACTTACATTTATATATATGTTGAGGTGGTTATAGCCTTTTTATAGGTCGACGCTGTTATTTTCGCGTTTCCAGTACATGTTATTGTTGTGGTTTTTATAGTTCCAACGGTTATTGCGGCCCATTAGCATGCTTACACCAACGGCGATAAGGATGATTGGCCAAAAGAAATAGATAGATACACTTATAATGTGCCCAAGTAAAAATAGGCTGCCTAAAAATATCATGATGTAGGCAAACGGCTGGCGAAAATTATGTTTGATGCCACTCAACACACCAATAATTATAAAAATTAGCGGCCAGCTAAACAGCCATGATGGGAAAAAGAAGAAATCCATCTGGCGAAGCAGGTAAATGCCTCCTAATATTACTAAAAATAAACCGGCAAAGGCCCTGTTGTTTTGACGTTGGTTGTTGTTGCTATCGTTATACATTGTGTTTGTTTTTTGATTACGATGTAAAAGTATAGCGAATTTGAAGGCACATCCAGCGGTATTAGGCCGGTTAAGGTAAGTATTCGGTGAATGCGGGGGAATTGTCGGTGAAAGGGATGGCTTAATTTTGAAGGATTGAATGATTGAGGGATTGAGTGTGAAATAAAAGCACTCTTTTATGATTGACTAAGTGAAAATCTAAAAGCCAATAATTAACAGAAGCACAAATTAAAATCTTACTTTATCCCCCCCTGTCTTAATTTTGAAGGAGTGAATGATTGAGGGATTGAATTTGAAATAGAAGCACTTTAGTGAATGCTGAGTGAACCGTATAAAAGTTCATAGTTAATAAAAGTATAAATTAAAAATCTTACTTTATCCCCCCCCAAGCAAATGCTTTTTGGGTTGCCGGAGTTGGAAACTCCGAATAAGTTTATCACAAGTTGCGCTACGCTAAACTTGCGATAGCTTTTATAATACTTGCACAAAAAAAGCCCATCCGGGTTAACGGATGGGCTTTGAATGGTGTATTGAGCTTGTTGCTTACTTGCCTAATTTCTTTTTCAGGTTTTCGTCAATGGCTTCTAAAAATTCTTCGGTGTACAGGTAGTCTGTGCCGTGTTCAACTTTTGGTTTAATGGTTATGGCCAAATCTTTGGTCATTTTGCCACTTTCAACGGTTTCAATACAAACCTGCTCTAAAGCCTTGCAAAAGTCAATAAGTTCCTGGTTACCATCTAATATACCGCGGAACTCTAAACCACGTGTCCATGCGAATATTGATGCGATAGGGTTGGTTGATGTTGGGCGGCCAGCCTGGTGCTCGCGGTAATGGCGGGTTACTGTACCGTGTGCTGCTTCGGCTTCCATAACGGTGCCATCAGGGGTTACCAGGGTAGATGTCATTAAACCTAACGAACCAAAACCTTGTGCTACTGTATCGCTTTGTACGTCGCCATCATAGTTCTTACAGGCCCAAACAAAGTTACCGTTCCATTTTAAGGCCGATGCAACCATGTCGTCAATTAAGCGGTGCTCGTAAGTAATGCCGGCTTCTTTAAATTTGGCTTTGTAATCGGCCTGGTATATCTCTTCAAAAATGTCTTTAAAACGTCCATCATATTTTTTAAGGATTGTGTTTTTGGTTGACAGGTATAAAGGCCAGCCCTTCATTAAAGCCTGGTTAAAGCAAGCGTGTGCAAAACCGCGGATAGATTCGTCGGTGTTATACATGGCCATTGCTACGCCATCGCCTTTAAAATTAAACACTTCGAATGATTGCTCTTCGCCGCCATCCTCTGGTGTAAACTTAATGGTTAATTTACCTTTACCTTTAGTTACAAAATCGGTAGCACGGTATTGATCGCCAAAAGCATGACGGCCTATGCAGATAGGGGCTGTCCAGTTTGGTACCAAACGGGGTACGTTGTTCATTACAATAGGCTCGCGGAAAACCGTACCATCTAATATATTACGGATGGTTCCATTTGGCGATTTCCACATTTGTTTAAGGTTAAACTCCTTAACACGCTCTTCGTCGGGCGTAATAGTGGCGCATTTAATACCTACACCATACTGTTTAATGGCATTGGCCGAATCAATAGTTACCTGGTCGTTAGTTTCATCGCGGTACTCAATACCTAAATCATAGTATTTGATGTCCAGATCAAGGTAAGGTACAATCAGTTTATCTTTGATGAATTTCCAGATGATGCGCGTCATTTCGTCGCCATCAAGCTCCACTACCGGGTTAGCTACTTTAATTTTTGACATATACAGGCTTTGTTTTTATTTCAAAATTTTGAATGTCAAACTTACATAAAAAAAAATTTGCCTTGCAACACTATCTAAGCGTAATATTGTTTTTTTACACTATCGGCACCAAACATTTTAACGTGCTATGCCTTATATTAAAAGTAACTAAACTATAGAGCGATGAGCATAGATAAATTTACTCCGGGTATTGACGACGATAGCCTGGAAAGCGACGAAAGCATAAACAACGAACTCAGCAGTAAGGACGAGCCTCAAAACCTTAATTACAATGAGGAAGAGAACAGCTTTGAGCTGGATGTAAAAAGCGATGACCCCGATTATGACCATGCCGACCCCTATAACAGTGCTGTAAAAGATGGGGGCGACAGTATATCAACCTACGACGAAGCGAACCCCCTGGCTGTTGACGAATATGTTACCAACGAAGCGTTACAGGATGATGTAACCAATTTGGGTATGCATATAGATAATAAAGGCCAAAGCGTAGAAGTTGACGCTGTAGATAAGATACTCTCGCACACGGCAGAAGATGACCGCGACGATTTGGACGAGGAAGGTTACCCGAAGAATGACGAACCGATGAAATAAGCACCACTGTTGTGAGTTTGGTATAATATGGTTAGCTTTATTAAACCATATTATACCACTTATGAAAACCTTGTTAACCTGCCTGTTTTTGTTTGTAACCGTTAGTGCAGCCGCACAGACGGGCACAGCCAAAATAACTGCCAATTTTAAGGGGGAAGGCGGCGAGATCATATATTTCCAGTACGGAAAAACTATTGATAAACATATTGTATTAGATAGTAATGGCCGGTTTGCCGAAAAATTGATGATTGCCCCCGGGTTTTACTCGGTTGTAAATGACGGCAATGTGCTGCGCCTATACCTTGCGCCCGGAATGAACCTGAAAATTGGTAAAAAGCAACGTAAAGGCATTACCTTATACACCTTTGCAGGCAAGGGAAAAGCAGAGAATAAGTTTTTAACCCAGTTAGCCGCGCAACAAGCAAAGTACTTACCCGTTAAGTGGAATATATTAAGCAGCGATGCCAACTTTATTGAACCCACCGCCTTTATAAAACGGCTTGACCAATTTAAACAGGCAAGCCTTGAGCTAATTGCAAAACAACCCTTTAGTAACTATTTTACCACCGTACACACAGCATACGTTGATTGTTTAGTTAGAAAGTTTGCTTTACAATACATGGAGGGGTATGGCGTAGATGCTACCGAAAAACGCAAATACCTTACTAACCTGCAAAACAGCGATGCAAGTTTAAATACGCCCGAAGGGAAGCAAGCCGCTTTAAATAGCGTATACACAAAGGAATTAACCTATGATGATAGAAGGGCCGTTTTTAATAAAGTATATACCGGTTTTGACGTTAACAACGAGGCATTGTACAAATGCTCGGCCGAATATGTGGATTTACTAACCGAATGGCTTGATTACCTTGCCCGTACAACAAGCGTAGCAGATGGTGTAAACAACCGCAAAATATACCACATTAAAAACTTAATTCACAACCCGTACATTAAGCAACAAATGCTGCAACAAAATGGTGTTAATATAGCTAAGGCCGAATAAGTTTACAACTACTCAAGTTCTAAATTGAATCGTTTTTTTAATTCCGCTAAATCGGGGTTTTTTGTAGCCATGTGTGCATATTTATCTTGTGCAGAATACAGGCGTTTAGTTGCTTTCACTTCGTCAATACGGGTTTGTATCTCAATATCAAAGTTTTTAAGCGAGGTGCGCAGAAAATTAAGGATGTAGGGTTTTTCGTCTCTAAAGGCATTTTCTTGTGCCTTGGTGCCAGCAATTACCTCAAACTGATAGGGCTTAAGCATTACCGGTGGTGTGGTTGTAAAAATGCTAAGCAAACTCATTTTGCCTTCGGCTTTAACTTTGGCGGCATATTCGTGCCAGTATCTTAAAAAATCGTCGGTTGTAAAATGCTCTTTATCCGAGCCTTTTAAGTAGGGGTCGTCTTCCTTTTCTTCTTCGGCAACAACTCCTTTATTCCAATTTTTTAGCGATGGCGTTACTGTGGCACTTTTTAACAAACTGGGCGTTGGCATTGCCACCCTTGGTTTATCGGCAGGCGGTTGCTCAATAGTGGCAGCCTCAATAGCCGGTATTGCTGTTAGCGATGGTGTTTTTGTTGCCGCTGCCTGTAGCGGTGGTGTTTGATCTAAAGCTGTAATAACTGCCTTAGGCTGCTCGTTAGAGGCGTTTTGAAGCGGAACTGTTGTGGAGGAGGTTGCTGCTAATTCAGGTTTTTTTTTTACCTGCCCTTCGGGCTGGTTATTATTTAAAGTGGAGTTAGCCAGGTTTAACGCTGCCGTTATGTGGCACATTTTGAGTAGCCCCAGTTCAACCTGCAAACGTTGGTTTTTACTCAGTTTGTAATTGATGTCGCATTGGTTGGCAATGTTCATGGCCGATAGCAGGAAAGATACCGTTGACGCCTGCGCCTGGCTAATGTATTTTTTGCGAATTCCTTCGCTTACCTCAAGTAGTTTTAAAGTTTCGGCATCCTTGCCAACCAGCAGGTTGCGCAAGTGTTCGGTTAAGCCCGATATAAAGTGACTGCCATCAAAGCCTTTTGCCAATATCTCATCAAAAATTAACAAGGTTTTGGCCGTATCCTGAGCGAGCAAACTTTGGGTTACGTTAAAATAGTAATCGTAATCTAATATATTAAGGTTATCAATTACAGCACGGTAGGTTACATTACTGCCCGAAAAGTTAACGATCTGGTCGAACATCGACAGCGCATCGCGTAAGCCGCCATCAGCCTTTTGGGCTATAATGTGCAGCCCGTCTATCTCGTATTTAATGCTCTCTTTATTGGCGATTGACTCCAGATGGCCGGCCATATCCTCAACGCGGATGCGGTTAAAATCAAATATCTGGCAGCGCGATAATATGGTAGGCAGTATTTTATGCTTTTCGGTGGTAGCCAATATAAATATGGCGTATGAAGGTGGTTCTTCCAGCGTTTTCAGGAAGGCATTGAAAGCCGCCTGCGATAGCATGTGTACCTCATCAATAATATAAATTTTGTATTTACCGGCTTGTGGGGGTATACGCACCTGCTCTATCAGGCTGCGGATGTCTTCTACCGAATTATTGGATGCTGCATCCAATTCATGAAAGTTGAATGAATTACCGCGCTGAAAAGATATGCAGCTATCGCACTCGCCGCAGGCTTCGGCATTGGGCTGTAAATTGGTACAATTTATGGTTTTCGCCAATATGCGCGCACAGGTGGTTTTACCTACACCCCGCGGCCCGCAGAATAAAAAGGCTTGCGCAAGCTGATTATTACGGATGGCATTTTTTAACGTATTGGTGATATGTTGCTGGCCCACAACGGTATCAAAGGTAACCGGGCGGTATTTGCGGGCCGAAACAATAAAGTTATCCATCGCAACTAAATTATAAATATTGGCGGGTTTGTGCAAGCCCAAACCGCCAACAGATATAAAAGTTTAAATACGAGTTAAAAATACAGGCTACACCTGGCTATTTTGCACGGCACTCAGTTTAGAGATAACCGTATAGGCATTGCCAATATCAAGGCCAACAGCCTCATTAACATTACCGCAGCGCTGGTACGATTTTAGGCAATAACCCACACTTGCCATATAGCTTGGTTCGGGCGGAACAATAACATCCAAAATCCCTTCAAATTCGTTGCGGAAGCAGTCGGCAAGGTCGGTATATAAGGCGCCGCCACCTACAAGGTACAATTTGCCAGCTTTGTCAAAATCGTTATCGGTAAATGTTTTTTTGAGCGTTGGCGATATTACTTCTTTGTAATAGCTATATAATTGGTTGCGGCGTATATCGGTAAGGTCTTTCTTGCGGCGGTCAACAACTATGCTGCCACCCTGAAAGTTTTGGTTAATAACATGCTCATTTTTCATGCCCAGGTTGTTGCTGCGGCTCAATTCGCTTTGCAAATTGTTAACGGCATAGCGCAAGCCCGATATACTCATGCAGGTACGGCCAACCAAACCGCCGTTTAAACTTAAACCGGTTTCGCAGGTGCCATAACCAAGGCTTACTACAAAAAAATCGTCAGTTTCGGCAACGGGGCCTTTTCTTATCGCATCAATACAGCCAATAATTTCGGGCACTACTTCAATGTGCCTAACAGTTACCTGCATGCGTTTATGCTCGTTTGTAGTAAACGTATCCGAGTTGTACTCAATAAAAATATCCCGCGGGGTGTAAAAGTTAACAGCTTGTTGCTTGAAAAGTTCGAAGGTAGTATATGGGAAACCTGTTGTAAGCACAACCTCGGCAGATTTGCCTTCGGTGGCCAGCAGCAAACCAGCCTTGGCAAGTAACTGATAGTCAATGTCAGACGGCGAACTGTTAATATTACGATAGGGCGAATAACCCTGCTGTAACGCCAGGTTACCAATAAGGTAGCCATCGCCATCATCAAAAAGTTGAATGTTGTTTTGTACCTCGCCCGAAACATTGAGCAGGGGAACGTTATAACGTTCTATTACGCTTGGGATATTAATTGAGTAAGGAATCATTTTTTTAGATATTGCTTAGTGCGATAAATATAATGTATAAAAATTAAATAAACATTAAGCCTCCCTTTTTTTTACGGGGCATAAATCCATCGTAATGTGTTATACAAATCGTTTTTATTTTAAATGTTTAAACATTTAAAATACGTGTTTTTACGGATATGAAAATTGATTTTGCAAGCTTATATTTGGATCGAACAAAGAGTCATCAGTTTAAATTAATTAAGGGGAAAATCAATTAAATAAATTGTCTTTGTTTATTAGGTGTGTTTAAGGCGATGGGGCCTCTTAATCCCCATCGCTTTTTTTGTTTATAAAGGTTTTGAAACCTAAGTAATTATACCTACATTTGCATCCCGCTTTAAAAGCGGTAAACATTAAAAATCAAAGTTTAAATGCAACAGTACGAAACCGTGATCATTCTTACCCCGTTGTTGTCTATCGAGACTGCTAAAGAGGCCGTGGCCAAATTTACCAAGATCTTGACTGATAATGGAGCCGAAATTATCCAAGAGGATAATTGGGGTTTGAGAAAACTTGCGTACCCTATCGAAAAAAAGACTACAGGGTACTACCACCTAACTGAATTTAAGGCTCCGGGTGATTTAATTAATAAACTGGAGGTTGAATACAGAAGGGATGAGCGTGTAATGCGTTTCCTTACTATCGCCCTTGACAAACATGCAACTGCTTATAACGACAAAAAACGTAGCGGTGCATTTAACCAAAAGAAACCTAAAACCGAGGAGGCAGCAAAGTAATGGCAAAAGATCAAATCCAATACGTTACCGCTCCCAAAGTGGAGGATAACCGTAAAAAATACTGCCGTTTTAAGAAAAACGGAATTAAGTATATTGACTACAAAGACGCAAACTTTTTATTGAAGTTTATTAACGACCAAGGTAAATTATTACCACGCCGTTTAACAGGTACTTCTTTAAAATTTCAGCGCAAGGTGGCCCAAGCTGTAAAACGCTCACGCCACATTGGTTTATTACCTTATGTTACTGACTCGTTAAAATAATAAGGGAGGATAAAAAATGGAAGTTATTTTAAAACAAGATATCAAAAACCTCGGCGAGAAAGACGATGTAGTAAATGTAAAACCAGGTTATGGCCGTAATTTCCTGATTCCTCAGGGATTTGCCATATTGGCAACAACTTCATCACGCAAGGTATTAGCTGAGAACCTTAAACAAGCTCAGTTTAAACAAGAAAAAATACGCAAAGATGCAGATGCAATTGCAACCCGTTTAGAAGGTGTAACCCTTACTATTGGTGCAAAAGCTGGCGAAACAGGCAAAATTTTCGGTTCAATCAACACTATCCAGATAGCTGATGCATTGAAGAAAGAAGGTTTTGAGGTTGACCGTCGTCGCATTACATTTGATGCTGAACCTAAATTTGTTGGTGATTACACCGCAAACTTAAACTTACACAAAGAAGTTAAAGTTAAGGTTCCGTTCACAGTAGTGGCAGAGTAATCTTTAAGCTCCCTGGGGGCAAAAAAGGTAATAAATTATTTAAAGGTATTTGGCTTAGGCTAAATACCTTTTTTTATTTTTGCTAAAGCATGAAAATTAAATCGGGCGTTGTAAGGCTCATACTCCGCATAGTTAAATTAGCGTTTATCCTGTTTGTAGGCATCAGTTTGTTTTGGGTAATACTATACCGCTTTGTAAACCCACCGGTAACCTGGCTAATGGTAACCCGCGGTTTTGAACGCAAAAGCGATGGCAAGGATTGGAAAATAGATAAAAAATGGACCAAATTTGATAGCATTGCCGACCCTATGAAGCGTGCCGCCGTTGCCGCCGAAGATCAGTTATTTTTAGAGCATCATGGGTTTGATTTTAAGGCCATTGAAAAGGCCATAGATAAAAATGAGCACAGCAAAAAGCTAATTGGTGGCAGTACCATATCGCAGCAAACGGCTAAAAATGTTTTTTTATGGCCAGGTCGGTCGTACATACGTAAGGCTTTTGAGGCTTGGTTTACATTGCTGATAGAGGCGTTTTGGAGTAAGCAACGTATTATGGAAGTTTACCTCAACGAAATTGAAATGGGCGACGGTATTTATGGCGTTGGTGCTGCTTCGCAAGCATATTTCCATAAACCGGCATCACAACTTACCAAATCTCAAGCGGCTCTTATTGCGGCTTGTTTTCCAAATCCGTTAAAGTGGTCGCCGGCAGCACCCGATAATTACATTTTGCACCGCAAGTATCTAATTATGAAAAATATGCGCAGGTTAGGGCCATTGGATTTTTAAAGTGTTTTGTGGATTGCAAATCCACTGTTATTTGGGTCGGGATTATAAATCCCGACCAACGGGGGGTTTATACAGTCAGAAAAAAACTATTATCAGCAGCACCAAACTTATTACAATAATTTAAGAGCTTTAGGCTTAGAGTATCAGGATTTAAATTACAATAACGCACTTCCTTTTTTATTAATGCTGCCAGCAGCATTAAACTTATAGTGTAAATTACGCGGCGATGCTATTCGCTTTTGAGTTAACTGTGATACTTCCAGTGCCGGCTTTTTCCTTCGGCTATCCATTCTATGGCTGTGGCTATTCGCTTTGAGCGCGTAGCTTCCGATTTTGTATCGGCAAACCACTCTAAATATTCACGCTGTTTTGAAGGGCTAAATTTACTAAAATGCTCGTCGGCTGCCGGGTTGGCGTCAAGTGCGGTTAAAAACTCTTCGGGTACGGGTATTTCTTTTTTTATTGCGGTGGCTGGTTTCTCTTGCTTTATTTTCATGCCGCCTTTCTCACCGTTGGTATTTAGTTGTATGGCTTCCTGAATGTACGCAATCAGTATGTCGTCGGCAGGCAGGTCGCTCAGGCTGTATATACGGCCAAAACTACCCGCAGATGCTTCTTCGCCGTTGTTTAATACTTGATGAGGATCGGATAGGCGGCTGGCTTTCCAAAAGCCAAAACCGCAATGCTGCTTAAAAGCTGCCATTTGGCAAACCGTTCCTTGATAGTCGAAAAACGGCATGCCCCATTTTATGGTTTCGGTTATACCGGGACGCGCCTTGTGTACTATATTGCGGATATGATTAAGAATGGGTTTTGCAAAATCGGCAGATTTTGCAATGTAAGCATCAACACGAGGGTCAAAGGGTTCCATAAAGCTAATTTAATATTTAGCTTTTAAGTTTCACATAGTTTTATTGATCTTTTTCTGTATACAATTAGCTGCCAAGCAATCCCTTTAGCTCGGCATGATATTGTGAGGTGAGGAAGTGTGTAACCGTGTACTCGGCCAGCTCATGTTTTGTAAACGGGTCTTCGCTCATTATTTGAGTTATGGCGTCAAGGTTGTCGGCTAAAGCCAATATAATTCCTCCGGTACGGGGCACCTTACGGCCCGATGCTACAAAGGTGCCGTTTTTATAATACTTGCGCAAAAATTTAACATGGTCGGCCATATGCTGATCCAGCTCTTCCAGCGGAACAATATAGTTTAAATCGATAATGAACATTAAGCTACAACCAAATCGCCAAATACTTGTTTGTGCCAACTGTTTTTATAAGGCACTTCCCATTTGGTTGCTAAATCGCCCAACTTGTTTACCAGGTTGTTAAACACAGTGGTATCGGTATTGATAATACCTTGCTTAATTAATTCTTCAAATTCGGCACGGGTTGCGGTAGTTATATTGCCGTTGGCGGTACGGTAAGCAGTATTAAACCTGTCGAACAAGTTAATATTAAACTCTTGCTCCAACTTTTTCATTAACGCTACCGATTTATCAATAGAGCAACCCGAAGCACCGGTTTGGCTTTCGTCAACCGTTAAAATAATAAAGCGGTTGTAACGTACTTCGGCTTTGGCTTTAAGTAGGTTGTTGTGGGCCGTCCAATCTACTGTAAACTCATTCAATATACGTTCTGTAAGTGCCAGTTCGGCAGGGTTAAGTTCTCGGTTAGACTGGTATATCCAGATGCGCGAATTTTCAGAAAAGTTCATAAGCAAAAATAAACAATTATTAACTTAGCCGGTGGATATGTGCTGTCATGATTTTATCAATTATTAAACCAATTAATCGCCAGTTTATTACACTGCTTGCAATTGCGTTTGCATTAGTATTATGTTGCTTTAAAAGCAGTGTGTTTATGGATACAAAGGAGGCCTTAACTTATAGTAACCGGTGTTTAAACCAATGTTATAACCCTACTGGCGAGCCAAAGTTAAAAAAGTGGGAACTGAGTGTTACCGAAGATTTATTTGTGCGGCTGCGTAAAACCTACCTGGGCGGCAAGCAAGAATATTATTCGTTCCGTATGAAACGCTTTAACGATTTGGACTATAGCGGCACCGTCGCCGCTGGTATTTTGCAATTAAAAACTGACACCGATAACATTATCCAGCAAACTTATAACGACCCCAAAGGTAATGAGGATAATATGGTGCAGGTTTTAAGTCTTCCGGTAAAAAATATGGAACCCGAGCGCCTTGATAGTTTACGAACGGCCCTATTGTTTTTAAGGAACCAAAAGTAGTTTTTTGCTTTAAACCATCAATCCGCGCAAAACAGGCCAAACGTTGTCGGCTATAATACGGTAACCCTCGGCAGTGGGGTGTATGCGGTCGGCAAGGTTTAGGTGGCGTATGCCCACCACGTCTTTTAAAAAAAATGGCACAAAAGCAGTTTGGTTTATTGTAGCCAGTTCCCGGTATACGGCTAAAAACTGCTCGGCAAAACCGGCGGCCATTAGTATGGGTATTTCCATACCCATTAATGCTATTTTTACCTGTGGGTATTTTGTTTTTACTTTGGTGATAATAGCCTGCAAATTTTTTGATGTAACCTGTGGTGTAATACCGCGCATCACATCGTTAATGCCCAATTCCAACACAAAAATATCAATGGGCTGGCTTAACCAATAGTCTATCCGGCTCAAGCCGCCTACCGATGTATCTCCGCTTACACCGGCATTCAATATCCTATAGTTTAAGTTTTCGATATTTATTTTTTGCTGGATAAGTGCCGGAAACGATTGGTTTACAGCATCGCTCAAACCATAACCGGCTGTTAAACTATCGCCAAAAAAGAGAATGTTTTTCATATTTATATGTGCTGTATAACGTTGCTTGCGTAAATGTGTTTTATACCCACATAATTTACAGCTAAAGGCTTAAAACAACAAACCCCCGTTTTTTAAACGAGGGCTTAGTTGCTTATTAAAGGGGAAAAATCAAGGGTGTATGTTAGCTAACCGCGCCTATTTTTTTAAGCAGTTTGCGGTTTTCGCGATAGTGTATTAATTTGTAAACCATAGCGTAAATAACCGGCAATATTAACAGGGTTAATATGGTACAGGTAACTAAGCCGCCAATTACTACAATGGCTAATGGTTTTTGCGTTTCGCTGCCAATACCGGTTGATACAGCAGCAGGCATTAAACCAATGGCCGCCATTAAGGCCGTCATGACTACGGGGCGCACACGCGATATTACGCCTTGCAGTATGGCTTCGTCAAGCGGCATGCGGTCTTCCAGGTTTTTCTTAAATACCGAGATGAGGATTACGCCGTTTTGGATACAAACACCAAATAAGGCAATGAAGCCAATACCCGCCGAAATACTAAAGTTGGTATGTGTAATATGCAAAGCCAGTATACCGCCAATTAAGGCAAATGGCACATTTAAAATTACAAGCGTTGCATCTTTAGCATTGCCAAACGTGATGAAAAGGATAAGGAATATAACCAGCAAACAAATAGGTACTACGCGTGCCAGTGTTTTTGATGCCCTTATCTGGTTTTCAAATTCGCCATTCCAGGTAAACGAGTAGCCATGATCTAATGTTACCGCGGCGTTTACCTTTTGCTGCGCCTCGGCTATGGTGCTGCCCAAATCGCGGCCACGTACCGAAAACTTAACCGCTATGTAACGCATATTGTTATCGCGGTAAATAAATGCGGGGCCGGTAAGCCGTGTAATGGTTGATATTTCTTTAATCGCAATTTTCGATCCGCTCATTGTAGGGATCATCAGGTTCTCGATTTTTGATTCGGTATTACGGAAATCCTTTTGATAGCGGATGCGCACATCAAATTTACGCTCCTCCTCAAATAATTCGGTTGCGGCTTTACCGCCAATAGCCATTTCAATTACTGCGTTGGCATCGGCTGTGGCTACGCCGTAAAGTGCCATTTTTCGCTGGTCAAGCTCTATCCTAAACTCGGGCTGGCCTAAGTTGCGCAATACACCCAAATCTTCTACACCCTGTACGTGTTTTAAAACATTCATTACCGAATCGGCCTTATGATCGAGCACCTTAAAATCGGGCCCGAATATTTTTACCGCCATTGATGCCGGCACGCCTGCCACAGCTTCGGCAACGTTATCAATAATAGGTTGCGAGTAATTATAAATTATCCCGGGGAACTGACTTAGCTTTTTATCCATATCAGCTATCAATTCTTCCTGGGTAATATTGCGCTTCCATTCTTTCTTTGGCAACAGGTCAACCTGTATCTGCACGTTAAAAAATCCCTTAGGGTCGGTACCGTCATTGGTTCGGCCTACTTGCGATAAGGTTTGTTTCACTTCGGGGAAGGTTGAAAGTATATCGCGCATTTTATTGGTAATGTTTACCGAGCTTTCCAGCGATGTACTCATGGGCAACTGTGCGGTAACCCAAAGCGCACCTTCGTTTAACTGAGGTAAAAACTCGGAGCCCAAAAACTTAGCCGAAAAAAATGATACAGCCATAAAAGCTATAGCTACCAGTAAACTTAACTTTTGGTGCAGGTAAGTGTAGTTAAACAACTTGCGGATACCGTTCTCAAAAAACAGCACTACTACGTTGTGTTTTTCCCTCACGTTTTTGCGCAACAATATGCTTGATAACGCAGGCACCAACGTTAGTGTAAATATTAGCGCGCCCAACAAAGCAAAACCTAAAGTGTAAGCCAGTGGCGAAAACATTTTACCCTCCACCTTTTGGAAAGCAAAAATTGGCACTAAACACGTTAATATAATTAGTTTGGAAAAAAAGATGGCCTTGCCCATTTCGGCACCAACGTTTTTAAATAAGCCCAGTTTGGCCAATTTGTTAAACTTTTCCATCCCTACCTCTTTGGCTTTATGGTCGAGCGCAACAAATATGCCTTCTACCATTACCACGGCGCCATCTATAATAATACCAAAATCTACGGCACCCATACTAAGCAGGTTGGCACTCATGCCTTTTAACCGCAAACACATAAAAGCAAACAGTAATGATAGCGGGATGATGATGGCAACTGTAAGCGTTGTGCGCCAATCGGCCATAAACAAAAATACAATTACGGTTACCAGTATTATACCTTCCAGCAGGTTGTGTATCACCGTTTCAGTACAAAAATCCATCAGGTTGGTACGGTCGTAAAAGGTATCAATTTTAACATCTTTTGGCAAAATGTTTTCGTTAAGGTCCTTTACTTTATCGCGTATCTTCTCTAATACTTCGGCGGGGTTTTCGCCTTTGCGCATCACTACAATGCCCTCAATAACATCGTTGTGCTTATCGCGCCCTACCTGCCCCAAACGTGGTAGGCCACTCTCTTTTACATCGGCAACGTCTTTAGCCAGTATAGGTACGTTATTTACGTTTTTGATGATGATGTTTTTAATTTCATCAATGTTATTGATTAAGCCTATACCACGTACCACGTAAGCCTGGTCGTTTTTTTCAATTACATCGCCACCTACGTTTATGTTACTGCGGCTGATACCATTGTAAATATCCAGCGAGGTTAAGCCATATTTTTGCAGCAGGGCCGGGTTTACGCTCACTTCATAATCTTTTTCCTCTCCGCCAAAGCTGTTTACATCGGCAACGCCGGGTAACGATTTAAACTGACGATCGAGCACCCAATCTTGTATAGCCGTTAATTCGTGAATGGATTTGGTGCGGCTTTTTAAAGTGTACCTAAAAATTTCGCCTGTTGGTCCGTACGGGGGTTCAACCTCTGGTTTTACGCCATCGGGCAAGTCGGCATTACCTAAGCGGCTCAATACCTGCTGGCGGGCAAAGGCATCGTCTACATCATCATCAAAAATAATGCGCACGTATGATAGCCCGAACGACGACGTAGTACGCAGGTTGGCCTTTTTTTGTACCGAGTTCAATACCGTTTCCATCGGTATGGTAATCATTTTTTCCACCTCCTCTGCACTACGGCCCGGCCATTGGGCTATAATAATTATTTGGGTGTTGGTTACATCCGGAAATGTTTCAATAGGTGTGTTGCTATAACTCCATACGCCAAGTACAACCAAAACGGCTGTCATGAAGAATACAAAGTAGCGGTGCCTTAACGAAAAATAGATAATATTTTTAATGAACTTATTCATTTGCTTGTTGCATTAGTCGGTAGTTATTACTACGGTTTAATTGTTAAATACTGCTCGTTAATCAGCAGTTAAGGCGTCGTAAAGCAATAGTTGATTTTTTGAGATCACTTTATCGCCTGGGTTTAAACCCGAAGCAATGTAAGTAACATCGTCAACGGTTTTTATTACGCTTACCTCGCGCACTTTTAAATCGCACTTGCTGTTGTACACTACCACAAAATTTTTGCTATTATCAAAAACAATAGCTTTAGCCGGTATTGCTACCGATTGCTTGTTCTCGTTATTGGTAATGGTTACGTTGGTAAACATTTGCGGTTTTAAAAGCATATCAGGGTTAGGCAGTGCAATTTTTATTTTCATTACCTTGTTATCGGGGTCTAAAACAGAACTTACTTCGTTAACCTTGCCCATAAATACCTTATCGGGATAAGCCAGCGTGGTAACTTTGGCAGTATAACCAACCTTAACCTTGCTTATGTCCGATTCAAAAACGTTGGCCCATATCCAAACATCTTTCATGTTCGAAATTGTGAACATGCTCCCGTTATTATCCTGACGGATAAAGCTACCCGATGTGATGTTTTTTTCGACAATGTAGCCATTTTGAGGTGCTTTAATAATTAGCATGCCATTTGCAGCGGTATTACCACCACCGTTAATGGTGAGTTGCGACTTTACTTTGTTGTTAGCCGCTACGGCTTTGTTATAATTTTCTTTAGCCTCGGTGTAATCCCTTTCGCTCGCTATGCCATTTTTATACAGGTATTCTGCCTGTTCCAGTTGCCGCTTTGTTACCGCCACGTCTGATTGTGTTGAAGATAGATCGGTGTAGTTGCCTGCAATATCGGCGCTGCGCATCATGGCCAGAGTTTGGCCTTTGCTCACCTTGTCGCCAAGCGATACTTTTACATCAATAACCTGCCCGCTACTAAACGGAAATACTTTTACCACGTTATTATCGTCGTTAGAAACCTCGCCCGATAAATTGAGTTCATCTTTCATCGACGTGGTTTTTGCCGTATCAACCGTTATCATTTTGGCCAGCGAATCGCTGATGCATACCTGCTTACTTTCGGTAGCTTGTGGTTTGTTATCTTTACAGGCCACAAAAAATATTGAGGCAAAAAGGCCAGGCAATATTAGTTTTGTTTTCATCATCATATATATTGGGTATTTGGAGGGCGTATTAAGGTTTAATTACGGTTGTGCCGGTTGCAAAATTTAAATCGGCAATTGCTTTTTGAAGGTTGTATTGCTGTTGCAGTATTTTGAGCTTGGTATCTTTATAAGTATCAAAAAAATCAACAAATTCTATCAGGCTTATCTGGCGTTCTTTAAAGCTTTTAAGCATGTTGGTAAACAGCAAATCGTACTGTTGGTTAAATTCGAGCTGCTGTGTCGAAAACAGTTGCTGGTTTAACTGGTATTGGTTAACCGCCGCAACTACATCATTTTTTAGTTTGCTTTCATTATCCTTCAGGGTGTTTTCCTGGCTCATCATACTATACCTGGCCGATTTGATGTTACCCTGGTTGCGGTTAAAAAATGGCAACGGTAAGCCAATTTGCAGGCCGTAATAGTTTTGGGCGTAACTGCTGTTTTTATCATACGATGCACCTATGGTAACATCGGGCACAGCAAGCGCCTTTTGATAGGCGAGGTTATGTTGCGCCGAAGTTAATTGGTACTGGTTGGATAGGTAGTCGGCACGGTTTGTTTTGGCTTGTTCTATCAACGCGCTTACATTCAAATCAACACTTTTATTGCTTGCATTATTAATAAGCGGGAAAACAAAGGCCGTTGCCGGTGCTTGTATCAATGTTTTTAATTCGGTTTGCAGGTCGTTTATTTGTCGGCTGTTTTCAACCATATCATTCTGCAAACCAAATAATAAGGCTTTGAGGCGTATCAGATCTTTCATAGACGTGTTACCGGCAGTAAACGATTTTTGAATAGCATCTACCAGGCTTTGTGCCGATGTAATTTCGTTTTGATAAACCTTTGCCTGCTCCAACAGGGTTGATAGCTGGCTAAAATCAAGCAACAGGTTATAACGCAGGTTGCGCATCAAATCGTTAAACTCGGCTTCCTGTACTTTGGCATTATCTTTAGCTATTTGTACTTGTTTGCCACGTTTGCCTGCGGTGGTGAAAACCTGGCTTAGTTGCAGGTACACCTGCCCCAGTCCTAAATCGGAGTTGTGGTAAAAAAACTTTTTGCTGCCGCCATCGTAAATATTTTGGTCGGTACTTAAAACGGGGTTATCCCAAAGTTTGGCCTGTGCTACCAGCGCGTTAGTTGATTCGACATTGTATTTTTGCGCCAGCAGGGCGAAGTTGTTTTGTAGGAATTGCTTTTCGGCATCCTGAAAGTTTAACCGGAGGGTATCTGTTTGTGCCGCGGCGGTAAATATGGGTATACAGAATAAAAACGTTACAGCAGATCTCAATCGCATAATATTAATTTTGGAATGGGCCAAAACTAATTGATACTTGCGGGCACCGTATTAGAACGAGATTAGAATTTTAACTATGATGTAAAAATTCTGTGGTAATTGTGGTTCCGGAACCTTCGGCAGATTGGATGTGAAGCGTGCCGTTAAATAGTTGCACTATTTTTTGGGTAACAAACAAGCCTATGCCGGTGCCGGCAAAATTGCGGGCGTTATAACTACGATAAAACGATTTTAAAACTTTACTGATATCTTCATCCGGTATGCCAATGCCCGAATCGATAACCTGTAAACGTATTAAAAACTGGTCGGCATAAAAATTACAGGTTACGGTTTTTTGGTCGGAAAATTTGAAGGCATTGCCTATGAGGTTGTTTAACGCAATAAACATGAGTTGCCTGTTTGCAGCAATGTTTAATAGCGATTGATCTGAAGGTAGGTTTAAGATGTTCACCTTAAACGAATCGAACCCGTACTTATTTGTCCAAAATTCATGTATATCCCACAAAAGCTCGTCCATTCGTACCGGCGTTAGCTCTGCGGCTGTATAATCCATATCAACCTGAGCCAGTTCCATTAAGCCGGATATGGTATCTCTTAACCTTTCCGATTCCTCTAACACCAACTGCAGGGTTTTTTCATTTTCTAACAAAGTCCGCTCTTTGCTAAGTGCAAATTCCACTTCGCCAATAATGCTGGTTATGGGTGTGCGTAATTCGTGCGAAGCATTGGCTACATACGTTTTTTGTAGCTCAAAAGCGTTTTCCAGATGTGCCAGCAGGCGGTTAAAGTTACGAGCAAGTTCGCTTAATTCGTCTTTGCCGTTACCTTCGTCAACCCGCACATTTAAGTTAGTGGCTTTAATAAGCTGCATTTGGTCAACAACTTTATTTATCGGCGAAAGCGCTTTTTCGGCCAGCCACCTGCTCATTAAAAATAGCATTGCACCCACCACAAAAAACAGAACGATAATGGTGTTGAGCATGATTTCCAAACGGTGATAACCTTCTATATCTGTTGCCGAAACGAGGATAACGAAATTACCCTGGTTATCTTTGTAATATATTCCAACTACTTGCCGGTTGAGATTATAGTATTGCAGATAACCGCGTTTCCTCACGGCTTCAATAGTTTTATTATCCCACGATTGCTGCACATCGGGGATAAAGGCTGCGCTGTTACGGCTATCATACAAGCGTACTACTTCGCCTGGCAGATTTTTAAGGTACCGTTTGCGTACCTGGCTTAACGAGTCGGGCGTAATTTCATCGGCTTCCAGGTAAAGCTGTGCGGCTACATCGGCACGGTCTTTTAAATGGGTATAAAAATCGGCCCGTATAAACGAGTAAAACGAAAAGTAGATTGAAAAAAGCACAACCAGTAATACGCCGGAGCCTATTAAAGCAAAATAAAGCGAAAGCCTGTTTTTTATTTTCACTTAACCTAAACTTTAAATATATAGCCTTTACCCACTACGGTGTGGATGTGTTTGGTAGCAAAGCCTTTTTCAACCTTGTTGCGCAGGTAGTTAACATATACATCAACCACGTTGGTGCCGGTATCAAATTCAATGCCCCATACCTTTTCGGCAATAATTTGCCTTGATAGTATTTTGTTGCTGTTGCGCATTAAAAGTTCAAGCAGTGCATACTCTTTTGTGGTGAGCGTTATTTTGTGGCCTGCGCGCTCAACGGTATTGCTGTTGGTATCTAAAGTTAAATCGCCCAGTGTAATAAGCGGATTAGTGTCTGTATTTTTTCGGCGTAACAAAGCCTCAATGCGCGCAATCAACTCCTTAAAGTGGAAGGGCTTCACCATATAATCGTCGGCACCGGTATTTAAGCCGTTTACTTTATCATTAATGCTGTCTAAAGCGGTAAGCATTAATATGGGGATGTTTTTATCTTTTTGGCGGATGTAGCGGCACACTTCAATGCCGTTTAAATAGGGCAGATTTACATCGAGTATAACCACATCGTAAGGCTTGTTTGCAAATTGCCTGATAGCTTCGGCACCATCGCCGCTAATATCTACCTCATAGTTGTTTTCCCGCAGTGCTTTTTCAATAAAAGCAGCCACCCGTTCTTCATCTTCAACTAAAAAAATTTGTACCATGTTAAGTATCATCAAATATATTGAATGTTGGATGATATTTGTTGGCAGGCGTAATGTTTAGCGTTACACAGCCATTGTTATTCATTATCGCTGGTTTAGCATTTTTAAGTTGCTATTCCCGCAAAAAAAATGCCCCCCGTTAATCAGACGGAGGGCAACACTTAACAAATCAAACAAACAACAATCTTTAATTTACAGGCCATTGGCGCGCACAGTAATTTCGGCAATATCAAGCACCTGTATCTCTTGTTCTTTTTCAAAGTGCTTTACCCCGTCGCGAAGCATGGTCATGCAAAACGGACAGGCGGCGGCAACAACAGTGGCATTGGTATCAATAACATCTTGTATACGTTCCACATTAATGTCTTTGTTGCCTTTCTCGGGCTCTTTAAACATTTGTGCGCCACCTGCGCCACAGCACAGGCCATTTGAGCGGCAGCGTTTCATTTCAACCAATTCGGTATCTAAAATCTCCAAAGCTTTGCGTGGTGCCTCGTAAACGCCGTTACCGCGGCCCAGATAGCAAGGATCATGATAGGTTATTTTTTTGCCCTTAAAGCTTTCGCCGCCTTCGGCTTTCAGTTTGCCTTCATCAATTAGTTGCTGTATCAGTTGGGTGTGGTGTATCACTTCGTAAGTACCGCCCAGGCCCGGATATTCGTTTTTTATAGTGTTGAAACAATGCGGGCAACCTGTAACTATTTTTTTTACGTTGTAGGCATTAAGCGTTTCAATGTTAACCATAGCCTGCATTTGAAACAAAAACTCGTTACCGGCACGCTTTGCAGGGTCGCCGGTACAGCTTTCTTCGGTGCCTAATACGGCATAGCTAATGCCCACATGTTGCAGTATTTTACAAATAGAGAGGGTGATTTTTTGGGCACGCTCATCAAAACTGCCTGCACAACCTACCCAAAATAAAATTTCGGGTTCTTTGCCTTCAGCTATCATGGCGGCCATTGTTGGTATTTGCTGCATGGTCATTTATACTTTCTATATAATTAATAGTTTACTCGCTTATCTCGGTTAAAAATTCATCTACGCTGCTATAGTCCCTAAACTTAATGCTTGTATTGATGGCTTTTAAACGGGTTAAAATATCAAATGCCACTTGCAGGGGTTCAATTTCCTGGCCAAACATATTCGCATCCCAATTGGTGCCAACTAAAGTGTCGTTCTCATCCATGCCAATGCACCAGTTTTCTAAAAATTCGGCTAACGGAATTTCGGTAGCTGTATAACCGCGCCAATCGTCGCGGGCGCAAGCTTTGGCAAATGCCCTGTCCGACCAAAATGGGATAACATCAGTTTCATCGTCATCATTAACAGTTGAATTTGCCCATCCTTGTTTATTCATCAGGCCCCAAACCAATTTTGTTGCAGCTACTCTTTCTATAAATAGCTTGTATTTTTGTTCGGCAGCCGCTGTGTCCTGTAACATTTTATAACGTGTTTATAATTAACTATTGTTCGCCCAGTTCAACCTGTCGGCGTTTGAATATTTCCAGGGCGCGCCATTGTTTTCTACGTTGCCAAACATATTGTTCAAACTTGCCGGAGCCTGTGATTCTTCCATCACAACATATTGGCGTAGTTGGGTAATAATATCAAGCGGGTTAATGTTTACCGGGCAAGCCTCTACGCAGGCATTACACGTTGTGCAGGCCCATATCTCTTCGCGGCTGATGTAAGTATCAAGCAAAGATTTTTCGTCTTTAAAGTCCTTTCCTTGTTGGTCAATATTATTCCCCACTTCGGTGATACGATCGCGGGTGTCCATCATTATTTTGCGTGGTGAAAGCAATTTGCCGGTTATATTAGCCGGGCAAACAGATGTGCAACGCCCGCATTCGGTGCAGGTATAAGCCTCCATCAGGTTTTTCCAAGTCAGGTCGGTTACATCTTTAGCGCCAAATTTTCCAGCCTCGCCTGCGGGTTCGGGCACAAAGGTAGGATCGAGCATTGCCTTTACCTCGCCCGTTACCGAAGCCATATTGGTAAATTTTCCTTTTGGGTTTAAGTTTGAGTAATAGGTATTTGGGAACGCCAGCATAATATGAAAATGCTTGGAGTAAGGCAAGTAATTTAAAAACGCCAATATGCCAATAATGTGAAACCACCAGCAACCACGTTCAATCATTTCGAGCGAATGCGTACTTTCAGGCAAAAGCGGATTTAAAAAACTGCTTACCGGGAAACTACCCGCTTGAATATAATGGCCAAAGTTTAAGATTTGCAATTTATGATCGGCAGCATTCATGGTAAGAAAAGCCGACATCAACAATATTTCGATGATGAGGATATAATTGGCATCGCTTTTAGGCCATGTTTTCATTTCCACGCCCGAAAAACGTTTTAACTTGAGGATGTTGCGCCTGCAAAGGAAACAAACACAGGCCACCAAAACCAACAACGCCAGTACCTCGAACGAGCCAATTAGCAGATTATACAAGCCACCCAAAGGTTTTGAAAATACGCGGTGCGAACCAAATACCCCGTCGATCATGATCTCCATTACTTCCAGGTTGATAATAATGAAGCCCACATAAATAAAAAAATGGAGTACGGCGGCAACTGGGCGCTTAACCATTTTAGTTTGACCCAAAGCAATTTTCGCCATCGTTTTCCAGCGAAGAGCAGGATTATCGGACCGATTAGTATCACGCCCGAGCAAGATATTGCGCCTTATTTTAGCGGCATTTTTACCAAAAAGGTAAATAGCAGCACCGAGTATGAGTATAAAAACAAGTTGTGACATCATTATGCATGCATAGTATTTAGGAACTAAATTAGATAAATACTATTAAAAGCAAAAGGTTTTTAAAAATTTAAAATGTTATGTAATAGCAGTATAAAGTAGTTGCCTAACCTTTTTTCAAAAAAAGTTTCCATAAATAAAAAAACACACTACATTTGCAGTCCGCAATCGGGAGGTATCATAGCTCAGTCGGTAGAGCAAAGGACTGAAAATCCTTGTGTCGCTGGTTCGATCCCAGCTGATACCACCAGACTGGACAGGTCAGAAATATCTGATTTTGTCCAGTCTTTTTTTTGCCGTAACCTTTTGTTAATCAACGCGATACCGCGCAGAAATTCATTGTCAAATCCGGTTCGATGTTCTGTGCCGTCAAATACCGAATTTCTGGGGTAAATCGAACCAAATAAACGCCTTTTTGCAGTTGAATTGCCTTTAATATACCTGTCTCTTAACGTGTTAGTGTTCGAAATCCCTACAGTCAACATCTCAGACACCGATCTGGAAGCTTTAATAATATTCGGCAAACGTTTTTCAAGCGATAATATCTCATTTTCCACCTCTCTTTTTACCGCTTTATAATCCGGTTCGTCCAATTTTCCATCAAGATAAAAATTCCTAGAACGCTCCAGTTTCGCCTGCAAATCTTTGATCAGGTTTAAAGCCGCACGCTGACTTAACTCTCCGGCACCAGTTTGCTGCTTGTAAGCCGTTAACAACACATCGTGATAGAATTGGGCATGTTCTTGTCTGATGGTAAATTTTGCAATCTGTTTATCAAAATAGGTATCAACCAGTTCTGCTTTAAAGCGCACGCCACAAGCAGACGAACAGTGGTAGTAGTAATAATAGTGCTTTCTTCCTTTAGACGCACTCCCTGTTAGGGTGCGGGTGCATTTTGGGCAATCCAGGAAACCCCTCAATGCCAGTTTATCATCTACCGACATTTTAGTACCAACAATACGTTTCCGTCCGTTAATGCGGTCCTGTACTTCGTAATACAAGCTTTCTGTTATTAAGGCTTCATGTTGGCCATCTGCAAGATATTCTTCTTCGTCTTTATATTTAGGCACCAGTATCTTGCCGCAGTAAACCGGATTACGGATGATATTGCAAAAGTTATTATACAAGCAACTGATACCATCCTGCTGCGCTTGCTTATATATTTCCCTTAACGTGTATTTGCCGTTCGCCACTTCCTGGAACGCCTTTCGCATAGCAGTAGCTTGTGGTTCCTGGAGAGCTATATATTTATGCCCCTTAGCATCGACCAGATTGACATAACCTACCGGCGCCGCCGCAGGCCACCGGCCTTCTTTCTTGGAGCGCCGGATACCATGAAAAATATTCAAACCACGCCGGTCATTCTCTACTTCAGGAGCAGCCAGATAAAAGGCCAGCATCATTTTATTTTCAGGGATTTCCAGATCAAGCGGCTGTTCGATAGCCTGCGCATCGACACCAAAGCGGCGCAAGGTATTCAGCATCGTATAAGCATCGCCGGTGTTACGGCTGAACCTGTCCCATTTGGTAAAAAGTATGACATCAGTCTGTCCTTTATTTTTACGCAGATCAACCAGTAACTTTGTCCATACCGGTCGATTAAATGTTTTTGCAGAATGATCCTCACAATAAACCTTGCCGACTGCTATGGATTTGATTTCGCAGTAACGCCTTAACACTTCTTCCTGGTTACGTTGTGAGTAACCTTTTTCCGCTTGTTCATCCGTGCTAACACGAACATATAAACTGGCTGTTTTCATTATTGTTAGTCATTTGTTCTATGACTAATTTAACGAAAATGTGGCGCAAATACTATAATGTTAGCAGATTTTAATCAAAAACAAGCCTGGTCCAATTGCCTAATTCCACAGTTTCAAAACCATTATCAGCATATGTAAGATTACCAGGAAATAATAAACCAACCATTTTACGTTTATGCTCCACCGACGCTATCTGATAAAAAAAAGCCAGGTTGCCTATGGCTTTACCCATATTCTTAAACCGCTGCTCCAAGATGGACATCGGATCTATAACGTCAGCCAATACTTTTTGTAATGCAGCAATCTTTTCTTCGGCAGTAGCTTTAATGGTGCGGTAATCATCACCTTCCAGGTAACCGGCAATGAGCAGTTCTTTAGCCCGTTCAACCCGCTGTTGCTGTTCTTCTAATTGCTTAGCCGCAATTCTTTGCTGGTTGAATTGCAACGCGCTGTTATTAACGATTAGTTCACGCACAGCCTTTTTAAATAAACTGATAAGTCCTTCGGTTGCGGAATGTTTTTTTAATAACGCGATAAAAGTTTCGTTGACTTGTTCTGCTTTAAAGCGAACCCCGCAGGCAGAGGAGCAATGGTAATAGTAATAATAGTATAGGTTTCCTTTAGACGGGCTGCCAGTCAACATGCGGTTACATTTCGGACATTTCAAAAAGCCCCTTAGGTGCAAACGTCCAGGCACTGTTTTTTGAATGACCGGGCGGGCGCGTTTATTCAATACCCGCTGCACTTTATCGAACAGGTCTTCGCTGATAATAGGCGCGTGTTGTCCTTTGGCGTATTGCACCGCTTCATCTTTAAAGGCCGGTATCACAATCCGTCCGCAATAAACCGGGTTACGGATCAGGTTCCAGAAATTATTACGGCCACAAGTAATGCCTTTTTGTTTAGCGAATTTCCATACTTGTTCAACCGGGTATTTGCCGGTAGCTAATTCTGTAAAAGCCCAGCGCATAATTTCAGCCTGCAACTCGTTGACGGCGATATACTTTCTGCCGTCTTCATGAGATTTGTTGATATAACCCACAGGTGCCGAAGATACCCAGCGCCCCTCTTTTTTAGCACGGCGCAAACCATGAAAGATGTTAAGCGCGCGGCGATCATTTTCAACTTCAGGCGCTGCCAGGTAAAAGGCCAGCATCATTTTATTTTCAGGAATGCTCAGGTCAAGCGGCTGCTCAATAGCTTGGGGCTCAATATTAAAACCACGCAATAGGCTGATCATTTGGTAAGCATCCCCGGCGTTCCGGCTAAACCGGTCCCACTTGGTAAATAGAATGTAATCAGGACGGCTAGTTTTTTGACGTTTCAGCCGACCGAGCATGGTTTGCCAGGCCGGGCGATTAAAGCTTTTGGCGGAGTGGTCCTCATAGATGACCTCTCTGACTGCAATGGATTGTAACTGGCAGTATTTGCGCAACATTTCGTCCTGGTTACGCTGGGAATAGCCTTTATCAGCCTGTTCGTCGGTACTGACCCGGATATATAAATGCGCTATTTTCATTGGCCCTGTAGCTCATTTACAAATATTTCAGCCAGCAGATAAATATAGCTGACGATCATTTCAGCATCTTCCAAGGTTACGGTCTTGCCTTCTTTCTCCAATTGCTTAAGAACTGTCTCTGTCGTGATCTTCCGATTCGATATTTCCATAACTGACTTGTTAAAGCCACAAAAATTGAAACAAAAATCATTGCGTAAGGCAAAGCCGGAACTGGCGGGGAATATTTTTCCTGTTATATTTGTCTAAATGATTACCAAAATCTTTATCGGCGGTTTCCCCATCACAACGGAGGAAATTGCCCTTGCACAACTCGCCGGGCCTCATGGCAACATCGTAACACTTAAACTGGTACGTGATAAAGCAACCGGAAAAAGTAAAGGTTATGCTTTTATGGAAATGGCCAGCCGTGAAGATGCAGAACAAGTTATTGACGCACTCGACGGTAAGGCCATCGGTGACAAGCAACTTAAGGTAACCATCTGCGAAGAAGAACCAATTAAACAGGCACCGATTTACCAAAAAGTAGAACGTCCTGGCGCACCAACACCCGTTAAAAAGAAAAGACCACGTTTGTCACGTTGATTTAAAACCGGTAACGTAGGGCCAGCGCTTTACCAATAGATTCTGCGATTTCTTCATGACTGGATGATGTAGCACCAACGGCTATCCAACTGCGCCCCTCACGAATTATTTTGAAAGTTTCACCCGATAGCTCTATTTCCAATTCCGCTTTTTCCCGATCGGTGATATTCATTCCCAGCAACTTAAAAGCGTGCTCTGCCTGGCCTACTGTAACGCGTAACACTTGTCCCATATCGGATATTAAAATAGGTAATAATGTGTGAAATTTCAATCGGAAATTTACAAAAAGTGCATTTTTTGTGAATGGAAAAAAGTAAAATCTGTGTAATTAATTGATAGTCAGAAGCTAACAAAATTGTTTTTCAGCCAATTCGCCCACCCTATAACACAAATCCGCCTTTACATTTACCCGCGGACGTCGATGCTTTATAACATGACCACAGAAAACGTAAAACAGATTCATCAAGGGCGAAATATTAAACGCTTTCGCGAACTGCGTGGCTTGAAGCAAGACGCACTTGCAGTGATGCTTGGTATCCCCTGGACACAAAAACGAATTTCCTTGTTAGAGTCAAAAGAAGAAATCGACGAAGATACTATAGACCAATTGGCTGGTGTACTAAACATTTCAAACCAGGCGATAAAGACATTTGATGAAAACGGTATCATTGCCCTTGCCGACCCGACGCATGGCGAGCCAAGACACTTCGACCCGATGAAAAGATTAATAGAACTCTACGAAGAGAACAAAATACTATACGAGCGTTTACTGGCCAGTGAGCAGGAGAAAATTGCGCTACTAAAGAGAATGGGTTAACACCTTTTCGTGTTTTTCAAGATATTATATGGTTTTCATTGCCTGGTTCTCCTGATAGGTTATCAACCGGCCAGTCTTCCCATTTTATACCGTAAGCTGCCCCGCCGCTGGTATAACCCATGATAAACGCAAATTCATCATCCGACTCAAACGAGGACTGCATTTCTATTTCTTTTCGCAATTTTTCCTGTTTCCTTTTTTCTGCCAAACCGTTCAACGTTTGTATAAGTGACTGCTCATATTGTTCACTGATCGTTATACCAAGCATCCGCAACTCTTTCAAAGCGGTCAAAAGATCAACGCTGAATTTTTTGGCATAGCCTTTTACGATATGCTGGCCGTTATATATCGTGACCCAATGTTTTCCCTTCGCCAAACGCTTTATCCGGGCTTTAGTATACAGGGTTGGTGTATCAGGGTGCTTTTTCTGTTCAACAGGCATAGGCAAATATATTATCGAATGACATTATTATCCAAATACAATTCCTCTAAGGGCATCATGCAATCCGCCACGATCATGAGGCAACCGATATCAGGATGTCGCTACTTTTGCCAGTAAGAAACTTCAACAAGTCCGGTAATTAATCCCAGATTGGTAAAATACAATACCGAAGTTTGCTAAGTTAAATAGCTGTGCAGATTATATTATTAATTAACTTCATGGACGATGAAGCAAATAGATAATCGCACCAAGTTCTATGAACTGCCCCAGGGACGAGCGCAATAACCGCAAAGCTTTACGCATATGTTGTTCCACGGTATTTTCTGAAATGTCAAGTTGAGCGGCGATTTCCTTATTGGTCAGGTGAGATTGCCTGCTCAATCTGAACACCCGCTGGCATTGAGGCGGCAGTTTACCAATTTGTTCTTCCATCAATTGTTCTAACTCCCGGCTAGCTAATAACGCTTGTGTAGTATCATCATGGACCGGATGTAGTGTGGCATAATAATTCTCGTGCTTTTGATAGTTCAATGTGCGGCGAACTTCGTTAAGCAGCTTGTGTTTTAGTGTGGCATATAAAAAAGCCCGAAGCGGTGTGGCCGGGCTGATTTGGTCACGATGGTCACATAAACTGATAAAAGTTTCCTGCACAAGTTCTTTAGCTTTCTCCCGGTCCCCAGTCTTATATGAGGCTATTCCTAGCAGCGCATAAGCATGGCGTTTATACAACGCCCCGAAAGCGCTGTCATCACCGTTTTGCCAGCGACCGATGAGACTTTCATCTTGCTCCGTATCATTAATGTGCTCTTTGATAACACTAAGCTAATAAAAGCTTTATGTACTCAATTGATTTTATTTAAAATATTTTTTTGGCAAGTAGTAACGGTTAGCCACGTTGAGCGGTGTCTTAACCTATAAACGACAATAAATTAATGAAGAAAGAAAGGTTGCAATATCTGCTGGATCGTTACTTAGACAACGATATAACCAACTCCGAATTTGAGGAGCTGGATAGGTGGTATCATCAGTTGCACATAAAGGGCGCAGACTTAGAGGCTTGGGCAAAGGAGGTCGGCGGACGCGAAATATTGCTGGACGGCCTCTATCTTGACTTATTAAGGCAGATTGAAGAAAGGCAAAAGGTGAGGCGATTAAAACCGGTTTGGAAATATCTGCCGCGAGTTGCAGCCGCTGTGTTGTTCTTTGCTTCGGGTGTCTATTTTGCGAGTCATAAAAAACCTGCCGCAAAATCACTAGCCGTTATCCAGCATGATGTTTCCCCGGGTCACAACCGCGCTACCTTAACACTTGCGAACGGACAAAAAATCATTTTGACCAAAGGACTAAAGGGCACTTTAGCACAGCAGGGACAAACTATCATAACCGCAAATAATCAGGACATCGCTTATCACAGCAACAACAAAAATGAAAAGATCAGTTATAATATACTCACTACCGCCAGGGGCGAGCAATCGCCCTATCCGCTGGTTTTGGCAGACGGTACTAAGGTGTGGTTGGATGCAGCGTCAAGCATTACTTTTCCTACAGCGTTTAACGGTGTTGAAAGAAGAGTAAGGGTGACTGGTGAGGCTTATTTTGAAGTAAAACACAATGCCGCGCAACCGTTCAGGGTTCAGGTAAAAGACCAGGTGATAGAAGACATTGGCACTACTTTTAATATCAATGCTTATGATGATGAACCGGTCATCCAGACGACGCTGGTTGAAGGTAGCGTTCGTACAGCCGGACTGGTTATAAAGCCTGGTCAATCTGTTAGGGTATCTGCTGGCAATGCAATAGTCATTAAAGATGATGTTGAGCAGGTCACAGCCTGGAGGAACGGGCAATTTCGTTTCGACGACGAACCGCTCGAAAGTCTGATGCGGCGGGTAGCCCGCTGGTACGACGTAAAGATCGAATATGAACAGGAAAACTACAAAACTGAGACTTACGCCGGCGTTACTACGCGTTATGCCAATGTATCGCAATTATGTAGCAAACTGGAAAAAGTTGGTGATCTGAAGTTTGAGATCGAAGGCCGGACTATTAGAGTGACTGCTAAATAACCTTTAACCCCTTTGTTAAATTACTAATAATTAAAGATTAACCCTTAAAACTTAAAAACATGTACAGCTTCGTCAATACATCCTGAATGGATCAGCAAACGCGGACTGCTTCAAAAAGAGATCAGGAACACTCGACATGTCCCTGATCAAATGTCGCCGAATCGTTTTTAGTGTGTAACCAAATAAAAAATTCAAAACAACAAGTAAATGTATAAAATATTTACCATCTATTCCTGTAGCCCATTACCGGGTTGCATTAAAAAATGCCTGTTGATCATGAAACTTACCACGATCATCATTTTAACAAGCTTAATGACCGTCAGCGCGACGGGCCTTGCGCAGCGTGTTACGCTTAACCAAAAGCATATAAGCCTTAAGCAGATCTTCAACTCGATCAATAAACAAACCGGCTATAGTATTATATGGTCACCTAAAAAAGTAAATGGGAGTCAAATCATCGATGTAAATTTCAATGACGCAGAGCTTAACGCAGTTCTTGACTTAGTTTTAGAAAAGCAGCAACTAACATATACGATAGAGGACAAAACGGTTATTATTGAACAGAAGAAAAGAGAACCTTCCTTTCTCGATAACGTTAAAACTGCTTTTACTGCTATTGATGTGCACGGGCGTGTGGTGGATGAAAAAGGGAATGCGCTACCAGGAGTAAATGTAAAGTTAAAGGATGGAAGCCAATTTACCATTACCAGCAAGGATGGCTCGTTTGCGCTGAAACAGGTCAGTCCCAAAGCTATTGTCGTGATTTCTTTTGTAGGCTATATAACACGGGAGACCAATGCCGGGCCGGAACTGGGAACGATAACATTAACTGTGAGCAATTCTAACCTGGACGAGGTACAGGTGATCGCCTACGGAACAACGACAAGAAGGCTCGCTACCGGCGATATCGGAACTGTCAAAAGCGACGATATTCAAAAACAGCCAGTTGATAATCCCTTACTGGCCCTTGAAGGCAGGTTACCGGGCGTACAGATCACCCAGTCAACGGGACTGCCCGGGACCGGCGTTACCATCAGGGTCCGCGGCCAGAACAGTTTATATAACGGCAACGATCCTTTATATATTATTGACGGCGTCCCCTATACCTCACAACTATTGAAGAACCTGGGTAACATTCTGGGCGGTTCAGGTAACGAAAACCAGGGGATTTATGGAAGCGCCTTAAGTTTTATCAATCCTTCGGACATTGAATCGATCGATGTTCTGAAAGACGCCGACGCAACGGCGATCTACGGCTCCCGCGCGGCAAACGGCGCAGTGCTGATCACCACAAAAAAAGGCAAGTCCGGGGAAACCACAGTGAATTTCACCGCGCAGAGCGGCCTGGGAAGGATCACCCGTTCCTTTGACCTGCTGGACAGGCGCCAATACCTGGATATGCGTTACGAGGCCCTGAAAAATGATCACGTGGCCGTGGGCAGCGGGATCGGCGGAGATATCGACCTGGCTAAATGGGATACTACCCGCAGTACCGACTGGCAGAAACAGCTAATTGGGGGCACAGCGAAGTATGACAACATCCAGGCGGGTGTTTCCGGGGGGAACGCTACGACCCAATATCTGGTCGGGACAAGTTATCAGAAGCAAACTACAGTGTTTCCAGGCGATTTCAGTGATCAGAAGGTGTCCCTGCATTTCAATATCAACAGCGCTTCCGCTAACCAGAAATTCAGGATATTGCTATCGGGCAACTACATGGATGACAATAACCGATTGCTCCAGAGCGACCTGACAAGGAATATTTACCTGGCCCCGGTAGCGCCCCAGGTTTACAACAGCGACGGGACGCTGAACTGGGCAAATTCCACCTGGGTGAATCCTTACGCTTCGCTATTGCAAAAGTATAACAACCATACCACTAATCTGGTCAGCAATGCCACGGTGAGTTACCAGCTGCTGCATAACCTGTCTTTGAAAACGAATCTCGGCTATAACAGCCTGCTGGTAAACGAATTGAATACCTTACCATTTTCATCGGTTGACCCGGCTTTCTGGGGCACGTCAAGCCGCCAGTCGAATTTCACCAATAACAGCTCGCGCTCGTGGATCATTGAACCGCAGGCAAATTATTCGGCGAGCTTATGGGAAGGCACGATAGACGTTCTGGCGGGCGCTACATTTCAGCAGGACGACAATAACGGGCAGATATTTAATGCCAACGGCTTTCTCAGCGATCAGCTGATGGAGGACCCCCTTTCGGCAGATCCGACCAACTCGAAGATTACATCGACAACAATATCCCGTTATCGATATACTGCTTTTTTTGGCCGTATCAATTACAATATCAATGATCAGTATATCCTCAATTTTACCGGCAGGCGGGACGGTAGCAGCCGGTTCGGACCGGAGCGCAGGTTTCATGATTTCGGCGCGGTCGGCGCTGCATGGATATTTTCCCAATCCGGCTTTATCAAGCATAATTTACCTGTAATTAGTTTTGGCAAATTGCGCGTAAGTTATGGTACCACAGGAAGCGACCAGATAGGCGATTACAGATACCTGGACCTGTATACGTCATTACCCTCTTCTTACCAAAATGGTACGGGGCTTTACATCAATAACCTTTTTAACCCTTTGCTGGCCTGGGAGGAAACCCGTAAAAAAGAAGCTGGCTTTGAGTTGAGCCTTTTTAAGGGCAGGGTGTCAACAGCCATTTCTTACTATTTAAATAAAACCTCGAACCAGCTGACCGCCTACAGTTTGCCCTCGGTAACCGGTTTTTCGTCCATAGAAACCAACCAGGATGCTACAGTAGCCAACAGCGGCTGGGAGCTCGCACTTAATACGGTGAATGTCAAGACCAAAGATTTTCAATGGAATACTTCATTTAATATTACCATCAATAAAAACAAATTGGTTTCGGTTGGCCCTGGCGTATTAGGAATAGATAATAGAAATATTGGTCAGCCGCTGGGGACTTTTTTTGTTTATGACTACGCGGGGGTAGACAAAACTACCGGCGCTTACCAGTTCAGGGATAAAAACGGAAACCTGACTTCTTCCCCGGGTTTTGATGACGCGACCATTCCGGAAAACCTGAGCCCGAAGTTCTTTGGCGGGTTCCAGAATGCCTTTCGTTACAAATCGGTTTCATTTGATATGCTTTTCCAGTTTGTCAAACAGATCGGGCAAAACAACCAATTCGGCAATTATCCTGGCGGGTTTTATTTCATGAACCAGCCCACTTCCGTGCTGGCCAGGTGGCAGCGCCCGGGCGACGTGACCAATATTCAGCGCTACAACCAGGATTTTAGTTTGAATAACGGGTATAATATTGCTAATTCCAGTAACGCAGCATATACCGATGCTTCCTTTATCCGCTTAAAGAACGTTTCCCTTTCTTGGCAAGTGCCGGAGCCGCTTGTCAAAAAGATCCATTTCAGGAATGCCAGGGTGTTTGTCAATGGACAGAATCTCTTGACCTTCACCGGGTATAAAGGTTCAGACCCGGAATCCAGGTCCCTGTATTCACTACCCCCATTAAAAGTGTGCGCTATCGGCGTACAAGTAGGAATTTAAAACTTAAAGAAGATGAAAATATTCAAACCTATACAAGCCCTCCTGTTCCGGGTATGCTTGCTGACCCTTTGTTTTTCCGGGTGTAAAAAATTCGTTGAAATCCCGCCGCCTGTTACCGCTGTTACCGGACAAAATGTTTACAATAATGACGCGACCGCGACAGCCGTACTCAAAGGCGTATATATCCGGCTTTCTGAATATGACACAGGGGGCGGCATTAACCAGATGGGTATCCGTTGCGGGCTTTCAGCCGATGAGCTGAAATATTTCGGGACCGATGTGCTGTTCCAGAAGATCTATGTCAACCAGCTATCCGCCGTGGACTACTACGCGTTCTGGGAAAATTCCTTTACCTATCTCCAAGCGGTAAATTCGGTATTGGAAGGTTTAAAGAAAAGCCAGGGTTTAACGCCTTCGGTCAAAGCCCAGTTACAGGGTGAGGCGCTGTTTGTGCGGGCCTTTCTGAATTTTTATTTAGTCAACCTTTACGGGGACGTCCCTTTGGTGTTAAGCAGCGATTACCTGCAGAATTCGAAGATGGCAAGGACGAGTTCGGACCTGGTTTATAAACAGATCGTATCGGATTTGATAAGCGCCAAATTGCTATTGCAGGATAGTTATGTGGATGGAAATTCAAATGCTTCAGCGGACGCGGAAAGGGTTAGGCCCAACAGGGCTACGGCCTCCGCTTTGCTGGCCAGGACCTACCTTTTTACCGGCCAGTATGCACTGGCTGAGCAGGAAGCCGGCGCCGTCATCCAGGACCCGAAGTATAAACTGGAAGACCTGGGAAACGTGTTTCTACGTCAAAGCAACGAAGCGATCTGGCAACTTATGCCCGTAGACCCTGCCTGGAACACCAATGACGCCAGGAGCTTGTTGTTAACCAGCGACGGGCCGGACGACGCGCAACCGTTTGCCCTTAACGAACGCTTGATAGCTGACTTTGAGTCGGGTGATCAGCGCCGGGCGGCTTGGGTAGATACGGTTACGGCCGGCGGGCGGCTATATTACTACCCTATCAAATACAAGGCGCTGTCAGCGCCCCCGGCGGCTGAATACTATATGGTGTTCCGGCTGGCCGAACTTTACCTGATCCGAGCCGAAGCCCGTACGGAATTGGGAAACACAGAGGGCGCCGCGGCCGATCTGAACGCCATCCGGGCCCGGGCAGGGCTGGCAGCCACACCGGCTGCGGCACCGGCTGATCTGCTTGCGGCGGTCCTTAAGGAAAGGCGGGTGGAGTTATTTACCGAATGGGGGCACCGATGGTTCGACCTGAAGAGAACTAAACAGGCCAACACCGTGTTGCCTAGCGTTACCGCTGAAAAAGGAGGCACCTGGGATAGTCATGACCAGTTATACCCTTTGCCCCTTTCGGATATCAAATTGAACCCCGCGCTGATCCAAAATCCCGGTTATTAAATAGTTCACCTTAAAAAAATTAAACGATGCTTGTTAGATTAATAACACTGATGATAGCGGTATGCGCTTTGCCCGCCTCTGCCCAGCAGGCAGCCAAGCCGCCACTGGATTACAAAATGTATGACCAATGGACACGTATTGAAGGCGGCCGTATCAGTAACGACGGGAATTACCTAATGTATGCGGGCATTAAAAACACCGGAAGCTCTTTGCTGATCGCAAATCTAAAACAGCGCCGTAGCCAAACCTTCCCTTGCCCGGATGCATCCAGGGGATTTTTTACAACAGATAGCAAGATGGCGGTAGTCCCTATTGGCCGGGACAGTTTGTGCATTTTGGACCTTGGCAATAATACAAAGCGATACCTGGCCGGCATCCTCGACTTCGTACATTTCGGCAGCGGCGCAGGGGAAGGGATGGCCTGCCGGTTAAATGATACTTCAAAAACATTAAGGGTAATGCGGTTCAAAGACGGCACCAGCCGGTACTATCACCAGGTCAACGATGTTTATCTCGCCGACGGCGGCAAAGCAATGGTGTTAAATCAAGTTTCGGATGCACCCAAAGCCAGTCAGACCGTATTGCAATGGCTCGACCTGGAGACTTATGCAATGACCTCTATTTGGACGGGCCCCGGTATATCAGCTTTTTGTTTTGACCGAACCGGTGGAAAATTTGCTTTTATTAGCCAGGGAAAGGACCAGGAGGGAAAACAGCGCGAACTCTGGATCTATCAGCCAAATACAGGCAATATTGCCAGGCAATTGGCTATTAAGTCGTTAATGCCAGCTAATTACTATTTGGACGGCGCTATGCCCTCGTTCAACAAGACTGGTGAATACGTCTTTATCGGGTTGTTTTCACCTCCGGCGCCCGCTGATCCTAATTTCGACTATAATACCAAAGCGCTGAGCGTCTGGAACTATAAAGATTCGGTATTGCAAAATGAGCAAATGAACAACACGACCCTGCACATCAGCGCGGTGGTAAGCGTAAAGGACAGCATACTGTTAGTATTGACAAAACCAGGGGAAACCATAAGTGCGGAACCCGGCACTGTGAATAGCAAAGTCCTGGTAAGAACAAATTTCAGTAATGACGCCGACTGGCTGGAAGCCAATCGCTGCGCATTGTCTGTAGTAGATCTCCGAACCGGAAAAAAAGATGTAGTTAAAAAAGAGTTGATCCTCGCTAACGGAGCGATTTCGCCGGATGAAAAATATATCCTGTATTATGATGGTTACTCCGGCGGCTATTTTAGCTATACGATCAGTTCAGGGAAACTGGTTAATATTTCATCGCAAGTCCCGCAGAAGCTCGCCGATGAAGAAGGGGACCATCCCAGGCCGCCCATGAACTATAACAACAGTTATAACTGGTCGGCCGACGGGAACAGCGTGCTGATCTATGATCGCTATGACATCTGGCAGGTAGATCCTGCCGGTGTGAGAAAACCGTTGAATATCACCAAGGGTTATGGAAGATCACACCAGGTCGTATTCAGGATACTGGCCGAACCCTGGAATACATGGACGGGCAACAACCGGGTTATACTCAGCGCCTTTAGCCTCAAAGATAAATCCACTGGCTTTTTCAGGCTTTCGGCACGAGGCGCCGATCCGGAATATTTGATAATGAGCCCGCACTTTTACCATGTCGAACCACTTTCCCCAAATTCGCAGGTCTTCTATAATTGGCCGGTAATTAAGGCCGCTAATTCTACTAGGTATATCGTGACCCGTTCAAGTGTTGCGGAAGCCCCGAATTATTTCGGAACCAATGATTTCAAATCGTTCCGGCAAATCAGCGACAATGCCCCCCAGAAAAGGTATAACTGGATGAGTTCGGAATTGATCAAATGGAATCAAAACAACGGCCGCCTGACCGAAGGTATTTTGTACAAGCCCGAAAACTTTGATCCTTCAAGGAAATACCCGATGATCGTTTATATCTATGAACGGATCGCCAATGAACTGAATTTATGGCACGATTTTGAGCAATCCAGCGGCGACCTGAACATCCCTTACTATGTCAGCAATGGTTACCTCGTCTTTACGCCAGATATTTATTATAAAGTAGGCGAACCCGGCAACAGCGCCTATGAATCAGTAGCCAGCGCCGTGGATTACCTGCGGTCAAGACCATTTATAGATATGGAACACCTGGGATTGCAGGGGCATAGTTTTGGTGGCTTTGAGGGAGGGTATATCGCAACAGTGACTGACCTATTCAAAGCAATATCGCTTTCCTCCGCCCCATTAAACCTGACCAGCGCGTTCGGGCAAAGCAGCTACACAAGGAGCATGACCCAACAATACCAGTTAAGAATGGGGAGCACGCTCTGGAACAACCTGGATGGCTATCTCCGTAATTCTGCTTATTTCCATGCGGACAGGATCCATACACCGCTTTTATTAAGAGCAGGAAAGGAGGATAATACCGTGCTGCCACAATCGTCCCTGGAAATGTTCACGGCCTTACGGGGGCTTGGTAAAAAGGCCTGGCTATTATATTATGAGAACAGCGGGCACCAGGGAGGGGGAATGGATTATACTATCCGGCAGGAACAATTTTTTAATCATTACCTGAAAAATAATCCTGAACCTGTCTGGATGTCGCGCGGTGTTCCGGCCCGGTTAAAAGGCACAGAAACGGGACTTGAAATCGACACAACGAAAAACTAAAACGGACTACCATGAAACGAACAACAATCCTATTGATCTTGTTTACTTGCATTTCGGTGCAATTAAACGCACAGGGAATAAATTTCGATAACAGCGGTTCCTGGAACGAGCTCAAAGAAAGGGCTAAAGCAGAACAGAAGTATATTTTTGTCGATTGCTTTGCCACCTGGTGCGGGCCCTGTAAGGAAATGGACCAGAATGTTTATTCTTCCGCAGAAGCAGGCAACGCTATAAATTCTAAATTTATTGCGGTCAAAGTCCAGCAAGACCGGCTGGCCATTGATGATGGTCATACTAAGGCTTGGTATAACGATGCAGCACTTATCCTTAAAACCTACCATGTGGATGCTTTTCCGACTTTTTTGTTTTTTACGCCGGAGGGCGTGCTGGTGCACCGGGCATCAGGAGGTTACGATCAGGCAGGCTTTATTGCCCTGGTGGCGGACGCTTTGGATCCGCAAAAACAATATGTTCACTTAATTGAAGGCTTTCGTCAGGGATTAATAACTAAAAATTTGTTAGGAAACCTTGCAATTAGCGCGAAATACGCTGGTGACAATGTGCAGGCTAAAGAAATAGCCGACAGTTTAGTATCGAAATTATCTGATTCGGAATTGATATCAAAATCGAATATAGAATTCTTGCAAAATATTGCAGGCGACGACCTGGCCTGGCTAAAGGAGAAATCAACTGCCTATCTCGCTAAATTGGATGAGACGGCTGTGGCCACGCCGGATGATATTTACTTCATTTTGAGCGTTGGGAAAAATGAGCAATTGGCTGAAAAAGAGGTTGATAAATATATAGCCGCTATGCAAACAGACCAGGTGTTTACCCGGAGCAATATTGAATTTATTAGCAGTACGATAACAAGTACACACGGTATGGCTTTTGAACTACTATATGAGAATACCAAGAGAATCGACCAGGTAATGGCAGTTGAGTCATTTTCGCAGTTTACGCTGGATGCATTAATAATCAGGGAAACGGTCAGGCCTTTTATCGCTGAAGCTGAACGCAGGGGAGTTGCCGATTTAGACTGGAAAAAAATTTACACGGAAGTCAAAAAACGCTTTGATAAGGGATATGCCGACAGGGTACTGGTGAAAGCGAAAGCAGCTTGGTACTTTAGTAAAGGCAATGCGGCACAATTTGCCAAATACAAAATCAAAGAACTCGATTTGACCGCGGGCAGGAATGTTAGGTACCAAAAGGGCAATGTGGCCTTTGACCTGAATAATGACTGCTGGTTGGTATTTCAAGGGAGCACTAAAAAAAGTGAATTAAACAGGGCGCTCTACTGGTACGACCAACTTTTTAAATATGCTCCCGATGAACGGAAATTTCCAAATAACCTGGACACTTATGCCAACTTGCTTTATAAGGCCGGCAGGTTGAGCGAGGCGATAGCACTGGAAACCCAGGTGGTTAAGAAGGAACCTGGCAACAGCGATTTCGCGGAAAATCTGGCAAAAATGAAAAGAGGCGAAAATACCTGGCCAGGCGCCGGAAATTAAAATATATAAAAACTTAACGTATCAACCAAAATGATCGCAAGAAAAATCCTGCTTCTAGCGGTAGCCATGACCGTTTTTGCCATTGCCGACGCACAATACATATCCCCGGCAATTTCCATTCAAACCCGCTGGGCAAAAGACGTTTCACCAACAAATGCATTAAAGGAATATCCGCGTCCGCAATTTGTACGTTCCAACTGGACGAACCTGAACGGCCTATGGAACTATGCGGTAACTATGAAGGACGCGGAAAAGCCTTTGGGGTTTCGAGGAGAGATATTGGTGCCCTACCCTATAGAAAGCGCGCTTAGTGGCGTTAAGAAAGCATTGCAACCTGATGAAAACCTCTGGTACAAAAGAACCTTTACAACAAAAAACAAAGGAAGAACCTTGTTGCATTTTGGCGCGGTTGACTGGCAAGCGACGGTATTTGTGAATGGCAAGGAAGCAGGGCAGCACACGGGCGGTTATACTGCATTCACGCTCGACATCACTGATAAATTAAAAACCGGGAACAATGAACTAATGGTAAAAGTCTATGACCCGTCAGACCAGGGCATAGGCCCTCACGGCAAACAAGTACTGAATCCGCAGAACATCTACTACACCCCGACCTCTGGAATATGGCAAACCGTATGGATAGAAGAAGTATCGGAAACCTACATTACCGATCTGAAACTTACGCCGGATATCGATAAGAAAGAACTTGCAATAACCGTTAATCAAAATCAGCAAGAGGAAGGATTGGAAATCGAGGCAATCGTATTCGAAAAAGGGAAACAAATTGCCGTATGGCATAGCAATCATAATTCTGGAAACATTGCCATTCCAAATGAACATTTGTGGTCACCCGGCGACCCCTTCCTGTATGATTTAGTGGTGAGGCTGAAACAAAACGGTAAGACAATCGATGAAGTAAAAAGTTATTTTGGTATGAGGAAGATATCAATTGCAAAAGATGAAAAAGGCATAGACCGAATTTGCCTAAACAACAAACCCTATTTCAACTTAGGCACCCTTGACCAGGGCTTTTGGCCGGATGGCTTGTATACCGCGCCTACCGATGAATCACTTAAATTCGACATTCAGGCGATCAAAGCTATGGGCTTTAATACCATAAGGAAACATATCAAGGTAGAACCTGCAAGGTGGTACTATTGGGCGGATAAGCTGGGTATGCTGGTCTGGCAGGATATGGTTAACCCCAACCAAAGTTTACCGGAAGGAGCAAAACAGGAGTTTGAAAATGGCATGCACGAGGAAATGGAGCAATTGCATAACTATCCTTGTATTACCACTTGGGTATTGTTCAACGAGAAATGGGGACAATACGACCAGGAACGGCTGACCAATGAAATGAAAGTGGCTGACCCCAGCCGAATAGTTGACGGCCATACAGGTGAACTGCTTTATGTGAATGGCCAGCTAAGATCACCCAGCCCAAATGCATACATCGGCGCAGACATGACCGATGTACATGCCTATCCCGATCCGATGATGCCGATCAAACAGGATGGCAAAGCGCAGGTCGTAGGAGAATTTGGCGGTATCGGCGTATTCATACCCGACCACCAGTGGAACAGTAGTTCTGCATGGGGTTATATCCAGGAAAAACCGGCCAGCTTATTAGGCAAATACCGTATCATGGTCCAGCACCTGAAATTGCTGGAAGAACAAGGCTTATCAGGAAGTATTTATACCCAGCCATTTGACGTGGAGGGCGAACAGAACGGTATCATGACCTACGACCGGGAAGTGATCAAAATGCCATTCGCAGAATTACGAAAGATACACAGCATCCTTAATCCTGATGCAAACACAAACGTGCCTATCGTAACCGCAAAAGACGCTGACCTGACCGACCCGAACCTAAAATACAGCTTACAATTGGACGAATACCTGAAAGGTAACCGCGAACCGGCTTACCTGAAAAAACTGGCTATGATGGCTAGTCAGGCAGGCGACAAGGACGGCGCGACCATGGCATCGAATGATTATATCGCAACTTTAAAAGAACCCTATTCTAAAGAAGATTTGGAGTATATCATGCAGGTCACCAATCATACAACTGAAAAAGGCTTTGCCATTATCCAGCAAAATGCCGAAAGCATTGATAAAATGCTTTGCACCAGGCAGGCACAGGCAAAGATGATGAACATCATCTTTGCAGACAAAATACAGGCCGCTGTGAGCACCCCGAATCAACAGCCTGATTGGAATGCCATCAGCGGCGAGGTAAAAACCTACGGCCCTCCGGGTGAGGAAATCTTCCTGCGCGCCAAATTCTTTTATTACATGAACGCGCAGGAATGGAACAACTATGTTTTAGCTGGAAAAGATTATATCAGTAAATATGGACGAAACTTACAGCCGATAGAACTCAATCAGTTTGCCTGGACAGCGTTTGAAAAAGTTAATGAACCTGAATTGCTATTAGCCGCAGCCGAATGGAGCAAGCTATCCACCAAAGACAAAGAAGACCCGAACATGCTCGACACGCAGGCCAACCTGCTGTATAAAGCGGGTAAAAAAGAGGAAGCTATCAAATTAGAAGAGCGCGCAGTAAGTATTTCCGGCAACCCTGAACTGAAAGCTACATTAGACAAAATGAAGTCTGGTAAATAGCAAATTAAACAAGCTGCTTTTTTAGTTTATATAGTTAGTTAATAGTAAGTGCGTCTGCCCTCGAAAGAGAGGCAGGCGTTTTTTACATAAACAGGGTAGGTTTTATTTTTCTCACCCCACCCCAACCACCTTTGCAATCCCCCTAAAAATCACCCCTCACCTTTGGCTCAAACAACAGAGCCATGAATACCACCAAACTACACCACGTAAAAAGTTTCAATACCGCCATTGCGGACGGCCACGAGCCACGCCTGTACAGCTATCACAAAGAAGATGTCCCGACAGGCGAATACCACGTCAGCCTCGACTTCATGATCTGGGCGAAGAATATAGCAGGCGTTGACCTGTTTTGCACCGTCACCCAAACCGGCCAGGCCATCCGCCTCACCGTATTTCGTGACAGGGACGAAGACTACAAATTGCATAACGTCTATGTGCCCTTAATTCCACCCGGCAGCACCCTGTCCATACAGGTAGAACTCAACGGCAGAGAGAAACCCGTACTGCACAAAATTACCATCATCGAAGAACCCGAAAGAACCTAAAGGAGCGTCCGTTTTTCGCAAGAAAAAACGGAGCAAGCCGGAGTTGGACTGACGGTCCAACTCTTGCCCTGTACGCCCGGCGAACAGGGTTTGCAGTACACTCCGGGTGTACTGTATAACTGCAATAGTATAAAGAACCGCAAAAAAAGTACACGGCACGGTACACGATAGCCTATGGAAGACACCAATATTAAAAACATCCGCTTCCCGGTAGAAACCGATCAGCAGCTGATCAAGCTTGCCGAAAAACTGGGCCGGACAAAGCTTACGGTATTTAAGCAAATGACCGAGTATTTCTACCGTTCCAGAAAAGATCCGCTGGACTTTAATGATGACCTGCTGAAGAACACCATCGTTAAAGGCCATCAAAACCTGACCGGTTTTATCAAAGTGCAGGAACAAACGCTGCTCATGCCGATGAAGCAGGATATAGACCGTATGATCGGCTCCCAAAAGAAGATCCTCGAATGCTTCAATAAACAAATCCTGGAACATAACAGGCAAAGCGAACAGCAATTGTCAGCATTGCAAAATCAATTAACAGCCAGTCAGCAAAGTAAGGAGCAGTTGAAATCACGTTTCGTATTCCTTTTGGATAGCTATGCCAAAGCCGGTACGGTTGGTAAAGAGGAGCTATTAAGAAAAATAAAAGAACAAATTAAATCACTATAAAATATTCCCCCTTTAGGGGGTTAGGGGGCTATATGTTTATCAATATCACAGCCAGCGAGACGGGCAACAATAAAGGCAGCAGCGGAGAACTAGTACATTATTTGGAAAAGGAAAACCGGCTGGCCGCAAAACAACAGCCGGACAAAGAATCCGAACGCTGGTTCAGCAATGGCAGGACAGATATCCAACCGCATGAAGTCCGCACAAAGATCGACAATAACGTTGCCCAACTGTTAAAGACCGACGCCAAGTTCTTCCTGGTTAACATCAGCCCGAGCCAAAAGGAATTGCGGCATCTGTCAGAGAAGTACGATATTACTGATCGCGAAGCACAACTCAAAGTCTACGCTGAAAAAGTGATGGATGAATATGCCCGTAATTTCAAAAGGCCGGGGATCAACAGCAGTAAACACCTGGTATGGTTTGGCAAACTGGAACATTACCGCTATTACTCCTACAAGGACAAAGAAGTACGGCAAGGACTAAAAGAAGCCGGGACACTAAAAGAAGGCGACCAGCTACATATTCAGATTATCGTTTCCCGTAAAGATGCAACCAACAAGATCAAATTAAGCCCACAGAATAAATCAAGGGGCAGAAACCAGGCACACTCTCAAAAGGTCGGACAGTTCGACCGGGTGGCTTTTAAAGCTTCAGGGGAACGTATTTTTGATCAAACCTTTGATTTTGACCGGGGACTGGGCGAAAGCTTTCGTTATGCCAATGGCATTAAGAATGGTACGGCAGAAGAAAAGCAAAACCTGCATAACGAAAAAGCCGCCGAAACTTCTACAGTGAAACGAATATTTGCGCCAACACCAGCGATAAATCAACAGCCAGAACAATCTACATCAATCAATGCCAAAGATTTATTGGAAGCCCTCTTGATGCCAAACAGGGACGATGCCGTAAGCAACCTGTTAGGCCGGAAACGACGCAAACGAAAAGGACAGGAAACCGACCAGGAAATGAGTTTATAAAAGAAATATTTAATCACAAGAAAAATATGCCTTGCCGTTCTTAACCATCCTTCTCCTTTGGAGAAGGTGGCCGAAGGCCGGATGAGGCTGGAGGGGCTTATGCAAACCGGAGAAGACACCAACGGACTACGAAAAATCATTGACCTGACACGCGGCATCAGTATCGCCATACTTTGCCTGCATTTTTATATCGCCTGTTACCAGGTCTTTGCAGGCTGGCATTTTACAGCGAATATTACAAATCATCTTATGGCCAATATCGCCCGCACTAGCTTATTTGGCAGCCTCTGGAAACCCAAATGGGCGGCCTTATTATTACTGGCGGTATCGCTGGTTGGTTCCAAAGGTAAAAAGGATGAAAAAATCAGGTTGGATATGTTGCTGATTTACATAGCCGCCGGATTGTTATTTTACCTCGGCGGGATCATGTTCCTATACTTACGGGCGGGCCACACTTTTATCGCGGCAACCTATATGGCGGTCACTGGCTTGGGTTACCTGCTCATCCTGACCGGCGGCGGACGGTTGTCGCGTTTATTAAAAGCCAACCTAAACAAAGATATTTTCAATAGGGAGAACGAAACCTTCCCGCAAGAAGAACGGCTGCTGGAAAATGAATATTCCATTAACCTGCCCGCCGTTTATCGTTATAAAGGAAAAAGCCGAAAAAGCTGGATCAATAATATTAATCCGTTTCGCGGATTATTGGTGGCTGGTACCCCAGGTGCCGGTAAATCCTACTTTGTGATACGGCATGTCATTGAGCAACATATCAAAAAAGGCTTTGCTATGTTCCTGTACGATTTCAAATACCCCGATCTTTCGGTGATCGTTTACAACGCATTGTTAAAATACAAACACAACTATAAAGTCAAACCAGGCTTTTGGGTAATCGATTTTGACAACATCCAGCACCAGTGCAACCCGCTTCACCCGGAAAGCATGGAAGACATTACCGATGCTTCGGAATCATCAAGAACAATACTGTTAGGGCTCAACCGGGAGTGGATACGTAAACAGGGTGATTTCTTTGTGGAGAGCCCAATCAACTTCTTAACCGCAATCATCTGGTATTTGCGTAAATATCAAAACGGTAAATACTGTACCCTGCCGCATGTGATCGAATTGATGCGAACGGAGTATGATAAATTGTTCCCGATCCTGATGGAAGAACCGGAAATAGCGGTATTGGTTGACCCCTTTGTATCGGCTTACCGGAACAAAGCCATGAACCAGTTGGAAGGCCAGATCGCCAGCGCCAAGATCAGTTTGGCACGTTTGTCTTCGCCTAAATTATACTATGTGTTGAGCGGTAATGATTTTACGCTGGATATCAATAACCCGCAGGAACCCAAGATCGTTTGCATCGGTAACAACCCGCAGAAACAACAGGTTTATGGCGCCGTGCTCTCTTTATTTGTTTCCCGGATGATCAAACTGGTTAACCGCAAAGGACAACTTAAAAGCAGTTTACTATTTGACGAGTTCCCAACCATTTTTATTAATAATATGGATAGCCTGATCGCAACCGCTCGTAGCAATAAGGTAGCCACTACATTGGCCGTACAGGATTTCAGCCAGCTGCGAAAGGATTACGGCAAGGAACAGGCGGATGTCATACCGAATATTATAGGCAATATTATTTGTGGCCAGGTCACAGGTGATACGGCCAAGCAGCTTTCGGAACGTTTTGGCAAGATCGTGCAGGACAGGACAAGTTTATCTATTAATAGTTCAGATACTTCGGTAAGCAAATCAACGCAACTGGACCATGCGATACCAGCGTCAAGGATTTCGGCTCTTTCATCAGGTGAGTTTGTGGGGATGGTGGCAGATGACCCGGATAATAAAATTGACCTGAAGCTTTTCCATAGTGAGATCCAGAACGAACACGATGCGATCAAAGAAGAAACGGATGCCTATGAACTTATTCCACAGGCAAGGGTGGTAACGGAGGAAATGATCCTGGAGAATTATGAGCGCATCAAGGAGGAGATCAGGGAATTGGTGGAAACGGAACTGGAGCCACTTTTGGAAAGAGAGAAAATAGCTTTGGAAATGGAGAAGCAAAAGCAACAGGAAGAAAAAGTAAAAGAGGAAGCTGAAAAGCAAGTAGCGGAGGTCAATAAGCCGAATGAAAAGTTGCCGCCGGTTGAAGGGTTGACGATGTGACAAAAATCAGATCGTCAAATACCCGCAATATGTAAATTGAATTTGTCGTATTAAAGTACCCCGCATCATAAGGGACTAAACGTGTCTTGGAAAAATAATAATAATCCAGCATTGACTTATTTATTGGAAGTACTGGTTTTTGCCAGTTAACAAAATGATAATACAGTTATAAATAGGTATTTACCCGATTATTGTACAAATTTGTTCCAAAAAAGCGTTAAGTTTAAGCGACAGTAAATTAAATGACGTCAAATTATAACCATAGCACTATTGATTCGCCCATTTATTTGAGCGATATGGTTGTATTTGATCAGACTTATAAGAGTTATTATCACCCGCTTTGTTTTTACGCGTCAAAATTTGTCGGTCGGAACGAAGCGGAAGATATTATTGAGAACCTTTTCCTCAAATTCTGGAACAGAAAGCAGGTGTTCAAAGATACGGCGCATATGCAGGCTTCCTTATACCAGTCCGTGCGCAATGCCTGCCTGGATTTTTTGAGATCGCCTAAAAACAAAAACCATATCGACACCACCATACTTGAAGCGCAAAGTTCAGCTACCGAAAATCACCTGAGCCTGCTGATCAAAGCCGAAGTAATGGCAGAAATTTACCGCGCCGTAAACGATTTACCGAGCCAATGCAGTAAAGTGATCCGGATGGGCTACCTGGAAGGTCTGAACAATTCTGAGATTGCCAAGGAACTGGGTTTGTCTGAACAGACGGTCAAAAACTATAAAGGGCGGGGACTAAGCCTCCTGAAGGATAAGCTTTCCGGCAGCGCATTTACGATGCTACTGCTTTTAATTACCTGGAAGTAAGTTATTTATAAAATAATTTAAAAATACCTGTATTTCAATAGGTACTTTTTGAGCCGAAGATCGTGTTGTCGACAAACAGGCTAAAATGGCAAACGGTAACCCTGAAGAAATTCAACGCATTATTTTCCTGATAGCGGGTCAGTTGAATGGCAGCCTCACGACACAAGAGCAAATGGAGCTTGAGAACTGGCTCTCGGAGGATAGCGACAACCAGGGGCTTTATGACGAACTAACAGATGCCGATTTCCGCTCGGGTGTGCTTCAGGAATGGAGACCCGAAACAGCGGAGCGATCGCTGGATAAAATCAAAGAGAAAATAACGCAGCAAAAAAAGCCGGTGCTATGGCGGCGGATTGTTGCGGCGGCTTCCGTTATTATCGCTTTGTCCGCTGGTACCTATTTTATTTTACACAAAACCGAACCGCAAAATACCGTCGTCCATCAGCCTAAAGACTTTGCTCCCGGCAGCAATAAAGCGACACTGACACTCGCGAACGGGCAAAAGATCATCCTGACCAAGGGCTTGACCGGCCAACTTGCCCAGCAAGGTAATACTGCTATACGGGTGAACGACAGCAATAACATCACCTATACAGCAGATCAACAAACGAGCACAGGGCAGACCGTATCCTATAACACGCTGGCTACAGCAAAAGGCGAACAATCGCCCTATCCGCTGGTTTTGGCTGACGGAACCAAGGTCTGGCTGAATGCCGAATCTTCCATCACTTTTCCAACAGCTTTTCCGGGCAGAGAAAGGATAGTCAATATAACAGGTGAAGCTTATTTTGAAGTCGCCCATAATGAAAAGCAACTCTTCAAGGTCAACTACCAGGGCCAGACCATCGAAGATATTGGTACCGAGTTCAATATCAATGCCTACGATGACGAGCCTGTTCAAAAAACCACGCTGATCGAAGGCAGCATAAGGATCGGTAATTCAGAACATAGCGCTATCTTGAAACCGGGTCAGGCAGCCATTCGAAAAGCCGGAACTGATGATATAAAAGTCAACCCGGCTAATACCGCCGAAGCGACCGCCTGGAAAAACGGTCTGTTCAAATTTAACAGGACCGACATCAAAACCGTCATGCGGCAGATCGCCCGCTGGTACGACGTAGATATCCGTTACGAAGGCGCACTGCCAAAGAAAACATTGTCCGGCGAAATCTACCGTTCCGTCAACGCGTCCGAAGTGCTGCAGCTTTTGCAATACGCGAACGTTAAATTCCGGATCGAAAAAAAGACCATTATTATATTACCTGAATAAACTAATTGATCAACCCTTTAAACACATCAGGCATGAACAAATCTTTACAAGAGGAAAAGTAAAAGGAAAACACCGGTTAACAGGCATAAAAAAACCGCAGCAATGTTCTCAGGCCTTGCTGCGGGAAATGTCCGGGTTAACCCATTTGTCCCGATGGATCGGGATGAATAAAAAAATCGGTAAGAACTATTTTATTGCAATTAACCCCAACATGACAAAAGTACATGAAAATTAACTTTTTTGCTACAGCTATGCCCAAAGTATGGCTGCCACCTAAAAAAATCCTCCTGGTTATGAAATTAACCACCCTCTTATTGATCGTCTGTTTGATGCAGGTAAGCGCCAAAACGTTTAGCCAAATATCGATCAACGTCAAAAACGCCCCTTTGGAAACTGTACTTGAAACCATCAAGCAACAGAGCGGCTACGTCTTCGTCTACGACGGCGACCTTTTAGCAGACAAAACCGTCACCGTAAAACTCAACAACGTTTCCCTTAATACTGCCCTTGAAGAATGTTTCAAAAACCTGCCACTGACTTTTAAAATCGTCAAAAAAAATGTGGCCATACAACCCAAAGAGCAACCCTCTCTCCTCCAAAAAGTAATCGATAAAATAAAAGAAAGAACCATTTCCGGTGATGTCCGCGATACCCTGAATGTTGCATTGGGGGGTGCTACCATCCGGGTAAAAGGTAAAGAAATATTTACGACGACCAATCCAAGAGGGAGTTTCAAATTAGATAAGATCAATACCGGAGATATTATTGTGGTAAGTTACATAGGTTATCAGACTAGGGAAATAAACATAACCGATGACGATGGGTATTTTGTACGCCTCGTTCCCGCTACAAATAAATTGGACCAGGTAGTTATTCAAGCTTATGGTGTAACCACGCAGCGTCTAACAACCGGCAATATCGCCAAAGTTACTGCCGAAGAGATCGCCCGGCAGCCCGTAATGAATCCCCTGCTGGCCTTACAGGGAAAAGTGGCAGGACTTGACGTCACGCAAACCAGCGGTTACGCCAGTGCGCCTGTTAAAGTGGAATTACGGGGCAGGAATTCGCTCAATGATCAGATAACCTCAGACCCTTTATATATCATTGACGGTGTTCCCCTGACCGTATTAGAAGTTGGAGGAGCTTCAAATTATAATTCAGGTTCAGCTGGATTTTTGCAAAACGGAAATATTAGAGGCCCGGCAGGCGGACAAAGTCCTTTTTTTAACGTCAATCCCGGTGACATTGAAAGCATCGAGGTACTTAAAGACGCGGATGCACTGGCCATTTATGGCTCCCGGGGTGCCAATGGCGTTATCTTGGTGACGACAAAAAAAGGCAAGGCCGGAAAAACGAAAGTTGACGCGCATGTTGACCAGGGCATAAGCAGGCAGACCCGCTTTTACCAACTGATGAACACGCAGCAATATTTAGCGGTCAGGAAAGAAGCCTTTAAAAATGACGGGATAGATTACACGCAGTCACGTTATTTGCGCAGCGCTTATGATTTGGTTCAATGGGACCCAAACCGATATACGGACTGGCAGAAAGAATTATATGGGGGTACTGGCAAAACAACCGATGCCAGTCTGGGTATTTCAGGCGGCAGCGCCAATACGACCTTCAGGATCGGCTTGGCTTACAACCATAGCACCAGTATCTTGACCGCCAGCGGCGCCGATCAAAGGGGAACCCTTTCTGCCAATATCAATCATAGCTCGACTGACCAAAAATTTACGATCGCATTAAGTACAGCTTTTTCCTTCACGCAGTCCGATATGGTCAGTTTACCCGGAAATTTTACAATGCCGCCTAATGCCCCGGCAATATATGACGCAAATGGCAATTTAAATTTTGCAGGCTGGGGTGCCGGACGTAATCAATTTCCGTTTGGCGTTTTAAAGCAGCCTTATGACGCTAAAACCAATTTACTGAACACGAATCTTGTATTAGGTTACAAGCCTTTTAAAGGGTTCAGCGCAAGTACAAGCATTGGTTACAATATAGCCCAGGCCAACCAGGAACAACTATTTCCTATCATTTCCCAAGACCCCATCAATAATCCTACCGGCACGGCTCAATTTGGGAATAACAGCAATAAGAATTTAATTATCGAGCCGCAATTGTCTTATACTACACAGATTTCAAAGGGGAAATTAAGTTTATTGCTCGGCGCGTCCTATCAAACCACAACTACAGACGGCCTATACGTCCAGGGCACGGGCTACACGAATGATGCCTTACTAGGCACGATATCCAATGCTCCGACCCAATTAGCGTCTGACAATTTCGCCCAATACCGCTACGCGGCAATTTTTGGGAGGATAAACTATAACTGGGACGATAAATACTTGCTTAATATTTCAGGGCGCAGAGACGGATCTTCAAAATTTGGCGCTGGCAAGCAATTTGGCAACTTTGGGGCCATCGGCGCGGCCTGGATATTCACCCAGGAAAGCTTTTTTAAAGAAAACTTACCTTTTTTAAGCTTTGGAAAAATAAGAAGCAGTTATGGCATAACCGGCAGCGACGGAGTGGGCGATTACCAGTACCTGTCGCGTTGGTCATCAGAAAATACTTATACCTATAATAATATTCAGCCGCTGGTACCGCTACAGCATGCCAATCCTAACTTCCAATGGCAGGCCAATAAAAAACTGGAAGCGGCAATTGATTTAGGATTCTTGAATGATCGGTTTTTGCTTTCAGCTGCTTATTACAGGGATCGCGTGGGCAATCAATTAATAGACTTTCCGATTCCGGAATATACTGGATTTTCAACGGTAACAGCCAATTCCCCGGCCCTGGTGCAAAATAAGGGTTTAGAATTTGTTTTCAGTGCAAAAATAATCAAGACCAAAGACTTTGACTGGTCGATGAACTTTAACACGTCATTTAACCGGAATAAGTTATTGGCTTATCCTAACCTCTCTTTATCACCTTACGCGAATAGGTTTGTCATCGGGCAGCCTTTAAACATCGTTAAACTGTTGCACTATACCGGGGTTGATCCGCAAACAGGCTATTACACATTTGAGGATAAGAACCACGATGGAAAAATCAGTAATGTCCCCTCTGAACCTGCAACAGATGACCGTTATGTCTATGACCTGAGCCCCAAGTTTATTGGCGGCGGGGGGATGAATTTCAGCTACAAAGCATTGCAGCTGAGCTTTAGTTTTAACATCAAAAAGCAGATAGGCAGAAACGTGACCAATCAGAACATTCCAGGAAAACTCGCCAATCAGCCAGCCAGCGTCATCGGTACCGAATGGCAAAAGCCCGGTGATATTGCTACCACAGCTAAATTTACGACAATTCCAGGATCGGATCGAGGTTATGGTTATTTCTCGGGTTCCGATGCCGGGTTTACCGATGCTTCTTTTATCCGGCTGTCAAACTTGTCGCTGAATTATAGTGTTCCCTCGGTTTATGCAAAAAAATTGGGCTTGGAGGGATGTTCGGTATTTCTTAATACGAACAATCTTTTTACGATTACAAGGTTCAAGGGCATAGATCCTGAGGTACAAAATTTCGGCGGCTTGCCGCCTTCACGTATAATAGTGCTGGGGCTTTCGTTAAATCTTTAATTTATTCATCATGAAAATAATCTTAAAATATTCGAACGTTCATTTTTGGCTGGGCCTGATCGTTTTAACACTTGGCTTCTCCGCTTGTAAAAAGCTGGTCAGCATTCCAGCGCCGGTCAATTCTATCACAACTGCTGAAACATTTAGCACCGAAGCAAACGCGACGTCTGTTTTAGCAGGTATTTATGATCATATGATAAATACTAGTCGTAACGCCGGCATCGCAACGTATGCTAGCGGGGAAATTACACTTTTAGCCGGTCTTTCCGCAGACGAGTTAATTGCGCCCGGTCAGGGATATGATGATTTTGTAAATAACCAATTATTACCAGATAATCCATTAATCGATGGTAACTTGTGGGCACCTGCGTATAGTGATATTTATAAAGCCAATGCCATCATTGAAGGTGTGACCGCATCAACAGCACTTACACCGGCTGTAAAAAATCAATTAATAGGGGAAGCAAAATTCGTCAGGGCCTTTGTGAATTTTTACCTGGTCAATTTATTCGGAGACATCCCTTTAGTGACCACGACCGCCTGGCAGCAAACCGCAAACCTCAAAAGGACCACATCTGCGCTTGTTTATCAGCAGATCATCACCGATTTGAAAGATGCGGAAAGTCTACTTCCAATCGATTATTCCGTTTCGGGAGGCAAACGCATAAGGCCCAACGCTTTATGCGCAAGCGCTCTACTTGCCCGCGTTTATTTATATACGGGGGATTATCCCAACGCTGAAATAGAAGCCTCCAAAGTGATCGGAAATAGTGCTTATAGCCTACCGGGCGACCTTAATAGCGTATTTTTAAGGGGCAGCAAAGAGGCCATCTGGCAATTGCAGGTCAACGACAATTACTATCCCTATTGTACGCCGGAAGGCAATTCCTTCATTCCTACTGATCCTACCAATCCACCCGTTTATTACCTGACACCGCAATTGATCGTTGCTTTTGAACCCAATGACCAGCGCAAAAGCGCCTGGCTTCAGGTACTGAATATATCGGGGACGGATTTCTACTACCCCTATAAATACAAGATTCAGCAAGGGCCGGCAACCGGCACCCCGGAAGATTATATGGTACTACGCCTGGGGGAACAATACCTGATTCGTGGGGAGGCCAGGATCAGGCAAAATAAAATTGCTGACGGGATCAGCGATCTGAACGCGCTGAGAAACCGAGCCGGCTTAGCTGCTTTAAGTAATACATTGACACAATCCGCTGCGATCAATGCAGTCTTACAGGAAAGAAGGGTAGAACTTGTTTGTGAATGGGGGCACCGCTGGCTCGATCTCAAACGGACCAAAACCGTAGATGCTATATTGTCAGCGACCAAGCCAACCTGGAAATCTTACCAGGCACTGTATCCCATACCGGCTAACGAACTCATATTAAATAATAACCTGACCCAAAGCAGCGGCTATTAATCAATCTAAACTAAAAATCATGAAAAAATACAGCATAATTTATGCACTTATCATACTGCTGTTGCCTTTGTTTTCTGCTGCACAAGAAAAAGCAGGCTTTACAATCGAGGGGCATTTGCAAGGTCTAAAAGAAGGTGAAAAAGTTACACTTCGTCCTTTTTATCATGGGAAATATACACCCGTTTTAGATTCTGCTTTTGTCAAAAATGGCACATTTAAACTTATTGGAATCATTCCTGACGGCCCGCGATATGTTGAAATACTTTTTGACAAGCATACAGAAGGTCTTGATAAAAAAGTTGTCAGGTTATTACTTGATAACAATGAAAATATAACACTTATCAGCGGTGATATCAATTTAATTGAACATAATTACATTGATGCCTACATACAAATTTGCGGTAGTCAATCCAATGAGGCATATCGGTATTTGCGGCCAGCATTTACAACATACGTGCAGAATATCAAATCTATAGACAATGCGTTGAATAAACTGAAAGATTCTGTTGGTTTTAATCCGGACGTTGTTGGAGAGTTGTTAGCAGAAAAGCAAAAAATTCATTATCTGTATAATGCAGTTGTCCTCAACGATCAGGACTTTGCTCAAGCTAAAAATTTGTACAGCACCTATACTTTCGAGTATCATTTGCCTTATTTAGCGGAAAATTACAACAACCTTTCAGAAAAAGAAAAAAACAGCTTTTATGGACAGAAAATCAAAGAACGCGTCCCTTTAAGTGTAAGCCAACCTTTTCCCGATTTCAACCTACCAACGCTGGATGGAAAAATGGTGTCCTCAAAAGCAGTTTCTTCAAAAAGCAAACTGACGCTGATCCATTTCTGGGCATCGAATTCCGTCGATCGGGAACAATATCAGCAAGAGTTACGACTCATATACAAGAAATACAATGCCAAAGGACTTTCTGTGATAGGCGTTTCATCGGATAAGAATATGGTTGAATACAAAGCCCGGGTAATGGCCGAAGAATATCCTTGGCCCACTGTTTCGGATCTAAAAGGCGACGAAGGAATAGTTGGAAAACAATACTTTGAGTATAGAAATCCAAAAGCGCCAAACACCACCAATGTATTGGTTGATGCCACTGGGAAAATTGTTGCCTGGGACGTCTACGGTTTGGAACTGGAATGGTATTTATGGAAATACTTAGATAAAAAATAACCATTTTTTCTATCGAAAGGGCTGACCTGAGCTAGTTAATGCTGTTTCAGTAATCAAGGTATCAACTGGTCAGCCCTTATATCAATTAATAATATGAAAGTTATTTTAGTATTTGCGGTGATGCTGGTTAGCATTGCTAAGCAAAGTTTTGCCCAGGGAATAAATTGGCAGGCAAAAGATCTGGAAAAAGATGGTGTGTTTGGTGTCAGCGCAAATAAAGCATATTCAGACCTCTTAAAAAACAAAAAAGCAAAAACCGTCATCGTCGGTATACTTGATGCGGGTCTGGACACCTTGCATGAGGACCTAAAAGCGGTTTTATGGTCTGATCCGAAAACCGGGCACCATGGCTGGAACTACATAGGGAACGAAACAGGTCGGGAAGATTTAGTAAACTTAACAATCCAAAAGGACAGTGCGTTTTATGACAGTTTATCTTTAGGTACGGTCCCGCAAGAATACCGTAAAGGCTATCAGGCTTACAGGCAAAGTAAAAAGCTAAAATTAGAACTGAACGAAAAAATTAACAATTTAAAAGATCAGGTATCAGTCCTTGAAAAGGAAAATAATCCCGAAAATGCGAAACTTATCAGCCTGGTAAACTATCATTTGGCCCACGGATTAAATGCCGCGAACAATGAAGCAGACACAGCGAGTGGCAATGCCGATGTTTATCCAGATAAAATACTGCCATGGCCCAGCACTGACCCCGGGCATGGTACGCATGTCGCTGGGATCATAGGTGCAGTACGTGGGAATGGTATTGGCCTGAACGGCATCGCCGATCATGTGCAGATCATGATGGTTAAAACCAACGGGAACTTAAGAGAGATCAGGGATAAAGCAATTGCCAACGGTATCCGTTATGCCGTAGACCACGGTGCAAAGGTAATCAACATGAGTTTTGGTAAACCTTACACCTGGGATAAAACGGCTGTTGATGACGCCATAAAATACGCTATGTCAAAAGATGTATTGTTTATTCACGCAGCAGGTAACACCTCAAGCAATTTAGACAATAGCGTCGTGTATCCCACCGCAACCTATGACGATGGTAAAGACAAAGCTGACGCTTTCATTGTAGTAGGCGCGTCGGGGCCAAAAGATGATCAAACGCTCGCGGTTGACTTTTCAAATTACGGGCAAAAAACTGTAGACGTCTTCGCACCCGGCGTGGATATTTATTCAACATATCCCGGTAATGAATATAAAACATTTAGCGGCACAAGTATGGCCGCACCTATCGTCGCAGGGATTGCCGCACTGATCCGCGAATATTATCCAAAATTAACAGCAGTACAGGTGAAAGATATCATTATGAAAAGTGTCGTAAAGAGGGACGTACTTAAAGACAAATGTGTGTCAGGCGGTGTAGTCAACGCTTATAATGCGCTTAAGTTGGCAGCTACCTATAAATAATTATAAAAAGAAAATTTGATGAAAAATAAATTGACGGGCCTTTGTGCCCTATTAAGTTCGTTTTTGCTGTTGATATCGATAAACGCAGTAGCGCAGGATATAAAAGTCGATCTTTCCGGTAACTGGAAGGTTAATTATGAACAAAGTTATTTTGGCGATGCGCCCACCTACACCGCCTACAAGGCCTTGAAAATAGATCAAAAAGCAGATCTGATCACTTTTGCCAAAACAGATGTTGTAGACGCAAATACAGATACCATTGTAAACGAGCGTTTACCTTTAAATGGGGATGTTTTTCAATACATCGACGCCAATGGTAGAACGCGAAAATTATCCGTTAAGCCCACTGAGGACGGCAAAACGCTTAACGTAAATATGACGGCTTCCTTAATAGGTGATCCTACCAAAGAACAATTCCGGGGTAACGAACGGTACAGCCTTGATGCGAGCGGAAAAGTACTGATTGTCAAACGGACCGTGAAAGACAATACCGGCTTTGAATATTACATAAAGGTTGTCTACGATAAAGAATAGTTTTTAAAACTGTCAATGAAAGCCTCTAGAATCATATTGTCTGGCTGTTTGCTATTAATTGGGTGTAACTTATGTTGCGCCCAATCAATCCTGTTTACAAAAGCACAATGGATCAGTCCGTCCTATCAGGAAGATACGGTTAGTCGGCCTTGTCCTGTTTTTACAAAAACATGGATTACCATAAAGCAGGTCAAGAGTGCAAAATTGTATATAACCGCTTTAGGTTTGTATGAAGCAACGCTCAATAATACCAAAGTTGGAAATGCCTATTTCACACCTGGCTTTACGAGTTACAATAAACGCTTGCAATACCAAACCTATGATGTAACCAATTTATTAAAAAAGGGCAAAAGTAATATCAGCGTTACAGTTGCAGATGGCTGGTATCGCGGCGTATTCGGGGGCAATATCAAACAGAACAATTACGGCAAGCAGGCAGGTCTACTGTTACAGTTGGTAGTCACCTTTACTGACGGCACCCAACAAATTATTAGCTCCGATGATAGCTGGAGTTGTGGAACAGGCATGACCCGCTATGCGGATTTTTACGGTGGCGAAATGCAGGATACCAGGCTTACCCATATCATCAACGAATCGCCCGTAAAATACTTAATGCCGCAGAAATTCAGTTTAGTACCTACTACAACAGAACCGGTCACCCGGCACGAAGTGTTCAAGGCGAAGCACATTTTAACTAATCAGGTCATTGATTTCGGGCAGAACCTGGCTGGTTTTGTGCGGCTTAAGGTAAAAGGAAAAGCCGGGGATACGGTCAAAGTTTACCATGCAGAATTACTGGACAGCGCGGGAAACTTATATACCGGCAACCTGCGTGACGCCAAGGCAGAAGATGTTTACGTACTGAATGGAAAAGAGCAGGTATTGGAACCGCACTTTACCTATCATGGCTTTCGCTACGCGAAGGTGATCGGCATAAAAATCAATAAAGATAATTGCACGGCTGTAGCGCTCTATTCAAATATAAAGCCTACTGGAACTTTCGCCTGCTCTAATCCGATGATCAACCAGTTGCAGCATAACATCCTTTGGAGTATGAAAAGCAATTTCATGGATATCCCTACGGACTGCCCGCAAAGGAGCGAACGCCTGGGCTGGACAGGAGATGCACAGGTGTTTTCCAGGACAGCCGCTTTAAACGCCAACGTCCTGAATTTCTACAGCAAATATTTGCAGGATTTGGCAGCTGATCAAGGGAAGAACGGCGGTTTGCCGAATATCATCCCTGATGTTTATACGCATACATTAGAAAAGAAAGGTGGTGTAGCAGGCTGGGGAGATGCTTCAACGATTATACCCATGACCATGTATGAAATGTACGGTGACAAAAACGTTTTACAACGCCAATACAGTTCCATGAAGGCCTGGGTAGATTTTATCAAGAAGCAAAGTCCGGATAACCTTTGGGAAGTAAACGGTTATGGGGATTGGTATGCTTTAGGAGATTCTACGAGTCTTCATTACATTGACCAATGCTTTTATATCCATTCCACGGAAAACCTCATTAAAGCCGCAAGCCTTTTACATAATGACCGTGACGTAAAAAGCTATACCGCATTACTGAAAAATATCAAAGGCGCTTATACCAAAGCTTACGGACACTTTGATACCAAAGCCATCCAAACCCAAACGGCTTATGTCCTGGCATTGGCCTTTGACTTGCTGCCGGAAGAACAAAGGCCAAAGGTCGCCGCCTTGTTGGCCCAAAAGATAAAAGACAATGGCAACAAACTGGCAACCGGATTTTTAGGAACGCCTTACCTGCTTCCTGTACTCAGCAAATTCGGCTACAGCGACCTTGCCTATCAATTACTATTGCAGCAAGAATGCCCAAGCTGGCTTTACCCGGTCACCAAAGGTGCTACTACGATCTGGGAACGCTGGGATGCGATACGGCCAGATGGTAGCGTACAGGAAACTTCCTTCAATCATTTTTCATACGGCGCAGTCGGACAATGGTTTTATGAAAACATAGCCGGGATTCAAGCTACTTCACCCGGCTATAAAACGATCCGAATTAGCCCCGAGATCGGTGGAAACCTGACCTGGGCGAAAGCGACTTACAAAAGTCAATATGGATTGATCAGGTCATCATGGCAATTGAAAGGCAAACAAGTCATCTTAAAAGTCACCATTCCAAAAAACACCAAAGCCATCGTTTATGTACCGGGAAAAGACAGTATCAAAGTTGGCCCTGGTAGTTATAAATTTAATGGAAGCTTTACATCGTCAGGCGACAATGACGGCCCTTATGTATATTATTCCGGTAAAAGCATATGGGTCAAATCAGTAAATAATGAAAAAGTAACAAGTGATAGTTTACCGATTACCGAGAAAGCAAAAACCACTATCAAGATCCATTTTAACGGACACCCGTTATGGGACTTTAATTGCAGGCTCAAATCAATTTTGCGCAACGAGCCGGTGCAATATGCTCCCGTTAATAAACTGTTTGTGGTTTCAGACATTGAAGGAGAGTTTGAAGCCTTTCGTGGTTTACTGATCGCCAACAAAATAATCGACAGTAAATACAACTGGATCTTTGGTAAAGGCCATTTGGTGATCTGCGGTGACCTCTTTGACCGGGGTAAAGACGTGGTTCCCTATTTGTGGCTGCTCTATAAATTAGAACAGGAAGCTAAAAGTAAAGGCGGTTATGTACATACGATCTTAGGTAATCATGATATCATGAACCTCAGCGGTGATTTTCGTTATGTAGACCAAAAATATTTTAATACAGCCAGTAAGCTAAATCTAACCTATTCGGAACTCTTTTCAGCAAAAACGGAATTGGGCCGTTGGCTCCGAACAAAAAATATTGTAGAAAAGATCGGAGACCGGCTTCTTCTTCATGGGGGAATTTCGCCTCAGATCAATGCCTTGCGGATGCCATTAGAGAAACTCAATAGCTCATGCAGGTCATTTTATGATCAACCCCGGAAGGAACTACCGGCAAACGTAGCACCGCTTTTTGGCAAAGACGGGCCGTTCTGGTACCGGGGTTACTTTATGGAACCACGCGCGACTTCCGCGACCATCGACAGTACATTGGCTTTTTATGGCTGTAAGCAGATCATTGTCGGCCATACCATCCTGGCAAGAAATATTGCCAGTTATTACAATGGAAAAGTAATCGGAATTGATGTAAATGAACATGAAGGCAAACGCGCGGGCCTACTCATTAACAATAACCAGTGTTATATAACCGACGAGCAGGGCCATCGCAAAAAACTGATTTACAAAAAAGAAAATGACGCAATCAAACCGGAAGATATTTTATAAACAGGGCACTCAAAAAAATATCCATCAACGAACATAGTCTGCTCCTTTACAAGCTGAGCAACTTGCCTTATGGCGATAATAAAGCACAGCAGTTGGAGGAAGCGATAAAAAGAAACTATCAAAAGTACCGGGAGCTGCTGTTAAGTTTAGAACAAACCATATCCGACTACGATGCTACCGCTGCAAAGATAAAAGCCTGTACTTCCAGGCGTGGGATTGCTGTAAGTGAAGAAATAATTGGTTAAAAGGGTATGAATAAAATTTTGGTGATCTGCGCTGTCCTTTTGCTTAGTGCCTTAAAAGTGAGTGCTCAGGATTTAATTGTCAAAGGAAAGCTGAGTTTGGCGGATACGTTGCAGGTCAGGCTAACAGACGGTATCAATGTAGATACACTTGTGACAAATAACGGCGAGTTTTATTTTAAGCGTAAACCGGGAAGATCGCTGGCTTATGCCATCCTTGCCTGGCCGGTTCATGATAAAAACCACAAAGAATTTTACAAAAAGTTTTTTGTGGAAAAGGGAGAAGTTACCATCATGGATAGTGCGGTTACGATGACTTATCCCGAATATGAGGACAAATTTGACGAGTTTGCCAAATGGAATGATCCGCTAATAAAACTGCGTGAACAAATAAGCAAGGTAAGGTCCGGTAACCCGGCGATTGCCGACCAACGGATAACACGGGCAACAAGCCTACTGATCGATAAGCTGCAAATCGAGACTGCTAAAGCTTTTGTTTTAGCTAACACAGATAATATCATATCTGCTTATGTTTTTGGGGAGTATTTGCTTCCCGGCATACAGGATGCAGCGCTGTTAGATTCAATTTACAATTGTATTGACGCAAAATTTCGCGATACGCGTATCATGCGGCTGATCGCACAGGCAATTGAAGGCAAGAAAAATACAAGGTCTGGTCAACCGGTGCTTAGTTTTTCGGCAACTACCAGCACGGGCAAACAATTTAGCCTTTCTTCCCTGAAGGGAAAATATGTGCTGTTGGATTTCTGGGGTACCTGGTGCCCGCCCTGCGTGGCCGGTTTTCCAAGGATGAAAATTTATCACGATAAATATGCGGGTAAAATTGAATTTGTAGGTATCGCCTGCCGGGATGATGAAAAAGCGTTGCGTGCGGCAATAAGGAAATATCAGCTGGACTGGACGCAGATTCTCAATCATGAAACGGTGGACGGTATCCAAAAAAAATATGCCATTGATGGTGGTTTCCCTGCCAAGGTGCTGATTGACCCGCAGGGTCGTCTTGTGCAGCTATATCACGGTGAAACAAATGATTTGTATGATAAACTGGATGAACTGTTTAACGTAAAGGATTGAATCGATTTCAATAATGAGCAAGATATTAGTGATCGGTGCTTGCGGGCAATTGGGGACGGAACTAACGGCGGCGCTAAGGGCAAAATATGGCCAGGATCAGGTGCTGGCGGCAGATATTCGCCCGTTGGCGGATACACCGTTTGACAGCAGGCCTTACGTGCTGCTAAATGTCATGGATAAGCTGGAGCTACGGACGCTGGTGCTGAAGGAAAAGATCGGGGTGGTTTACCATCTGGCGGCAATGTTGTCTGCCAGTGGTGAGAAACAGCCTTTGGTAGCCTGGGATTTGAACATGAAGGGCTTATTGAATGTATTAGACATTGCTAAATCGGATCAGTTGAAAGTTTTCTGGCCAAGCAGTATTGCGGTGTTTGGGCCAACTGGGCCAAAGGCATTTAGTCCGCAATATGCGATCACGGAACCAACGACGGCTTACGGGATCAGCAAAGTGGCCGGGGAACTCTGGTGCCATTATTACAGTGAGCAATATGGCGTGGATGTGCGCAGTATCCGGTATCCTGGGTTAATCAGCCATTCGGCTTTACCTGGTGGCGGGACTACCGACTATGCCGTGGATATTTTTCACCAGGCACTGAAATACCGCCAGTACACCAGCTTTATCAAAGCACATACTGCTTTACCGATGATGTATATGGAGGATGCGGTTCGGGCAACGCTGGAACTGATGGATGCTCCGGTAGAAAAATTAACGGTACGAACCGGCTATAATGTTCACGCTTTGAGCTTTACGCCGGAACAGCTGGCTATGGAAATCGAAAAACACCTGCCAACATTTAAAATGTTTTATAAACCCGATTCCAGGCAACTGATCGCCGATAGCTGGCCGACCAGTGTGGATGACCGGCATGCGCGGAACGACTGGGGTTGGCAGCCGCAATATGATCTGCCAGCGATGGTCAGAGATATGCTGCATAACCTGAAATATCTAAATAGTTAAAAATATCCAAAGATGATGACCCTCACTAACCGGGTCGGCATTTGCGGGACACGCGTTCTTTATACGAGTTAATAATAGTGAGTTAGTGGTTAATTAAAATTAAGCGTACCCTGGTGCCTGATCACCGGGTACGCTTTTTAAAGTTTAAATACACCGCTTAGACCTTTCTACCTAAATCTTATATCAAAGCAGTTTCCCCTACCTGCTGTAATACAACCTTATGAAAAACTATATTGAATTGTCCTGGCACCAGGATGCATTAGAAAAGTTAGCCGCGCACCTAAACAGTTTCAGGGAACAGCGTCCATTATTATACGAGCATTTAGGAAATGTGATGGAGCCAAAACAAGTTAACCCAAAGGCAGGTGAAATGCTTTTTAACCCGCAGCGCGTGATTGATAAATCCTATTACATCTATGAGGGATTTGTCATTATTCTAAAGGAAATAGAAAACCAGGGCAGACAAGTGCTAAGCATTTATAAAAAGGACAGTATCGTGTCAAGTGATAGTTTTGAGGCCCGGGAAGCCTCGGGCCTGTATCTGTATGCAACACCTGGCGCACGTTTACTCGAAGTTACTTACCAGCAAATGCGGGAGGTTTATTCGACTTTTCCTGAAACGCACGAACTGGCCAAATTGATCTTAGGTTACTGGCATAAGAAAGAGCTGGAAATGCGCGCAATTCTTAATAAGGAAGCTTTGATCGTAGTGGAATGGTTTTATATCAACTATCCTGAATTCTTGACACGATACCATAAGTTACTTGCAGATCCGGAACTATCCACGTTTTTGTTAATCAAAGAAAAGACATTAAAACTGGCAAGGACCAAACTGCTAAAGGCAGGTAGGATTAAATGGTTTATACGATAGTTAAAATATTTCTCCGTAATTAATAACCTGCGGCGAGAAACCATTAATGGGTTGATTTCGGGAAGTATTATTTTGAGTTTTGATGGATATGAAACAATAATGCTTATGAAAAACAACTTTAACACCGAACTGAAATTTTTAAGCTATAAAATAGATAACGGCATTTTTTTATCTTTACAGCCGGTTAACATTTATAATACGACACAGACATAGGTTTTTTAACATATCATATTTAAGCGTCACTACGCTTCCTGCTGACAAGAACGACTAATTCAAAAACCGCAAACGGGAACAAGTGCAACGCCTGCGAAAGTGCGGGCTTGCTATTCTGTTTGCGGGTTCTTAGTCGTTCTTTCAGCGGAATATGTCTTGCCCGTGCTTTTACAGGTAATTTAAAATAAACCACTGCTTCTCCGGCAGGTTAAAAAGCACTTTATACATCAAATCCATGTGCCGTGAACACCTCCGGTTTAGTAGGAATTAATTAAAAAATACCTATCTGAAACCTATGCGAACGATCAAATTACAACTGCCCATTTTTTCATCCTTAATGATCCTTATCGATGTTTTGTACCTGACCTGGCAATTATTCCATTTTTATTTCAGGCCGGAGGACCGCAGGCACTGGCGGATCACCTTCGTTGTTTTGTTGTTATTAATTTACAACTGTGCGGCCCTCTATGTCAGCACAATTTGGGCAAGTATTGGGGTCAATTTTTTCACTGGCTGCGTAGTTGCCTTGCTGTTGATCAGGGATCGTCTGGCTAAAAAGGCAAAAAGTGGGCAACCCCTATCGCCAGCCCTTAACGAGAACCTGTCAGCATTTGAATTGAAATGCATCGCCTATGGCCTTACCCATAAAGAGGCCGAGGTCACCCTATTGATCGCCCAGGGCAAAACCTACGAGGAGATCGCCGATGTATTATTTATCTCTAAGCGTACAGTAGAATCAAGGGCGCAAAGTGTTTATCGCAAAGTGGGCACGAGCAACCGTATCGTATTGGTAAAAAAGCTCGACCTCTAAGGTACAGAACGGATTTTTTTAAAATAAAAAGGGTGCAATAACTGAAAAAGAAAATTCAGTTATCGCACTCTTTTTTTTATGCGGCAAGCTCCCGCATTTTTGCTTACAACCAATGCGAATAAAGCCTATGGAAAAATGATTACGCATGGCCGGTTGTTGTTTACGGTAGCGGAGACGCCGCCGGGCAACCGGTATTTTACTAATCTGTTTTTATTATGCTTAGGAAGTATTATGAGGAGCGTTATGCGGAGTTTTTAAGAGAGATGGCAAAGGTCGCGGAAGCTTATACGGACGGTATGGATCGTTTGGCAGCGAGTATCGCTTGTATCAAGAAGTATTTAAAGGAACTGCGGGACTACGTGGTTAAAAAAGGTTTCAAAGATGATGCAGAGGAGATCTGGTGTTTCAAAGAAGCCAAGCCGGAATTAATGAGCTGGTATATTTATCATACCGAATGGCAGCATATCATTCGCCGCTTACCAGTGGGTGATGATGAAATGGTGAATCATTATTTCCTTAATGAGATCAGGGCCATTGACCGTTACCTCGAAATGGTGGCCTTCTTTCACCATTATTATAAAATGAAAGCTACAGAAATAGACCATGTGGCTTTTATCCGCGGCAAATCACTGGAAACAATCATCCTGCCCGAACTGGCAGAGATCGACCCGGAGTTTTCGACCTGCTGCGATTATGTATTTGCCAAGATCATGGCTTATGAGCGTTTAAAGGAACGCTTACTGGAGGAAGTGCGTTTGCCCGACCTGGGCATCAGGGATATTGATCTGCGCTGGACGGGCGATGCCTGCAATTTGGTGGAGGTGATCTATGGGCTTTATGATACGAAACAGCTTAACCATGGTAAGGCGGAATTACAGGAGATCGCTAATTTCTTCGAAGAGATCTTTAAGGTAAAGCTCGACCGCTTTTACCGCAGGTTTACCGAGGTCAAGGAACGCAAGGTATTAAGCCCGACGAATTACCTGGACCAGATGCGGGACGCGATCATGCGCCGTGTCGAGGATGATCTTTCGCTTAAACCTAAGCGAAAGCACCCATAAAGAATAATAATTCTTTCCCCGCCGGTTCCGGCTTTGGCTTTGCCCAGAGGACGGACGGCCACTTTTGCTTTACCTCCGGCAATGGAGCCGGGGGCTAAAGCAAATCCTATGTTACATACGATCAGTTGGCCGCAGTTCCTGATAACTGCAAGCGTACTGGCCGGGCTATGGTGCCTGGCGGTAGCGGTACTGTATTACCGCGGGGAATTAGAAAACCTTTTTAAGGGCAAGCCGAAGGAAGATGAAAGAGCCTGGCAGGAGGAAATGGAAAACGAACCGGACGGCTTGATGGGACAAGCCAGGGAACCCGAAGGGATGGAAACGGTGGGTATGCAGGACTTGCATTTCGGGCCGGAAAACAAGGACGAAGCATTGGGGCTGGTGCCCGATGTACTCGAAGAACTGAAATACATTTTTTACCAGTTGGAACAGACCGGCGGCGGCAAAGACGGTTTTTTGGAGCTGTTCAGCGCAGTGGCCGATAAATATGCGCAGGTCAGCAATAAGGCCGCCATTAACGATTACATCCGCGAAAACGTAGCGTTCGACATCAGCGACGCAGAACTGGAGGTGTTATGCGCTTAAATAAAAATGGGCTATTGCTTGCTTTCAGCCTTATGCTTTTGGCTTTTAGCTCCCAGGCACAGGACGGCGCTGCGGGCATCCAGCAAGCCACCACGATGGTCAAGGGCTACTTCGATGCAGGTTGCAATTTGATGTATGCTATCGGTGCGATCCTGGGGATCGTCGGGGCAATAAAAGTGTTCCGTAAGTGGAAGGCTATAACGGCGGCGGAAAAGAATACCAAAAGGATAAGCTTTCCGGGAGCGATAAATAACCAATTATTAACCAATAAAAAAGTCCTCCCTACCGGGGAGGATTTAGGAGGGGCTTATGTTCACACAACTCAAAAACATCGATACGGCATTCCAGCATATCAAGCGCTTCAGCTATTTGCTGATCGTCGCCTGTACGCTGATCTCGGGGTTTGCCATCTATAAAAGCTACCAGTCTACCGAGAACTATAAAAATCATATTTATATCCTGGCCAATGGTAAAGCGCTGGAAGCTTTTGCAGCCGACCGGAAGGAAAATATTCCGGTAGAGCTAAGGGATCATATCAGCATGTTCCACCATTATTTTTTTACGCTGGACCCGGATGATAAACAAATCCAGGCAACGGTAACGAAAGCACTGTATTTAGCCGATGGCAGCGCCAAGACTGCTTATGATAACCTGAAGGAAAGCAATTTCTATGCAGGAATGATCTCCGGCAATATCTCGCAGCAGGTACAGGTCGACAGCGTGCAACTGGATATGAACCAGTATCCCTTTTACTTTAAATGCTTTGCCACGGAAAAGCTGATCCGGAGCAGCGGTACAATCAGCCGCAGCCTGGTCACGCAGGGTTACGCCCGTAACGTATCGCGCAGTGATAATAACCCACACGGTTTCCTCATCGAAAAATGGGAGACGCTGGAAAACAAAGACATCAACCCTAACGGCAAATAAACATGTGGAAGTTAAAAAGAAAACAAAGGCCGCTTAGCCACAAAGGCGAAGCCGCCGCGCAGGGGATCGCCAACCGAATTATCAAACTGCAATTGCGGATTTCCGGCTACCTGGCCCGCAAAACGCAATACTGGAACACCAGTTCAAAGCTCATTGCGCTGATTCTGTTCTGCCTGCTCTTTGGCGGGGCGAGTTTATGGCTGCTCATCAGGTCGATTTATTAACCATTTAAGAAAATAACATTATGGAACAACCAACCATTCAATTCCAGCGAAAACGCAAATTCCTGCTTTTCCTGCCCTTATTCGTCCTGCCGCTACTGGCCCTCGTTTTTTATGGCATGGGCGGCGGCAAGGGTGATCAAACTGCAACCACTGCCCATCCCGGCATTAATGCCAGCCTGCCCGGCGCGACCTTTGAAAAAGGGAAAGCGCCTGACGATAAGCTGAGCCTGTACGAAAAACAAAAACGGGATTCGATCAGTGCAAGGCAACATGATGCTTCCGGTTTCCTTGCGGGGATGGGCTTTGATACAGCACATTCGGTTGCCAAGCCAAAACCCGACGAAAGCGTCGCACAGATCAATGCAAAGCTGGCGCAGATCAACAGGGAAGTGAACCGGCCTGCACCTGCCGTACCCCGGTATAGCAATGCGGGTACCACCGATACACAAACCCGGAAATTGCAGCAGATAGTCAATGCGATGAAGCAGGGCAATACGGAAGACCCCGAAATGAAGCAACTGGACGGCCTGATGGATAAGCTACTGGACCTGCAACACCCGGAACGGGTTGCAAATTCGCTAAAGCAACAGGCCGATACGCTCAGCAGGAAAGATACGGCTTTCAGGGCAGTCCCGGCGGTCATTGAGGGCAACCAAAAAGTCGCGCCGGGCGGCGTGGTGAAATTAAAGCTGCTGGATACATTACGCATCGGTAAATTATTGATTCCCAAAGGCCAATTATTGTTCGGCGCCTGCAGTGTAACCAACCAGCGCTTATTGCTCGAAATCCGAAATATCCGGCTGGGAACAGCCATTATCCCGGTCAACCTGACGGTGTTTTCCCTGGACGGCCTCGCCGGTATCGATGCACCGGAGGCGGAACTGGGCGAAGCAGCGGGAAACGGCACCGCAAACGCTTTGTCCAATATGCAGTTTCTTTCCATGGATCAATCCATCGGCACACAGGCGGCAACGGCAGGCATTTCCGCTGCAACAGGGCTGTTATCCAAAAAGGTAAAAAAGATCAGGGTGAAGCTGAAAGGTAATACGCCCGTATTGCTCCGTGTCAACAAAAATTGATATGAACCTGGAAACCAAACATGCACAGGCCATCATTAACCTGCTGGAAGATGCCGAGGATGTGGGCCTGTCCCATGTCGTATTTGAAATGCGCCCGACGGATATGGATTTGCAGCCGCACCAGCTGGAGTTTTTTGATACGCTGGGGGCCGCGCTGGATCACTGGGAACTCAAGGCAGGTGGGGGCAATTTGCCGGGCGATGCGGAATTCCCGGTCTACTACCGCAGTACAGCTGAAATGCTGGAAGAGATCAAACAAGCTAATGCTAACTATTTAAATCATCAAAATATGAATCTGAACAATCTGGAAGACATCAAAAAAGAAGCGGCGAACCTGGGGTTCAGCCAGCAAAGTATTGACCAACTGGAACCGCAGATGCGGACCGGGACGGGTTATTTTAACGTCAGGGAGCAATTGCCCGGTGATAACGGTCTGCCGGTGGACCTCACCCTGCATTTGCGTAAATCAAACGAATCAGAATATTACAACCTGAATAAGTTTGAAGCCGTAGCCGGAAAGATCCCGCCTGCGGTTCCCGGTCAACAATATATGGTATTGACGGAGAATAAGGAGAACCCCGAACGACCATTGGTTAAAACTTTTGACAGCGGTTACGAAGCTGTAGCGTTCTTTAAAAAACAAAAAGGCAATAGCGAACTGGCCATGGGTGAAAGCCCGGAAGCTAAAAAGAACCTGGCCAGCAAGGAGAACGGTACGGTCAATTACGTCAACCCCGATTTTAAGCAGGCTTATTTCGGTAATGCCGTCAGCCAGACCTTTTACGTACAAAAAGGCGTTGGCTTCACCGCGCAGCAGGCCGCCAATATGGTACAGGGCCGCACGGTGCATCGGGATAATATGCTCAACCCTGCCAGCGGCGAAGGCTACCGCGCCTGGATCAAGCTGGACTTTGACCAGGCCAAAGACGATTACGGCAATTATAAGCTAAAACAGATGAACGATCCCAATTTCGGCTTTGATCTGGACAAGACCCTGAACAAGTTCAAGATCAAGGAACTGGGCGAACCTGCGCAGAAGGCGGCTATTTTGCAGGCGCTCAAGAACGGCGACCGTGTGGATGTTACGGTAACCGGCAAGGACAATAAAGAGCAGAAAGTGCAAATGGAGGCCAGGCCACAATTCAAAACCCTGGATTTCTATACAGGTAAAGGCGATAAAATGAAACGGGAACTGTACCAGAAAGCGCCTGCCCAAAACCTGGACCTCGGGAAGGATAAAGGAAAGGGTAAGGAAAAAGGCGAAGACCAAAGCATGGGGATCTAAGGCTCAAATTGTCTTAATAAAAAAATTAATTCATAAATATTCACCATAAAATAAAAATCATGAACACGTTTGAAAAACTGAAAGCATTAGTCAATGCAAGCGAAGCAGATGCCACCAAATTTTACGCCAAAGGCAATCAGTCCGCAGGTGTCCGCCTGCGCAAAGCCTTGTCCGGCATCAAAACACTGTCGCATGAAGGCCGGGCAGAAGTGACAAGTTTGAAAAAATCTGCATTGAAAAAATAGCGGAATCGCTATCTTTACCCGGCACAACACCACACGGGATTGTCTTTGGAATTTGCCCCGCTTTAACCGGCGGGGCATTTTTTTTTTGCTGAATTTTTTATTTTTGCAGCTATGGGACAATCGCTGCGGATCACGATAGGCGGGCAAGATCATGCTTTTAAACTGGTGAAACCTGCGGCGCTGGTTAAGGCCACGGAAGAAATCCCGGTGGAGGTGAACGGTCAGGTAGTGACGCTGGTACGCCAGGGCCGCAGCTGGCGGGTGCTTGAAAATGACAGTGGTATTTCCGATGCGGTGGCCGAAGCTATTGGCAAGGCAATCATTTTACGCTACCGGATATGAGCCGCGGCCCGGCTGAAAGAATTATTTTGTTGGAGTCGCAGATAGCAATTTTATCTCTTTTAAAAGTAAATGCTCCTGTTGGGTTTTTGCTTCGTGGCAGGGAACACAAAGGAGTTGAAGGTTTTCTAAAACACTTGTTCCGCCATCTTCCAACCTGATAATATGATCGAATGTCAATTGCCGCCACTCAAAAGGCTCCCGGCAATGATTGCATAACTGTCCGTCCCGATCGATCAACTGTTGCTTTATTTCCCACCTATGTTTGCGGAAATACCGCCCTTCTCTTTTTTTTCTGATAGAAAGTTCTTTACGCTTACATTTTTTCCATTTACAATACATCCTGTAATCGTGATCCCAGTAATATCTTAACCCATAAATCCGGGCATTGGGATACATCGTAACGACGTTGCTAAGAAAGCGCCGAATATAACCGGGTAAACTTTCATCAACTTTACGCCTGAACCATGGGGGCTTGTTTCTGAAATGCCTTAAGCTCATATTCAGTAGCTGATAACATATCAATCTTCATTATGTTTATCATCAAGCCGCCGCCGGCTTGATAAGGCCAGCGGTTGCAGCCGCTTCCTTTCGTTCCTCAACTCAGCCGCTTCCCCGCATTGAAGCACCGGCTATCGCCCCTGCTTTTCTTTTTTACGGCTTCGCTTGCTTAAATCATTTTTTAAGCCCTTTCTCGGCCTTTTATTAATCAAAGTTCTCAAAAGCCTGCCGCACGGCAAGCCCGGGCCTCCGGTTTTGGAAAAAAAATCTTCCTGCTTTCTTTCATTGGCTGCCGCTATCGCGGCGGGTGTTGGCAGCGTATTTTTTTTCCAAAAGGCTTGCCTTAGCGTCAGGCTTATTTAGGTGAGGTGCTTAATAAAAAGCGAGAGCGAGCGCATGCGAGCACACTTAAAAGAAGCATATGGAAACAGCAAACGGCAGAGGCCCGCCACGGCGGGCAGAAACAACAAAAACCGCAAACCTGCACAAAGGACAAAACAAGTATTAAAAATTAGTAAACATTTAAAAAATAAAGATTATGAAAACCGCAGAATTAGAAAACAAAAAAGCAACAACTAACACCAATGTAAACGACTCAAATCCCGTAACGGCAGAAAACAAAACCCCGCGATTTGTAGCGGGTAACCCGGTAAACAAGGATAGTGCAAAACCTGACGAACGGGCGAAGCCTGAAACGGATAAACCTGTGGAACAGCCTAAAGCAGAACCCGCTAAAACAGCAGAAGCGCCAAAAGCTGCGGAAGTTGTAAAACCTGTCCTGAATTTGGAAGGCACTTTAAAACTGGTGGAAGAATTGCACCGCCGTAAGGTTCAACGGGACAAGCTATTAGAAACCATCACTAATTTGGAAGCATTCGAAGTGGCACAGGATGAAGAAACAGAATTGAGCGGCACGACTAAATTCTCCCGTTGTGAACTAACCATTGAAGATGATAAAGGCAGAACCTTTACGACCAAGAACCCGGTGATCATCTTTCATGTAGCGCAGTATGTAAACGCCCTTTGCGTAGACAAACTGGCACAGATCGAAGCGGGTATTACTATTCCTGCTTAAATGGCAATGCCCCCTGTTCCCCAAAAACCAAACAGGGGGCATTATTTAAGACTTTCCTCATCTTAAATCTATAGCGATGTTAGAAATATTTATTGATTTAACCAACCAAATTTTTTGGGAGGGTTACGCCGAGCAACTGGCGAAGGACAACCCCGGCGCATTTAACCGGGAACTGACAGATTTTATCAATTCCTATAATTCATAACCGATGTACGATACCATTTTTCTATTGGTCAAAGCGACCATTCAAACCAAACATAAGCACGTACACGAGGCAATTACCGAGATACAGCAAACAGCCACCTGTACCATCAGCAACACCAAAAAGGTGAAAATACACGAACTGAAATTTATGGACTATAAATTAAAAAAAGCATGAACACACTACACAACGGGGTTAAACCCCAGATATGGCAGATATTGGGAACAAAAGTCAGCCATTGCAAGACCAGCGCAGAAGCAATACAGGAAGCGAAGTTAGATTTTACCGTTTGTAAACACCCGAATTTACACGCCCTGCCAAGCGGTAACAATATCATTTCAGACAACAGTTTCTTTACCTTTCGGACGGACACGGAAGCCATATTGGGCGACAAGATCGGCGCAGATTACCAGGTGGTACAAAATACCGAAGCATTTGCCTTTTTTGATGAGACCATCAAGGCTTATGGTTCCATCAAATTCGATTATGCAGGCAGTTTAGGCTTTGGCGGCACGACATTTATTACCGCAAAACTGCCTGAACATATCCGCATCGGCCGGGATGACCTGATCGACCCTTATCTTTTTTTGTCATCCACGCATGACGGTACGGGCAGCATTACCATTGCCTTTACACCAATACGGATTTGGTGTTCCAATACCTTGAACGCCGCTTTACAGAATTGCCAAAATGCGATAAAAATACGGCATACCGCCAGTGCAGCCGAAAAGCTGAAAACGGCGCATAAAATGTTGGGGCTGACCGACCAGTTAAGTACAGAACTGGGGGCTATTTTTAACCGCTGGTCACGCATCCGTATCAGCGACCCGGAGTTAAAGCGATTGATACAACTGGCCATGGTGCCGAACAAAGAGACCTATCAGCTACTGACCACAGGCAGGGAAAGCGAGTTAAGCAGCCAGTTTAACAATACCGTATCTGCTGTTTTTGACTATAGCTTTAGCAGCCCGAGCCAATTGGAAGCGACTACAAAAAACACCTTATTTGGCTTTTACAATGCGGTGATTATGGAAAGCAAAAAATTATGTAAAGCAACGTCGTAAAACAGGTTAACCGACTGTGTTTAAGCCTCTACTTTACATAATCAGTTTACATAATACTATCGCGCTATTTTATTTGTGCGGGCAATATTGCCCACACAATTTAAAATAGTAATCAATGGAAACATTTGAAGAGTTAATTAACCAATGCATTCAGCACTTTGAACGGCAGCGTTTTTCTGTTGCCCGAATTGGCATGTACAAATTTCTGTGGCTTAATAAGTTAATGCCATACATGCAAAAAGAAGCGATACCGTGCTATGACGCCACTGTGGGCGAGAAATTTCTGCGTACTATCGTGACCGGGGATATTATTTCCAGATACCAGGACGACATCATCAGAAGTATCAATTTCTTGAACGAATTTCAAAAGACAGGTACGATCAAAAGGCATCATTTCAAACCACTTGAACGGAAGTTCACGGGGCAGATCGGTCTTGCGATGGAAAACTATTTACTGCACCTCGCATCGTTACGAAGGTCAAAGAAAACAATAAGTGAGCATCGGCTCCCCCTTTACAGGTTGTTTCTTTATTTGGAAAGTCAACAAACAACCAGTTTGGAGAACATCAAGGAAACCCAGATCATCACATTCATTTCCACCAGCACAAACAACAGGATATTTATAATATCGTCGATCCGGGCTTTCCTGCAATATCTATTTAAGGAGCATCTATTAGCAACCGACCTTTCGTTAGTTCTTCAGGATTTCAAGTATTCGCGTGGAGTAAAATTGCCTGCTGTATATAGCAAAGATGAAGTATCTCAAATAGAAGCATCCATTCAGCGATCAGATGCTACGGGAAAGAGGAATTATGCAATGACGTTACTGGCCACACGCTTAGGGCTCAGGGCATCAGATATAGCGAATTTGAGTTTTGGCAATCTTGATTGGGAACAAAACGCTATCACTTTTACCCAGTATAAAACTGGCAAGGAGATCAAACTTCCTTTGCTAACAGAAGTGGGTGAAGCGCTTATAGATTATTTGAAATATGGGCGAAAAAATAGTGAGTCAGATAAGATCTTTCTTTTTACGCGTGCGCCCTATATTCCTGTGACAAACACTTCCGTTAGCGGTATGCTGGGACGTATTATTGAAACCTCCAAAGTAGATGTCAGAGGCCGGCGACACGGGGCACACGCCATGCGCCACAGTCTTGCCTGCCGCTTTTTGGAAAACAAGGAATCTATGCCTGTAATATCCGAAGCCCTTGGGCATCAGAGTACAGAGACTACCATGTCTTACCTGCGGATAGATATGATATCTCTAAGTCAATGTGCATTACATGTTCCACCAGTTTCCAGCAGTTTCTATGAACAGAAAGGAGGTGTTTTTTATGAGTGAGTTAAACTATCAAAGTATCTACGCCCCCTATATTAAGCAGTTTATAGCCATAAAAAACGGGCTTGGCTATGCCGTAATACGAGCACAATGGATACTACTTGAACTGGATAGCTTTTTTGTTGATAATGACGTAAGCGAATTAGGTATCACCCAACAACAGGTAGAACACTGGCGAGCCACACGTATCAACGATGGCCAATGTACCATCTATGATAAATATTGTACCCTGGCCGAGTTCTGTAAATACATGTGCAGGATCGGCTATGATTGTTATATCCCGAGACTTCCCCGAAAGATAAGTGGGTTTATCCCGTATATCTTCACCAATGAACAGATGATGAGCATCTTTCAAGCCTGCGATCATTATGAATTATTTGACAGGCATCTGAACACAAACCTTTTTATAGTACCGGCAGTGATACGTTTGTTGTATAGCTTACGACAAAGAAAAAGCATTATCCATTTATTAAGTAGTGTAAAGTGAAAGGCAAAAGATAAACCCTTTTGGAAAAGAAATAAGAACATAATACCTGATGAAATATTTTAAAATAACACTTTTACTATTAACAACGGCTATGGCTTGCCAGGCTCAAAAACAGCCTGAAATTAAAGCAGCATCCGAACCAGGTAAATGGAAACTGGAATGGAACGATGAATTTAATACGGGCACTACACCTGATAAAAACAACTGGGTTTACGAATTGGGTTTTGTACGTAACAATGAATACCAAACCTATACATCAAACCCAAAAAACGCGTACATTGAACAAGGAAAGCTATTGATCAAAGCAATAAAAGAAGAATCACCTAATCAAACTTATTTGGCCGATGCTAATGACTGGAAACAAAAGCAACAATGGGCCCATTATACTTCGGCCAGTTTAATGACGCTTGGTAAGAAAAACTTTTTATACGGCCGCATAGAGGTAAGAGCCAAACTACCCGAAGGAAAAGGTACCTGGCCCGCAATCTGGATGAAAGGCGATAACGACCTGCCCTGGCCAAATAAGGGCGAAATTGATATTATGGAACATGTAGGTTTTGATACTTTAAATATCTATGGTACCATGCACGCTTATTCTCCCGATCCTAAAGCTTACAGAAATAAGATAAGTAAGGGCGATACGATAAGAGTTACAAAAGATATTTTTGAGAACTATCACCTTTACGCCATAGAGTGGTATAAGGATCGTATTGATTTCTTTTTTGATAACACAAAGTACTTCAGCTACGTTTTTAAAGATTATGCCATCCTTAACGGCACATTTAATAAGCCTTTTTATTTATTGATTAATACCGCGGTTGGCGGCACATGGGGTGGCCAAAAAGGTGTAGACGAACAATCCTTCCCGCAAGATTTCTTTATCGATTATGTGCGATACTTTAAGAGGAAAAATTAATTACAAGCCTGATCAAATGAAGAAGATTATTTTAACTGCCAGTTTATGTTTATGTGCTGTATTGGTACATGCGCAAGCCAAAAAAACAATGCGGCAGCTCATTGCCGAAAACTTATCGCTTGCAGAAAAACAATACACTTACCTATCGCGACAGGTGCCTGCTAACGATATGCCCCGTACCTATCAGGATGGGAAGAGCATCAATAGTAACATGGTTTGGTGGACAAGCGGCTTTTACCCCGGAACATTGCTCTATATTTATGAATATACCAAAAGCCCGGCTATGTTGGCTGAGGCCGAAAGAAGGATGAAAAACCTTGAGGCAGAAAAAACAGACACCATAGATCACGACCTGGGCTTTAAAATGTTTTGCAGTTTTGGGAATGCTTATCGTCTTACTAAAAAGCAACATGATAAAGATGTGGTGATGGCAGCCAGCAATTCATTATCCATGCGGTATCGCCCATCCATCAAATCCATCCAAAGCTGGAATAAAAGCGAGAAGTTTAATTGCCCCGTTATTATTGATAACATGATGAACCTTGAAATGCTGGAATGGGCCGCGCATAATGGTGGCTCAGCCAGGTTAGGGGCTATTGCTGTAAACCATGCCAACACTACTTTAGAAAATCATTTCCGTAAAAATTACAGTTCTTATCATGTAGTTGATTATGATCTTTCTACCGGCAAGGTTTTGAAAAAGAAAACCGCGCAGGGTGCCGCCGATTCATCAGCCTGGAGCAGGGGACAAGGTTGGGCCATGTATGGTTTTACCATGATGTACCGCTTTACACACGATGCCAGATATTTAAAACAAGCCCGTGGCGTAGCGCAATTTATAATCCATAATCCCACCTTACCGGCTGATAAGGTGCCTTATTGGGATTTTGATGCACCAGGTATACCAAATACCTTAAGGGATGTGAGCGCGGCCGCTGTTTACGCTTCGGCTTTACTGGAGTTAGGTCAATACACTACCGGTGCCGAAAAACGCTCTTATATTGATGTAGCCAAAACCATTCTGTACTCATTATCTACCGATGCTTACCGGGCTAAACTGGGTGAGAATGGTGGTTTTTTATTAAAACATAGCGTAGGTTCTATTCCGCACAAAACAGAAGTTGACGTACCTTTAACTTATGCCGATTATTATTTTATAGAAGCATTGTTGCGGTATAAAAAGTGGTATCTGTAAATCTCATCCCCAAAAATGAATAAAATACGATTGATAAAAGCGTTACTGACGTGTACAATACTGTTTACATTTATCCAAACACAGGCGCAGCAAAAACACGTTTTCTCACTTAGTAAGAATGATTTTTTGCTGGATGGTAAACCGTTCCGGATCATCAGCGGCGAAATGCACCCCGCACGTATCCCCCGGGCTTACTGGCGACACCGGATAAAGATGGCCAAAGCCATGGGCTGCAATACCATTGCCGCATACATTTTTTGGAACTATCACGAAAGCAAAGAAGGTATCTTCGATTTTAAAACGGACAACCATAACATTGCCGAATTTATCCGCATCTGCCAGCAGGAGGGTATGTGGGTGATCCTTCGCCCCGGCCCCTATGTTTGCGCCGAATGGGACTGGGGAGGCCTGCCAACTTATTTGTTAAAGATACCGGATATTAAGATCAGGTGCATGGATAGCCGGTACATGGCCGCGGTAAGCCGATATGTAAATCATTTGAGTAAAGAAGTTAAACCCTTGCTATGTACCAATGGTGGGCCTATCATCTTAACCCAGATCGAAAATGAATACGGCAGTTATGGTAATGATAAAACCTATCTCAACATATTGAAAAAACTGTGGCAACAAAATGGCATTCCGGGCCCTTATTATACCGCAGACGGTGCCACTGCGCATATGCTGGATGCCGGGACCGTTGATGGCGCCGCCATTGGATTGGATGCGGGAACAAGCGATAAGGACTTTGAAGCCGCTACCAGGCAAAACCCCAATGTACCGTCTTTCAGTTCAGAAACCTACCCCGGCTGGTTAACGCACTGGAAAGAGCAATGGCAAAGGCCGGATACCAATGAGTTAAAGAGGGATATTACCTACCTGCTTAAAAGCGGCAAGTCATTCAATTTTTATGTGATACATGGCGGTACCAATTTTGGTTTCACGGCTGGCGCAAACGCGTTTAACCCAACGCAATTTCAGCCGGATATTACCAGTTATGATTATGATGCTCCAATTAGCGAACATGGCAACGCGACACCTAAATATTATATGCTACGTAAGTTGATCAGCCAATATGTAAAATACAAGATACCACCCGTACCTGCTCCTATAAAAGCTATTGAGATTCCAGAGGTTAAACTTAACCCATTAACCAGCATCTGGAAGATATTGCCTAAGCCAATTGCATCGGCCCAGCCAAAACCTATGGAATATTACGGACAGAACCAGGGCTTTATTTTATATCGCACACACCTTATTGGTAACAAAACAGGTACCTTAACCATTACCGAACCGCACGATTTTGCCTTAATATTTATTGATGGAAAACTGGTAGATACCGTTAACCGGAACGGTGGCCATTGGAGCGTTAAACTCCCTAAAAGTGAAAGCAAAAACCCACTACTGGATATTTTAGTAGAGGGCATGGGCCATATTAATTTTGCGCAATACATGATAGACCGTAAAGGTATTACCGATAGGGTAACCCTTAACGGGATGACACTGATGGATTGGCAAACCTATTTGCTACCCATGAGCGAAAAAATGGTAGCCGGTTTAAAGCCTGCTTACCCCGAAGGCATACAGGATGGCGTATTTTACAAAGGGCAATTCGCCTTAGCCGAAACCGGAGATACGTTTATTGATATGAGTAAGTACACCCGCGGCATTGTTTATGTAAATGGGCATAACCTTGGGCGCTATTGGAATGTTGGCCCTCAGCAAAGATTGTATTGTCCGGCTGGCTGGCTTAAAACAGGAGTAAATGATATTACCGTTTTTGATACGATGCAAAACACTGCTGCAACTGTTAAAGGCTATAAACTACCGGAATAAGATGTTTTGTGAATTTTTAAAATACTCATTAATACTCATTTGTTTTCTATTTATAGCGCCAGGATTTGCTCAGCAAACTGATTTTGATACGGTGAACAGCCGTGTTGTTAAAAGCCTTTTGAAAGGAGAAGAATTATTAAGGGTAACTAAATCAGTAGCCAAAGGATTAAACGATATGCAGCCTAACGGCACCTGGGCAGATATTGATTACAAGGATAAAGCAGTAGCTATTTGGTCGCCGGCGTTACACCTAACCAGAGTGCAAAACTTTGCCATGGCCTATGCGCGGCCTAACAATATCTATAGCCACGATGAAACACTTTATAGGGCCATAGTTAAAACGCTGCAAGCATGGAATCGTATTGATCCAAAATGTAATAATTGGTGGTACAACGAAATTAATTGCCCCCAATTGCTGGGGCAAATTATGTTGCTTATGCACAGTTCAAAGCCACTGCCGCGCACTTTGCAAGATTCATTGCTGATAAAAATGAACCGGGGCAATATGTATAAGCAAACCGGTGCCAATAAGCTGGATGTAGCTTTGCACAACCTGTATCGTGCTTTATTAACGCGCGATGTTACTCTTATGGATTCGGCTGTAAGCCAATGTTTTCAACCGGTAATGTTGACTAATGCCACCGAAGGCTTGATGTATGATTACTCTTACCTGCAACACGGGCGGCAACTACAGATCGCATCCTATGGATCGGTATTTTTGGTGGGCGAATACCGGATAGCCGCTTACCTGCAAGGAACCAGGTGGCAGATGCTACCCGGTAAAAGAGAAGTTTTGACTAAGTTTCTTAACAACGTTTTTCTGAATGCTATTCGTTATAAATATTTGGATTTTAATGTAATGGGGCGCGGTTTTACCCGTAAAGATTCTGCCAATACAAGCGCGGTGCCTGGCTTGCTTGCAGATATTAATATGTTAAAAAAGAACGATGAGGATAATGACTATACCGGATATATAGATGCTGTAAAACGGGCATCGGGCAAAGTACCCCCGTCATATAAAATAAAAACAACCCATACCCAGTATTGGATAGGCGATTATACACAACACATAAGCCCCGATTATTTGTTTACAGTACGAACCAACTCAACAAGAACAAGAAGAACGGAAACCGGTAACGGTGAAAATTTGTATGGCCGTTACATGAGCGATGGAGCAACCAATATACAACGCAGCGGTAGCGAATATTTTAATATTTTTCCCGTATGGGAATACGACAAAATTCCCGGTGTAACCTGTCGTGAATATTTATCAGATAGAGCCGCGGTCAATTCCTGGGATCAGCCCGGCACAACCAATTTTACCGGTGGTGTTAGCGATGGGCAATACGGAGTAAGTACGTACAGCTTAGATTTTGATAGCGTGAAAGCCAAAAAAGCATGGTTCTTTTTTGGTAAGCAGGTAGTTTGCCTGGGCACGGGTATAAGTTCTGATACGCCGGAACCAATTACAACAACGGTAAATCAATGCTGGAGTAGGGGAAGGGTAGTGGTAAATAAAGCTCAACACTCCTACTGGCAAGATAGTATTGCATATTACGTGCAGCCAAACAATCATATCTTATACTCAAATAAAGAACAGAAAGGAACCTGGGAACATATCAATAACTCACAATCTTCTGATTCCGTTAAGGGCAAGGTGTTTAAACTTTGGATAGATCATGGCAAACAACCACAAAATGCTTTATACAGTTATATTGTGGTACCCGGCATATCCCAGAAACAATTTCTTCGGGAATCTCCATATCAGGAACTGAATATCCTGAGTAATACTAACGTGATGCAAGCTGTACGCTCATCCCAAAAGGATGTTTTACAGGTTATATTTTATAAGCCGGGTACATTGCATACCGGGAAAATAGCTGTCAGTGTAAGTGAGCCCTGTGTATTGATGCTTGAAAAGGCAAACACAACAAACCCTATGATATATGTTGTCGATCCCTCACATCAATTGAAAACTATATCGATTTTATTGAATGGTAAAAAATTGAACTGTGTATTGCCGATAAACGAATATGCTGGTTCTACACTTAAAGTTATCTATAGATGAATTTTAGCGTAGTATTTGACTGATTTATCTGAAGTTCGAATTTGCACGTAAGCAACATTGAGTTTAAAATGATCTGATTAATAAAAATCCAACTATAGTTTTATTTGATAAGATTGATTACCCGGTGATGTGCCAGGTAATCAATCTTTTTCGCCGTATAGGCGAATTGGATGAGAATCAGATCTTCTTTTCCTGTAAAAGGATGTCAATTTCAACCGAGAGCTTCTTTTCTAATATTTCTCCCTCAAAACCTATTGTTCTGTATTGTAGTGATCCATTCTGATCTAACACCGCAATAGTTGGAATTACTGTAAAGCCAACTTTTTCGCCAATATCCTTGTCCTTGTTATAGTAGATAGGGAATGTGTATTGTTGATTTTTTTTGGCCCAATTTTGTGCATCAGTCAGGGTATTGTTTGCTCCGCTGTTTACCACCATAAACATAACATTGGGGTTGTTTTTATATTTTTGGTAAACGTTATGCAGATAAGGCAACTCCTGCATGCAGGGTACGCACCAGGTAGCCCAAAAATCAATTATCACAATTTTACCTTTCAGCATTTCGGGCGTTACCGCTTTCCCCTCCAGATCAACAAGACCTGATAATTCCGGATGGGGTTTGTTCATCAGTTCTTTTTTGAGTTTACGGGTTAGCTGCGCTATTTCCAAGGCCTTCAGTTCATCTACTTTAGCGGCAAACTCTGTATTGGAGTTATTGAACTTTAGAAAGTTGGTTTTCGCTATTTTGAGTACTACGGTATCTGTTGGGTTCTTTAAAAGCAGTTTCCATAGAGCATCAAAAGCTTTTTGATTGTTATTGGTTTGCTGATAAACCGATGCCACGTTAAGCAAGCCTTCCCTGCTATAGGCGTAAGCCATGGCTTGGGCCGCGTAGTTTAAAGCAGCTTTTTGGTTACCCTGATATAAATTATTTAGCGCGATGATGGATACTAAGGTACATTTAGCATCGGCAACAGCCTGCGCCCTTGTGCTATCGGCAACAAATGACGGTATGTAACCATACTCGGGGAAATACCTGATGATACCAACAGGCCATTGATCGGCAATTTTTAATGAACGCTGAGCATAATTGATGGCAGCCGCCGGGGCAACCTTATATTCAGTTAGCTTGGCCGCGATATCTTTTAAAGTTTCGGGCGTGTACGGATTGGCTTTTACCACAAGTTTAGCGGCGTGCCGTAATGCCTTCACCGAATCATGAACTGATGCGTAATGTTCAAAAAGCATATCATGTATACTTGTTGAACCTTCTTCGCCTGGCTTTTCACCTTTTTTAAGTAAGGCTTCCAGTTTAGCGGTGCGGCCAACGCTGTCTTTATCCTTCGCTATAATTGATGCACGCCTGTCTATAGATACATCAGCATCCGGAAAACGTTTCATAATAACCTCACGTACCGAATCTACCCTCGTTTTCTCGCCAATCATTAAATAACCCATGGTAACCAGGTTAATGTTGCCGCCAAATGTTGGGTTTTCTTCGAGCTTTGCAGCGATAATTTTGCGTGCTTCGGTACGGTACTTCAACTTTTCTGCGGCGGTTTTAGCGCGTACAATTTTGGTTTGAAGCAAGGCTACTTTAGCTTCATAATTATTAGGATAGTTTTCAAGCTCCTGCTCCTGAAGTTTTTGTTTCAAAGCTTGCAGATCAGGCGCTTTAGGCATTTGCGCCGAAAGGCTGTAAGATTCGTGCAGCAAGCCGCTCTTTACCCGCTTTGCCCCGTCGTAAACAGGTATCGAAAAATGTTTGTCGGCAGGCTTTTCTACAATATCGCCACTTTGCAAGGTAAAGGTGGCAAAAGTAGCGTAGCGCTGCGGTACAAAGGTGGCTACCCAGTCGTCTCCCTTTTTTGTCATGGGCATTTTCCATGGCAGTTCGTAAAAGGTAGAATAGGTAAATACGATGGTAACCGCCGCCGCATCTTTACTGATTTTGGCACCGGGCGCATCGGTATGATAGGTTATGGTTACCGGAGTTCCGCGTTGCGGCTTATCGGGTTTGATATCTAATACCTGGGCCTGTACCCGGCCAAAGCCGAGTACAAGCAGGCATATGATGTAAATTGATCTGGTCATGATACTAAGTTTATTTAGCGCCTGGATAGCCTGGGTTTTGAACCATATTAGGATTAGTACGCATTGCCTCTGTTGGAATTGGGAACAGTGCCGCGGTTGATTTCCAGTTGGTTTTAATTAAAGGCAATACATCATCGGCACGGCTTTTACCTGCTACGTTTGTAACGCTTTTCCAGCGTTTTAAATCAAACCAGCGGTGTCCCCATTCAGCAAAAAGCTCAACGCGGCGTTCCTGTTCAACCATGGTCATACCGGCTGCAATTGAGGCAGGCGTGCCAAGTGCGGTTAATCCGGAACGGTCACGTATTACATTCAGGTCGTCTTTACCGTCGCTAAATTTAGATTGTTGTATCCGGGCCTCACCACGAATCAGGTAAGCCTCGGCAAAACGCAGCACCATTGAATATTCTGTAGCAGCGGCGCCACTCACGCCAACCCTAACTTTATATTTAAACGGATAGTAGTAAGTAACCGGTGGCGTGGCTGTAGTATTGTAAATGCCCACCCAGTTAGTATAGCGCTTATCGCCAACCTCAAAAGCACTGGCTAAGCCATTAGGGCCGGTAGTTATCCTATAAAGCGGACTGCTTGCCGGCACCATCAGATTACCTTCCCAGGTGTTACGGCCACCCAAAGTGTTAACCACCTGCAACTGCCAGATAGCCTCGTTACTATTTTTGAGGAATGCTTTGCTCATACTGGCAGCGTTGGTTTGATCAGGGTTTTTCAACAGGCTATAGTTAGGTGTATTGATCACCTCGGTAGCTTCTGTTTCGGCCTGGGCGTTGTTGCCGGTATATAAATAAGCCCTTGCCAGTAAAAGCGTAGCAGCAGTTTTGTTAGGCCGGGTACGCTCCAGGTTGCCCGGATAAGCAGTGCCCAATAGTCTTTTGGCTTCAACCAGATCGGCTATTACAGCGGCATAAACGTCGGCCTTGGGGGTTCTGGGTAAACTGCTGTTGGTTGGCACATCATCGGTTAATATTAAGGGTACATCGCCAAACATATTGGTGAGGTAAAAGTGGCAAAAGGCACGTACAAAACGCGCTTCGCCCAATAATTGATTTTTGGTAGCGGCCGATAGGGTTGTTGATGCCGTTACGCCTTTAATAATGGCGTTTGAACGATAAATAAAATCGTACGGTTGCGACCATAATATACCCACATAAGTATTATCAGGTGATATGGCATTGTTTTTAAACTCATCAAAACTTGCAAACGTAGCGGCATAAGCAAACTCATCGGCGCTCATGGCGCTCATAAAGGTAGTGAGCACGTTGGCAAACTGATAGTTATAGGCGTTCATATCGCTATAAATGCCAACTATAGCAGCGGTTGCGGTGGCATCGCTCACAAAAACACTTGAGCTAACCAATTGATTTTTGGGGTTTTCTATGTCGACATATTTATTGCACGACACTGTTGAGGTTAGCAGCACAACTCCCAGTATATAATATAATGCTTTCATTGTTTTAAATTTTGGATGTTAAAATGAAACTTGTACACCAGCAGTATAAACACTTAAAGGCGGCAATGCATAACCTTTAGTTTCGGGGTCAAACCCTTTGTATTTGGTTATGGTAAACAGGTTTTGGCCTTGTACATATACCGACAGGTTTTTAAGCTTAAGGCTCTTAACCAGGTTTGCAAAATTGTACTTTAACGATACATTTTTTAAACGGATAAAGGAAGCATCAACCCAGTTTGCGCTTGATAAGCGGTAAGCATTTTGATAAGCGGCATAAGTAGCTGTACCGGCAGTTGCGGTGGCTCCCGGAATGTTGGTTTGATCGCCGGGCTGTTTCCAGCGATTTAAAGCGCTAACCTCCGAGTTTTGCAATATCCCGTTAGGGTATGACAGGTAGCCATAGTTAAGCCCTGGTCCGTTTTGTTTTACAAACTGGAAGAAGAAATTAAAGCTAAAGCTTTTGTAATTGAAGCTGTTTTGGATACCTCCATAAAAATCGGGAGTGGTGCTGCCCAGTGTAACCAGGTCAGGATCATCAATTCCTCCGCTATTATTAAGATCCCTAAATTCAGGCACGCCGGTTTGTGGATTAACTCTGGTAAAATCATAACCTCTTACAATATTCAAAGGCTGGCCAATTACATAGGTATCGGCATATGCTGATTTTGTAAAATCAGGAAATTCCAATAGCTCGGTACGGGCGAAAGTTATGTTGAATGATGTATTCCAGTTGAAATTCTTTTTTTGAATGTTAACCGTATTCAATTCAAATTCCCAGCCTGTATTTTGCACTAAGGCAGGCAGGTTACCGGTAAACCCTGTAAAGCCGGATTGAGGTGATAGAACCTCGTTCACCACTTGGTTGTTTGATCTATTTCGGTAATAGTTTACAGTAAGCAATATCCTATCGCTCAGGAAACCCAAATCTATACCACCTTCAATTTTTTTGTTTTCTTCCCAGCCAAAGTCGGGGTTAGGGAAACGTATTGGGTATAAACTTGACGATCCGCCGTAAGGGAAACTTGCTGATCCCCAGCTATCCAAATATCCGTAATCCCCAATCTGGTCGTTGCCTACAATACCAAAGCTTCCGCGTAATTTACCAAAGCTTAAAAAGCTGATCTTATCTTTGATGAGAGATTCGTTGCTGAATAACCATGCCGCACCTACAGCGCCAAAATTACCATAGCGCCTGTTAGGACCAAACCTGGAAGAACCATCTCTGCGGAAAGTTCCGTTAACGATATATTTTTCGTCCCAGTTATAGGTTACCCTGCCAAATATTGAAGTATACCTGTATTTACCATAATTAAAGGTTTTAGCTGATACCGATGCTGCTGCATCTACAGCTCCAAGCAGCTCATCGCTGGCATAACCGCTGCCAATAACAGACTGGCCATTGGTTATACTTTGTTGCCAGGTACCACCTAATAAGGCGTTAAAGGTACCTTTGCTGATTTTACGTGTATAATCAATCTGGGGCTCAATAATGTATGAGCTCATATCACTATTGCCATAATAAGCCTGGCTGCCCGAGTAGGTGGCCGGGTTGTAACTGGCTTGCGGATAGGTCTGGGTTTGTTTCATACCCATTTGTGTAAAGCCGCCTGTAGTTTTGATGTTTAAACCCGGCAAGATCATGTAGCTGATTGACGTGTTGCCAAACAAAGTATGCGTTTGCGAATCACTGCTCCGTGCCAAAAAAGCCAACGGATTTTGTTGATTCCCATACCAATAGTAAGCGCCGGCAGCATCGTAAATAGGATAATTTGGTGGCAGGTTGTAATACTGCGTTATATCGGTAGCGATGGTGTTATTTTGGTCGGATGTGTATTTGATGGAAGCGTTTATTTTAAACTTATTATCAACAGATTGGTGATTGAGCGATAAATTTAACGCGGCCCTTTTATACCCCAGATCGCCGGGAAGTACAATTTTCTCATCCCGTACGGTTCCGCTGATCAGAAAATTAGTTTGCTCGGTACCACCCCTTAAAGAACCGGAAGCCTCTGTTAAGCCTGCTGATTTACCGACCAGCATTTTTTGCCAGTTTTGATTCAGATTTGGATCCCAGCTCAATAAATCTGGAGCTTTATCAATAGTTGGCGTTACATGGTCGTTGGCAAAGGCCTCTCTGCGCAAAGCCAAATAATCTGTAATGTTCAACATATCAACCATATGGTTCACTTTTGATATACCACTATATACATTAAAGTTAAACTCGGGCTTACCTGCCTTACCTTGTTTGGTGGTGATCAAAATAACACCATTAGCACCACGTGAACCATAAATAGCTGTAGCATCGGCATCCTTTAATATATCAATCCGTTCAATATCTGTTGGGTTAATGCTGCTTAAAGGGCTTTGGCTGCCATTGGCGCCATCAAATTGGCTCAGGCCTGTAGATATAAAAGGTACGCCATCAACAATATACAGAGGATCGTTACCCCCGTTAATGAAGTTTTCTCCACGCAGGTGAACATTATACCCTGAGCCCGGATAACCTGTAACCGCCGAAATATCTAAACCGGCTACCCGGCCCTGCAATGCTGCCAACGGGTCGGTAACGGGTTGTGATCCAATATCCTTAGCGGTGATAGAGGTTACCGAACCGGTGTTATTTCTTTTAGTAGTGGTACCGTAACCAATTACAACCACGGCATCAAGTGTACCTACGGTAGTCTTCATGGTAACATTTATAGCCTGTGTGCCGCTTACTGTTTTTTCGATAGTTGCATAACCTATATAACTAAATACAAGTACATCATTTTGTGATGCTTGAACGGTAAACACACCATTCAAATCGCTGATCGCGCCGCTTGGTTTTCCTTTTACCTTGATAGAAACTCCCGGTAAGGGTTCACCTTCCTCATCTTTTACTGTTCCCCTGATCTGCTCAGTAGCTATCTGTTTTTCAACTTTCGGCGCTTCATATTTAAATATGATGATGCTGTTATTGGTTTGCTTGTACGTAAGCCCCGTACCTTTCAGCAACTCATCAAGCACCTGCTGTACGCTGCGTGTTTGCGCACTAAGGCTGATCGCTTTTACCGAGCCGATCTCGTTTTTACGAAAGGCAAACCTAAAATCGGTTTGGCTCTCAATTTTTGTTAAAGCGGTTTGCAGATTAGCCTGCGACAAACCAAAGGAAACTTTAACCTCTGATAATGTTTGCGCCGTAACTGTTGAGGCATTGATGCTGCTCACTGCAAACAGTAAGATTATCACTATGATCGCATTCACCTTCATAAAAAAACTTGTTCTTTTTAAAAAAAATGGATAATAAGCAGGCCATAGCCTACTTGCAAAAAGCGTAGAATTGTAATACATTGCATTGGTTTTACGTTGTTCGAGAAATAATTTAAGACCGTTTAGTAAGCCCTGGTTGCCGCCGGGGTTTACTTTTTTTATGTCATTTGTGATAGCGGGGTTTTCATTTGATCATAGTTTTCGGGGGTTTGATTGTTAATTAATGTGTGTTTTGTCTGTCAGCAGCCTGGCCCGTCAATAGCTATTATGCCATTTTTAAGTTCCAGTTTGGCGCCGGTAATATCACTTAATACGCTTAGCACCTGGCCTATCTCGTTCCGGTTTAGAAACGCGGCCGTGAACCTGCATGTTTTAACCTTATCGTTTTTGAATAATACTTTTACACCGTAGCGTTTAGATACCATATCGGCAGCTTCGGCAAGGGTAATATCATCCATTATGAGGTCGTTCGCCTTCCATACAGTTACCGTACTGGCGTCTATTTGTTGTTTGCTTGGCGCTTTTAAATCGGGTGTCCATAGCAATTGCTGGTTGGGTTTTAAAATGGCCAGTGTTTTATTAGCATCCTGCACCATAACCCTGCCGCGGGTTACCGTAACGGTTACTTTAGCATTGGCTTTATAGGCAGATATATTGAAGGCCGTACCCAAAACCGTAGTCCGTATTTTTCCGGTGTGGATAATGAAGGGATGAGCGGCAATGTGCTTCACATCAAAATAGGCTTCGCCGGTAAGGGTAACCTCGCGGTTGGCTTTGCCGGTAAAACTATCGGGGTAATCCAGGTGGCTGTTATTATTGAGCTGAACGGATGTTCCGTCGGGCAGTTTGATCCATTTGCGGCTGCTTTGTTGCAATGGTTTTGCAGCGCTGGTTTTAACTAATAGGGGTGGGGTACTTTTTACTGCCGGCTTTAACAGATAAAAACCGATGGCACAAATGAGTAGTGATGTAGCGGCAACAGCCATCCATTTTAATGGTTTGTTGGTTTTTTTTACGATGCCAGCCTGGAACTTTATTTTTTTATATAACGTTGCCTCATCAAAAGTGTGTTTTGTAGTTGATTGATTTTGATTTAAATGCCCGGTTTCTTTAATGGCGGCTTCCCACTCATCCTCATATCCCCCGGCATTGATGTAGGCCAAAACCTGCACTTTTTCGTCGTTAGTGCATTGATTGGATATGAAGTTTACGAAAAGTTGTTTAATGGATGCTTCCAAAATTCTTTCTTGTTTTATGTATTACACTTAACAAGGCAAGAACATTTACTCTACATTAAAATAAATTTATTTTTTCATTAACAATAGCAGTAGCAGAGCGCCATTGCGTACCATGTAGGCCTTAATAAACTTAATTGCCTTTACCATTTGGCTGTTTACGGTGCTGTCGCTGATACCTAATTTTTCGGCAGCCTGCTTGTACGAATAACCATTATTGCGGCATAGATCATATATCAGTTTGCGTTGTGGGGGTAACTGCTCAATGGCATCGCTAATAAAACCTGATGTTTGTTTACGCTGCGTGTATTGATGTGCATCTTCTGCCAGATCAATACTGTGCATAGCTATCTCATCGGTGATCCAGGTTTCGCGCGAACCGCGACGGATCATGTTTAATGAGGTGTTTTTGGCAATGGTAAAAAGAAAGGGAAGTAAAGACCTGTCGGTTTGTAAAAACGCTGCCGATTCCCATAACTTCACAAACGTATCCTGAACAACATCTTCGGCAAGGATGGGTGATTTCAGAATATTTAAGGCATAGGCGTATATCCTTTTCACGTACAAGCTGTACAACTGTGAAAAAGCATTTTCATCCTGCTCTTTGAGTTTCCTGATTAATTCGTATTCCCTATCCTGACTAATCTGCATAGTCTACAAATTTAGTAGATTTAATTTATTCTGCCATTATATTTAAATAACAGCCCAATCTAATAAATTTTGCGCAGTTATACAGTATCAGAGCTCACATCTGAATGTCAAAAGTGAATTGAACAGTGTTATTGAAAATGAAAATTTCGACAGATAATTTGGAGAATAACCCGATAATTATGAGATGATATGTATGTTTTTTATTGGGAATTGAAACGGCACAAGAAAGTATCACATTAGTAGCGATGTGAGTTTATTGCTACGGCGGAAATAACTATTTTCTAAATTAAAATGGAGGTCGCAATTTGCGACCTCCATTTTTGTTATGCCTCCCCGGGTTTATAACAATCCTTTTCCTTAGTCCTTATTCGGGTGCATCGGTTTTTACCAGAAGATCGTCTTTCAGGTGCGGCTGCCCTTTACCCGTGGTGATCAACTTTAATAAACTATGCTGCAAAAAATAGTTCCATCCTTTAAAGCAGTCCTGATAACACTCACTTTCGGGAACCAAACCTATATGGGTGAAGTGCAGTTGCGTTTGGCCATTATTTTTAGAGATCTCGAAGTGAATTTGAGTGTTGGTCCATTCGGTTTTATCGTCAAGAAAACTCAAATAACTTTCCGTAACCAGCCAAACAATCTTTTTGTTAGGATGTACGTCCGTTAATTTTTGTTTGGAATAGTGCATATCTGCGAAACGGACTTCAAATTCATCGTTCAATTTTTCTGAATGACCTTTAAAATCCTCCGACCACCAGGCACGGATGTTATTGATCGCATTAAACACTTCTTCGGGGCTTTGGTCCACGGTAAGTGTGGTGGTAAAATCTTGTTGACTCATGATTTTCGATTTTAGTTGGGTAATTTGTTATTTAATAAGGTTTCTAACTTCTTCAGTTTCGACGTCCAGAATTGATCGAAGTAGTTTAGCCAGGCCTGCAGTTCTTCAAAACCATCCTTCTTCAGCGTACAATACCGTTCTCTGCCCATATCTTGTATAGAGATAAACCCGGCGGTTTCCAATATCTTAACGTGTTTGGAAACAGCGGGGCGGCTCATATCGAAATTATCTGCCAGGCTGTTAATGGTCAAACTATCTTCGGAGAGCAGCAAAAGCATCTTCCGCCGGCTCGGGTCCCCGATCACCTGGAAGGTATCAAGAGTTGGTATGGCCATGAGCTCCTGCTTGTAAAAGTTTGTCGATGTTTGTGAATTTTTCCAACCAGCCGTGCATCAGGCCGTGATACATGTCCAGGTTTTCTGCCTTGTCGAATCCGCGGTGATCCAGCGTCACTTCGGTGCCGTTGTCTTTGGATTCCAGTTGCCATGTCACCACGGATTTCAGCGTGATCTGGCCTTCGCCGGGGCCGCAGTTCCATGAATAACTCAGGGTTTTTAAAGGTTCAATGTCCAGCACCTTGCAGTAGAAGATGCCGTCAAAGTTCAGGTTAGCCTTCCCGCCGGTCCGGAATTGAAATTCATGTCCTAAAACAGGCTCGAAATTATTTTTCATGAGCCATTGCCCCATGAGTTCCGAATTGGTTAGGTACTCCCAAACGGTTTCAATGGGATGAGCGAAAAAATACTGGTGTTTAATAATTTTTGCCATAATGGGTAACTTTTAAGTTACCCAAATATATAAGTAACTTGTGGGTTACGCAAATTTATTTAAAAAATTATTTTATTTTGATTTTAGCACGATAGCGTATACACAATGCGCTTAGATATATAAAGAAGTTTCGACAGAGATAATTACTGAAGTAACCAATCATTATCAGATTATGATCAACACAACAAATGCGGCCGCCCTAAGCCAGCACGCTTTTTTAAAAGGGAACGGATGCGTTTTTCGCACCCGTTCCTATGGCAGGGAGGCCAAAACAATAGAAAAAATAGTAAGCACTGAATTAAAAATAATGACTTTCTAACTACGGCTGGAATGCGAAATATCAACCCTCGGTCTTTTCAGGGACCGGGGTTGATAAGGGAAACAATATTACTTCTTATTGGCCATAACCAGGATTCTGTGGCATTTTGGCTGGATTGGCCTGGATTTGGGATAGTGGTACTGGCTGGATGAGCTGGTAAGGGGCAATTTGGACCAGGACGCCGCCCAGTAAAATATTATACTTTTTGAAATAGGCGTTCATCACGGTGATGGCGCGGCCTGTCCGAATGAGGTCGAACCAGCGATGGCCTTCGAAGCAGAGTTCTACGCGGCGTTCCTGTTCGAGTGCGAGGCGCATGCCTGCCTGGTCGAGGCCGGTTTTGGAGGCAAGTCCGGCGCGGTTCCTAACCAGGTTCAAATAGGTATGGGCGATTGGGGTTTGGTTGGTTTCGTTCAATGCCTCAGCGTACATCAATAGGGCATCCGAGTAACGGTGTACGAACCAGTCGTTGTCGCCATCTTTGTCGGTGGGCGGGGTATCTAAGTATTTACGGGTGAAAACGGTTTTGACGAGCTTGCCGGTGCCATCGATGAAAGAGGTATCGATGGATATGGCGCGGCGGGTATCGCCGGGTTCAAAGGCAAAATAAAGATCCTTACTGCCGTTCATACGGTTGCCAGTGGTGCCGATGGTCACGAGAGTGGGGATCCCGCCAGTGGGCAGGAAGGCGTTGACGAATGGGCTGCCTTCGCCGATGCCGCCTTTTTTGTAGCCTACAGAAAAGATGACCTCGGCATTGTTCCCGTTGGCAGGGTTGAATACGTCCGAATAAACGGGCAGTAGTTTGTAAACGTTGGAATTGACTACCTGCGCCAGTTCGGTTACGGCGCCGGTATAATTCTTTTGGGTAAGGTAAACCTGCCCCAGCAAGGTCTGGACGGCCCCCTTGGTCACCCGGCCAATATCAGCCCCGGTATAGCTTAAAGGTACGGCGGCTTCGGCATCGGTGAGGTCTTTTACGATTTGCACGTAAACATCGGCAACGGGGGAGCGCCCTACTTCGTAAGCATCGGATACTGTTGTCAATGGCGCGATGACCAGGGGTACGTCACCGAATATGCGAACGAGGTTAAAATACATCAGTGCCCGCAGGTATTTGGCTTCGGCAACATAACGGCCCTTCAGGCTGGCGTCCATGGTCACGTTAGGTGCCTGGGTGATGATGTTGTTGCAGCGCAGAATCCCTTTGTAACCATCTGTCCAGGCTGGTGCGATATAGATATTGGCAGAATTGGAATAGAAGCGTTCGAACTGGTCGAAATCATTATTGGCCGCACTTAAGGAGCTCTCAATATCGTCATCCGGGTAATCGGCCAAGAAATAATATTCTTCCGTATACTGCCCGTTCAGTTGCAGTGCGCCGTAAGCGCCGTTTACTGCGTTCAAGAGGTCGCTTTGGGTTTTATAAAAGTTGGTTGCGCCGATCTGGGAAATGGGCGTAAGGTCAAGAAAACTTTTTTTACAGGAAAGCATAGTTCCGGCTATGCCCAGCAGGAATGCCAGGACCTGAATGTTTTTTATGTTTAAGATTGTTTTCATTTTTTCTTCTTTTTTCTCGTTTCTTGGTCGTTTCTTTTTTAAGGGCTATTAAAAACCAATGTTCACGCCAATGGTATAAACCCTGCTGATCGGGTAAGCCCCGTAATCGACGCCTGGCTGGGTGGCGTTATCCCCGGCGGAGCCTACTTCGGGATTAAACCCGGAGTATTTTGTCAGCGTAAACAAGTTTTCGCCGGTTAGGTAAAACCTTGCCGATTTGATCTTAAATTTTTCTGCCAGTTTAGCGGGTAGGGTATAACCGAGGGTGACCGTTCTCAGGCGTAAATAGGATCCGTCTTCGACAAAGCGGGAGGAAAATACATTGTTGCTCCCGGTAACGCTTGAATTCAAACGGGGATGGATGCCGTCGCCGGGGTTATCGGGCGATTGCCAGGCATTCAGCACGCCCCTCTTTTGGTTGATACCTGCTCCGGAGCCGTTTTCGATCACCGAAGAGAAGGCATTGGCGATCTGATCGCCCTGCACGCCTTGAAGTACGGTGCTCAGGTCGAAGTTCCTGAACTGGAAGGTATTCGTTATGCCATAAGTAAAGTCGGGCTGGTTATTACCGATCAGTGTCATGTCGTGCGCGTCGATGATGCCATCATGATTGACGTCCTCGTATTTGACGTCACCGGCTCGGGTATTGGCAAAATGAGGGTATGTATTAAGCTCTGCCGTGTTATTAAATACGCCGATGGCATGGTAGCCGTAAAAGCTGCCGATCGCGCTGCCCACCTGGGTGACATTGATATTAGCCACATAAGAGCCGGTAAAGATCGGCGTAGCAGAAGGTCCGGTGTTCAGTACCTTGTTGCGGTTGAAAGAAATATTGAAATTGGTGTTCCATTTTAGCCCGCCTACGAGGTTACGGCTATTGACGGTAAACTCTACCCCTTTATTCTGTACTTCGCCAATGTTGACCAGGGCAGAAGTAAAGCCCAGTATGCTGGGTACCTGCAGGTTGAGTAGGAGGTCTGACGATACCCGGCTGTAATAATCAGCCGTGATCTGCAGTCGGTCGTGCAGGATGCTGGCTTCCAGCCCCAGGTCAGTCTGCACATTCTTTTCCCATTTGAGGTCGGGGTTGGAAATGCTGCTGGGCGCCAGGCCGCCGGTCAGCGTACCGGTACCGGTGCCCAGTACATAATTATCTTGAGTAATCAAGCCGATAGAGCCGTAATTGGCAATGTTGTTGTTCCCGGTCAGTCCGTAGCTGGCCCGTATTTTTAACTCGTTTAGCCAGTTGATGCTTTTTAGGAAACTTTCTTCGCTCAGGCGCCAGCCTACAGAGGCGGACGGGAATGAGCCATATTGAGTATTGGCGCCGAAGCGGGAAGAGCCATCGCGGCGGAAGTTAGCGGTGAGGAGATATTTGTCTTTATAGCTGTAATTGATCCGGGCCAATATGGAGGCCAGGGCCCATTTTTCGATGTTTTCGGTACCGATGCGGGTGGTCGCCGCGTTCACGGTGGTCACGGCATCATTTGGATACCCGGAGCCTACAATGCTGTTCTGTTCGTTGTCGTTCCATTGCGCGCTGTAACCTGCCAGCAGCTCCAATTTGTGATCTTTGGCCAATGTCGTTTTATAATTGGCGGTGTTTTCCCAGAGCAGGTTGATGTTCTGCGCGGTATTGTTAAAGCCGTTGGCTACGGAAACCCCTGAAGAGGGGACGGTGGTCGGCCTGAAATAATCTCTCCGGGAAGCCACGAAATCCGCTCCGCCGGAAGTGCGCAGGGTGAGCCCTTTGACGGGCTGCCAGTCGATGTATAAATTACCGAGAGCCCGGAGCGTTTTTTGCCAGTCAGTGATCTCTTTAAGCAGGGCCAGAGCGTTACGGCTTGACGCGTTACCTGTCAGTACCGGCCGGGTGTAGCTGCCGTCGGCCTGGTACGGTCCGATGAAGGGTTGTGAAAGCACGGCCAGCATGATCGTTCCTTCGTTGGTGGCGTTGGCATAGGTACCTTCGGTATTCGATACGCGTTCGTTGGAAAATGAGGGAGCGAGGTTCAAGCCGATCTTCAGGTTGGGTTTAACGGCGGCCTCGATGTTCGAACGGACCGAATAACGTTTAAAACCGGTGTATTTTACGATGCCGTCCTGTTGGAGAAAACCAGCGGACAGGTAATATTTATTACCGTTACTACCACCGGATACGGATAACTGGTAATTATTAAAGGGGGCGGTCTGGGTAACTACTTTTTGCCAATTGGTATCATCCCATTGTGACGGGTTGAAAAATATGGCCGCTAAGCCGTAAGCTCGGTTAACCGGCAGTACAGCGGGGTCACCGCCCCGGTCGATATAGGCGTTATTATAGGCTCTTAGGGTCACATCCACGAATTCCGCGGAGTTTAACATGTCGAGGTATTTACTCGGGCTGGATAGGCCGGAGTAAAAGTTAAGGTTAAATTTGGTTTTCCCGTCTCCGGTGCCTTTTTTGGTGGTGATCAGGACGACGCCGTTACCGCCCCTTGAACCGTAGATGGCTGCTGCGGAGGCGTCTTTCAGGACTTCTATCGAGGCGATATCGTCATTGCTTAACAGGTTCAGGGTTGCCGGATCGGCAAGGGGATAGCCATCCAGAACATACAGGGGCTGGTTGCCGGCGGAAATAGAGCCTGCACCACGTATCCTCACGGTGATGGGCGCGCCTGGTTTGCCCGTGGTTTGCTGCACCTCCACGCCGGCGATCTTCGCGGCCATGGCCTCACCTATGGTGGTCACGGGTTGGTCTCTGATACTTTTATCGGTGATCGAACCAACGGAGCCGGTGATATCGAGCGTTCGCTGGGTGCCGTAACCGACGACCACGACTTCGTTCAGCGATGTGGAATTACTGATCAGTTTAACGGTAATGGGCGAGGGAGAACCGGCCGGCGCTTCGAAAGTCAGGTAACCGATGTACTTAAAGACGAGGATGTCCGAGGGATTATCCGCCTGGATCTTGAAATTGCCGTCCGGGTCGGTCACGGTTCCCTTGGTGGTTCCCTTGATGGTCACGCTGACGCCGATCAGGGGCTGGCCCTTTTCATCAAGTACTTTACCCGATACCGGTACCGTTTGCTTTGGGGTGTTGGCGGTAACGTCGATCTTTTCGGCATCGATCAGCACGATCTTGTTTTTAAAGACCTGGTAATTGATATCGTACCTGGCGAGCAGTTTGTCGAGTACCGTTTTCAGGGGTTCATCACTGAATTGCACGGATATCCTGTCGCCTGTTTGTATAACGTCTTTATTGTAAATGAATTGGATTTGATTGGTTTTGGCCAACTGTTTTAAAATATCAGCCAGTGTTTTGCGCTCAGCGTTCAGGCTGATCTTCTTGTCCAGTATCACCTGCGCCGAAGATGGCCTGGCGTACGAAACAACTGTTAAAACGACTAAAATGAATAGCTGGCTAAATGTTATCCTCATAATCTTGTACCAGGGCCGACGCATTAGGAATTTGTTTTAGCGATTAATGAAAGAAGAAATTTATGGTTCCACCCGGCCATTTTTCTTTTTGCTTTCAGGCTGGCCTTACTGGTTTTGTCGGCTTTTAGGATATTTAGGGCTATCTTTCTGACTACGGCAAGGTTTTGGGCGGTCTGTTTGTTCCGTGTGGTATTGTAATCTTCGCCAAATCCGACATCCAACTGCCAGTGCAATTGGTTCTCAATGCCCCAATGTGCGCGGATGGCTTGGTTAAAATAGGCAGCATCAGCACGGAGGCTGGAGATATAGTAGCGGTCTTGTATGGAGTGGCTGTCACCTATTATCCTTTCCGAGGTTATTTTGATGATGGTCTTTATTCCCTTCCAATTTTCCTTTTCGTCAACCCAGTTAAGTTCATGAATGACTTTGCAGTCTCTGATCTCCGCCCGCCCGTGGCCCTTATCCAGGTGCTGGCTGTAACTGTCTTCTTTAAAGTTGAACTGATTGATTACCTGTTCATAAAGTGTTTCCTGGTTCTGTTTCAAAGCAAGGATATAATCGCCCTGGCTTTCGACAATCTGTTCAGCAATCGCTTTCTGTGTACCCATTGCGTCGATGCTTACTACCGCCCCTTTGATGTTCAATAGCGATAACAATGCTGGGATCGCCGTAATCTCATTGCTCTTGTCATCCACTTTTTGTTGCCCCAGTACCAACTGGTTACGACCCGACCAGGCGCTTACCAAATGCAAGGCCCCCAACCCCTGGTGTTTGCAGGCGCTGTTACAGATGCTCTTTCCATCGATAGCGATCAACTCCTTTTCGCCAGACAGGCCCGACTCCTCAAGACCCCGGCTAAGTTCCGCTGTCCAGGCACGAAAACACTGTTCAAAAAGCGCCGAATCGATCAGCATAAAAACCCGGTTGATCGTGTCATGACTGGGTATGCCGTTTTCAAGAGGCAGCAACTGCTTTAAAAAATCTTCTTTCTCCTTCCCGAATTCTTCCATCTCGTACCAGCTTTCTGCACCACATAGAACGGCCAATACCGACAAAATGATAACTTCCAGTAAATTGTGTTTCTTATTATTACCTGTACGAGGATCAGGTATCCATCTAAAATGATTGTGAAGTGAAGTCGTCATATGCTTTTACAAAGAAAAAACGCTAACCCGACTCTAATCCTCCCGAAACCACAAAAGTTATACCTACGTTTCCAACACTTTGTTCATAACCATATCAACTTTTAACTATTCTTATGCGTCAGCCCTGAATCTTGTACCAGAAATACCGGTCCTGTAAATAAAATTTCATAATTTTGGATTGAATGTATTTTTGAAAGAAAATATAATAAAGGCCCTGCACCAATTTATTTGATGTGATCCTAAGGGCCGGAATTCAAGGGTACAGGAGTGGTTGCTACACTCTTGTGCCTTTTTAATGGGGACCGTGCTTACGTTGGTTGTTTGTTGCTCATATCAGTTCGTTTTAGGTTATTTATAATGAATTGGTTTCATGCGGGTGTTTTTTTGGAGAATGATCTCCTTGCCGCTGATCTCGTAATTGAGTCTCAGCGCGGCTTTGAGTACGTCCAGAATATCGGGTAAATTGAGGTCACTCATGTCGGCATCCAGTACTGCATTATTCAGTTCAGAATTATCGACTTTGATATGGGCGCCAAACTGGCCGTTAAGCACGCTGACGATCTGGGATAATCTGGCGTTTTCAAAGGATAAACTAACGTGCCTCCACAGGTACAAGGAGGCTGTGTCTGTAGTGGGGCCGTGATACAAAACGTTCCCGGTAGCCTGGCAAACAGCTTGCTGCCTCGGGTACAGCATTACTTCTTTCATTTTTCCAGCAGTGCCTGTGCTGGTTTTTGTACTGACGGAGACTTTTCCGCTAACCACGGTTACACTCGCCGCATGGGTATTGTCGATATCGCTTACCCTGAAACTTGTTCCCCAAACCTTGGTGACCAGGTGGGTGCTGTTGATAATAAAGGGGTGCGCGGCGTCTTTGCTGACTTCGAAAAAGCAAATGCCTTTCATCGAAACATCCCGTGTTTTATTCCTGAATTTCGATGAATAGCTGATGCTGGAATTGGGGTTCAACCAAACCACGCTGCCATCGGGCAAAAGGCGTTTAAGGAGGTGCTTCGTCGTATTGGTAAGCTGGATCTCCTCAGCCAGTTCTATTGCGGGATGGGTGGGGGCGAATGGCCGATCCGGTAAAAACAGGCCGATTAGGGCTAAGGCTGCCGCTGCCGCCGTAACGGGCCGCCACAATTTGTGAATGATGGTTTTGCGCCTGGTAAGCGGCCCGCCAGCCTGGCTTGGGTTACCTTCCATTTGGCTGTGTATCCCGCGCAGAATTTTATTTTCTAACAACTGCCGCTCGGCTCCGGTCAGCGTTTTGCTGAAATCATCAGCGGCTTGGTGTTTTTGGTACCAGGTATCGATGGCATCGGTTTCTTCAGGCGTACAAGCACCTTTGGCATACCTGTCGAGCAGTTCTGCAAGCTGTGTTTTATCCATGTTCAATAAAAATGTATCAGGCTTATAATAGATAGTCGGCCAGGAAGGGGTGTTCCCTTGTTCTCGCGGATTTTTTTTTGCAAGTTACCTCCTTTGCTTTACGGGAGCAGCAGCTTGATTGAAGGGCGGTTCACCTGGGCGGATGGATATGAAATACAAAAACAAGTGCGATCAGGAATAAATAGCCGGCATATAAAGCGGGTTTTAGCCTGCTCAAAGCTTTGGTCAGGTGCCCCTCGACTGTTTTTTCAGAGATATCCAAAAGGCTGGCAATTTCTTTGTTGCTTTTGTGCTCGATACGGCTCAGCCTGTAAATAAACCTGCATTTATCAGGCAGTTGATGAACCAGAATCTCGATGTGGCGGATCAGGTCGACCAATAAAATGCGTTCCAGGGTTGAGTTGTCGTAATCTGCTGCTGGCTGGCTTGTTCCCCGAAAGTTTTCCCTGACCAAGGCGGCCCGATAATGGTCAAGTACCTTATATTTGACTGCGGTATAAAGGTAATTGCCCAGGCCTTTGGTAAAGCTTACCCGGAAACGCTTTTCCCAGAGCTTAACAAAAATGTCCTGTAACAGATCTTCACACACGCCGGCATCGCGTACGCCTTTGTAAGCAGCGTCGAAAAGGCGTCCCCAATACCGGTGATAGATCTCGTTAAAGGCTGCCAGATCGCCTTGGTTCAGGAGGAGGACAAGCTCATTATCGGCAAGTACAGTATAGTCACTCGGCGCCATGGGGAAATCACAACTTAAGTTTAAAATCAACAGATCATCAGATCGGTCGCAGATTAGCCTGTAATCGGTACAGGCTTAAATCAGTTGAACGTAATTGGTAACCAAATATACTGTCTTTTCATATGACAGGCTCCTTTAAGCCCCAAAAAATCAGGTTATAACCCTGCTTAACGATTGGGAACACTCCCAATGTTGATTATTGGTCGGGTGTTTAGTGGATGGGTTAATTTTTAGCGCCGGTATCGATGTTGCACCAGGGGATTTTTTTTTGTAGTATGGCAACACCCTCCTTACTGACTGCTGTTCTCCAGCAATAAATATTACGGAGGTTTTTTAGCGGGGCCAGTTGTTTTAGCCCCTGATCGTCAATCCGGGTTCCGGTGAGGTTGAGGTAGACAAGGTTGGGCAGGCGGGCTATGCTCTGGATACCGGCGTCGGTCAGGTTCGTATAGGCCATGTCCAGGCGGGTAAGGGAAGTCATTTTGGAAAGCTGGGGGAGGGCAGTGTCGGTGATCTTTGTATGGCTGAGCCGCAGCCAGGTGATCTGCGGGCTCAACCTAACCAGTAAAGCCATTTTTGAATCGTCAAATCCGGGCGCGTTGATACAGCTTACCGATAAATAGTTTTGTGCCTGCGCAATGGGGGATACCAGGACGAATAGTTTTTTTAAGGTATCGATGTCTGTCCGTGCGGCCAGGGGCGCTTTTTGATTAAATAGTATATACGGTTTTGATCCCGCGCCGCCGCCGGGGGAGCGTAAGGTTTGTGAATTGCCGTTTAAGGTAGAAAATAGCTGTTTGGTTTTCTCGTCCGGATGCAGTTCTTTTAGTTTTTTTGTAAAGTCGGCCCCATGGTTTATCCACCATTTGATCATCGAAATTTCGTTGTCTGTCAGGGCCTCTTTCCCCTTGGGGGGCATCCGGTGATCGTCATCGGGCGGAAGTAATACCCGTTTGACCAGTTCGCTGCCATCTGCATGGTTTTTGAGGATCACCGCTCCGTGTTCCCCACCTTTCATGAGTAAAGTTTCGGTATCCATCCTGAAATTTCCCTTGCTTTTGGATTCGCCATGGCAACTCCAGCATTTACTTTGCAGTATGGGAGAGATCACATCCCGGTAAACCCTGGCTTCGTTTACATCGCTGATCTTTTCCGGGCTGTTTTTTTCCGCGCTAAGTTTCATGCCTAACCAGGACCGTAACGGTTCAGGCAGATCAGCGGTAAGATAGCCCTCTCCATGGGTCATATTTCCGCCCAGGTGTCCCGTGAAGGTCAAAAGGAGTAGCATCACCAGCATGGCGATGCGATAGCTGGTATTGGATTTGGAAGCGATGGCTTTGACTTTCAGGTAACTGCATACGCCGGCTATGAAAACTAAACTGATACCGGCCCACTGGTGCCAGAATAAGGTTTGGGCGGGGTAACCGCCCGATCGTGACAGTAACCACCCGAATGCCGCGGAAACGAGAGCGCTCAGGCAGCCCCACCGCAAAATCAAAACGATGACCTGATCCCATTGGATGGTGCGTTTACGCATGGCCAATGCCTCAAGCATCGCGGCGACAATTAGCATACCGATGGGGAGGTGGACAATAACCGGGTGTAAATGGCCGATAAAACTGCCCCAGTCAGCTGTTAATAAAATGGTTGAAATTGGCATCGGCACATGGGCTTAAATTCTTTCTAACTGAACGGGATAAGTTTTCCCAGCGTTCCACTGGCATATATACAGGTTCTTGTCATTGTCGATGCAAACATCGTGGCAGTGTTTAAAAATGGGTGTTTCCTGTATCATGATCTCCAATTCGCCATTGTTGTATTGCGGTTTGGTGCCGCCCGGGTTAGAAACTACCTGGTTATTGCCATTCAAAATGGTTACAAAGCCAGAGTTCAGTGCGGGTACCGGGTGGTGGTGCAATGCGGAATAACAAACCCCCGAATACAACATATCCCCGTCGAAAACCGCCCTGCTTATATAAGCCCCGGGCAGGTAAATCGATGAGAGGTATTTGCCGTCCAGGGTATACCGCTTAAAACAGTTCTTCATACGCTCAGTGCACATCAAAACCGGGTTTCCCGGGTCGCGGCTGTCCAGGGTTACGCCATGGGCCTGTTTGAATTTTTTATCATCAAGGTATCCGTCGCCACCAAACTTGCGGATAAACTCACCTTGAGCGGTATACTGTAAAATGTATTGTGAACCGTAGCCATCGGCAATGTAAATATCGCCATTGGGACCTATGCAGGTTTCGGTGGGGCAAAACTTATCACAATCTGCATACTGGCCGATAAACTTGGGATGCTTAATGGTAAGCAACACTTTACCACCCAGTGTGGTTTTGTAAACTTCGCCTAAAATATAATCGGTGATATACAAGAACTCGGTTCCGTTCTCATTATGCAAGGTCAACCCATGTCCGCCTGGGAACTGGTGTCCCCAGGTATCCAATAGTTTACCCCCTTTATCGTAAATAATAATGTTGTTCTTCGGTTCATCGGTGATCATGATCAGCCGTTTCTTACTGTCCATCACCATCTCATGGCAATTATTTACCGGATACCGGCTTGCATTTAAAATGCCCCATTCCTGGTTAACACGGTATTTGAAATCTCCGTGCCCGATGATGGGGGATCTGTTACCGCTTTTGACCATCCTGGTGAACGATGTTGTTGGTACCGCCGCCGATACGCCGGCTACAGCCGCGCTTTTTATAAAATCCCGCCGATGCATCAGGCTAAAATGCTTTGAATAACCTTGCCCGATACATCCGTTAAACGATACCGCCTTCCCTGGCTCTTAAATGTGAATTTTTCGTGATCGATACCTAAAGTATACAACATCGTGGCCTGGAAATCGTGGACATGCATGGGATCTTTCACAATGTTGTATGAAAAATCATCGGTCTCCCCGTAGACCAGTCCGCTCTTAATACCGCCGCCGGCCATCCACATACTATAACACGTCGCATGGTGATCGCGGCCGAAATCATCCGGCGTTAGCTTACCTTGGCAAAAACTTGTGCGGCCAAACTCACCACCCCATACAACCAGAGTATCGTCTAGCAAGCCGCGTTGTTTGAGGTCTTTTACTAAAGCAGCTGAAGCCTGGTCGGTTTGCTCGGTCGCCTTTTTGATGCCGGATGCGAGCTTGCCATGGTGGTCCCAGCCTAAATGATAGAGTTGTACAAAGCGGACGTCCTTTTCGGCCAGCCGGCGGGCCATTAAACAGTTATAGGCAAAAGTACCTGGTATTTTTACATCCGGCCCGTACATATCCAGGATATGCTGGGGCTCATCGCTCAGGTTGGTGATCTCAGGTACGGCCATCTGCATGCGGTAGGCCATTTCGTATTGGTTTATCCGGCTGTCAATCTCCGGGTCGTGCCACTTTTCGTTTTGCAGCAAGTTCAGTTGTTTAATATAGTCCAGCGCGTGGCGGCGATCCATTTGATCCACCCCCTCGGGCGATGAAAGATACAGTACCGGGTCCTTGCCGGACATGAACTGTACGCCCTGGTGATACGATGGTAAAAATCCGTTGCTCCAGGCCGAGCTGCTGATGGGCTGGTCGCCACCGCCTTTTGATATCATGACGATAAAAGAGGGTAGGTTCTGATTCAGGCTACCCAGGCCATAGCTTAGCCACGATCCTATACTTGGGCGCCCGCTTAACTGGTTCCCGGTTTGGGTGAAGATTACGGCGGGTTCATGGTTGATCTGTTCCGTGTACATGGATTTGACCAGGCAAATATCGTCGACGATCCCTGCAGTATGCGGTAAGAGATCGCTGATATAGGTACCATTGCTACCCTGGCGCGAAAATGTGGCTGCGGAACCGGCCAGCGGGAAGCTGGATTGGTTACTGACCATGCCCGACAAACGGTTCCCGCCTAATACCGATGCCGGGATTTCCTGTCCGTGCATCTGGTTCAGCCTGGGTTTATAGTCAAACAGTTCCATCTGCGATGGCCCGCCACTTTGAAACAGGTAAATTACCCGTTTTGCGGTAGGGACAAAATTGGGTTTGCCCAGGGGTTGATTTTCATCTGGGGACGCGGTTAGGTGCTTTAATAATTCTTTAGAGGGACTGTTACACCCCAGCAATGACCCTAAGGCCAAACCACCCAGGCCCAATACCGAGCCTTTTAAAAAATTCCGTCTCTTTTGGGCGTATAGCATTTCCTGTAATTCATCCATAAGGCCGTTTATTTTCTGGTGATAAATTCATCTGTGTTCATTAATGCCAGGCTGATATCGGCAAGCGCTGCAGTTTCGCACCATTTCTGGTGATCATAAGTTTTGTACTCGCCAATATGAAATAGTTTGTCTGCCTTGTCGGGATGGCTTTGGTATTTGCTGTATCCAACCTGGTACATCTTGCGGAGTAAGTCCAGTTCTTTTGTACCGGCTGTTCTCCCGGTGATCAGCCTGAAACCAAAATTCAACTGCAGGTTAAGGGTAGGGCCGCCCTCGCTCAGCATACGGATCGCAATTTGTTGCGATGCTTCGATAAACTGCGGATCATTGAGCAGCACCAGCGCCTGTAAGGGCGAACTGGAACGTTGTTGCCGGACGGTACAAACGCTTCGGTCCGAAGCATCGAAAATAAGCATGGATGGAGGCGGGCTGGTCCGTTTACGAACGGTATAGATACTGCGCCTGTACAGGCCCTCACCTGTAGCCTGCGTATAAATGGGCCGCCAGCTTTTATCACTCAAGGCTTCCCATAAACCGGTTGGCTGATAAGGGTACACACTTGGCCCGCCTATTTTATCGATCAACAGTTTACTGATAGCCAAAGCATTATCACGGATCATTTCAGCGGAATATCTGAAGCGCGGACTCCGGGAGAGCCAAATATTCTGCGGGTCTGCGGCTAATTTCTCGGTCGTTATTTCTGATCTCTGCCTGTAGGTTGCACTCATCAATATCATTTTCTGTATAACCTTGGTATCCCAGCCGCTTTGGCGGAACTTAATCGATAAATAATCCAGCAGTTCGGGATGCGAGGGCATTTCGCCCTGGTTACCAAAATCGTCGGTTGTTTTGACGAGCCCTCTTCCGAATATTAAACCCCATATCCGGTTTACCGCAACCCGGGCCGTAAGCGGGTTATCGGGCAAAAATAGCCATCGGGCCAAACCCAGCCTGTTTTTAGGGAAGGTGGCTGGATAGGGTAGTATGGCATCCGGCGTACGTGGTTTTACCTCGGCTCCGTAGTTATCATATACGCCGCGTTTAAGTACATGGGTTATCCGGGGCTTGGGTAAGTCGCCCATCACCATCACTTCTTTTGCCGAATCCAGTACTGCGGCCAGCCGCATGCGTTGCTGCATGAGGGCGAAGTTCAAGGTATCCCTTTGTTTCTTCGTTTTAGCAACCAATTTTAAGAGTAATCGCTTTTGCAGGTAAGCCGCATCGGCATCGGTCAGTTCGTTATTGAATAACATAAATTCATCCAGTTCGGCGCCTGGCAAGGCATGGTCCAGGGCCCGGTACCCGAAGGTTAAGCCTGTAAAGGGATAGATCTTCTGGACATCCGGGTGCGAACGGATATTCTTTTGTAAATGATCGTATGCGATTACAGGGTTAAGCTTTTGTCCGTTAATATACATTTTTAAGCCCCTGGCCCTGCTTGATCCGTCGTAACTCAGTGCGATATGGTACCATTGGCCAGGCCGTAATGCCGATGGACTAAAAACACTGATGCAATCGTGCGGATAAGCATGATTGAGGCGAAAATTGAGTTTGTTATCGCTTACCATCAGGTCATAGCCCTGGGTGCCGTACCTTTCCGGGTCTGTTTGACAAAAAACTACACCGTGGTTATTACCCTGTGGCAGTTTCAACCACAGGCTGATCCCAAAAGGCTCGTATCTTTCAAAATAGCCAATTTTATAAGGCGGAAAATGAACATTGGTTTCCGCGGTAAGCTTTAACGATTTACCAGAAACTCCATTGCCGATAGTGGAAGAAGTAGCTTCGGCGGATAAGGCTTGATTTATCGTATTAGGGAATAACTTGATGGTTTGTCTTTTACCTCCTTTTTTTGTTTCGGAAAGACCATTGACCTGAGTGTCAAACGTTAAATGGGCGATCGCCTTTGCTGCCAGGGATTCTTCTATATCGTTTTCGATAGGTTTTACTGCGTTTTTCCTGAGCTCTAATTGCCGGATGAAAGATTGAATGTCAGCTATCTTTTGATCCGTCAGTTTATCGGTCAATATCAGGGTAGGACCCGCGACCACGTTCTTATCCCCAAAATTGGGGCTGCCCAATTCAAACGTACTGTTAAAAAAAGCAAACATCGAATAATAGTCCTTCTGGCTGATAGGATCGTATTTATGGTCATGGCATTTGGCGCAGCCAATGGTCAACCCCATCAGCGCTGTGCCTAAGGTATTGGTACGGTCAACCACATATTCCACCCTGAATTCTTCGCCAATGATACCCGCCTCTGTATTCTGTTTATGATTCCGGTTAAAACCCGTGGCCAGGATCTGTTCTTGCGTAGCATGCGGGAGCAGGTCGCCGGCCAGTTGCCAGGTAATAAACTGATCAAAGGGCAGGTTTTGGTTGTAAGCTTTGATCACCCAGTCTCGCCAAGGTGAAGTGTCACGGTGCCTGTCATCAAGATAGCCGTAACTATCTGCGAATCGCGAGGCATCCAGCCAGTAAGCGGCCATTCTTTCACCGTAATGTTTTGATGCTAAAAAATGATCCACCATTTTTTCGTAAGCGCCGGCTGATCTGTCTTTGATGAAATTATCTGTTTCAGCTATGCTCGGTGGCAGTCCTGTCACATCAAAACTCACCCGCCTGATCAGTGTTTCTTTATCGGCTTCGGCAGACGGGCTAAGGTTTTCTTTTTCCAACTTTTTTAGAATAAAGTTGTCGATATCATTCTTTATCCATTTTGTTTGATGCACAGATGGCGGATCCGGCATGACCGGTTTAACGAACGCCCAGTGTGGTTTATATTTGGCGCCCTGGTCTACCCACTTAATTAATACGGCCTTTTCTCTCGGGCTTAGTGCCAGGTGGGAAGCGGGCGTAGGCATGATATCATCCGCTTGAGCGGATAAGATCCTACGCACCATTTCGCTTTTGGCGGGGTTTCCGGGAGTAATGGCTTTCAGTCCGGTTCCGGTAACTTTATGGTAAGCTGCCGTATCGATATCCAAACGTAATCCGGCTTTTTGTTTTTTAGCATCGGGTCCGTGGCAGGAAAAGCATTTGTCGGATAGAATGGGTTTTACATCAACATTATAATCGATCGCATCCGCAAGGTTAATGGTTTCAGCTTCCACCTCGGCGGGTAACTCCATGCTTGATCGCGAAATAAAGTAGATGGCCAGCGCGGCCAGCGATACAATCAATAAAGCCTTTTTATTGCTGCCCAATTGCTTTACACTATTCAATATCTTTAACATGTTGTTCCTATTGCTCTTAGAGATAGCTGTAAACGCCGGATTGGTATTTTGCCCTGCGGTACCCGCATGAGCTGATTCTGTAAAGATGCCTTGTTAATAAAAAAACAGGCGGATACAAACCCGTAAATATTTGTTGCAATCGTTCCCATTTAATGGGAGCATTCCCAATGAAAGATATGCTTCGGGTTAAAAGTTACCTGTAGCTCGGGGGGCTATATTTGGACGCCAATTTATCCCTCAAAATGAAATTTACCGGAAGAAGAAACTTTTTAAAATGGAGCGGTTTAGCCGCCTCGGGCCTGTTACTCCCACATCATGCTGATGCCCGTTTTAATTTCCCTGAAAATACCGTTTTGCGGGATCAAGGTGTCGCCCATATTCCCCATGATCCCGAAGACCTGCACAGTCTGGCATTTAACCTGCTTAAGCGCTGGGGTGACGGATTGCTGGCCCATCAGGTTAGCGACACGAACTTTACAGGTTTATATGGAGGTATATTATGCCCCGCATGCGCAAGCGTGCATGGCCGTAGCGCCGATGCCATATTACCGCTGATGTATCTAGGCCATCGTACAAAAGACCCCAAATATCAGCACGCTGCCATGGGCTTGTACGATTGGATGGAGGAGAAGGTAAGTATGCCGGACGGGTCATGGGTAAGCGAAATTGTCATCAGCGACTGGACCGGCATCTCCGTATTCACCGCGGTCATGCTGGCCGAAACCTTGACCCATTTTGGAGGTATGCTTGACAAAGCCACTAAACATAAATGGGAAGAAAGGCTAAAAAAAGCCGCTGAGTTCCTATATCGGGACTTTACCATCCACACCGGTAATATCAATTACCCGATCACTTGCAGTTACGCCCTGGCCTTAATCGGGACGTATTTCAACGAACCAAAATACCTGGCGAGAGGGAAAGCTTTAGCTCACGAGGGCTTGCAATATTTTACACCTAACGATCACCTGCTCTATGGCGAGGGGCATCCTGAAAAGGAGCCGACAGCCAAGGGCTGCTATTCGGTGGACCTGGGCTACAATGTTGAGGAATCATTACAGGCTTTGGTTTTATATGCGAAGCTAACCGGAGATCAAGAGGTTTTTGATACGGTTCTGCGCTCGATGAAGGCACATGCGGAATTTATGCTCCCGGATGGCGGCTGGGACAACAGCTGGGGGACACGTAATTTTAAATGGACCTACTGGGGAAGCCGTACGAGTGATGGCTGCCAGCCCGGCTACGCGATCATGGCGGAATATGACCCGTCTTTTTACCAGGTTGCTTTACACAATACGCAACTGCTGGACAGGTGCACGAAAAAGGGTTTATTGCATGGTGGCCCACATTATACCGATCATGGCGAATTGCCCTGTGTGCACCATACTTTCTGCCATAGTAAAGCCTTAACCACGCTTTTGTTGAAATCATCTCCGGCGAAGCAAAACACGGCCCAATTACCACGGCTGAAAGCTGATGATGTTGTAAAGGAATTCAAGGATATTCAAACCTGGCTCATTGCCAAAGGGGGCTGGCGCGGCACGGTTACCGCTTATGATGAGGAATACCTGATGAAATCCGGACACGCGTCAGGCGGAGCTTTAACGATGCTGTGGCATCAAAAAGTAGGCCCTGTTATCACTGCCAGTATGACCACCTACCAGCTGGTCGAAAATTTCAACATGCAAAGGGATAAGGATCCTTATTCTGTATGCCTTACGCCGCGTTTCCAGCTGACCGGAGATCAACATCTTTATACCAATATACACGATCTGAAAGCCACTGTAAAACATCAGGAAGTAAGGGGCGATATCCTGTTCGAAACCTTTTCGGCCTTGGTGGATGAGAGCCAGGCACCTTATGAAAAAACAGCGATAGGATGTAAGGTCAGTTACCGTTTTACAGCTGATCAATTCAAAATTACTGCGGTATGTGATGCAGATGATGCTTTACCTGTAAAATACATGTTGCCGGTAATTTCAGCAAGCGGCGAAAAATTAACCCGCGTATCGGACCGTGAACTCAGGATTGAAAAAGCGGGCGCTGTTTTACGTCTGGTGGCCAATGTACCCTTCGATATAGAACCAAGCCGCAACGGGCGTGTTTTCAATTTCGTACCCGGACTAGAGGCTGTTCCATTATCGTTCAGAGGAAAAAAAATAGAAGTCCTGATTACGATCATTTAAGGATGTTTGGGAATGTGGGCACGTTCCCATTAAATGGGCTCGTTCCCAATCCTTATAAAGGCTGTTCAGGGCTGTTAACTGTTGTCTTGTGGTTAAATTCGTATGGATAAACCAATAGCCCATACCATGGGTACTGATCAACCTGGAATTATTTTATGAATAATATAGTTGAATAAACGATGGATTACTTATTTATCGAGTATAAAAACGGATACGATGATGATGTCAATTCCCGTTTCTTCGATCATGATACGGAAAGCAGCGGCAGCGGCTCTGTCTTGAACGTACCCATAACGGAGGTGGAGGATTTTACCGTAAGAATGAAAAATGCGCTTTTGTTTATGGGGGTTTCTCATGTTGCACATCTGGTGAAGCTGTCCCGCGTGCAATTGATCACTGCCCCTGGCATCGGGGTCAAAGGGCGGTCCCTGGTCCAAAAATATCTTCAGGATATGCAGCTGGTTAACGTCGAAGAATCTACAGATGATCAAAAGACCTGGGAGCTTGGCGCGGCGAATCATGTTAACTAAAGGATAGCACCATGCACGTTTGGCTTAAATATGGGGATACAGGTCACAGCAGTTCGCTGGTTATGCGTTCTTTTTTAGATCAATCTTCCCCTGGGAATGATCACAAAACAAGCCGTCCGGCGCTGTTTCAAGCCAGGTACAGAAAGTTAGTTTTTATTCGCCTTTATATAAATTTTTCGGACCCCTACCAGTTTGTTTATTGGTAATATCAATAAAAAATGAAGTTAAAAATCATATCATCACTTGTTTTGCTTGCGGGCATGGTTACCCTGCTTTCAACAACGTTGAAAGCACAAACAGATACCCTGGATAATTTGCAGGAATTCAATGCGCGCAAAGGCCTGCCGAACTTTTTTGCTAAGGTAAAGTCAGGCAAGGCGGTTAGCATCGCTTACCTGGGGGGGAGTATAACGGCTGCGCAAGGCGGTTGGCGGGAGCAATCGTTAAAATGGTTTCAGGATCAATATCCGCAGGCTGAGATTAAACACATCAACGCGGGGGTAGGCGGAACCGGTTCCGACTTAGGTGTTTTCAGGGTGAAGAACGACGTGATTAACTTCCATCCCGACCTTGTTTTTGTCGAATTCGCAGTAAACGATGGCGGCCTGGCACCAGAACGTATTTATCAAACCATGGAAGGCATTGTCAGGCAAGTATGGCGTGCTGATGCCAAAACAGATATCTGTTTTGTATACACCTTGTCGGGTAATATGGTGCCGACCCTGCAGGCTGGAAAGCTTTGGCCGTCCATGCTTGCCATGGAACATGTGGCCCTGTTTTATGATATTCCATCGGTCAAATTTGGCCCCGAAGTTATTTCACTGATCAAGGACAACCGATTGATATTCCAGGGTAAACCCGAAGAAAACCTGGGTAAAATTGTTTTCTCTGTAGATAACGTACACCCCTTGGCCCAAACCGGACACAAAATTTACACCGAAGTGTTAACACGCTCCTTAAAGTTAATTCAAAACAATACCGAAACTTTTAAACATAAGTTAGGTAAACCCTACGTGGCTGATAATTGGGAGGAGGCGCAAATGATCTCAGTTAAAGCGTTAACCAAAACCGGCGACTGGCAGGAATTGACCGATGCGGATACGGTAGCGAAAACGTTCAGGTCAAAGTTTCCATGTCTGATTAAATCGGATAATGGGGGAGCCGCTATAAAAGTCAGGTTTAAAGGCCGGATGGCTGGTATTTACGATATCATGGGTCCGGGGAGCGGTCAGTACAGTGTAGTTAGCGACGGCGGGGCGCCCCAGTTATACACGCGATTTGACAAATATGGTACCTATTACCATTCCAATTATTTCTGTTTGCCCATGATGCCTCAGGGAGAACATGAGGTGGAATTTAGGGTATCAACACGGCCGCAGGATAAAATGGCCATTCTTAGAAAAGGCAACGGCATTATCGGTGATCTGGCTAAATACAACGAAAACTCCTGCTATGCAGGTTGGCTTTTGTTATTGGGAAAATTGAAAAATTAATTGAATAATACGATTGAATATAAATAACAATATGAAAATAAACATGCTAGGCTACGCTACTGTTTGCGCGGTCATCTTTTGTATCACTACAGCTACGGCCCAAACCAAACCGGCCATGATATCGGACGCCAGGATTAAAGCGCTCATCAGGAGAATGACCCTGGAAGAAAAAATTGGAATGCTGCATGCTGACTCCAAATTTTCCTCGCCGGGTGTAAAGCGGCTGGGAGTGCCGCAATTGATGAGCGACGATGGCCCCCTGGGTGTGAGGGAAGAAGTCAAAGACGACTGGGCACCGGCGGAACTAACCACCGATTCAGCCACTTTTTTCCCTAACGGCTCAGCACTGGCCGCTACCTGGAGCCCTGCCCTGGCGCGCCGTTTTGGTGTGGCTTTAGGGGAAGAAACCCGTGCCCGCCATAAGGATGTGATCTTGGCGCCGGCCTTTAACATCACCCGTACACCGCTCAATGGGCGCACGTATGAATATTACTCCGAAGACCCGTTCCTTAATTCGCAGCTGGCCGTAGCTGCAGTTGCCGGGATCCAAACACAAGGAGTAGCAGCCTGCGTCAAACATTATGCGGTTAACAACCAGGAAACAGACCGCCGCAAGGTCAACGTATTGGTCAGCGAACGTGCTTTACAGGAGATATACCTGCCTGCATTTAAAGCCGCAATAACCAAAGGTAATGCCTGGGTGATTATGACGGCTTACAATAGATTTAGGGGCGATTTCTGTTCGGAAAGCAGCTATCTGCTCCAAGATTTATTACGCAGGCAATGGGGTTTTATGGGGGTCGTGATGTCGGATTGGGGCGGTACGCACAGTAGTGTAAAAGCGGCTAAAAATGGCTTGGACGTTGAGATGGGAACAGATAAACCCTATGGCGAGTATTACTTTGCCAAACCTCTGATTGATTCGGTGAGGTTGGGCTATGTGAGCGAAAAACTGATTGACGAAAAAGTGTATCATATGCTCTGGGTCATGTACCATACGAGTATGAATCGCAGTAAACCTACCGGTAGTTTAAATACTGCTTCACATGCTAAAGCCGCCTATGATATCGCCTCAGAAGCTATTGTATTGTTAAAGAACGAAAAGAACCTGTTGCCGCTCAATACTGCGGTAATCAAAAGCCTGGCTGTTATCGGCGATAACGCAACACTGCAATTTCACCGCGGTGGTATCGGAGCCGGGGTGAAAGCACGGTACGAAGTTACTAATCTGCAGGGTCTCAAAAATAAATTCGGTCGTCAGGTTGATATTCAATTTGCGCAAGGTTACGCTCCGGATTATGGTGCTAAATACACTGACGAACAAAAAGAAAAGGCCGAAAAACCGAACTGGGACCTGATCAAACAAGCTGCTGATCTTGCTAAAAACCGGGATGCTGCCATTGTATTTATTGGAGGGAACCGGGAGTATGAGAGTGAAGGGCACGACAGGACAACGCTTCACCTGCCATTTGCCGAGCAGGAGTTGGTGAATGCTGTATCGGCTGTCAACGCCAATACCATTGTGATCGTGGTTGGCGGAGCGCCTTATGATCTGAACGAGATCAAAAAAAACAACCACACAATCGTATGGCAATGGTATAACGGCTGTGAGGGTGGGAATGCTTTGGCCGACGTATTGAGCGGCAAAGTAAATCCATCAGGCAAAATGCCGTTTACGTTTCCGGTAAAGCTTGAAGATTCTCCGGCACATGCCTTGCATACTTTTCCATACGATAACCTCAATGCAGATTATAAAGAAGGTATTTTGGTTGGTTATCGTTGGTTTGATAGCAAAAAGATCGAGCCCTTATACCCTTTCGGTTATGGCTTATCGTACGCTAACTATGTTTATTCTGGCCTGTCTGCCGATAAGGGTGCCTACAAACCCGGCGAAAAGATCACCCTGACGGTACAGTTGAAAAATACCGGTAAATACGGAGGTAAAGAGGTTGTACAGTTATACGTGGCCAAAGAGAACTCGGAAGTTGAGCGTCCCGAAAAGGAACTGAAAGCATTCACTAAAGTATGGGTGGGTGCTGGTAAACAGGTGGCTGTAAAAATCCCTGTATATGTCAGCGATCTGGCTTTTTTTAACGAAAAGACAATGAAATGGGAAGTTGAACCGGGTAAATATAAATTCCTGGTTGCAAGTTCATCAAAAGATGTCAGGCAAACAAAAGTGATAACGGTTAACTAAGAGGCTACCGTTAAGTGGATTAAGATGTGTATTGCAGGACACCGTTAAACGAACCGACAAAAATATGGCTAAAAGAACGCTTTTAATGATAACCGTAGTGGTGAGCAGCTGTACAATGTTGTTTGCGCAGCAACCTAATATATATAGAAAGGGCTGGATAGATTTTAATAAAAATGGTAAAAAGGACATATTTGAAGATCCCGCCCAGCCAATTGAAAAAAGGGTAGCCGATTTGCTGGCTCAAATGACATTGGATGAAAAAACATGCCAGACTGCTACACTCTACGGCTATGGGCGCGTTCTAAAGGACGAACTGCCTACCCCGGGATGGAAGAACGAGATCTGGAAGGACGGTATCGCCAATATCGACGAGGACCTCAACAGCCTGGCCTATAACAGCAAGGCCCAAACACAGTTTTCCTATCCGTTTAGTAAACATGCCTGGGCCATCAATATTATTCAGAAATGGTTTGTTGAAGAAACGCGTTTAGGCATCCCTGTCGATTTTACCAACGAAGGTATCCATGGCTTATGCCATGACAGGGCTACACCTTTTCCCGCACCGATCAATATAGGTAGCACCTGGGATAAAGCTTTGGTACGTAAAATGGGAAACATTGTAGGTGCCGAAGCCAAAGCCTTGGGTTATACCAATATCTATACGCCGATACTGGATCCTGCGCGTGACCAGCGCTGGGGCCGCGTACCGGAATGTTATGGCGAGTCTCCGTTTTTAATAGCCGAATTAGGCAAGCAAATGGTATTGGGCGTTCAGGAGCAGGGGGTAGCATCTACCCTTAAACATTATGCCGTTTACAGCGTGCCTAAAGGAGGGCGCGATGGCGATGCCCGTACCGATCCGCATGTGGCGCCGAGGGAACTGCATCAATTGTATTTATACCCATTCCGCAGGGTGATAGAGGAAGCTGCGCCAATGGGTGTCATGAGCAGTTATAATGACTGGGACGGTGTGCCGATAACGGGGAGTCATTATTTTTTGACCGAACTTTTACGTCAGCAATATGGCTTTACCGGCTATGTGGTATCGGATAGTGAGGCTTTGGAATTTCTATACCGAAAACACCACGTAGCCGAAGATTACAAAGCTTCGGTTAAACAAGCGATCGAAGCAGGCCTCAACGTGCGTACAAACTTTACCTGGCCCGGCGATTATATTATGCCCTTACGGGAGTTGGTGAACGAAGGTAGTGTATCGATGAAGACCCTGGATGCCTGCGTAGGGGATGTGCTGCGTGTTAAATTCAAGCTTGGCTTATTTGACCAGCCTTACGTTGCTGATACAGTGGCAGCGAATAAAATCGTACATTCCGCGGCAAGCGAAGCTTTGGCGCTCGAAATGAACCGGAAATCAATGGTATTGTTAAAGAACGAACATAACCTGCTGCCCCTGGATGTGAGTAAACTTAAAAATATCCTGGTAACAGGCCCCCTGGCTACAGAAGGAAATTATACAACGAGCCGATACGGACCATCAAATAACAAAGTGATTACGGTACTGGAAGGCATTACCAATTATGTAGGCGCAAAAGCCAAAGTTGGTTACGCCAAAGGCTGCGAGGTGACCGACGCTACCTGGCCGGAAAGCGAGATTATACCAACACCCTTAAGCAAAACCGAGCAAAACGGTATTAACGAAGCAGTCGCCAAAGCCAGGCAGGCCGATGTGATCATAGCTGTTGTCGGCGAAAGCGAAAAGCAGGTAGGCGAGGGTCTTTCGCGTACCTGCTTAAATTTACCCGGAAGGCAATTACAGTTGCTTATGGCCTTACAAGCCACCGGCAAACCGGTGGTTATGGTCATGATCAACGGCCAGCCGCTTACCGTGAACTGGGAAGACAGGTATATTCCTGCGATACTCGAAGCCTGGTTTCCCGGCCCGCAAAGTGGCAGGGTAGTGGCCGAAACCTTGTTTGGCGACAACGATCCCGGTGGCAGGCTGACGGTCACATTCCCAAAAACCGTAGGGCAAATCGAGTATAATTTTCCGTTCAAACCAGCTTCGCAAGCAGGGCAGGCGAGCAGCGGCAACAATGGTTATGGTAAAAGCAGCGTGAACGGCGCCCTATATCCTTTCGGCTTTGGTTTGAGCTATACCGAATTCGCATATAGCGATCTGGAGGTAGACGCAGAGATCATTAAACCCAATGCCGATATCCATATATCGGTGCAAATCAAAAACATCGGGAAACGCAAAGGAGACGAAGTGGTGCAGCTATACTTGAAAGACGTAGTGAGCAGCGTGACTACTTATGATTATGATCTGCGCGGTTTTGAGCGGACCAGCCTTGAACCTGGCGAGACCCGTACCTTGAAATTTACCTTGCATCCAGATGATTTGGCATTGCTGGATAAAAATATGAACTGGACGGTTGAGCCCGGTAAATTCCGGGTGATGGTGGGAGGCTCATCAACCGATTTGAGATTGAGCAAGGAGTTTACAGTTATAAATTAAAATACTTATGAAAAAGCTATTTTTACTGATCACGATTTTCGCCATGGCCTGCCTTGGGATATTTGCGGTAAAACCGCCTTTAACTCGGGTGGAGCCGACCGATGAACTGGTGCCCCGTTTCGATAAATTCCGCGAAAGCCCTATGACGGCTAATTCCGCAAAAGGTTGGCTTCTTGAATATCTAAACCGTCAGCGTTCGGGTTTGACCGGGCATCCTGATGTGTTATCGTATCCGTTCAATACCTGCCTTTGGGCCGGTAGTATCGAACGTATCGGCGAAAAACATGGTGACAACTGGTGGCGTTACGAACAAACCGCTTATTATACAGACGGATTATTGCGTTTAGGTTTTGAATTGAACGATGCTGAACTGATAGCCAAAGGCCGCGCCGGGATCAACTACACGCTGGAACATGTACAGCCTAACGGCAGGCTTGGGCCGGGATTATTCGTCAGCCAATGGCCCATCGCTGTATTTTTCAGGGCCATGGAAGCCGAATATATGGCTACCGGCGATCCAAAGATCATTGCGGCCCTGCACAAACATTATTTAAGTTATACCCCTGAAGAACTGGGCAAGTTTAAACGTGCCATTGTCAACATTGAGGGTGCTTTATGGACCTACGGGAAGACAGGTGATCAAAAGCTGCTCGACCTTTCAGAGAAAGCTTACGCCCTGGGCGGTTTTGAATTGAATCTGAAAAACTCCCTTTCTCCCGATAGTGTTGTATTGCACGGCGTTACCTATATGGAGATGGCTAAATTGCCTGCTATCCTATATGCGTTTACCGGAAAAAAGGAGTACCTGGATGCCGCTGTTAACGTGATGAGAAAACTGGATCGTGATCATATGTTGCCCGATGGCGTACCCAGTTCGAGCGAGTTTTTGGCCGGTAAGAACCCTTTGCACAGCCACGAGACCTGCGACATCACTGATTATACGTGGGCGGTTGGGTATCTGTTGATGGCAACTGGCGATGCTACCTGGGCCGACCATATCGAGAAGGCTGTATTCAACGCCGGACCGGGTTGTGTGTCGAAGGATTTTAAACAGTTGCAATATTTTTCAAGCGTTAACCAGTTCATCGCCACAGGTAACTCTAACCAGAACAAATTCATGCACGGCTCTACCTGGATGGCCTACTGGCCTTGCCACGAAACTGAATGTTGCGCGGGCAATGTTCACCGGATGATGCCTAATTACGTGGCGCGGATGTGGATGCGCGATGCGAAAGGTAACCCGATAGCTGCGCTATACGGCCCGTCGGAAGAAAAAGTAGTGTTGAACAGTGGCCAACAGGTGATTATTAAGGAAGCAACAAGCTATCCGTTCTCGGATCTGATCGGCTTTACTTTTGAAACTGAAAAACCTGTTGATATGCCGTTTATGTTCCGCATTCCTGGCTGGTGTTCATCGCCATCGGTAACCATCAATGGTAAACCGTATGTTGCTGCGCTAAAGAGCGGAACATTTGTTACAATAAACCGCAAATTTACCAAAGGCGATAAAATCACGCTGCAATTACCAATGGATGCCAAGCTGGTCAATGCTGGGCAGGGTGTTACTGTAGAACGCGGCCCTCTATTGTATGCCTTTGCCATTCCCGAAAAGGTAAAAACCGATACCGCTACATATGCTAATCTGGGTGGCAAGCATTCACCCGATCCGAACTTCCCGGCCCTGGATATCCGCCCTGCCGGGAACTGGAACTATGCTTTGGCTGTAAATGAAGCCAGCTTCAGTCAAAAGATCGAGGTTATTAAGACAGGCAGTACAGGCTATCCCCTGGATCCGGGCAAATCACCGGTCATCATCAAGGTTCCGGCCAGGAAAGTTAAGCAATGGACCTTATTGGAAAACAGGTTCACACCTGAATTGCCAGCTCCCGGTCAGTTTGATACTGAAAAGACGATCCATAGGATAACCCTGGTACCTTATGGCAGCACCAGGCTGCGCATCACCGAATTCCCAACCACAATCAACTGATACGACGATGAAAAAGCTGCATTTTAAACCGATCATTACACTCATTCTCCTTTTAACGGCGACCTGCGCATGGTCCCAAACGATCAAAGTGGCCTGCATCGGTAATAGTATTACAGCAGGAGCAGGGATTACGCATCCTGAGCTCAATTCGTACCCCGCGCAGTTACAAGCTTTATTGGGAAACGGGTATCAGGTAACCAATTATGGCGTGAGCGGCACTACTTTACTTAAAAAGGGGAACAACCCCTATTGGATAAATTCCAGATATAAAGAGGCTTTGGAAAGTAAGCCCGATATCGTTTTTATCAAATTAGGGACAAACGATAGCAAAGCCGTTAACCGCCCGTTTTTGGGTAGTTTTAAAAACGATTATAACGAGCTGATCCGGTCATTCGCGCAATTGAGTTCCCGTCCGCGCATCGTGCTTTTGCTGCCCCTGCCTTCATTTAAAACGGACTCCAATAGTATTTATGACCCGGTGATCAAGACCAGGATTATCCCGCTTATCCAGCAAGTGGCCTATCAGGATAGTTTGGAAGTGATCGACATGCATTCGCTGTTTATCAATAAACCTGAATTACTTCCCGATGGTATACACCCGCAAAGGGAAGGCGCATCCCTTATAGCCAGTCGGTTGTACCAGCTGATCAGGCAAAAACGCGATACCATTTTTAATATCTCGGCTAATTTACCCAATCCCGAAAAAGTGTCCTCTTTTTACGGATACGTATGCGCCGACTTCAGCTTTAACGGCCGGAACTGCAAGGTCGTGAAACCCAAATGGGCCGCCGCCGGGCATCCATGGGTATGGCGCGCGCGTTTTTGGGGGCACGAGCCACAGGCCGATATCGCCTTGCTCGAACACGGTTTCCATATTGTTTATTGCGATGTAGCTGAACTTTACGGTAATAAGGAAGCCGTTAACTTATGGGATAAATATTACGATCTGATGCGTAAAGCGGGCCTGGCGAAAAAGGTAGTATTGGAAGGGATGAGCCGCGGCGGGGTTTACCTGTATAACTGGGCCGCCGAAAACCCTAAAAAAGTTGCCTGCGTATATGCCGATAACCCGGTACTTGATCTCAAAAGCTGGCCCGGCGGCAAAGGCAAAGGTCCTGGTAGCAAGGCCGACTGGCTCAAGGTACAAACCGATTACAACCTGAAAACACCCGAAGGCGAAGCTGCTTTTGCTAACAGCCCGATCAATAAAGTGAAACAGATCGTCAAAGGACATTATCCTATGCTGCACTTATTAGCCGATGCGGATGAGGTGGTACCACCAGAAGAAAATACCATCCCTTTCGAACAGAGAATTAGGGAGTTGGGCGGGAATATTGTGGTATATCATAAGCCAGGCTTTAAACATCACCCGCATAGTTTACCTAACCCAAGCATGATTGTGGATTTTATTTTAAAGAATACCGGAATAAACTGATATGAAACACTACCGATCCCTATTGACCATCATCCTGTTCACCTTTAAATTGGGTGTGGGGGGCGCGAACGCGCAACTCGTCCCGGAAGGTTCGCAACAAGATCCTGTGAAAGGCTTGAGCCTTGCCAAAATATTCAGCTCGAATATGGTATTGCAGCAGGGTAAAGCCAATGCTATCTGGGGCTTCGCCCGTCAGGGCGAAGCCGTCACCATTCATTTTGCGGGTAAGGTCATTAAAACCAAAGCAGGTACCGATGGTAAATGGAAAACCATTTTACCGGTGATGGATTATGGGGGCCCTTATACCATGCGTATCGAGGGCGATAACAGGATCGAACTGACCAATATCATGATCGGCGAGGTATGGGCTTGTACCGGTCAATCCAATATGGGCCTGCAGGTGTCGTCGGTAGATCATTCGGAACAAGAAATAGCCGGGGCCAATTATCCCAAGATCAGGTTATTTAGCGTACCGAGCCGTTTATCGCAGTTCCCGCAGGATGACCTGGAAGGCGGGCACTGGGTAGAATGTTCACCAGCAACGGTTGGGAAATTTTCGGGAGTGGGCTATTTCTTTGGGCGCGCGCTGCATCAAAGGCTCAACGTGGCCATTGGCCTCATCAGCAGTAATGTGGGCGGCACTTCCGCCGAGATCTGGTCGAGCCCTGATAATATGTTGCAGGACCCTGATTTTAGCGGGCCTGTCAAAAAGCTTCAAAGCATTGATCTTGTTAAACAAAAGCAAGACAGGGTGGAACATATCACCCGGTTCGCGGGCGAATTCCCAACAAAGGATAAAGGATTGCTGGGCGGAGTAGCGGTGTACGCTGCACCTAACCTGGATATCAGTACCTGGAGTAACCTGCAAGTACCTGCCGCCTGGGACCCACTTTTCGTCGGTGTGGGCTGGAGCCGGAAAGAGTTTATGCTGACGAAAGAAGAGGCTTTGCAACCTATTGAAATACATTTATCCCGTATTGATGATGATGATATCAGTTATATCAATGGTGAGCAAATAGGGGCGACTTTAAACGTAGGTGACAGGGTATATCGAGTACCTGCTCAGTTTTTGAAGGAAGGCCGTAATTTGCTTACGGTACGCATATTAAACCGTAGTGGTATCGGCGGCATGTGCGGCAAAGCCGAAGATATGTTTATTTTAAGCAGCGCAGGTAAGCAAAGCCTTGCCGGTACCTGGAAGTTCAAACTTTCGGAAATATTGCAGCACGGGCTGGATATCCAGAAAAATGACTATCCCACCATTTTGTATAACGGTATGATCAGCCCATTGATCCCTTTTGGTATCAGGGGTATCATCTGGTACCAGGGCGAAGGCAATGCAGGGCGGGCGCAGCAATATGCCCGTATCTTCCCCAACCTGATCAGGGATTGGCGCGCGCATTGGGGGCTGGGCGATATCCCGTTCCTGTTCGTATCGCTCGCTAATTACACCAGGCCGCCCTTACAGCCATCCGAAAGTAGCTGGGCCGAGATAAGGGAGGTACAAACGGCTACACTGGCCTTACCCAACACAGCCATGGCCATTGCTATGGATACCGGCGACGGGAACCTTCATCCCCCTAACAAGCAGGATGTGGGAGCGAGGCTTGCTTTGGATGCGCTGGCGACCATCTATCATCAGCATGTGGTTTACTCAGGCCCGCTATACAAAAGCATGGCTATAGTGAACGGTGTTGCTCAAATTACCTTTAACACCATGGGCAGCCGTTTACAAAGTAAGGATGGTGATATGGATATCCGTGGATTTGCGGTAGCCGGCAGCGATCATCACTATTACTGGGCTAAGGCTAAAATAACGGGCGATAATACCATTAGCGTTTGGAGCGAAGAGGTTAAGGAACCCTTAACGGTACGCTACGCATGGGCCGATAATCCCGGGAGCCTTAATTTGTATAACGATGCAGGCTTACCTGCCATTCCTTTCAGAACGGATAACCCGATCGTTATCCATCCATAACCTACAATACATTCCCCTTAATTTTTAGCCCCTTCGCCGGCATCCTGGCCTGGCGCAGGGTTGCCATCAGTTTTCCTATAGGCTTTCCTGTTTTCGCTTCAATAATTACCTTTCGGTCATTCTTTGAAATTGATCCGTTGTCTCCTTACTTTTGGTAGCGTTCCCAAAAAATGGGAACATTCCCAAGTAGATAAGGCGTCCGGAAAAAGGATGTGGATGTGATACGCAGCTATATTTGGTGACCAATTATCAGTACCCAATTTAATTAAACCCAAATTATGATGAAACCTGTTTACTTTTTTAAGTTTTCCAGATTCTCTTTGCGATTTTTGGCCTTATGGCTATTGCTCCTGGCTGTGGTTTCCCACGCTTCAGCGCAAACCAAGGGCGAAAAAATCATCTCAGGAGTTGTCAAGGGCTCAGACGGTGAAACGCTGGCCGGTGTGACCGTGAAAATCAAGAGCGCCCCAAATGTTGCCGTCTCAACCGATAAAGCCGGCAAATATACCATTAAAACTACCGTTGATAATCCGGTATTGGTTTTCAGCTTTATCGGTTACGTTAATATTGAACTTTCCGCGAATGACCGCCGGGTTATCAATGCGACCCTTAGTGAAGATACTCACGGCCTCAACGAAGTGGTAGTTATCGGCTACGGGACTTCCAGGAAAAAGGATCTTACCGGGTCGGTTTCCGCGGCTAATATGGCCGATCTTGATAAGGCTCCTGTCAAATCTATCGATGATGCATTGGCCGGCCGATTAGCAGGTGTGCGTGTCAGCTCATTCGACGGTCAGCCTGGATCAAGCACCAGTATCGTTATCAGAGGGGCCAATTCGATTACAGGCAGCAATACTCCGTTATATGTTGTCGATGGTTTTCCTATAGAGAACTTTGACCTGAATTCCATCAGTCCTAATGATATCGCCTCGCTTGATGTGCTGAAAGATGCCTCTTCGACAGCGATATACGGTGCAAGGGGATCTAACGGGGTAATTATCATTACCACCAAACGGGGTAAAGTAGGTAACCCTGAGGTGAATTACAATGCCTATTATGGTACGCAAAAAGACCTGCGCCGTGTCGCGGTGTTGAGCCCCTACGAGTTCGTAAAATTGCAACTGGAAATTTCACCCACACTTTACGGTGCTGAATACACCACCGGTGCGGGCAAAACGCTCGATGATTACAAAAATGTGGCGCCTATTGATTGGTACGGCATGGTTTTCCGTACCGGGATCAATCAGAATCATAACCTATCGATCAGAGGGGGGACGGATAAAACACAATATTCGATCAGCGGTTCGATACTGAGCCAGGATGGTATCATTATCAATACGGGTTACAAGAGGTTCCAGGGGGCGATCACGATAGACCAGAAGCTTTCCGATAAGTTAAAGGTCGGCCTGATGGTTCGCGTGAGCAGTAGCAAACAATTTGGTAATCCGGCCAGCGCTAATGGCGGCTATTCTGCTTTTATGCCGAATTTATGGGGTTACCGGCCGGTACAGGTTGATCCCAATATTGATATTACCACGCAACTGCAGGACCCCGATATCGGTGGCGCGCCACCCCGGGTGAACCCCTTTCTACAGGCCCAGAATGCTTTCGATCAAACCATCGGTACCCCGGTATTTGCAACTGGAAGTGTTGATTATGCACTGTTTAAAGACCTGCGGCTGCATGTGGCCGGCGGTGTGAATAATGTGAGTAACGAACACGACCAGTTTTTCAATTCGCTTACCTATGCCGGCGCAAGTATAGTCGGCAGTATCAAGGGAGTTAACGGTGCTGTTTCCAATTCCAAGGTTTCAACGCTATCGAACGAAGATCAGCTGAATTACAGCAAATCCTTCAACGGCCATACAGTAAGCGCGACGATCGGCTATTCCCTTCAAACGACCAGGCAAACGACCAACGGCTCTTCCGCTACTTTCCTGCCGAACGAATCTTTAGGTATCAGCGGCCTGGACGAAGGTACGCCTGGTACCGTGATCGCTACATCAAGCAATTATGCGCTGCAGTCTTATCTGGCCCGCGTCAATTATAACTATAAGTCGAAATATTACCTCACCGGTACCTTCAGGGCGGATGGTTCATCCAAATTTCCCCCTAAAAACAAATGGGGTTATTTCCCTTCCGGCGCATTTGCTTACCGTGTTAGCGCAGAACCTTTCATGAAGGCTTTGCCTTTTATTTCGGACGCAAAGTTCCGGGCAAGCTATGGCGCCATTGGTAATAACGGCATACCTCCGTATTCCTATTTCTCCACCCTGAATTTTACGAGTGCTTACTACTCATTCGGGAATGCTACGCCGAGCCAGGGTGCCATCTCCAGTACCCTGACCAACCTCGATCTGAAGTGGGAAACTACAAAGGAAGCCGACCTGGGTTTAGACCTTGAGCTTTTAAAGGGCAGGATAAGTTTAACAACCGATTATTACCACAAAGTAACATCGGACCTGCTTTTGAACGCCTCATTGCCCATTACAACAGGTTATTCTCAGGCTATTAAAAACGTAGGGTCTGTTTCCAATACAGGTTTGGAATTCACCTTAAATACAATCAATATCGCCAAAAGCAAGTTCCAATGGTCGTCCAGCTTCAATATATCGTTCAATAAGAATAAAGTGCTGGCGCTTACCCAAAACCAAGAATCCATAACAACTACGGGTGTCAACGGGGTGTCCATCCCTTATTATATTGCCAAGGTAGGCCAGCCGATCGCATTGTTCTACGGCCTGATTTACGACGGGGTTTACCAATACAGTGATTTCGATAAATCTACGAACGGTACCTATGTTTTAAAATCAAGCGTGCCATCCAACAACACGGCCGCGACACGGGGTAACATTAAACCGGGTGATATCAAGTTTGTCGACCTGAACCATGACGGCATCACCAATGCTAACGATTATGCGATCATCGGCAATCCCAACCCGGATTTTACGGGTGGTTTTACCAATACGTTCAATTACAAAGGATTTGATTTAAATATCTTCTTCCAGTTTGTTTACGGTAACCAGATCATGGATAACAATATCCTGGTTTTCGAAAACGGTTCGAATGCGAATACCAACCAGTTTGCAACCTTTGCCAACCGCTGGACGCCGACCAATACGGACACCAATATCCCCCGTGCAGGCGGTGCTACTACCAATTACAATTACAGCCGGGATATCGTGGACGGATCTTACCTGTCTTTCAAAACGGCGTCATTGGGCTATACTTTACCAAAATCTGCACTTGATAAAGTTGGCGTGCGTAGTTTACGTGTCTATGTTTCTGCGCAAAATATTTACATGTTCACCAACTACCCGGGTAGCAGTCCTGATGTGTCTGTAAGGGACAGCCCGCTGACACCGGGTTTTGATTTTTCCTCGTACCCGCCGGCACGCGTTTTAGTTGCCGGATTGTCACTTACATTTTAATTTTTTGATCATGAAGAAGATAATCATATTAACGATCATTTTATCCAGCCTTTGTTCCTGCCAAAAGATGCTTGATGCTACACCAACGGATTTTCTGGCTGCTGAAACTTATTTTACCAACGAAACGCAATTACAATCTGCCCTTACCGCTGTATATGACCAGCTCCAAAAGGGAGGCATGTTCGGGAGCGCGTTTACTGGTGCGACGAGCCCCGATGGCATGTCTACCAGCTTGAACCTAAGTGATGAAATGTATTTTGCGTCGAGCGGTACAGGTACGCGTGCCTTAACCTATAGTTCAAGCGACCCGTTGATATTCGCTATCTGGTCTGCCTGTTATGTGGGGATTCAGCGGGCCAATATCGTGCTGGCCAATATCAATAAGCCGACCATGGACGAAGGCCACCGGGCGATAGCTAAAGGTGAAGCTATGTTCCTGCGGGCTTTTTTCTATTTTATCCTCGCTGAGAATTTTGGGGATGTACCGCTCCGGACAGCTCCTACCCAATCGGTATTAGACGTCAACATTGCCCGTACGCCATTAAAACAAGTGTATGAGTTTATCATCAGTGAAATGACTACGGCAGAGGGACTTGTTGCGCCGGCTACAGCTTACGCTTACAACGAAAGGATCACCCAGTCAACTGTGAGAGGGATTTTGGCGCGTGTTTGTTTATACGCAGCAGGGTTTCCTAATAATGATGTTAGCAAATACGCACTTGCCGCTTCTTGGGCGAAAAAGGTAATGGATTCGGGTTTACATCAGCTCAATGCTTCTTACAGCCAGGTATTCATCAATATGGTGCAGAATCTTTACGATACGAAAGAAAGCCTGTGGGAAATTGGTTACTATACTACGGGCCAGGGTGATACCTATACTGAATATGCGCCAGGGCTCAGCGTTTTTTTGGGTGTCACGCAAACGAATTCCGCTTACCCGCTGGTTACAGGTGCATACAGGATCCATCAACGTGTGTATAATTATTACGAAAAAGATCCCAATCTGACTGATCCGTTAATACCTGATAAATCGTTGGACCTGCGAAGGGATTGGGCCATCGCTCCGTTTAAATATACCAGCAATAACCAGGCTACCGGTAAAGCCTATTATACGGCCGCCCAGATCTATGACAGGCAGCCCAACAAGTTTGACCGCGCATATGAGCTGACAGGCGCCCGTTTCCAAAGCAGTACACCGACTAATTTTTCCATGCTGCGTTATTCGGATGTGTTGCTCATGTTCGCCGAAGCCGATAACGAGGTTAACGGGCCCACCACAGCCGGCGTGAATGCGGTCAATCTGGTAAGGGAGCGTGGTTACGGTAAATTATTGAACGGAGAAGGGGTTAAACAGTTAAGCATCGCCAATGCGGGTACCGGCTACACAACCGCGCCGACCATCACCATTAGCGGTGGAGGGGGCAGTGGGGCTACAGCGACGGCCACGGTTTCGGGCGGCAAAATAACCTCGGTAACCATGACCAATCACGGTACCTTTTATACATCAACCCCTACAGTAACGATCAGCGGAGGCGGGGGAACCGGCGGCGTGTTGACCCCTTCGCTGCAATTGTTAGCTGATGCGGATCTCAAAGCTCCGGCTTACGCTGACCAGGCTACCTTCAGGCAAACCATACAGGATGAGCGCGCGCGCGAACTTTGTTTTGAGGGCTGGAGAAAACTTGACCTGGTACGCTGGGGTATTTATATATCAACCCTGCAATCCGTAACTGCGGAAGATAATATCAATGCGCCTTCAACCTATAAGGCTTTTGCGGTACTGCCGGGCAACCTGATATCGCCAACTTATCTTTTACAGCCTATACCGGCTAATGAGATCTCTTTAAATAACTTGATTAAGCAAAATCCGGGATGGTAAGCTATTCACCGGTTAATTATAAGTATATGAAAAAAATAGTATTTACCGCCATTGCAGCTATCGCGCTTTTTGGCACAGGATGTCTCAAAATCAAAGAAAAAGAGGTTGCACCAGATTTCAATGTCACCGTGGATAAAACCACCTGGGCGGTGGGTTCCACAGTTACCTTCCACCTGTCGGGCAACCCGGATTATATTACGTTCTTCTCCGGAGAACAGGGGTTAAATTATGCTAACCTGAACAGGTACAACGCGGCCGGTACCCCGAAATTGCAATTTACTTCGGCACGTAATGCGGGTACCCAGGCCAATTCTTTATTGGTGCTGGTGTCGAGTAATTTCGCGGGTATGGGAATCGATTCGGCAACGACAGCTAAAAATATCGCGGCCGCCACATGGACAGATATCACCGGCCGGGCAACCCTGGCTACAAGCGCGACCGCTGTAGCCTCCGGCGCCATTGACCTATCGGATTTCCCCGCAGATAAGCCGGTATATATCGCCTTCAGGTACCTGGCAACAACAGGGGCTATCCAAAATAAATGGACGATCACGGGACTGACCGTGACGAATACGCTGGCCGATGGCAGTGTATACACGATTGCTAACCTGAATTCGACCGCGATCACCAATTATGGCGTAGCGACGGTATTCAGCCCCGGCTGGGTGCCCTTCCGGCTGAACAACACAGCAAACTGGGTCGTTACCGCGGGTACATCGCTCGTGGTAACCGGTGCGGCGACTGCCGCTACGGCAACGGTGGCGATAGACGATTGGGCTTACAGCGGCGGCATCGTGCTTAATAAAGTGTCAAACGATGTCGGTACTTTTGTCAAAGAATCATCAGCCCGGTTGGCCAGCAACGATTATACATATACTTTCAAGACCGCGGGCACTTACGTGGTTACCTTTACGGCCGCCAATGCCAGTGTTTACGGCAACGAGGAAGTGGTTAAACAGATTACGCTTACTATACAATAAAAACCAGGTTAATGGGATTAAACAAAAGGATCAATAAACTTTGCGGACGGCGGACTATTTTCTATGCCCTGTTGGCCTTTATGCTCATGCTTGGTTTTCCCCGGTCCTTGCGAGCTCAGCAGCCTGTTTTTAAAAAAGGGGACCGGGTTTGCTTTGTGGGTAACAGCATCACTTATAACGGCGGCTTCTTTCACCAAATCGCTCTATATTATGCCACTCGGTACCCGGATATGGACCTGGAAATGATTAATTGCGGTGTGCCGGGAAATGTAGCGGCGCAGGTTATAGCCCGTATGGATAGCGATATCCTGGCGAATAAACCTACGATTTGTGTTCTGAAGCTTGGCATGAACGATGTCGACAAAACATTGTACACCAAACAAGCTGGCGCGGAACCCGGCATCGAAGCCCGTCGCCAGCAGGCCTTGGACACTTACCAGAAAAACTATGAATCCATTATTCAAACCTTGTTAAAATACTGCGGCCGAGTGATCTTGCAAACGCCTACGATTTATGATGAAACCGCGGCTTTGGCCGATGTTCGCTTACCCGGGCGCAATCACGCGCTTAAAAAGTGCGCCGCCATCGTAAAGGAATTTGGTGTGAAATATAATTTGAAAGTAGTTGACTATTGGGGGCCGATGGATGAAATAGGCCGCAAATATCAACAGGCGGATTCCACCCGTACCATCATAGGGCCGGATAGGGTGCATCCCGGAGCCATGGGCCATTTTATCATGGCTTACGAGTTTCTTAAATCTACGGAGTTCCGCCAGGAGGTGTCCTCGCTTCAACTGAGCGCAGTGCACTTAACAGGGCCTGTTCAGGTTAATGGAATGGTTACTGCAATTCAATACCAAGATGGTGGGATCAGTTTTAACTGGAAGGAAGGCGCCTTGCCTTTCCCGGTAGCCGATGACGCGAAACCGGCTTTAGAACTGGTACCCTTTATACCAGAGCTGAACCGGGAAAATCTGAAAGTGACCGGCTTAAAAGCAGGGAATTACCAGATATTAGTCGATGGCAAACAGGCTGGTACTTATAGTGGTACCCAGCTATCCGCAGGTATTAACCTGTCGCAAAATAGCCATACACCACAATATGCGCAATCCGTAAGGTTGCTGGGCTTGTTCCAGGAGCTTTGGCAATTGGAAAGTAAAGTAAGGTACGTTAGGGCGCTGGAAGCCGGGCGGATGCGCGCCCGTAATTATTCGGTTGCCGGCGCCGAAGATTTTTTTGCTAAACAGATAACTGCGGCGAAAGATACCACCACAACGGCCTACAAAAATCTCCTCAGTTTTCAAAAAGACTATATGCCGGTAAAAAGGCAGCAGGCCGATATGATTCTTAAGATGAAAGCACTGCACGGGCAGATCTACGTCGAAAATAAACCGGTGGCGCACCATTACGAAATTATAAAGCAATAAGCATGTACCGTTACTGTAAATATAGCTGTTCTATCATTGCTTTAGCTTTGAGCGCTTGCAGCGGGTTAAAGAACACCCGGCAGGCCAATATTTTTAACCGGCAAGACGCAATTGCCGCCAGCCAGGCCGGGGCATCGCCTTTGTTTTTTGAAGCTGGGCTATTGCCGGAGGGCCAGCAGGTATCCGGTTATAGCAATGATAAAGAATTGATTAGCAGGAACGGCTTGCCTAATTTTTTTAATAAAGTTAACGCGGGTAAACCGCTAACGATCGCTTTTATCGGCGGGAGCGTCACTCAGATGGACAATAAGTACCGTAACCAAACGGCCAAATATATCCGGGCGCTGTATCCTAAAAGCGCGATCAGGTTTATGAATGCCGGCGTGTCCGGTTCGGGTACCGACTTGGGGGCTTGCCGTATACAAAACCAGGTGCTGAATTATAAACCAGACCTGTTGTTTGTCGAATTCGCGGTCAATGGTTCTTATTTGCCGGGTTTGGAGGGCATAATTCGTGAGGTTATCAAAAATGATCCCGGGACTGATATCTGCCTGCTTTACGCGATCATGAGCGGGCAGAGCCAGTTGTATATGAAGGGCGAAGAGCCGGCCAATATTTTAGAACTGGAAACGTTGGCGGATCATTACCATTTGCCGGCCATCCATTTGGGGTGGGAACCATCCGCACTGGAAGCGCAAGGCAAACTGATCTTTAAACCTGATCCGAAGGTTACGGATAAACCTGTATTCTCTGACGGTATACATCCCACAGAATTTGGCGGGTATATCTATGCGGGCGCTATTGTCAGATCGCTTAATAAAATGCAAAGTGTCGGGTCGGCTAAAAAACACGTGCTGCCCGCACCAATGATTAAAGACAACTGGGAAGATGGTAAAATGCTTGGTCTGGAGCAATTGACCTTTAGTTCGGGCTGGGAAAAGATAGACCCTAAAACCAACGCCAACTTAAAACAATTTGCACCCTGGTTCTCCTACGTCATGCAGGCAGATCGGCCAGGTTCTTTTTTCTCATTTAGTTTTAAAGGTAATAAGATCGGTGTTTTTGATATCGGAGGGCCTGAAGTTGGCCAGCTTGATCTAGTTGTGGACGGGAAAAAGCTGAAGTCATTGAACAGGTTCAGTCATTGGTGTAATAACCGTTACCGGGGACAGTATGATTTTGTTGATGTACCCTACGGCGAGCACCAGGTGCAGTTGGTGATCTCGTCAGAGATCCCGGATAAAAAAGCATTATTAGGGACCAATCAACTTGCCGACATTACGGCCAACCCGGATAAATACAACAAATGCGTTATATGGCTCGGTAAAGTACTGATCCGGGGCGAATTAATAAAAAACATTAATTGATCGGGGATGAAAAGCTATAAATACCTCCTTTTTTTACTGGCTTTATTTGTACTGCCGTGTGAGGCACAAAATAAGATCAGGGTCGCCTGTATTGGCAACAGTATCACTTACGGCTATCTGATCCCGGATAGGGAACATAACTCGTACCCGGCGCAGTTGCAAGCTTTGCTTGGTGATCGTTACGAGGTAATGAACTTTGGATCGAGCGGGAAGACCGCTTTACACGCTGGTGGCAATGCTTACATCGACACGAAACAATACCAGGACGCGTTGGCGAGCAAGGCCGATATCATTTTCATTAAGCTCGGTACCAATGATAGCCGGCCTTACTACCGTAAATATATCGATAGCTTTTACACTAATTATAAAGCTTTAGTGCAGCAGTTTAAAATGCTGGCCTCAAGCCCGCGCGTTGTGCTCCTATACCCAGTTGTGAATTATTTAAACCCTAAGCCGGGCGATGATTATAATATGGATATTCCAAATTTAATTATCCCTGTAATTCAACAAGTTGCAGCGGAGGAACACTGCGAAATGATTGATTTGCATTCCCTTTTAATTGGTCATCCCGAAATGTTTAAAGACAAGCTGCATCCGGATTCAGCGGGCGCCGGCATGATAGCGCGTAGGTTATATCAGTTTTTGGTTCCCGCTAAAAAGTCAGGTGCCATTCGTCATCAACATATAAAAAGCTATAAAGAGCTGGTTTTGTTTAATGGAAACGTTCCCAAGCTTTGGAAACGTTCCCACAATGTTTATCGCCGTAATCAAAGAAAGGCCTTTGAGAATACTATTTAATTTGTGGCATAGTTAAGCTGACATGATAAAAGAGAATTTTACATCTTCGAGGGAATTAAAGGTTGAGCGCATGACTGCCAACCTTGTTATCGTTGGCGGTGGCCTTGCCGGTGTATGCGGCGCCGTTACGGCGGCACGCGCCGGGTTAAAAGTGGTATTGGTGCAGGACAGGCCTGTCCTGGGCGGTAATTCTTCGAGCGAGGTTAGACTGTGGATATTAGGCGCGACATCGCATATGGGCAATAACAACCGTTGGGCGCGCGAAGGCGGACTGGTTGATGAAATATTAGTTGAAAATACTTATAAAAACCCGGAGGGTAATCCGCTGATATTTGACGTTATTTTATTAAATAAAGTGGTAAGCGAACCCAATATCACTTTATTGTTAAACACTTCGGTGCATAGTTTGTTAAAATCTGACGATCGTACCATTTCGCAGGTGAACGGTTTTTGCAGTCAAAATTCAACCGAGTATGAATTAAGGGCGCCTTTATTTTGTGATGCATCAGGCGATGGTATCATAGGCTTTTTATCCGGTGCTTCATTTAGGATGGGAGCAGAAAACCGGCAAGAGTTTGATGAAAAATTCGCGCCATCAAAGGCGTATGGGGAGTTATTGGGCCACAGCCTTTATTTTTATAGCAAGGATAGCGGAAAACCTGTAAAATATCATGCTCCGGACTTTGCCATGGCCGATATTACACAGATACCCAAGTTCCGGTCTTTTAATACAAAAGACTACGGTTGCAAATTATGGTGGCTTGAATATGGGGGGCGCTTAGATACTATACACGATACCGAAAAAATTAAATGGGAGCTGTGGAAGGTGGTTTACGGTGCCTGGAACTATATCAAGAACTCGGGCGAGTTTCCGGAAGCTGAAAATTTGACCCTGGAGTGGGTCGGTATGATACCCGGTAAACGCGAAAGCCGCCGTTTTATGGGCGACTATATCATCAAGCAACAGGATATTATTGCCCAGCGCGCACATGATGATGCGGTGGCTTACGGAGGATGGTCAATAGATCTGCATCCCGCTGACGGAATCTTCAGTGAAAAGCCCGGCTGTAACCAGTGGCACAGTAAAGGGCTTTACCAGATCCCTTACCGTAGTTTATACAGTAAAGATATCAATAACCTGTTTTTAACCGGGCGTATTATCAGCGCTACACATGTGGCTTTTGGTTCTACAAGGGTAATGGCTACAGGGGCCTATTGCGCGCAGGCCGTTGCATTGGCGGCTCAATTGTGTAAGGACAAGGGCCTTGTGCCGGCTGATATTTACAATAAGGGTTTGATAGGTGAACTACAGCATAATCTGTTGAAAAATGGTCAACATATACCAGGTATAGTTTTGAAAGATAAGGACGACTTGGTTCAATTTGCAAAATTAAGCGCCTCAAGCGAACTCGTATTAACAGAATTGCCGGAAGGTAACAGCAGGCGCGAACTGGATATTGACGTCGCGCAAATGCTACCGTTTGGCAAAGGGGAAGTACCCGCTATTGTATTTCATGCCGATTCGGACGGGTATGGTGAATTAGAGGTAGAGCTTCGTCTGAGTGGCAGGCAGGGAAATTTCACACCTGATGTGACCGTAGCCAAACAAACTTTTAATATACAGCCGGGGCGTAATTGCATTCAGGCAGATTTTTCAGTGCAATTAGAGGATGATACATACGCTTTTCTAACCTTTCTGAAAAATCCTTTAGTTAAACTGTATCGCTCTCATCAGCGTGTCAGCGGTATATTATCGGTATTTAATCTTGTCAATAAAGCGGTATCAAATTATGGAAAACAGGTGCCTCCGGAAGATATCGGGGTTGATGAGTTTGAATTTTGGTGCCCTGAGCGCCGCCCGGAAGGGCAAAATATAGCTTTAAAAATAGAGCCCGGCCTGGCTGTTTTTGGCATTGAAAATATTAGGAATGGGATTGACAGGCCCGTTACTCAGCCGAACGCCTGGGCCGCTGATCTAAATGATGCTGAACCTGCCATTACGGTGCAGTGGGAGATACCGCAACAGATCAATAAAATAGAGCTCTGGTTTGATACCGATTTTGATCATCCCATGGAATCTGTGCTCATGACACATCCGGAAACGGTTATGCCATTCTGTGTCCGTAATTATAAAATATGTGATGATCATAATAAGGTGATATATTCCAAAACAGGCAACTACCAGTCGCGCAATACGATCCGGTTCGATAAACCGATTACCACCAGTAAACTTACGATAGTGGTAGAACACCCATCGGCAAATGTGCCGGCCGCGGTTTTCGCAATCAGGTGTTATTAGGTTAAAGCGTTTTTTTATTTGCTTTGCTCGAATTACGGATGATGAGCTTGGCCTCCAGTGATTTCGTTACTGCCTTCCATTGCGACATATCTTTATTGATCATTCCCAAGAGCAAGGTCATGGCGGTCCGGCCAATTTCCTGTACAGGCTGGCTAACCGTAGTTAAGCTGGGTTCGATAAAACTTGAACCATAATTATCTCCAAATCCCACAATTGCAACATCCTCCGGAATGCGTAGTCCCATTTTTTTGATCACCTGCATAGCCTCGATGGCAGTAGGGTCGTTTACCGCGAATAAGGCATCAGGACGAGGATCTAAGCTCATCAGGTGTTTGATATAAATTTTAACCTTGCTTAAGGTCAGATCGTACTGTATCACGAGGTCTTCGGAAAACGGTATATCGTATTTTTTTAAGGCATCTAAATAACCATTTAATCTTTTGCGGCTGATGGCCAAGCTGTCGGGCCCGGCTAAATGCGCTATGCGTTTATGGCCTGTTTGTATTAAATGTTCGACCGCTCTGAAAGCCGCGTCATGGTCATTAACCACTACTTTCGGCACCATCATCTCATCGCAAACGCGGTTGAAAAATACGATTGGGATGCCTTTGCGCTGAAATTTCTTCAGGTGATCGTAATTCCGGGTTTCTTTACTCATCGAAACCAATACCCCATCAACCTGGCTGGACAACATGACCTTAGAATTTGCTACCTCAGTTTTGTAGTTCTCATTGGATTGGTTGATGATCACGTTGTATCCCGCTTTGGCGGCTTCTTCCTGCGCACCAACGACAACCTGCGGAAAAAAAGAGGTCATGAATTCGGGGACGATAATTCCAATGGTATAGCTTTTATTAGTGATCAAACTAATAGAAAGCATATTTCGCTGGTAATCCATTTTTTCGGCCAGGTCAAGTACGGCCTTCCTGGTTTCCGATTTTACGTTTGGGTGACCCGTCAGAGCCCTTGAAACGGTTGATTTAGAAATGTTTAGTTCTTTGGCAATGTCAATAATGGTGATCTGGTGGTTCTTCATAATCGGAAATACAAACTTGTATAAATATATAAAAATTTATAGTTCAAAAATGATTTTCTTCCCAAAAAATGGGAACACTCCCAAGGTTATTGTTGCATTAATGAGCGATAGGGTTGCTATTAATTCTGCTATATTAGCTTGCAGTCGTAAATTAGTGCTTTATAACACGAACGGTTATAAACCTGTTTAAGTTTGCCAATGAACCCAGTAATTTTATTCCGTAAGCCGCTTGTATGGTACAGTTAGATTTTATTGTTATGTCTGTTTTTGCCGTGCTTATATTTGGCATAGGTTTAACTTTTACCCGCGCCGGCAGTAAAAACGGGCAGGCGTTTTTTGAGGCCGGTGGCGAAACGCCATGGTGGATAAACGGGTTATCCTTATTTATAAGTTACTTCTCGGCAGGCACGTTCGTGGTATGGGGATCTATAGCTTATAAGTTTGGTTTAGTATCTAATATGATACAGTTGACCATGGCCATAAGCGGTTTACTCGTGGCCATATTTATAGCAGGCAAATGGAAAAAAACAAAAGTTAAAACGGCCGCCGAATATATAGGAAAGCGTTTTGGGCCTGGATCAAAGCAGTTTTATACCTACCTTATATTAGCGCTAAGTTTATTTACAACTGCTTCGGTATTATACCCAGTTGGTAAAATGGTGCAGGTATCAACACCATTCGATTTAAATAGCTGCATTATTGGTATCGGCTTAATTATCGTATTATACACCGCGGCCGGTGGCTTGTGGGCGGTTTTGGTTACCGATGTTGTGCAATTTGTAATATTGAGCGCATCGGTTGTTATTGTTATCCCGATAGCATTTACACAAATTGGCGGTGTACATAATTTAATTGATAAAGCCCCTGCCGATTTTTTCAAGCCCTTTAATGCCGATTATACTTTCGGTTTTATGCTGGCCTTTATTGTTTACCAAACGGTTTATATTGGTGGTAATTGGAGTTATGTACAGCGGTATACAAGTGTTGCTACCGAGCGTAACGCCAAAAAAGTAGCCTGGATATTTACCGGGCTATACCTGATCAGTCCATTGATATGGATGTTGCCGCCCATGATCTACCGTATTATCAATCCAAATTTACATGGGTTGGAACCCGAAGGTGCTTATATGATGCTTTGTCAAAGGGTAATGCCCGCGGGCTTAATAGGATTGGTATTGGCCGGGATGATATCCGCAACATCAAGTAAGGCCAACACGACGATAAATTTAGCGGCCACGGTTTTCGCGACGGACTTATATAAAAACCTGATGCGCCCCAAAGCATCCGAAAAGGAAGTGATATTGATTGCCCGCTTATTTACTTTGTTATTTGGGATTGGCACGATCATATTTGCCATATTGATACCGAGGGCTGGTGGTATTGTTGAGGTGGTATTAAGTATAGCTTCAATAGCTGGTGGGGCTTTGTTTGCACCAATTGTATGGTCGTTGTTTTCGAGATATCAAACATCGCTGAGCGTAATTATGGCTACGATAATATCATTATTGATCAACCTGTTTTTTAAAGTAATAAGTCCGGTTGCGCTACAGATCAAGTTTAATCGCACAGTTGAAACCATGTTGGGAGTAGGTTTGCCAATTTTAATATTAGGACTTTTTGAAATTTACTATCGTAACAAGGGCCAGATTGCCTACGGCGCCTTATTAATTGAGCAGGAGATACTGGCCGACGATGCCGTGGCAGAATCAGCAACGCATCACAAAGAGGCCGAGAGGCAAAATATTTTTGGGATAAGTGTGATTGGCATTTCGATAGGTGTGGTGGGTTTTGGCATTATGGTACTTGGATATATTGCGCCAAAGTATTCGGCTATAGTGGTAACTGTTGGTGCGGTTATCTTTATTTCGTCATACTTTATATGGCGTTTATCCAAAAACAGGCAGCGGATTTTAGATCAATGTAAATAAATGTGGGAGCAGCAGGTTTAAGGCCTGTTGCTTTTTTTTATTGCCAATTGGGAGCATTCCCATGTATTGGGAACATTCCCACATTTGTTATACGGGGTGTTTTTAACAATTTGAATTATATAAAGAGTAATATTGGGTGGTGATTAAATAGCAGTGCGCTATAGCGCCAAACCAATTGTAAATTAATACCAGAAAAATATTATTAATGAAAAGATCATTAGTTACCTGCTTTTTGTGGCTTACATCGCAGGCTTTATATGCCCAGTACGATATTAGTTTATCATCCAAACAGTTAAAAGTATCCTGGACACAGGAGAAAGATGGCTGGCATATCAGCAGTATTAATGCGGGTGGCAAAACATTGGCTAATCCATCGGGAGCTTTTACTATTATATACTTAAACCGTAAACCTGCGCCAGCATTGGTTGATCAGGATATAGAAGGAAAAGCATATACCTTTTACCCGTCAATCGCAAAAAAATCAGCAGATGGTACGATTACGTTCACCCAGGAATTGCGTTTTGGCGTCATGGAATCAACGTGGAAGATCGATCCCAATTATCCTACCGATATCCATGTCGAAATTATGGTAAAAGCTAAACTTAGAGGTTCGTTTTCAATAGGGACGCCAACTGTTGCGGTACTTGAGCCTAATAATTTATCGTGGGGGATGATCCCGGGTAACTGGTACGGCCGCGAAATACAGAACGATGTTGGTTTGGCCACCAAATACAGTATGGGTTTGCCGTCGGTGCCGGCTTTGGCTAAAGAGCGTAACACCATGACATTAAGCCCAATGTTAACCACAAAAGATAAAGTCACCTTGGCGGTCATACCTGACCCGGGAATGGGGGCAGATTCGTACGAGAAAGATTCGATCACAAAGGGATTGAATAAAGTTGGCATGTCCACCATGGATCGCCATAACCAATTAACACCTGTGGCTTATTCTCCGGTTTTGGGTCAGGTTGGCTCGTTGATCAATCCAGGAGAAACTGTTGCTTTCAAATTCCGGTATTCGATACAGGCAGCGGATTGGTTCCCGGTTTTTACGCATGCGGTAAATGATATCTACCAGTTTTCGAACATGCTGAACATACAGCAGGAAAAACGCTCACTATCCGAAAGGGTCAGCCTGATGCAGGATTATCTACAAAACGATAAAAAATCAAACTGGACAACCTGGGAATGCAAGGGATTGCAAATTGGTGCCAACGGGCAGAAAAACGCGGATGTAGGTGCGTTTTGTATGCTGGCTTTCGCCGGAAATAATCCGGCCATGCAAAAGCACCTGCCTTTTGTGCGTAATTATAAATTGGCGATACAGGAAACTGATAAAGGTTTTTTTTACGGCGGCGCGATGGGTGAATATGCTGATGAGGATGGTGTGGGAAGTGAACGAGGTAATTGGGTAGAACCTCTTTACACTACCTATTATACCTTAATGGATATGGGTAATATGTTGCTATTTAAACCCAACGATCCAGAATTACGCGAACGCGTAAAACTTGCCGCCGATAGATTGATAGCCTGGCAACATGCTGATGGTGGTTTTGATGTGGCTTATGATAGGGTGAGCCATCAATTGAGTTTTCCTGATCTTCAAGATTTGCGCCCAACGTGGTATGGCTTACTGATCGCTTATCGCATATTGGGCGATCAAAAATATTTGGATGCGGCAAAAAAAGGTGCGGATTGGCTGGTGAAGAATGGTGTTGATAAAGGGTATTATTTAGGTGTATGCGGCGATGCGCGTAATATCTGGGACTTTGCCACGGCACAATGTTCGGAATCGCTGCTGGAACTGTACAAAACCACAAAGAACGGTTATTATAAGAAGGCGGCGATAGAGGCAGCAAAAATATACGCAACATCGATCTTTACCCAACCCATTGCCACAACAAAAATTAAGAAAGTAGGCAACATGGAGCGCCAGGACTGGGAAATTGCCGAAGCTGGATTGAGTGTCGAGCACATTAAAGGCACTGCCAGCGGCGGACCTATTTTAATATCAAGTTTCGCGGGCCTGTTTACCCGGATGTTCGAGATGACCAACGATAGCTTGTTTTTGCACATGGCGCGTGTTGCAGCGCGCGGTAGGGACGCCTATGTTGATGCGGAGAACGGCCAAAGTATTTATTACTGGAGCGCCCTTGAAAATGTTGCTAAAGGGGCTAAAGTGTTCCCGCATCATGCCTTTTGGCAGATCGGCTGGATAACGGATTATTTAATATCCGAAGCGCATTTGCGCTCAGGCGGCAAAGTGGAATTCCCGAGCGGGTTTATGACACCCAAGGTTGGGCCGCATGTATCCTATGGGTTTGCGCCGGGCGATGTTTATGGCAATAAGGCCAACCTGTGTATGCCCGTAGGCTTGCTTAAAAGTGAAAATCCCAACTTTGAATATGTTGGTGCCTTGGGACTGCAGAAAGATAAGTTGTATGTATTGGTTTTGAACCAGTCTCCTTTAGCACAAAGCGGTTCCATGGCTATTGATGTATCAAAAATTGGCGATGGGAAAATTACCAAATGGGGTAAGAGTGTTGTTTTGCAAGGTGATCAAAGTTGGGCCAATGCTGCAAAAGGAACTGTTGACCTGAAAATAAAACCCTGGGGAATGAGTGTTATAGCGATTGACCTTGCCAAGTAAAATTATAAACTGTGAATAAACAAACCATCAAACCAATCAACAAGGCTGTAATGTTACTGATGCTTTTATGCATTGGTAACCTAACGGCCCAAAAAGTAAAAGCACAGGATGCAACCTCGTACGATCCCGAAAAGGTTTACCAGGAACCGACCGATCCTAAAGTAAAACAAAAGATAGCTGAATGGCAGGACCTAAAATTCGGCTTGTTTATGCATTGGGGTACTTATAGCATTTGGGGTATTGTTGAATCCTGGTCGCTTTGTCCGGAAGATAGGGGATTTACACAGCGTAAAGGCCCAAGTTCGGCAACATGGGCAGGCTATAAGCAGGCTTATGAAAACCTCCAGACGCAATTCAATCCTGTTAAATTCGACCCGGGCAAGTGGGCTGCGGCTGCTAAAGCAGGGGGCATGAGATACGTTGTTTTTACCACCAAGCATCATGATGGCTTTTGCATGTACGATACCAAATTCACGGACTACAAAGTAACCAGTTCAAAAACGCCTTTTTCGTCAAATCCTAAAAGTAATGTCACTAAGGAGATATTTAATGCTTTCCGAAAACAGGATTTTATGATCGGGGCCTATTATTCGAAGCCCGATTGGCACAGCGAAGATTACTGGTGGTCCTATTTTCCCCCAAAAGACCGGACGGAAAGCTACGACCGCGGCAAATATCCTGAAAGGTGGAAAAGATTTACCGACTACACGTATAACCAATTAAATGAAATCACCTCGGAATATGGCAAGATAGATTTATTATGGTTCGACGGAGACTGGGCCAAAATGGATATGACTGATATTGTTGGCATGGCACGTAAAAACCAACCTGGCGTTATCATCGTTGACCGCCACGGCAAACCTGAATATGTGAACTATTTAACGCCAGAGCAAAAAGTGCCGGACCACTTTATCCCGCACCCCTGGGAAACCTGCATGACCATGGGCAGATCGTGGAGTTACGTTGAAAAAGAAGAATACAAACCCGCCCGCAAGCTGATCCAAATACTGGTTGATGTAGTCGCCAAAAATGGTAACCTTTTATTGGATATCGGCCCCGGGCCGGATGGTGAGTGGCACCAGGAAGCTTATGATCGCCTGAATGAAATAGGGGCATGGATCAAGGTCAATGGCGAAGCCATATACGGCGCTAAGCCAGTTGCGCCTTACCGCCAGGATAAATGGGGATATACGGCTAAAGGGAAAGCGCTTTACGCGTCCTACCTGCCCGACGAAAAAGAGATGAAACTGGCTTCAAACGTGCGCTTTTATGCGCCGGCAATATCTAACAGCGCCGTTGTAACTTTGCTGGGCAGCAACAAATCTTTAAAATGGAAAAAAGCGGGCGATAAGATCGAAGTGAATATCCCCGAACCTATAGCGCAGCAAGCCGCCGGGCAGCCGGTATGGGTGTTCAAAATCGTATCTACAGGCCCAATTACAAAGACAATATGAAAAGAACGATCCTCTACCTGATGCTGCTATCTGGATTTGTGTTTCATCATGCCCGTGCGCAAACGGTGGGAAAAGAACAATTTGAGTTTGGAAATTTCGGGCCGGGTTCTGGTGGTAAGCTTAGCCAGGAGAAAGGTGTCATGCACCTCAACAGCCAAAAAACGCAGCATTGTTTTTACGATGCCGACTCGTATAGCTTTGCATGGCAAAAACAACCATTCCCATACGATGATTGTTCAAAATCGACTGTAACTGTGAAGATCAACAAATTTAAGATAGGCACGGCGGGTATCATGATGCGGTCGGGTATCGGCGTTGGCGCGGCCAATGTACATCTGGAAGTAGGTGCAACCGGCGATGTGTTGTTGTTTTGGCGCAAAACCGATAGCGAGATGACATCCTACACGCGTGTGGCCGGCAGCCTGCCTTTCCCTATGGAGCTCAAGCTCGTTCGGCAGGGAACGGTGTTTACCAGTTATTATAAAACCGAAAAAGGGGAATGGGCCAAAGGCGCTTCGGCTATTGCCGAAGTCGGGCCAGAACAATTGATTGGTTTTTACGGCTGCTCGGGTAGTAGTTCGCAGGTTGGCTACGGTGAAGAGATCAACCCTAATATGGATGTAACGTTCAGCGACTGGACATTTCATTACGAAGAGAACTTTATCGCCCCAGAAAAGGATTTCAAAGATAAGATGCCGGTTAAACCAGGCACTTTACTGCGTGATAATTTTGACGATGGCAGCCTCTCCAATGCCCCGGCGAGTATCATCAATCCAGTTTGGGCCGGTATCAAATATGGTAACCTGCCCATTGATAAAGATGGGGGCAGGTACTGGCGAAAAGTTGGGGATGGCACTTTTTACCTCGGCAACAAAAAATGGGCAGATTATCAGGTCGGAATAGATGTGTCGTTTGATACCGCCAGTAAAGCAACAACTGAATTTCAGATGCAGGTCCGTTATCAAAATATTGCCACCTACGGTACACCACGCTATTACAGTGTCGCATTGCGGGAAGGTAACAAACTGTTTTTTGAAAAAAATGAAGCGGGCGTAATCTCGTTTTCAAAATCAGTCAATGTTCCTCGATATTTTGATGGTGCAAAACATAACCTGGCAGTAAAAATGTTGGACCGGAGCTACGAGGTTTATTACGATGGCAAAAAGGTTATTGAAGGTGTAGATACCGATCATCCGGTAACATATGGCAGTATTTGCTTAAAGTTTATTGATGTGAGCATGAACCTGGATAACCTTGAAGTAATAAAAATTGAGGACCCTATAAACGGAGTTGCCGATAATTACCTGCAAGATTATTATGATGCCCCGATACCGGAGTATCTGAAAAAATATGAAACTGTTACTCCGCCTGCCAAAAAATAAAACCTATGAAAAACATTTATATGATAACAAATTCATATAGCCGCCTTATGGCTGCTTTAGTGCTGATGCTTTTTACGATCCCAGCTTTTTCACAGGATAATTCGCCTAAACTGTTCCAGGTGAGTACTGCGGAAACCCGCCCTGGAGACGCAGTACAAGTGCGCGGTGATTTTTTGGATAAGGTGAACGCCATACAAGTAAATCGCTTAACGGATGACAATGTAGATATTACTTTGCCTGCTTATGTTCCGCTGCCGCGGGAAGATAACCAGATTGATAATGGCGGTACCAATAAAAGAGTAAATGCTTTAACTCAAGGCGAAAGTATATCGGTTAAAAAAATACTGCAAAATGAACAATCTCTTAAATTTATAATCCCGGGCAACTGGCAAGAGGGCGTTTACAGTGTGAAGCTGATAGGAGGGGTAGAATCTGCCGGATTTTATGTAAATGCACCTAAAGTGAACTGGGCCATCAGCGAAGAAGGGTTTTTGAAAGCTACCGCTGGCAACTACTTACGTGTACAAGGCAAAAACCTGTTACGTAAAGGTTTAACAGGGCAGGTAGTATTAATACCTGTTAGCGGTAAAAATATAGTCCGGGTAAAGGTGAGTAAAGCTTTTGATGATTATTCTGTGAGTATTAATATCCCGGCTAATGTGCCTGTTGGTGAATACCACCTATATTATCATAATGGTCAGGGTGGTAAAACTGCTTGGAGCGAACCGTTAAAAATAACGGTTGTAAACAAAAGCGTTGATCTTTGGGATAAAAAGGTTTTTAACGTAAAAGATTTTGGAGCAAAAGGGGATGGTTTAAATAACGAAACTAATGCCTTTCGTGCTGCCCTTGATGCTGCCGGTAAAAATGGCGGCGGAACAGTTTATGTACCGCGTGGTCGTTACCAGTTAACAGGTGACCTGATTATGTCACCCTATACACAGCTTAAAGGCGAGTCGAGAGATCTTACACAATTATTTTGGAACCCGCTGGGCTGGGATACCAATGAATTGCCGAATAGCCTGATTAGCGGCACGCACCATTTCGCCATCCGGGATATGGTGTTGTGGTCGTCAAGGGCATGGGGGGTGATCATGCAAACAGGTCCGCCTACAGAGCAGGGGCAGGTTACCCTCGAAAATTTGCTGGTTAGGCAAAATGCCGAATTATCAGGCAAGATATACCAGGTCAAAGCTAACCGGGACGTGGTGGAAGCCGAGATCAATAGCCGCTGGACGAAAACAGGCATCATTTTGCGTGGCGAAAACCTGAAGATCAGAAACTGCGAGTTTAACTCAGCGGGTATGTATACGTTTTTTGCGGCAAGCGGCTTTATACAAAACTGCAGATTTGAGCGTAAGGGAACAGGGGTTAACCAACCTTATATGCTGGTGCACCCCAAGGGTTTAATATTTGAAGATTGCTACAAGCAAGCCGATGGCTATGGCTATGCAGCAACAGTGGATGAGAGCCATGATTTTTACGAAGCGCGTAATACCATTCCATACAACTATACAAACGACCGTGAAGCGATGACCTTTGATGGCGGGAGCGGCGGCTATGCAGGTGGAATAGTAAGCGCAAATGGTACAACGGTTATCCTTCCTTCCGATGCTACTAATAAATTCCAATGGGTAAATAATAAATGGATTGGCGGCGGTTTATTTATCATTGAAGGTAAAGGCGCCGGTCAATTTCGCAGGATTGTAAAGCATGGGCAGGACACGATTCAAGTTGATCATCCCTGGGTGGTCACGCCCGATGCTACATCTATTTTAAGCGTGACTACCGTTAGGCATAATTTTGCGTTTGTCAATAACTCAGTTACAGATGCCGGAGCTTACCAGTTTTATGGATCTACTGTTAATGCTGTGATATCGGGTTTGAAAATGAACCGTTGTAACGGTATTGTTGGCCGTGGCTCCTTATTGTACCATGGAAAGCAGCCCAACTGGTATATCGATATCGTGAACTGCGAATTTAAAGAGGGCAATTATAGCCACTGGTGGGGGATCGATGATCGAGGGCACTCGGGTTATCAGAGTATTACCTTGATCGGTGCTGGCGGCACGGGTTTAAGTATCGGGACGATCATCAGGCGTAACCGGTTAAGCCAATACTCCTACATCCGCACATCGCCGGGGGGTAATCCCTTTGCCGTTAACGATGTTATTATCGAGGATAATAGTTTTTCTATCGCCAAAACAGCTGTTATGCTGGGTGGTAGCGGTAGCAATACCTCAAATGTACTGATCCATAATAACCACTACAGCGAGGTTGATAAAAAGCTTGAAACGAATGTTAAACCATCCGGCTATGTCGTTTTAGATGACGGGGCCACACCGGTGATCAAGTAATTATTTAACCTGGGCTTGGTCAATCCATAAACCCATAGATCAAAAATACTGCTATCTATCTTGGTATCAAAGGTGATTATGCGGTGCGGGATCTGTGGGGGCAAAAAGACTGGGCACTTTTGAAAATGAATTCAAGGCCGATGTTGCGTAACATAGTGCGGTCATGGTCGGTTAAGCCCTGCAACGAAATAAGATATTTTTTATGAAACAGTCTGCCTACAAACTGGTGTTTTTACTGCTATCGCTTTCATTTGCGGCAGCAGCGCAGCATCCCGCTAACAATTATCAAAAATTATCATTGGATCAAGGCTGGCTGTTTCATATGGGCGATATTGCTTTCCCGGTTATCAAAGGGCACAGTGAGAGCTATATGAATGCGAAGGCCGGTAATGCACCCGGGCCTGCCGCGCCGGGTTACGATGACCGAAGCTGGCGAAAAGTGACCTTGCCGCACGACTGGTCGGTTGAAACATCTTTTGACCAAAATGAAAATATTTCGCAAGGTTACCGTATGCGGGGTATGGGCTGGTACCGCCGATATTTTAAATTGAATACCGATGATAGGGGTAAGCATTTAGAATTACAATTTGATGGCGTGGCTACGCACTGTACGGTTTGGATAAACGGTACAGTAGTGCACCGTAACTGGAGTGGTTATACTTCGTTTTATATTGATATAACAGCATTAGCCAAATATGGCGATGAAATAAACACGGTGGCTGTACAGGTAAACGCTGTTGATCAGGAAGGCTGGTGGTACGAGGGGGCAGGTATTTACCGGCATACCTGGTTGGTCAAACACGCGCCGGCACACATTATTACCGATGGTGTATATGCACATCCTGTAAAGAACGCCCAGGGGAGCTGGGATATACCTGCCGAAATCACTTTAGAAAACTCCGGTAAATTACCATTAACAGCAGGTATCGAGATTAGCGTATTTGATCAAAGAGGTCAGAAAATTACCTCGGGTAATACATCGGCCATGATTGCCCCGCTTGATAGATCGGTAGCTAACATCGCGCTTCAGGTAAGCCATCCCGGATTATGGTCACCGGATAACCCAGTCCTATACAACGTAGTAACCTTGGTTAAACTGGATGGGATCACAACTGATTCCTTGGTGACCTCTTGTGGTTTCCGCACTCTTAGATTTACTGCCGATTCGGGTTTTTATCTGAATGAAAAGCGCCTGAAAATAAAAGGGGTATGTAACCACCAGGATGCAGCCGGTGTTGGTGTGGCGGTGCCTGGCTCCATTTGGGAGTTCAGGCTGCGTAAGCTGAAAGAAATGGGTGTTAACGCCTATCGCTGCGCGCATAACCCGCCATCGGCTGAGTTTTTGGATGCCTGTGACAGGTTAGGGATCATGGTGATGGACGAAAACCGGAATTTTAATTCTTCGCCTGAATATATATCGCAGTTGCGGTGGATGGTTAGGCGGGACAGGAACCACCCCAGTATCATACTTTGGTCGGTATTTAACGAGGAACCTATGCAGGGTACCGAAATAGGGTATGAAATGGTGCGCCGCCTGAGCGCTGAAGTTAAAAAGCTGGATACCTCGCGCCCGGTCACGGCAGCTATGAACGGTGGTTTATTCGCCCCGGTGAATGTGTCTCAGGCAGTCGATGTTGTAGGCTTTAATTATCAGCAGGGTAGCTACGATCAATTTCACAGGGAGCATCCTACGCTATCTTTGACGAGTTCGGAAGATGTATCGGGATTAATGCAGCGTGGGGTATATATCACAGATAAGGCCCGGCATACTTTGGATTCTTACGATACTCAGGCTCCGGGCTGGGGCGCAACGCACCGTGTATCCTGGAAAGCAATTGCTGAACGCCCGTATTTGGCCGGGTGTTTTGTTTGGACCGGCTTTGATTACCGTGGCGAGCCAACACCCTATAACTGGCCAACTGCAGGTTCAAACTTTGGTATTATGGACGCCTGTGGTTTTCCTAAAACAGCATTTTATATACACCAGGCCCAATGGGTAAATGATAAACCTGTTCTGCATATAGAACCGCACTGGAACTGGCCGGCAGCTATGATCGGTAAACCTATCCACGTTATGGCTGAGAGCAATGCCGAAACCGTGAAATTAGTATTGAACGGAAAAGTAGTTAGTGAGCAAAAGGTAGATCGATACGAAATGAACAGCTGGGAGGTGCCGTATTATCCCGGTATTTTAGAAGCCATTGGTTCTCGGGGTGGCAAGGAAGTTTCGCACTTTAAAGTAGAAACTACAGGTGAACCGGTCAGTATTCGGTTAACTACCGATAGGGCTGATATACAAGGTGATGGCTGGGATGCCATACCGGTTACGGTACAGGCAATAGACCGGAGCGGGAGGCCGGTGCCTACCGCCAACCTGCCTATTGAGTTCGAGCTGACCGGACCGGGGGATATTATTGGCCTGGGTAACGGCGATCCGAATTCCCATGAGCCAGATAAAGGCAGTAAACGTAGCTTGTATAATGGCTTGGCCCAAGTTATTCTGCAAAGCCGCGCTAATGCTGACCGGACCCTGGTTTTGACGGCAAGCTCACCAGGTTTGAGGCCCGCCAGGGTCACCATAGGCGTAAGGCCAAAAGCAAGTGTTGCTTTTGTGTCCGTTACGCAGCCGGATATGGTATTGGATGACTGGAGGATATCGCCCGTAAGTAAAACTAAGCCCGACGCGAATCAACAAATTGCGGCTAACGATATGAATAGCTGGGCGCCGGTAAAGCCAGGGCAGTTACAAACGCTAACTGATGGTAGTTTTGTGATTTACAGGACCACCTTTACCCCCTATACAGAACAACAGGAAAAGGGATGCCAGTTGGTATTGAAAAAACTGACTGGTAAAGCCGAAGTTTATTTAGATAGCAAACGCCTGTTTTATAAAAATACTGGTGCGGGTGCTGACATAACGATAAGTGTCCCGGCAATTAAAGGGGAACGCACCATCAGCGTCTTGATCGAAAGCGAAGCCGGAGAAAGAGTTGGTTTAGGCGGTGTTGTTTCGGTCAGGTGAGCGCCGCAATCCGGGATGTTTTGATGCAGTTGATCAAGGTTGAAATATTGTGTCCATAAGCAAGGTAGGCAGGGGAACGGTTTTTTCAGGTGTGGGTATCAGTATCGGGGCAAGGTTGTGTGCAAAGCCCCGTAAAAAGAACAAGTAAGTGATCAGGGAGAAAGTGAAATGGCCGTTCTTACTTCCGGGCAGCTACATGGTTTGCGTTATAGTCTGCATATAATGGTTCTGAATAATTGATATTTTCAGTGAAGCGCCGCAAAGTATGCCTGTGCAGATCAAACGTAAACATCGTGCCCTGGGATATTTTTTTGCCAATCATGAATCTGCCTGGGAGCGGTTTTATTTTGGGAGGCCGTTACCAATACGGTGCTTTATTATTCTTATGGGCTCGTTATCAATAAAAGAGGCCGTCTCATAAGCAATTATGAGGCGGTTTTTTTATGGAATATATTTGGATTGTGCTATTAGGGGCTGAAGCTCTATTGTGCAGATATTTCGTTTCTGATCGATTCTAAGAGCGTTTTTTGGAAAAAGGGGGCGAAAAGCCTCAGGCTTTCCACTTTCTGAGGTTATGAGCGATGGATAACAGGCCTATTTCGACCTCGGTTTTGGACATGCCTTTCAGCAGAAAGCGCCTGAAGCCATGATTATGCTTCAGTTGGGCAAATACCGGTTCCACATCGGCAGGCCTTCGCTTTCGGTATTTGATGCCCTGTTCTGTATTTAATCTTTCCTTTGCTTCCTGCTTGTGTTTTCTCAGGGAATGGTTCACCTCAACGATCCGGTTGCCCTGCCCGCTATGGCATACGCCACGCATGGGGCAGTTATTACAATTCTTTGCCTGGTAACGGCTGATCAGCTGTACATGGCCCGATGTGGTTATTCTTTGACCATCACCGATATGTGCCATCCGCTGGCCCATCGGGCAGGTCAGGTAGTTTTCCCCTTCGTTGTAATGCAGGCTGTCATTACTGAACGCTTTGATGCCTTCCTTTTGTTCTTTGTCGAACGTATTGTACTTGATATAGGCTTCGATGCCTTTTTGCTGTAAGATGCCGTAGTTCTCGTCTGAACCGTAGCCGGCATCGGCCACAACTGCTTGGGGAAGTGTGTTGTATAGTGCTTCGTATTGGTCTATGTGAGATGGCAGGGTCTGATAATCGGTAGAGGTTTGATGCAGGCTGTAGTTAAGGATGAACTGATCTTGTGTGGATATTTGTAGGTTATATCCAGGTTTAAGCTGCCCGTTCAGCATGTGGTCTTCCTTCATCCGCATAAAAGTCGCATCCGGGTCGGTCTTTGAAAAGCTGTTACGGATACCTAACTGCTTTTCCTGCTGGTCATAACGTTCCAGGTTTGCAGGCCAGTTCTTTCTGGCATAGTTCAGCTTTTGTTTGACCTGCTTGCTTACTTCTTCCTTGTCGTTCAAAGCGGCATCGATCTTAGCTATGGTTTCTTTTACTTTTTCAGGGTTGATCTCTTCAAAAGATATTGGCGTGGTATCTTTTAGTTCTTCTGCCGCAAGGCCTTGCGCGTACTTCCATAGTTCATCCAGCTGGCTTTTGATCTTCTCTTTACTGTTCTTGATGCTTTTGCCCCATACAAAGGTGTATTTGTTCGCCACCGATTCGATCTTGGTGCCATCGGTAAACACAGTCTCTTTAAGCGAAACGATACCCTGTTCTGCCAACAGCAGTACAATCTGAGAGAAGATCTGCTTTAAGATACCCGACAGCTTTTCGCTCCGGAAACGGTTTATGGTATTGTGATCGGGCTTCTTCATCCCCAACAGCCACATAAAGTGGACGTTCTGTGCCGCCTGGTCTTCCAGCTTTCTTGATGAATAGGTATTGGTCAGGTAACCATACACCAGCAGTTTCAGCATCAGCCGCGGATGGAAGCTTGATGCCCCGCCGCCTTTATACTTGCGGTTGATCGGTTTAACGTCTATCAAGTCAACTACTTGTTTGACTATGCGTACCGGGTGGCCCTCAGGTACTAACTCCTCCAGTTTATACGGTAAAAATGTTAACTGGTCAGGGTCATATGGCTTAAAAACTACTTTCGCTCCCATGCCTTTAAGTTAACAAAAATCACTCTAAAATAACAAGAGGCTGCCTCACTTTTGAGACAGCCTCTTGTTCATTGGTATGGCTTCCGGGGCTGGATCGATCAATAATTTTTAACGGTTGCCTCCTCGGTGTAAGAACCATCTCCCGGAGACTCCACGATGAAAATATTATCATTATCATTTTCACCTGGATAATAAGTAGTGGGCCAGGAAGTCGTATGGTGCTGGAACAGCGCGTATCCATCACCTGCTGAAATATGGTTATCTCCGGCAGATGCTGTCACGGTCCACTCACCCGTATCTCCCCAGCCGGTTAGCGTATAGTTATAACTTTCCTCAAACGAGGATTTGATGTAAACGGTAAGCGGTGCTGTTAGGGTGTAGGGCGTAGTGCACGCCGCATCAGAATAAAACCGGACAACCAGATCGCCTGTACCTTCATCCCATTGATCATAATAAGGGCCATAAACGAGGTGGCTGTAGTTCTCGATCTCTATCCGTGCATAGATATCCGTTGCCGATGCTACCATCGAAAAACAAGTTAATACGAGAATTAGCAACATGCTTTTTTTGAAGAAGTTTTTCATGTGTTTTTTGTTAAGGTTAAGAAAATTGGTTTATCGACCCCAAGTTACAAATGGGATAATGTTTTGGATATCAATTCTTTAAATTAAGTAGGTGGGAGCGGTTTCATTTTTGGGGAACGTTCCCTATTCTCGTTATTAAGGGTGGGATGGCGCGTACCGGAAATATTCCGGAAAATGGGGGTGCCCTTTAAGTTATTTTGAATTTATTCAGTCAGGAACCTGTTTTGGCAGATATGGTTCGATTTTTTGTAAAAAAATACGTTTCGACGGAAACGAATATCAAACCACTCTACTTAATGAAATAGCTGCTCTTATCTATCAGATTAACAGTTAGTTATTATCGAAAAAAAAGACAGGCAAATCGTAAAATTTACACTTGTTCCGCCTTTTGTGCACTCCAAGCTACAGATTTCAAAAACACCAATCTTCTTAAGGCTAAAGCAATAATTAATCTATAGTATCTATGGAATTATAGATTAATTGTATGTTTTCTAAGTAACTGAAAGGAATGAATAACGTTAATTTATCGTTATATTCGTTATTTAAAATAAAGGTGGCAAATTTTGAATCGCAAACGGAACAGGAATTGATATCCTTATTAAAGGATGATAGTCAAAGTGCGTATACTGAAATTTATGACCGCTACCAGGGCCTGCTATATATTTATGCCTGTAAGATCACCAAAGATGAAAGCGAGGCAGAAGACATTGTTCAAGAGGTTTTCTTTTATCTTTGGGATAAACGCCATGCCATTTCGTTTCAAACCTCTTTATCGTCTTATTTATATAGTGCAGTAAGATATAAGTTTTTTAATTTACTCGATCATAAGAAAGTAAGAGCAAACTATGCGGAGTCTTTTCAAAAATTTATGAACGATGAGCCTATTCAGGCAGATTATATGGTTAGAGAAAGGGATTTTGTTAAGCTAATTGAAAAAGAGATCGCTCTTTTGCCCCAAAAAATGCGCGAAGTATTTGAATTGAGTAGAAAACATCAGCTTTCAAGGAAAGAAATTGCGCAAAAGTTATCTATTTCTGAAAAAACAGTAAAAAATCAGGTAAGTAATGCCTTGAAAGAGCTACGCATCAAATTAGGTATGCTGACTTGTTTGCTATTCTAATGAAATTTTAACTTTTTTTTTGTTAATACGCTGAGATAATGTTACACTTTTGTGCCAAGTGTATGTTACAGTTTGGTATCGGATATCACTGTTGTTATTAGTAATACCAACTCTCTATTTCTTGTAGCTGCTTAAAGATAATTTTGCTGCGCCAACAATTGTGGCTGCCGTGATCCATCGAGTTGATATTATTATCGTAATAGTAGAAGTTATCGTCCGGGTCAAAGTCATAAAGGAACCTATTGATTCGCTCATCTTTCATTCTGACGGTATATTTATCCAACTCCTCAATTTCAAAGTGATCCGGTGCAAGGTTACGATTGGGGCATTCAGCGTTTTCAAGCATCGTTTCCAAGAACCATCCGGGGCAGCCTCTGAAGTAGGCCAGGACATCAAGGTTTTTCAAACTGTGTTTATTGCAAAGATTGGTAAAGCGGTGCGGCCAGTTCTCCAGTAGCCAAAAGGCCATATAAAACAGGTTTGCCCGCTGTTTGATCTGTATCTCGTGAATCTCCTGCCGGTGCTCATGACGATTCAATTCCGGCACGCTGTGACGGCCGTACACGTCTTTGATAAAGCCGAGAAGCTTGTTTTCTTTAGTCCGGCTGAGCAGCAGGCAAACCATTTGATACAACACGCTGAAGTAGCTAACGGAAGATATTTCTCCGTTGCCTCGTTCCATGATCTGGTAAATAGCTTTTTGCATACGGACGAGATGAGCCGGCGCTTTTTCAGAGTCAACTTCGCTGATATTTCCGCCGCATTCGTGACAGGTCAACAAATATTCATCAACTGTTTTATCTATCGCTTTAGCTAATGCCTCGCAATGTATAGTGCCACCGGATTTACAATGCGGGCATGTTTCTCTCAGGTAACAACCGCAATCCGGACAAACGAAAGAAACAGCCAGCCGCCATTGTTTTTTAAAGTAGACGGGCTTATCTGACGCCTTAAAGCAGCCGGGACAATAGAGTAACCCAAACTCGCTGTTGCCGTTATCATACAGGCGTCCTTTGGAGATGTATCGTTTATGAGTCCATATTCCCGGTATGATCTCATCTGATTTGGGTTCATAAAGTTTGCCGTCGTAATATTGCAACGTGGTATTGCTGATCTCGCTGGCTGCGCAATTAGTGCAGGCTGCCAATGTTTCAATATATTCCTTGTTAAAGGAACGGTCAACATTCCAGTTGTTGGTTTCCCGGCGGGTCAATAACGTTTTTAAAAGCCTGGCCTGGGTCAGGCCGTGATCGAAAGAAAGCCGGGTGAGCCAACTGCTCAATACTTCATCAGGATAGGGTTTTGTAAAAGCTGGCAATAACTGGCTTTTATCGCTGAATACAGAAAAGCTCATAACAACATACTTTCATATTGGCGCTGCCGGTTGGCGGGACCGACATAATTGATCTTGGTTAGCAGGGAAAGGTCGATACATTCTTTGCCACTTTTTATCGCCAATACCGCAGCTTTTTTCAGGATGGTCGATATCTCACCGATGGTGCCGCCCGACATACTTAGTATTTTTATAGCGATCTCTTCTTTGGTCAGGTTAGAACGTTCTTTTAGCGGGAACATGGCCTCGAAGCTGCTCAATAGCCGGAAGTATTCACCGTCAGGTTTCCAGGTCGGCAGTACGGCGGGTTCAAAACGGTTAGCCAGTTGCTTATCTGTATTAATAGCGCTAAACGCGTCGCGTATGCCTGAACCGATAATAACGATCTGTAACTCGTTGGATAAGTATTTGATCAGGTTAAGGAATGCCCTTTGGCTCAGGTAAGCGCCTGCGAGGATATGATGTATCTCGTCAATAATAAGGATCTTGGTTTCTACTTTTTTCAGGATTCGGATGACCTGTAACTGGAGCATGGCGTTGCTGCCATTCGGCGAAAAGGGTGCATTCAAAGCGCAAAGGATGTTGGCGTAAAACGCCTTTTCGTTGGGTGTCGGCGGTGCCTGTACATACAATACCGGTATAGTGATCTGCTTGGTTTCCGGCGTGATCACCGGTTTATAAGCGTCAAAGAACTTTTGCAGCAATAGGGTCTTGCCATTATTGGTTGGCGCAACCAGCAGCATATTTGGCATCCTGAAGGTCCGGGGATGGTGCATCAGGTCTTCCATCGTCTGCAATATATTTTTAGCCCTGGGGTAACCTATCCACCTGTCGGACAGGATATATTCAATACGTTCGTCTTGTTCATGTTTTACATTAGCTGTAGGATTTGTTTCGGTTAAAAGGATCATGTTCTAAGTCTTCAAATGGGAGATAGATTATAGTAGGGTCATACTTGAATTCGGTTTCAACTGGCTCCGGTTCCTCCTCACTGAACTGGTTACGCACGCTTTTCTTTACCGCCTGCTGTTTGCGTGCCCGGTTCCTTTGTCTTTTGGCTACCGCTGTCAACGTAGCTGCATTATCTTCAATTCTTTTTAAGCGGTCGTATGCATCAAAGATGATATCTTCATTAACAGTCATGATACCTTGAGCATTCAGGTCTCGGATAATCCGTTTATGTTCCCAAATAGTCATTGCCGGATGCCCGGTATTCCGGTACGGTATCATAAAGTATTGTTCCAGGTCAGGTTCCAAAAGTAGATTGCGCTGATGTCGCGCGGGTCTTGCTTAAAGGCAAACTTCCGCAGTATCCGTGGCCTGGCATTCGGGTCTTCATAAGCATGCACCCATTTGCGCAGCACATCATGGTAATAATTGATATGGTCAATTTGCACACCATAACGCTGCACCGTCCCTTTCCACGAACGGCATAAAGTCCAGCTTTAACTTCAGCTCATTTTCAATTGGATCGCTTTGTCCAATGCCGATCTGCTGGTCATTCCCGATTATGCCATGCATATATTTGGCAAACGGTGTCATGCCGATACCACTATGCAGTTTTTGATGATAAACGCTTACGATGTAGGTTGCCTGGAGATTATGATGAATGAGACCACACCATTTCGGCGCAAGCAAGAGGGGTCAATATCATTGGTATATCCACGAATCCCTATCTGTACACCTTTACTGCTAGTGTTAAGTTAATATAATATGACGTATAAAAGCGTATATTTGTAAAACAAATTACAGATGGTACGTTTATACGATAAAACTTACAAAAGAGGAGGTTGGAGAGTTATACTCGATAATCAACAAGGGCTCCCATAGTTCTCAAACATTCCGGACAGCCTATATACTATTGAATTGTGATGAAGGGGAAATATGCGGAGAAAATAACAAATGAACAGATCAGCAAAGTCCTGAAAGTAGGGATGCGAACGATAGACCGGGTGAAGAAAAAGTTTATTGAAGGGGTTTTGAAGGTGGTTTTAGATCGTCGCCCCACCAGCCGTGTTTATGAAACAAAATCAGATGGCGATGTAGAAGCGAAGCTGGTTGCCTTGTGTTGCAGCGAGCCGCCTGAGGGGTTTGCTAAATGGTCATTAAGGCTACTCGCCGATAAAATGGTAGAGTTGGAATATGTAGAAAGTTATTTCGCATGTAACAGTAAGAAGTGTGCTTAAAAAAACGAACTTAAGCCTTGGAAAGTAAGGGCTGGTAATACCACCGGAAAAAAGCAGCGAATTTGTAGCCAATATGGAACGCGGTATTGGATGTATACAAAAACCTTATGATGAGGATTTCCGGTTGTATGTATGGATGAGTCGCCAAAACAATTGATAGAAGAAGGGCAGCCCTCTCAAGCCATGAAGCCTGGCCAGGAGGCAAGAGTAGATTACGAGTACATAAGCATGGGGTAGTCAATATATTTATGGCCAACGAGCCTTTGAGGGCAAGCGCTTTGTAGAAATTACGGCGTTTAAAACCAAAAAGGACTGGGCTTTATTCGTAAAAAGAAATAGCAGATGAATGGTACCCGACAGCGAAAAAAATAACTTTAGTAATGGACAATTTTAAAAACCCATTCGGCCTCTGCATTTTACGAGACATTGAACCAGCCGAAGCCAAAAGGCTATGGGATAGGTTTGAGTTTGTTTATACGCCCAAGCATGGAAGCTGGCTCAATATGGCCGAGATAGAATTGCATGTATTGAATGGGCAATGCCTAAACAGGCATATTTCAACAATGCTGAAGATCAATGAAGAGGTGCGGCATGGAACACAACAGAAATAATAAGAACAGCAAAATTAACTGGCAGTTCGAAAATAAAGATGCGCGAATAAAACTGAAAAGACTTTATCCGTCATTACACGATTAACATAACACTAGATTAGGCGCTGATGAAGTTAAAAGCTATTTTGGTATGCGTAAAATAAGTGTAGCCAAAGATGAAAAAGGAATAGACCGGATTTGTCTAAATAACAAACCCTACTTCAATTTGGGTACACTGGACCAAGGCTTTGGCCGGATGGCTTGTATACCGCGCCTACCGACGAAGCATTAGCCTTTGATATCAAAGCTATTAAAGCCATGGGCTTTAATACAATCAGGAAACATATCAAAGTTGAACCTGCAAGGTGGTACTATTGGGCGGACAAATTGGGTATGCTGGTTTGGCAGGATATGGTAAACCCTAATCAAGAACTGCCTGAAGGCAGCAAACAGGAGTTCGAAAGAGGGATGCACGAAGAAATGCAGCAATTGCGTAACTACCCATGCATTACCACGTGGGTGCTGTTCAATGAAAAATGGGGACAATACGATCAGGAAGGCTGACCAAAGAAATGAAAGAAGCAGATCCAGCCGTATCGTTAACGGCCATACAGGAGAACTCTTGTATGTGAACGGCCAACTGCGCTCACCAAGTCCTAACGCTTATGTAAACGCGGATATGACTGATGTACATGCTTATCCCGACCCTATGATGAGCGTCAAACAACCCGGTAAGGCACAGGTTTGTGGTGAGTTCGGCGGTATCGGGGTATTCATACCCGATCACCAATGGCAAACAGGCAGTTCATGGGTTATATCCAGGAAAAGCCAGCTGCGTTAAACGCAAAATATACCATCATGCAGCAGCACCTGCAAATATTCCAATCAGAAGGCTTATCTGGTAGTATCTACACCCAACCCTTTGATGTGGAAGGGGAACAGAATGGCCTGATGACTTATGATCGGTCGGTTGTTAAAATACCGTTCGTAGAACTAAGGAAAATCCATAGCAAGCTGAATCCGGATGCTAATACGAACGTACCTGATGTTACGGCGGAGGATGCCGACCTTACCGAACCGGGTGTTAAATACAGCGCCATGCTGGATGAATATATCAAAGGCAACCGTGATGCTGCTTTCCTAAAAAGAATGGCGATGATGGCGACACAGGCCGGAGATAAACCAGGGGCTGAGTTAGCGGGGAATGCATATATCAAAACATTAAAAGCACCGCTTTATGAAGATGATTACAGTTTTGTGATCCAGTTTACCAAAAGTACACAGGACCCCGGTTTTGCTTTGATAATCGCAGATTCTGTTGCATTTAAAAAGATCCAGGGCGCCCGAAAATTTGCGACTTCAATGATGAATATGATTTACAAGGGGGAAATGGAGCCGCTGATCAATGCAAGCCCGGACCCTGATTG